>DATMMF010000001.1:0-175314 GCA_035569835.1 Solirubrobacteraceae bacterium
CAGCTCGAGGATCTGGCCTTCGGGGAACGGGTACAGCAGCTCGACGCGCGCGACCGCGAGGCCCGTGTGCGCAGCGCGCTCGGGGTGCCCGACGAGGTCGTAGTAGATCTTGCCCGTGCATAGCACGAGCCGCGTGACCTGCTCGTCCGCCACGCCCGGCTCAGCCAGGACGGGGTGGAAGCTCGTGCCCTCGGCCATCTCCGTGATCGCGCTCGCCGCCTGCGGCAGGCGCAGCAGCGACTTCGGCGTCATCACGACGAGCGGGCGCTGCTTGGCGATCCGCGCCTGGCGGCGCAGCAGGTGGAAGTACTGGGCCGGCGTGGTCGGGCTCGCGACGCGGATGTTGCCCTCGGCGGCGAGGGCGAGGAAGCGCTCGAGACGCGCCGATGAGTGCTCAGGGCCGGCGCCCTCGTATCCGTGGGGAAGGAGCAGCGTCAGCCGCGAGGTCTGGCCCCACTTCGCCAGGCCGGAGACGATGAACTGGTCGATGATCACCTGCGCGGCGTTGACGAAGTCACCGAACTGCGCCTCCCAGAGCACGAGCGTCTCGGGCGCCTCCTGGCTGTAGCCGTACTCGAAGCCCATGCACGCGAGCTCGGACAGCGGGCTGTTGTGAAGCTCGAGCGGCGCGAGCGCGTCGGGCAGGTTCTGGATCGGGCATACCGTCTGCCCGGTCTTGGCGTCGTGCAGCACCATGTGGCGCTGGCTGAACGTGCCGCGCTCGGTGTCCTGGCCGGTGAGCCGCAGGGGCGTCCCCTCGGTGAGCAGCGATGAGAACGCGAGCGCCTCCGCGTGCGCCCAGTCGATCAGGTGCTCGGAGACGTCCGCAGCGAGTGCCTCGCGACGGCGGTCGAGCACTTTGACGAGCTTCGGGTGAACGGTGAAGCCCTCGGGCACGCGCAGGAGCTGCTCGCCGAGCTCGCGCAGGCGCCCTGCGGGCACAGCCGTCTCGACGTCGGGGCTCGGCGAGCGGTCGAGCTGGTACTCGCCGGTCGAGTGCTCGCCGCCGTGCTCGGCGACCTCGGCGATCTTCGACTTCAGCCGCTGGTGCAGGAGCGTGAGGTTGTCCCAGACCTCCTGGGCCTGCTTTTCGACCTCCTCCTGGGAGACGACGCCTTCGGATACGAGCCGTTCGCCCCAGATTTCCGCGACGCGTTTCTTGTTCTTGATCTTCGCGTAGACCTCGGGCTGCGTGTAGGCGGGCTCATCCGACTCGTTGTGGCCGAAGCGCCGGTAGCCGATCAGATCGATCAGCACGTCGTGGCCGAACTCCTGCCGGAACGCGAACGCCAGCCGCACCGCGCTGATGCAGGCGGGCACGTCGTCGGCGTTGACGTGGATGATCGGCACGTCGAAGCCCTTCGCGAGGTCGGAGGCCCAGCGGGTCGAGCGCGCGTCGTCCGGGTCGGTCGTGAACCCGACCTGGTTGTTCATGATCAGGTGGACGGTGCCTCCGACCTTGTAGCCGTCGAGCGCCTGCAGGTTGAGCGTCTCGGGCACGATGCCCTGGGCCGGGAACGAGGCGTCGCCGTGGATCACGACCGGCACGGCTGAGTTGGTGTCCTGGTGGGCGTGCGGCCCGCGGCGCGAGGTCTGCGCGGCGCGCGTGGCCCCCTCGACGACGGCGGAGACGAACTCCAGATGGCTCGGGTTGGACTCGAGGTTGACGCGGATCGCGCCGCCATCCGGGAGCTGGTAGGTGCCCTGCGTGCCGTGGTGGTACTTCACGTCGCCGGTGCCGCCCTGCGGGATCGTGGTCACGACCTCGAGCGTCGAGGCGCCCTCGAACTCGGCGAAGATCGTGTCGTAGGCGCGGCCGAGGTTGTGCGCGAGCACGTTCAGCCGCCCGCGGTGTGCCATCCCGACGACGACCTCCTGGCCGCCGTGGGCGGCCGAGAGCTGGATCAGCTCGTCGA
The DNA here is from genome assembly GCA_035569835.1 of Solirubrobacteraceae bacterium. Taxonomy (GTDB): domain Bacteria; phylum Actinomycetota; class Thermoleophilia; order Solirubrobacterales; family Solirubrobacteraceae; genus Palsa-744. The sequence goes on from DATMMF010000001.1 coordinate 1,917, forward strand.
GCATCGGCACGGTCATGTCGAGCCCCTCGATCGAGAACTGGTGCTGGCCGAGGTAGGCCTTGTGCATGAAGCGCTCGAGCGCGTCGACCTCGACCAGCCGCTTGAGCAGCGTGCGGCGCTCCTCGTTGGTCAGCTCGTGGCGGAAGGTCCCCGACTCGATGTGCTCGCGCAGCCAGACGCGCTGGCGGTGCGAGGCGATGTGCTCGATCTCGTAGGCGATCGTGCCGCAGTAGGTCTCGCGCAGGTGCGGAAGGGCATCCGCCAGCGTGGCCCCTGGTACATACATCTGGAAGAGGTGTGCGGGGATCCGCGCCTGGAGCTCGGGGGTGAGGCCGAGCGCTTCCGGGTCGAGGCCCGGGTCGCCCTCGGGTTCCGAGCCGAGCGGGTCCAGGCGCGCGGCCAGATGACCGTGAGCGCGTACGCGCCCGACATATGTGGTGGCCGCCTGCACGGCCTGCAGCGTTTCCTCGCCGGCCGGAGCGGCGGCGGCATCGGCCGGCGCGGCCGCCGCCGTTGCCGGCGCCGGCCGTGTGGGCGCCGGGCCGAGCTCGACGCCGAGGTCCGCGAAGACCGCCTCGTAGAAGCCGTGCTCGCCCTGGAGGTGCTCCTCGATGAGGGCCAGGAAGCGCCCCGACTCCGCGCCCTGGATGACGCGGTGGTCGTAGGTCGAGGTCATCGTCATGACCTTCTCGGCGCCGATCGTCTGACCGACGGTCGCGAGGCCCGGCGGGTAGGCGATCGACCCGGTCGCGACGATCGTGCCCGACCCGGTCATCAGCCTTGGCACCGAGGCGATCGTGCCGATGCCGCCGGGGTTCGTCAGCGTGATGTTGGCGCCGACGAGATCGTCGGCGGAGAGCGTGTTGGTGCGCGCCTTCTCGACCAGCGCGTCGTAGGCGTCGAGGAAGGCGCCGAAGCCGAGCCTGCCAGCGTTGGAGATCACCGGCACCATCAGCGTCCGCGAGCCGTCCTTCTTCTCGACGTCGACCGCGAGCCCGAGGTTGACCTGGCCGTCGACGATCCGGTTCGGCTTGCCGTCGATCTCCTCGAAGTGGTCGGCCATGACCGGCATCTGCTCCCCCGCCCGCGCGATCGCGTACGCGATCAGATGCGTGAAGGAGACCTTTCGGGGGCCGGCCTTGAGCTGCTGGCGGCGCCCGTCGAGGGTCGTGACGGTGATCGTCCGGAAGCTGGTGGCGGTCGGGATCGTGAGCGACTGCCCCATGTACCGCGCGAGCGCCGCCGCGCCGCCGCGCATCGGCTGCGCCTCGGCGCCGGGCGCTGCCGGTGCCGTTGTGGCGCCGTTGCCGCTCGCTGCATCCAGCACGTCGGACTTCGTGATCCGTCCTTCGCGCCCGCTGCCCGAGACGCTTGTGAGGTCGACGCCCTCGGCGGCCGCGGCACGCGCCGCGACGGGCGAGACGCGGGTGCCCTCGCCAGCCGCTGCCGCGGCGGGCGGCTCGGCCTCGGGCGCCGAGGTGCCGTTGGCGGGCGGAGCCGAGAGCTCCTGCGCAGCGGCGGGGGGCTGTGCGGCCTCGCCCACGGCGATCCGCGCGATCACCTGGCCGACGGTGACGGTGTCGCCCTCGGCGACGAGCAGCTCTGCGATGGTTCCGCTGGCCGGCGAGGGGAGCTCGACGTCGACCTTGTCGGTCGAGATCTCGACGATCGTCTCATCGGCGTCGATCGCCTCGCCGACCTTCTTTTGCCATTCGAGGATCGTGCCCTCGGTGACCGACTCGCCCGCGGCTGGGGTCACGACGTCGACGAGCTGGGCCGTGGAGGGGGCAACGGGAGGCGCTTGTGCAGGGGCCCCGGACGAGCTGCCGTTGCCTTCGGTGCGCTCGGGCACCTCCGGGGGGCGCGCCTGCGTCGGCGGCGCCGGCGAGTCGGCGGCGAGGAGGCCGCCGTTGCCCACGGCGATCCGCGCGATCACCTGGCCGACGGTGACGGTGTCGCCCTCGGCGACGAGGATCTCGCTGACGGTGCCGGTGGCCGGCGAGGGGAGCTCGACGTCGACCTTGTCGGTCGAGATCTCGACGATCGTCTCATCGGCCTTGATCGTCTCGCCGACCTTGACATGCCATTCGAGGATTGTTCCCTCGGTGACCGACTCTCCCGCCGCGGGGGTCACGACGTCCACGATCTGCTGGGTCGTCGTGTCAGTGGCCATCGATCTACCACTCTAGCGTTCCGCGTCAGACGGTGGAGCGCATGCAATTGCACCTGTTTTACAGGGCGATCACCCGCTGCGCCGGGCGCTCAGCCTCCCGCGGCCGGGCCGGACGGCGACCCCGGCCGCGGCTCTCTGCGGCCCTCCCGGACGAACTCATAGGAGCCGAAGAACGGCCCGATGCCGCCCAGCACGACCACCGCCACGGCCAGGCGCAGGGACACGATCCGCAGCCGTGCCGCGGCCAGACAGGCGAGCGACATCCCGATCCACATCAGGCCGTGTGTCAGGCCGAGGACGAACGTCTCCGGCTGCGGCCCGCCCAGCGCGAAAGCGCAGATCAGCAGCGCCAGATAGACGCACGAGTGGGTGAACGACAGCGCCCGCAGGCGCGTGAACGTGAGCGGCCCGACGCCCGCCCGGCGCTCGTTCACATCGACAGCCAGCGCGCCATCCTGGGCAGCACGTCGCCGGCCTCGGCCGGCCACGCGTCGATGTCGGCCGGCCACCACGCGAAGGCATCGTGCTCGTGGTCGGGGCTGATGCGCTCGTCGGCTCCCTCCGCCAGCCACGCCTGGCCCACGAACATCACGAGCTTGTGCGGCAGGCACAACAGGGCCTCGCCGAGGACGCGCTCCGGCGCGACCGCCCACTCCTCCGCGAGCTCGCGCACCAGTGTGTCGGCGGGGCTCTCGCCGACGTCGACCGCGCCGCCCGCGCCGAGCGCCCAGCGGCCCGCCCAGGAGGACACCCACGGGGCGCGGCGCCCCGCCAGCCAGCGCCCGTCGGCCGAGCGCGTCACGCAGAGCGCGGCCATGCTCTGGGAGGCGTCGCCGGGGACGAGTCGCAGGGCCCAGCGCAACGGCTGCAGCTCGATCGAGATCCCCTCAGCGTCCTGGCTGTAGTCGACAAGGCGCGCCGCGAGGCCGTCGTGACTCGGCGATCCGCGGTCCTGCAGGGCGCGGATCGCATCGTCGGCGGCCTCGCTCAGCTTGGCCGAGGGCTCGTAGGGCCGATCCAGCCACCGCGCGCTGATCTGCTCCAGCTGCCACGGGCCGCGGGCGAGGACCTCGGGCGTGTAGCTGCTCTGCTCGGCGGTCTCGCTCACAGCGCGGAGCATAGACTCGCGGCCGTGCACGGGCGGCGGCGCAAGCATTGGGGTTGGGGCTTCGAGGATCAGCAGCCGACCGCGGGGCAGGTGCGCGCGGCGGCGCCGTTCCTCGGCGAGCGGCTCGCGATCGAGCTCGGCGAGCCCGAGGAGCCGGTGGCGCTGTCCGAGGCCACGCTCCCGGCGCCGCGGCTGGAGATCCCGCGCTCGCTCCAGGAGATCTGCGCCGACGACGCGCACTCCCGCGCATCGCACGCGCTCGGCAAGTCCTACGCCGACGTGGTGCGTGGCTTCCGCGGCCGCTTCGAGAGCGCGCCGGACTTCGTCGCGCGGCCCCGCGAGGAGAGCGACGTAGAGCGGCTGCTCGAATGGTGCTCGGCCGAGGCGGTCGCGGCGATCCCCTATGGCGGCGGCACGTCGGTCGTCGGCGGCATCACGCCCGAGCCCGGACCATCGCAGAACGGGGCGATCTCGATCGACCTCGCCGCGCTGGACGGCCTGATCGAGCTCGACGAGGTCTCGCGCTCGGCGCGAATCGGCGCCGGGGCGAGCGGGCCCGCGCTCGAGGCGGCGCTCGCCGGCCATGGGCTGACGCTGCGCCACTTCCCGCAGTCGTTCGAGTACTCGACCTTGGGCGGCTGGATCGCGACGCGGGCCGGCGGGCACTTCGCGACGGTCTGGACTCACATCGAGGACTTCCTGGAGTCGGCGCGGGCGATCACGCCGTCGGGAGTGTGGGAGTCGCGCCGGGTCCCGGGGTCAGGCGCAGGGCCGAGCCCCGACCGGCTGCTCGCGGGCTCGGAGGGGATCCTCGGCGTGATCACGAGCGCCTGGGTGCGCGTCCAGCCCCGACCGGGCCACCGCGCCTCGGCCGGCGTCGGCTTCGACGACTTCATCGCGGGCGCCGAATGTGTACGGGCGCTCTCGCAGTCGGGGCTGAACCCGTCCAACTGCCGCCTGCTCGACGCCGGCGAGGCTGAGCTGACGCTTGCCGGCGACGGCAGCCAGGCGCTGCTCGTCCTCGGCTTCGAGTCAACGGACCATCCCGTCGAGGGCCAGCTCGCGCGTGCTCTGGAGATCTGCGCCGAGCATGGCGGCGCCCGCAGCGGCAGGCGCGGCGACGGCGGCGAGGACGCCGTCGGGGCATGGCGCAGCGCGTTCCTGGGGGCTCCCTACCTGCGCGACCAGCTCGTCGCGCTCGGCGTCATCAGCGAGACCTTCGAGACCGCGATCACCTGGGAGCGGTTCCCGCGCTTTCACGAGCTCGTGATGGAGACCGCGCGCGAGACGGTGCGCGAGGTCTGCGGCGCGGAGGGGCGCGTCCATTGCCGCTTCACCCACGTGTACCCGGACGGGCCCGCGCCCTACTTCACGGTGCTGGCGCCCGCCCGGCGCGGACAGGAGCTCGATCAGTGGGGCGCGGTCAAGCGGGCTGTCTCGGACGTGCTGATCGAGCAGGGTGCGACGATCACCCACCACCACGCGGTCGGCCGCGACCACCGTCCCTGGTATGAGCGCCAGCGCCCGGAGCCCTTCGCGCACGCGCTGCGCGCCGCGAAGGGCGCGCTCGACCCGGCGGGCGTGATGAACCCCGGCGTGCTGCTCGAGGCGCGTCCGTGAGGATCGCGGTGCTCGGTCCCGGCGGCGTGGGCGGCCTGCTGGCGGGGGCGCTGGATCGCGCGGGTCATGAGGTCATCGTCGTCGCGCGCGAGCAGACCGCGGCGGTGATCGCCGAGCAGGGTCTGCGCGTCAGCAGCGTCACGCTCGGCGACTTCGTCGCGCACCCGCGAGCGGTCGAGCGCCTGCTCGAGCCCGTCGAGGCGCTGATCGTGGCGACGAAGTTCGGCGGCCTCGAGGCGGCGCTCGAGCGGATCGACGCCGAGCCCGCGATGGTCCTGCCGCTGCTCAACGGCCTCGACCACCTCGCGGTGCTCCGCCGTACGTTCGCCTCGGACACGGTGCTGGCGGGGGCGATCCGGGTCGAGGCGGACCGCCCGGCGCCGGGCGTGGTGGTCCACACGAGCCCGTTCCTGCTCGTCAACATGGCGAGCGCGACGCCCGCGATGGCCGCGCCGATGGCGCGGCTGGCGCTGGCGCTGGACGGCGCCGGCGTACCCGCGCGCGTGCTCGACTCCGAAGCCGACGTGATGTGGTCGAAGCTCGTGCGGCTCAACGCGCTCGCCTGCACGACGAGCGCCTACGACAAGCTGCTCGGCGAGATCCGCTCGACGCCGGAGCTCCGCGCGGACCTCGTCGGCGCGATGGAGGAGGCGGCGGCCGCGGGGCGCGCGGAGGGCGCCGACGTGGACGCCGCCGGCGCGATCGCCGAGCTCGAGCGCGCCCACGCGACGCTCGGCAGCTCGATGCAGCGTGACATCGCCGCCGGGCGCGAGCCCGAGCTCGACGCGATCCCCGGCTCGGTGTTGCGTGCGGCGGCGCGCCATGGGCTCGCGTGCCCGACGATCGACCGGCTCGTCGCGATCATCGCCGCGCGCGCAGGGATCGAGCCGCCAGCCGTCTAGGCGTTCAGATTTCGCGCGTGCGCTCGCCGTCCGGCGCGGCGCTCGGCACCGAGTGGGTTGCGATCGCCTCGACCGCCTCCTCCTCGGCCTCGGTCAGCTCCTCGTCGTGCTCTCCGTCGCAGAGCACGCGGAAGTTGCCACTGACGCCGGCGTCGCACTGGATCGTGATGCCCGGCAGCACCTCCTCGCCCTCGTCGAAGCCGAGCCGCTCCATGTCGAAGTGCGAGAGCCCGATGCCGTAGGCGGTGTGAGTGGGGTTCTCGCGGTCGTGCGCGGCGATCGCGATCGCGAAGCGCTCGAGGTTCTGGGCGATCTTGCCGGTGTCTGGCATGGCTTGGCGAACAAGGCTACCGCTGGCACGGCTGCTGGCTGGATCTCGGGCCCCCGCCGCCTCGCGAGGAGTAGGATCGCGCCCGTGGTGCTCTACACCTGTGCCGACGGGACGTCGTTCGGCGAACTGCCAGGCCCGCTCGCTCACCCGTGCGGACGCGCCGCGATCGCGCTCGACAAGGCGGGGCATACCTACGAAATGAAGAGGGTCAACGGCGGCACGCTGAAGTTCTGGACGTGGCCCTCGCGCGCGAAGGACCGCGCCGAGATCGAGAAGCTCAGCGGCCAGCGCTCCGTGCCGATCCTCGTGCTCGACGACGGCACCGTGATCACCGGCTCGGGCAACATCGTGGACTGGGCGCGCGAGCACGCGCCGGCCGAGGCGAGCGCTCCGAGCGCCTGACGCTCCCGGCCTGCGGCGGCCTCGACGCCGGGCCTCGCGGTCGGGTCAGTTGCAGACCGGGCAGCGCCCGGCCTGGCAGGAGCACGCGGGCAGCGCCGGGGTGATCCGTCCGGGACCCCACCGGCGAACCCACTCGAGCGCCACCGGCACGGTCCGGTCGCCCATGCCCGGCCAGCAGCGCCCGGCGATCGCCTCGCCGAGCCTGCGGGTCGCGTCCTCGCTCCGAGCGGCGACCAACGCGACGTGACGGCCGATCGGATCCTCTGGGGGGCCGGCGCTCATCGGGGAGCACATCGTCACCCCCGTGGCGGCGGAAGAACCGATCACCGCCCGGTGCCCCGCTCCCGCGAGGCACCTGCGAGCGGGTCGAGGTTGGTCAGGATGCCTGCGGAACGCGAGCGATGCTGTCGCGGTACAGCTCCATCTGGCGCGCGATCTCGTCGTTGGTGACCCCTTCGATCTGACGCAGTCCGTCGACGATCAGGCTTGCCTCGATCGTGCTCCGCTGGAACTCCTCGTCTTCGCGGACAGCCGCGAGCTGCTGGGCCGAGCCGTGAAGCTCGAAGTAGCCACCGAGCTCGCCGGCCGGCTCCAGGAGGACGACGTCGAACCTCTCGATGCGGCCCTCTTGCTGCAGCCGGCCGTAGAGCCCGATGGTTTCGTTGAAAACCTCGAGGCCGCGCTCCTCGCGTCCCCGCACGGGCGTGCTCCAACCGATGAACAGCACTCGATCGGCCATGTTTCCCCTTTCCGTCGCAGTCCGGCGGCGTCCCGCCGGGCCTGGTCGGCCGACCATACCACCGGGGTGCGAGCGGCGGGAAGGACATAGACTTCGGGCCGCCGCGGAATGGCGCGCGGCGAGCGAGCGGGGAGATCCACGATGGCGGTCGTGCAACGCAGTGTCCAGATCAAGGCCTCGGGCGAGGAGGCGATGGCGCTCCTGAGCGATGCAAGCCGCTGGCCGGATTGGTATCCGGGCATGACGCAGCTCGAGATCACCGCTCCCTTCCCCGAAGACGGCGGCAAGGTCAGCTTCAAGGTGAAGTCGGCGGGGCTGTCGATGCCGATCACCGAGACCGTTCTCGAGTACCAGCCGGGCAAGCTCCAGCTTCTTCAGATGGACGGAGCGCTGTCGGGGCGCGCTCGCTGGGAGCTCACTCCGGACGGCGACGGGACGCGCCTGACGACGACGTTCGACTACGCGCTGGCGGGCGGCCCGTTCGGAAAGCTCGCTGACGGGCTGTTCGTCAAGCGCCTGAATGCGAAGAGCCTCGAAGAAGCTCTCCAGAACTTCAAGGCGCTCGTCGAGCGCCGGTAGCTCGTCGCACGCAACGGTCGAGGTGGCCCGTCGCGCTCACGGGGCTCCCGGCGGGGCCGGCGTCAGGCCGTGGCGGCGCATCACCTCGCCGATCGCGCCCAGATCCGGCGGCCCGCCGGACGAAGCGGCGATCACCTCGCCGACCTCGCGGAAGTAGGAAGACCCGAAGACGGCGGGGGTCGCGATCGCGACGAACTTCGCCTCGTCGCTGCCGCGGTTGTCAAACCCGTGGATCTGCCCCCGCGACACGCAGACCGCCTCGCCTGGGCCGATCTCGACCGTCTCTCCGTCGATCGTCCACGTCGAGACGCCTTCGAGCCCGTAGATCGTCTCCTCGAAGCCGTCGTGGCTGTGCGCCGCCGGCATTCTCGCGTTCGCCGGGACAAAGCACTCGAAAACCGACGCAGACCCGTTCGAGTCCGCCGCCTCGACCAGGAAACGGACGCTCAGCGCTCCGACGGTGATGGTCTCGTTCGCCATGGATGGACCTGGTGTTCGATCCGCAGCTCAGGCCCGCCGACGAGAACTCGTCGCGTCGCCCTGGCTCGCTAGCCCTGAGTCTCCTCCACCTTCGGGCCCTCGATGATCTCACGATAGCCGTCGGGACATCGACGGATTACGACGCAAATTGCGGTTTCAGATCGCAGAAGTGTCGATCGGGGGTTCGGAGGGGCCACACTGGGTATGCGGCCTCACAGGTCGCATACCAGGGATCCATTGGCCATCTACCGGGGGGACAGCCGGCCATCCATCAGGGAGGAGCCGAACATGGCTCGCATTTTGGTAACGAGCGACGACGGTAAGAGGACGCTCGTCGATGAACGCCACGTCGACCTCAGCCACGTCGAGACACCCGAGGGCGCCGGCCAGCTCCTCGAGCGGCTCGCCTGGGGTATCGAGGACGCCGAGCGGCGGCTCGGCCCGAGCGACCGCGAGCGCCGCGGGCGCCCGCGCGTCGGAAGGGCGATGCGCGCTCCGCGTCGGCGGCTGAGCGCCGCGACGTCATACGACGAGGAAGTCTTCGGCGACTAGTTCGGTCAGCTCCGCATCGAGCGGCGTGGCTCGCCTTGTGGCGGACAGCGCCGAGGAACCGTGAGCCTGCGCGCTTATTGCGCGCCGGGGCCAGGTAGAGCGCCAACCGCTCATCTCCAAAATCTCGACCCTGTACCCGTCGGGATCCCGTCCGGTTTGCAACTCATGTGCACCCCGGTCGGTCCAGGGCTGGCAGGGGTCTTCCAGAGCTCGGGTGTGCGGCGCCTATTCGGACAGTCCCGCGGCCCGCAGACCTTCGGCACGATCGAGGAACACCCGGGAGCGGCAGATCCTGTCGCCGCGAAAATCGAGGACCGTCGCAAACGGCTGCTCGACCGGGACGCCGCTGCCCTTCCCGCGTCCCTTGAGCCTTCCGAGCACAAGCGCCCGGTCGCCGAGATCGCGAAACTCCTCGGCGATGATTTGGAGCTCCGCCCAGTTTTCGCTGGTGTCGGCGGCGAACTGCTCGGCGCCCTCGCGTCCGCAGTAGCCACCACCATCGAGGGCCCGGACGATCCCCGGGTACCACTCGAAGTCGGGGGTCGCGAGCTCGGCGAACAAGCCATCGACGTCGCGGCGGTTGTAGGCATCAACCACTCGCTTGGCAACGTCCACTTTGTCTCGCGACATCTCCACGCGAGTATCGCGGAGCCACGAGGCCGCTGTTGCGATCGAGGCCGACCCCGGCATGCGCGACACGGCCGGGCTCCCTGTCAGCTGTCGGGCATCTCCAATATCTCGATGCGATAGCCGTCGGGATCTCTGACGAACGCGAGCAACGAGCCGCCCTCGCGGACCGAGTAAGGCGGCTTCTCGGGCTCGATGCCCTGCTCGGCGAGCTTCGCGAGTGCACCGTGGATGTCGTCGGTCGTGATCGCGATGTGCCCGTAGCCGCTGCCGAGCTCGTAGCTCTCGACGCCGAAGTTGTAGGTCAGCTCCAGGCGCGGCATGTCGCCGTCGCCTGGCTGGTTCATGAAGACGTTCACCGCCTCGTCTTTGATCGGTAGCCGCCCCACCTCTTGGAAGCCGAGGGCTTCGTAGAAGGCGACCGAGCGATCGACGTCGGTGATGCGGTAGCAGGTGTGGATCAGCGCCATGGCGGGGAGTCTATGCCCGCCGGCGGGGATCCCACTGTGCGTGCCATTGCCCCTGGCACGCGCGCGGTCCGAGGCCGGGAACGGGGCGGCGCCAGTAGGCGTGATGCCAGTAGGCGGCGCGGCGCCGGTGAAGGACGCGTCCGAAGAACAGCCACGCCACGCCCGCCCAGATCCACCACACGACCAGCACGCCGAGCGCGAGCTGCACCATCAGGGCGATGCTCGCAAGCACGAGCGGGGCGAGCAGTACGACGCCGACGACCAGGCCAAGGGCCGGCACCAGAGGGACGCGCCGGCGGCGGCGGCGCGTGCGGCTCAGCAGCCGCGGTCCGGGCAGGTCGGCGATCAGCACTTCGAGCTCGCCGTAGGTGCGTGCCCTCAGCGCTCGATCGACGCGCTGCTCGAGCTCCTCGATCATCAGCCGCCCTTCGCTCGCGGCCTCGCGCAGCCGCTCTGCGACCCGGTCGCGGTCCGTGTCCGACGCCCTCATCGCCTCTCTGCCGGCCATCTGCTCCCGTGCGTCTCCAGTGAGCGGTTGCCTCCGGGAGGTTAGCGCGGGCGCGCCTACGTCGCCAGGACGCGAGGCGATCGGTTTCGGGAGTCCTCCGCGGAAGCGGCTAGGCCCGCTCGGCGACCTCGCGGCGCGCGCGGGAGCGCTCGCGCTTGGCCTCGTACATCGCGCGGTCCGCGTTGGCCAGCAGCGTCTCGGCGTCGATCTCCGCGCCGCGGGACCAGGCCACGCCGACGCTCGCCGTTACGTCGGCCTCGCTGCCGATCGCGCCTGCCGCGGCCGAGATCGTCAGCCGGTCGGCGAGGCGGCGCGCGTTGTCCTCGTCCATGTACGGGCACAGCACGAGGAACTCGTCGCCGCCGAGCCGTCCGACGAGGTCGTCGGAGCGCACGCTGCCCCGCAGGTGGCCCGCGACCGCGCGCAGCAGCTCGTCCCCGGCGGCGTGGCCGTGCTGGTCGTTGACCTCCTTGAAGCCGTCCAGGTCGATGAACAGCAGGGCGCGGTGGCCGTCGGGGTCGCCCCCGGCGATGTTCTCCTCGAGCGCGCGCGTGATGGCGGCGCGGTTGAGGCAGCCGGTGAGGTCGTCGTGGGTGGCGCGGCGGCGGAGCTCCTCGCGCATCGCGATGCTGTCCGAGACGTCGGCGAGGCATGCGATCGCCCCGCTGACCTCGCCGCCCTCGTGCGTCAGGGCGCGCAGGCTGATCTGACAATTCCTGTCGCGCCCGTCCTGGCGACCGGTGACCGCGACCTCCACCTCGGCGTCGGCGCCGTCGCTCATCAGCGCCGCGAGAGCGGCCTCGATCGCGAGCCGGTCCTCCGGGTCGACGTTCGCGAGCTGCTGGGAGACCGTTTCCGCGCGGTCTGTACCGAGGATCTCGTGCAGGCGGTCGTTCGTGTAGACGATCTGCATCTCGTCGTCGAGCTGCATCAGGCCGACCGGGACCGTTTCGGCGAGCCGGTCCAGGAGCTGCTCGCGAGCGCGCAGGTCCTCGTTCGCGGCCATCTCCTCGGTGATGTCGACCATTTCGCAGACGACGACCTTCTGGTCGGGGTCGCCGAGCAGGTTGTGGTTGGTCACCTCGAACCAGACCCAGTTGCCGTCCTTCGTCGAGAGCCGCTGGCGCACGCGGCGGGCCGGTCCGGGCCGCGCGAGCATCTGCATCCAGTTGTCGATCGCGAGCGCGTGGTCGTCCTGGTGGACGAACTCGAGCGAGCGGTGCCCGAGCATGTCCTCGGGCTCCCAGCCGAGGATCTGCGTGATCGCCTCGTCGATGTGGACGAGGAAGCTGAGCTCGTCCTTGTGGATCGTCGCGAAGCGCGGGCGCTGCGCCGTCGTGTCGACCTCGACGGGCTCGGCGGCTGCGAGCGGGTTCGAGGATGCGAGAAGCGTGAAGACGATGCCGTGGCGCTCGCGCAGGTCCAGCGCGTAGAGGATCACCTCGTCGTAGCCCTGGGGGTGGATCGCGCACCGGCTGGCACCGAACTTCAGAGCTCTGTCCCAGTTGGCGAGCACCACGACCCGGTCCTCTTCGCTGATCAGGTCCAGGCCGGAGCGTCCTTCGAGCACCTGGTGCTCGTCGCTCAGCTCGATCGAGTCGGGCATCGACACGTAGATGCCGGCGGAGGTCATCGCGCCGACGGGGGCGCGGGGGTAGACCGCGAGCAGCGAACGCAGGCCCTTCTCGAGCGAGTCGGCGTCAGAGTGCAGGTCTCCGGCACTGTCGAAGATCCCGCCGCGCAGCTCGTCGGGCTCGTTCTTGGGGCGCTCGAGCTCCGTCTGCTCGCTGATCTGCTCGTTCTGAGGCTCGGTCGACATGTCGCTGGCTCGCTCTCGGCTCGCTCTCTGGTCCCCCCTGCTGGACATCCATCGGCCGAGCGCACCGGGCGCTGAATCCTTTTTCCCCTCATGGACGTTTCGCCAGCAGCCGAAAAGTGCGCAGAACCGCGCCTTTTTGGCTCTGGAGCGCGGAAATCAGCCGTCGCGACGGCGCAGGCGCCAGATCTGCTCCATCGGCCAGCGCCGCGCCCATTCGCGGTCCTCGACCGATCGGTAGCTGCTCTCGGCGTCCGCCGGCGGGCGCAGCTCGATCAGGTCCTCCACCTCGAAGCCGCTGTCGCGGAACAGCGTGATCCACTCGCCGTAGGGCAACTGGAACGCGATCGGCTCGCCCGGTTCTTCGAAGCGCCTGATCCCCTCCCAGTAGTCGACCTCGAGCCGCTCGCCGGGATGCTCGGCCCCCGGCGGGAAGACGAGATCGACGATCGGCGTGAGGGCCGAGAACGCGAGCAGGCCGCCGGGCCGCAGCAGCCGCGCCGCCTCGGGCACGCTGAGATGGGGATCCGTGAACGTCATGGCGCCGAAGTCGCAGAACACGAGGTCGAACGAGGCGTCCGGCAGGCCCGTCGCCTCCGCGCTCGCGTGAAGGAGCGGGAACTCGACCCCCGCCGCGGCCATCAGCTCGCGAGCGTGATCGAGCTGCCGCGCCGAGTTGTCGAGGCCGGTCGCGCGCGCGCCGAGCCGAGCCAGCGCGATTGACCACTGCGCCGCTCCGCAGCCGAGCTCGAGCACGTCGAGCCCGGCCACGTCTCCGAGCACGTTCAGCTCGGACTCGGGGATCTGCCACACGCCCCACGCCATGCCGCCCGACTCCTCGAGCTGGCCGCCATGGCGCTCCTGGTAGGCGTCGGACTGCTCGTCCCACAGGCGTCGGTTCAGGGCGGCGTGCCCGGTGAGGCCCTTCTCGGCGTCCACTCCGCGCAGCATACGCGGGCGCATCTAGACTCCTGCCGGTGCGAACGCTGATCGTCGGTCACGGGGGGCGCGAGGCGGCCCTGGCGAGCCGTATGGCCGAACACAGCCGGCTGTACGCGCTGATCGGCCACGAGAACCCGACGATCGTCGCGTGCTGCGCCGCCTCCGGCGGCGGGTATGCGATCGGCGACGTCTGCGACCCGGACGCCGTCGCGGCCTTCGCGCGCGAGCGCGAGATCGACATCGCGATGGTCAGCGCCGACGAGCCGCTCGCGGCCGGGGTCGTCGACGCGCTGCTCGCCCAGGGCACGCGCGCGGTCGGCCCCACCCGCGCCGGCGCGGAGATCGAGTGGAACAAGGTGTTCGCGCGCACGCTGCTCTCGGAGGTCGCCCCCGACGCCGTGCCGCAGCTCGAGGTCGTGCGCGACGAGGCCCAGCTCGACCGTGCGATGGCCGCCTTCGGCGCCACGCCCGTGGCCGTCAAGCCGGCGGGCCTGACCGGCGGCAAGGGCGTCAAGGTGATGGGGCCGCATCTGGCCGACCACGGCGAGGCGCGCGACTACGCCGTCGAACTGCTGCGTCGCGGCGGCGCCGGCGAGTCGGTGCTGATCGAGGAGCGCGTCGACGGGGCCGAGTTCACGATCCAGGCCGTGAGCGACGGGCGCACGGTCGTGTTCCCACCCTCGACCTACGACTACCCGTACCGCTTCGACGGCGACCGCGGCCCCGGCACCGGTGGCATGGGATCCCTGTCGCTGGCCACGCCCACGCTTCCGTTCATGACCGACGAGCACTACCGGCGGGCCTGCTCGATCATCGAGGCCGTGATCGCGCGCCTCGGCTCGATCGGGCGGCGCTTCAGCGGGGTGATGAACTCCGGCTTCTTCGCGACCGCCGAGGGCGTCAAGGTGATCGAGTTCAACGCGCGCTTCGGCGATCCGGAGTGCATGAACATCATGAGCCTGCTCGACGGCTCCTGGCCCGAGGTGATGCAGCGGATCACCGCGGGCGAGCTGAGGCCCGCCGACGTTCCGCTGCGCGAGCAGGCCTCGCTCGTGCTCTACCTCGTCTCGCCCGACTACGCGCTGCGGCCCGGCGGCCCGTGTGAGTTCCCGCTCGACGTCGAGGCGATCGAGGCCGACGGCTGCCACGTCTTCTTCTCCTCCGCCGTGCAGGTCGGCCCCGGCCTTTACCGAACCGTCGGCACGTCGCGCGCGGTCGCGCTGGCGACGAGCGCGCCAACGCTCGAGCGGGCCCGCCTCCGGCTTCACGGCTGGGCCGAGCAGGTGCCGGTGCTCGATTGGCGCAACGACGTCGGCGACAGCGGCTACCTCGAGGGTCTCACCCGCCTGGTGGCTCCCGCGGGCGCCCACGCCGGCTGATCGGACTCAGGCGTTCGTGCAAGGATGGCCGCCAGCATGATCGTCGAGCGCTCCACCAACCCCCAGTTCGTCTCGAACACGTTCCTGGTCGCCGACGGGCAGGGCGGCCCCGCCTTCCTCGTGGACGCCGGCGGGCCCGTCGAGCCGTTGATCGAGGCGGCTGAGCGGCTCGGCCTGGAGCCGACGCACGTGCTGCTGACCCATCACCACTACGACCACGTCTGCGAGGTCGAGAAGCTGCGCGAGCGCTGGCCGGGGCTCGAGGTGCTGATCAGCTCACGCGAGCGCGAGCTGCTCGGCGACGCCGGCAGCTCCTACGGGACGATCGAGGCCGGCCAGGAGCTGGACTTCGGCGCCCTCACGGTCCGGGCGCTGGCGACGCCCGGGCACACAGGCGGAATGCTCTCGCTGCTCGTAGACGACGGAGCGGGCGAGCAGGCGGTGTTCACCGGCGACACGCTCTTCAAGGACTCGGTGGGCGGTGTCAAAGCGCCGGGGCACTCGACCTACGCCGATCTGCGCGACTCGATCATGGGGACGCTGATGGAGCTGCCGGTCCAGACCGTGATCCATCCGGGCCACGCCGACGACACGACGGTCGGACGCGAGTGGGATCAGAACGCCTTCATCCGCGTCTGGCGGGGCCTCGACCCCGAGGGCTCCGAGCCTTGCGAGGCGCTCGGCGAGCCGGCGACGCTGATCCTCCTCGGCGCCGACTACGACGGCGGCACGAAGGCCTGGATCCGCTGGCCGGACGGCTCGGATGACATCGTGCCGGGGTCGAAAGTGCAGCGCGGCGGCTGAGCCGAGGGGCCGCGGGCAACCGCGCCTCCTAGGATTGGGGTGCGATGGCACGCGACGAGAACGAGAAGATCCCGACCTCGCGCGTGCGCCGCACGG
This sequence comes from Solirubrobacteraceae bacterium, assembly GCA_035569835.1. Classification (GTDB taxonomy): domain Bacteria; phylum Actinomycetota; class Thermoleophilia; order Solirubrobacterales; family Solirubrobacteraceae; genus Palsa-744. The sequence goes on from DATMMF010000001.1 coordinate 17,445, forward strand.
CCACGGTCGCGACGCTCGCCGCGAGCGAGGCGGTCAAGCAGTTCGGCACGAAAGCGGCCAACGTCGCACGCGACGAAGACGCCGCCGTGGAGGCGATGTCGCGGCGCCAGCTCGAGACCGCCAAGCAGATCGTCGCCGTGCTCGGGACGATGAAGGGCGCCGCGATGAAGCTCGGTCAGGTGATGTCGTTCCTCGACGTCGGCCTCGTTCCCGAGGAGCACCGCGAGGAGTTCCAGGCCGAGCTGGCGAAGCTGCGCGACGCGGCGCCGACCGTCTCGTTCAAGCAGATGGCGAGGGTCATCGAGGAGGACCTCGAAGACGAACTGGGGGAGATCTTCAGCGAGTTCGATCCTGAGCCGATCGCCGCCGCCTCGATCGGGCAGGTCTACAGGGCGCGGCTCGCGAGCGACGGCCGCGAGGTGGCGGTGAAGGTCCAGTACCCCGGCGTGGCCAGCGCGGTCCGCGCCGACATGCAGAACCTGGACATGATCATGCGGCTGCTCAAGCGCATGGCGCCGGGCCTCGACGTGAAGGCCGTCACGAGGGAGATCCGCGAGCGCATCGAGGAGGAGCTCGACTACGAGCTCGAGGCCCAGAACCAGCGCGCGCTGGCGCGTATCTACGCCGGGCACCCGTTCATCGTCGTGCCCGAGGTCGTCAGCTCGCTCAGCCGCGAGCGCGTGCTCGTGAGCGAGTACGTGAGCGGTGTCGGCTTCGAGGAGCTGAAGGAGGGCACGCAGGCCGAGCGCGACCGGCTGGGCGAGATCGTGTTCCGCTTCTTCCTCGGCTGCCTCTACCGCCACCACCAGTTCTCGGGCGACCCGCATCCCGGCAACTTCCTGCTGCTCGACGACGGCCGCGTCGCGTTCCTCGACTTCGGGTTGTTCAAGCGCATGGACGACGCCGCGGTCGAGCTGGAGCTCGCCTGCCAGCGCGCGGTCGTGGAGGAAGACCCGGCGAGGCTGCACAGGCTGCTCGCCGAATCCGGGTTCCTGCCCGAACCCGAGCGCGTCGACGCCGAGAGCCTGATGGAGTTCATCCGCGACGCGATCTGGTGGTACACGACGGCGGACCGCACCGTCGAGCTGACGCCGCAGATCGCCACGAAGGTGATGATCGAGAGCTCGGACCCGCGCTCCAGCCACTTCCGCGAAATGCGCCACCAGGACATGCGCCCCGAGCACCTGTTCGGCCGCCGCATGGAGATGCTGACGCTGGCCGTGCTCTCGCAGCTGCGGGCGCGCGCGAACTGGCACCGCATCGCAAGGGAGTGGATGTACGGCGACGAGCCGGTCACCGAGCTCGGGCGCGAAGAGACCGACTTCTACCGGCGCACCGGCGTCCTCGCAGCACGCTGACCCCGCGCCCGCCCGATCACCGATAATCAACGCGCCATGGATCTGAGCCGCGCTCGCAAGATCCTCAACGTCGCCGACAGCGCCTTCATCTCGATGGACGATGAAGGGCTCATCACCTACTGGAACATCCGCGCCGAAGAGACGTTCGGCTGGACCCGCGAGCAGGCGATCGGCCACGACGCGATCGAGCTGATCGTGCCCGAGCGCTACCGCGAGGCGCTGCGCAGGGGCTTCCGCCGCTTCAAAGCGGGCGGCGAGACGCGGCTCGTCGAGCGCCGGACCGAGCAGGTGGCGGTGCGCGCCGACGGCAGCGAGTTCCCGGTCGAAGTGATCGTCTCGGCGCTGCAGGAGGAGCACGGCCACTCCTTCCACGCCTTCCTCAGCGATATCTCCGAGCGCAAGGCGCAGGAAGCCGAGCGCCAGCGGTTGCTCGACGAGCTCGAGCGTGCGCTCCAGGGCAGCGAGCAGCGCCTGCAGGCGATCGTCGACTCGCTCGCCGAGGCGATCACGATCCGCGGCCGGGACGACCGGATCGTTTACGCGAACAAGGCGGCGCTCGCGCGGCTCGGCATGAGCTCGACCGCCGAGCTCGCGGCGGCAGACCCGCGCGCGCTGATGGGCAGCTACACGGCCTTCGACGAGCGCGGCCGCGCGATCGACATGGACGACCTGCCGTCGGTGCGGCTGCTCCGCGGCGAAGATCCCGAGCCGCTGTTGATGCGCACGATCGATCCGCGCGACGGCAACGAAGCGTGGGTGCTGCTGAAGGCGACCGCCGTCCGCGACCCCGAGGGCCGCGTCGAATCGGCCGTGACGATCATCGAGGACGTCACCGTGAGCAAGCGGCTCCAACTGCGCAACGAGTTCCTGGCGCGCGCCGCGACGCTGCTCGCCTCCTCGCTCGACTACGAGCAGACGCTCCAGAACGTGGCCGGGCTGGCCGTGCCCCAGCTCGCCGACTGGTGCGGCGTCGACCTGGTCGACGAGGACGGTCGCCGCCAGTCGGTTGCCGTAGCGCACGTCGATCCCACGCGGGTGGAGCTCGCTGCCCGGCTGCGACAGTACGAGCCCGAGCACATGGAGCCGGACCGCGGCATCGGCAGGGTGATCGCCACGGGCGAGCCGATGCTCTACAACGACATCCCGCAGGAGCTGCTCGAGGAGGCCGCATCCGACGAGCATCACCTCGAACTGCTGCGCGAGGTCGGCATGCGGGCGGTGCTGCTCGTGCCGATGAAGATCCGCGGACGAACGATCGGGACGATCTCGCTCGTCAGCGCCGAATCGGGCCGCACGTTCGACCCTGGCGACGTCGAGTTCGCCGAACAGATCGCCGAGCGCGCCGCGCTGGCGGTCGAGAACGCGCGCCTGTACAGCGAACGCGCGAGCATCGCGCGCACGCTGCAGGCGAGCCTGCTGCCCGAAGCGTTGCCGGAGCTGAGCGAATGGGAGGTCGCCGCGATGTACCGTCCGGCCGCGGTCGAGGGAGAGGTCGGCGGCGACTTCTACGACCTCTGGGAGATCGACGGCGACTGGCTGATGATGATCGGCGACGTGACGGGCAAGGGCGTGCGGGCCGCCGCCGTCACCTCGCTGGTGCGCCACACGGCTTGGGCGGCGTCCGAATTCGACTCGCGTCCGGCGCACCTGCTCGAACGGGTCAACGCGGCGCTGCGGCGGCGGCCCTCGCTGTCGGTCTGCACCGCGCTGTGCATGCGCATCTCGCGCGCGCAGGTGACCGTCGCCTCGGGCGGGCACCCGCTGCCGTGGCGGCTCGGCGCGGGCGAGGTGAAGGAGATCGGCAGCCACGGCACCCTGCTCGGCGCGTTCGCGAACGCCCAGTGGCCGGAACAGACCTTCAGGCTCGGCGTCGGCGAGTCGCTCGTCGCGATCACGGACGGCGTCACCGACACACGCGGGCCGGACGAGGAGCGCTTCGGCCCCGAGCGGCTCTGCGAGCTGCTCGGCGCGGTCTGCGCCGAGTCCCCCGCCGCGATCCGCGAACGCCTGGTCGCCGAGCTCGAGCGCTTTCAGGTCGGCGCCCAGGCCGACGACACGGCGCTCGTCGCGATGCGCCACACCGGCCCGTCCGCCGCGCGCGAGAAGGCGGCACGCGCCGGCGAAGACGTCAGGGTGGAGGCGTAGCCGTGGCGATCGCGCGCCCGCTGCAGATCGAGACGCAGATCGCGGACGCCTGCGCGACTCTGACGCTCGCCGGCGAGCTGGACATCGCGACGGTCCCGCGGCTGCAGGAGGCCGTGGAGGCCGCGCTTGCCAGTGACCCGACGCGGCTGATCATCGACCTGCGGCCGCTCGGCTTCCTGGACTCCTCGGGGCTGCGCCAGATGCTGATGCTCGCCGACCGCGCGGGCGAGGAAGGCTGGGAGCTGCTCCTCGTGCGCCCGGCGGAACAGGTGCTCGCGATCTTCCAGGTGACGCGGGCAGAGGAGAACCTGCCGTTCGTCGACGAGCCGCCGCTCAGGTGAGCGGCGAGCGCGAGATGGGGGACCCACCCGGCACGGGGCCGAGCTTGCGGCTGGAGCTCGACCGCGACATCAGCGCCCCCGCGATCGCCCGCTCAGCCGTGGCCCAGCAACTGGGCGAGTGTGGCATCGACGGCGCGTTCGGGCAGACGGTCGTCCTGCTCGTCTCGGAGGTCGTCTCGAACGCCGTTCGCCACTCGAGCGCCCCGCCCGGTGCCGGCATCTCGCTCGATGCGACCGTCACCGAGAACGGGGTGCGGATCGCTGTCACCGATGCCGGGGCGGGGTTCACGCCGCGGCCCCGCGATCCGGACCGGCTGGGGGAGGGCTACGGACTGTACCTCGTCGCGAAAGCCGCCAGCGCGTGGGGGATCGACACCGATGACGGCACGACCGTCTGGTTCGAGCTCGAGCGCTAGACCTTCTGGATCTGGAACAGGCTCGTCGTGCCGGGGCGGCCCGAGGGAAGGCCGGCCGTGATACCGACGCGCTGGCCCGGCGTGCACCAGCCGAGCTCGACCACGCGCCGTGCGGCATCGGCGATCAGGGCCTCGGTCGTCTCGTGCCTGCGCATCGACGCCGCCTGCACGCCCCACATCAGCCCGCAGCGGCGCACGGTCTCGCGACCCGGCGACAGGGCGTAGATCGGGACGACCGGCCGATGCGCCGAGACGATCCGGGCCGAGCGCCCCGACAGCGTGGGAATCACGAGCGCGTCCAGGGCGAGCTCGTTGGCCGCGTCGCAGATGTTGTGGGCGATCGTGTAAGCCGGGTCCGAGGAGGTGCGGCGGACGCGCGAGAGGTTCCAGCGCTCGTAGGGCGCAATCGACTCCGCCTGCTCGGCGACCGCAGCCATCATCGCGACCGCCTCGACCGGGTAGGACCCGACCGCGGTCTCCTGCGAGAGCATCACGGCATCCGTCCCGTCGAGGATCGCGTTCGCGACGTCGGTCACCTCCGCGCGCGTAGGACGCGAGGAGTTGACCATCGAGTCGAGCATCTGCGTGGCCGTGATGGACGGCCGCGCGGCCCAGCCGGCGAGCTCGATCAGCTGCTTCTGAACGAGCGGGACCTGTGCGATCGGCAGCTCGATGCCGAGGTCGCCGCGGGCGACCATCACGCAGTCGGCCGCACCGATGATCTCCTCCGCCCGTTCGACCGCCTGGGGCTTCTCGATCTTGGCGATCAGCGGCAGGCGCGTGTGTTCACGAACCGTTTCGACGTCGCTCGGCGAGCGGACGAACGACAGCGCGACCATGTCGACGCCGATCGACTCGCCGTGGGCGAGGAGCTGCAGGTCCTCCTCCGGCACCGCCGGGAGCGCGTCGATCGGGCCGGGGATGTTCAGCCCCTGGCGCGAGGCGACGGCGCCGCCGACCTCGATCTCGGTATCGATCTCGCACTCGGCGCTGCGCACGGCGGTCACGCGCAGCCGCACGGACCCGTCCGCCAGGTACAGCACCGAGTCCGGCTCGACCGCCTCGGCGAGGCCGGCCCAGGAGACGCTCATGCGGCGGGCGTCGCCGGGGAGATCGCCGTCGCCGCAGACGATCGTGAGCCGTTCGCCCGGCGTCAGCTCGACGACGTCCTCGGTCAGCGGTCCGATCCGCAACTTGGGGCCGGGCAGGTCCTGCAGGATCGCGACGGGGCGCCCGGCCCGGCCCGCGGCGTCCCGTACCCGGCGCACGGTCTCGGCGTGCTCTTCGAGCGTCCCGTGCGAGTAGTTGATGCGCGCCACGTCCATCCCGGCCTCGACGAGGCGCAGGAGCGTCTCGATGTCTCGAGAGGCCGGTCCGATGGTGGCGACGATCTTCGTGCGACGCATGCTGCACGTTTTCTAGCATCGCCATGTGCTGAAACCGACACGTCCGTTGCCCCGCGTGGACGGCCGCGTGCGGATCTTCCACTTCGGCGGCGGCTTCGAGCGCGGCACGATCAGCTCGATCGACGACGGCGGCCGTCGCCTTCTCGTCGCCGGCGAGGGGGGATCCTCGCACGAGTTCGTGCTGAATCCCGCGACCGCGCGCTACCTCGGCGCGGGCAGTGCGACCGGGGAGCGGCTCGAGCTGCTCGGGGATGACTGAGCAGGAGCAGCCGGCGCGGGCGCTCAGGGCACGGTGACGTCGGGGAAGTGCTCGGCGCAGTGCATGCGCAGCGTCTCGCGCACCCACCGGCGCTCGGCGGGGCTCGCCAGGCGCAGCCTGCCGAGCAGCTCCCGCTGGCCCTCGGTCGGGACGCCGGCGACCGTCCAGCGCACCGCGAGCCGCTCGAACAGCAGCTCGAACGCGCGCTGCTCGGCGTCCTCACGCGAAAGCGGGTTCCCGCCGATCGCGGCGGCGATCTCACGGCGGGAGCCGGCGGTCAGCGAGCCGCGCAGCCACAGCTCGTTGCCCTCGGCGTCGGCGTAGGCCTGCTCGGGGGCCGTCGGCGGCGCTGCGCGGCCGGATCGTCGCCGGGAGCGGCGGCCCACCTCAGGCGGGCGTCTCTGCGGCGCGCAGCAGGCTGCTGCGGACGTCCCCGACCAGAGGCTTGGCGTGACCCGGCCAGGCCGCCGCGGGCTCCAGCTCGGCGAGCTTGCGGATACTCGCCCGCGCCTGCTCGGTGTCGTAGTTGTAGACGCCGAACGGGACGTGCGGCTCGCAGTCGCGGCCCCAGATGTCCAGCGTGTAGAAGCAGTCGCTGACGAGCGCCAGCCGGTCGGACTCGCGCCACAGGCCGATCTGCCCCGGAGCATGGCCCGGCAGGTCGATGACCTTGAAGCCCGCGACCTCGTCCCCCTCCTTGACGGTGCCCGCGATCTTCACGGGGCCGCCGTCCCAGGCATAGCGGTGCATCAGCAGCTGGACCTGGCGGTGCGGGGTCGGGATCCCGCTCAGGCCCTCGGGCCAGTAGCGAAAGCCGCCGCTGCCCTCGGCGTCGATCACCTCGTCCGGGTGGCAGTACACCGGCGCACCGATCGCAGGCGCGGTGCCGCGGTGGTCGGTGTGGCCGTGGCCGAGGACGATGCGCCCGATGCCACCGCGCCGCGCGCCCGCCCGGGCGACCGCCCGGGTCATCGTGCGCGCGCCGGCGTCGAACAGCGTCACCCCATCCTCATCCTCGATCAGATAGACGTTGCAGCGCGCGGGCTGCCCCTGCACCACCCACACGCCCTCGGCGACCAGCTCGGCGTCCCCCGCGAGCAGCCCGTCGGTCAGCCGCGTCTTGACGTTGAACGCGCGCGTCATGCGCTGTTCTGCGGGCGAGTCCTGCGGCGGCATCATGCCGAGCTGGCGGGCGACGGTCATGTTGTCGGTGAACGCCTCGTTGCTCGCGATCAGGCCGTCGCGGACCGTGACGAGGTCGAAGCCTTCGAGACCGATCGGGCTGCCGTTGGGCGCGACCCCACCGAGCGAGCCCGGGCCGGCGAACGTTCCCCGCATCCGCCAGTGCACGCCGCAGCGTTCGCCCTCGGTCGTCGTCGAGACGATTTCCATGCGCAGGTCGGGCACGGCCTCCATCAGCTCGCCCAGGAAAGCCCGCACGCCTTCGGGCGCGACCGCGTCGACCCGGCCACGTACGTTGTCGTGTCCGCCGGGCGCCCACAGCGAGACGGCCTCGTCGAGGTCGCGCCGGTCGATCGCCTCGAAGTAGCGCCTGGCGACGCTCTCGGCCTTGCTCCCGGAGATCCGTTTGCGGGTCGCCGCCGCCTGCTGGATGTTCGCGGCAGCCTCCTGGACCTTCGTGCTCGCCTCGCTCGTCTTCTCCCGCTCGGCCATCCCCGCCTCCTTTACGCCGACGAAGGGCCGTAGTCTAGTCTGCGGCGCGTGCCAGAAGCGAGCACCCGGCGTGAGGTCGGCAGGGGCGAACGCGTGCTGCCGGGTGTCTACCGCCTGCGCCTGCCGCTGCCCTGGCCCGGCGTGCCGCATTGCAACGCGTGGGCGCTCGCGGCGGGCGACGGGTTCGTGCTCGTCGACACGGGCGTGCACGACGAGCACTCGATGGCGCATCTCGAACGCGCGCTGGACATGTGCGGGCTGAAGCTGGAGGACGCGCGGCTCGTCCTCTGCACCCACGCGCACTCCGATCACTGCGGGCAGGCCGTGCCGATCGCCGAGCGCGCCGGCTGCGAGCTGTGGATGCACCCGAGCCACGAGCTGATGAACCGGCTCGTTGAAGATCCCGCTGCGGTGCTCGCGCGGCGCCTGGAGGTCGCCCGCCAGAGCGGCGTGCCGGAGGAGCCACTGCGGCGCTACGCGCAGGAGAGAGGCAGCTCCGACCCGCTGATCGTGGGTCCGCTGCGGGCTGACCGCGACCTGCTCGACGGCGTCACCGTCCAGAGCGACCTCGGCGAGTGGGTGACCTACGAGACGCCGGGCCACGCGCCCTCGCACGTATGCCTGTTCCAGCCCGAGCGCCGCCTGCTGATCTCAGGCGATCACCTGCTCGGCCGCATCTCGCTGTACTTCGAGTACGGCTACTCGCCCGACCCGGTGGGAGAGTTCCTGGACTCGCTGGAGATCGTGGAGCGGCTCGGCGCGCGCCTTTGCCTGGCCGGGCACGGGCGGACCTTCACCGACGTGCACGCGCACATCCACGGCAACCGCGCGCTCGTCGAGGAGCACCTCTACAAGGTGCTGCAGGCGATGGACGGGACGGAGCTGACCGCGTTCGACGTCGTCGGTGCCGTGTACGGGGAGTCGCTCTCCGAGCAGAACGGCCAGTGGCTGCTCTCGCAGACGCTCGGCTACCTGACGCACCTGGAGAAGACGGGCGCCGCGCGGCGCATCCCCGGCGAGCCCGAGCGCTGGACGGCATAATCCTCGGATGCGCATCGACGAGATCCTCCGTGGCAAAAGCGCCGGCGAAGGCGGCGGCGGACCGATCTTCTCCTTCGAGTTCTTCCCGCCGAAAACAAAGCAGGGCGAGGACAACCTCTACGCGGCGCTGGCCGAGCTGCGCCCGCTGGAACCGGCGTTCGTGTCGGTCACCTACGGCGCGGGCGGCTCGACGCGCTCCAAGACGATCGAGATCGTCAAGCGCCTGAGGGACGAGTGGGGGCTCGAGGCGATGGCCCACCTGACGTGCGTGGGCGCGACCGTGCCCGAGCTGCGCGCGACGCTGGATGAGATGCGCGACGCGGGCATCGAGAACGTGCTTGCGCTGCGCGGCGATCCGCCCGCCGGTGAGACCGAGTGGACCAAGACCGAGGGCGGCCTCGAGTACTCGCGCGAGCTCGTCGAGCTGATCGACGGCGATTACCCGTTCGCGATCGGAGCGGCCTGCTTCCCCGAGACCCACATCCACGCCACGAGCCCCGAGGACGACCTGCGTTACCTGGGCGAGAAGGTGCGCTCCGGGGTCGACTTCCTGATCACGCAGCTGTTCTTCGACAACGCCTTCTACTTCGACTTCGTCGCGCGCGTCCGGGCCGCCGGGATCTCCGCCCCGGTCATCCCCGGGATCATGCCGATCACCGGCGTCGGGCAGATCGAGAGAATGGCCGCGACGTGCGGCTCGGCGATCCCCGACGAGCTGCGCCGCGAGCTGCACGCGCGCGAGGACGACGCCGAGGCGGTCCTCGACCTCGGCGTCGCCTACGCGACGCTTCAGTGCTCGGAGCTGCTCGCCGCCGGCGCGCCCGGGATCCACTTCTACACGCTGAACCGCTCGCCGGCGACGCGGGCGATCCTCAGCGCGCTGAAGCTCGCGCGGCCGTGGGAGAAGGCCGTCTACCCGGGCTCGATCTCGAGCCGTTCGGCGACCCGCGGCGAGCCGTCTGCGGCCTCGTAGCGGACGTCGACGGAGTCGTCCTGGCGGTAGGTGCCGACCCCCCAGGCTCCGAGCAGCCAGCGCCAGCCGCTGATCTTGTCCTTGCGCAGCTCGCGCTCGAAGACGAGCGCGCCTTCGCGCACGCTGTAATCAGCGCCGGGCTCTTGGCGCACGCCGTTGAGGTAGACCTCGTAGGGGCCGCGGATATCGCGCGGGAGCTTCACGCGAGAGCGCGTCATCGCGGTGATTATCGCGCCGCGCTCGACTCGTCCGGGGGCGCCGTGCGCCGTTGCATCGCCTCGCCCGCGGCGAGCTGGTAGCGGTAGGCCTCCAGGAGCGCGGTGGTCGCCTGCTGAGGGGTGTCGACGAGCTGCAGCATCTCGAGGTCGCGATCGTCGATGTAGGAGCTCGCGAGCGGGACGGCGCGCAGCCACTCGACCAGCCCCTCCCAGTCGCCCGAGCGGATCATCACGACCGGCACGGTCCGCACCGTCTGGGTCTGGACGAGCGTCAGGACCTCGAACAGCTCGTCGAGCGTCCCGTAGCCGCCCGGGCAGACGACGAACGCGCTGGCGTAGCGGACGAACATCACCTTGCGCGCGAAGAAGTGCTCGAAGCGCAGACCGATGTCGAGGTACGGGTTCAGGTCCTGCTCGTGCGGCAGTTCGATGTTGGCGCCGACCGACAGGGCGCCCGCTTCCTGAGCGCCCTGGTTGGCGGCTTCCATCAGCCCCGGACCGCCGCCGGTGATCACGGCGAAGCCGGCGCGGCCGATGGAGAAGCCGAGCTCCCGGGCGAGCTCGTAGTCGGGATGGTCTCGAGGCGTGCGCGCCGAGCCGAAGACCGTCACCGCGCGGTCGATCGTGTCGAGCGTGCGAAAGCCCCGTGCGAACTCCGCGGCGATGTCGCGCACGCGGTCGGCATCCGCCGCGCGCACCTCGGGCGACTCGCCGTCGAGCCACAGCAGCAGCTCCTCGTCGAAGGTCGGCTTGTGTCGTTTCGGGCGGCCGCTGTCGGGAGCCATCGCGCAGCAGCCTAGGGCGCGGCGCCGCCCGGCGGCGTACCCTGCGCTGTCGATGAACGCGCAGCCGCGCCTCGACCACGACCCGCCCGAGATCGCCTACACCGTCCGGCGCTCACCGCGAGCGCGGCGCGTGCGGGTCAACGTCCACGCTCACGCGGGCGTCGAGGTGGTGCTGCCGGCGCGTGCCGCCGAGCGCGAGGCCGCCGCCGCGATCGTCGAGCTGCGTCCGTGGATCGAGCGGCGCCTGGCCGAGGCGCGCGAGGCGCTGGCCGCCGTCGCGCGCCGCGGCGATTCGCTGCCCTACCTCGACTCCACGCTGCGGCTCGTGCCGCAGCCCGGCCGCAAGCGCGCGCACCGGCGCGGCGAGAGCCTGCTCGTCCCCGCCGAGGACGCACGCGGGGCGATCGAGCGCTTCTACCGGCGCTCGGCTCGCGCCGAGATCGAGCCGCGCCTGGACGCGGCAAGCGCCGCCGCAGGCCTTCGCTACAGCGGGCTCGACATCCGCGGGCAGCGAACGCGCTGGGCCTCGTGCTCCTCGCGCGGGCGGATGAGCTTCAACTGGCGGCTCCTGCTCGCGCCCGAGCGGGTGCTCGAATACGTCGTCTGGCATGAGGTCTGCCATCTCGCCGTGCTCGACCACTCGCCGCGCTTCTGGGCGCTGCTCGCCCGCCACCGGCCGAGCTGGCGCGAGGAGCGCGCTTGGCTGAGCGCCAACGGCGCCACGCTCGTGCTCTAGGGCGCCCTCGCCGTCAGGAGTGATGCGCTGGTCGCACTCGGCGGCTGCGCGTCGCGCCTGGACCTAGGCGCCGTTGCCGGCCAGGCCCTCGGAGAGCACCTTCGCGACGAGCTGCGCCCGCGTGTGGCAGTCGGTCTTCACCATCGCGTTTCGCACGTGTGTGCGCACTGTCTCGGTTGAAAGGCAGAGCTGCGAGGCAATCGCGCGGGTGTCGCCGCCCAGCGCCACCAGCCTCACCACCTCGCGCTCGCGGGCGGTCAGCTTCGACCCCTCCGGGCCCGGTGCGTGGGCCTGCGTGCTGCCGATCAGCTCGGCGCCGTCCTGGCGCCTGACCGAGAGCGCGACGACGATCACCAGGGGGGCATCACCGTCGGGTGTGACGTGCGCCGCGAAGCTGACGCGCAGCGTGCTGCCGTCGGCGTGCTCGACGTCGCGCTCCCCGAACATGCGCCCCTCGCGAAGCAGCCGCGCCCAGCGCCCCTCGAGCAGCGGGTCCTCGACGATCATCGGCCCGCCACGCGTGCCGATGAGCCGCTCGCGCGGATGGTCGTAGAAGCGCACCAGCGCCTGGTTGACGTCGACGATCCGCCGCTGCGAGTCGAGCACCGCGATCGGAATGCTCGACTGCTCGAAGATCGGCGAGAACGAAAGCGCGTTTTCTCTCATCACGATCTGCCACGAGGACGCCGGCCCGCCTTGGGCGCGCCACCGCGCGCCGCCGAGTCTACGGATGGCCGGGGCGGAGCGCTCGCGCTCACGACGTCCCGGCTAGCGCTGCTCGATCGGGACGTAGTCGAGGTCTCTCTCGCCCGTGTAGATCTGGCGCGGGCGGGCGATCTTCTGCTCGGGGTCCTCCACCATCTCCTTCCACTGCGCGATCCAGCCGCTCGTGCGGCCGATCGCGAACATCACCGGGAACATCGCCACCGGGAGGCCCAGCGCCTCGTAGATCAGGCCGGAGTAGAAGTCGACGTTCGGGTAGAGCTTGCGCGAGGTGAAGTATTCGTCGTCGAGCGCGCGCTTCTCGAGCTCGGTGGCGACCTCCAGCAGCGGGCTCTTGCCGCGCACCTCGAACACGTCGTCGAGGTGTTTGCGGATGATCCGGGCGCGCGGGTCGTAGTTCTTGTAGACGCGGTGGCCGAAGCCCATCAGGCGCTCGTTGCCGGCCTTCACGCCCTCGAGGAAGTCCGGGATGTTCTCGACCTTCTCGATCCGCGCGAGCATCCGCAGCGCGGCCTCGTTGGCGCCGCCGTGCAGCGGGCCGTACAGCGCGGCCACGCCCGCCGCGACTGCCGTGTAGGGGTCGACCTGCGTCGAGCCGACGCCGCGGACGGCGCTCGTCGAAGCGTTCTGTTCGTGGTCGGCGTGCAGGATGAACAGCACGTCGAGCGCACGTTCCAGGCGAGGATCGGGCTCGTATTTGAGCTCGGTCATCTTGTACATCATCGAAAGGAAGTTGCCGGCATAGGCCAGGTCGTTGTCGGGATAGACATAGGGCTGGCCCATGTTGTGGCGGAAGGAGAACGCGGCGAGCGTCGGCATCTTCGCCAGCAGCCGGATGATCTGGATCGCGCGGATGCGCTCGTCGTGGATCTGGTTCGCGTCGGGGTAGAAGGTCGAGAGCGCGCCGACCGAGGCGACGAGCATGCCCATCGGGTTGGCGTCGTAGCGGAAGCCCTGCATGAAGTCCTTCACGTTCTCGTGCACGAACGTGTGGATCGTGATCTCGTCGATCCAGCCCTGCAGCTCGGTCGCGGTCGGCAAGCGGCCGTTGATCAGCAGGTAAGCGACCTCGAGGTAGCTGGAGTGCTCGCAGAGCTGCTCGATCGGGTAGCCGCGGTGCTGGAGGATGCCCGCGTCGCCGTCGATGTAGGTGATCGAGCTGCGGCACGAGGCGGTGTTCATGAACGCCGGGTCGTAGGACATCAGGCCGAATTCGTCGGGGTCGACCTTGATCTGGCGCAGTTCGGTCGCGCGGACCGTGCCATCCTCGATTCCCAGCTCGTAGGTCTGGCCGGTGCGGCCGTCGGTGACCGTGAGCACGTCGCCTCCGCTGCGGCCGTTGCTCTGCGCGTCGCTGCCGGCCTGGGTGTCGGTGCTCATGGGCCTCTCCTTCGCGTTCGGCTGCTCTGGATCGGATTATGGGGCATGCGCCGCGCGTGCCCGGCCGCTCCCGGCCGGCGCCCGCGCGGCGGGCTCACACCCGGCGCCCTTGGCGCATCGCCGTCGCCACGCGCATGCGCGGCGGCGAGAGCGGAGCGGGCTCGCCGTGCGGCCCCCTGCGGGGCGGGCGCGGCGGGCGGCGGCGGGGGTGGTGCGGATGGCGCGGCCGCGGTCCGATCCCGCCGTCATCGCCGGTTGCCTCCTCCGGCGTCTGCTTGACCGCCCAGCGCACGATCAGGAACAGCGCGACGATCGGGATCTTCAAGAACAGCATCAGCCACAGGAAGGTCCAGACGTCCACTGAGCCGATCATACCCCCTGCCGGTGCGGGGAATCATGGATCTCCGAGCGCCGGCGGCGTGTCAGCCGCGCAGCGCCACCGGGGCGCCGTTGAACTGCGTCATCGCCTGCAGATCCCTGATCCGCTCGGCGATCTCGGCGGCCTCGAGCCGCTCGATCCGCTCGGTTCCGAACTCCTCGACGTTGAAGGAGGCCAGCACGGTCGCGTGGGCCATCGCGCCGCGCAGCAGCTCGTCGCCGAGCGGCTCACCCGGGTGGGCCGCGATGTAGCCGACGAAGCCGCCCGCGAAGGTGTCGCCGGCGCCGGTCGGATCGATCACGGTCTCGAGCGGGTATGCCGGCAGCGCGAAGAAGCTCTCGCGGGTGATCAGCGCCGCGCCGTACTCGCCCTGCTTCGCGACGACGACGCTCGGCCCGCGCCCGGCGCCCCCGGAGGGCGGATCCCAGGACAGGACCTCTCGCGCGGCCGTGACGAGGTTGGGCTTGCCGGTGAGCTGGCGCAGCTCGGCGTCGTTGAGGACCACGCAGTCGACCTCGGAGATCGCGGCGAGGAGGGAGTCGCGGGCGATGTCGATCCAAAGGTTCATCGAGTCGAGCGCGACGAACCGGGCGTCGGGCATCTGCGCGCGGACCTGCCGCTGCAGCTCAGGCTGGATGTTGGCGAGGAACAGCACGTCGCTCGTCAGCGCGCCTGCGGTGAGCTTCGGCTCGAAGCCCTCGAAGACCCCGAGCTGGGTGTCGATCGTCTCGCGCGAGTTGAGGTCCCAGCCGTACTCGCCGTGCCAGAAGAACGTCCGGCCCCCGGCGATTCGCTCGATGCCCTCGACATCCACGCCCCGGCGCGTCATCACCGCGATCTGCTCCTCGCCGAAGTCCTCGCCGACCGGCCCGACCACGGACACGTCCTCGAAGAACGAGGCGGCCAGCGCGAAGTGCACGGCGGCGCCGCCGAGCATCCGCTCGCGCTCCCCGAACGGCGTCTTGACGGTGTCATAGGCGATCGAACCGACCACTGTGATGGACATCGGCGCCGCACCTTAGAGCACCGCCCGTGGGACCGGAGCTCCGCGGGAGGGCCTCGATCCCTGCCTTAGATAGCCTCGGGGCATGCGAGCGATCCAGATGACCGAGTTCGGTGGGCCCGAGGTCCTCCAGCTCGCGGAGCTGCCCACCCCTGAGCCCGGCCCCGGCGAAGCGCTGATCAGGGTCACCCGCGCTGGCCTGAACTTCGCAGACACCCACACGCGCACCAACTCCTACGTGCAGAAGGCGACGCTTCCCCTCGTGCCCGGCGGCGAGGTCGCCGGCACGCTCGCGGACACCGGGGAGCGCGTGGTGGCGCTGGTCGGGAGCGGCGGCTACGCCGAGTACGCGACGGCGCCGCGCGAGCGGATCTTCGTGATTCCCGACGGCGTCGATGACGGCACCGCGCTCGCGCTCGTGATCCAGGGCACGACGGCGTGGCATCTGCTGCGCACGGCCGGGAGACTGGCCGAGGGCGAGAGCGTGGTGATCCACTCGGCCGCCGGCGGCGTCGGTTCGCTGGCGACCCAGCTCGCGGTCTCCTTCGGTGCCGGCCGTGTGATCGCGACCGCCTCCAGCGAGGAGAAGCGCGACCTCGCCAGGGCGCTCGGCGCCGACGCGGCGCTCGCGCCGGACGCGGAGGGGCTGACCGAGCGGCTGACCGAAGCCAACGAGGGACGAGAGCTCGACCTGGTCATCGAGTCCTACGGTGGCGCCGTCTTCGACGCATCGATCAAGACGCTCGCCCCGTTCGGGCGGATCGTGGTCAACGGCATCTCGACCCGCGAGCAGAACGAGGTGCGCACGGGCTCGCTGCTGCGCCACTCCCGCGCTGCGGTCGGCTTCTGGCTCTTTCACACCCTCGAGAGGCCCGGCATGTTCGCCGGCGCGCTGGCCGACCTGTTCGAGCGGACGCTGGCGGGGGAGCTGCGGGCGATCGTGGGGGAGACCTATCCGCTGGAGCGCGCGCCGCAGGCGCAGATCGACCTGCGTGAGCGCCGCACCACCGGCAAGTTGCTGCTGGACCCCACCGCCTAGTGACCGCCACCTTCGCAGAGCTCGGCCTGTCCGAGTCGACGCTCGAGGCGCTGCGGGACGTCGGCTACGAGTCGCCGAGCCCGATCCAGGAACAGGCGATTCCGGCGCTGCTCGAAGGGCGCGACGTGATCGGCCAGGCCCAGACGGGCACCGGCAAGACGGCCGCGTTCGGGCTGCCGATCATGGAATACGTGGACCCCTCCGAGCAGAGCGTGCAGGCGCTGGTGCTGACGCCGACGCGCGAGCTGTGCATCCAGGTCACGCAGGCGCTGCGCGCCTACGGGGCACGCAAGGGGGTCGACGTGGTCGCGGTGTTCGGCGGTGCCCCGATCCGCACGCAGCAGGCGCAGCTGCGCGCCGGCGGCCACGTCGTGGTCGGCACGGTCGGCCGCGTGCTCGATCTGATCTCGCGCCACTCGCTGATGCTCAGCGACTGCCGCTTCGTCGTGCTCGACGAGGCTGACGAGATGCTCGACCTCGGCTTCCTCGAGGATGTCGAGAAGATCCTCGCGCTCACCCCTTCGAGCAGGCAGACAGCGCTGTTCAGCGCGACGATCCCGCCGCCGATCCGCAGGCTGGCCGACCGCTACATGTACGACCCGCAGGTGATCCAGGTCGAGGCGGCGACGCTCACGATCGACACCGTCGCGCAGTTCCAGCTGCCGGTCGACCCGAAGCACAAGCCCGAGATGCTCGTCGAGGTGCTGCGCGCCGAGCGGCCGGACCAGGCGATCGTGTTCGTGCGAACGAAGGTCCGCGCCGACCAGCTGTTCCGGACGCTTCGCGATCGCGGGCTCAACGTCAGGGCGCTGCACGGCGACATGAGTCAGGGCTCGCGCGACGGGGTGATGCTCGCGTTCAAGGGCGGGCGCGTGCCGATCCTCGTCGCCACCGACGTGGCGGCGCGTGGCCTGGACATCTCGACGGTCACGCACGTCATCAACTACGACGTGCCGACGAGCCCGGACACCTACGTCCACCGCATCGGGCGCACCGGCCGGGTGGGGCGCACCGGCCGCGCGATCACGTTCGTGGAGTCGCGCCAGAAGCGCGAGCTAGAGGCGATCGAACGCCACATCGGCACCTCGATCGCTCAATGGGAGAAGGGTGCCGAGTCGCGCCCCACGCCTGTCCGCGAGCGCCCGCGCCGGCACTCCAAGCCGCGTGTCTCGCGCCGCGACGACGGCGAGCCCTACGTGAAGCTCGTGCTCGGCGGCGGGCGCTCCTCCGGGCTGAAGGTCGCCGACATCGTCTCGGCCGTCACCTCCTCGACCGGTCTCGACGGCGAGGCGGTGCGCGACGTGACGGTGCTGGACCGCTTCTCCTTCCTCTCGGTGCCTGCCGGCGAGGCCGAGCGCGTGATCGCGAGCGTCGACGGCAAGCCGGTCAACGGCCACGTCGTTGGCCTCGAGCGGGCGCCGGTACAGTAGGCGCCATGTCCACAGCCACGATGCAGACCACCGAGGGGCCGATCGTCTTCGAGCTGTTCGACGAGGAGGCTCCCGAGACCGTCGAGAACTTCCGCAAGCTCGCGACCGATGGCTTCTACGACGGGCTCACGTTCCACCGCGTGATCAAAGACTTCATGATCCAGGGCGGGTGTCCGGAAGGCACCGGCACCGGGGGACCGGGGTACACGTTCGACGACGAGATCAACGAGCACAAGGTCGTCCGCGGCGCGCTCGCGATGGCCAACGCGGGCCCGAACACGAACGGCTCGCAGTTCTTCATCGTCACCGCCGACGCCTGCCCCTGGCTCGACGGCAAGCACACGGTCTTCGGCCAGGTGAGCGAGGGCATGGATGTCGTCGACCGGCTCGAGGGCGTGCAGGTCGACTCCGGTGACCGGCCTCAGGAGCCGATCGGGATCAGCACGGTCGAGCTCGCCGGCTAGCCCGGAGCGAGACCTCCACGCCGGCGCGCCGGCCCCGGGGCGTGGGCGTGCCCGCTAGGCCGGGTTCTCGTCGCGGAGCGCCTCGGCCGCGTCCGTCAGCCGGTCATCGCCCCAGAACAGCGCCCCGCCCGCGTAGACGGTGGGGATCCCTGTCACGCCGAGCTCGCGAGCGTCGTCGGTGACGCGCCGCAGCCGCTCCTTGATGTCCTTTCGCGCCACGCCCTCCTGTACCGCCGCCGGCTCGAGGCCCGCCTCCTCCGCGGCCTCGAGCACGACGTCGAGGTCGGTCAGGTCGCGCCCGAGGCCGAGCCCCTGCCGGTAGGCCGCCAGCGAGAACTCGCGCAGCAGGCCGAGCTCAGCCGCCACCAGCGCCGCGCGAAGCACGAGCACCGAGTAGGTGTCCGTCGGCCAACCCCGCGGCCAGCGAAGCGGCAGCCCGAGCGCCGCTGCCCGCTGCTCGCATTCGCGCATCTGCGCGTCGCGCGCTGCGCCGTCGTGCATGGACCATGGGACCTTCCCGATCGACTGGATCAGCGCACCGAACATGATCGGCTGCCAGCGGGGCGCGACGGGAAGCACCTCGTCGACGCGGTGCGCGCTCATGTACGCGTACGGCGAGCTGAAGTCGTAGAAGAAGACCGGCTCCGTCAACGGCCCGATCCTAGGGGTTCGGCGCGGTTGCCGAACGCCTGGTCGGAGTAACCTTCGAGCGAAGGGTCGAACGAGCGCAGGGGAGGGCCACATGGCCACTGTCGAGCAGCAGGTAGCGGAGACTCAGAACGGCGTCGCGGCGACGACCGCCGGGGAGATCCCCGTCGAAAACCCGGCGACGGGCGAGACGATCAGGACGGTCCCCGACCTGGGCGCCGAGCAGGTCGCCGAGATCGCGGCCCGCGGCCGCGCCGCGCAGCCCGAGTGGGAGGCCTACGGCTTCGACGGACGGGCGCGCGTGATGCGCCGCGCTCAGAAGTGGCTCATGGACAACGCCGAGCGGGTCGTCGAGACGATCGTCTCCGAGACCGGCAAGACCTACGAGGACGCGGAGCTCGCCGAGATCGGCTACGCCGGGAACGCGTTCGGTTTCTGGGCCAAGTACGGACCCAGGTACCTTGCCGACGAGCACGTCAAGTCCAGTCAGGTGCTCGTCAAGGGCAAGAAGCTGATCAACCGCTTCCGCCCGCTCGGGCTGATCGGCGTGATCGGCCCGTGGAACTACCCGCTGACGAACTCGTTCGGCGACTGCATCCCGGCGTTGATGGCCGGCAACAGCGTGATCCTGAAGCCTTCGGAGATCACGCCGCTGACATCGCTGCTGCTCGCCGAGGGGATGCGCGAGTGCGGCCTGCCGGAGAACGTGCTGCAGATCGCGACGGGACGCGGCGAGACCGGCGCGGCGCTGGTCGAGCACGTCGACATGATCATGTTCACCGGCTCCACGAAGACCGGCCGCAAGGTCGCAGAAGCCGCCGCGCGGCGCCTGATCCCGTGCTCGCTGGAGCTGGGCGGCAAGGACCCGATGATCGTGCTCTCCGACGCCGACGTCGAGCGCGCCGCCAACTTCGCGACCTACTACTCGATGCAGAACGCTGGGCAGACCTGCATCTCGATCGAGCGCGTGTACGTGGAGGACCCGGTCTACGACGAGTTCGTCGCCAAAGTGTCGGAGAAAGTGCGCGAGCTGCGCGTAGGCAAGCCCGAAGGGCCGGGCACGGTCGAGGTCGGCGCGATCACGTTCCCGCCGCAGCTCGACACGATCAAGGATCACGTCGCGGACGCGGTGCAGAAGGGCGCGCGCATCCTGACCGGCGGCAGCCAGGCGCCGGGCGCCGGGCGCTTCTTCGAACCGACCGTGCTCGTCGACGTCGACCACTCGATGAAGTGCATGACCGAGGAGACGTTCGGGCCGACGCTCCCGATCATGAAGGTGCGCGACGCCGACGAGGCTGTGCGGCTGGCCAACGACTCGCCCTACGGGCTCGGCGCCTCCGTGTTCTCGCGTGACACCGAGCGGGGCGAGGCGATCGCCCGTCGCGTCGAAGCCGGCGCCGCGAACGTCAACGACGCGATGATCAACTACACGGTGCTCGAGCTGCCGATGGGCGGCGCGAAGGCGTCCGGCCTCGGCTCGCGCCACGGCGCCGGCGGGATCCGCAAGTACGCCTCCCAGCAGGCGATCGTCGTCACGCCGAAACTGGCCATGAAGAAGGAAGTCTTCATGTACCCGTACAAGTCGCGGACGACGAGGCTGCTGGCGCGCTTCTTCAAGTTCATGTACGGCCGCGGGAAGCGCGACTGAGCCGGGTCCTCGGCCTCGACCACGTCCAGATCGCCGCGCCGCCGGGGTGCGAGCCCGCGGCACGGCTGTTCTTCGGCGAGCTGCTCGGGCTCTCCGAGCTCCGCAAGCCGGAGCCGCTGCGCGCTCGCGGCGGCGCGTGGTTCGAGCTCGCCGACGGCCGCCAGCTGCACATCGGCGTGGAGCAGGACTTCGCGCCTTCGCTGAAGGCGCATCCGGCACTGCGGGTGGACCCGGGGGAGATCGACACGCTGGCCGCGCGGCTTCTCGATGCCGGCTTCGCCGTCCGCTGGGACGAGGCGCTGCCCGGGGTGCGCCGCTTCTTCACCCCGGACCCGTGGGGCAACCGCGTGGAGCTGCTCGCCGCCGCGCCCGGCTAGGCCGCAGCGTCCTCCTGCAGCTTCACGCCGAGCAGCTCTTCGAGCTCGGGGATCGTCGTCTCGGCGCTCGTGTGGTGGATCGTCGCCATGCCCAGCTCCGCCGCGGGTGTGAGGTTGAAGGGCAGGTCATCCACGTAGACCGCGTCCTGCGGTTGGACGCCCGCGCGCTCTGCTCCCAGCTCGTACATCCGCACCGCGGGCTTGCGGATGCCCTCCTCGGCGGAGATCACGACCCCGTCGAAGAGCTCGTCGAAGAGGTCGTGCGGGTAGCGGTGGACGCCCCAGGAGTTCGACACGAGCGCCGTGCGGACGCCTGCGTCGCGTGCCATGCGCACCGCGTGGACCATGGCCGGGTCGGGCTCCACGCCGGCGAACAGACCGTCGATCAGCCCGTCGGGCTCGACCTCGAGCAGCGGCGCGAAGCGGCGCTCGAACTCGTTCTCGTCGATCGTGCCCGTCTCGAGCGCGACCAGCAGCTTGCGCGCCTCCGGGTCGGTGCGAAAGCGCCCGAGCAGCAGCTTCGGGTCGATCTCCGCTTTCAAGCAGTAGTCGTGAAAGGAGGCGAACAGGTTCGTCGTCAGGACGCCGCCCCAGTCGATCAGCAACGCTGTGCGGCTCCCCGGCTCAGGCGCCATCCGCCACCGTCTCCGCCTGGCGCGCGAGCTCCAGCACGCCCTCGCCGAACGCCTTGAGGTACGGGTCGTCGGTCGTGCCTGCGACGGCGCGCTTGTAGTTGCCCTCCATGAACACGACGCTCTTCCACAGCGCGAGCGTCATGTACCAGCGGATGTCGCTCATCGAGCGTCCCGAGCGCTGCTCGTAGCGCTCGATCATCCCGGCGCGGGTGGGGAAGCCCTCGGCTCGCGTGACGGCGCCGAGGCTGTCGCGCATGCCGCCGCGCGGGTCGCCGGCCTCGGTCCACATCATGCACAGGTAACCGAGGTCGGCCAGCGGATCGCCGATCGTCGCCATCTCCCAGTCGAGCACCGCCGACAGGCGCGCCGGGGCACCCGGGGCGAAGATCGTGTTGCCGAGCCGGAAGTCGCCGTGCACGATCGTGGCCGGGCCGGACTCGGGCATGTTCTCGCCGAGCCACGCGGCGACGCTCTCGACCGCCGGGATCTCGCGCGTCTTGTTGATCTCCCAGAGCCCCAGGAACCGGCGCAGCTGCCGTTCCAGGTAACCGGTCGGCTTCCCGAAACCCTCCAGGCCGACCGCCCGCCAGTCGACGGCGTGGATCTCGACGAGCGCGTCGATCAGCTCGTGCGCGGTGCGCCGACGCTCCTCGGGGTTGTCGAGCGCGGGCGGCATGTTCGCGACGATCACGTCGCCCTCGACCTTCTCCATCACGTAGAAAGGCGCGCCGATGATCCGCTCGTCCTCGCCGACGGCGAGCACCACGGGTACGCGCGCGGGCGTGTCGGCCAGTGCCCGCAGCAGCCGCGCCTCGCGCAGCACGTCGTGAGCGCTCGGTGGCAGCGGCGGGCGCGGCGGGCGGCGCAGCACGAACTCCTCACCGGCGCGCTCGATCAGGTAGGTGACGTTGGAATGGCCCTCGCCGATGGGGCTCGCCGCCACCGCGCCGGAGCCCAGCCCGTGGGCGTCGAGGAACGCCTCGAGGGGGTCGAGTACGAGTAGTGGGACGCGGCTGTTAGCCTGCCCCTCCGCCGTCGTGCGAACGATGTCGTCTGGCGCGACTGGTGCGCTCACGGACGGGAACCTATAGCGACCGCAACCTTCCCTGCGCTGAGGTGTCTCAATCGACCATGCCCAGATTCCGCCCCCACTTCATCCCTCTGTTGGCAGTACTTCTCCTCGCGGCCCTGGCTGTGCCCACCGGCGCCGCCGCGTCGCAGAGCCAGACCACCTACTTCGAGGCCGGCTCGACGCTGATCACGACCCACGACCAGCCCAAGCTCTTCACGCAGATGCAGACGCTGGGCGTCAAAGCGTTGCGGATCGAGATGTCCTGGGCCTCGGTCGTGCCCTCCGCCGGGAGCGCGTCGAAGCCCGCCATCGACGCGAAGAATCCCGTCTTCTACGCCTGGGGCCCCTACGCGACGGCGATCGCCCAGGCCAAGGCGCTGGGCTGGCCGGTGCTGCTGACCGTGACCTCGCCCGTGCCGCGGTGGGCGACGTCCAACAAGAAAGCCCCGTATGTGACGAGGCCCGACCAGCGCGACTTCCAGGAATTCATGACCGCCGTCGGAAGCGAGTTCGGCTCGCAGGTGTCCGTCTTCTCGATCTGGAACGAGCCCAACCACCCGGCGTTCCTGCTGCCGCAGTGGAACTCCAACGGCACGCCGGCCTCGCCGCGGATCTACCGCGGCCTCTACCAGGCGGGCTACGCGGGCCTCCAGGCCGCGGGGCTCAGCCACCCCAAGGTGCTGTTCGGCGAGACGGCGCCGACCGGCTATGACACGGTCAGCCCCAGGCGCGAAGGCTCGCGGGCGCTGCTGCATGACGTCGCACCGCTCGCGTTCCTGCGCGAAGCGCTGTG
This sequence comes from Solirubrobacteraceae bacterium, assembly GCA_035569835.1. Taxonomy (GTDB): domain Bacteria; phylum Actinomycetota; class Thermoleophilia; order Solirubrobacterales; family Solirubrobacteraceae; genus Palsa-744. Next base: position 40,388 of record DATMMF010000001.1, read on the forward strand.
CCTGAACGCCCACTACGGCCGCAAGGGCTCGTGCGGGAAGCTGCAGATGAGCGGCTATGCCCACCACGCCTACACGAAGGCGGTCAACCCCCACTGGGTCAGCCCCAAAGCCGACGACGTGACGATCGGCTCGCTCTCGCGCCTGTCGCGGGCGCTCGACCTCGCGGCGTCCAAAGGCGCGATCCCCTCGCACCTGCCGATCTACCTGACGGAGTTCGGCGTCCAGAGCTTCCCCAACCGGGAACTCGGGGTGTCGGTGTCACAGCAGGTCGAATACGACGCGATCGCCGAACACATCGCCTGGTCGAACTCGCGCGTGGTGGCCTTCTCGCAGTACCTGCTCAAGGACGACCCGCTCGGCGGCAAACCCGGCTCGAGCGTGGCCGGCGGGACGGTCGGCTTCCAGACGGGGCTCGAGTACGTCAACGGCAGGCCCAAGCCGCTTTACCTCGGCTGGCCGCTGCCACTGACCGTCAGCCGCGGCCACGGGCGCTTCGCGCTGTGGGGGCTCGTCCGGCCGGCGGCCGGCTCGACCAAGGTCACCGTGCTCGTGAAAGCCAAGCACTCTCACTCCTACCGCGTGCTGAAGACGGTGACGACCAACAGCCGCGGGTACTGGGCCCTCAGCTCCGGCACCGCCGGCGAAACCTGGCGCGTGCGCTGGAAGAGCCCGACGGGCCGCAAGTACGAAGGCCCGCCGATCCACGCCTACTGAGGCGGCTGTGCCGGACTCCTCGCGCGCCCGGGGGCGGGCGCGCGAGGAACACGGCGGCCCCGGGAGGCCGACGGCTGCGCCTACGATGGCTGCATGCCTGAGCTGCCCGAGGTCGAGATCACCGCACGCCTGCTCGACCGAGCGCTCGCCGGGCGACAGATCGAATCCGCGCTCGCGCCGGGCATCAACGCGCTGAAGACCTATGACCCTCCGCTGACGGCCCTCGAAGGCCGCTCGATAAGCGGCGTGCGGCGGCGCGGCAAGAACCTGATCGTCGACATCGACGGCGAGGCCGGCACGGAGCGCCGGCCGATCCAGACCGACTCCCTCGCGCTGCTCATCCACCTGATGTCGGCGGGAAGGTTGCAGCTCTACGACAAGCGCGCCGGACCGCGCGACCGCACATCGCGGCTGCTCGTCAGGATCGCCCCGGCGGAGGGAGCCGGCGGTCCGCTCGAGCTGCGCCTGCGGGAGTTCGGCTCCAAGCAGGCCGCGTGGGTCAAGCTGCTCGCGGCCGGCGAGCTCGAGGACGACGAAGCGCTCGCCAAGCTGGGCCCCGAGGCGTGGCCCGATCCCGGCAGCGCCGCCGAGCTGAAAGAGCTGCTCGACGCGCCGCGCCCGCTTCACACGCTGCTACGCGACCAGCGCACGATCGCGGGCATCGGACGCTCCTGGGTCGACGAGATCCTCTGGGCGGCGCGCCTCTCGCCCTACAAGCGCGGCGCCGACCTCGACGACGAGGAGGCGGCGAGGCTTCGCGAGGCGATCGTCTCGACGCTCGGCGGGGCGATCGAGCACTACGAGCAGACGGTCGCGCTCCCGATCCCGGACAAGCTGCCGATGCCGCTCAAGGTCCACCGTCACGAGGGCGAGCCGTGCCCGCGCTGCGGCGAGACCCTCCAGGCCGTCCACTTCGAGGACTACGTCGTCGCGTATTGCCCGAAAGACCAGACCGAGGGGCGTGTGCTGAAGGATCGCCGGCTCTCGCGGCTGCTCAAGTAGCTCGGCTTCGCCACTCGGTCAAACGTCCGCTCGGCCGTTCCGGGGGTTTCGCCGCTTACACTAAGGGCGTGCGCGCGCTGAACGGAATCGTCGCCCGCAACCGCAGTCTCGCGGCCCTTCTCGGGACCCTGCTCGTTCTCGCAACGGCCGGGTTCGCGGTCCACAGCGCGATCTGCGGGTGCGACGATGTCGAATGTGTGGCATGCGTGTGCGTCGCCGCCGGTGCCGTCGCGACGCTGGTCAGCCGGCGCTGGGGCCCCTCACGGAGCCGCGTGGGACCGCTCCGCTTCCTCGCAATGAAGCCGGCTTCCGCCTACGCCGCTCCCGTACTCGATCCTCTTGCTCTGCTCGCCCGGGCGGGACCCGGGCCTCCCGACATCCTCCGGCTGTGAGTCGACCGGGCCGCGGCTAGCCGTCGCGGCCCCGTTTCGCGCGCCTTCGAACGGCGCGGTTCGACCACAACGGAAGGAGTGTCAACAGATGCAAGAGATGGATGCCGGCGTCCGGTCGCAGCGCGACGGCCGCGGGCGCGTTCCCACGCCGCGAGAACTGCTTGGACGGCTCGTCGGGCCGCAGTGGCGCTTTCGGCTTCACCGCCTCGGCCGCTTCCGCTGGCTGACGAAGTACCGGCTGATGCGGGGCTATCAAGCCGATGTGACCCTGGCCGGCCGGATCAGATACGTACTGCTCGACCCGGAGATCGAGAGCTTCTCCTTCGACGTCGAGAACGAGGCGGAGATGGTCGCCGGCCTCGCCGCGGCCCTCGGCCGCCCGGCGGTCGAGCTGGCCTCCTACGTCGAGGAGGTGCGCCAGGACTCCGAGCTTTCGCGCTGGCGATGGACGGTCAAGCGCCGCCTGCCGATCGGCAACAGGCTGCCGTGGTATCTGATCGCGCGGGCGGAGAAGCCGCGGGTGGTGGTCGAGACCGGCATCTACCAGGGCCTCGGGTCGCTGACGCTGTTGCGGGCGCTGGCTCGCAACGCCGAGGAAGGCCATCCGGGCGAGTTGATCTCCTTCGACGAGGTCGCGGACGCCGGCGCCCTCGTCGGCCCCCACCTGCGCGAGCGGTGGCGGCGCGTGATCGGTCCCACGCGCGAGACCCTGCCCGGCGCGCTGGACGGGCGTGTGGTGGACGTCATGTTCCAGGACACGCCCCACACCGAGGAGAACCAGAGCTTCGAGTTCGGGGCCGTGCTGGAGCGCGCGGCTCCGCGCCTGTTGCTGTTCGACTGCAGCGGCGGCGAGTCACCCACCCTGCACGCCTTGGCGAAGGAACGGAGGGGCTTCTACCACGCCGTTCCACTGCGCTCGCGCGATCACATCTACCCAGGGACCGCGGCGACGTTCGCGGTCTTCGGCGCCCGCGGCGCACGCGCGGCGGACGAACCGTGAGCCGGCCCGGCGGTGTCGCGAGAAGCGTGCCTTCAGCCAGGCCCGAGGGGGGAAGGCCCCTGCCAGGTGCGACTCCGCATCGCGGGTTTGGCCGCTTGCCGGGCCGCTACGCTCCAGCGATGGTCGCGCCCGGCGAGCGGTCCCGCGAGTTCGAGCTGTGTGTCGCCGAGAGAGCTGCCGACACGCGCGGCCCGATCGGGTAACGCTCGCGCAAGTGGCCTCGACCGTCAAGAACCTCTCGCGGGCGATCGCCTACGCGCCCCTGCGCGTGGCGCTCGCGCTCGGTGGTGAGAGCGCGGCGCGCGATGTGCAGCGCCAGCTGCAACCGCGGCTCGACCTGCCACTGCCGGGCTCGTACACGAACGAGCAGCTGCTCTCCGTGCTCGCGCACAGGCCGTTTCGCACGATCCTCTATTACCGCCTGAAACTCGCCGGCGGAGCTGGACGGATCGTGGCCGAGGTCCTGTCGCGCCTGTACCGCGGCGAGCCCGCCCTGTACTTCAACTGCCCGGAGATCGGCGCGGGCCTGATGATGATGCACGGCTTCGCCACGATCGTGACCGCGCGGCGCCTCGGCGTCGACTGCCAGATCGCCCAGCAGGTCACGGTCGGCTACGACGACCGCGGCGGCTCTCCCGCGCTCGGCGACCGGGTCCGAGTCGGCGCCGGGGCGATCATCCTCGGACCGATCGAGATCGGCGACGACGCCGTGATCGGTGCCGGGGCGGTCGTGGTTCGCGACGTGCCCGCGGGGAAGGTCGTAGGGGGCGTGCCGGCCCAGGTGATCGAGGGTGCGGCAGACCGGTTCAGCGCGCTGCGGGGCGGCGCGGATGCGGGCTGAGAGCCACCTCTGCCCGGGTGTCAGGTCGAAGGGAGACCGGGGTAGCATCGCCCCCATGATCGAAGCCTGCGAGGAGGCCCCCGACTTCGCCCTTTCCGACCTCGCGCGCGGCCGTCAGTCTGGTCTCTGAGGCTTCAGTCCTGAGTCCGGCGCACTGGCTGCTTCTGGGGTCGTGCCTGCTTGACGAAGGCGAGAAACAGACCGTTCCGGGCCATTGAACGATCTCGGAACGCCTCTTTCTCCTGCGGAGATTTCGCAGCGAACATTTCGCGGGAGTCTCGGCCCGGTTGGGCGAGGTACCGTGCGAGCCGAGCTGGGGCTCGGATTGCCCGGGAAATCATGCGGAGGACCACGGCTGCACGCTAGAGCAGAACGCAGCTGGACGCAGACCGCCTGACCGCTACTGTTCGCCCGCAGTGATCGAACCAGGAGACAAGGCCCCCGACTTCACCCTCCCCGATCAGGATGGCCGCGAGGTCAAGCTCGGCGACTTCGCCGGCCAGATGCTCGTCCTCTACTTCTATCCCAAGGCCGACACCCCCGGCTGCACGGTGCAGGCGTGCGGCGTGCGCGACCACGTCGGGGACTACTCGGACGCCGGCGCGGTCGTGCTCGGGGTCTCGCCTGACCCGGTCGCGAAGGTCAAGCGCTTCCACGAGAAGCAGGGCCTCAACTTCTCGCTGCTGGCCGACGAGGATCACGCCGTCGCCGACGCATACGGCGTGTGGGCGCAGAAGTCGATGTACGGCAAAACGTACTTCGGCAACGAGCGCACGACGTTCGTGATCGGCCCCGACGGCGTCGTGGCGAGCGTGCTGCGCAAGGTCAAGCCCGCCGAGCACGACGAACGCGTCCTGGAGGCGCTGCGCGAGGCGGCACCGCCCGTCGTCTGATCGCTGGGCGCCCGAGCGCATCGGACCGGCGTACGAGGCGCCGTGTCATGGGACTGACCGGCTCATCCATACGGGCCATCAGGTGTGCGTCGAGGCATTAACGATTTGTTAGGGTTCGCCGCGCCGCGGCGGGGTGCCGTAGGCGCCCGGGAAGGGGGTCGACTTGGAGGGTCGCCAGCCCGGGGACATGCCGCATGATGCGTCTCGCGGGCCGGCAGGGGCTGGTCTGCCCGCCTACGAAAGGATCTAGATGAAGCGTTGGAGGAGTCTCCCATCGCCGCGACGTGCAGTCGTCGCGGCCGCCGTCACGGCCGGTTCGCTGGCCGCGCTCGGCGCCGCACCCGCGGCGTCAAGCGCGGCGCCGCTGCCGACGCTGAACGTGTCGGTCACCAAGACGTCGATCACGGCGTCCGGGTCGACGGTGTCGGGTGCCGTCAACATCGTCACGACCGCTGCGAAGGGCCTGAAGGAACCGGCAACCCTGCTGTTCCTGCTGAAGCCGGGTGTCAGCGTGGCCGAATTCGAAGCGTTCGCGCAGTCGAAGAAGTTCTCGGACCCGAACAACGCCGGCAAGCTCGGCTCGATCGTCTTCGATGACGAAGGTAAGCCGGGTGGCGCGGTCGAAGCGCAGACCGTGCTGTCACCCGGGACTTACATCCTGCTGAACGTCGAAGGCGAACACCCGACGCACCCGCCGCACTCGACGCTGACGATCACGCCGGCGCCGGCGCCGGCAGCGCTGCCCGCAGCGCAGGCCACCGAGCGGACGATCGAGTTCGGCTTCAAGGGCCCGAGCACGCTCAAAGAGGGCGAGGTCGTGCGCTTCGAAAACGAAGGGTTCCTCGTCCACATGAACATCGCGTTCCCGGTCGGGAGCCGACACGCCGCGACCGAAGCGGTTCGCGACCTGAAGCTGGGTCGCGAAAAGGCGGTCTTCCGCCTGGTCAAGGGGCAGCCGTTCGCGTTCTACGGTCCGCTCGGCTCCGGCGCCTTCCAACAGGAGACGATCACCGAGAAGCCGGGCTGGTACGTCCAGGCCTGCTTCATGGAAACGCAGGACGGCCGCGTCCACACCACGCTGGGCATGGAGCGCGCCTTCCGCATCGTCAAGTAGCCGGTTCCGCTGCGCAGGACGTCCGTCGCCGGCCCCAACGGCCGGCGACGGGCGGCCGCGGCGGCGCGGCGAGCAGCCGTCCGCTCAGCGGATCAGCGCGTCCATCCGCGTCGCGCGGATCGTTTCGCGCAGCGTGTCCAGCGCCGCATGGCGCGGGCGCCAGCCCAGTTCCTTGCGCGCCTTCGCCGTGCTCATGATCACGGGCTCGCGGAACGCCGCTATCCACTGCGCCTGCGCCGGCAGGAAGCCGAGCCGCGCGACCATCTCGGCGGCCGCATCGACTGCCAGCTCAGGGACCGGGATCGAGTACCAGCCGAGCTCGTCCGCGAGCTGGCGCACGCTCAGCTCTCCCGGACCCGCGAGGTTGTAGACGCCGGGCTTGCCGCGGCCGATCGTGGCGGCGCGCATCGCCGTGGCGACGTCGTCGTGGTGGACGAGCTGGAACGGGATGCCCGCGTCGGGCAGCACCGGACGCAGGATCGGCAGTCCTTCGAGCAGGCTCAGCACCGGGCCGGGCAGCCGCTCTGAGACCTGGGTGTAGGGGAGGCTGTCGATCAGCAGCGGCGCACGCGGGCCGGCGACGATGCATGGGCGGAACACGTACGCCCGTGTACGCGACCCGTAGAGCGCGTCTGCCAGCTGGGCCTCGACCTCGGCCTTCTGCGCCGAGTAGTAGTGGGCCGAGGTCCCGCGCGCGGGCACCTCCTCGGTCAGCGGCTGCGGGTTGTCCTTGTGGAAGCCGTAGGCGGCGACCGAGGAGGCGTAGATCAGCCGTTTGACTCCCTCTTCGGCCGCGGCCTCGAAGACGTTGCGTGAGCCGTCGAGGTTGACGCGCCGGCTCTCCTTCGCCCCGCCCATGATCATGAACGCCAGGTGGATGACGACATCGGCGCCTTCCACGAGCCGCGTCACCTTGCGGCGGTCGAGTACGTCGCCGCGGCGGTAAACGACCTTCTTCCAACCCCGCTCGCCGGGATCGAACGGGCGTCGCGCCATGCCCACGATCTCGCCGACCTCGCGCGAGCGCTCGAGCGCGCCCACCACTGCTTGGCCGATCTCCCCGGTGGGGCCGGTGACCGCGACCGTCAGCGGACGGGGGCGGCGGGCTCGCGCCGGGGAGGCCATGCGCCGTTTCTATCGCATCGGGGGAGCGCCTGTCCGCGGCGCTAGATTCCAGGCGATGAGCGGAGCCGATCTGGGCACGGCCGCGTCCGTCTTCCTGGCGAGCGCGGTGGAGTGCGTCGAGGCGCTGACGATCGTGCTGGCGGTCGGCTCGACGCGCAGCTGGCGCTCCGCGCTGGGCGGCGTCGGCGCCGCGTTGCTCGCGCTGGCCGTGCTCGTCGCCGTGATCGGCGGAGGGCTCTCTGCGCTTCCGATCGACGTCCTGCGGGTTCTCGTCGGTGTCTTCTTGCTGCTGTTCGGGCTGCAGTGGCTGCGCAAGGCGGTGCTCCGCGAGTCCGGCCGCAAGGCCATGCGCGACGAGGACGTCGCCTACGAGCGCGAGCTCGAGGCCGCCCGCGCGGCGGGCGCCCCGCAGCGCGGCTGGGATCCGTATTCGTTCTCGATCGCGGCCAAAGGCGTGCTCGTCGAGGGCTTGGAGGTCGCGCTGATCGTGGTCACGATCGGGGCGCCGCGGGGACGCACGGGGATCGCCGCCGCGGCGGCTGGCGCGGCGGCGCTGGTCGTCATCGCGGCCGGCATCGCTGCGCGGCACCCGCTCTCGCGCGTACCGGAGAACACCCTCAAGTTCGCCGTCGGGGTGCTGCTGACGGCCTACGGGATCTTCTGGAGCGGCGAGGGCGCTGGTGTGCACTGGCCGGGCAGCGATGCCTTCCTGATCGTGCTGGTGCTCGCGGTGCTGGGCGCATCGCTCGCCGCCGTGCACCTGCTGCGCCGGCGTGCGGCGGCAGCTGCCGCGGCGGGCCCCTGACGGGCGTTGGTCCCGGGTATCGCTCACGCGCGCCGCGGGGCTCCTCCAGCCGCCGCGCGGCTGCGCGACCCCGCCGGGGACGCCTCCGGCCTCCCGTACATTTGAGCTGTGTACGCCCAGCTCCTTGCCACATCGCTCGGCCAGAGCCTGACCTCGTTCTTCGACGCGGTCGGGCAGTTCTTCTCCGACCTGGCCGCGGTCCGCTGGCCCGCGCTGCTCGTCGGGCTGCTGTTCTTCGGTGCGAACCTCACGATCCGCTCGCGCGCCTTCTTCAACAGCCTGCGCGCCGCGTATCCCGCGGTCAGCTTCGAGTGGCGGCGCATCTGGGGCGCCTACGTCGCCGCGGTCGGCTTCAACAACGTCGTGCCGGCGCGCGGCGGCGACGTCATCAAGCTGTTCCTGACCAAGTCCTCGATCCCGGGCTCGCGCTACCCGACGGTGGCGAGCGCGTTCTTCGTGGAGTCGATCTTCGACGCCTGCGTCGGGGTGCTCGTCCTGGTCTACGCCTTCACCCAGGGCATCTTCCCCAAGCCGCCCGACTTCGCGAAGCTCAGCTCCTTCGACATCTCGTTCTTCGCGGTCCACTTCCGCTTCACGCTGTTCTTGATCACGCTGATCGCGGTCATCGGGCTGGTGGCCTTCGCGCTGCTGTCGGTGCGGGCCCGCGCGTTCTGGCTGCGCGTGCGACAGGGCCTGACGATCCTCACCGACAGGCCGCGCTACCTGCGCGAAGTCGCCGCCCTGCAGGCGCTCGCCTGGCTGTGCCGCGCGGCCGCGTTCTGGTTCCTGCTGGAAGCCTTCCGGGTCGGCGGGTCAGTGCAGAATGTGCTGCTCGTGTTCGCCGTCGGGCAGGTCGCCGGGGCGGTCCCGTTCACCCCGGGCGGCGCCGGCGTGCAGCAGGCGCTGCTCGTCAAGGTGTTCTCGAGCAAGGCCGGCGGCACCGTCCTCGCCGCCTACTCCGTCGGCCAGCAGATCGCGATCGCCGCCTTCACGGCGCTCGCCGGGCTGGCCGCGGTGATCTTCATCTTCCGCTTCCGCTCCTTCAAAGAAGTGATCACCGCGGGCCGCGCCTCGCAGCGTGCGGAAAAGGAAGCCGAGCGGGAAGGCCGTGGCGTGGCTGAGGATCCTGCCCGCGCGCCCCGGGCTCCCGAGCCGCTCGCCGAGCGTCGGCGGCGAGCGCGTGCGCGCTACGACTACTGAAGGCCCTCGCGGGCCTCTCTGACCAGCGCCACCGCCTCAGGGAACACGCGCGCGATCACGGTCCGGATCTGCTCGGCCTGAGCCTCGGCGTTGCCTTGGATGTTGACCCGCCCGACCGCCGCCACCGTCATGTCGACGGCGAGCTTGATCGCGTTGTCGGCCCAGGCGAGCCGCTGGCTGCCCTGCATCTGTTCCGCGAACTCGGCCAGCCGCCGCTGGATCTCCTCAGGGTCGCCGAACATGTCTCCGAGGCCACCGCCCTCCATGCTCAGATCATAGACTGCGCTGCTCGATGCCCAGCACAGCCGAGATACGAGACCAGACCGCCGCCGAGGTGCAGCGACGCACGCGCCTGGCCGTGCCGGCGTTCGCCGGCGGCTTCCTGTACCTGCTGAGCGCGATCGTCATCACCTCGACGCTCAACGGGCTGCCGACGGTGGGACCGTTGCAGGGCTTCGGCCCGACGCTCGAAGGCGTCCGCGAACCGTCGGTGAGCCCGCGAACGGGTGAGGTCAAATACATCTCTCATCACGCCTTCCCGCTGATCGCCGGCAGCGTGCTTGCCGCCGTCGCGATCGTGGCCCTCACGCTGATCCTGCTGCTGCTCTTCGATGCCGCCTCCTTCCGGCGTCCGGGCACCTGGCCCCCCGCCCGGATGCTCGTGCTCGTCGGCGGCATCGCGGTCGCGCTAGCGAGCATTGCGCACGAGCTCGTGTACGCGATCGAGACGCACAAATTCGCGACCGGCGCCGACCACTCCCGCAACGCGGTCGAACAGGCGCTCACCAAGGGGGCCGCCAACCAGATCGTCGCCTACCTGTCGCTGCTCGCGGGCCTCGCGCTGGTCGTGGGGATGATCGTCGTGCTGCTGAACTCCCTGCGGACCGGGCTGCTCCCCCGCTGGGTGGCGTTCCTCGGCATGTTCAGCGCGCTGCTGATCCTGCTTCCCAACATCGGCGCCACGCTGCAGCTGATCCCCGCCTTCTGGCTCGTGATGATGGGGCTGCTCTTCGCTGGGCGCTGGCCCGGCGGCGACCCGCCGGCGTGGGAGGCCGGCGAAGCGCGCCCGTGGCCGAGCCGCGCGCAGATGCAGGCCGAACGCGGTGGCCGCTCGAAGATCCCAGCGACCGCCACGGCGGGGGCCGCAGACGCCCCGCCGGCCCCGGCGCAGCCGGCGGGCGCCTCCTCGCGAAAGCGCCGGCGAAAGCGCAGCGGGCGCGGCTGAGATACCGCCGCGCGGCGGCGGTGTCCGATCTCCGACCGGCAAGCCGCTCGTGCCGATTGGGTGGGTCGCGAGGGGGTAGCTCAGGGGCGGTAGGGAGTGAGGAGCTGCCCTGCATGCCAGCGCGCGGCGCCGAGCTTCACGGCTGAGCGAAGGAGGCTGCAATGGCGGCGACCGCACCCATCGATCGAGACCCAACCGCGGGCAGGACGGCCGTAGAGGAGGCGCCCGTCGTCGGTTGGAAAATCGCCGATCCGGCGCCCCTCGGGCTCGCCGGCTTCGCGATGACGACGTTCGTGCTCTCGATCTTCAACGCCAACCTCGTCAACGAAGGCGGCCTGCCGGTCGTGCTCGGCCTGGCGCTGATCTACGGCGGGGTCGTGCAGCTGCTCGCCGGCATGTGGGAGTTCCGCAACGGCAACACGTTCGGTGCCGTCGCGTTCTCCTCCTACGGCGCGTTCTGGATCTCGTTCTGGGCGCTCAACGTCTTCTACGCCAAGGACATCACCGGCAACGTCGGGCATGCCCTCGGCGTGTACCTGTGGGCATGGGCGATCTTCACGGCCTACATGACGGTCGCCGCGCTGCGCGTGAGCGGCGCCGTGCTGCTCGTGTTCGTGCTGCTGACCGCGACGTTCATCCTGCTCGCGATCGGCGCCGTCGGGGCGCACAAGACCGTCACCCACTGGGGCGGCTACATCGGGCTGGCGACCGCGGCCGCCGCGTGGTACGCCTCGTTCGCGGCCGTCGTCAACTCGACCTTCGCGCGCACGATCCTGCCGGTGGTCCCGCTCAACGTCGGGCGGCCGCGTCCCGCGCCTGCGCGGGTAGAGTCCGCACGATGAGCGTCGAGGAAGGGCAGACCGGGACCGACCTCGACCGGGAGCTCGCGGGCCTGCTCGAGGTGGAGCGCTTCGCGCCTCCGGAGGCGTTTCGCGAGCAGGCCCTGCTCAAAGACCCGTCGGTGTACGAGATCGCGAACGACGACCCGGAGGGGTGGTGGGTCGAGCAGGCCGAAGCGCTGGACTGGTTCAAGCCGTGGGATCAGGTGCTCGACGAGTCGAAGCCGCCGTTCTACAAGTGGTTCGTCGGGGGCGAGCTCAACGTCTCGTACAACTGCCTGGACCGGCACGTGGAGGCCGGGCGCGGCGACCGCGTGGCGTTCCACTGGCGCGGGGAGGACGGCTCGGAGCGGGACCTCACCTACGCGGAGCTGCTCGTGGAGGTCAAGCGCTTCGCGAGCGCCTTGAAGGAGCTCGGCGTCGGCAAGGGCGACGTCGTCGGCATCTACCTGCCGATGATCCCGGAGGTCGTGGTCGCGATGCTGGCGTGCGCGCGCATCGGCGCGCCGCACAACGTCGTGTTCGGCGGCTTCTCGGCCGAGGCCGTCCGCGAGCGCATGGAGTTCTCCGAGGCGAAGGCGCTGATCACCGTCGACGGAGCCTCGCGCAAGGGCACGACCGCGCCCGTGAAGGAGCGCGTCGACGAGGTGATGGGCGACCTTGCGACGCTCGAGACGATCGTCGTCGTGCGCAGCAAGGGCCTCGACTGCGACATGAAGGAGGGGCGCGACCACTTCTACGACGAGATCGTGTCCAGGGCGGACCCCGAGTGCCCGGCGGAGCACCTCGACGCCGAGCACCCGCTGTACATCCTTTACACCTCGGGCTCGACCGCGAAGCCGAAGGGCATCCTTCACACGACCGGCGGCTACCTGACGGGCGTCTCGGCCACCCATCGCTACGTCTTCGACCTCAAGCCGGAGACTGATGTCTACTGGTGCGCGGCCGATGTCGGCTGGGTCACCGGCCACTCCTACATCGTCTACGGCCCGCTGTGCAACGGCGCCACGTCGGTGATGTGGGAGGGGGCGCCCGACTACCCCGACAAGGGCATCTGGTGGGAGATCGTCGAGCGCTACGGCGTCACGATCCTCTATTGCGCGCCGACGGCGATCCGCGCCTGCATCAAGTGGGGCGCGGAGTGGCCGCGCAAGCACGACCTGAGCAGCCTGCGGCTGCTGGGCTCGGTCGGCGAGCCGATCAATCCGAAGGCGTGGCTCTGGTACTACAAGGTGATCGGCGGCGAACGCTGTCCGGTGGTCGACACCTGGTGGCAGACGGAGACCGGCGGGATCATGATCACGCCGCTGCCCGGCATCACCGAAACCAAGCCGGGCTCGGCGACGCAGCCCTTCCCGGGCGTGTTCGCCGAGGTGCGCGACGAGAGCACCGGCGAGCCGATCCAGGAAGGCCAGGGCCTGCTCGTGCTCACCCGCCCGTGGCCGTCGATGCTGCGCACGCTCTACCGCGAGGAGGACCGCTTCGTCGACACCTACTTCAAGCGGTTCGGGCCCGATGTCTACCTCGTCGGCGACGCGGCGCGGCTGGACTCGGACGGGTACTTCTGGGTGATCGGGCGCATCGACGACGTCGTCAACGTCTCGGGCCACCGGCTCTCGACCGCGGAGGTCGAGTCGGCGATCGTCGCCCACCCGGACGTAGCCGAGGCCGCGGTGATCGGCCAGCACGACGAGGACACCGGGCAGGCGATCGTCGCGTTCGTGACCCTGCAGGGCGATCTCGTCGGCGACGAGGCGACCGTCGAGGGGATCCGCGCGACGGTCGCCGAGCGGATCGGCAAGTTCGCCCGGCCGAAGCGCATCATCTGGGCGGACGACCTCCCGAAGACACGCTCCGGGAAGATCATGCGCCGGCTGCTGCGCGACATCGCCGAGGGGCGGACGCTCGGCGACGTCACGACGCTGCGCGACCCGGCCGTGATGGACCAGCTCGAGGGCAAGGTCAAGGAGCTCCAGGCGCAGGAAAGCTAGGCGCGCCGGCGGCCCGGCGGGCTACCCGGCGGAGGGGCCGCGAAAACCTCGTGCAACAAACGCTGCACGACTAAAGTCGCGCCTGCTCCTACGCGATAGGAGTCGCAGCAGCTCGTAGAAATCGAGCCACGGAGGGGGCGGAGACAGCTTCCCCGCGTGCTCCCGACAAAGGCACTCTCGCCGCGAGGCGAGGTCGCAAAGCCAGGGGTCTCCCCGCGAGACAGCCCAGCTACCGAAGGAGATCGACATGCACTCCAGCCTCTGGCGGGCTCCGGCCCGTTCCTTCGCGCTCGTCCTCTGTTCGCTTGCGCTGCCGGCACTGCTCGGAACGAGCGTCGCCTCCGCCTCGAGCCACCACGGCCGCGGGGCACATCACGCGCGGTCCGCAGCCGCGGCGATCCGCGCCGCCGCCAAGAGCTCCAACCGGGCCGATCGCCGGCTCGTCACCCAGGCTCGCGCGCTGCGCGCCTGCCTGCGCGAGGGTGGCGCCTGCACGGGCCTGCGCACGAACGTCCAGCGCGCGGGCCGCGCCTTCACGGCTGCACAGCGAAGGCTCGACCGCACCGCGAAGGGAACGGGCGGACGCTCCGGCGCCGTCAGCTCCGCATTCTCGCGCCCGCCCGCGCTGCGCGCCGGCCGGGACAAGCTGAGCTGGAGCTCGGTCGCCCGCGGCAGCGGCTACGTGCTGGTCGCGATCGTCCCCGGCCAGGGCAACCGCTACTCCTACGTCCGCGGAACCTCGAGCACGCCGCCGCCCGTCCCGGGCTTCACCGTCACCTACATGGTGCGGACCGCGGTGCGCTCCTCGCGCTGGTCGAACGGCGTGAAGATCAGCTACCCGGCGCCTCCGGCGCCGCCGACGCCGACGCCGCCCGCCGGCCCGCCGCACGAAGAACTCAACCTCAAGGCGGCGCCCGCCGTGCACGTCTCGGGGCAGACGCTTTCGTGGAACCTCGTCGCGAAGCTCGGCGCCTACATCCTGATGACGCAGGTGCCGGGCCAGCCCGAAGCGTTCACGGCCGTCAGCGGCACCTCGGTGACGCCGCCGGCGGTCCCGGGCAAGACGGTGTCCTACAGCGTCCGCACCGCCGTCGACGGGAGCGCCTGGTCGCCGAGCGTGAGCATCACCTACCCGGCGCCGCCGCCGAAAGAACCGGCTCCGGCGCCGAAAGAAAGCGGGTTCTCGCTGATCGGCGACGAAGGTTTCCAGCCCGGCATCAACTCCGGCTACATGCCCCAGGACTACACGGGCACGCAGGCCCTCGGCGCGAAGATCGTGCGCATCTCGATGCCGATCGGCACCGCGGCGTCCGCTTGGGAATCGATCGTCGCGAAATACGCCTCGCTGGGTGTGCGGGTCGCACCGCTGGCCGAATTCTACGGCCGCATCCCGACCCCGGCAGAAGCCCAGAACCTCGCCGGCTGGGCGAAGGCGTACGGACCGGGCGGCACGTTCTGGGCGAAACGGCCCGACGGCAACCTCGCCTGGCAGACGATCGAGTTCGGCAACGAGACCTCCTACGGTTACCAGTACGGCGACAGCGCCGGGACGCCCTCCTATCAGGCGCGCGCTCAGACGTACGCGCTGCGTCTGAAGGAAGCGGTCGAAGCGATCGACGCCACGCCTAACAAGGTCGGCGTGCTGGCCGTCGCCGACGACGCGTCGGGCAACTGGATGAACGGCATGTTCCAGGCCGTCCCCAACCTCGGCAGCTACGTTTCGGGCTGGGTCACCCACCCGTACGGGACCTACGGCAAGACCAAGCTGCTGGGCGTGCTCGCACAGACCGCCGCGCACGGCGCCCCCTCGAACATCCCGATCGACATCACCGAGTGGGGCCTGTCGACGGACAACGGCGTGTGCGTGAACGAAAACTACGGCTACAACCCGTGCATGAGCTACGCCGAAGCGGCCGAACAGCTCAGGCGGAGCGTCGCGGAAATCAAATCGATCGCCGGCAGCCGGCTCGGCCTGTTCATGCTCTACCAGGTGCGTGACCAGCAGAACGCCGGGGCCAGCAACGACCGCGAGGCCTACTTCGGGCTGCTCCAGCACGAAGACCAGTCGAAGGGTCCGTACACGAGCGCGGCTCAGGAACTGCTCGCGCTCTAGGCGCACGAAGCCTGATGCGAGACGGCGCCCGCCCGCACCGGCGGGCGCCGTTCAGCCTTCGAGGAGCAGTTCGCTCGCCGGGTCGCCGCTGAGCCGCACGAGTTCGCGCGCCGCGACAGTCGTCTGGCGCGGAGCGAGGAAGCGGGTCACCGCGAACGCTTCGCTCTTTCGCACCGACACGAGCCGGAAGCCACGCGGCGGACGCAGCTGGAGGTAGGGCGGATACGGCGCGCCGGCCGTGTGGCGCGTGCGGAGGGTCGGGAACACGATTTCGCGCGCGATCACGTTCGTGGCGGTGGTCTGCCGAAGCGGCCCGAGGTAGATCGACAGCGGCGAGCCGCCGTAGCGTTCGGCGACGATCACCCGCGGGGCCGGCGCGTTCTTCGGCAGCGCTTGCGCGGCGCCGCGCCAGTCGTCGCGCTGGTAGCCGGGCAGCAGGTTCGTGGCGAGGATCACGCCGAGCCCGATCGCGCAGAGCGCGGTGCCGATCGCCGCGCCCGCGCGCCCGGCGCGCGCGCAGCCGAGCCCGATCGCGATGAGGACGGCGAAGGGGACCCAGGCCGCGATCACATTGCGACCGTCGAACACGTCGATCAGGTGCGCCGCGGCCAGCAGCAGCGGCAGCGCGACGCCGACACCCGCGACGATCGCGGCGTCGCGCGCGCGGTCGCGCTCGCTGCCGCGGGCGCGCTTCAGCACGATCCACAGCGCGCCCAGGGCGAGCAGCCCGCTGAGCGCCGCGGTGCCGATCTGCCCGGGGCCGTACAGGCCGACGAGGAACTGCTTGACGGTCTCGCCCGTGCGGCTGATGAGCGAGGATTCTTCGATCCACTTGGCTTTGCCGGAGTCGCGCTGATCGATCGCCAGCGGCAGCAGCGCGATCCCGACGATCACCACGGGGGCGCAGGCGAGCGCGGCCCGGCGGCGGCCGAGGGCCCGCGCGAGGATCACGGCCTCCGGGATGAACAGGAAGGCGGCGAAGTAGTGCGTGAGCAGCGCGAGCGCGGAGAAGCCCGCCCACCAGGCGAGGCTCCTCGCGTCGCGGCGCGAGAGCGCACGCTCGAAGAACAGGAACGCGAGCGCGCAGAACAGGATCAGCAGCGCGTACGCGCGCGCCTCCTGCGAGTAGTAGTACATCGCGGGGCTGACCACCGCGAGCGCCGCGGCCCACCCGCCGACCCGGTCGGAGATCTCGCGCCCGCACGCCCACACGACCGGGATCGTGAGGGTTCCGGCCAGCGCCGAGAGCGTCCGGAAGCCGATCGGGCCCGTCCCGAACACCTTCGTCCACAGCCACGCCAGCGTGTAGTACAGCGGTGGCGCGGACTCGCTCGAGGACAGGTGCGAGAGCATCGAGCCGAAGCTGCGGTGCACGACGGCGATCGTGATCGCCTCATCCCCCCAGATCGACTGCACGTCGATCGTGCCGAAGCGCAGAGCCGCACCCGCCACCGTCAGCGCGACGACGACCTGCAGGGCCGACGGGCGCCAGCCCGCCCGCGCCGCCGGCGCGGAACCGTCCCGTGAGGGCGTTCCAAGCGCCTCGGCGCCTGCGCTCATCGCCATGCGCAAAGAATAGGAACGCCCGCGGAGCCACTGGACGGTCGTCGTGTGGGCGAGGCCTTGCAGAGTCACCGCTTGTAAGCGGAATGACCTCGCCCACTCGGTACTCTCGGGGGCCGATGGGCGGAATCGATCACCGGGGCGAGATCGTGGCGGCGGAGGACCTGCACCGCCGCTACGGGGAGGGCGAGGCGGCCGTCGAGGCGCTGGACGGCGTCACCGTCTCCTTCCCCGAACAGCGCTTCGCGGCGATCATGGGGCCGTCCGGCTCGGGCAAGTCGACGCTGATGCACAACCTCGCCGGGCTCGACAGGCCCACCTCGGGAAAGGTCCAGCTCGCGGGCGTCGAGCTGACCGAGCTCGACGACGGCGATCTGACGAAGCTGCGCCGCGACAAGATCGGCTTCGTCTTCCAGACGTTCAACCTGCTCCCGGTGCTCGACGCCGAAGAGAACATCCTGCTTCCCCTGTCGATCGCGGGCCGCTCGGTGGATCGTGAGTGGTTCGACACGCTCGTGCAGACCGTGGGCATCGCCGACCGCCTCAAGCACCGTCCCGCCGAGCTCTCCGGCGGCCAGCAGCAGCGGGTCGCCGTCGCCCGCGCGCTCGTCTCGCGCCCGTCGGTGGTGTTCGCCGACGAGCCGTCGGGCAACCTCGACTCGAAGGCGACCGACGACGTTCTGAACCTGCTCCGCCAGGCTGTCGACGAGTTCGAGCAGTCGGTGGTGATGGTCACGCACGACGCTCACGCGGCGTCGTTCGCGGACCGCCTGGTGGTGCTCGCCGATGGGCGCGTCGTCCACGACGGGGAGGCGGTCAGCACCGAGCAGACGCTCGACTTGATGAAGGCCCTGGGCTGATGCTGCGCCTCGTCCTGCGGGGCTTCGCGCAGCGCAAGGTGCGGGTCGCGCTGACCGCGATCGCGATCGTGCTCGGCGTCGCGCTGATGGCGGGGACCTACATCCTCACCGACACGATCAACAACTCGTTCGCCAAGATCTTCCAGACGGCGAGCAAAGGGCACGACGTCGTCGTCACCCCCGCCGAACAGCTGGGACGGGAAATCCGCTCGGAAAACTCGCCGGTGACCCAGGCGATGGTCGAAAAGGTCCAGCGCACGCCCGGCGTGGCGGAGGCCGCGGGCTCGATCTTCTCGCGCGGCACCTTCCTGAACACGCATCGCAAACGGCTGACGAGCGGGTTCGCACCGGCCTTCATCAACTCGATCGTGCCCCCGCGCTTCGAGTCGTTCAAGCCGGTGCACGGCACGTTCCCCGTCAACGCCTCGCAGGTGGCGATCGATGAGGCCACCGCGCAGCGCGCCGGGCTGCACATCGGCGATCAGATGATCGTCGCCGGCACCGCGGCCACCGGGCGCTACACGATCTCCGGGATCCTCAGGTTCGGGGGCGGCGAATCGTTCGGCGGCGCCGGCGTCGCCACGCTGCTCCCGGTCGAGGCGCAGCGGCTGCTCGGCAACCCCGGCCACTTCGACCAGATCGACGTCGCCGCGCGGCCCGGTGTGACGCCGGGGCAGCTGCGCGACCGGATCCGAGCAGAGCTGCCTCGCACGGTTGAAGTGCGCACCGGCTCCGAACAGGCCGAACACGACACGGGCAACCTCGAACACAACCTCGGCGGGCTGCGCACGTTCCTTCTGATCTTCGCCTACGTGGCCCTGGTCGTCGGCGCCTTCATCATCTTCAACACCTTCTCGATCACCGTCGCCCAGCGCACGCGGGAGTTCGGGCTGCTGCGCACGCTCGGGGCCTCGCGCGGGCAGATCCTGCGCTCGGTGGTCTACGAAGGGCTGATGCTGGGCGCGATCGGCGCCGGGCTCGGGCTGCTGGCGGGGATCGGCGTCGCGCCGCTGCTCGACGCGCTGTTCAAAGCCTTCGGGGCGACGCTCCCCGACAACGGCACGGTGATCGAGACGCGCACGGTGATCGTGTCGCTGCTCGTGGGGATCATCGTGACGGTGCTCGCCGGCCTGCCGCCGGCGCTGCGGGCGACGCGCGTGCCACCGGTGGCGGCCATGCGCGAGGGCGTTCCGATCCCGCCGCGCCCCCTGCCGACCCGCAAAGCGCTGATCATCCGTTTCGTGATCGGCGTCCTGATCCTCGCCGTGCTGATCTCGATCGGAGCGGCGGGCATCGGCATCGTGCTGATCGTGATCTGGGTGCTCCGTGGCGCGCGCCTGGCCGTGCGCCTACGCCGCGGAGAAGAGCGGCCCCAGCGCCGCTACCGGATCGTGCCGGCGCTCGGGCACGCGATCGGCCGGCTCGTCCGCTGGCGCGGCATCACCGGACGCCTCGCCGAGGAGAACTCGATCCGCCAGCCGGGGCGCACCCTCGTGACGGCGGCCACGCTGACGGTCGGCCTGGGGCTGTGCGCCTTCGTGGCGGTGCTCGCCGCGAGCTTCAAGGCGACGATCAACCATGCCGTCGATCGCTCCTTCGCGGGGAACCTGATCGTCGAGAACTCACAGAGCGGCGGCGAACAGGGCATCCCGCCCGGCGTCGCGGTCGCCGTGCGCAAGGTGCCCGGGGTCAAGGAAGTGACCGCCGTCGCGTTCACGCTCGGGCGGCCGGTCGGCAGCAAACACAACGAAGCCGTGACGGCTGTCGAACCCGCATCTTTCGGCAACGCCTACCGGCTCGAATACAAGGAAGGCCCGCGCGACGCGCTCGCGAGCCTCAGCGGCACCAGCACGATCGTCACCGAAAAGTTCGCCAAGAGCCAGCACCTGAAGCCGGGCAGGACGATCACGCTGCTGACGCCGACCGGCGCGCACGTGACCCTCACGACGATCGCCGTGATCAAGGAAAACGCCGAACTGCTCGGGGGCGTGACGATCGACCGCCCACTCGCGGCAACCGCGTTCGGCCAGCGCGAAGACGGCGTCAACTTCGTCACCTACGTGCCGGGCGCGACGGACAAGCAGGTGCAGCCCGCCGTGAACCGCGTGCTCGCGGAAAGCTATCCCCAGGTCCGCTCGCGAACCGCGGCCCAGTTCAAGCAGGATCTCGCCGGGCAGATCAACAACCTGCTGACGCTGATCTACGTGCTGCTGGCGCTGTCGGTGATCGTGTCGCTGTTCGGGATCGTCAACACGCTGATCCTCTCGATCTACGAGCGCTCGCGAGAGCTCGGCATGATGCGCGCGATCGGTACGAGCCGTCGCCAGGTGCGCCAGATGATCCGCTACGAGTCGGTGATCACCGCGCTGATCGGCGGCGTGTTCGGGCTCGTGCTCGGGATCCTCGGCGCGCTCGCGACCTCGATCGCCCTCTCCGGCGAAGGCTACGTGCAGGCCTGGCCCGTCGGCACGCTGATCGTGCTGCTGCTCGCCTCCGCCGTCGTCGGAGTAATCGCGGCGGCGATCCCGGCGCGTCGCGCGGCGCGGCTGAACATGCTGCAAGCGATCTCCAGCGAGTAGCCGAGGCCGGCACGGAGCGCCGGCCGACTTTCCCCTGAGGCCGGCATGGAGCGCCGGCCGACTTTCCCCTGAGGCCGGCACGGAGCGCCGGCCGACTTTCCCCTAACCTCACCCCAGATGGCGGCGCCCACCGAGACCGACTCCGAGCTGCTCGCCGCCAGCTGGGATCTCGAGCCGCTCGTCGCGGGCGAGGGTCGCGAAGGGGTGGAGCGGCGGATGGCCGAGGCGCTCGAGCGCGCGCAGGCGTTCTCCGCGGCCCACGCGGGAAAGCTGAGCGAGCTCGACTCCGCCGGGCTGGCTGCCGCGATGCGCGAGCTGGCCGAGATCTCCGAGCTCGTCGGTCGCGCGGGCTACTACGCGGCGCTGCGCTTCTCGACCGACACCGCCGACCCCTCCAACGGCGCGCTGATGCAGTGGGTCCAGGAGCAGGAGACCGCGATCCAGACGACGCTGCTGTTCTTCGAGCTCGAGTGGGCCGCGCTCGATGACGAGCGCGCCGAGCAGATGCTCGCGGGGGACGGGCTCGACTTCGCGCGCCACCACCTGCGCAACGTGCGCCGCTACCGCGACCACCTTCTCAGCGAGCCCGAGGAGCGGATCGTGACCGAGAAGTCCCTGACGGGAGCGAGCGCCTGGAAGCGCCTGTTCGAGGAGCTGACGTCGGTGATCGAGGTCGAGCTGCCCGCGGCGAGGAACGGAGGCGCGCCCGCTCGGACCGGCCGGGACGAGGGCGAGCAGCCCGGCCCGCAGGCGCCGGTGCGGGTGCCGCTCGACGTCGCGCTGAGCCGGCTTCAGGATGCCGACCGCGAGGTGCGCCGCACGAGCGCCGAGGGGGTCACCGCGGCGCTGGCGCCTGGCCTGCGCACGCGCGCGTTCCTGTTCAACACGCTGCTCGCAGACAAGGCGACGGAAGACCGTCTGCGCCGGTACTCGAGCTGGCTGGCCGCGCGCAACCTCTCCAACGAGGCGAGCGACGAGTCCGTCCAGGCGCTGATCGCGGCCGTGCGCGGGCGGTACGAGATCCCGCGGCGCTGGTATCGCCTGAAGGCCCGCCTGCTCGGCCTCGACCGGCTCGCCGACTACGACCGCATGGCGTCCGTCAGCTCCGACGAGACCACGTTCACCTACGGGCAGGCGCGGGAGATCGTGCTCGACTGCTACTCGAGCTTCTCGCCCGAGCTCGGCACGCTGGTCGAGCGCTTCTTCGAGGACCATCGCATCGACGCCCCGGTCCGTCCCGCCAAGCGCGGCGGCGCGTTCTGCGCCGGCACGGTCCCCAGCGAGTTCCCGTATGTGCTGCTCAACTACACCGCGCGGCGCCGCGACGTGCTGACGCTCGCGCACGAGCTCGGCCACGGCGTGCACTTCGCGCTCGCCGCCAAGCAGGGCATCTTCCAGCAGCACACGCCGCTGACCCTGGCCGAGACGGCCTCCGTGTTCGGCGAGACGATCGTGTTCGGCAAACTGCTCGAAGAGGATTCCTCGCCGGCCTCGCGCCTGGCGCTGCTCGCCGAGAACCTCGAGGACACGATCGCCACCGTCTTCAGACAGGTCGCGATGAACCGCTTCGAGGACCTCGTCCACACCGAGCGCCGCGAGCAGGGGGAGCTGTCGGTCGACCGCTTCGGCGAGCTGTGGGGCGAGAGCCAGGAGGAGCTCCTGGGTGACTCGGTCGAGGTGACCGACGGCTACCGCAGCTGGTGGTCATACATCCCGCATTTCATCGGCAGCCCCGGCTACGTCTACGCCTACGCCTACGGCCAGCTGCTGGCGCTGTCGGTGTACGAGCGCTACGAGCAGCAGGGCGAGGCGCTCGTGCCGAGCTACCTCGAGATGCTCGCCGCGGGCGGCTCGAAAAGCCCCGAGGAGGTGGCGGCGATCGTGGGCATCGACCTCGCGGACCCCGGCTTCTGGGACTCCGGCCTGGATCTCGTGGAGCGCCAGCTCCAGCAGGCCGAAGCCGCCGCAGAGCAGTCTGGACGGCTGTAGGAGACCCGGCGCGCGGCCGCCGCGGCTGCGCCTATAGTCCGGGCCGTGATCGCCACGCCGCAGATGCGAGCGCCGGCCGCCGGGCGCGCGCCCGCGGGCGAGAGGCCGGCTTGAGCGGGGAGCGAGAGTCGATCTCGCGTCCGGACTTCGCCGCCGCGGTGAGGGCGGCGGAGGACCGGGAACGCCTGCAGCACGCCCATCATCCGCGCCCCGGCGAGTACGACCCGCTGTCCTTCCGTCACTACGTGCGCGAACGCGCCGTGATGCGGGCGCTCGGCCCGCTCGAGTTCAGCAGCGTGCTGGACGTCGGCTGCTCGGAAGGCTATTTCATGAAGGTGATCGCCGAACGGCGCGGCGCCGAGGTCTGGGGCGTCGACATCTCGACGGAGGGGCTAGTCAAGGCGCGGGAGGCCTACGGGCAGCCCGTCGCCAGCGCAGATGCGCACCGCCTGCCGTTCGCCGACGGCAGCTTCGACCTCGTGATGTCGACCGAGACGCTCGAGCACGTGCTCGATCCCGAGGTGATGATCGCCGAAATGAAACGCGTCGCCCGCAGGCACATCCTCGTGACGACGCCGATCAGCGAGAGCGCTGATGCCCACGAGCCGGATTTCGCGCTCGAGCAGGAGGGCCACGTCAACAACTTCGATCCGGCGACCGTCGGGCGGCTGTTCGGCAGCGAAGCCGACATCGGCACGTTCCGCTGCAACGCGACGTTCGCCTTCATCTACGGCGTCGGCCGGCGGCTTCCGCGGCCGCTGCGCGAAGCGTCCTACGCGCTCGACGGGCTGGTCTCGCGCACGCTGGGCAGCCCGACCCATCCGCTGAAGCCGCTGCGCAACCGCGACTGGCGGATCGTCGCGGCGGGCGACGGCATCGACGGCGGCTCCCCGGAATGGCGCTGCCCGCGCTGTCGCGGGGCGCTCAGGACGGACGGCGAGGCGATGGTCTGCGAGACGTGCGGGGTCAGCTACTCCGTGAGGCAGGGCGTCCCGGACTTCTTCCAGCAGCCGGCTGACGGCTAGGGCGGGCTTTCAGAGAAGGCCGAGCGCTGAGCCCGTGTGCCGCACCAGCTCGAACAGCGGCTGCGGCACGATCCCGAACACGACCGTGGCGGCGCCGGCGATCAGCGCCACGGCGACGATCTCGGGCTGGCTGTCGCGGGCGAGCTGGAAGTCCTCGGCGTCGAGCTCACTGGAGCCGCCGGCCACGGCCGGGAGCCCGCCGGGGCCCCCCGTCCTGGGCGCGGGGGCGGCCGGGCGGCTCGCCGGCTCACCCATCCACATCGTCGCGATCACCGGCAGGTAGTAGGCAAGCGAGAGCATCGAGCCGACGACGATCACGATCCCGAGCCACGCGTAGCCGCCTTCGACGGCCGCCTGGATCAGGTAGATCTTGCCGATCAGCCCTGCGGTCGCGGGCAGTCCGGCGAGCCCGAGCATCGCAAGCGTCATCGGCCAGGCGAGCAGCGGCCGTTCTCGCCCGAGCCCCGACATCGACGCGATCGAGTCGCCAAGGCCCGTTTCGCGCTCGCGCGCGACGATCGCGGCGAACGCCGCCATGTTCATCACGAGGTAGACGATCAGGTAGAGCGCGGTCGCCTGCACCCCGAGCTTGGTCGCGACGACGACGCCCGCGAGGATGTAGCCGGCCTGCGCGACTGAGGAGTAGGCCAGCATCCGCTTCAGCGATGACTGACCGAGCGCGCCGACGTTGCCCACGATGATCGTGATCGTCGCGAGCGCTGCCAGCGCAGGGCCCCAGCTGGCGTGGGCTTCGATCAGCGCGACGTCGAAGAAGCGCACGAACGCCCCGAACGCTGCGACCTTGGTCGTGACGGCCATGAACGCGGTGACCGGGGTCGGCGCGCCCTCGTAGACGTCCGGCGTCCACTGGTGAAAGGGCGCGATCGAAGCCTTGAACGCGAGCCCGGCGACGACGAGCGCGATCCCCGTCAGCGCCAGCACGTCCGTCGAGAGCCCTTCGGAGAGCTTCGCCGCGATCCGGGCGTAATCGGTCGCGCCGGTCGCGCCGTAGATCAGCGCGAGCCCGTACAGCAGCGTCGCCGAGCCGACGGAACCCACGATCAGGTACTTCAGCCCGGACTCGAGCGAGTGCTCGCGGAACATCTCGACCGCGCACAGCACGTACAGGGGGATCGAGAGCAGCTCCAGGCCCAGGAACAGAGCGACCGTGTTCTGCGCCGCGACGAGCATCACCATGCCGCCCAGCGAGCTGAGCAGGAGCGCGTGGAACTCCCCGTGCGCCGCTTCGCGCGCTGCCGCCGAGCGCCAGGCGAGCAGCACCGTGCACGCGCCGCCGGCGAGCAGGACGAGCGTGAGCACCTGCGTCAGCGGGTCGATCCGCAGCGCGCCGGCGATCAACGACTTGTCTTGGCCCCACTGCCACAGCGTCAGGCCGAGCGCGGCGCCGAGCGCGCCGAGCGTCAGCGCCGGGACGAGCTGCCTTCGCACCCAGCCCGTGGTGATCAGGCCGACGAGCAGGACGATCGCGCCGCCGCCCAGCAGCGCGATCAGCGGCGAGACGCCCGCCCAGTCGATGTGGGGGCCCTTGAGGTGGGTGGCGGCGAGGAGGATGGTCACTTGATCACCAGCGCGCCATGCACTTCACCGCCGGAAGGGGCATTGCCGAACAGCCGGTTCAGCGGTGATTGGCCGGTCTGGAAAGCGACCGGCTCCACCGCCCGCGTCACCGACCTTTCGCTCTTGTGCAGCGCGACCTGCGGGTAGATCGCCAAGAACAGGATCACGGCGACGATCGGCACCAGCACGAGGCCGTCACGGAGCGTGATCTCGCGCGAGTCGACGTTCTTGCCGGCGCGGTTGTGCATCGCGCGGATGAACAGCCGCAGTGCGTACACGCTCGCCATCACGACGCCCGTGAAGGCGATGATCGCGATCGCGAGCTTCGCTTTGAAGGTGCCGAGCAGGATCAGGAACTCGCCGACGAAGTTCGACGAGCCGGGCACCGCGAGCGTCGCGAGCGCGATGATCAGGAAGATGCTCGCGAACACGGGCGCGCGGAACGCGATCCCGCCCATGTCGCGGATGTCTTCCGAGCCGCCCGCGCGCCGCGCGAGCAGCGCCGAGATGAACAGCAGCGGCGCGACGACGAGCGCGTGGTTGACCATCTGCAGCAACGCGCCCTGTGAGCCCTGTGAGTTCAGCGCGAAGATCCCGAGCGTGATGAAGCCGAGCTGCGCCACCGATGAGTACCCGGCGATCAGGCGCACGTCGGTCTGCGAGAAGGCCTGCAGCGAGCCGTAGATGATCGAGGCGAGCGCGATCAGCAGCAGCAGCGTCTGGAAGTGCACTGCGGCGCGCGGGAAGATCGTCAGCACGATCGCCAGGAAGCCGTAGGCGCCGACCTTCGAGAGCACGCCGGAGAAGACCATCAGCACCTCGACCGGCATCGCCCGGTAGCCGTCCGGCATCCAGCCGTGCAGCGGGAAGGCGGGCATCTTCACGAGGAACGCGGCCGCGAACAGCAGGAAGATCCACTCCTGGGTCCCGGTGGCGAGGGGCGCGTGCTGAAGCGCGGTGTAGGCGAAGTCGACGCTGCCGCCGTTCTGCTGGGCCGCGAGCACGCCTGCGGCGACGGCGCCGGCGAGCATCAGCAGCGAGCCGACCAGCGTGTAGATCACGAGCTTCGTGGTCGCGCGCACGCGGGTCGATCCCTCCGGGTCGCGCCCCCAGCCCCCGATCAGGAAGTAGAAGGGGATCAGCATCAAATCGAAGAACGCGACGAACAGGATCAGGTCCTGCGCGAGGAACGCGCCGAGCACGGCCGACTCGGCGAGCATCAGCTGGAAGTAGAACATCCGCGCGCGTTCGGGCGGCCCGGTCGGGCGCAGGTTGCTCGCGAGCACGGCGGCGGCGAACACCAGCGCGGTCACGCTGAGGAGCGCGACGTTCAGCCCCGTGACGGCGAGCTTGTAGTGGATCCCGAGCGAGGAGATCCACATCGTGTCGGTGACATGCTGCGGGCCGCCGCCGGGGGTGTAGTCGGCCAGGTACGCGATCGCGAGGCCGAGCGTCGCGACAGTGCCCGCGAGCGCGGTGGCGCCGGCCGCCGACCACGGGCGGCGCACCTCCCCGCCGGGCGCCGTCGCCGGTGTCGCCGTTCGCCCGGTGCGCCCCGGCGGCAGCACTGCGCCGAGCAGGCCGAACGCGAGCGGGAGCCAGAGGAGAATCGAAAGCGGCGGCACCGGTCAGCTCTGGAGCAGGAAGTAGAAGCCGACGGCCGCGACCCCGAGCACGAGCAGCGCCGCGTAATAGCGCACGAAGCCGCTCTGGACCGCGCGTACCGCGGCCGAGGAGGCGCGCACGATCCCGCTGGTGCCGCCGACGAGCGTCTCGTCGACGACGCGCGGCTCGAACACGTTGCGCGCGAAGCCGGCGGCGGCCAGCGTCGGGCGCACGACGAGCGTGTCGATCAGCTCGTCGAAGTACCACTTGTTCACGAACAGCTCATACAGCGCATGGAAGCGCTCGCGGATGCGCAGCGCGCTCCCGGGCCGCTGCACCCAGACGCGGTAGGCGATCGCGATGCCGGCGAGCCCGATCACGGTCCCGAGCGCCAGCCCGGCCCACAGCAGCCCGGTCTTCGTGTGGATTTCGTAGGTGGCCGAGTTCGCGAAGCTCGGTCTCAGGAAGTCGTCGATCACGAAGTCCGTCTTGGGGATCTGCAGCAGTCCCGCGCCCACCGCCCCGACCGCGAGCAGCGACATCGAGACCTTCATCGGCAGCGCGCGCTCGGCGATCGTGTGATGGGGACCGGGAAACCCGACACCCGTGTCCTCGACTTCGCCGTTGGCCGGGTTCGTCGGATGCGCGGCGTGGTGCAGATGACCTCCTTCGAGCTCGCGAGCCTCGGGAACCGGGTTCCCGTAGAAGGCGCGGAAGATCATCCGGAACGTGTAGATCGCCGTCAGGAACGCGCCGATGTAGCCGATCACATACAGCGCCCAGTGCCAGCCGCCGAGCTCCCCCGTCACGAGCAGGATCTCGTCCTTTGAGAAGAAGCCGGAGAAGGGAGGGATTCCGGACAGCGCGAGGCCGCCGATCACGAAGCACGCGAAGGTGAACGGAAGCGCCTTGCGGAAGCCGCCCATCTTCTCGAGCGACTGCTCCCCGGCCATCGCGCCGATGATCGAGCCCGCGCCCATGAACAGCAGCGCCTTGAAGAAGGCGTGCGTCATCAGGTGGAACAACCCCGCGGCGTAGGCGCCCACCGAGACGCCCATGATCATGTAGCCGATCTGCGACATCGTCGAATAGGCGATGACGCGCTTGATGTCCGTCTGCGCGAGGCCGATAGTGCCGGCGATGAACAGCGTCGCGCAGCCGGCGATGGCGCCCACGTCCTGCGCCGCGGTCGACAGTTCGAACAGCGGGTGCATGCGCGCGATCAGATAGACCCCGGCGGTGACCATCGTCGCGGCGTGAATCAGGGCGCTGACCGGGGTCGGGCCTTCCATCGCGTCCGCGAGCCACGTGTGCAGCGGGATCTGCGCCGACTTCGCGAACGCGCCGACGAGCAGCAGGATGCAGCCGGCGGTCAGATCGCCGTCGCCGTGGGCGCCGAACGCCCCGTGCGCGGTGGCGCTGAACGTCCCCAAGAAATCCAGAGTCCCGGTGTGCTTGAAGATGAAGAAGGTGCCGAGCACGAGCCCGACGTCGCCGACGACATTGATCACGAACGCCTTGATGCCGGCCGTCGTGGCGGTCCTGCGCCGGTACCAGAACGAGATCAGCAGGTAGGAGGCCGTGCCGACTGACGCCCAGCCGACGATCAGGATCAGGAAGTTCCCCGCGAGGACGAGGAGCAGCATCGAGAAGACGAAGTAGTTGAGGTAGGCGAAGAAACGGTTGAAGCCACCGTCTTCTTCCATGTAGGAGATCGAGTAGAGGTGGATCAGCGTCGAGACGCCTGTGACGACGAGGATCATGAAGACCGACAGCGGGTCGACGAGGATCGAGACCCGGGCGTTGATGCCCACCGACACGGCGTAGTCGTAGAGCGAGGAGACGAGCTGGCGGTGCTCGGGGGTGTGGCCCTGGAGCGAGATCAGCGTCCCGATCGCCGCGACGAACGAGAGCGCGATCGCTGCGGTGCCGATCCAGCCGGCGGTGTTGCCTCTCAACAGCCTGAAGCCGAAAGCGCTGATCAGCGTCCCCGCCAGCGGGAACGCGAGCACGAGCCAGGCCCACGTCGTGGTGCTCAACCCTGCAGCTCCCGCAGCTCGTCGACGTCGATCGGCAGCCGGCGCCGGTAGATCGCGACGATCATGCCGAGCCCGATGCAGACCTCGCACGCGGCAACGGTCATCACGATGATGGCGAGGATCTGGCCGTCGCCGTTGCCCCACATGCGCGCGAACGCGATCAGGGCGAGGTTGCCGCCGTTGAGCATCAGCTCGAGGCACAGCAGCACCACCAGCGGGTTGCGCCGCGTCATCACGCCGACGGCGCCGATCGCGAACACGATCGCGGAGACGGCCAGGTACCAGGCGATCGTCATCGCCCGCGGCTCCCGATGCCCTCGGCCATCGTCCCCGTCTGCCCCGGCCGCAGCAGCTCGACCGGGGTGAGCCGGCCCTGCTCGGGGTCGTCCTCGCCCAACCCGCCCCGCCGCCGTGCGAGCACCACCCCGCCGACCGCGGCCACGAGCAGCAGGAACGACGCCACCTCGAAGACGAGCAGGAAGCGGGTCAAGAGGAGGTTCCCTATGTACGCGGGTGTCCCGTACGTCCGAGGTCCGGGCGAGTAGCCGGCGCCATGCGAATTGACCGCCTCCAGGCCGGTGCCGAGCAGCGCGATCAGCAGCTCGATCAGCAGCGCCCCGCCGAGCAGGGCCCCGCCGAGCCGCAGCGCTGCGCTGACGGAGCCGTTCGTGGCGGTCGGTCCCGCGCGCAGCCGCGCGCCGATGCCCTCACCCTCATCGCCGACGTAGGCGACCACGAACACGTAGAGCACCATCACGGCGCCCGCGTAGACGACCACCTGCACCGCGGCGACGAATTCGCTTCGCAGCAGCAGGAACAGCACTGCCAAACACACGAGGTGCACGACCAGCGAGAGCACGCTGTAGAACGGGTTGCGCATCATCACGACGCCGATCGCCCCGCTGATCACGCCGATCGCGGCGATGAAGAAGATGACCGAGCTCACTCGCCCTCCCTCCTCAACGGCGTGCGTTCGAGCGGCTCGGCGAGGAGCATCTCCTTGGTGAAGATCAGATCGTCGCGGTCGTAGTCGGAGAGCTCGTAGTCGTGGCCCATCGTGATCGCGTCGAACGGGCAGGCGATCTCGCAGTAGCCGCAGAAGATGCAGCGACTGAGATTGATCTCGTAGACCGCGGCATATCTCTCTCCCGCCGAGACGCGGTTCTCCGGCGTGTTCTCAGCAGCGACCACGCGGATGCAGTCGGCGGGACATGCCGCCGCGCACAGCGAGCAGCCGACGCACTTCTCGAGGCCGGTGTCCTCGAAGCGGTGCAGCTTGTGGCGCCCGCGGAACCGCGGGTAGACGGGCACCTTCTGCTCCGGGTACTGGACCGTCGCCGGCCGTTCGAAGAACCTCGAGAAGGTCGTCTTGAGCCCGCGGGCCGTCTCGGCGAAGCTGCGCCAGGCGCCGCGTGAGGGTCCCGGCTTGGGAGAGCGCCTGACCTCGATGACGTCCTCGCCGGGGCTCCAGCCGATCACGTTCAGCGACGGTTCGCCGCCGCGCGCGACGAGCTCCGCCTCGGCGGCCTGCTCGCCTCGGCCCTCGTCGGCCGGCACGCCCGCGGCGCGCTGGACCTCGTCGAGAGGTGGCGTGCGCGGCGTTTTATCCGCCATCAGTGCGTCACCGTCACGAGGATCGCGGTCACGAGCGCGTTGAGGGTGGCGAGCGGCAGCAGGACCTTCCAGCCGAAGCTCATGAGCTGGTCGTAGCGCAGGCGCGGCAGCGTCGCGCGCACCCAGATGAACAGGAACGTGACGATCGCCATCTTCGCGAGCACGACGAACGGGTCCACCCAGCCCGGCGGGTGGATCCCGAACGGGAGCAGCCAGCCCCCCAGGAAGACCGTCGTGACGATCCCGGACACGACGAGCACGTTGAGGTACTCGGCGAAGTAGTAGGAGGCGAAGCGCCCGCCGCCGTACTCGGTGTTGTAGCCGCCGACGAGCTCTGCGTCGGCCTCGGTCAGATCGAAGGGCGCACGGTTCGTCTCGGCGAACCCGGCGACGAGGAACACGAGGAACCCGAAGAACTGCGGGATGAAGTACCACATCCCTTTCTGTGCCGTGACGATGCCGGTCAGCGACAGCGTCTGCGCCGTGATGATCACGCCGACCAGCGCGAGGCCCTGGGAGACCTCGTAGGAGATCAGCTGGGCCGCGCCGCGCATCGCGCCGAGGAAGGAGTACTTCGAGCCCGAGGACCAGCCGCCGAGCATGATCCCGTAGAAGGCGATCGCGCCGAACGCGAACAGGTACAGGGGCCCGATCGACACGTCGACGCCGTACAGGCCGACCGGCGTCCCGAAGATGTTCTGCACGTCGCCGAACGGGATGATCGCGAAGGCCGCGACGGCGGTCAGGATCGAGATCAGCGGCGCGAGCGCGAACAGCAGTCCGACCGAGGTGGTGGGCCGGAACTGCTCCTTGGTCAAGAGCTTGAGGATGTCGGCCATCGGCTGCAGCGCGCCGTAGGGACCGACCCGGTTCGGGCCGTAGCGGTTCTGCATGCGCCCCAGCAGCTTGCGCTCGGCGATCAGCACGACCGGGACGAGCTGGAGGCCCACGGCGAAGATCACGATCGACTTGACGATCTGGATCCACCAGGGCTCGTAGTAGCCGACGAGCGCGATCATCGCCGTGCGAGCTCCTGACCCGGGTGAAGGAACGCGAGCGCGGGCGAGTGCTCGACCTCGGGGGCGTCCCACACCGAGCGGAAGCCCGCGATCTCGCGCTGCTCCCGGAGGGACACCGGATCCTCGCCGATCTCGGCCAGCTCCGGCGGCTCCTCGCCCGGCGTCGCGCCGGCCGGGAACGCCGAGGCCGCGTCGCGCTCCTGCCAGCGCACGCCCTGCCCGCCGATCTCCTCCAGCGTCAGCCCGGCATAGAACGGGACCGCGTCGAACAGGCGCTGCGAGGCCATCATCCCGCTCAGCACGTCGAGGTCGGTGCCGAGTCGCAGCGCGACCTCGCAGATCACCCGCCAGCCCGCGCGGACGGCGCCCGGCCGTGCGATCGCCGGGCGCAGCCGCTGCAGGCGGCCGTCGGGGTGCACGATCGTGCCCTCCTTCTCGGGGTAGGTCTCGGCCGGGAAGACGACGTCGGCGTGCTCGGCGATCGACTCCGAGAGAAACGCGGCGTGGGCGACGACTGTCGTCGCGCTCGCGAGCGCGCGCCGCCACAGCTCGGAGTCGGCCAGGTCGGCAGGCGGGTCGGACTGCAGCAGGTAGAGCGCCTGCAGCTCGCCGGCGGCCAGGCCCTCGGCGATCGCAGTCGCGTCGCGCCCCTGCGCCTGCGCCTCGGCGAGCCCCGGCCCGGCGTTCGGCAGCGCGCCCGCCTCGCGCAGCCCGCGCCCGTTCGCGCCGGCAGGGATCTCGAGCAGCCCCGCGCCGCGCGTCTCGGCGAACCCGAGCCGCGCGGCGATCTGCAGGAGCGCCTCGGCGCCGGCGGCGCCGTTCGGTCCCGACGTGAGCCGCTCGCCGTAGAGGACCACGACCTCGCGCGGCCGATCCTCGCCGTCCTCGTCCCCGCGCAGCGCCGCGGCCAGCTCGGCGAGCGCCCTGGGGTCTGCGCCGGCGCCCGCGGCGAGGCGTTCGATCTCCTGCTGCTGGGGCTGCTCGCGCAGCGCGGCGGCCAGCGCGACCGCGAACGCCGGGCCGGCACCGGGACCGAAGCGCACGGACAGCGCGGCGGGGGCGTCGAGCGAGCTCGCGCCCGGCATCGCCACGGTGAGCTTCAGGCCGCGGCGGCGCACGCCCTTGCGCAGGCGCAGGTCGAGGATCGGGGCGTCGTTGACCGGGTCGGCGGCGAGCACGAGCACGGCGTCGGCGAACTCGAGGTCGCTGACGCCCGCCTGCAGGCGCGGGTCGCCGAGCGCGCGATGAAGCTCGAGCGGCAGGCTCCCGGCGCGGCGCGAGTCCACGTTGGGTGAGCCGAGCGCCTTGCGCATCAGGCGGGAGAGCAGCAGCCCCTCCTCGCAACTGGCCTCGCCGCCGGCGATCGCCCCGCTTGCTGCGCCGGCGCGGCGAAGCGCGCTCGCGGCCTCGCTCAGCGCGCGCTCCCACGAGACGGGGCGCAGCTGCCCGCCGTCGCGCAGCAGCGGCTCGGTGACCCGCTTGTCCACGTGGAAGGACTGGTAGCCGAAGCGGCCCTTGTCGCAGAGCCAGCCGTCGTCCACCTCGGCGTTGTCGCGGGCTTTGACGCGCAGCGCGCGCTCGTCGCGCACGGTCAGGCTGACGTTGCACTGCGACGGGCAGAACGTGCAGACCGAGCCCGATTCCTCGATGTCCCAGGGCCGGGCGCGGAACCGGTACGGGCGCGAGGTGAGCGCGCCGACGGGGCACAGTTCGACGATGTTGCCGCTGAACGGGGCGACGTAGGGGTGCCCGTCGAACGTCGCGACGTAGGAGTGCGCGCCGCGCTCGAGCAGCACCAGCTGGTAGTCCTCGGAGACCTCCTGGGAGAAGCGCACGCAGCGGTAGCAGAGGATGCAACGCTCGCGGTCGATCGCGATCAGCGGCGAGAGCTCGAGCGGCTTGACGAAGTGGCGCTTGGGATCGATGAAGCGAGAGATGCCTCCGCCCCAGCCGAACGTGATGTCCTGCAGCGGGCACTCGCCGCCCTTGTCGCACACCGGGCAGTCGAGCGGGTGGTTGATGAGCAGGAACTCGACGACCGACTGCTGCGCCGTCCGCACGCGGTCGGTCTGCGTGTAGACGACCATGCCGTCCTTGACCGCCGTCGAGCACCCGGTCTGCAGCTTCGGGATGCCCTCGATCTCGACCAGGCACATGCGGCACGCGCCGACCGGCTGCCCGAGCTTCGGCTCGTAGCAGAACACCGGGATCTCGACGTCGCCGAGCTTCGCGGCGTCGACGAGCATCGCGTTTTCCGGCGCCTGCACCTCGATGCCGTCGATCGTGAAGCTGATCATGCGCGCTTGGGGCCGCGGCACTTACACCCCGCCTTTCTGGGTGCCCGGTTCGCCGGCGTGCGCGCCCGGCGCCCGATCGCCTTCGCGGGTCGGGGGGTGCAGGCCGACGTCCAGTTCGCCGCTCGCTGGCACGCCGAGCGTGCCCTGTGCGGTGAGCGCCATCTCGTCGTCGCCGAGGCCGTGCGCGATGCGCGCCCGCTCCATGTGGGCTTCGAACTCATCGCGGAACTTGGCGATCATCGAGCCGATCGGCATCGCCATCGCGTCGCCGAGCACGCACAGGCAGTTGCCGATGATGTGCTCTTGGACCGAGGCCATGATCTCGAGGTCAACGGGCGTCGCGAGTCCCTCGTCGATCCGTTCGAGCATCTTCACGGTCCAGTTCGTGCCCTCGCGGCAGGGCGTGCACTTGCCGCAGGACTCGTGGCGGTAGAACTTCGCCGTCTTCAGCGCGATCTCCATGATCGGGGTCGAGTCGTCGACCACGATGATCGCTCCCGAGCCCATCATCGAGCCGGCTTTGCCCATCGAGTCGAAGTCGTACGGGACGTCCAGATCATCCGCCGTGAGCACCGGGGAGGAGGAGCCGCCCGGGAACCAGCACTTGATCGAGCGGCCTTCCGGCGGCCCACCCGCCAGGTCGTAGATGATCTCGCGCGAGGGGATCCCGAGTTCGATCTCGTAGTTGCCGGGCCGCCGCACATGCCCGGAGACCGAGACCACCTTGGTGCCGGTGGAGGTCTCGACGCCGAGCTTCGCGTACTCCGCGCCGCCCATGTGGATGATCGCCGGCACGGTCGCGAGCGTCTCGACGTTGTTGATCAGCGTCGGCCCCTGGTAGAGCCCCTGATTGGCCGGGAACGGCGGCTTCAGGCGCGGGTTGCCGCGCTTGCCTTCCAGTGAGTCGAGCAGCCCGGTCTCCTCGCCGCAGATGTACGCCCCCGCCCCGCGGTGCACGACGAGCGACAGCGAGTGGCGCGAGCCGAGGATGCCCTCGCCGATGTAGCCCGCGTCGCGGGCTTCTTCCAGGGCCGCGTCGAGCATGTCGGCCTGAAGCACGTACTCGCCGCGGATGTACACGAACGACCGGTTCGTGCCGGCCGCGTAGGAGGCGATCACGATCCCCTCGATCAGCGTGTGCGGCGTCTTCTGCATCAGTTCGCGGTCCTTGAACGTGCCGGGCTCGGACTCGTCGGCGTTGCAGACGAGGTACTTGTCCATCGAGCCCTTGGGCAGGAACGAGACCTTCTTGCCCATCGCGAAGCCCGCGCCGCCGCGGCCGCGCACGCCCGAGGCTTCGAGTTCGGCCAGCACCTGCTCGGGGTCCATCGCGAGCGCCTTGCGCAGCGAGGAGTAGCCGCCGCGCCGTTCGTAGACCTCGAGCGTGTTGAGCCCCGGCTCGTCGATGTCGGCGAGCAGCAGGGGGCCGATGCGGGACGCCGCGGAGGCCTCCATCAGCTCTTGTCCTCCTCGCCGTGCTCGGGCTGGGGCTCGAGCGGCGCGGTCTGCTCGCCACGATCTTCGTCGGCGACGGGTCCGAAGGCGGCGCGCTCCGCCGGGATCTCGGGGTCGATGCCGGGGATCGTCAGCCGGTGCACCGGATGCTCGGGGAACTCGCGGCTGTTCGCATGCGGGTCGGCGACCAGGCGCCGGGCGAGCTGCTTCTCGGGCAGCACGTCGCGGCCCGCGTGGATGTCCTCGAGCATCGCCGGCACGTCCTCGGGGCTCAGCGGGCCGACGTAGACACCGTCGACGGAGGCCATGGGCGCGATGTCGCACGCGCCGAGGCACTCGAAGGAGCGCACGTTCACGTTCTCGTCGCCCTCGACCGCCCGCGCGGTCGCCTCGTACAGCGCATCCGCGCCGCGCAGCGAGCACGAGATGTTCGTGCAGACGTACACGCTGTGGCGGCCCGCGGGGCTGGTCTCGAGCATGTCGTAGAAGCCCGAGAGCGACTCGAGGTACGCCGGCGTGACCCGCATCACGCACGCCACCTGCTCGATCGCCTCCGGCGAGCACCAGCCGTGCACGCGCTGCGCGGCGGCGAGCGCGGGCAGCGCCGCCGAGCGACGGTCGGGGTAGTGCGACATGTGCAGCTCGATCTCCTCGCGCAGCGCCGGCGGCACCTCGACGCGCTCGGGGTCGGGGATCTCGGCGGGATCCTTGTCGAGATCGGCGGCGCGGTCCCAGCCGGGCACCCGCGAGCCGTGGCCGAAGCGCGGCACGCGGGGGACGTCGTCGGACTCATACGCGCTCTCGAGTTCGAGCTCGCGGATCAGCCGCTCGGCGCCGTCCGCGCCGCTCATCGGTCGATCCCTCCCAGGATCGGGTCGAGCATCGCGAGCGTCGCGATCATGTCGGCGATGTAGTCGCCGCGCGCCATGTGTGTGAAGGCCTGGAGGTTGACGAACGAGGGGTCGCGCATGTGGACGCGCACCGGCTTGGAGGAGCCGTCCGAGCGCACGAAGCAGCCATACTCGCCGCGCGGTCCTTCGACGGGGAAGTAGACCTCGCCGGGCGGCACGCGAAAACCCTCGGTCACGAGCTTGAAGTGGTGGATCAGCGCCTCCATCGAGGTCGCGAGCTCGTGGCGCGGCGGTAGCGCCACCTTGCGGTCGGTCGTGATGTGGGGACCCTCCGGGAGGCCGTCGAGTGCCTGGCGGATGATCTTCACCGACTCCCCCATCTCGGCCATGCGCACCGCATAGCGGTCGTAGTTGTCGCCCACCGTGCCGACCGGCACCTTGAACGAGAAGTCCTCGTACGAGCATTTCGGTTCGGCCTTGCGCAGGTCCCACGGCACTCCGGCGGCGCGCAGCAGCGGGCCCGTGACACCGAGCGAGAGCAGCGTGGACGCGTCCAGAGAGCAGGTGCCTCGCAGGCGCTGGAGGAAGATCTCGTTGTTGTTCAGCAGCGCGCCGTACTGCGCGAGGCGCTCGGGCATTTCGTCGAGGAAGCCGCTCAGCTTGGTCGCGTACCCCGGCGGGACGTCCTCGACGACGCCGCCGATCTGCAGGTAGCGCGTGTGCATGCGCGCCCCTGTCGAGTACTCGAACAGGTCGAGGATCTTCTCGCGCTCGCGGAAGCAGTACCAGAACATCGAGATCGCGCCGAGGTCGAGCGCGCTCGTCCCGAGCCAGACGAGGTGCGACATGATCCGGGTCAGCTCCAGGTGGATCACGCGCAGGTACTGGGCCCGGCGTGGCACCTCGATCTCGAGCAGCGTCTCGACGGCGCCGCAGTAGGCGTAGGCGTTGAAGTGATAGGCGAGGTAGTCCATCCGCTCGATGACGGGGATCACCTTCCAGTAGGACTTGTCCTCGGCGGTCTTCTCGATGCCCGTGTGGACGTAGCCGACGATCGGCTTGATCTCCTGCACGAGCTCGCCCTTCAGCGTGACGAGCAGCCGCAGCACGCCGTGCGTGGCCGGATGGTGCGGCCCGAAGTTGAGCGTGAGGACCTCCTCGCGGGTGTCGTCCTGCCCCTCGCCGATCTGCTCCTCGATCGGGCTCAGCGTGATGCTCTGCTCGCGCCGGCGGTAGTCGGAGAGCTGTTGCCCGTTTGCCTCGCTCACCGGGGGGAGCCTTCCTTCTCGCTCTCGTTGAACGTGAACAGGATCGGTTCGCCGCCGATCGGGAAGTCGCGCCGCTGCGGGTATCCCTCGTAGTCCTCGGGCATCAGGATCCGGCGCAGGTCCGGGTGGCCGCGGAACACGACGCCGAACATGTCGTAGACCTCGCGCTCCTGGAACTCCGCGGCCGGCCACCCCGGGCCGTCCTCGCCGGCCGGCGTGACCGAGTCCACCTCGGGCGCACTCGTCGGGACGCGCAGCTTGACCGTGATCCGGTCGACGCGAGCCATGTCGAGCAGCTCGTACTGGACGCCCAGCCGCGGCTCGCTCGGGTGGTAGTCGACACCGTGCAGGCTCGACATGAACGCGTACCCGCGCCCACGGAGCGACTCGAGCACCGAGCGGACGTGCTCCGGCTCGATGCGCAGCGAAGCCCGGCCGCGGAAGAAGTCCGTGTCGAGCACCGGGCTGCCGCTGGCGGCGCGGGGTCCTGCGCCCTGAGCCTCGCGCAGCTCTTGGGCGATCAGCTCGAGGCCCGTGGCGTCCGGCAAGCTAGGAGGCTCCGTCGAGCGGGACGTTCTCGGCGGCATCCCGGCCGCCGGCCTGCACGACCTCCTCGGTGCCGCGCGCGTCGTAGCGATCGCGCCAACCCATGTCGGGGTCGTCCT
Organism: Solirubrobacteraceae bacterium; assembly: GCA_035569835.1. Lineage (GTDB taxonomy): Bacteria > Actinomycetota > Thermoleophilia > Solirubrobacterales > Solirubrobacteraceae > Palsa-744. The sequence goes on from DATMMF010000001.1 coordinate 78,050, forward strand.
GGACCATCTTGCGCAGCTTCAGCACGCCGTGCATCAGCGCCTCGGGCCGGGGCGGGCAGCCCGGCACGTGCACGTCGACCGGCATGAACTTTTCCGCCGGCACGAGCGAGTAGTTGTTGAACACGCCCATCGAGCTGCAGCACGCGCCCATCGAGATCGCCCACTTCGGCTCGAGCATCTGGTCGTAGATGCGGCGCACGATCGGCGCCATCTTGATCGAGACGCGACCCGACAGGATCAACAGGTCGGCCTGGCGCGGCGAGGCGCGGAAGGCCTCGTAGCCGAAGCGCGCGACGTCGACGCGAGCGGCGACGATCGACATCATCTCGATCGCGCAGCAGGCCAGCCCGAAGGTGGCGGGGAAGAACGAGTTGGAGCGCGCCCACGCGACCGCCCGGTCGAGCGTCGTGGTCAGGACGCGCTCTTCGACGAAGCGCTCGAGATCGGTGCCCTCGGGGTCGGCGCCCGGGTTGCGCCCCTCGAGCTCGTGGCCGCGGAGAAGCTGCGAAGCGTTCTGCCTGGTGACGCGGAGCCCCTGTGGGTCGATGTGCCCGGGGGAGCCGTCGTTCATCGCCATTGCAATGCCCCGCGCCGCCACACGTACAGGAAGGCGACGAACAGCAGCACGATGAAGACGATCGTCTCGAACAGAGCGAAGGTGCCGTACGCCCGGAACTCGACCGCGATCGGGTACAGGAACACGACCTCGATGTCGAACAGGATGAACAGCATCGCGATCAGGTAGAAGCTGATCCCGAAGCGCATCCCGCGCTTGATCTCCGAGGGGAGGCCGCACTCGTAGGGGTCCTGCTTGTGCGGCGTCACGCGGCGCGGGCCGATGACGGAGTTCAGCACGGCGAACGCTCCGCCTACGGCCCCGCCAAGCACCAGGAAGACGATCGCGGGGAAGTAGGTCCGCAGCACCGGTCGCTGTTATATCACCCTTGTGGCAGAGTGTTACATAGTGGCAATCGGCTCGAAATCGCCGCATGAATGAGGCCGTCGTGGCCGGCTGCATCGCGGTCGCAGGGCTCAACCTGATCGCCGGTCTGCTCGGCTTGCTCTGCTTGTACCTGGGCGATACATCCGGCGCGCTCCCGCGGTCTTTCTGGGTGATGTTGAGAGTGGGGCAGGGGAGCGCGCTGGCACTCGCGATCGCCGTCGGCTCCCTCGCGGCGGCCGGCCACTACTCGGACGAAAAGCTGTTCTACCTGTACGCGCTGCTGCCGCTGGCGATCGGCTTCCTCGCCGAGCAGCTGCGCGTCGCCTCCGCGCAGACCGTGCTCGACCAGCGCGGCCTCGAGAGCTCGCACGCGGTCGCAACGCTGCCCGAGGGCGACCAGCACCGCCTGGTGGGCACGATCCTCAGGCGGGAGATGACGGTGATGGCGATCTCCGCGCTCGTGGTCGTGTTCCTGGCGCTGCGTGCCGCATCGACGGCCCACGGGTTCTGAGCGGCTCTATATATTCCCCCCGCATGAAGGCTGCCGCCATGCTGCTGCTGCTCGCCTGCGCCGCGATCCTCGGCGCGTGCGGGTCCCAGGGGGTGCAGATCTCCAAGACGAGCAGCTACCACCGGGGCGCGGTGCTGTTCCGTGACCACTGCTCGGGTTGCCACACGCTGAGCGTCGTCGGCGCGCAGGGCTCGGCGACCAGCATCGCCAACCGCGTTCCGACCAACGGCCCGAACTTCAACATCCGCAAGGAGAACGCCGAACAGGTCCTGTTCGCGATCCGCAACGGCGGCTTCTCGGGCGCGATCATGCCCCAGAACATCGTCGTCGGCAAAGAAGCCGAAGAAGTGGCGCAGTTCCTGGCCGCCTATTCGGGCAAGCAGCGCCAGAGCGTGCCGTCGGTGAACATCACGCAGTCTGAACTGGGCGCCGGGGAAGCCGGCAAAGGCGGCTCCGGGAGCGAACCCTCCAAAGAGGAACCGAAGGGCGTGCCGGCGACACCCGCCAACGCCGGCAAGACGACGAGCACCGGCAAGACGACGAGCACCGGCAAGACCGGGAAATAGGCCGCCGAGGCGGCGCTCCGTGCTCGACCTGAGGCTGATCCGCGAGGACCCCGACGGGGTGCGTGACGCGCTCGGCCGCCGCGGCGAGCAGGCGCTCGCCGGCCTCGACGCGGTGATCGAGCTCGACCGCCGCCGCCGCGCGCTGCTGCCGGAGCTCGAGGGGCTTCGCGCGGAGCAGAACGCGGCCAGCGAGCGGATCCGCGCGGCCGCCGATGATCAGGCGCGCCAGGCCGAGATCGACGCGATGCGCGGCGTCGCGGCGCGCGTCAAGGAGCTCGATGCGCAGCTCGCCGTGACAGAGGGCGAGCTGCAGGCGCAGCTCGCGCCGCTGCCGAACCTGCCCGACCCCACAGCCGCGCCCGGTCCCGGGGACGAAGTCGTGCGCGAGGTCGGGGAGATCCCGCAGTTCGACTTCGAGCCGCGCGATCACCTCGAACTCGCCGGCGAGATGATCGACACCGAGCGCGCCGCGCGCCTGTCGGGGGCGCGCTTCGCGTATCTCAAAGGGGCGCTCGTGATGGTCGAGCTGGCGCTTGTGCGCTGGGCGCTCGAGAAGCTGCAGGGGCATGGGTTCGAACCCGTCGTGCCGCCCGTGCTGGTGCGCGAACGGGCGCTGTACGGCACCGGCTTCCTGCCCGACACCGAGCAGCAGATCTACACGCTGCCCGAGGACGAGCTGTACCTCACCGGCACCTCCGAGGTCGCCCTCGCCTCGCTGCACGATGACGAGATCCTCGACGCCGAGCACCTGCCGCGCCGCTACGCCGGCTTCTCGCCGTGCTTCCGGCGCGAGGCCGGCGCGGCGGGGCGCGACACGCGCGGGATCTTCCGCGTGCACCAGTTCGACAAGGTCGAGATGTTCAGCTTCATCGAGCCGGAGCGCTCTGGCGACGAGCACGAGCGCATCCTCGCGCTCGAGGAGGAGATCCTGAACGAGCTCGGGCTGCCCTACCGCATCGTCAACATCGCGGTCAACGACCTCGGCAACTCGGCCGCGAAGAAGTACGACTGCGAGGTCTGGTTACCGGCGCAGGGGCGCTACCGGGAGCTGACCTCGTGCTCGAACACGACCGACTACCAGGCACGGCGCCTGAACATCCGGATGCGCGCCGAGCGGGGCACGCGCGTGGTGCACACGCTCAACGGCACCGCGGTGGCCGTCGGCCGCACGATCGTCGCGCTGCTGGAGAACGGTCAGCGCGCGGACGGCAGCGTGGGGCTGCCGTCCTGCCTGCTGGCGTTCGGCGCGCCGGCGGAGCTCGCGCCGGCCGCTTAGCGGATCCGGAACTGGATCGAGCGGGCTGTCCCGCCGGCCGGGGTCACCGTCAGCCGGTAGGACCCCGAGGCGAGCCTGCGCGTGCCCGCGAGGTGCCTGACGCTGCGGCCGGCGGGCGCGGTCATCGTGGCGCTCGCCACCGCGCTGATCCAGCGCACCCGGCCGTGCGAGCGCACGCGCCGCACGAGCGTGACGCGCAGCCGCGCCGCCGTGTTGAGCACGAACGAGAAGGCGACCCGGCCCGAGAGCGGGCGCCGGCGTGCGAGCGCGCTCAGCGCCGGAGCGGTGAGCCCCAGCGAGCTGAGCTGGACGGTGACGGTGGGCAGCTTGCCCGGCGGGGAGCTCGGGGGAGGAGTGCCGGGTGCGGGCGCCGGGGACGCTGCACCGGTGCCGCTGCCGAGCGACGGCGACGCTTCCGGCGCTTCGTGCTGGCCGGGGACGAAGCCGAGCAGGCCGTCCGGCGTGCCGATCCCGGACGGGCCGTCATAGCCGGGCGCGGCGAGACACGCGAACGTCGATTTGCAACTCGCGGCAGCCTCCACTGCCGCCGTGCATTTCGAGACGCCGGTCGCGTGGTTGTAGGAGCCGCATTTACCGTTCGACCCGGAGGTCACGTCGTGGAACAGACGCGGCGCGTTCCGGAGGTTTTCGTACAAGGTCTGCGCGGGTGCTGCCACGCCGTTCGCGCCCCCGGCCAGCGCGAACACCGACGCGATGATCGGCGAGGCCAGGCTCGTGCCGCCGTAGGTGCACCAGTGCGGCAGTTCTTCGCTTTCGCAGCGTTCGCCGGGGTCAGCCGAGTCGTAGACCGCGGCCCCGGTGTACGGGTCGGCGTCGGCCGAGACGTCGGCGACCGAGCGCCGTTCGCCGCAGCCGACCGAGGTCCAGTCGCTTGCTTGCAGCTGCCAGGACGGCGCCTGGAAGACTTCGCTGCACCCGCCGCCGCCCGCTCCGAGCCCGTTCCAGACGGTCTCGCCAAGCCATTCTCCGACGCCGTTCCATGACAGCCGCGTACCCCCGACGGACACGACATGCGGCGAAGAGGCGGGGTACTGGGTGATGTTCTGTTCGAAGGAGTTCCGGGCGCCCCAGTTGCGAAAGCCATCGTCGCCCGCCGACGCCGTGATCACGACGCCTGGATCGTCGAACGGTGCGTGTTCGTCGCTGGCCGGTTCGATTGAGAGCTCGTCGGTCCCCCACGAGTTCGAGATCACGTTCGGGTGCAGCGTCTCCGCGCGCAGCTCGGCAGCTACGAGGTCTTCGTTCGCCGGCGAGTTCGCCTCGACGAGCGCGATCTTGCAGCTCTGACAGGTGGCGTGGGCGGACTCGATGTCGAGTGAGATCTCCACCGCCCAGCCGTTCGCTGCTTCGGCTTCTTCTTTCGTCGCTTCGTTGGCCGACGCTTTCGCCGTTTCGAGTTCTTTCACCGTTTTCGGAAACGGCAGACCCCCGCCCGCTTTCTGGCCGACCTTGGTGAAACAGCCGCCGGCCGATGTGCAGAGCGGCAGTTCGAACTCTTCGCTGTAGGTCTTCAGGTCGGCTTCGGCGGTCGGGTCGTTGTACGCGTCGACGATCGCGATCGTCTCTTCGGCCGGGGCGCCGTGTGGCAGCGAGTAGACGGAGTGGATGTCCGCAGGAGTCAGGCCGAGTTCGCCGGTCTTGGGCGACGGGGCCGCTGGGCGCGCGCTGCCTGCGGCGCGGACCATGCCGATCGGGTGCGTGTGACGCTTCGCTTCGGCGCTCACCGGCACGAGCTGCAGCGCCAGGCAGCTCGCGAAGCCGGGCACCGCTTCCTCGCACGCCGGGCGCACCGTGTAGTTCGAGGCCGGCAGCGGCGTTTCGGCCGCCACGGCGCCTGGGGCCGGCGCCGGCACGACGAGGAGCACGGCCAGCGCGATCAGCGGGGGGATCTGGAGCAGGGGTGAGCGCATTCTCCGCACCCGTTGTGCTCGGCAGGGCGCGCGCGCTGCTTGAGCCGGATGGACCTCGTCTGGACGGGTCCGCAGGCGCGCGGGGGCGCCTGCGCCGGCGCCGGTGTCACGGGATCGTCACAAGTTGGTCACCGCCGCGTCACCCGAACGCCGGCCTCGCCGGAGAACATCACTGTCGGACGGCGGCGCAGCCGGGCAGCGGGCGAGCGCGGCGCACCGCGAGCTCAAGAGGGAGCGCCGCCGCGCCGCGCCTGCAGAGCGCAGCGGGCGGGACGGGAGCGGCCTTCCTGTCCCGTCCGCATTACGCTGGAACAGAGATGCCGTCGCTGAGCTTCCAGCTCCCGCCCGAGCCGCCGCCGCGGCGCGTGGGGCTCGCCGTCGCGGTGGCGGCCGTGGCGCTGTGCACGCTGATCATCGACCCGCTCTCTCACGTCGCGCCGATCGCCTCGCTGAGCGTCGTCTACATCCCCGCTGTGCTGATCGTGTCCGTCATCTGGGGCGGCGGGCTCGGGTTCCTCACCGCGGTGCTCAGCGCCGCCGCGTTCAACTTCTTCCACCTGCCGCCGACGGGCCGCTTCACGATCCACGACTCGCGCAACTGGGTCGCGCTGATCACCTTCCTCGTGGTCGCGGCGCTCGCGAGCTGGCTCGCCGAGATCGTGCGCGCGCGCACCCGCGACGCGCAGGAGCGGCGCCGCGAGGCTGACCTCGCCGCCGAGATGGCGCGGCTGCTGCTTCGCGGCAACAGCCTGGATGAGGCGCTGCGCACGGCGGCGGCCCGGCTCGCGCAGACGCTCGAGCTCAGCTCGGCGAGGATCGAGATGGACGCGCGCGACGGCGACGAGCGCACCATCGCCTTCCCGCTGCGCGAAGGCAGCAAGCGGATCGGCACGCTGCTCGTCGGCGCCGACACCTCTGAGGCGAACCTGCGCCGGCTGCAGGAGCGCGTGGTGCCCGCGCTGGAGGCGCTGTTGAGCGCGGCGCTCGAGCGCGAGCGCCTGCTCGGCGGCACCGTCGAGACAGCAGCGCTGCGCCGCGCCGACGTCGTCAAGACCGCGCTGCTGCGCGCCATCTCGCACGACCTGCGCTCGCCGCTCACGGCGATCTCGGCCGCCGGCGACGCGCTCGGCTCGCCCGCGCTCACCGACGAGGAGCGCAAGGAGATGACAGGGGTGATCCAGCACGAGACGCAGCGGCTCTCTCGGCTCGTGGACAACCTGCTCGACCTCTCGCGCCTGGAAGCCGGTGCGGCCGAGCCGCGCCGCGAGTGGGTCTCGATCGACGAGCTGATCCGTGCCGCTGTCGCCGAGGTCGGGGCGCAAGAAGACGACTTCTCGCTGTCGATCGAGGCGGACCTTCCGCTGGTGCGCCTGGACGCGGTCCAGATGGAGCGCGCGCTCGTCAACGTGCTCGAGAACGCGCGCCGGCACTCGGGCGGACATCCCGTGTCCGTCCGGGCGCGGGCGGTGCGCAGTCTGGTTCCGGGGCGCCGCGCCGCCGCGGAGCCCTCCGCGGGAGACGGCCAGGCGCAGGACGGCACGTCAGCGCCTCGGGCGCGGGGCGATCGCATCATCATCCGCATCGTCGACCGGGGGCCGGGGATCCCGCCCGCCCAGCTCGAGCGGGTGTTCGAACCGTTCTATCGCGCCGGCAGGCCCGGCGGCGAACACCGCGGCTCGGGGCTGGGACTCGCGATCGCGCGCGGCTTCACCGAGTCCAACGGCGGCACGCTGTATGTGGAGTCGCTGCCGGGACAGGGCGCCACGTTCGTGTTCGAGCTGCCGATCGTCGAGACGTCGAGCACGGGAGACGGCGCGGCCGTCGGCGACGGGGCCGCCGATCGTACGGCGGCCGGCGCGACCTCCGCCGGCGACGGGTGAGCGCCGTGGCGGAGCAGCGGACACAGACGCAGGAGGGAGGGCCGCGGCCGAGGGTGCTCGTCGTCGACGACGAGCCGCAGATCGTGCGCGCGCTGAAAGTCGTGCTGCGCGAGGCCGGCTTCGACGCGTCCGCGGCGGAAACCGCTGCCGAGGCGCTCGACGCCGCCGCGGTACGCCCGCCGGAAGCGGCGATCGTCGACCTCGTGCTGCCCGACGGCGACGGCATCGAGCTCACGCGCAGGCTGCGCGAGTGGAGTGAGATGCCGATTCTCGTGCTGTCCGCCGTCGGCGAGGAGAGCCAGAAGGTGCGGGCGCTCGAGGCCGGCGCCGACGACTACGTCACGAAGCCGTTCGGGACCCGCGAGCTGATTGCGCGCCTGCACGCGGCGCTGCGCCGCGCCGGACGCGCCGAGGAAGAACCGACGATCACCGCCGAGGGGCTCGAGATCGACCTCGCCGCGCGCGTCGTGCGTGTCGACGGCGAGCCCGTTCACCTCACCCCGATCGAGTTCGAGCTGCTGCGGGCGCTCGCGCGCAACCGGGGGCGGCTGATGACACATCGCAAGCTGCTCCTCGACGTATGGGGACCCGAGTACGTCGATGACATCCAGCCGCTGCGCACGCACATCGCGCGGCTGCGCGCGAAGATCGAACCCGCGTCCCCGGCCGGCGCGAGCCGACACCTTTACATCCTCACCGAGCCGGGCGTCGGCTACCGCTTCGTCGACTAGGGGGCGCGTCGCCGGGGCGGCCTGCGGTGCCGTTACGAAATCGTTATGGCTGTGACGCAGTTCGTGATACGAGCGTGACGGCGCAGGTTCCAGACTGACCGCCATGGACATCGTGGCGATTGCACTGGGGATCGTTTCGTTCGTGTTGCTGTTCGTCCTGGTCGACGGGATCGACCGGATCTAGAGCGGCACGCGCGCAGGCGGCGGGATTGCAGTTATGAGCGGCGCAGACATCTTCGGACTGATCGTTTCGGTCCTCGTGATCATCTACCTCTTCTACGCGCTGATCCGCGGAGAGAAGCTCTGAGATGACTTTCTCCGGCTGGGCGACGATCTTCGCGTTCGCCATCATCCTCAGCGCGCTTGCGTGGCCGCTGGGCCAGTACATGGCCAAGGTCTACACCGGCCAGCGCGTGTTCCTCTCACCGATCTTCGCCGGTCCCGAGCGGTTCATCTACCGGATCCTGCGCGTCGATCCCGAGTCTGCGCAGGACTGGAAGCAGTACGCGAAGAGCCTCGTGATCTTCTCGCTCGCGGGATGGCTGCTGCTGTATCTGATCCTGCGCACGCAGACGCTGTGGGACTTCACGGGCCTTAACCCGCAGCACTTCAAATCAGGCACCTGGGACCTCTCGTTCAACACGACCTCGTCGTTCCTGACCAACACCAACTGGCAGTTCTACTCCGGCGAGACGACGCTCAGCTACTTCAGCCAGATGGCCGGCCTGACGGTGCAGAACTGGCTGTCGGCAGGCGTCGGGATCGTCGTCGCGGTCGCGCTCGTACGCGGGATCATCGGGCGCAGCGGCAAGAGCATCGGCAACTTCTGGCACGACCTGGTGCGGACGATCCTCTACGTGCTGGCTCCGATCACCGTGGTCGGGGCGATCGTCCTGATCTCGCAGGGCGTGATCCAGAACTTCGCCGGCTACCTGACCGCTCACACGCTGACCGGTGCGACGCAATCGATCGCGATGGGCCCGACGGCATCGCAGCTCGCGATCAAGATGCTCGGCACCAACGGCGGCGGCTTCTTCAATGTCAACTCGGCGCACCCGTTCGAAAACCCGACGGCGTTCACCAACCTCTTCGAGATGCTGCTCGTGCTGATCATCCCGGCCGCGCTGATCTTCATGTACGGGCGCATGACCGGCAACCGCAGACAGGGCTATGCGATCTACGGCGTCGTGATGTTCATGTTCCTCGGCGCGTGCATCGTCGCGTACATCGCCGAGGCGCACGGGTCGCCCGCGCAGCACGCCGCCGGGATCCACACGGGCGTGATCTCGGGCTCGGGTGGCGGCAACCTCGAAGGCAAGGAGCAGCGCTTCGGCATCGCCGGCTCCGCGATCTTCAACGTCGTGACGACCGTCACCTCCTGCGGCGCGGTGAACAGCGCGCTCGAGTCCTACACGGGCATCGGCGGCGCCGTGCCGTTCGCCAACCTCTCCGCCTCCGAGGTGATCTTCGGCGGCGTCGGCACGGGCATGTACTCGATTCTCCTCTACGTGCTGCTCGCCGTCTTCATCGGCGGCCTGATGGTCGGCCGCACGCCGGAGTGGCTCGGCAAGAAGCTAGAGGCCAAGGAGATCAAGCTCGCGGGCCTTGCGATCCTGATCACCCCGCTCGCGGCGCTGTTCTGCACCGCGATGGGAGTCGCGACGAGCGCCGGCACCAAGTCGATCTCGGAAGGCGCCGCCCCGGCCGGCGGGGGTCACGCGCCGCAGGGCTTCTCCGAGACGTTCTACGCCTACCTCTCGCAAGCCAACAACAACGGGTCCGCGTTTGCCGGCTACACGGGCTACATCCAGCCGAACGCCGGCAATGCCGGCGCCCACGGCATCACGTTCGCGAACCTGCTCGGCGGCTTCGACATGCTCGTCGCCCGCTACGGACCGATCCTCTTCACGCTGGCCGTCGCGGGCGCGCTCGCCGGCAAGCGCTTCACCCCCGCCGGCCTCGGCACGATGCGCACCGACAACACCACTTTCTCGGTGCTGCTGATCGGAGTGATCATCCTCGTCGGCGCGTTGACGTTCTTCCCCGCTCTGCTGCTCGGACCGATCGTGCAGGGCCTGACCGGACATCTCTACTGACATGCGCAAGCAGATCGTCACCTCCATCATCGCGATCGTCTTCTTCACCCTGTTGCTCGGGATCGTCTATCCCCTCGTGATCACGGGCATCGGCCAGGTCGCCTTCCCGGGCAACAGCAACGGCCAGAAGGTCTACGTGAACGGCAAGCTCGTCGGCTCCAAGAGCATCGGGCAGAGCTTCCGCAAGCCGGTGATCGGCAAGAACGGCAAGCCGGAGGAAAAGGAAGAAGAAATCGTCACCGAACCCGACCCGCGTTACTTCCAGTCGCGCCCGTCGGCGACCGAAGGCGGCGAATACAACGCGGCGGCGAGCACCTTCTCCAACCGCGGCCCGAACAGCGTCAAGACCAAGGAAGCCGACGAAGAAAACCTCAAGGCGTTCCTCGAACTGGAAAAGCCGTACAACCCCGGCCTGACCGCCGCGAAGGTGCCGGTCGACGCGGTTAACACCTCGGCGTCGAACCTCGACCCCGACATCTCCCAGGCCAACGCACGGATCCAGGCCCATCGCATCGCCGCCGTGCGCAGCCTGCCGCTCGCGACCGTGGACCGGCTGATCTCGAACTACACCAGCGAGCGCGGCCTTCTCGTCTTCGGTGAACCGGCCGTCAACGTCCTCGAGCTCAACCTCGCCCTCGACCGTCTGAAAGCAGCCTGACCATGTCCGCACCCGCACCCGCCGCCCCTGAGGGCCCGGCGCCCGTCGCCGCGCCGCACGAACGCCGCGCCGCCTCGCTGTTCCAGCGCGACATCGTCGTGCCGGCGCTGATCGAGAGCGTCAAGAAGCTCGACCCGCGCGTGCAGATCCGCAACCCGGTCATGTTCGTAGTCGAGATCGGGTCGGTGATAACGACCTTCACGTGGCTCAAACAGGTGTTCGGCGGCACCCCGCTCGGCGGCGGCCACGAGCCCGCCTGGTACACGTTCCTGATCTCGTTCTGGCTGTGGCTGACGGTGATCTTCGCGAACATGGCCGAGGCGTTCGCCGAGGGCCGCGGGCGTGCGCAGGCGGACTCGCTTCGCGCGATGCGCCAAGAGACGGTGGCGAAGCTCGCCGACGGGGGGACGAAGTCCGCCTCCGAGCTGGTGCGCGGTGATGTCGTCGTGGTCGAGGCCGGCGAGCTGATCCCGGGCGACGGGACCGTGATCGAAGGGATCGCGACGGTCGACGAGTCCGCCATCACCGGCGAGTCGGCGCCGGTGATCCGCGAGTCCGGCGGCGATCGCAGCGCCGTGACCGGCGGGACCCGTGTCACCTCGGACCGCATCGTCGTCGAAATCACCCAGGAGCCGGGGCAGTCGTTCCTCGACCGCATGATCGCGCTGGTCGAGGGCGCCGAGCGCCGCAAGACGCCCAACGAGATCGCGCTCAACATCCTGCTCGCGGCGCTGACGCTGATCTTCGTGATCGTGGTTGCGACGCTGCGCCCCTTCGGCCTGTTCGCCCACACCTCGATCTCCGAGACGACGTTGATCGCGCTGCTCGTCGCGTTGATCCCGACGACGATCGGGGCCTTGCTGTCGGCGATCGGGATCGCGGGCATGGACCGGCTCGTGCGGCGCAACGTGCTCGCTCTCTCGGGCCGCGCGGTCGAGGCCTCGGGCGACGTGGACGTGCTGCTGCTCGACAAGACCGGCACGATCACAATCGGCAACCGCCTGGCCAGCGAGTTCATCCCGATGCCGGGCGTCGCCGAGTCCGACCTCGCCGAAGCGGCGCAGCTCTCCTCGCTGGCGGACGAGACGCCCGAGGGCCGCTCGATCGTCGTGCTCGCCAAGCAGTACGGCATCCGCGAGCATGACATGAGCTCGATCCACGCCGAGTTCGTGCCCTTCAGCGCCGAGACGCGGATGAGCGGCGTCGACTACGACGGCCAGCAGCTGCGAAAGGGAGCAGGGGACGCGATCACCGACCTGGTGACCCGCGAGGGGGGTACGCCGCCGCCCGAGCTCCGGCGCGAACTCGACCGCATCGGCAGCGAGGGCGGCACGCCGCTCGCCGTCGCGCGGAACAACCAGGTGCTCGGCGTGATCTACCTGAAGGACACGATCAAGGAGGGCATGAAGGCCCGCTTCGACCAGCTGCGCGCGATGGGCATCAAAACCGTGATGGTGACCGGCGACAACCGTCTCACCGCGGCGAAGATCGCCGAAGAGTCCGGCGTCGACGACTTCCTCGCCGAAGCGACGCCTGAGCGAAAGCTCGCGCTGATCCGCGAAGAGCAGTCCGAGGGCCGCCTCGTCGCGATGACCGGCGACGGCACCAACGACGCGCCGGCGCTCGCCCAGGCCGACGTCGGCGTGGCGATGAACACAGGCACCCAGGCGGCGCGCGAGGCCGGCAACATGGTCGATCTCGACTCCAACCCGACGAAGCTGATCGAGATCGTCGAGGTCGGCAAGCAGCTGCTGATCACGCGCGGCGCGCTCACCACCTTCTCGATCGCCAACGACGTCGCCAAGTACTTCGCGATCCTGCCTGCGATCTTCATCACGACGTGGGCGGCCGCGGGTGAAAAGGAAGGGCCGCTGTCGGTGCTGAACATCATGAGCCTCGGCACCCCGCGCTCGGCGATCGTCTCGGCGATCATCTTCAACGCGCTGATCATTCCGCTGCTGATCCCGCTCTCGCTGCGGGGCGTGCGCTACAGGCCGATCGGCGCGAGCTCGCTGCTGCGGCGCAACCTGCTCATCTACGGGCTCGGCGGCATCATCGCGCCGTTCATCGGCATCAAGCTGATCGACCTGATCGTGCACAACCTGCTGGGCGCCTGACACGTCCGAGACGCCTCGCTCAGCGCGGCTGCTGGTGTGCGACGACGAGCCGCAGGTCCTCAGGGCGCTGCGGGTCGTGCTCCAGGAGGCGGGCTTCGACGTCGCGTGTGCGGAGACGCTCGCCGGGGCGCGCGAGTCGGTCGCACAGCAGCCCCCGGACGGCGCGATCGTGGACCTCGTGCTCCCCGACGGGAGCGGCATCGAGCTGTGCCGGGAGCTGCGCTCGTGGAGCCGCATGCCGATCCTCGTCCTCTCCGGGGTCGACGAAGAGGAGCAGAAGGTGCAGGCGCTGGAGGCGGGCGCCGACGACTACGTGACCAAGCCCTTCTCGCCGGGGGAGCTCGTCGCACGGCTGCACGCCGTCTTCCGGCGTGCCGAGGACGGCGAGGAAGCGACGATCCTCGTGCGCGGGCTCGAGGTCGACCTCCCCGCTCACAGCGTCTCGCTCGACGGGCGCCCGCTGCGCCTCACCCCGACGGAGTTCAACCTGCTCGCCATGCTCGTGCGCAACAACGGGCGCCTGATGACGAGCCAGGAGCTTCTGCATGAGGTCTGGGGCGACGATCACGTCCGCGACGTGCCGCTGCTGCGGACGCACATCGCCAACCTGCGCCACAAGCTCGAGCGCGGGCGCCGGGGCGCCGAGGCACTGATCCGCACCGAACCGGGTGTCGGCTACCGCTTCGAGGGATGAGCGCGGCAGGAGCCGCGCGGGGGGAGTCGAAGCCCGCTGGGGGTGATCCGGCCTGATCGTCGACTGCGCCTACTACGAAGGAGGAGCCCGCCAGCACGAGGGCCCGCTGTCGATCGAGCGCGCCGCCGCGCGCGCGGAGAGCGGCGAGGGCCTCGTGTGGGTGGGGATCCACGACCCGAGCCCCGCTGAGCTGGCCGAGATCGAGCGCCTGTTCCCGCTGCATCCACTCGCCGTGGAGGATGCGCGCCACGTGCATCAGCGCGCGAAGATCGAGCGCTACCCGCAGCACCTCTTCGCGGTGCTGCGCACGGCCGCCTACGACGAGCGCACGAGCGCCGTCGGGTTCGGGGAGATCGACGCGTTCATCGGCGAGCACTTCGCGATCACGCTCCGCCACGGCGATGCCGGCGAGCTGATCTCCGCGCGGGAACGCCTCGAGGCGCGTCCCGAGCTGCTGCAGTCCGGCTCCTTGTCGGTGCTGTGGGCCGTTCTCGACAAGGTCGTCGACGACTACGAGCCGGTCGCCTCGGAGCTGAGCGCCGACATCGAGGACGTCGAGGTGGAGGTCTTCGCCGCCCCCACGGATCCGACACAGCGCATCTACGCCCTCAAACGCGAGGTGATCGAGTTCTTCCGCGCGGTCCACCCTCTCCTGGCGCCGCTCGCGGCGTTCCAGCGGGGCGACGAGCCGGAGGAGACGCCCGAGATCCGCAACTACTTCCGCGACGTCACCGACCACGTCGAACGCGTGCACGACGAGATCGCCTCCCAGCGCGAGCTGCTGGCGAGCGTGCTGCAGGCGAACCTCGCCGTTCTGAGCGTGCGTCAGAACGAGACGATCCACCAGCTCACGATCATCGCCACGATCTTCCTGCCGCTGACCTTCATCACGGGCTTCTTCGGCATGAACTTCGGCTGGATGGTCGGGCACATCCGCTCGCCTGCGGTGTTCTTCGCGCTCGGCGTGGGATCGCTGTTCGCCTCGTGCGCCGCGCTCTACTGGTGGTTCCGTCGCAGCGGGTTCCTGTAGGCCTCCGCCCGCGCGGTGCCCGCCCCGGCTGAGGCGCGCTCAGGCGCGCGGGAAGCCGTGCGCTGCCTGGATGTGGACGCCTGCCTCGGCGGCGCTCTGCCGGCGCTCGCCGCAGCGCGCGCAGGTCCACATCTGAGGCCCAGGCCGGTCGCGGTGGAGGTTGCGGGCACCGGAGCCTCGCCGGCCCCTGGGCGCGGTGGCCCATGACGGAAGGGTGAGTGACCACATAGGCCGTGTCGCGGGCGCGGCGGAGGTCGTCTGCGTCAGCGTTCTCTGCTTCATGTCGTGCTGCTCCTTCTGGTGTGGCGTGACACATCCAGCGTGGCGACAGCGGCGTCAAGAAGCCGTGTCCATTCGCGGCTCGGCGTGTCGATTTCGTGTACTTCGCCGGCCTGCAGGATCGGCGCTGCCGCCGCAGCCCGACGCGTCGCGGCCGCGGAGGCGTGCGGCGCGCGACGGCGGGCCGGCGGCGGCGCTTGGCGCGAGCGGTTCCGGGGGGTGAGCCGACCGCAGCCGGGCGCCGGGCCTGTCAGGCCCTCAGCTCGAGCGCGACGGTGGCGCGCCGGGCGGCCTTCCAGAGGCCGTCGTGCTCAGCGGTCAGGTAAAGCGGGCCGGTGCCGTCGGTGAGCAGGCGCTGCGCGAGCGCCACCCCGGCCGGGGCGACGCGCCGCTCGCTGCGCAGCGCGCCCGAGAGCTCGGTCAGGGCGCCGCGCGCGGCCCTGACCTCGCGTCTCGCCAAGGGAGGCGAGGCGGTGAGCCGGGGCTCGTGACGTTCCACGAGGCCGACGGCGTCGTCGAAGCCGTCGGCGAGCTTGTGCCTGTATGCAGGCGCCGTCAGGCGCTCGGCGCGCAGCGCGAGCTCCGGGCTCGACATGGGGTCGGCTCCGTCCGCGAGCATGCTGTCGAGCAGGCGCCGGTGCACGAGCGCTCGCATGCGCGCGGCCAGACGCGAGCCGGCCTCGTGCTCGGCGCGGAAGGCGGAAGCCGTCTCGAAACGGGGTGAAAGTGAGGACGCCATACGGGTACTCCTCGGTCGAGTGATGCTGTCCAGAAGAGTGTTCTCCAGGACACATGAAGCGCCCGTGACGATCCGTCGGCCCGGCGTAACGATCTCGTCAAGGCGCTGCTCCGGCGCTCAGGCGAGCAGGAACACGACGCCCAGCGTCAGGTAGACACCCAGCAGCCCGGCGCCGCGGCGGCGCGTCGAGATGCCGTCGAAAGTCGCGGCGGCCGCGAGCCATCCGGCGGCGATCAACGCGGCGAGCTCGTAACCGTTGAAGACCAGCGGCAACCGCGCGGGCCCGATCACGAGCGAGAGCAGGGCCACGAGCGGCGCGAGCAGCAGGCCGACCTGGGCTGCGGAGCCGACGGCGATGCTCAGGGTCAGATCCATCTGGTCCTTCAGCGCGGCGACGACGGCGACGAAGTGCTCCGCGGCGTTGCCCACGATCGCGACCACGATCGCGCCGATGAAGAACTGCGAGAGGCCGAGCTCGTGCGAGGCGTGCTCGACCGAGCCGACGAGCGTGTCGCTCGCGACCGCCACGAGCACCGCAGAGGCGCCCAGCACGGCGCCCGCCCGGCGGCCGCTCCACCGGTCCCCGTCGACCTCGGCCCTGTGGGCCTGTCGCTGGCTGCGAAGCGACACCAGCAGGCCGCGGGCGTAGACGCCGATCAGCAGCACGGCGAGAACGATCGTCACGACCTCCGCCGCTCCGCCGAGCGAGCCGCGCTGCAGCCCGACCGACGGCAGCTCCTTCCCCTGCACAATCCGCACCAGCGAAGGGAGCGCGAGCGCGGTGGTCCCGATCACGAGCGACATCGCCAGCGCGCGGGCGGAGGCGACGTTGTAGCGCTGGAGCGGGCGCCGCCAGCCGCCTGTCAGCATCGACGCGCCGAGCACCAGCAGCGCGTTCCCCATCACCGAGCCCACGAGCGACGCCTTGACGACCTCGTGCAGGCCGTCGGCGAGCGCGAACACGGCGATGATCAGCTCCGGCGCGTTCCCGAACGTCACGTTCAACAGGCCGGCGACGCCGGGGCCCGAGCGCTCGGCGAGCTGCTCGGTGGCCTCGCCCATCAACGCGGCGCACGGGATCACGGCGACGGCCGAGGAGAGGAACACCGTCGCCGCGGGCGCCCCGAGCACGTCCAGGGCCACCGCCACGGGGACGAGGCCGAGCAGGTAGTAGCTCGCCCGCACGCCCGCAACCCTAGAGGGCGACGGTGACCGTGCCGCGCCGGCGCGGGGCCGATCAGACGGGTGCGGCGAGAGCCGCGGAGGCCTCCTGCACGGCGCGCAGCAGCGTGCCGTCAGGCATCTCGACGTAGAGCGGACCGGCGCCGTCGGTGACCAGCCGCCGGGCGAGCGCAACACCGCGGGGCGTGACGAAAGGCTCCTCGCGCAGCGCGTCAGCGAGCTCAGCGAGGGCTCCTCTCGCCAGCTTGATCGCGCGTCGCGCCAGCGGCGGGGAGGTCGAGTAACGACGCGAGCGAACACGCGCACTCGCCACGACGTCGTCCAGGCTCGCCGCGAGCTGGCGCCGGCTCGTCCGTCGTGTGAGCTGGAACGCCCGCAGCGTCAGCTCCGGCGTCGAGACGGGATCGCTGCCCTCGATCAGCAGCCTGTCGAGCAGCTCGCGTCGCCAGAGCACCCGCAGCCGCACGGGCATCGTCGCGACAGGCTGCCGGCGCAGACGCCGGCGCCGGGGTGCAGACAGGGGGGCGGTTGCCGAGCGTGGTGTCGACATGAGGCAACGGAGATCGAGATCTCTTCGACTCCCATGCTCGAACAGGGCGCGTCAAGACCGCATGACGATCCGCGCCTCCGGCATAACGATCTCGTGAAGATCACGGTCTGGGCGCTCACCGTGGCGCCGCCGACCCGTCTCGCGGCCCGCGCCTGGGACATCGCTCAGCTCGAGCTCAGCGTCAGCACCACCGCGAAGAGCAGGTACGCCACCACGAGCGCGATCCCCTCCGCCCGCGCGAGCCCTCGGCGGCTGTACGCGAAGCCGAGCGCGAGCAGGGTCATGGCGAGCGCGGCACTCGCCACGAACGTCGTCTGCGCCGAGGCCGCCCCGATGCCTACGAACATCGTCGGGATCAACAGTCCGGCGAGCAGGTTGATCGCGTTGCTGTTCAGCGACGTGCTGAGCACTGCCGAGGCGCGGCCGCGCAGCGCGAGGTAGACGCCCGCCACCGCGTTGGGCATGCTCGTGACGGCGGCCAGCACGATGCCTCCGATCACGATCTGTGGCACCCCGTGGCGTTCGCCGAGCCGCGACCCCGACCGCTCCATCGCGATGCTCGCGCCGACCACGATCAGGATCGTCACGCCGGCGGCAAGCACGTCTCTCCTGGTGCCGCGCTGCGGGTGGATCGCCGGCTCGAGCTCCTGCTCCTCCTCGCTGATCGCCGCGAGGAGCCACCGCGTGAAGGAGCGGGCGAGCGGCAGTTGGGCGATGCGGCCGCGCCCACCTCCGAGCAGCAGCACGTAAGGCACGAACACCGCCAGTGCCAGCAGCAGCGCGGCGAGCGGTGGCAGCACCCCGAGCACGAGCAGCAGTGCGACCGTCGCGATCCACACCGCGACCGTTCCGCCGAGCTCGATCACGCGCCGGTGCAGGGCGATGTACCCGGCGACAACGCCGGCGAGCCCGATCAGCGCGGCGATGTTGAAGACGTTCGACCCCAGGATCACGCCTGCTCCGATCCGGCCCTGTCCTCGGATCAGGGCGGTGACGGCGGCGGTGATCTCCGGAGCGTCCGCGGCGAGCGCCGCGAGCATCCCGAGCAGCGCCTCCGACAGCCCGATTCTCGCGCCGATGCGCTCCAGCGACGCGACGAGCCCCCAGCTCGCCGACAGGCTCGCCACGGCACCTGCGGCGAAGATCGCCCCGAGCGCGGGATCAGACACCGGGCGCTCCGTCGCCGAGGCGCATGGCGGGAGCGGCGCAACCACGCGCGCGGAGCTGTGGTTGTCGAGGTCTGCGAGCGCTCATCCTGGTCCGTCCCCTGGGGGGCATGCCGACCAGGCTTCCCGGCGCACCGGCCGGAAGTCTAACCGCGCGCGCCGGGCTGTCCCTCACGCCGGCTTGTGCCGTGCGCGCGGCGCGCGCGAGCGCTCGGGAGGCGCGCGCGGGGACGCTCAGGAGGCGCGGCGGGGCGGAGTGGCGCCGGCGCGGCGAAGCGGCGAGCGCAACCGGCGGGCAGCCGATGCCAGCGAGAGCCCGCGACGCGGCGCTCGCGCTGCGGGGCCGGGCGAGGTGGCCCACGAGGGCAGCGTCAGCGACCAGTTCGGGGTCACGGCGGTGCGGCGCGGTGTGCTGTGAGGTTCTTGATGCATCTGAATCGGGTTTCGGGACGGAGCGTCTTGCACCTATCGGCTTCGATTACCCCTTTACAAAGCCGTGACACGTTTCGCGGACGCCCGTCGGTGGCCCCGAACGGCGCGCCGGGCATGTCCGGTAGCGTCCGCAGCATCAGCGATGGCAGACGGGCGAGGTCACCTGAGGGTTTTCATCGGCATGGCGCCCGGGGTCGGCAAGACCTACCGCATGCTGCAGGAGGGGCGCGCCGAAGCCGAAAGCGGCAGGGACGTGGTGATCGGCTACCTCGAGCCCCACGGCCGTGCCGAGACTCTCGCGCAATCCGAGGGGCTCGAGGTCATCCCGCGGCGCGAGGTCCTCTACCGGGGCACGCCGTTGGAGGAGATGGATCTGCCGGCCGTGCTGGCGCGGGATCCAGAGCTCTGCCTGATCGACGAGCTCGCGCACACCAACGCGCCTGGGGTCGAGCACGAGAAGCGTTACGAGGACGTTCGCGACGTGCTCGACGCCGGCATCGACGTCTTCTCGACCGTCAACGTGCAGCACCTGGAGAGCCTCAACGACCAGGTCGCACGGCTGACGGGAGCCACGGTGCGGGAGACGATCCCGGACGACATCCTTTCGGCGGCCGACGAGGTCGTGCTCATCGACCTGACGCCCGAGGCGCTGATCGCGCGGCTGCGCGCCGGCAAGGTCTACAGGCCCGAGCGCGTCCCGGCGGCTCTCAACAACTTCTTCAAGGTCGAGAACCTCGCGGCGCTGCGCGAGACGGCGCTCCGGCAGGTGGCCGAGGACGTCGAGGTCAAGCGGCTCGTGCGCGAGACGCCTGCCCCGCTGCGCCGCGACGAGGAGGGAGAGGCGGTCGCCGAGGAGCAAGCCCCGCAGGCGATCTCCGAGCGGTTGCTCGCGATCGTCACGCTCGACCGCGAGTCGGAGTACGTCGTGCGGCGCGCGTGGCGTTCCGCGCAGCGCTTGGACGCCGAGCTCGACGTGCTGATCGTGCGCTCGCCGGGGCGCAGCCCGAGCGCCGAGGATCGCGCCCGGCTCGAGTCGCTGCGGCGGCTGACCTCGATGCTCGGCGCCCGCTTGAGGGTCGAGGAGGCGGACGACGTCGCGGAGGTGGCGATCGACGTCGCCCGTTCCCTCGGCAGCACCTACGTCCTGATCGGCGCGCCGCGGCCCCGCAAGGGCATCGCTCGGCTCTGGCAGGGCGAGTCGCTGCTCTCGCGTCTGCTCGAGGGCCTGCCCGGCGTGGACATCCGGATCGTCGCCGACCCCTCGCTGCGCCGAGCTCCGGAGCAGCCCGAGCCCGCCGATAAAGACCTCCTCAAGACGGCAGGAGTCACAGGCGAGCGCGGCGAAGGTCGCGAGCACGGCCCTTGACGGACGAGGCACGGTCGGTTTGCCGACGGCCCGCCCGGGAGCGCGGATAAAGATCACTAACATCGCGCAACCTGCGCCCCCCCGACTTGTTGGAAACCCGGATATGACGACCCCCCACACACTCCACCGCAAGCTTGCTGGCGTCCTCGCCATCGCCCTCGCCGCGACGCTGCTGGCGGTTCCGAGCGCGCTCGGAGGCGCAGCCAAGCAGCCGCGCGCCCACGCCGCCGCGTCGTATCTGACAGGCGTCGGCGACGAGGAAACGGCGATGTTCCAGAGCCCCCTCTGGCAGCAGTTGCACACCAAAATCGCCCGCTACATCGCTCCGTGGGACGCCGCGATCCGCGGCGACGAGCTGGGTCGCGCACGTGCGTGGATCCGCGAGGCCGAAGCCGCCCACCAGCAGATCCTCGTCGCCTTCTACCACTCCGAGCACACCGCGACGAAGATGCCGAGCATCTCCGCCTACCAGAAGGCCGTCGCGAAGTTCGTCAAGCTCTTCCCGCACGTGCGCCAGTACCAGTCGTGGAACGAGTCCAACCGCGGCGACGTCAAGGGCTCCTTCTCGAGCCCCTCGGCGGGCGCCGCGGCGCGTTACTACCAGGCGCTCAAGCGCGTCTGCAAGGGCTGCACCGTGATCGGCCTCGACGTGCTCGACGAAAACTCGATCAACGCGACGCTGCGCTACATCGCGGCCTTCAAGCACGAAGTCGCGCACCTGCGCACCGTGATGCCCTCGATCTGGGGGCTGCACAACTACTCCGACCTGAACCGCATGCAGAGCTGGCGCACGCGCGAAATCAGCCGCGCGCTGGGTGGCCAGGTGTGGCTGACCGAGACCGGCGGGCTCGTGCAGTTCAAGCCGGCGTTCCTGAACAAGAACGGGTCGGGGCTCAGCCGTGCCAGCAGGGTGCTCAAGTACATGTTCGCCGTCGCCGGCTCGAACTCGCGCATCAAGCGCCTGTACATCTACAACTGGATCGGCGGCAACAGCCATACGCGCTTCGACGCCGGCTTGATGAACGTCCACGGGCAGCCCCGCCCGGGCTACGTGGTGGTGTGCAAGCAGCTGCGCGCCGCCAACTGCTCGGTCAAGACCGTCAAGAACTAGCGCCCGCCCGGCGGCGCATCGCCGCGCGAGGGCCGCATCAGGTGCACGCCGCCGGCGAGCGCGCAGAGCACGCCGAGGACGGCGATGC
Source organism: Solirubrobacteraceae bacterium (assembly GCA_035569835.1). Lineage (GTDB taxonomy): Bacteria > Actinomycetota > Thermoleophilia > Solirubrobacterales > Solirubrobacteraceae > Palsa-744. The sequence continues at coordinate 99,396 of DATMMF010000001.1, forward strand.
CGAGGCCGATCCCGCGTGTGCTCGCCGACGCGAGCGCAAGGACAGCCCCGACGAGCGCGAGCAGAAGGCACAGCAGGACGCCTCGCCAGGTGCCCGGCCGGCGATGAACGAGGGCGTTTTCGGCGGCTCTGTCGGCCTGCTCACGATCCACGCTCGGCTGATACCCGGCCCTCCCGGCCGCCAACCGGCGGGGCGCGGCGGGCGCGGGCCTTGAGGGGAGGCGGGCTTCTATCCCGCGCCCACGGCGCTGGGCAGCCGCGTCTCGCCCGGACGCGCGGCGCGAGAGTCACCGCCGCGCTCGCGCCGCGCGAGCCACATCCCTGCGAGCGCCACCATCCCGGCGAGACCCGAGTACAGGACGAGCCGGTTCAGCGGGTAGCGGCTGCCGTTGTGCAGCGTGAGGTTCAGGGCGGTCCTGTCCCCGGCTTTGACGATGTCGAGCAGGCCCTTGTGGTCGATCCCGAGCGCGGTCGGCGCGAGCGCGGTGAACAGCGCCCAGCCGAGCAGGACGAGCAGCGCGGCGCCCAGCGAGGCCGCCGAGAGGCGCAGGCGCGGCGTCGCGGCGCCCGCGACGACGACGGCGCCGGCCGCCGCCGCCAGCACCGGCCAGATCCCGCCCCAGCCCCGGCCCGCGCCGAGCGCGGTCGCGATCGTCGGCTGGAATTCGCCTTTGCTCAGCAGCCGCGTCCACACGACGGTCTCGTTCTCGTAGCCGACCAGAGGATGGGTGATCGTGACGATCACCCAGATCGCGACCGAGGCGGCCGCGAGCGCGACCGTCGGCCCCGGGAAGCGCTTCAGCGCGAGGGCGATCGGGAAAGCCAGGAACGGCAGCACCGTGATCAAGAAGCGCGGGCCCGGAGCGCCGCCGCCGAAGGGCAGGTAGTAGCCGGAGTTGTAGATCACGTAGCAGGCGCAGACGCCCGCGATCGTCAGCGCCTCTGCGCGGCGTCCGCGGCGATAGAGCAGGACCGTGCCGAACGCTCCCATCGCCAGCACCGGCGAGAGCGTCAGCAGCCCGCGCGAGTCGAACAGCAGCGTCACCAGCACCCGCAAGCTCGGGGCCGAGATCCCGAAGAAGCCGCGGTGCTGCTGGGGGATGTTCGAGTACGCGAGGTGCGTCCACGAGTGGAAGGCCGCGTGGTTGTAGAGCAGCAGCGGGACGATGCCGACGAAGGCGCCCAGCGCGAGCACGCCGGCGCGACGGGCGATCGCCAGCGCCCGCAGCGAGTCGGGCCGCGAGAGCGCATAGAGGCCGAGCACGACCGCCGCGAAGGCGAGCGGGTACTCCGAGGTGATCGCGTAGCCGAGCGCGACCCCGGCGGCTGCCAGCAGCAGGGGACGCTGGGGCCCGTCGCGCTCGTGCAGCAGCAGCGCGAACGCGGCGAATCCGAGCATCGCAGAGAAGACGTGCGAGAACAGCAGCGTCGAGAACGGCAGCACCATCGTACCCAGCCCGAGCGACACCGCTGCCACGGCGCCATAGCCCGGCTCGAAGCGCTCCGCGACGCGCCACGCGAGCAGCAGCAGGATGAAGCCGGGCAGGACGCTGCCCCACCAGCCGACGAAGTCGATCATCTCGTCTTCTCCGCGCAGCGCCGGCGAGGAGCGCGCGACGCGGGGGGCCTGCAGCGCGGTCAGCGTCTCGTAGAACGGGAGCGAGAACAGCGCGAGCCCGGGCGCGCGCGCCGAGTACCAGTGGCCGTGGTAGAAGGCCTCGTCTTTTGTGGGGTAGGGGCCCGCGTCGATCGTGGTGCGCCCGGCGTCGAGCGCGCGGATCAGGTCGTAGTGCGAGCTCTGGTTATCCGACCAGTTCTGCAGCATCAGCCCCGCGGTCAGGCCGCAGAGCGCGATCGCGGTGAGCGCGAGGCGCCCGCGGCGCGAGCGCGGCAGCAGCCTGACCCGTTTGTGGCGGGCAGCCTGAGCGCCAGCCGCGGTGCCGCCCGCGTCCTGAGCGTGGCCGGCCATCAGTCCGTCGCGTGCAGCGCCGCCGGCCCGGCCCCGATCTCGTAGATCACGCTGGATCCCGCCACCCGGCGCGTGACCCCGAGGCCGGCGATCGGCTTGCGAGCCGCCGCGGCGGGGTCGGGCGGCTCCTGCGTGTCGCCGTGAGTCGGCGGCAGGTCCTTGATGGCGCCGAGATGCAGGACGACGGTCTTGATGCCGTAGTGGCGCAGCTTCTCGATGCTCGCCTTGTCCGGGAAGCCATTCATGCCCCCCCGCAGGTCATCGACGGCCGGGATGTCGAAAGTGCTGTTGCCGATCGGGATCTTGTAGAAGCCGTCCGTCGAGAAGTACTGCCAGATGCGGTCGTGCGCGCCGTCGGTGGGGAGGTCCAGGCGCGGGCCGGGGAGGCCAACTTCCGCCTTCGACGGCTGCGGGACTACGGGGTGCCCGAGGTGCCCGGCCCCTTCGCCGAGCAGCCCGATCAGCAGCAGTCCGCCGGCGAGTGCGGGCAGCGCGCTCGCAAGCCGTGGAGTCCCGCCGCCGCCTGAGGAGCGCAGCCTCGCGGCCAGCGGCCGCGCGCGGTCGAGCAGCCACTGGGCGCCGGCCCCGGCCAGCAGCGCGTAGAACAGCGTTGCCATCGTGAACACCCGCCCCGGCACGCGCACGCCGTCCCATCCGGGCGCGTAGTCGTAGAGCAGCCGGTACGGGTAGCCCGCGCCGGTCAGGCCGAGCCCCATCGCGAGCACCGAGCAGACGACCACCCCCGCCAGCAGCCCAAGGCGCAATCGCAGCGTCAGCCGCGAGCCGCCGATGCCGAGCAGGCCGAGCAGGCTGAGCGCCAGGATCAGCCCACCGGGGAAGAACACGTCCTCGTTCTTGGAGTGCACGTGGGCGCGGGCGCCGGCGGTGGCGCCACCCCACACGCGGTTCTCCGAAGAGGCCGAGACGAGCGCCGCGGGCCCGGAGGAGTAGTTCTCCACTTCCCTGATCGTGCGCTTCGCGGTCGGGTAGTCGTGGGAGACCTTCAGGTAGGGGCGCGCCTGGTAGATGGTCACCGCGCCGAGCACGGTCGCGCCCACGGCGCTGGCGATCACGAGCGTGCGGGTGACGGCGAACGGGCGGGCGGGCGGGCGCCCGCGCCAAAAGGCGAGCCCCACCAGCAGCGCAAGGACGAGCAGCAAGTAGCAGTACTGCAGCCCCAGCGTGAAGCCGAGGCTCACCTGCCAGGCCGACACGAGCCACCCCGCCAGCACGAGCCCAGCCGAGCCCCGCCTGTAGCCGCGCAGCAGCAGGAACAGCGCGAGCGCGATCCCGCCCGAGGAGATCACGTGCAGGTGCCCCGCCTCCGTGACGCGATACGGCGCGTAGGCGAACGCGATGCCCGCGGCGGCCGCCCCGAGCCTGCCTAGACCGAGCTCGCGGGCCAGCAGGTACGCGCCGAGCAGGCACAGCGAGTACGCGAACAGGAACAGCAGGTTGTAACGGACGAGCGCCGCGACGGTGCCCGAGCCGATCAGCCCCGCCGGGCCGTATCCCAGCAGCGAGTCGGAGAAGGCGAGGCTCAGCGGGTGGGGGTAGAAGGCGTTCGAGTCGAAGATGTGGCCGGGGCTGTGCAGCATCGCGTGCCCGACCCAGGCGATCTCCCAGGCGGTCCGCACCGGGTCGCCCAGATCGGGGGAGATGCGGCTCGGCAGGTGCAGCACGAGCGGCCAGGTGGTGAGCACCGCGAGCAGCACGGCGCCGAGCGCCACGAGGGCGATCTCGCGGCCGCTGAACGACGGCGAGGGGGCCCAGCGTGCGCGTCGCGCGCCTGGCGGCGCGGGCGTCGGCTCGGCCTGCGCGGTGGGGGCTCTGTCCGGGGCCGGGTCTTCGGGGGTGGCGCCGCCGGCCGCCGGCGGGCGCTCGGCGGCGCCGCTTGCGGGACTGGGCAGACCGGTGCTCACGAGGGGCGGTTTTCGGGACGCACTCGGATCGGCGGAGCATACGGGAGCCGCCTGAGCCATTGCGGCGCATCGACGCCGTCGAGGTTGTGCTGTGCGCGCGAGGCGTATACGCAAGACTGCTCGTCGATGAAGGTTCTCGTGATCGGGACGGGGGGAGTCGGCGCGGCTTTCGCGGCGATCGCGCAGCGGCGCGAGGCGTTCGAGCAGGTCGTGCTCGCGGACGTCGCCCTCGAGCGCGCCCGTGCGGCCGCCGAGCGGCTCGGCGAACCTGACCGCTTCATCGCCGAGCGGGTCGATGCCTCGAATCGCGCCGAGATCGTCGAGCTGATCGTGCGCGTGGCGCCGGACGCGGTGCTGAACGCGTGCGACCCGCGGTTCAACGTGCCGATCTTCGACGCCTGCCTGGAGGCGAAGGTCACGTACCTCGACATGGCGATGACGCTCTCCCACCCCGACCCCGACCGCCCGCACGAAGTGCCGGGCGAGATGCTCGGCGACTACCAGCTCGCTCTCGACCCCGAGTGGCGCAGCGCGGGCCTGCTCGCGCTCGTGGGCATCGGCGTCGAGCCCGGCCTGTCGGACATCTTCGCGCGGCATGCGGCCGACGAGCTGTTCGCGAGCCTCGATGAAGTTGGGGTGCGCGACGGTGCCGACCTCGTCGTCGAGGGCTACGACTTCGCGCCGACGTTCTCGATCTGGACGACCATCGAGGAGTGCCTGAACCCGCCGCTGATCTGGGAGCGCGACCGCGGCTTCTACACGACGCCCCCGTTCTCAGAGCCCGAGATCTTCGAGTTCCCCGAGGGCATCGGGGCGGTCGAATGCGTGAACGTCGAGCACGAGGAGGTCGTGCTGATTCCGCGCTGGGTCGACTGCGAGCGCGTCACGTTCAAGTACGGGCTCGGGCAGGAGTTCATCGACGTGCTCTCGACGCTTCACAAACTCGGTCTCGACTCGACCGAACCCGTCGAGGTCCGAGGCGTTCCCGTGTCGCCGCGCGACGTGGTCGCCGCGACGCTTCCGGACCCTGCGACGCTCGGCGATCGCATGAGCGGGCGGACCTGCGCAGGGACCTGGGTGCGCGGCACCGGCAAGGATGGCGCTCCCCGCTCGACCTACCTCTACCACCTCGCCGACAACGAGAAGACGATGCGCGAGTACGGTAGCCAGGCCGTCGTCTGGCAGACCGCGATCAACCCGGCGGTCGCGCTGGAGCTGCTCGACCACGGCGAGTGGAAGGGGACCGGCGTGCTCGGCCCCGAGGCCTTTCCCGCGGCTGCGTTCCTCGCGCTGCTTGGCGAGTACGGCGCGCCGCACGGCTTGCTCGAGCTGCCCGCCTGAGAGCTCAGCCCCCGGGCGGCGCCCCGGGGGGTCCCGCCGGCTCGTCCTCGGCCTCCGGCGTGAACGGGTGCTCCGGGGTCGTGACGTGTTCGCGGCCCATCAGGTGCGCGGGCGCGCGCTCGACCGGCGCGTCGAGCAGGCCCGCCGGCGCGGTTTCGGTCTTGCGCGAGAAGAACGGGCCGAAGTACAGCCGCGAGACGAACGCCAGCACGAGCCCGATGATCATGCCGACGCCGCCGAACCACAACGGCAGCGTGAGCCCGAGGTAGATTTTGCCTTCCGAGTTGGCCTTGTGCCCGTAGTATTTGATCGCGTAGATCCCGATCCCATACATGATCAGGCCGCCGAGCAGCGGGAGCAGCCCGACGAAGATGAGCTTGCGCGGGCTGTCGAAGATTTCGCGCCTGTAGTACCAGAGCGACGCGAAGCCGGTGGAGCCGTAGTAGAAGCACACGGGGATCCCCAGCGCGACCACCGCGAGTTCGAGCACGGTTTCTGAGATCAGGATCAGCGGCACCGCGACGAGGACGGACAGGATCCCGAAGCCCCACGTGGAGACCGTCGGCGTGAGGAAGCGTGGGTGGATCCTCCCGATCACCGACGGGATCGCGCCCCACTTCGCCATCGAGAGGGTGGTACGGGCCGTTGGCAGGATCGTCGTCTGTGTCGAGGCCGCGGCGGACGTCAGCACGGCGACGATGAGGAACCTCACGCCCACCGAGCCGAGTACCCCTTTGCCCAGGGCGTGCAGGACGTCGCTGGCGTTTTCTTCGCTGGAGATGAAGGCGGTCCCGTGGTAGGACTGCGCGCCCGCCGAGACGAGCAAGTAGATCAAGACGAGCAGGACCGTGGAGACCACCGCCGCGCGGCCTGGCCCCTCGTTCGAGTCTTCTGACTCCTCGTTGACCGCGACGCCCGAGTCCCAGCCCCAGTAGATGAAGATGCCGAGCAGCATCGCGACGACCAGGTCGCCGAAGTTCATCGCGAACGGGTTGAACCAGTCGGCCGACGGCTTGATCGAGTGGGCAGCGGCGGTGCCCGAGTAGACGTCGATCAGCGCGACGATCGCGAAGATCATCAGCATCACGAACTCGAAGGTCAGGAGCAGCTGCTGGATCCGCGCGGAGAGCTCGATGCCGCGGTGACAGATCCAGGTCATCAGCCATATCCACAGGATGCAGCCGACCAGCGCCACCCAGACGTGCGTTTCTCCGTAGTGCCATTCGAACAGCAGGTAGGTGTAGGTCGCGGCGATGTAGCCGAGCGAGGCCATCACCAGCAGGTCGGCCAGGAAGATCGCCCACCCGTTCAGCCAGCCGAAGGTGGGGCCGAAGGCGCGCGTCGTCCACGCGAACGTGGTGCCGGCGTCGGGATCGGCCTTGTTGAGGTAGCGGTACGCCAGCGAGATCAGCAGCATCGGCACGAACGACGCGAGCAGCACCCCGGGCGCGTGCGTCGTCACGCCTTTGTCCGCGACGATGAAGCCGAGCGTGGCCGCGAGCGAGTACGCGGGGGCCGTCGAGGCGACGCCGATGACGATGTTCGAGACGTAGCCGATCGCGTTGGTCTTGAGTCCCTTGTTCTCGACCTGTCCGGTCGCGGGCGCTCCCGATACCCCTACGGCGGCGACCTCGGTTGCCATCGACTCTCCTCTCCCAAGAGTGTGTCCGGCGCGCGGCCGGTTCGTGCTGAAAGCTACGCCCTCCAGCGGCGGAGGCCAAGTGGCAGTTGTCCCAAAAGGAGATGAGCCGTGTGTACGTCTCGTACAACGCCTTTGACGGCCGTTTGCCCACGGCGTCCCTTGAGCGGCAAACGACACGGGGATATTGTTGTCCTGAGTGTCTAGCGGTACAGCTCGGCGAGATCCCGGGCTCGGGAGAGCGGTCGAACGCGGAAGGAGCGGATGCGATGGCTGGCGGCGAGTTGAACGAGGCGGTCGGCACCGGCACGAGCTGGGCGCCGGGACCGGACGCGCCCGCGCTCCCGGAGGATCCCGACCGGCTCCAGCGGCTGGCGCGCCGCAACCTGTGGATGCACTTCACGCGCATGGGCTCCTACGACGATCACCACTCGGTGCCGGTGATCGTCAAGGGCGAGGGCTGCTACGTCTACGACGAGCACGGCAAGCGCTATCTCGACGGGCTCTCCGCTCTCTACTGCGTCAACGTGGGACACGGCCGCGCGGAGATCGCACGCGCCGCGGCGATGCAGGCCGAGCAGCTCGGCTTCTACACCAACTGGAGCTACGCGCACCCGCCGGCGATCGAGCTGGCGGCCCGGGTTGCCGAGCTGGCGCCCGGCAACCTCAACCGCGTGTTCTTCACCTCGGGCGGGTCCGAGGCCGTCGAGTCCGCCTGGAAGCTCGCCAAGGCCTACCACCGCGCCCGCGGCGAGATGAACCGCCACAAGCTGGTCTCCCGCAACCTCGCTTACCACGGCGTCTCGATGGGAGCGCTGACCGCAACGGGCCTGCCGCCCCTGCGCGAGCCGTTCGAACCGCTCACGCCCGGCGGCGTTCACGTCCCGAACACGAACTCCTACCGCTGGAAAGAGGACCGTGACCCGCTGTGGGCGGCCGACGCGATCGAGGAGGCGATCCTGTTCGAGGGGGCCGACACGGTCGCGGCGGTGATCCTCGAGCCCGTGCAGAACGGCGGCGGCTGCTTCACGCCGCAGGACGGCTACTTCCAGCGCGTGCGCGAGATCTGCGACCGCCACGGCGTGCTGCTGATCTCCGACGAGGTGATCTGCGCCTGGGGCCGGCTCGGGCACTGGTTCGGGTGCGAACGCTACGGCTACCAGCCCGACATGGTCACCACGGCGAAGGGGATCAGCTCTGCCTACGCGCCGCTCGGCGCGGTGATCGCGGGCGACCACATCGCCGAGCCGTTCCTGCACGGTACGAGCTCGTTCGTGCATGGCTTCACGTTCGGGGGTCACCCCGTCGCCTGCGCGGTCGGCCTCGCCAACATCGAGGTGCTCGAGCGGGAGGACCTGGCAGGGAATGTTCGGGAGAACGAGGGCGTCTTCAGAGAGATGCTCGACGGGCTGCGCGACCTGCCGATCGTCGGCGACGTGCGCGGCGCCGGCTACTTCCACGCGATCGAGCTGGTCAAGGACAAAGAGACCAAGGAGACCTTCGACGACGCGGCATCGGAGAAGCTCTTGCGCGGCTACCTGTCTGGCGAGCTCTACCGGCGCGGGTTGATCTGCCGCACCGACGACCGCGGGGACCCGATCGTGCAGCTCTCGCCGCCGCTGATCGCCGGCCGCGAGCAGTTCGAGGAGATCCTCGCCGTGCTGCGCCCGGTGCTCACCGAGGCCGGCGAGCGAATGGAGTCATGGAGCTCACTGTCGAGAGCCTGATCGACGAGCTCGACCTCGAGCTGATCACCGGCCACGAGTCGGCGCAGGCGCACGTTCGCTGGGTGCACAGCACCGAGCTGGAGGACCCTACGCCGTGGCTGAAAGGCGGCGAGATGCTGCTCAGCACGGGGCTCCAGCTCGAGACTCCGAAGTCGCAGCGCGAGTACCTGCAGCGCCTCGTCGATCACGACATCTCCGCGCTCGGGTTCGGAACCGGCTTCCGCCACAGGCGCGTACCGGCGGCGCTCGTCAAGGCCGCGGAACAACACGGCTTCCCGCTTTTCGAGGTCCCCTACGAGCTGCCTTTCATCGCGATCACCGAGCGGGCGTTCGCGCGCCTGCTCGACGAACGGTATGAGCTGCTGCAGCGCAACATGGTCGGCGACCTGCTCGCCGAGGCGCTCAGCGGCCATCTCTACCCGGAGGACCTGCAGGCGCGGCTGCGCCCCTTCGGGATCGGCGAGCGGATCGCCGTGCTCGCGTTCGCGCTGGAGGACCCGACGGCCGCCGCCGCGACCGTCGAGCGGCTGCTGGAGGCCGAGCAGGTCGGCAACCTCGTCGCGATCAGGGGAGGAATGCTGTGCGCCGTGATCGACGCAGGCGAGAAGCCCCGCGCGGCCCCGGCCGACCCGGTCGCGACGGCGCGCAAGATCCGCGCCGCGCTCTCGAGCCGTTTCGGCGAGGTGCGCGCCGCCGCCAGCCGCCCGGGTCCGACGCACTCGCTGCGGATGAGCTTCCACGAGGCCCGCTGTGCGCTCGAGGCCGTGCGGCTGCGCAACGGCAGCGCGCCGGAGGTCGCCACCTACGAGGACCTCGGCGCGTTCCAGCTCCTGCTCTCGCTGCAGGACGAGGAGGCCTTGAGCTCCTACTGCCGCAGCGTGCTCGGGCCGATCGAGCAGGGGGAGGGCGACTACGGCGATGAGCTGGTGCGCTCGCTGGACGTGTTCATAGAACACAACGGGCACTGGGAGAAGGCGGCGGCGGCGCTGTACTGCCACCGGCACACGCTGCGCTACAGGATCCGCCGTATCGAACAGCTCACGGGGCGCAGCTTCACGAGCGCGCGCGACCGGATCGAGTTCTGGCTGGCACTGCGAGGAAGGGAGCTGTCGAGGTGAAGGTCGGTGTTCCGAGCGAGATCAAGGCCGACGAGTACCGCGTGGCGATCACCCCCGCGGGCGTGCGCGAGCTGACCTCGCGCGGTCACGAGGTGCTGATCCAGAACGGCGCGGGCGAGGGCAGCGCGATGAGCGATGAGCAGTTCGTCGCCCAGGGCGCGACGATCGTCGCGGACGCCGACGCGGTCTTCGACGGCGCCGAGCTGATCCTGAAGGTCAAGGAGCCCCAGCCCGAGGAGGTGGCGCGGCTGCGCCCGGAGCACACGCTGTTCACGTACCTGCATCTGGCGGCCGAGCCCGAGCTGGCGCGCGGGCTGATGGCCTCAGGGGCCACATGCATCGCGCTCGAGACAGTCGAGGACGCGACGGGGCACCTGCCGCTGCTGGCCCCGATGAGCGAGGTCGCCGGCAAGATCGCGACGCAGGCCGGGGCGTTCATGCTGGAGAAGCCGCTCGGCGGGCGGGGGATCCTGCTCGGCGGCGTGCCCGGCGTGGCCGCTGCCACTGTGCTCGTGATCGGCGGCGGGGTGGTCGGCATGAACGCGGCCTTCATCGCGATCGGCATGGAAGCCGACGTGTTCGTCTTCGACCGCTCGATCGACCGGCTGCGCGAACTCGACGTGGCCTTCGCCGGACGCGCCTCGACCGTCTACTCCTCGACGCTCGCGATCGAGCAGATGCTGGGAGCCGCGGACCTCGTGATCGGCGCCGTGCTGATCCACGGCGGCCGCGCGCCGCACGTGATCACGCGCGAGCAGCTGAAACTGATGAAGCGCCACGCGGTGCTCGTCGACGTGTCGATCGACCAGGGCGGCTGCTTTGAGACCTCGCACCCGACGACCCACTCGCATCCCACCTACGAGGTCGACGGGATCACGCACTACTGCGTGACGAACATGCCGGGTGCGGTGCCGATCACCTCCACCTACGCGCTCACCAATGCGACGCTGCCCTACGTGATCGAACTGGCCGAGCGCGGCACGCGCGATGCCCTGCAGGAGAACCCGGGGCTGCGCAAGGGGCTGAACGTGAGCGAAGGCGAGATCATGCACCCGGCGGTCGCGGAAGCGCTCGAGCTGCCGGCGCGGGCGTGAGCGAAGCGGCCGGCGCACCGGGACGGGACATCCAGAACCAGAGGAGCCGAGATCAGATGGCGAGCACCGTAGAGACCCTCAAGAACTTCATCGACGGCGCGCCGGCCGACGGCGGCGGCGATACCGAACCGGTCCTGAACCCGGCGACGGGCGAGGAGATCGCGCGCGCGCCCGTGTCCGGGCCCGAGCAGGTCGATCGCGCCGTGCGGGCGGCGCGCGCCGCGTTCGACGGCTGGTCGAACACGACCCCTGCCCAACGCGCCAAGGCGCTGCTAGCGATCGCCGACCTGATCGAGGAGCACGGCGAGGAGATCGCGCGCCTGGAGGCGCTGAACGCCGGCAAGCCGATCGAGGCCGTCAAGTCCGACGAGATCCCCGTGATGGCGGACAACCTGCGCTTCTTCGCCGGCGCCGCGCGCTGCCTGGAGGGTCGAGCGGCCGGCGAGTACATGGAGGGCTACACCTCCTACACGCGCCGCGAAGCGATCGGCGTGATCGGCCAGATCACGCCCTGGAACTACCCGCTGATGATGGCGATCTGGAAATTCGGCCCGGCGATCGCGGCGGGCAACACGGTCGTGCTGAAGCCGGCGGAGACGACCCCGATCACCACGGTGCGGCTGGCCGAGCTCGTCGGTGGGCAGGAGATCCTGCCGCCGGGGGTCCTGAACATCGTGACCGGGCCGGGGGACCCGACCGGCGAGTCGCTGATCAACCACCCCCAAGTGGACATGCTCGCCCTGACCGGCTCGGTGCCGACCGGCAAGCACATCGCGCGTGCCGCCGCCGACACGGTCAAGCGCGTCCACCTCGAGCTCGGCGGCAAGGCACCCGTGATCGTCTTCGACGACGTGTCGATGGCGTCGGCGCTCGAAACGATCGCCGGCACGGGCTACTACAACGCCGGCCAGGACTGCACCGCGGCGACGCGCGTGCTCGCGGCCGGCGACGTCTACGACGACGTTGTCAGCGGGCTCGCCGAGCAGGCTCGCGGCCTCGTGCTCGGGGACACGCTCTCGCCCGACACGACGCTCGGCCCTGTCAACTCCGCGAAACAGCGCGACCGCGTGACGGGGTTCCTCGAGCGCCGCCCCGACAGCGCCGAGGTCGTCACCGGCGGGCACGCGGCGGAGCGGCCGGGGTTCTTCGTCGAGCCGACCGTCGTCGCGGGGCTCGACCAGAGCGACGAGATGATCCAGAACGAGATCTTCGGTCCCGTGATCACGGTGCAGCGGTTCACCGAAGAGCAGCAGGCGATCGCGTGGGCGAACTCCACGCGCTACGGGCTCGCGTCCTCGGTGTGGACCCGTGACGTGGGCCGCGCCCTGCGCGTCTCCAAGGCGCTGCGCTTCGGCTGTGTGTGGATCAACGACCACATCCCGCTCGTCTCCGAGATGCCGCATGGAGGCCTCAAGGAGTCCGGCTACGGCAAGGACCTGAGCATCTACGGCGTCGAGGACTACACGGTCATCAAGCACGTGATGGCGAACATCGCCTGACGCGGCCGACAGCACCACGGCTCCCTCCGCCGCTGTGGCGTCAGCTAACGTCGCGCCCATGGTCGAGCGCGACCGCGATGTCGTCGAGCCGAGCGAGCCCAGCGAGGAGGAGTCGCGGGCTGATTTGCGCGAGCACTACGACATCCTGCTCGTGCGCGCGCCGAACCCCGGGCCGCTGACGCTGACGGGTACGAACAGCTGGGTCGTGGGGCGCAACCCGGCGTGGGTCGTCGACCCGGGACCGATGATCGAGGAGCACGTGCAGTCGCTGTATGACGCGATCGACGAGCGCGGGGGGCTCGCCGGCGCCGTGCTGACCCACGATCACAGCGATCACTCCGAGGCCGCCCGAGCGCTCGTCTCGCGCTACGGCGCGCCGCTGGCGGGTGGCCGCGGCGACGTCGACATCGCGCTGGCCGCGGGCGCGCGGATCGGGCCGTTCACGGCGCTCAGCACGCCCGGCCACGCCGCCGACCACTACGCGCTGATCGCCGACGGCGCGTGCTTCACGGGCGACGCGGTGCTCGGCACCGGCAGCGTGTTCATCAGCCCGTACCCGGGCGCGATGGCCGGCTACCTGCTCGCGCTCACGCGGCTGCGGCTTCGCGAAGACTTCAACGTCCTGTGTCCGGGTCACGGCCCGCCGGTGTGGGACGCGCAGAGCCGCCTCGAACAGTACGCGGCGCATCGCATCGACCGCGAGAACCGCCTGATCGTGGCGCTCGGCGAAGGCCGGCGCACCGTTCAGGAACTGCTGGACACTGTCTGGTGGGACGTGCCCGCCGAGCTGCGAGGGGCCGCCCAGGCGACGCTCGCCGCGCATCTCGACAAGCTCGACGAAGAGCAGGCGCTCCCCCAAGGCGTCGAGCGGCCGCGCTTCGAGAGGACGGAGTGGTGAGCCGCCCGGAGGCAGCGACCGAAGCGCAGCTCGCCTGGGGATCCTGGTTCTCCTCGCCGTTCCCGCCGATCGCCGGCTACGGCTTCCTCTCGGACTGCCACACCGGGGCGCTCGTCGCCTACGACGGGTCGATCGAGTGGATGTGCGTTCCGTACTTCGACTCGCCCTCGATCTTCGGCGCGCTGCTGGACCGCGGCGCGGGGAGCTGGCGGGTGGGGCCTTACGGCGTGTTCGTGCCGGCCGGCCGGCGCTACATCCCCGGGACGAACCTGATCGAGACGACCTGGATGACGCCGGCGGGCTGGCTGAGGGTCGTGGACGGGCTCACGATCGGGGTCTGGCACGACAACGCCCACGGCTCCAGCCATACGCGCCCACCGACCGACGACGACGCCGACCACCTGCTCGTGCGCGTCGTCGAATGCGTCCAGGGGATGGTCCAGGTCGAGGTCGTGTGCGAGCCGATGCTCGACTACGGCGCTTCGCCGGCGAACTGGTCGGTGATGCAGTCGGGGGTGGAAGGCGTCTGCGCGGTCGACGCGCTGGGCAGCGCCGCGCCGCGCGAGTATGGCTTCGGCAAGGACGGGGGCGCACCCGAGCGCGAGGACGGCGTCGCCTTTCGCATGTTCAGCGACATCCGTCTCGGCGTCGAGGGCAACCGCGTCCACGGCCGCCACACGATGGCCGAGGGCGAGCGCCGCTTCTGCGCGCTCTCGTGGACCGAGGGGCTCGGCGGCCCGCACACCGCCGACGAAGCCTTTGAGCACATCGAAAGGACCTCGCACTTCTGGCGACGCTGGCTCGCCGACGGCACCTATCCAGACCACCCGTGGCGCTACTACCTGCAGCGCTCGGCGCTTGCGCTGAAGGGGCTGACGTTCATGCCCACCGGCGCGCTGGTCGCCGCGCCGACGACGTCGCTGCCCGAGTCCCCGGGTGGCGAACGCAACTGGGACTACCGCTTCTGCTGGATGCGCGACGCCTCGTTCACCTTGTGGGCACTGCACGCGCTCGGCCTGAACTGGGAGGCCGACGACTTCGTGCAGTACGTCGCCGATCTCGACCGCAACGGCGACGGCTCGCTGCAGATCATGTACGGGATCCGGGGCCAGAAAGACCTGAAGGAGCGCACGCTCGACCACCTGCGTGGCTACGAAGGCGCCCGCCCCGTGCGTGTCGGCAACGGCGCCTTCGCCCAGCGCCAGAACGATGTCTACGGGGCTGTTCTCGACTCCGTCTACCTGCACTCCAAGAACCGTGACCACATTCCCGAGCGCCTGTGGCCCGTGCTCGAGGACCAGGTCGAATGTGCCGCGAAGGTCTGGCGAGAACCCGACCAGGGGATCTGGGAGGCGCGCGGAAAGCCGCGCCACTACGTCTCCTCCAAGCTGATGTGCTGGGTGGCGCTCGACCGCGGCGCACGGCTCGCCGAACGCCGGGGTCTGGAGGACAAGGTCGGTCCCTGGCAGTCGCTCGCCGATGAGATCAAGCAGGACATCCTCTCCAAGGGCGTCTCCGAACGCGGCGTGTTCCGCCAGCACTACGACACGGACGCGCTCGACGCCTCGACGCTGCTCGTGCCGCTGTTCCGCTTCCTGCCGGCGGACGACGAGCGCGTCGCCGCGACGGTCAAAGCGATCAAAGACGAGCTGACCGAGAACGGGCTGGTCTTGCGCTATCGGACGGAGGCCACCGACGACGGCCTGAAGGGCGAGGAGGGCACCTTCCTGATCTGCTCCTTCTGGCTCGTGTCGGCGCTCTCGGAGATAGGCGAGAAGCGCGACGCCGAGCACCTGTGCGAGCGGCTTCTCTCCTACGCCTCGCCGCTCGGTCTCTACGGCGAGGAGCTCGAGGCGTCATCCGGGCGCCACCTCGGCAACTACCCCCAGGCGTTCACGCACCTGGCGCTGATCAACGCGGTCACGCACGTGATCGACGACCAGCAGAGCTGAGGTTCGGCCCCGTCCGCACCTAGCCGCCGGTTCGGCGCACGTGCGGAAGCTGCGCTTCGCTCAGCTTGACCTTCCCGACGATGACCGATTCGTGCGGGGCGAACCGGGACGGTCCTTCGGGGTTCAGGTAGACGACGGTGAATGACTCGTGCGCGGCACACCGGGCCGTGTAGACGAACAGGCCGAGCGAGGCCGTCCGGATCAGTTCGTGGCGGCGGATGTCACGTTCGATGCCCCAACCGGTCTCGGGGCGCCCGCCCACCGGGCAGCGGGCGGCTCCGTCGACCGTGTAATCGGCGCCGGCCCTGGTGACCGCATACGGCGCGGTGAAGGTGACCTCGGCGCGGTAGCAGGGCGTCAGAAGGAAGGCCCTGCGGCACGCTCGCGGCGATTGGAGCAGGAGCTTCAGCCCCACCGGCGCTCCGAGGCTGCGCGTGGGCTCGTAACGGCGTCTCGACTGCGGTGCAGGCTTCTGCGGGCAGCGCCGCGTCACGGGCGCGCCGGACCCCTGTGAGCAGAGCCCCGCCCCGAACCGGAAGGTCGCGGCGCTGAGCAGCGGCGGACCCTGCGGGCCGACGTTCGGCATCACCACCGTCACCGAGTCCGGCTGCGCGCGCCCCCCGACCGACCCGCCGACAAGCGAGCTGTTCTTGAAGGTGCCCGGAGGCTGGACGATCAGAAAGGCGCCGTCCCGTCCGCTGACGGGCACGGTGCGCAGCCCCGCCGGCGTGCGGTAGGTCACGCTGACCGCGTGCGGGCCGAGCAGCCCGTAGGCGAGCGCGCGCCGGTGGCTCACCGGCGGGACGCGCCGCTGCCCCGGCGCCCCGAACTCCTCGGGGATCAGGCGCATCCCGCTGCGGTCTGCATTGGCGTCTTCGAAGATCACCGTCTGCCCGCTCGACACGCATTCGACCTGCGCCGCGGCGCCCCCGTAGCCCGGCGGCAGCGCGTCGGCGGGCAGCGCGTGGAAGCGGCGGTCGTCGCCGAACGCGCTGTCTTCGCCGAGCTCGCCGAGCTTGCCGTCGCGGACCCTCCCGACCTGGATGCAGACCTGGCCCCGCGTCGTGTGGAACACCCTCGCGCCCCAGGGAAGGCCGCCGGCGGGATCGGAGACGGCGATCACGAGACCGGCATTCGAGCCGCCGACGGGCAGCCCGTTGCCGGCGGTGGCGCTCTGCCGCGGTTCCGGCTTCACCGGCGCGCCCGACAGCACTCCTGTTGCCGCGAGCGCAACAGCCCCGCCCGAGAGCGTGACGATCGCCGCTCCGATCAGGGCTCTGGCGTGCCGCGAGAGCCACGCCCGGAACCCGCTGGTGGCGCGGTCGCTTCGCTCCTGCCGGTGCGCCGCGCTCACCAGCGCCTCGCCGAGCGACGTGTACGGATCCCTCATGCGCCCTCCCTCGCGCTGCGTCTCAGCGCAGCGAGGCCGCGCGAGACCCGCTTGCGGACGACTTGCTCCGAGCAGCCCACGCGCGAGGCGATCGCCGCGTAGGGCTCCTCGTGCACGATCCGTCGTTCGACCGCCTCTCGCTGGTCGCCCGGCAGCGCCGCGAGGGCCCGCTCGAGCTCCGAGCTGGACTCGCGCTCCAGCTGCTCGAGGCGCTCGTCGTCGAGCACGATTCGCTCCATCGCGAGGCGGCGGCGTGAGGCATCGTCGACGCGACCGGTGCGGACCGCGTCGACGAGCAGGTTGTGCGCGATCGCCAGGAGCCACATGGCGGCGCTGCCGCGTCGGGGGTCGAACTGCGCGCGGCGCTCGAGCGCTCGGGCGAAGGTCTCGGCAACGAGGTCCAGGACGAGGTCGGGCTGCGAGCCGATGCGCCGGCGCAGGTAGCCGCGGACGAGGCCGAGACGGCGCTCGTAGAGCAGGCCGAAGGCCTCGGCGCCGCCCGCTGAAAGCAGCTCATCGTCGCTCGCTTCGGAGGCCATCTCGGTGTGAATACGGAGGACGAGCCCGGTTTGTGACGCGAATCTGTCAACAAGTTGGCACGCGTCGCGCCCCGAGCCCTCGGTGCGAACCGATTGCCACCGCACGCGAAGCTCGCGGCGCTGCGCTCAGTAGCCGCTGTCCCCTGGCAGCAGGATCCGCGCGACCTCTCCCTCCACGACCACCCGCGGCTCGACCGGCATCACGTCCTTGCCCCGGGCGTGCGCGAGCAGCTGCTCGACGTTGGCGAACTCGCCGAGCTGCTCGAGGTGCTTGATCGTCGGGAAGACGAGCAGGATCTCGCCGCGGCGGTGGGCGTCGAGCGCCGCGGAGGGGGTGAACCAGCCGAGGTCGACACACTCCTGCCCGTCCACGGCCGGCTGCTGCCCGTCGGGCAGCGTCGCCAGGAAGAAGTGCGTGTCGAAACGGGTCTTCACGGCGGCGGGTGTGATCCAGCGCGAGAACTTCACGAGGGCGTCCGGGTCGTCCAGCTCGATCGCTGCCTCCTCGCGCAGCTCGCGGATCGCCGCGATACGGTGCGCGCCGTCGCCGTCCCCCTCCTCGGCGTCGACAGCGCCGCCGGGGAACACCCACGCGCCGCCCATGAATCGCGCCTCCGGGTTGCGCTTGACGAGCAGCACCTCGAGCTCGCGGTCGCCGCCGCGCAGCAGGATCACGGTCGCCGCGTGGCGGGGGCGCGACGGCCGCCCGGTGTTCAGTTCCTCGCCCGGCCCGGGGCGCTGATCGTCGTCTGCGGCACGCATCGGCTGACCCTACCTGTCGGTAACCTTGGGCGCATGAGCGCGACCGAGACGCTGCAGCGCTGGATCTGCGAGTCCTGCGGCTTCATCTACGACCCCGAGGACGGCGACCCCGACGGCGGCATCCCGCCCGGCACCCCCTTCGAGGAGATACCCGACACCTGGTTCTGTCCCGTGTGCGGGGCGCGCAAGCGCGACTTCACCCTCTACGAGGATTAGCGAGCCGTTGGCCGGCGTCAGGCGGCGTCCTTACCGCGTTCGGGGCACTCCGCGGTCGCTCGTGTACGCAGTACACGTCGCGGGGCGGCCGGGCCTTCAGGTCCTCGCCTGACTTGGCCAACGGCTCCCTGATCGGCCCCCGGGCAACCCGACGCGGGGAGGACTGGGATGCGCTGCTCGCGCTCGACGCCGAGCGCGTCTGGCATCCATACGGCGGCCTTCCCGCGGCGCTGCCCTCGCTGCCGGTCGTGTCGGCCGAGGGCGTGCGGCTGCGGCTCGCCGACGGGCGCGAGCTGATCGACGGGATGGCCTCGTGGTGGTGCGCGATCCACGGCTACCGCCACCCGGCGCTCGACGCCGCGGTGCGCGAGCAGCTCGACCGGATGGCGCACGTGATGTTCGGCGGGCTGACGCACGAGCCGGCGCTGCGGCTCGCCGAGCGGCTGATCGAGCTCGCGCCCCCGGGCCTCGAGCGCGTGTTCTTCGCCGACTCGGGCTCGGTCTCGGTCGAGGTCGCCATCAAGGTCGCGCTGCAGTTCCAGCGCGCGCGAGGAGAAGGTGCCCGTACCAGGCTGCTGACCGTTCGGGGCGGCTATCACGGCGACACGATGGGAACGATGGCCGTCTGCGACCCCGTCGGCGGGATGCACGCGATGTTCGCGGGCGTGCTGGCCCAGCACGTGTTCGCCGCTCGGCCCCCAGACGGCTTCGACGCGCCGTTGGATGAGGCCTGGCCGGAATCGGTCCGGGAGCTGGCCGCCGAGCACGCCGGCGAGCTCGCGGCGGTGATCTTGGAGCCGGTCGTGCAGGGCGCCGGCGGGATGCGCTTTCACTCGCCGCGCTGCGTCGCGTTGATGCGAGAGCTCTGCGATGAGCACGGGATGTTGCTGATCCTCGACGAGATCGCGACCGGGTTCGGCCGCTCCGGCGCGATGTTCGCGTGCGAGCACGCGGGTGTCCGACCCGACGTGATGTGCGTCGGCAAGGCGCTCACCGGTGGCTACATGACGCTCGCGGCGATGCTCTGCACGCCGGAGGTCGCCGAGACCGTCTCGGAGGGCGAGGGCGGCGGGCTGATGCACGGCCCTACGTTCATGGCCAACCCGCTCGCCTGCGCGGCGGCCTGCGCTTCCCTGGAGCTGCTCGACCGCGGTGACTGGCGCGGGCAGGTCCGGGGGATCGAGGAGGGGCTGCAGGCAGGGCTCGAGCGGGCTCGCGCGCTGCCGTGCGTGCGCGATGTGCGGGTGCTCGGTGCGATCGGGGTGATCGAGCTGGATGAGCCGGTGGACGTCGCGGCGGCGAGCGCCGCGGCGATCGAGCGCGGCGTGTGGCTGCGGCCGTTCCGGGAGCTGATCTACGCGATGCCGCCGTACGTCACCGACGAGGATGACCTCGCCGCGATCGCGGCGGCGATGGTCGCCGCCGCGGACGCACACGCAGTGGTGTCCGGGCGCTGACAGAAGTTCGCTTCGGCGGGGTGGGACCGTCCGTCCTCGAATAGGATCCGCGCGTGCCGGGAGGGGTGCGTGGGCAGATCGCCGTCGCGACCGCGGCGGCGATCGCCGTCGCGGCGCTTCTGGCGCCGTTCGTGACGGGCGCGCCCGCGGGTGCCCGCACCCCGGAGCCGGCGCAAGCCGCGGCCACCGACTGCCACGCCCACGCGCCGCCGCTGCTGCACGACGGGTTTCCCGAGCCGCCGCTGCTCTACAGCCGGGACGGCCGTCTCGACGTGAAGCTGCGGGCAGCGGCCGGGCCGGCGCGGATGGGGCGCATGCGCGTGAACGCGTGGAGCTACGACGGCTCGGTGCCCGGTCCGACGATGGTGATCTGCGCGGGCGACCACGTGACGGTGCACCTCGAAAACGAGCTCCCGGAAGCGACCAACCTCCACACGCACGGCTTCCACGTCTCGCCGGAAGGCAACAGCGACAACATCTTCCTGCGCGTCGAACCGCACCAGCAGTTCACCTACGAATACGACATCCCGGGCGACATGTCGCCGGGTTCCTACTGGTACCACCCGCACGTCCACATGCACGTCGAGAACCAGATCTTCCAGGGCCTGGCCGGGGCGATCGTGGAGGAGGGCGGGCCACTCGACACGCTGCCGGCCATGCGCCACATCCCGCAGCGCTGGATCGTGCTCGAGAACACGGAGGTCCGTCACGGACGTGTTCTCGCCCCCGACGAATCGACCGAAACGGGTTCCCGCGTGTACGTCAACGGCACGCTGGACCCGACCGCGAAGATCAGGCCCGGCCAACTGCAGCGCTGGCGGATCTTCAACGCGAGCGCCGACCGCGTGCTCGTGCTGCGGATGTCGGGCGGCCCGAAGGGCGGGAGTCCTTTCCTGCTACTCGCCGAGGACGGTCACACGCTGGCCCGCGCGCGCAGCGTTCGCACGCTGATGATCGCGCCCTCCTCGCGGCGCGAGGTGCTGGTGCGCGGCGGCCCCCCGGGCAGCTATGCGCTGAAGGCGATTCCGTTCGCGCAGTTCCCAGGGGGTGAAAAGGCAGCCAACGGCGGCCCCGTCCCGAACCAGACGCTGCTGACCGTTCGCTCGGCGGGGCGGGCCATGCGCCGACGCGCACCCACCGGCACGCTCTCGCACCCCGAAGACCTGCGCGGCAAGCCCGTCGCGCGCGAACGCACGATTCAGTTCAGCGAAATGGTCGAACCGTCCGGCGTCTCGCGCTTCGAGCTCAACGGCATGACGTTCGACCCCAACAGGACCGACGTGACGATGAAGCTGGACTCGATCGAGAAGTGGACGCTCGTGAACACGACACACGAATGGCACACCTTCCATATGCACATCGACGATTTCCAGGTCGTGAGCCGCAACGGCATCCCGGTGCCGTACGTCGAAGACGCGGACAACGTCGCGATTGCGCCGGGGTCCCGCACGGTCGTGCTGATCGAGGCGACGGACTTCACCGGCAGGTTCGTGTTCCACTGCCACGTCACGCTGCACGAGGACCGCGGCATGATGGCCACGATCGAAGTGGTGCGGGAACCGTCCGCCGCGGCGAGCAGGAGCTCGGTCGTCCGGCACGGAGGGCTCGCGATCAGCTCCTCGGCATACGGCTACCCGGCGACGGGGCACGCGCGCGGCGCGCCGCCGGCGCTCGGGGAGCCGCCGCTGTTCTGGTGCGACCCGCGGCGCAGGCGCGGGCGGGCAGCCTAGCCGCGGTCGCCCCGGTTGTGGCCCTGCGCGCCCTGCCGGCGGCTCAGCCGACGGTGACGGCGCGGCTCAACAGCCGCGGCTGGCCGTAGGCGGCGGGGACGAGCACACGCACGCGGCGGCGCGGGCCGGCGCCGAGCGTGAACGAGGCGGTGCCCTGGGAGCCGAGCAGCGCGCGGGCGACGGTCTTGAAGGGGCCGGCGCCTGACGGTGCCGCCTGGAGCAGCGCCCGGACGCCCGCGCGCGCGACCTGCGCATGGACGCTCGCGGCGGTGCCACGCGCCGTGCGGCGCTGGCGGACATGCAACAGCACCTTTTCAGGCGCGATCGCGAGCACCGTCACGACGCCCGTCATGAACGGGTGCACCGTGCAGTAGTAGTCGAACGTGCCGGGGTTGGCGAACCTGAGCGAGTAGCTCGTGCCCGCTTCGATCCGTTCGGAGTTGAACAAGCCCGTCGTCGAGGTGACCGTGTGCGGTCCGATCGTTTCGTTGCGCCAGGTGATCGTCTGCCCGGCGGCCACCGTGATCGTCGCCGGCGTGTACACCCGCGCGCTGATCGTCGACTGCGGCCCGGCCGGTCCTCCGGCATCGGCGGCCGCCGCGAACGCGAGCGAAGCCAGCGATGCAGCACACGCGAGCGCGACTAGACCCGCTCGGCGGCGGGCGCCCGGCCCGCGTGCGTTCGATCTATCCCCCACAGATGAGTGCTTGATGCTCGCCCCTTGCAACTGCCGGCCCAGGGTACTGCAACACGGCCCGGGAGCGAGCGCAGTGGGCGTCAGCCGACTGACTGATCTGCCGGACGGCCATCGAGCCACTCGCGCCACGGAAGCGTGGCGCCGGCGCGCTCGAGCTCCTGCGTCTGCGGTCCCGCGAGCCCGGCCAGCGTCGCGACCTCGACATCGCCGAGGCGCTCGATCGTCTCGCGATTCGAGTTCTCGATCACCCCCGGTTGCGCGGGCCACGGCGTGAGCACGACGGCACGCACGTCCAGGCCGGCCGCGCGGCCCGCCTCGAGCGTGAGCAGCGTGTGGTTGATCGTGCCGAGGCCCGGCCTGGCGGCGACGATCACCGGCAGCGCGAGCTCCACCGCGAGGTCGCGCACCGCGTAGCCGTCGGCAAGCGGGACGAGCAGCCCGCCGACGCCCTCGACGATCGCGGCGCTCGCACCGTCGAGCGTCGCGCGCGTGCGAGCGAGCAGCGCCGGCGGGTCGATCGGCGTCCCCGCGAGCTGGGCGGCGAGATGCGGCGAGACCGCCGGGCCGAAACGCAGCGGCGAGACCTCCGTGCGCGCCGCGCCGGTGATCGTGGCGAGCAGCTCGTCGTCGGCCGGCCAGCTTCCCTGCGCGCCTGCCGCGGCGTCCTCGAGCCCCGTCAGGACCGGCTTGCACGCGACCGGCCGCTCGCCCGCGGCGCGCATCGCGGCCAGCAGGCAACCGCTGAGCACGGTCTTGCCCGCGCCCGTGTCCGTTCCCGTGATGAACAGGCCGCGCACCGGGGCGCGCCGCCCTCAGGCCGCGCGGGCGGCCTCGCGCTCGAAGTCGAACAGCTCCGTGGGCGCGCCCGCGTCGGAGTTCTGGACCGCGACCTCGAGCTCGCTGGCGTCGGCGATCTCGACTGCCCGCGGCGCTTCGACACCCAGCTGGTCGAAGGGAGTGACATTCGCTGCCGGGGCCCCCTCCGAGGTCTCGCGCTCGAAGTCGAACGGCCCTGACTGCTGCTCCGGCGAGACCGAGGCCGCGAGCCTTTCGGCTCGCACGAGAGCCGTCTCGATCTCGGCGATCTCCTCGGCCGGCTCGGGCGCCGGCGCCGGAAGCCGCTCGGGCTCCAGGCCCGCGCGCCTCGCCGCCGCGCCCAGCTTGGCGGCTGCGTCGCGCAGCTCCGCCGGCGTGTGGGAGGCCATCGCTGTGAGGCGCAGCCGCGAGGTCCCAGCCGGCACGGTCGGCGGGCGGATCGCCTGCGCGAACACCCCCTCATCGAGCGCGTACTGGCAGAGGCGCATTGCGTCGCGCTCCTCGCCCGCGATCACGGGCACGATGTGCATCTCCGAGTCCACCGCGGGGAAGCCCTCCTCGGCGAGCGCGCGGCGCAGCGCGCGAGCGTTCGAGCGCAGCCTGTCGACGCGGTGCGGTCGCTCGACGAGCAGCTCGAGCGCCGCCAGCGCACCGGCCACCTGCGGCGGCGCCGGCGCGGTGGAGAAGATCAGCGGCCGCGCGGTGTTGATCAGGTACTCGACGATCTCTGCGCTCGCGCACGCGTACGCGCCGTAGGAACCGAGGGCCTTGCCGAGCGTGCCGACGATCACGTCCACCTCGCCCTCGAGGCCCGCCGCAGCGACGGCACCGCGCCCGCCCGGCCCGACGTTCCCCGTCGCGTGCGCCTCGTCGACGATCAACCGCGCGCCGTAGATCTGCGCCAACTCGGCGATGTGGGCGAGAGGGGCGATGTCGCCGTCCATCGAGAACACGGAGTCGGTCACGATCACACGTCCCGCGCGGCGCTCCCGCTGCCGCCGCAGGCACCAGGCGAGGTGTTCGACGTCGCGGTGGCGATAGACGACGACCTCGGCCGCCGACAGGCGGCAGCCGTCCACGATCGAGGCGTGGTTGAGCTCGTCGGAGAAGATCACGTCCTCCGCCCCCGCGAGCGCTCCGATCACGCCGATGTTGGCGAGGTAGCCGGACCCGAACAGCAGACAGGACTGCGTGCCCTTGAACTCGGCGAGTCGCTCCTCGAGCCGGCGGTGGATCGTCATCGAGCCCGACACGAGCCGCGAGGCCCCGGCGCCGACGCCCCAGCGCCGCGCGGCCTCTGCGGCCGCCTCCCGCACGCGAGGGTGATCGGCCAGACCGAGGTAGTTGTTCGAGCACAGCAGCAGCACCGGCCTGCCGTCGAGCAGCACCGTCGGCCCCTGCGGGCCCGAGATCATGCGCAGCCGTCGCGAGAGACCGAGGCGCTCAAGCTCTGCGAGGCGCTCGGCGATCTCGCTCATGACGCCTAGCCCACCGCGACGGAGTCGGAGGGGCGCGCCGGGGGCCCGGCGGCCTCGGGGCGCAGCGGCACGCCGCGCTTGGCCTTGAAGCGCAGCTGCGTCGAAGGGTCCCACAGCCGGATCGTCAGGCCCGCGGGCGGTTCCTGGGCGATCAGGTCCTCGATCACGTCCGGTGTCTCGCCCTCCATCCAGCCCGAGCGGTTGTCGGGGCGCGGGTTGGCGGCGTTGTCGGGCTGGCGAGCGACGTTCAGGCCGTGCTCCGCGAACATCTCGCGGTCGGCCTCGGGCTCGTTGCCGAGCGTAGTGAGGAAGTTGCCCATCATCACGCCGTTGATCCCGGCCTTGACCGCCAGCCGCTGCAGCTCGCCGAGGTTCTCGACGCGCCCGCCGCACAGCCTGAAGAGGGCATCCGGGAGGATCAGCCTGAAGATCGCGATCCACTTGACCGCCTCCCAGGGATCCATGAACTCGCGATCGCCGAACTTCGTGCCGGGGCGCGGGTTGAGCATGTTGATGGGCACGCTCGTGGGGTCGATCTCCGCCAGCTCGAAGGCCATCTCGACGCGCTGCTCGCGTGTCTCGCCGAGGTTGAGGATGCCGCCCACGCAGGTCTCGAGGCCGGCCTCGCGCACCGCCCGAATCGTGCGGAGCCGGCCCTCGTAGCGGACCGTCGTCGTGACCTCGTCGTAGTAGCTGTAGGCGGTCTCGACGTTGTGGTGCACGCGCTGCACGCCGGCGTCGCGGAGCGCCCGGGCGCGGTCAGCGGAGATGTGGCCGACCGACGCGCAGCGCTTGAGGTTCGTCTGCTCGGTCACGAGGCGCACGCCCTGCAGGTACTTCTCGAAGTCGCGCTTGGAGAGCCCCTGTCCCTGCGTGACCATGCAGAAGCGGTGTGCGCCGGCGGCCTCGGCGGCGCGCGCGTGTTCGAGGATCTGCTCCGGCTCCATCATCGCGTGCATCGGCGTGTCGGCCTCGGCGAACCGGGACTGCGCGCAGAAGCCGCAGTCCTCGGCGCAGCCGCCCGACTTCGCGTTGACGAGCGAGCACATGTCTGTCGAGTCGGCGAAGCGCTCGACGCGCGCGCGCCAGGCGCGCTCGATCAGCACTTCGATCTGCGCGTGATCCTCGAGCTCGCCCAGGCGCAGGGCCTCCTCGCGGCTGATCAGCGGGGGCATGGCAAAACGGTATGCGGCGCGGCGGACGGCTATGCCCGTTGCGCAGCGGTGCGGGGCGCCGCGGCTAGCGCCCGCGCCAGCGCGCCGGACGCCGCTCGGCGAACGCGCGCATGCCCTCGCGCATGTCCTCGGAGGAGAACGACGCCCGCCGCAGCTCGATCAGCTCCTGCTCGACCTCCGGCGCCACCTCCCCCTCCGCGGCGAGCAGCGCCGCGATCACGCGCTTGTTGCCGGTCTGGGAAAGCGGCGCGTTGCCGGCCAGTTCGGCGGCGAGCTCGAGCGTGAGGAGCTCGAGGTGCTCGGGGGGCGCGACGCGCGTGACGAGCCCCCACTCGAGCGCCGTCGCCGCGTCGACGTAGGAGCCGAGGAGGAACAGCTCGCGCGTGCGCGCGGCCCCGATCGCATCGATGAAGCGGCGTATGCCCGTGTGCGAGTACACGAGCCCGAGCTTGGCCGGCGGCATGCCGAGCTTGATCCCCTCCTGGGCGACGCGCAGGTCGCACGCGAGCGCCAGCTCCAGGCCGCCGCCGATCGTGTGTCCGGGCAGCGACGCGAGCGTCGGGTAGGGGAAGGCCTCGAGCGCGTCGATCGCTTCGGTGAACGGATGTGCGACCAGCGCCTCGGCGCGCTCTTCGAACTCCTCGTCCGGGATCTCGCCGATGTCGTAGCCGGCCGAGAACATCCCGTGCGCGCCCGTGACGATCACGCAGCGGGCGTTTGAGTGGGTCCCGCGCTCGGCCAGCCGCGAGAGCGTGGCGGTGATCGCGTCGAGGATCGGGTGGTCGAGCGCGTTGCGCTTCTCCGGATTGGAGATCGTCAGGCGCACGACCCCCTCGGCGGGGTGGTCGATCAGGAGCTTGCCATCGGCGAGCTGCTCGTCGGGTGGGGCGGCGTGCATCGGGCCGACAGGCTAGCTGCAGCCCTGCGGCCAGGGCTAGTCGAGCACCACGATCGTGTCGCCCTCGTTGACGGCCTGGCCCTCCTCGACGACGATCTCGCTGACCGTTCCCGCGTCTTCCGCTTCGACCGGCATCTCCATCTTCATCGACTCGAGGATCGCGACCGTGTCACCCTCCTCGATCGTGTCGCCGACGGCGCACTCGATTTTCCATACCGTCCCGGTGATATGAGCCTCGATGTCGGTCATCTCTCCTCCGTCGCCCTGTCGCCGTCGCGTCGGTGGGGACAATAGAGCGCACCAAAGACGGGGGCGGCGCGCGCGGGCCGGTGGCCGTGATCGTGGCTGCGCGCGACGAGGGCGAGCGGGTCGCCGCGACGCTCGCCGCGCTCGCGTCTGCGTTCGGAGGGGCGTCACTGTGGGTGGCCGACGACGGCTCGCGCGATCGAACCGCCGTGATCGCGCGCGCCGCCGGCGCGCAGGTCGTCTCGACCGGGCGCCCGCGCGGCAAGGGGCAGGCGGTGAACGCCGCGACGGAACGCGCGCTCGCGACGGCGCCCGGTGCGCCAGACGACGTGTTCGTCCTGTGCGACGGCGACCTCGGCGAGTCGGCGGCCAGGCTGGCACCGCTCGCCGCGCCGGTCGTCAGCGGCGAGGCGGATCTCGCGGTGGCGGCGTTCGCGCGGCGCGAGGGCGGCGGGCTCGGGCTCGCGGTCGGCTTCGCGCGCTGGGCGATCAGGCGGAGCTCCGGGCTGCGCGCGCGGGCGCCGATCTCGGGCCAGCGCGCGCTGAACCGCGCGACGCTCGAAACGGTGCTGCCGCTCGCCGCCGGTTTCGGGATGGAGCTCGGGATGACGATCGACGCGATGCGCGCCGGGCGCGAGGTCGTCGAGGTCGAGCTCGACCTCTCTCACCGCGCGACCGGGCGCACGCCCGCCGGCTTCGTTCACCGGGGACGCCAGCTGCTCGATTTCGCGCGGGCGTACGCGCACCGTCTGTAGGCTGGCCTTGATGGGCAGAGCACAACGGCCGGTCGCGCGTAACCTCGCGGGCCGGCGGAGGTAGACCGCTCAGATGAGCGAACTGGCGCCGATGCGCGAGCAGATCTATGCCGACCCGCGGCCGAAGGAGTACTTCGACCGCTTCCACGAGCGCGCACGCACCCGCGAACCGGACTTCGTCTACGACATCGTCAGGGTGCTCGCCTCGCTGTACGCCTACACGCTGCTGCGCACACGCGCGATCGGAACCGAGAACGTTCCCGGCAGCGGAGCCGTGATCCTCGCGCCGAACCACTTCTCGTTCATGGACCACTTCCTGATGGGCTGCTACATCCGCCGCAAGGTGCGCTTCATGGCGAAGTCGCAGCTCTTCAAGCCGCCGATGCAGTTCATCTACACGCACGGCGGCGTGTTCCCGGTGCGCCGTGGCGCGCGCGACGAGGAAACGTTCATCACCGCGAGGGCGATCCTCGCCAGGCAGGGCGCGATCACGATGTACTGCGAGGGCGGCCGCTCGCGGACCGGGAAACTCGCCGAGCACGCCAAGCCGGGGATCGGGCGCCTAGCGCTCGAGACCGGCGTGCCGGTCGTGCCGATCGCGATCCACGGCTCCTCGAAGGTGCGCAACTGGAAGCGCCTGCAGTTCCCGAAGGTGACCGTCCAGTACGGCGAGCCGATCTGCTGGGAACCGGTGGAGGACCCGACGCGCCAGCAGCAGCAGGCCGTCGCCGATCAGATCCTCGAGGAGATCCGGAGCCTCTACGGCGGCCTGGATGAGCACGGCCGCCGGGGCATCATGCGCCGCCTGCGCGAACAGCGCCGCGACCGGCGCCGCGCGCCCAAGGGCGCCGCCGTCGCGTGAACGGCGGCTCGCACACCCAGATCCAGGTCGGCGCCGTCATCCGCAAGGTCTGGTCGATCTACGTCGACCAGGCGCCCGTGCTGATGCCCGCGGCCGCGGTGGTGTTCGTGTTCACCGGGATCCTCGCCTCCCTGCTCGCCGAATCTGGCTCGCCCGGCGCGCTGCCGCTGGCCGAGTTGATCGTGCTCATCGCCGGGATGCTGTTCACCGCGATGGTGGTCGAGCTGGTCGCCGACATTCAGGACGGCCGTCGCGATGCGAGCGCGGGCCAGCTGCTGCGCGCCGTGGCACCCGTCCTCGGCCAGCTGATCGTCGTCGGCATCGTGGTCAGCATCGTGCTCGTGCTCGGCTTCATCGTGGTCGTGCCCGGCTTGATCCTCCTCACGATCTGGTCGGTTTTCGTGCCGGTGATCGTGCTGGAGCGCCCGCCGGGGCTGCAGGCGCTGTCGCGTAGCCGGGCGCTCGTGCGTGGAAACGGCTGGCAGGTCTTCGGCGTGCTGCTGATCCTGTTCGTCCTCGTCGGCGTCGTCGCGCTGCTGCTCGCGGTCGCCGCCGCATCGGCGGGGACCGCGGTGGGGATTGTCGTCCGGGTCGTGTTCGGTGTGCTCACCCAGCCGCTCGGAGCCCTAGCGGCCGCGGTCCTGTACTTCGAACTGCTCCGCGCGCACGGCGAGCGCGCGCCCGAGCCGACGCCGGTCGGAGCCCCGGCCGGGCCGTCCGACCCGTTCGGCTCGGAGTGAGCGCGGCGCTGCTTCGCCCCGGCCTGCTCGCAGGCCTCCGAATAGTGGTGGCCGGGGCGCGTGGTCCGGGCCACCACGGCGAGCCCGACCCCGCCGGCCCCGCGGCCGCCGCGGCACAGGCCTGCCGAGACCTCGGCGCCGACGTCGCAAGCGTCGAGCTCGACCTGCACGCCGGCGAGGCGCCGGCAGAGGAGCTCGCCGCCGACGCCGTCGCCGGGGCCCTGGCCGACGAGGATCGGGTGGATCTCGCGCTGATCGACGCGGGCAGCATGTTCGCCGCCGGCCCAACCGGAGCACCGGTGCTCGCGCTCGCGATGCAGGTCACGTGGGACGTGAGCCGCGCGCTCGCCGAGCAGTCGTTCTTGAAGCACGCGCCCGCCCAGGGAGGGCTCCTCGTGCTGCTCGCGCCGCCCCCGCGCGCGGGCGAGCACGCCGACGGCGCGCGCGCGGGCCTCGAGAACCTCGCTCGCACGCTCTCGATCGAGTGGGCGCGTTTCGGCACGCGGACGGTCGCGATCGCCCCGGGCGATGCGACGAGCGCAGCCGAGACGGCCGAGCTCGTCGCCTACCTCGCCTCGCCCGCCGGCGCCTACTTCTCGGGCTGCCTGCTCGACCTGCGCGGCGGCGCCTGAGCGCCGCGCGGACTCAACCGCTCATCCCCCCGAACAGCCCGCCCGTCACGTGCAGCGTCTGGCCGTGCACGTAGTTCGACCACGGCGAGCACAGGAAGAAGATCCCGCCCGCGGCCTCTTCGGGGGAAGCGGGGCGACCTAGCGGAATCAGCATCGCCGCCATCTGGCGCATCTGCTCGGGAATGCCGAGCTGGACTTTCTCTCCGCCGATCTCCATCGCGTTGTCGTCGACCTTCGCCTGGGTGAGCCGTGTATCGATGAAGCCGAACGCGACGGCGTTGACGTTCACTTTGAACTGGCCCCACTCCTTGGCGACTGTTTTGGTCAGCCCGACGACGCCTGCCTTGCCGGAGGAGTAGTTGGCCTGCCCCGCGTTGCCGAACGTGCCCGAGGTCGAGGAGACGTTGACGATCTTGCGGAAGACCTCCTTGCCTTCCTCGCGCTCCTTCTTGGCCGGCTCGCGCAGGTGCGGCGCGGCGGCGCGGATCACGCGGAACGGGACGACGGTGTGGATGTCGAGCATCGCCTGGAAGTGCTCGTCGGTCATCTTGTGGACGGGTTCGTCGATCGTGTAGCCGGCGTTGTTGACGATGATGTCGATCTTCCCGAACGAGTCGATCGCCTTCTGGACGAGCTCGTCCGGCGCGCCCGGCCGTGTCAGATCGCCCGCGTACACGGCCGTTTCGCCTTTGATCTCAGAGGCGGCCTGCTCGGCGACGTCGCCGTCGAGGTCGTTGATCAGGACCTGTGCGCCCTCGGCGGACAGGATCTCCGCGGTGGCGCGGCCGATCCCGCGAGCCGAGCCCGTGACGATGGCGGACTTGCCGTCGAGTACTCCCATAGCTGTCGCTTCTCCTTGGTCTGGTTGAGAAGCGCGGAGGTTATCCGAGCGCGTACGCCCGGCCCGGCGGCGCTCAGCCGACGATGACGCCGAAGTCCTGCGTGTAGACGCCGCCGCGCTGCCCGTGGGCGAGCGCGTTGGTGTGCGGCGAGACGCCGATCCCCGTGTCGCGGTAGCGGGCGTCGAGGATGTTCGCGCGGTGGCCGGCGGAGGACATCCAGGTGGCGACGATCGCCTTCGGGGTGCCAAGCCAGAGGCTGCCCCAGGCGATGTTCTCGCCGACTTCATAGCCCTCCCGCGTACTGGAGATGTAGCCGGTCGCGCGCATCCGCATCAGCGGCGTCTGCCCGTGCGGGCCGAGGTGTTCGAAGTAGTCGCCGTAGGCCATGCTCTCGGTGTGAGCCTGGGCCGCGGCGACCAGGTGGATGTTCCAGTGCAGCGGGTGCTCGCCGTGCGCGGCGCGTTCGCGGTTGACCAGGCACAGCGTCGCGGCTCGCACGCGCGCGAGGTCATAGCGGCTCGGCGCGAGCGTCGCGAAGGGGCAGTGGCCGTTCTTGGCCGTGAAGAACAGCAGGTGCGCCGGCTTGCCGTGCCGGGGCTTGCCCTTCGGGCAGTTGCCTTTGTGGAAGCTCGAGCCGTGTGCGGATCTGCAGCCGTTGTACGAGCTCTTGTGCGCACCGAGGGCCGAGCCGGCGGCGGCCATCGCCGCAACCGAGGCGACGACGGCGCACAGCGTCGCGAAACGGGAACGGGCCATGCGGGCCTATCGGCCCGAGCAAGCGCGAACCTGAGCGGATTGGACACTTTTGGACAGGTTGCAAGGAGGTGCCCAAACCTCCGCATTCGTCAGCGCCTCACGCGCCTTTGGCGTGCTACAGCCGGAGCACCCGCGCGAGGATCTCGCGCATGATCTCGTCGCTTCCGCCGCCGATCGGGCCGAGCCGCGCGTCGCGCGCGGCGCGCTCGACCCAGTACTCGCGCATGTAGCCGGCGCCGCCGTGGATCTGCAGGCACTCGTCCATCAGCTCGAAGGCGGCGCGCTGCGTGGCGAGCTTGGCCATCGTGACCTCCTTCAGCGGCTCCTCGCCGGCGACGAAGCGGCGCAGCGCGTCATAGGTCACGCAGCGGCAGACGTACACGGAGGTGGCCATGTCGGTCAGCTTGTGGGCGATCGCCTGGTGTCCGGAGAGGGGGCGCCCGAACGCGTTGCGCGTGCGCGCGAACTCGGCGGTCCGCTCCCACGCGAGGCGCATCGCGCCGACCGCGCCGAGCGCCATCGCCAGTCGCTCCCACTGGAAGTTGGCCATGATCAGCTTGAAGCCGCCGTGCAGCTCGCCCAGCAGGTTCTCCTCCGGCACGAAGACGTCCTGGTAGGCGATCGTCGCAGTGTCGGAAGCCCGCCAGCCGAGCTTGTGCAGCGCGGATGAGGAGACGCCGTCCCCGCGGTCGACGATCAGGAACGAGATGCCGCCGTGGCCGCCCTCGGGCGTCGTCTTCACGGCCGTGACGATGAAGTCCGCGCGCACGCCGTTGGTGATGTAGGTCTTCTCGCCGTTGACCAGCCAGCCGCCGTCGACACGCTCGGCGCGCGTGGCGAGCGACGCGACGTCCGAGCCCGCACCCGGCTCGGTGATCCCGAGCGCCCCGATCCGCTCGCCGGCGATCGAGGGGACGAGGTAGCGCTGCTTCTGGGCGTCGGTGCCGAACTTCCAGATCGGCGGGGTGGCGATGTTGATGTGCGCGCCGATCCCGGCGGAGGTGCCGCCCGAGCCGGTGCGGGCCATCTCCTCGC
This sequence comes from Solirubrobacteraceae bacterium, assembly GCA_035569835.1. GTDB lineage: Bacteria > Actinomycetota > Thermoleophilia > Solirubrobacterales > Solirubrobacteraceae > Palsa-744. The sequence continues at coordinate 131,580 of DATMMF010000001.1, forward strand.
ACAGCACCGCCTCGTGGAGGTAGTCGCCGCCCTGCCCGCCGTAGGACTCGGGGTACTTGAGCCCGAGCAGGCCCTGGGCGGCCATCTTTTCAAACACGTCGTTCGGGAACCATTCCTCCTCCTCCCAGCGCTGGGCGTGCGGGGCCAGCTCGCGATCGATGAAGCCGCGGACGGACTCGCGCAGCTCCTCGTGCTCTGGGGCGAAGGGGGGGTCGGGGGTGGTCATCTGTTTCTCATTGGGAGATGATGAGCGGGATGCGCAGAGCGCCCCTCTGGCGTCGAACCGGCGCCAACCTCGTCGACATGGCCTGGTTCGGTGGGCTGCTGTGGCTCGCCCGCTCGCGCGGCCATGCGCGCGACGGCGGCCGCCTCACGTGGCTGCTCGCGCTGCCGGGCGATCCGCTGCGCGAGCAGTTGCGCTCGCCCGGGCAGCGGCTGCTCGGCATCCGCACCGTCGACCGGCGCACCGGCCGCCGGCTCGCCCTGTGGCGAACGCTCGGCGTGCTGGCGGCGGCCGTGGCAGGGCAGGCCCTCGCGGGGCGCCTCGGTCCGGCCGAGACGCCCGAGCGCGAACGCGAGCGCGAGGACTTCCGCACCGAGATGGAGGCGATCATGCGGCGCCACCCGCAGGCGTCTGCGGCGCGCGAGGCGGAGCGTGACGCGCTGCTCGCCCGCCACCCGGGCACGGACTTCGCGCGCACCCTTGCGCCGGTCCTGCTCACGGGCCTGCTGACGACGCGCCTGCGCCGCCGCCTCGCCCCGACCGTCGAGGTGCTCGCCCGGGCGCGGGCTCCTCACAACCCGTAGCTGCGGCCGATCACGTCGAGCATGATCTCGTCGGTGCCGGCGCCGATGCGGTTCAGGCGCATGTCGCGCCAGACGCGCTCGACGCCGTACTCGACCATGTAGCCGGCGCCGCCGTGTATCTGGATGCATTCGTCGGCGACTTCGACGGCGATGCGGGCGGCATGCAGCTTGGCCATCGAGATCTCGCGCACCGGGTACTCGCCGTTGTTGAAGCGCCAGGCCGTGACGTAGACCATCTGACGCGCCGACTCGATTTTCGTCGCCATCTCGGCGAACTTGTGGCGGATCACCTGGAACTTGCCGATCTGGCGGCCGAAGGCTTTGCGCTCGAGCGCGTACTGGAGCGTTTTCTCGAAGCACCGCTGCGCCCCCGCGACGCACCCGGCGGCGCCGATCAGGCGCTCGCCCTGAAGCTCCCACATGATGTGGTAGAAGCCCTTGCCGACCTGGCCCAGCACGGCCGATGAGGGCACCCGCACGTCCTGGAACGCGAGCAGCGCCGTGTCGGAGGCGTGCATCCCGAGCTTCTCGAGGCGCTTCTCGCGGATCACGCCCGGGCTGTCCATCGGCACCAGGAACAGCGTGAAGCCGTCGTAGCCGGCGTCCGGGTCGGTCTTCGTCACGAGCACGATCACGTCGGCCCGGTGGCCGTTTGTGATGTAGGTCTTCGAGCCGTTGATGACGTAGTCCTCGCCGTCCTTGACGGCCCGCGTCTTGATGCCGGAGACGTCGGAGCCGGCGTCCGGCTCGGTGATCCCCAGGCACAGGATCTTCTCGCCCTTGATCGCCGGTTCGGCCCATTCGCGCTTCTGCTCCTCGGTGCCGAACTTGAGGATCGGCGGCATTGCCATGTCGGTCTGCACCGCGAGCCCCATCGCCAGCCCGCCGGAGTTCGCGTAGCCGATCGCCTCGGCGAGCACCAGTGCGCTGTAGTAGTCGCCGCCCTGCCCGCCGTACTCCTCGGGCTTGTCCAGGCCGAGGAAGCCGAGCTCGCCCATGCGCTTGAAGACCCAGTCGGGGAACGTCGTCTGCTCCCACTCCTCGGCGTGGGGAGCGAGCTCTTTGGTCGCGAAGTTCCGGATCGACTCGCGGAGCTGTTCGTGCTCGTCGGTGAAGATGAAGTGCTTGCGCTGGGCGCCGAAGTCCGGCTTCAGCACGCTGTCTGCGGTTGCGGCCATGGCTCTCAGCCGTCTCCTTGGTCGGGTCTGTGCGGGGACGCCAGACGCTAACGCAGGCGCAGTCCAAAGTAAACAGTAGAACTCGCTACTTTGGGCGGCCGCCCGGGCCGGTCGCTGCGTGCGGCTGCCGCGCCGGGCACCCGCGCACGCCGCCACGGTCCCCCAACTCCAAGTGTCCCGATAGCCTGCTGGCGGCGCGTCTGCCGAGCACCAAAATGCGTGATCGAAGGTGCGATCGAAAAGTAAGCAGTAGCGCTGCGCACTTCTCAGGTGGGCTACGATGCGCCGGTGCCCACCGAGAAGGTTCTCTACGCGCTCGATGAACGCGGCGTCGCGACGATCACGCTGAACGATCCGGACACGCGCAACGCCCTCTCGGCAGAGCTGCTCGCCGGGCTGATCGAGAGCTTCGAGCGCGCCCGCGATGAAGACGCGGCGCGCTGCGCGGTGCTGGCCTCTTCGCACGAGAGGACGTTCTCCTCGGGCGCCAACCTGAGCGGCTTCGCCGCCGAGATGGCGCTCGTGCACAAGCACTTCGCAGGCGAGCCGTTCGTGTCGCTGTTCAAGCTGATCGGCGAGCTCGGCAAGCCGACGATCTGTGCTGCGCGGGGGCACGTGCTCGCCGGCGCGCTCGGGATCGCGCTGGCCTGCGACCTGGTCGTCGCGGGGGAGACCGCGAGCTTCGGGACGCCCGAGATCAACATCGGCGCCTTCCCGTTCATGATCATGGCGCTGATCTACCGCAACGTTCCGCGCAAGAAGGCCAACGAGCTGCTGCTGCTCGGCGAGCGCTGGAGCGCCGCTGAGGCGCTGGAGGCGGGGATCGTCAACCGCGTCGTGCCCGACGCGGAGCTCGAGGACACGGTTTCCGACTGGGCCGGCAAGCTCGCAGGGAAGTCCCCGGTGATCATGCGCCTCGGCAAGGAAGCGATGCGCCGCCAGCTCGACATGCCGCTCGACGACGCGCTCGACTACCTGCGCGCGCAGCTCACGCTCGCTCAGTCCACCGAGGACATCGCCGAGGGGGTGGGTGCGTTCTTCGAGAAGCGCGAGCCGGTGTGGAAAGGGAGATGAATGGCTGACGCGCCGACCACGTCGCTGCTGCGACCACTCGTGGAGGATCTGCAGGCGCGGCGCGAGCAGATCAAGCTCGGCGGGGGCGAGGCGAAGATCGCCCGACAGCACGAGCAGGAGAAGCTCACCGCGCGCGAGCGCCTCGCGCTGCTGATCGACGAGGGCACGTTCGTGGAGCTCGGCATCCACGGGCGCCCGCACTCCTCCCAGCGCGCGATGGACGGCGTGCAGGCGCCGGCCGACGGCGTCGTCACCGGCTACGGCAAGGTCGACGGCCGCCTCGTCGCGGTGTGCGCCTACGACTTCACGGTGATGGCGGGGTCGATGGGGATGACCGGCGAGCTGAAGGTGACGCGCCTGCGCGAGCTGGCGCTGACGAAGCGGATCCCGTTCATCTGGCTGCTTGACTCGGCCGGCGCGCGCATCCAGGAGGCCGTCGGGTCGCTGTTCGCGGGCTCGGGCCACCTGTTCCGCGAGGAGGTCGTGATGAGCGGGGTGATCCCGCAGGTCGCCGCGCTGATGGGGCCTTGCGCCGCGGGCACCGCGTACATCCCGGGCCTCGCCGACTTCGTGCCGATGGTCAAGGGCCGCGGCTCGATGGCGCTCGCCGGCCCGCACCTCGTGCGCGCGGCCGTCGGCGAGGACGTCACCCAGGAGGAGCTCGGCGGCTCGCGGGTGCACTGCCGCAAGTCGGGGGTCGGCGACATGGAGGTCGCCTCCGACGAGGAGTGCATCGAGCGGATCAAGGAATACCTCTCCTTCATGCCCGAGAACTGCGAAGCGCCGGTGCCGCGCCGGCCGGTGTCCGACCCGATCGACCGCGCCGAGGAGGAGCTGCTCGACGTGCTGCCCGAGTCCAACCGCAAGCCCTACGACATGTACGAGGTGATCCGCCGCGTCGTCGACGACGGCTCGTACTTCGACATGAAGGGCCAGTGGGCCAAGACGATCATCACCTGCTTCGCGCGCTTCGGCGGGCGCCCGGCAGGGATCGTCGCGAACCAGCCCAAGCAGCTCGGCGGCATCCTCGACAACGATTCGGCAGACAAGGCGGCGAGGTTCGTCAATCTGTGCAACGCGTTCTCGATCCCGCTCGTGTTCCTGATGGACGTCCCCGGCTTCATGGTCGGGACGAAGGTCGAGGCGGAGGGGATCATCCGCCACGGCGCGAAGATGCTCTACGCGGTCGCCAACGCCACCGTGCCGAAGATCACGGTCATCACGCGCAAGGCCTACGGCGCGGGCTACTACGTGATGAACGGCCGCGCCTACGAGCCGGATCTGATCGTCGCATGGCCGAGCGCGGAGATCTCGGTGATGGGGGCCGAGGGGGCGGTCGAGATCGTGATGCGCCGCCAGGTCGACGAAGCCGAGGACCCGGCCGCCAAGAAGGCCGAGCTGATCGAGGCCTACCGGAAGATCATCGACGTCTACATCGCGGCCGGCAACGACATGATCGACGACGTGATCGACCCCCGCGAGACGCGCGCGACGATCTGCCGCGCGCTGGAGATGGCGGAGAACAAGAAGATCGAGCGGCCGTTCAAGCGGCAAGGGGTCGTGCCCGTATGAGCTCGATCTACGACCGCATCCGCAATCCCGAGAGCGCCGCCGCCGCGCGCGCGGGCGCCGGTGCGAGCGGGTTCGGCGCGCTGCGCGACCGCAAGTACGCGCTGCTCGTGACCTACCGCCGCTCGGGCGAGGCGGTGCCGACGCCCGTGTGGTTCGGGCTGGAGGGAGCTGAGCGCCTGTACGTGCGAACGGGCGCCGACGCGGCGAAGGTCAAGCGGCTGCGCGCCGACGCGCGTGTGCTGGTCGGCCCCTCCGATGCGCGCGGGAAGCCGCTCGGCCCTCTCGCCCCCGGCACCGGGCGGGTCGTAGAGCCTGCCGAGCGCCCCCACGCCGAGGCGGTGTTGCGCTCGAGCTACGGGCTTGGGCGCCTGCTGTACGAGCGGATCATCGGCGATCGCAGCCCCAGCACCTACCTGGAGGTCACCCCCGCATGAACCTCGACGATCCCGTCGTCATCACCTGCTCGATCTCGGGCGCGATCGCCAACCGCGAGCAGTGCCCCGCGATCCCCTACACGCCGCAGGAGTACGGCGCCGAGGCGCGGCGGATCGTCGACGAGGGCGGCGTGATGATCCACATCCATGCACGCAAACCAGACGGGACGCCCTCCTACGAGGTCGAGGACTTCGCCGCGATCACCGACGCGATCCGGGAGGAGGTGGGCGACGAGGTGATCGTCAACTTCTCGACCGGCACGATCGGGGTCCCGGTCGCGAAGCGGATCGAGTACCTCAGGGCGTGCCGCCCCGAGGTCGCCGCGCTGAACATGGGCTCGATGAACTACGCGAAGTACTCGAAGTCGCGCAAGGCGTTCGTGTTCGAGATGCTCTTCGCCAACCCGTTCAGCGAGATCATCGAGCTGCTGGAGGCGATGAACGAGCTCGGCATCAAACCCGAGCACGAGTGCTTCGACGTCGGCCACGTCGGCTCGCTGGCGCCGCTGATCGACATGGGCGTGCTGCACACGCCGCTGCACGTCGACTGCGTGATGGGCGTCGTCGGCGGGATCCCGCCCACGGCGCGCAACCTCGCGGCGATGGTCGACAACATCCCGGAGGGCTCGCATTGGGGCGTGATCGGCATCTCGCGCGATCAGTGGATGCTCGTCGCCGCGGCGCTGACGCTCGGCGGCTCGATCCGCGTGGGGCTCGAGGACAACCTGTATCTGCCCGACGGGCGCATGGCCTCCTCGAACGGCGAGCTGATCGCCAAGGCACGCGAGATGACCGAAGAGGTCGGGCGCCGGCCCGCGAGCGTCGCCGAGGCGCGCGCGATGCTGAACGTGCCCGCCAAGCCGGCTGTCGGGAGCGCGGCGTGAGCCTGCCGCTCGAGGGCATCCGGGTGCTCGACCTCTCGCGCCTTCTGCCCGGCGGCTTCTGCTCGCTGCTGCTGGCCGACTTCGGCGCGGAGGTGGTGAAGGTCGAGGACACCGGCATGGGCGACTACATCCGCTGGTCGCCGCCCTTCTACGACGGCCCGCACGACAGCGCCCGCTCGGCGCTGTTCCTGTCGCTGAACCGCAACAAGCGCTCGATCCGGCTCGACCTCAAGAACGAGCGCGGTCGCGAGGCGCTGCTGCGGCTCGTCGGCTCCTACGACGTCGTGCTGGAGTCGTTCCGCCCCGGCGTGCTCGACCGGCTCGGCGTCGGTTACCAGCGGATGAAGGAGACGAACCCCGGGATCGTGTACTGCGCGATCTCGGGCTACGGCCAGGACGGGCCGAAACGCGACGCCTCGGGCCACGACATGAATTACCTCGGGCTGATCGGGCTGCTCGGGCTGACCGGCGAGCGCGGCGGCGCTCCGGTCCAGTCGGCGGGGCAGATCGCCGATGTCGGCGGCGGCGCGCTGATGGCGGCCTTCGGGATCCTCGCCGCGCTGCGCGAGCGCGACGGGAGCGCAGCCCACGCCGGCTCCGGCCAGGGGCAGATGGTGGACGTCTCGATGGCCGACGGCGCGCTGTCGTGGCTCGCGATGGTCGCCGCGAGCTACTTCGCCGACGGCAACGTGCCGGGCCGCGGCGAGTTGCCGCTCGCCGGCTCGCTCGTCTGCTACCGGCCGTACGAGTGCGCCGACGGCTGGGTCTCGCTGGGCGCGCTCGAGCCGAAGTTCTGGCAGGCGTGGTGCCGCGGCGTCGAGCGCGAGGACCTGATCGCGGAGCAGTTCCAGCCTCCGGGCTCGCCCGCGCACCAGCAGGTCGCCCAGATCTTCGAGGGCCGCACGCGCGAGCAGTGGGAGGCCTTCGCGCGCGAGCACGACTGCTGCCTGGAGCCCGTGCTGGAGCTCGACGAGGCGCTCGGCTCGGAGCTCGTGGGCGCCCGGCGCATGGTCGTCGAGCTCGACCAGCCCGGTGCTGAGCGCCCCGTACGCCAGCTCGGCGTTCCGGTCAAGCTCGAGCGCACGCCGGGCGAGCACGACCGCCTGCCCGGGCCCGCGCTCGGCGAGCACACCGAGCAGCTGCTGTCCGAAGCCGGCTACTCCGAGGCGGAGATCGCCGAGCTGCTCGCCGGGGGCGCCGCCGCCGGGCCGGCGGAGACTCAGCACGGGACGACACTGCGCGCGTGAGCGCCGCCGCCACAGCCGTCGAGCGCAGGGCCGAAAACGGCCTGCTGAAGATGAGCGAGCTGGCCGAACGCTCCGGCGTCAGCCCCGGCACGATCCGTTACTACCTGCGCGAGGGGCTGCTCGGCGACGGGCGCGACATCGTGCGCACGAGCCGCAACATGGCCTACTACCCGGCCGACTACGTCGAGCGCATCGCGCTGATCAAGCGCCTGCAGGAGGAGCGCTTCATGCCGCTGCGCGTGATCCGTGGCGCGCTGCGCGAGGACCCCGACCGGATGCGCGCGCTGATCGAGCTCGAGGACCGGATCATCGAGCGCGCGCTCGCGAGCGCCGAGGACCAGCGACGCGTTTCGCGCAAGGCCGCCGTCGAGCGCTACGGCGTGCCGCTGGGCGTGCTCGACCGGCTCGCGGAGATCGGGGTGCTGAGCCCGAACGCGCGCGGCTACGACAGCGACGACGTCGCGATCATCGAGGCGATCGCGAGCTTCCGCGCGGGCGGCTACGAGGAGGCGCTCGGCTTCACCGTCTACGACACGCTGCGCTACCGCGACGCGCTCGAGCCGCTGGTGCAGGAGGAGGTGCGGGCGCTGCTGGAGCGCCTCGCCGGCGAGGTCGACGTCGAACGTGCGATGGAGATCGTCGCCGCCGGGGTTCAGCCGCTGCGCGAGCTGATCGGCGCGATGCACTCGAAGCTGCTGCTGGGCGAGCTCAGGCGGCACAGAGGCGGCGGCTCGCCGAAGTAAAGGGCGCGACCCCCCCCGCACACGTGGGCGGGAGGACCCGCAGACGCAGGTCGTGGCGCTGCGTATCTGACCGAAGGATCTACCAGCGCGCCCGGTGATGCTCCATCACGCCGCGGCCCTGGACCAGCTCGATCCCGCCCGGCAGTGTCCCGGAGAAGGTCCCGAACGGAGCGCGGTAGTCGGAGCTCACGACCAGCAGGTTGTCGCGGCGGCTGCGCTCGGCCGTGGCGGTGAAGCGCAGCTCCGAGCCGTCCTCGCCGCGGATCGCGCTGAGATCCTCCTCGAACTCGACGGGGGCGACCTCGTGCGGCGCACCCCTCACCCACACGGCGCGCTCGCTCCCGACGGGCGGGTCGTTGACGCCGGAAACGAGGTTCCAGGCCAAAGGCGCCCCGTCGCTCGCGAGCCCGACGCCCGCGCTCCAGTGCCACTCGGTCACGCGCGCGTGCCAGCCGGCCGAGTCGTCGATCACGGCCAGTGATTCGACCGCGCGAGGGCGAGCCCTGTCGAGCACCAGGGTGCCGCGCGCCTGGATGCCGGCCTGCTTGCGCGTCCATGACTCCGAGCGGCCGTTCGCGCAGCGCGCGGAGAAGCCCTCGTCTTCGTCGAGCTCGAGCTCCAGGCGCACGCCGCGGTCCTCGATCAGCACGCGGCCGGGCGCCAGCTCGACCTCGCCCCGTCGCGGCAGCAGCCGCGTGCGCTCGCGCAGCGCGCCGGTTGCGGGCTCGTGCAACGCCCAGAAGCTCTGTCGCGCGGGCCCGATCCGTACCTGCGCAGCACACGCCATCAAATCCTCGTCGAAAATGCCCACCCAGCGCCACCGCTTCAACGGGCGTGTGCCTTGGAGCATCCCGCGCCCGGCGATGAAGCGCTCGGCGGAGTCGCAGCGTATGCTTTCCGTCGTTGACTGACCAGTCAATCTATTCCTGGGCCGACCCTGGGGAACGGGTTCTTTGAAGGTCGCCGCGATTCAGCTCAACTCCAGCGCCGCGCTCGCGGCGAACCTCGCCGCGGCCGACAGGCTCACGCGCGCGGCGGCCGCCGAGGGCGCGCAGCTGATCGTACTCCCCGAGAAGTGGACCGCGATGGGCGGCGAGGAGCAGCTGCGCGCCTCCGCACAGGGGCTCGACGGGCCGGCGATCTCCTGGGCGCGCGAGGCCGCGCGCGAGCTCGGCGTCGAGATCGTCGCCGGCTCGATCCTCGAGCTCGTGCCGGGTCAGGAGAAGCTGGCCAACACCTCGGTGCACGTCAGCGCCGACGGCGAGCTGCTCGCGCTCTACCGCAAGGTGCACATGTTCGACGTCGAGGTCGGCGGGCGCGTCTATCGCGAGTCCGAGCTCGAGCAGCCCGGCGAGGAGATCGTGCTCTCGCGCACCGGCGAGGGCGTCGAGCTGGGGCTCTCGATCTGCTACGACCTGCGCTTCCCGGAGCTGTACCGGATCCTCGCGGTGCGGGGCGCGCGCATCATCACGATCCCCGCCGCCTTCACGCTGCCGACGACGCGCGATCACTGGGACACGCTCGTGCGCGCGCGCGCGATCGAGGACCAGGCGTTCGTGATCGCCGCCAATCAGGCGGGCGCGCACCCCGGCGGTCAGCATTCGGGCGGGCGCTCGATGATCGTCGACCCGTGGGGGGTCGTGCTCGCCCAGGCAGGCGAGGAGGGCGAGGCCGTGCTCGTCGCGGAGCTCGACCTCGACCGCCAGGCCGAGATCCGCAGCAGCCTGCCCTCGCTCGCGAACCGCCACCCCGGCGCCTACCGCTGGCCCGAGGCGCAGGGGGTCTCCGCGTGAGCTCCTCGGGACGCGCGGGCGGGCGGGCAACCACCTCCCGGGCCAAGCCTGCGGCCGACAAGCGGCGGCTGATCCTCGACGCGGCCGTGCGCGTGTTCGCACGCCAGGGCTTCCACGCCTGCCGCGTCGCCGACATCGCCGACGAGGCAGGTGTCGCCTACGGGCTCGTCTACCACTACTTCGGATCCAAGGACGAGGTGCTCGACACGCTGTTCCTCGAGCGCTGGAACGTGATGCTCGAGGTGATCCGCCAGGTGGACGGCGAGCGGATCCCGGTGCGCGAGAAGCTGGCGGCGATCGCCTCGTTCATCGTCGACAGCTACCGCCACGACCCGGACCTGATGAAGGTGATCATCGTCGAGGTCACACGTGCCGCGAACTCGTTCGGCGACACGCACATCGGCACGATCCGCGACGCCTATGAGCTGATCGGGGGCATGATCGCCGACGCGCAGGCGGCGGGCGAGTTCAAGCCCGAGATCGACTCGCGCTTCGCAGCGATGGCGTTCTACGGCGCGATCGAGCAGCTGCTCACCGGCTGGATCTTCGGGCTCCTGCCGCAGGGCCCGGGCGACTTCGAGCGCGCGAAGTGGGAGGTCGTCGAGACGGTCTGCGGCGGCTTGCAGACCCGCGCCGGCGACGAGGCCGGCGTCGGTTGAGCGCCGGCTTCGCGCCGGCGCGCCGGAGCCCGAACCGCCTGCGCTCCCCGGCGCGCCGTTTTGAGTCGCGACGGCCCCGGGCAATAGACTGGCGCGGGCATGGAGAACGAGATGGTCAAGAGGCTGATGTGGTCGGGGATCCTCGCCGGGTTCGGCGCGCTCGCCAGCATCGCCGCCAACCGTGCCGCCACGATCGCCTGGCGGCGCATCTTCGGAGAGGATCCGCCCGAATGAGCGGACCGCCCAACGGCAGCGAGATGCCGTCGAACATCGCGGCCGCGATCGCCGACGTCTCCGAGCGGGCGAGCACGCTGGTCCGCGAGGAGGTCGAGCTCGCCAAGGCGGAGGTCACAGAGAAGGCGACGAAGCTCGCGAAGGGCGCGGTCGTGGGCATCGTCGCCGGCGTGTTCTTCCTGTTCGCGCTCGTGATGGCGCTGTTCGGGTTCGCCTACCTCCTCTACTACTACCTGCCGGGGAACCAGTTCACGTTCTTCTGGGGCTTCTTCGCGATGGCGCTGATCCTGGTCGCGCTCGGCGTGGCCGCGGGCCTGATCGCCGCACGCGCGGTCAAACGCGGCAGCCCGCCGATGCCGACGATGGCGATCGAGGAGGCCCAGCGGATCAAGGAAACCGTCACCGCGGCTCCCGAGGCCGTCCCGCCCGCCGGGCTGGCGCCCGTATCATCGGCGCCCACCCCACCCGAGCCGCCGGTGGGACCGGCCTGATGGCCACGCCCCAGCGCACGCCGGCCGAGATCCGCAACTCGATCGAGGCCAACCGGCAGGAACTCGCCATCTCGGTGGACCGGCTGCGCGCCGAGGTGCAGCGCGCGACCGACTGGCGTGGATACGTGGAGCGCCACCGCTCGGAGATCACCGCAGGCGCGGCCGTGATCGGCCTCGTGATCGGCGTGCGGATGATGCGCCGCCGCCGGCGCCGCGGGTAGAGCCGCGCTCGCGGGAGCGCCCTAGTCCGTTCGGTGCAGCGTCAGAGCGCGGACCGCGAAATGCGCCGAGCACGCTGCTGCCGGCTTCAGCAGCGTCCGATTCGGCCGAAGCTGGATCTGGACCCCTGCGTCCTGAAGACATGAGGCCCCAGATCCATTCCCCCTACGTAAAGCAAGCCGCGCAGGTCACGCTCGCGACGCTGCTCGTCGCCGGCACCCCTGTGGCAGCGGTGTGGTGGCTGCGCGAGTCCGGCACACTCGGCTCGGCGTTGATCACGCTGCTGCTCGGCATGGCGATCTCGCTGGTGATCTCGGCGCTGGCAAGGTCCTTCTGGGAGAAGCGCCAAGGCTCCGAGGATCTTCTGTTCAGCGAGCTGATGGTGTGGGGCTACATCCACCGGCTGCTCACCCAGCGCCGCATCGCCGACGCCTCCGAGCTGGCCGCCCCGCTCTCGGCCCGCGCGTCGGCCGGTCACGTCCTCGACAGGGGCGACGTGCGCCGCCAGACGCGGCTGCTCGAGCGGCTGGTCTCGAACATGGAGACGCGCGACCCCTACCTGCACGGCCACTCCAGGCGTGTCGCCAGGCACGCGACGATGGTCGCTCGGCGGATGAAGCTGGGCGGCGAGGAGATCGCGCGCGTGCGCACCGCCGCGGCTCTGCACGACGTCGGCAAGACCAGGACGCCGAAGTCGATCCTGCACAAGGCCGGCCCGCTGACGGACGAGGAATACGGCGTCATCAAGCTGCACCCGGGCGACGGCGCGAACATGGCCTCGGTGCTCGGCGACCCTGAGCTGGTCGCGATGATCCGCCATCACCACGAGCGCCTGGACGGAAGCGGCTACCCCGACGGGCTGTGCGGAAAGCAGATCCCGCTCGGCGCGCGCATCATCGCGGTGGCCGACACGTTCGACGCGATCACCTCGGCGCGCCCCTACCGCGCAGCGAGCCCGCACAAGAAGGCGATCGACATCCTGCGCGCGGAGGCCGGGACGAAGCTGGACCCGGACGTCGTGCGCGCCTTCTGCAACCACTACGCCGGCCGGGGGCCGCTGGCGCTGTGGTCGTTCGTGTGCAGCCTCCCCGAGCGCATCCTCTCGTGGCTGACGGCGAGCGCCGCGACGGTTGCCTCGGCGGCGAAAGTCGTCGCGGTGGCTGCGCTGGTCGGCGGTGTCGCGGCGACGAGCAGCACGCTCGGGCTGGCCGGCGCATCACACGCGCGCCCCGCCCACCGCGGCCGCTCGGCCGCTGCGCGCGCCACGACGCTCTCGGGCTCGCGCGCTGCGACCACGCCGGCGGCGCTGCGAGCCTCCGCGGGGGCGCCCGCTCGCCCAGGTCGGTCCAAGACGGGTTCTGCGCCGGGTCACCGCGGCGGGAGCCGTGCGGGCGGCGTGGCCACGCCTCATGCGCCGTTCACGGCCGACGCCAACACGCCCGTCGCCGCCGGCGGCGGCCAGGCTGCTGCGAGCCCCGCGCGCGAAGAAGGCGGGGGAGCGCGCTCCGAAGAACACAAGACGTCCGGTGAACAGCCGCACAAAGCCGTCAGCGAACAGGCGCCGAGCAAAGCTGGGAGCGAAGAACCGGCCGGGAAGGTCAAGCACGAAGAACCGGCGAGCAAAGCCAAGCACGAAGAACCCGCGAGCAAGGGCAAGCACGAAGAAGCGCCGGCAAAAGGCCACCAGGAAGAATCGGCGGCGAAGGGCAAAACGGAAGAAGCGCCCGCCCACGGCAAGTCCGAAGAAACGCCGGCGCACGGCAAGTCCGAAGAAGTGGCCGGCGCCAAGGCGGAAGAAAAGACGGCCGGCAGCGGCAGCGTGAAAGGCGCGGCCAAGGCTGAACCGGAACCCCACGGCAAAGGCGCGGGCCGCGAAGGCCCCTGACGCGCTCGCGCCGAAGATCCCGGAACGAGCGAGATCGCGCACGACGCCCCGGCGGCCGGGAAGCTATTCGTTCCGCCAGGCGGTACGTGGCATGCAGGTGAACAACGGCCGGGGGCCGCAGGACGCGCGTCCCCGGCTGCTCCTCCGCGGCGCCCTCCGGCTCGCCGGCCGGGCACTTGCCGGAGCTTCAGTTCAAGAACTCGCGCGGCACGCCGCCGACACCGATCAACCCCGGCCCCGTGTAGGTACCGATCACAGGGCCGACCTCTGAGCTGAACAGCGGCTCCGATCCGAAGATCTCCCGGCCGCGCTCGATCAGCCGCTGGGCCTGCTCGGGCGCCTGGATGTGCTGCACCACCCAGCCGTCGGAGCCGGCTTCGCGCAGTTCTTCGATGTAGCGGACCATGCGCTCGAACGCCCGCGCGGCGGTTCGCACGCGCTCGACTGGCGTGATCTCGAACTCGAGCGAGAGGATCGGCTTGATCCGCAGCGTGCCGCCGAGCCACGCCTGCGCCTTTCCGATCCGCCCGCCGCGGCGCAGGTACTCGAGCGTGTCGAGGCAGAACCAGATGCGAAGCGAGCGCCGCGCCTCGCGAACGCGAGCCGCGACCGCCTCCTTGTCGGCGCCTGCCTGCGCCGCCGCACACGCGGCGAGCACCAGCATGCCCAGCCCGCCGCAGGCGGTTTCGCCGTCGATCACCTCCACGCGGTCACCGAGGCCGCGCTCAGCGAGCAGCGCGTGCGCCTGGCGGGCCGCCTCGACGGTGCCGGAGATGCCGCCGGCGAGGTGGATCGAGACCACGTCGCGATCTTCTTCGAGCAGCGGCTCCCAGACGGCGAGGAAGTCGCCGATCGAGGGCTGGGAGGTGCTCGGCAGTTCGGGGTCGGTGCGCAGCCGCTCGTAGAAGGCGTCGAAGCCCGCCATGTCGAGCTCGCGCTCGGACTGGCCCGCCCAACCGACATACAGGCTGACCTGGTGCACGCCGCACTCGTCGGCGAGCCGGCGGGGAAGGTAGTGGGTGCTGTCGGAGGCGACGGCTACGGAGCGCATGCGGCGCGAGACGCTACCGCACGGCCGCTCCTACCGCAGGGCTTGCTCGAGCTCGCCCGACTCGTACATCTCCGTGACGATGTCGCAGCCGCCGAGGAGCTCGCCGCCGTGGAAGAGCTGGGGGATCGTCGGCCACTGCGAGATCGCCGAGAGCTCCTGGCGGATGCGCGGGTCGGGAAGGATGTCGACGGCGGCGAACGGCACCTCGAGCGACTGCAGGATCGCCACCGTCCGTGCCGAGAACCCGCACGCCGGTGCCTCGGGCGTGCCCTTCATGAACAGGATCACGTCGTGCTCGGCGATCGCCTCGCGGATCGCATCGCGGATCGCGTTCGCCTCGCCGTCGGGCGCGGGAGGCGCGGCGGCGGGTGCGGGGTCCTCGGTTGGGGCCATCGGGATCGGGTCGAATTGGCTGCTTGACATCGTGCGTGCTCCTCAGGGGGTCTCGACGGTGGAGGGGGTTTGGGTCTTCAGCGCGAGCGCGTGGATCGCTCCGCCGATGTCGGGCTCGAGCGCGCCGTAGACGAGCTTGTGCTGCTCGATGCGGCTCAGGCCCTCGAACGCCGGCGCGGTGACGGTGGCCCGGAAGTGGTCGGCGGTCCCGGTCGTGTCCTCGACCTCGGCCCGCGCTCCCGGGAGCGCCGCCTCGATGCGCTGTTTGATCTCGTGCGGGGTGGGCACCTCGCACCTAGCCTAGAAGATCGCCCCGGGCCGGATGCGGACGCACTCGCGCACCCCGTGGCGACCGCTATACTTTGGATAGTCTTGGAGCCGTCCACAGGAGCACAGCCGATGATCGAGATCACCGACAAGGGTGCCGAGAAGGTGCATGAGTTTCTGTCCGCCCAGCAGGCGGACGTGAGCCTCGCCGGGCTGCGCGTGGGCGTCCGCGGCGGCGGCTGCTCGGGCTTCCAGTACCAGCTCGCGTTCGACGAGCAGCGCGACAGCGACGTCGTGTTCGAGAGCCATGGCCTGAAGCTGCTGGTCGACCGTGAGAGCCTGCAGTTCGTCAGCGGCTCCACGATCGACTACGAGGAGAGCCTCCAGGGCGCCGGCTTCAAGGTCAACAACCCGAACGTCGTGGCGGCCTGCGGCTGCGGCTCCTCCTTCCGCGTGGCGGAGGAGGAGCAGGTCTCGGCCGTCTGAGGCTCCTGCGCCGCTCGGCGCCCGGGCGGCGCGGGCGATCGCCTCGCAGGCGCCGCACGGCACCCCGCCTCGTCATCGCCGTCTCGGCAGGCGCAGTCGCGGCGGCGGCCCTCTCCGCGTGCGGCGGCGGCCATGCGCGCAGCGCCCCGTCAGCGACTCGTCCCGCGTCGCCGCCGGCGTCCCGCGCGGCCCCGGCGTTCGGCCTGACGGAGGACAACGCGAACCTGCTGTGGGCCCCCGGCGACAGCGCCGCCCCGCCGCAGGCCGCGCCCTTCCTTGCAGGCCGGCGCATGCTGGCGGCGCTCCACCCGCGCTACCTGCGGCTGCTGGTCGACTGGGCGGCGCTCCAGCCCTCGCCCTCGCGCCCCGCGGCGCTGAACGCGCCCGTCGACGGCTGCGCGCGCGGCGTGCCGCCATGCGGCTCCTATCCGGGCGTCGAAGGCGAGCTCGCGGCGATCGCCTCGGCCCGGCGGGCCGCGCGGTCCAGCGGAGCGCCGCCGCCGGAAGTCGTGGTCGACATCCTCGGGGCACCCGCCTGGGCGGCGCTCCCTCCGCACGGCTGCGAAGCGGCGGGCACGGCGAGCGCCGCGCGGGCGCTGCTCCCCGGGGCGCTCGGCGCCTACCGGGCGCTGATCGCCGGGCTGCTCTCCCTCGCCGGCCGCGAGGGCGTCCCCCTCGCGTGGCTCGCGCCCTGGAACGAGCCCAACGATCCGCGCTTCCTGAGCCCGCAGCGCGCGAGCTGCGAAGCGGCGGGCGCGCCGCTCGCCGCGGGCGCCTATGCGGAGCTTGCGCGCGCCGCGTCCGCGCAGCTGCGCGCGTCGGGCAGCGGCGCGCAGCTTCTGCTCGGCGAGCTCGGCGGCTACGACAAGGGCTCGCCCCACCGGCTGGGCATCGGGCAGTTCGTCGACGGGCTGCCCGAGGACGTCCTCTGCCTCAGCCACGACTGGTCCGTGCACGCCTACGCCGCCTACGGGCGGGCGCCCGCCGCGGGCGCGGACCCCGTCGGCGAGCTCGAGCACGCGCTCGACGCCCGCGGCGGCTGCGCCGCGGGCGCGCGGATCTGGGTCACGGAGGCCGGGGCGGGCGCCCCGCGTCCCGGGCGCCCGCGCCGCGGGGCGCCCGGCGAAGAAGCGGCGGGGTGCGGCGCCCTGGCCGGCCAGCTGCAGGCGTGGTCGCGGGACCCACGCGTCGCCGCTGTCATGCAGTACTCGTTCCGCGAGGACCCGGCGTACCCGGTCGGGCTCCTCGACGCGGGGCTCGGCCACGTGTACATGACCTACCGGTTGTGGTCGGCCTGGGCGTCGGGCTCGCCGGAACCCGCTAGGGCCTGCCTGCCTGCTCCCTGATCCTCTACTGGAGGTTAACTGTTCGGCCTCGGATCGAGCGCGCAAAAGTCCCGACAGGGCCTGTTCACAGCGAAGCAACATGTTCCCGCCGGGCCTGCGGCGCCGCGGACCCGCCCGTTCCAGCGCATTCCGTTGTCTGGCCCGCCAGCCAGCAAATGTCAAGCCTTTGCAGGCATCAAGCCGGTTGACGGCTGATCGATCCGTGTGGTACGGTCGCCGCGACATGAGGTCTGGGGTGGAGATGGGGACGGATGCCCAGGCGCGCGGGAACGCGTGCGTTTCCCGTGTGGGAGGCGTCCGATCAGTTGCCCGCAACCACCCCGCAGGCTTGACCTTGACGCATGAGATGTTTTCTGCCAGGGTCGGGAGCATTACCGCGAAGCTGAGGAGCAGCGACGCGGCCACGACGGGCTTGGGGGCAGCCTCGTCTTTCTAGAGGTTCCGTTCCAAAGCCGGTCAACTAATCAAGAGGGAAAAGGAGCAGTCACCACATGAAACGCATCGTGATAATGGGGCTCGTCCTCGTCGCGGCTTTTGCGATGAGCGCGGTTTCGGCCTCGGCGAAAGTCAAACCGCCGACCGGCCCCGCCCCGTACACGGCGACCAGCGGTCTCTCGAAGCTGTCGTCCGAAGGTCTGCCGGAAATCGAATGTAAAAAATCGACCGCAACCGGCGAACTGACGAGCGCGACGCAAGGGAACACGGTCGTCGTGTTCCAGGAATGCGAAACGTCCGGCAAAAAATGCGGGAACGTCAGCGCCGGCACGATCGAAACCAAGAAACTGATCACCACCGTCGGCTGGATCAACAAAGCCAAAGGTGAAGCGGGCGTCGACTTCATCGGCTCCGCAGGTGAAGGCGTCAAAGGCTCCGAGGCCGAATTCGAATGCGAAGGCATTGCGATCCAGGTCAAGGGCTCGGTAATCGGCAAAGAGCCGAAAACCAACGTGATGTCTGAAACCGGCGAAGCTGTTCTGAACGGCCTCGGCGGCAAACAGGAAATCGAAAAATTCGAAACCGGCGCGAAAGACACGCTGATCACCGAAGCGAACGTTGCTCCGGGCGCCGAAATTCCGTCCGCCCAGAACCAGTCAGCGGTGATCACATACACCGAACTCCTCGGTAAAAAAGGCAAAAAAGTCACGCACACCAAAGACCCGGTGGAGCTCAACACGGTGAACAACCCGGCGCAGCCCGAACAGGGCCGCTGCGTTGCCGCCAAGCACGCGAAGTACTCAGACAGCAACTGCACCGTCGAAACGCCCCTCAAAAAAGGCAAAAAAGAGGGTCACTTCGAATTCGTTGCGATCTAAGAAGTTCTGAGAAGTACGCCTGGCTAGTGATCTAGCCGGACGGGGCGGGCGCGGAGCAATCCGCGCCCGCCCTTTTTTGTCCGTCCGGCCGCCGGCTACAGACGCGCTCGCTGACGCGCGGTCGTGCGTGAGCGAGGCGCGCCGTCGCGAGGGGTGGTGGCTTGGGCGTCGGTCATCCGCCGAGTCCCCGCCGGGGTCGTCCCGAGCAGGGGTAGCGTCGAAGCAGACACAAACCCGAGCAGGGGTAGCGTCGAAGCAGACACAAACCGTTCCTGCTTGCGCCCCTCGATTCGAGCCTGTAAACTCGCCGGTCCTACGAGGGAGACATGGGGATTTGGGGACTAGGATGAGCATCGCGATAAGCGCTCGGCGCGCCCGTGCGGCGGTTGCCTTCGGCTGCACGCTCGTGGCGATCTTCGCTGCCCAGTCGGTGTTCACGGCCGGAGCGCTGGCCGCACGCGGCCACAGCTTCGACTTCGCATTCGGCGCCCCCGGAAAAGCGTCGGGTCAGTTCGGCTCGCCCTTCGCCGTCGCGGTCAACAACAAAACCGGCGACGTCTACGTCTCGGATCGCACCAACAACCGCGTCGAGGAGTTCGAACCGGTTCTGAACGCAGGCGTCCTCGCGGAAGAGAAGTTCGTGCGCGAATTCGCCGTCTTCTCGCCCGAGTACATCGCCGTCGACAACGCGCCGGGCAGCCCCTCGGAAGGCGACGTGTATGTCGCGGGCACCGGGGCGAGAAAAGCCAAACTGGCGGAAAAAGAAAAAATCGTCGCCGAAGACGGGACCGTTTACAAGTTCAGCGCCGAAGGCACGCAGCTCGCCGAACTGAAGCGGTTCAAGCCGACCGAAAAGCAGCCGGAAGAAGAAGCCGTAGCGAAATTCGAACCGATCGAGGGCCTCGCGGTCGACGCCACCGGCAACCTGTACGTCTGGGACGCCGAAGGCAACGCCGACGTGTTCAGCAACGCCTCGCCGGAAAACGTGGCGCGCTTCGGCGTCGAATCCTCCTACTTCGAAACAGGCTCCGCGGGTCTCGCCGTCGACTCCGAAGCGAACCTGTACGCCGGCCATGTGGTCAACGAAGTGCCGGTGATCGCAAAGCTCGAACACAAAACGGGCGAAACGCTGATCGAAGAACTCGACACGGTGCCCTCGAGCTCGGTCGCCGTGGACCGTGCAGAAGGCAACGAGGTGTACGTGGCGCACACGCGGGTCTCCGGCGGAAAATCCACCGGGATCATCGCGAGCTTCAGCCCGACTGGTGCGCCCGGCCAGCGCTTCGGCTCCGAAAACCTGAAGGCAGCCGGCGGCGTGGCCGTGGACGAAACGACGCACTTCGCCTACGTCACCGACCCGGCCTCGGGCGACGTCGCGGTGTTCGAGCAGGAACCGGCGGGCGCGCCGCAGATCGACAGCCTCTCGGCCTGCGGCGCCGGCGGCGGCTCGGGGTGTCCGAGCGAAGCCGGCAACGAGAAGCTGAGCGCGCAGGTCGAACCGCACGGGGCCGACACCCACGCGTACTTCGAATACGGCGGCAGCGCCTGCTCGAGCGCGCCCGGGGCCTGTGTGAAGTCGCCGGAAACCGACCTCGGCGACGGTTTCGGCGACCAGCCGCTGAGCGTCGAACTGGCGGGCCTCGCGCCCGGCACCTACCACTACCGCGTGGTCGCCTCGAACAGCTTCGGCTCCGTCGAAAGCGCGGAAAAGACCTTCACGATCGCCGCTGCGCTCGCCGAACTGCCCGACGGCCGCCAGTGGGAACTGGTCTCGCCCCCGAACAAGGACGGCGCAGAACCCGAAGCAATCACGAAAGAAGGCGGCCAGATCCAGGCGGCCGCGAAGGGCGGCGCGATCAGCTACGTCTCTGACGGCCCGATCCCCGCCGACGGCGAACCCGAAGGGAACCGCAACCTCGAATACACGCAGGTGATCTCGGTGCGCAGCTCCAGCGGCTGGAGCTCGCAGGACATCTCCACGCCACACACCTACGGCACGGGAGTGGAACCCGGCCGCGAGGAGTACCACGTGTTCTCGCTGAACCTCGCGCTGGGTCTGGTGGAGCCGTTCCCTGGTGCGCACGCCGCGACGTCCCTCGCCCAGCCGCCGCTGACGCCGCCTGAAAAGTTCAAACTCGAAGGCAACGAAGTCGAAGAACGCAAACAAGAGAAGACCATCTACCTGCGCGCGGACAAACCGATCGAACCGGAAACCAGCGAAGCGGCCAGCTACACAACGGCCGAAGAAAACGGCAAGACGATGAGCAACGCCGGGTTCCTCGCGCTCGTCACCGAAGCCGACATGCCGGGCGGCCTCACCGCGACGAAGAAATGCTTCGAAGCGGCCACCGCGCCGTGTTTCGGGGGCGGGAGCTTCGAAGGGATCGACGCGATCGAGGGCACGCCCGACCTCAGCCACGTCGTGTTCGAATCGCACCGTGCGTCACCCGGCCTGTACATGTGGGAAGACAACCCACCCCCGAACACCCCGCACATCCAAGAGGTAAGCGTGCTCCCGAACGGCGAACCCGCGCCGGCCTCGCCGAAGGTCATCCCCAGGCTCGGCCAGGGGCACGACGATCGCAACGCGATCTCCGAAGACGGCTCGCTCGTGTACTGGGAGGAGCCCGAATCCGAAGGCGACCACCTCTACTTGCGCGACACCGTCAAAGACAGCACCGTGCAGGTGGACGAAGTCGCGCCGGGAGCGTCCGGCAGCGGCACGGCGGCGGCGATCTTCCAGACCGCGAGCACCGACGGCAAGAAGGTGTTCTTCACCGACACCCAGCAGCTCACCCCGAACTCCCACGCCGAGACCGTCCCGACGGTAGAGCCCGACCTGTACGTGTTCGAACACGGCGAAACCGGCGCGCAGCCCGGGTGCTCGCTGACGGCCAGCGGCCGGCTTTGCGACCTCACGCCCGAAGGCGTCAACGGCGAACGCGGCTACGTGCTCCAACAGCGCGGCGGCGGCGGCGTTCTGGCGGCGAGCGACGACGGCGACAGCGTGTACTTCGTGGCGAACGCAGCACTGACCGAAGACGCGCAGCACGGCAACTGCACGACCAACGTCGAAGCCAGCGCAGGGCGCAAATGCAATCTCTACCTGGCCCACTTCGACGGCACCGAATGGACCCCGAAGCTGATCGCCTCGCTCGCCAACGAAGACGCCAACGACTGGGGCGCGGCGCACGGCGGGCCGGGCGAGCTCCGGTTCGTCACCTCGCGCATCTCCCCGAACGGTCGCTACCTCGCGTTCATGTCGAGGGAAAAACTGACGGGTTACGACAACGAAGACGTCACCAGCAAAGCGCCCGGCGAACGCATGGACGAGGAGGTCTTCCTCTACGACGCGCAGGAAGACTCCCTGCTGTGCGCCTCGTGCAACCCGAGCGGGGCCCGTCCCGCAGGCGTGTTCGATCCGGGCGCGACCAACGAAGGCGGCGCAGGCGAAGGAATCGGGCTGCTCGTCGACCGCGTGGGGACATGGGCGGCAGGCGAACCGGCGGTCGACCACTGGCTGGGCGGAAGCATCCCGGGCTGGACGTCGAACTTCCTCGCCTCGGCGGTCTACCAGTCGCGCTACCTGTCCGACAGCGGGCGCCTGTTCTTCAACAGCCCCGACCACCTCGTCCCAGCCGCGAGCGGGCCGAAGAACAAGGTGTTCGAGTACGAGCCGAATCAGGTCGGCGGCTGCGCGAGCGGCGGCGGCTGCCTCGGCATGATCTCCTCCGGCACGAGCGAACACGAATCGGCGTTCATCGACGCGAGCGAAGACGGCAACGACGTGTACTTCGTGACCGAGGCGAAGCTGACGTCTCAGGATCTCGACACCAACTTCGACGTCTACGACGCGCATGTCTGCGAAAGCTCTTCGCCCTGCTCGACCCCGCCGCCGCCGCCGGCACCCCCGTGCGAAGAAACGCCCGAACTGCCCTGCAGAGGTCCGGCGCCCGCGCTGCCGGCCTTCTCCGCTCCCGCGAGCGCCGCCATCACAGTCTCGGGCAATGTCAAACCGTCCGGCGCGGTGCTCCCGACCAAAACCAGCCAGCCCCCCCAGGCGAAACCGAAACCTCTGACGAAGGCGCAGAAGCTCGCGAAAGCGCTGAAGGAGTGCCGCAAGAAGTACAAGAACAAGCACAAGCGCCAGGCCTGTGAACACGCGGCGCACAAGAAGTACGGCCCCGCCAAGAAGGCGACGGTCAAGAAATGAGGCGGCTGCTGAGCATGGTTCCGCTGCTGGCTGCGCTTGCGTTGCTGTTCGCGCTCGCCGGCGGCTCGCAGTCCGCGCTCGCTGCAGCGCCGTACTGGAAACTGGAATCTCGCCCCGCGCCGACGCACCTGCCGCTCGAAGGAGAACTCCCGATCGCAAAAGGGACCGAACCCGGCGAAGGGACCGAACCCGGCGAAGGCGAGATCATCGCCATCGCCACGAACCTCGGCGCGGCGCCTGCGAAAGGGAGCGCGGTCGTCCTGACCGATCACCTTCCCGCGAGCGTCGCCGCGTTCAATGCGATCGGCTTCACCGGGCGGGGTATCCCGACCCGCCACGGCAACGAATTCGAACACGCCTGCGAAATCCTGGAAAGCGGCAAAGCGGCGAGCGAAGGCAAAGAAGTCCGCTGTGAATTCCCGACGTTCGAAGTGCCGGCGATCCCGGCCTTCGAGCACGTGGAAGCGCACATACGCGTGAAGGTGCACACGAAAACGGCCGAATCGCCGCTCAACGAAGTCGCGGTGAGCGGCGGCGGCGTCGCGGCGACGCCACCGCTGCAGCGGCCGGTGCAGATCGGCGGCGGGCCGCCCGCCTTCGGGCTGGAAAACTTCCAGATCACACCGGAAAACGAAGACGGCTCGGTCGACCGGCAGGCGGGTTCGCACCCGTTCCAGCTGACCACGACGTTCGCGCTCAACCAGGGGCTCGGCAAGGACGACCAGCTCGTCGGACAGCCGCCGCTCCCGCAGGCGCTCGCGCTGCAGCGCGAAATCATCACGAACGTGCCGGCCGGACTGCTGGGGGACCCGCTCGCCACGCCTCGCTGCTCGGGCACCGACTTCGGCGCGCTGGACGAAAAAACGATCAACTCATGCCCTGACAACACGGCGGTGGGCGTCGCCGTGGTCACGTTCAACGACCCGATCCTGGAAGGGCTGAAGACCTACGCCGTCCCGATCTTCAACCTCGAACCGCAGGCCGGCTCGGCCGCGCGATTCGGCTTCGAGATCGTGCACGTGCCGGTGGTGCTAGACGCCTCGGTGCGCACCGGCGGCGACTACGGGGTCACCGTGACGGTGCGCAACAACTCTGAGGCGGTGCAGGTGCTGGCGGCGCAGGTCACGCTGTGGGGCAATCCTTCGAGCCCCGTGCACGACGAAGCGCGCGGCTGGGACTGCGTCGGCAACGGCTGGTTCGCGGAAGGCTTCAAACCGCCGCACACCTGCCCCCACGAATCGCCTCCGCAGATCCCGTTCCTGTTCATGCCGACCTCGTGTCCGACGAGCCCGCAGGCGGTGACCATCGCCGGCAGGGCCTGGACCGGCGAGACCTTCTCCGGCGAAGCGGCGTTCCCCACGATGGAAGGCTGCGAATCGCTGCCGTTCAACCCGTCGATCTCGGTGAAGCCGGACGAAACGGCGGGCTCGACGCCGAGCGGCCTGAACGTGGACGTGAACATGCCGCAGGAAAGCACGCTCGACCCGAACGGACTGGCCGAGAGCGACCTGCGCGCGACCACCCTCGCCCTGCCCCCGTCACTCCAGGCGAGCGCCGGCGCCGCGAACGGCCTCGAAACCTGCGAACCAGGAGGGGTCGGCTTCAACGGAAGCAGCAACCTCGGCGAATCGCTGGAAGCGCAGAGCTTCAACACCGCGGGGGCGAGTTGCCCGAACGCGTCGAAGATCGGCACGGTCAACGTCAAGACGCCGGTCCTCGAACACGAACTCACCGGCAGCGTGTATCTCGGCAACCAGGACGTGAGCCCGTTCGTTTCGCCGCTCGTCCTGTACATCGTCGCTGAAGAAGAAACGACGAAGGTGCTGATCAAGCTCGCGGGCGAAGTCGCGATCAACCCGGCCACCGGGCAGCTCACCTCGACTTTCAGGAACACGCCGCAGGCGCCGTTCGAACGGCTGCACCTGCACCTCTTCAACGGGCCGCGCGCCTCGCAGGCGACGCCGGGCCATTGCGGGACCTACAACGCGTCCGGCGTGTTCACGCCGTGGTCGGGTCAGCCGCCGGCGAACACGGGCGCCAACCCCGGCGAAGGCTTCGAAATCAACTCGGGACCGGGCGGCAGCGCCTGCCCCGGCGCGACGCTGCCGCTGCAGCCGAGCATCGCGGCGGGCAGCACCAACCCGATCGCCGGTGGCTTCTCGCCATTCACGATCACGCTCAGCCGGCCCGACGGGCAGCAGGGCATCAACGGGCTGAGCGTACATCTCCCGCCGGGTATCGCTGCCGTCCTCAAAAACGTCACGCCGTGTCCCGAACCGCCCGCGGGCCAGCCGTGGAAATGCGGCCCGGAAAGCCTGGTCGGGCACTCGTCGGCGAGCTCCGGCCTCGGCGGCGCGCCCGTGACGCTCGGCGGCAACGCGTTCCTGACGACCGGCTACGACGGCGCCCCCTTCGGTCTGCTCGACGAGACTGACGCGGTAGCCGGTCCGTTCAACCTCGGCGTCGTCGATGTGCGCTCGCGGATCAACGTCGACCCCAGCACCGCAGCGGTCACGGTCACGACCGACCCGGGGCCCCACGGTGACGCGCTGCCGACGCTCCTCAAAGGCGTGCCCGTCCAGCTCAAACAGATCACCGTCACGACCGATCGCCCCGAATTCCAGTTCAACCCGACGAACTGCACGCCGAAAACCATCACCGCGACGGTGACAGGAGACGAAGGCGGCAGCGGCAGCGCCTCGAGCAACTACAACGTCACAGGCTGCGCGTCGCTGCCGTTCCACCCCGGCTTCACGATCTCCTCGGAATCCAACTACAGCCGCACCGAAGGGCTCGGCATGAAGATCGTCGTGACCTCGGCCAAGGGACAGTCGAACATCGGCAAGACCAAAGTCATGTTCCCCAAGGCGCTGCCGTCGCGCCTCTCGACGATCCAGAAAGCCTGCGACGATCACATCTTCGACGTCAACCCGGCTGGATGCCCCGAAGGCTCGATAATCGGCACCGCCGTCGCCCACACCCCCGTGCTGCGGAAACCGCTGGAAGGGCCGGCGTACCTCGTCTCGCACGCGAACGCGTCGTTCCCCGACGCCGAGTTCGTACTGCAGGGCGAAGGCATCAAGCTCGTGCTCGACGGCAAGACCAACATCAAAAACGGGGTCACGAGCTCGACGTTCGAAACGGTCCCCGACGCACCCGTCGAAACCTTCGAAGTGAACCTCCCCAGAGGCCCGCACTCGGCCTTCAGCGGCTTCGGCAACCTGTGCGAAAGCCCGCTGAGCGCACCGACGGAAATGGTCGGACAGAACGGCGCGCTGACCACGCAGAACACCGTCGTGAAGCTCAGCCACTGCGTGCTGGGGGCCAAGAAGGTCCACGAAAGCGAACTCCAGAAACTGCTGAAGTTCTGCAAGAAAGCCAAGAGCAAGAAGGCCCGCTCGAAGTGCGATGCCAACGCGCACAAACGCGTCGCGGCGGTCAGCACGTGCAAGCGCAGGAACAAGAGCAGCAAGAAGAAGCGCGTCGCCTGCGAAGCGAAGGCGCGCCGCAAGTACCAGCTGAAGCTCAAGTAGCGGCGCGTTCTCGGGCCCGCCCCTCCGCGGGCCAGGAGCCAGGCGGGTTTGCGTCCCGGCGGGGTCGGGTACTGGTGTCGATGACCATGAGGTCAGGGTCGGTGAGGGGAGGGACGTCCGAGCGTTCTCAGGCGCTCGGTGCCCCCGGGCAGGGGCAGTTCGCCCTGCCCAGTGGCCGATCGCGACTCTGCACCCGCGGGCGGGGGGAACCGCCGCTTCGGGGATCGGAGTACCACCGGCGCCGCTCCGGTCCAGCGGCATCTCGCGACATCGGCCTCACGGCATGGCGCCGCGCGGCCCGTCGCTCGGTGGAGGGGTAAGGAGAAACAACACGCATGAAACGCATCATGATCGCAGCGCTTGCGCTGCTGGCACTCGGCGCGGTGTTCGCGGTCGGGGCAGAAGCGAAAACGAAACCGATCACCGGCCCCGCGCCCTACACGGCGTCGAGCGGGCTCTCGAAGCTCTCCTCGGAAGGGCTGCCGGAAATCGAATGCAAAAAAAGCAAAGCCGCAGGGCAGCTGACGAGCGCCACCCACGGCGAAGTGACCGTCACGTTCGAAGAATGCGAAACGAACGGCAAAAAATGCGGCAACATCTCGCCCGGCACGATCGAAACCAAGCTGCTTGAAACGACGGTCGGCTGGATCAGCAAAGCCAAAGGCGAAGTCGGCGTCGACTTCATCGGCAAAGCCGGCGGCACGACCGGCAAGGGCGCCGAGGCCGAATTCGAATGCGAAGGCCTAGCGGTCTCCGTGAAGGGCTCGGCGATCGGCAAAAGCGTGCCGCTGAACGTGATGGCCACGACGGGCGAAGTTGTCCTCAACGGCGCGGGCGGCAAACAGGAAGTTGAAAAACTCGAAGGTCAGCCGAAAGACACGCTGATCACCGAAGCCAACATCCTGCCGGGCTCCGAACTGCCCTCGGCGCAGGACCAGACCGGGAAAGAGACGTTCTCCCCGATCATCGAAACGAAAGGCAAGAAAAAAATCACCCGTGAAGACAAGATCGAGCTGAACACGGTCAACAACCCGGCGCAGCCCGAACAGGGCCGCTGCGTGGCCGCGAAGAAGGCGAAGTACTCAGACTCGAACTGCACCACAGAAGCGCCCCTCAAAAAGGGCAAAAAGACCGGCAAATTCGAATTCGTTGCGATCTAGGTCGCTGAACGGCTGACGGCGTTCGCGCCCGCGGGGACACGCGCCCCGCGGCCGGACGCGGCTTCGACGGCCCCCTCTCGAGGGGGCCGTCGTCGTCGTGGATGGCCCGCCGCGGCGCGGCTACAGCGGCTCGTTCTGCAGCGAGCGCCACAGGTAGCGGGACGCGAGCGTGCGGTAGGGGCGCCACGGCTCGGCGATCCGTTCCATCTCGGGCGCCTCGGGAAGCCCCGGAAGCTCGTAAGCGCGTTCGAACGCGCGGCGGATGCCGAGGTCTCCGACCGGGAGCACGTCCGGGCGGCCGAGCTGGAACATCAGGAACATGTCCGCGCTCCACGGGCCGATCCCCTTCACGGCCGTGAGCTCGGCGGTCACCTGCTCGTCCTCGAGGTCGTCCAGGCGCGCGAGCTCGAGTTCGCCGCTCAGCACGTGCTCGGCGAGCGAGCGCAGGAAGCGGACCTTCGCGTGGGAGAGGCCGGCGGCCGCGCGCAGCTCTTCGGGCTCGTCGTCGAGGATCTCCTGGGGCCTGGGCGGACGCCCGCCGAAACGCTCGGTGAGCCGCCCGTAGATCGCGCGCGCCGCATACACGGACAGCTGCTGGCCGACGATCGCGCGCACGAGCGCGCCGTAGTGGTCGTCGGGCGCCGGCCGGCCTGCTCGCATGTCGCCGAGCGGCCCGACGGACTCGATCAGCGCCGAGAGGACAGGGTCCGAGCGCTTCAGGTGCGCGAGCCCGCGAGGTCTAGACAGCGGGCAGCGCCTCGGCTCCGAGCGGCTCACCGTCGAGCGCGTTCAGCGCCCGCTCGAGCGACATCGAGATGCAGGTGAAGCTCGGGGTGTCGCGGACCGTGTAGGCCGAGGCCTCGGTCGTGCGCAGCCGCTGCACGAGGTCCAGGAACGTCCCGACGTCGTCGGTGTCGAATGCGACCACGAACTCCTGGTCGTCGAGCCCGAACGAGTACGTCGTGTGGTTGTCGACGCCCGGGTATTCCCGGCCGACCTGGATGTGCCCCTGCATGACCCGCCAGCGCTGCTCGGCGGGGAGCGCGTACCACTGGCGCGACTTCACGAACGGGTAGACGAACACGTACTTGCCGCGGAACGCGCGCGGGCTCGTGCGCTCGTCTTCGGAGTATTCGGAGCTCTTGCGCATGCCGAGGAACGAGTGCGTGATCTGCGAGAACTTCATCAGCCCGCTCTGGGCGAGCACCACGTGGAACTCGTGGATGCGCTCGAGGTTCTCGGCCTCGGCGATCAGCAGCAGCTCGGCGTCGCCGCGCGTGCCGACCAGCGAGAAGGCCTGCAGCAGGTGCCCGTCGGCGAAGTCCTCGCAGGCCGCCAGGAACTCGCGCTTGTCGCGCTCGCGCTGCTCGGCGGGCGCGCGGCGCCAAGCGGGGTCCGTCTTCAGGAACGTGTACTTCACGAAATGCCGGCTCGCGCTCACCCCGCCGATTATCGCATCGCGGCGCGGGCGGACCCGCGCGCCTGTGGATAGAGTTCTGCTTCGTGCGGATCGCACTCGTCTCGCCGTACTCCTGGACCTATCCCGGCGGTGTCACGCGCCACATCGAAGCGCTCGCCGCCGAGCTGGACGCGGCGGGTCACGAGCCGCGCATCCTCGCCCCTTACGACCCCGACGACCGCCTCTCGGCGCGCCGGCACCGCGGCGCGCGCCCGCAGCGCCATCCGGCGCCGGAGGGCTTCGTCTCGCTCGGTCGCACGCTCGGGCTGCCCGCGAACGGCGCCGTCTCGAACGTGTCCCTGAGCCCGCACGCGGTCTCGACGCTGCGCCGCGAGTTGCGCCACGGCGGCTACGACGTCGCCCACATCCACGAGCCGGTCGTGCCCGTGCTCGGCTGGGACGCGCTGTGCGCCGCAGGGGAGCTGCCGCTGGTCGGCACCTTCCACACCTACTCCGAGAACGCGATCACGAACGGCCTCGCCGCCGTGCCGCTCGGCGGGCGCCGGCGCATGAACCGGCTCCACGCTCGCATCGCTGTCTCGGAGGCGGCGGCCTGGACGGCGCGGCGTTTCTTCGGCGGCAACTACCGCATCATCCCCAACGGCGTGCATCTGCAGCCGTGGCCCGAGCCCTCGCCGCGCGTGGACAGCGAGGCGCGCGAACTGGAGATCCTGTTCATCGGGCAGGCGGTGCAGCGCAAGGGGCTGCCGGTGCTGCTGGCCGCGTTCGAGGCGCTGCGCGAGCACATCCCCGCGAAGCTCACCCTGGTCGGGGCGAGCGCGGAAGAGGTCGCCCACATGACGCTCGAGGACTCCGGGATCGAGGCGCTCGGCAAGGTCTCCGAGGAGGAGAAGCTGCGCCGGCTGCGCGAAGCCGACGTGCTCTGCGCCCCGTCGCTGAGCGGCGAGAGCTTCGGCATGGTGCTGACGGAGGCCTTCGCGGCCGCCACGCCCGTCGTCGCCTCGGACATCCCCGGCTACCGCGAAGTCGTGCGCGACGGCCAGGACGGCGTCCTGACGGCGCCCGGCGATCCGCTGGCGCTCGCCGAGCAGCTGCGCGCGCTGGCGCTCGACCCGGCGCGCCGCGAGCGCATGGCGCGCTCGGCGCGCGAACGTGCCGAGCGGTTCGCCTGGCCCCACGTCGCCGCCGAAGCGCTGGACACGTACGAGCAGGCGATCGTGACCGCTCGTCGTGGCGAGGCCGGCGCGAGCCCGCTCGTGCGCGCCGCGCGACAGTACGGCCTCGCGCCGCGCGACCTGCTGCCGCGCGTGCCCGCCGAACGGCTTGCGAGCCTGCAGCCGCCCGGCACGAGACCGGCCGCGACGGCCGCGGCGCGCCGGATGCGGACGCTGCGACGGGCGGGCTTCGCGCTCAGCTCGGCGGCGGGCGGAGCGCTGGCCGTCCTCGCCCTGCAGCGCGTGGGCGTGACGCGCGTGGCGGCCTCGCTGGTCGCCTCCAAGCCGGGCCTGATCGCGGCCGGGGTCGCGCTGATGTGCGCGGCGATGTTCGCCCGCGCGATCGGCTGGCACGCGATCCTCTCGGCCGCTCCGACCTGGCGCCCCGCGAAACGTCGCGACGCGATGCAGGGCACGTTCATCGGCGTGCTGATGTCCGCCACGCTGCCGGCCCGCCTCGGCGAGCCCTCGCGCGCGCTGATCCTCGCGCGCCGGCTCGGACGCGCGCGGGAGACGCTGCCTGTCGTGCTCGGCACGATGGTCTCCCAGACGGTGCTGAACCTGCTCGCGCTGAGCGTGCTCGGCCTCGTCACGCTCTCGCGCGTCAGCGTGCTCGAGGGGCACGACCGCGATCTGATGCTGCTCGCGCTCGCCCCGCTGGCCGCGCTGCTCGCCGTGCTCGCGGCGCCGGTGCTCGTACCGCCGGCGGCCGTGTCGCGCTCGCGCCGGCTGCAGGCGGCGCTCGCGTCGCTGCGCGCCGCGCTGCTGCGCCTGCGCCGCGGGCTGTCGGTGTTCAGAAAGCCGCGCGCGGCGACGCGTGCCGTGATCGCGCAGCTCGGCGCCTGGTCGCTTCAGTGGCTGTCGTGCTGGCTGCTGCTGATGGCGCTCGGCATCGACCAGAAGGCCGGAGCCGGCGCCGCGGCGGCCGTGCTGTTCGCCGTCAACGTCACCGCGGTGATCCCGGCCACCCCCGCGAACGTCGGCGTCTTCCAGGCCGCCTGCGTGGCGGTGCTCAGCGGGGCCTACCACGTCTCGACTCCCGACGCGATCGCCTACGGCATCGTACTGCAGGCGGTCGAGCTCCTGACCGCGCTGATCATGGGACTGCCGGCCCTGCTGAACGAGGGGCTCTCCTGGCGGGACGTAAGGCTGCGCACGATGCACGCGGCGCCCGTTCGCCTGCCGCGCGTCGAGCCCGGCCGCGGCCATCTCGCCAGGAGCCCGGTCCGCGCCGACTGACGGCCGCTGCCGATGGCGCAGGCGTGGGTCTACATGCTGCGCTGCCGCGACGGCTCGCTCTACACCGGCTGGAGCACCGACGTGCAGCGCCGCCTGGAAAGCCACCGTGCGGGGCAGGCCAGCCGCTACACCGCCTCGCGGCTGCCGGTCGAGCTGGTGATGGCGCGGGCGATGCCCGGGCGCTCCGAGGCGATGCGCGAGGAGGCGAGGATCAAGCGCCTTGACCGCGCCGCGAAGCTCGCGCTGATCGCGGCCCGGGGCGCGCCCGCCTGAGGACCCGGCTGGCGCGCACCCCCGCCTCGGCCCCTCTGTTGCGGCATGATGGGTGCATGTCGAGCAGACCCTCCGGGCGCAGCGTGAAGATCTCCGATGACGAGCGAGGCGGTTGGTCCTCTGACCGTCCGCGCCGCGACGGCGCGCCGCCGCGGCCCGCAGACCTGACCGTCCATTGCCGGGTGCTGCGCCCCACCGA
Source organism: Solirubrobacteraceae bacterium (assembly GCA_035569835.1). Lineage (GTDB taxonomy): Bacteria > Actinomycetota > Thermoleophilia > Solirubrobacterales > Solirubrobacteraceae > Palsa-744. Next base: position 162,907 of record DATMMF010000001.1, read on the forward strand.
CCGGCTGCGCTACTCGCCCGGCAGCCTGCTGCTCGTCTCCTGCGCCTCGACCGCCGAGCTCGACGCCTTCCTCGATCGCCTGATCGACGAGCGCGGGGCGGTCCTGTCGCTGCGCAAGGTGAAGGCGCTGCTGAGCGGACGGGTCGGGGCGGAGGAGCTCGACGAGCGCGCCCGCGAGCTGCTCGCCTCGGCCGTCCAGAAACGGCTCGAGGGCCGCCAGACGGTCGTCCTCGCGACGGAGGGCTTCTCGCCCGAGGAGCGCGAGCCGTTCCTGCGTATCGCGGCCGCCCAGCGACGGCCGCGGCACCTGATCCTGATCGAGACGGCCCGCGAGCACGTCGCCGATGACGACCTCGCGCCCCTGAACGAGCTGCGTCGCGCGCTCGACGCCGGCGAGCTCGGCAACGAGGGCATCCAGACCGCGTTGCGGCTGGGGGGCGGCTCCGCCGCCGAGGTCAAGCGGATCCTGTTCCGCCCGCCGCCGCGCGAGGACGAGTAGCTGTCAGCGCCCTGACGTAGGGCGCCCTCCAACCTCTGCGCACGAGCGCACCCAGCCCTCAAGCGGGCGGCGTCATCCCCCCGATGTACGAGGCATGCACGACTCCGGAGCCGCGGTTGCCGAGCCGGACGCTGCGCCCCTGCCCAGGATGGGGCCCCGCCCCGCTCGGGGCGGGAGTGGCTCGTCGGCGGGCATTCCGCAGTCACTGCCTGGACTGCTCGACACGCGCATCGTGCGCGTCGAGCTGACGCGGCTGCGCATGCCGCGGCAGGGCTCTCAGACGGTCGGGCTCGCCCGGGCGCGGACCGCCCGCTCGCAGGGGACGAGCGATGACGGACACGCACGCTGACGAACGGCCGCAGGAGCAGAACGAAACCACCGCATCTCGGGGGATCTGGGCGCCGTACCTCGCCCTGATGGCGCTCGGCACGGCCGGCTACGCGCTGCTCGGGCACAGCGGCCTGCTCTTCAACCTGCTCGGCGGGTTGAGCGTCGCCGCCCTGATCGCCGGGGCGAAGCTGAACGCGCCGCGGCGCCGGCTGCCCTGGTACCTGCTCGCGATCGGGCAGGCGTTGTTCGTGACCAGTGACGTGCTCGCGTACAACTACGAGCGCCTGTTCGGCACGGCGCTCACGTTCCCCTCGGTCGCCGATTCCTTTCACCTGGCGTTCTATCCGTTCTTCGCCGGCGGCCTTCTGCTGCTGATCCACGAACGCGCGGAAGACCGCGACCGCAGCGCGCTGATCGACTCGCTGATCGTCACGCTCGCGCTTGCGACCCTGCTCTGGGTCTATCTGATCTCTCCCTACGCCAACGAAGCCACGATGTCGGAGCTCGGGCGCCTCGCGTCGATCGGCTACCCGGCGATGGACATCCTCGTCGTCGGCGTGCTGGCCCGCCTGGCCGCCGGCTGTCACCGTCGCGAGGCCTCCTTCAACTTCATGCTGTGCGCGATCGGCGCGCTGCTCCTCAGCGATGCGTTCTACGGGTGGCGTCTGCTCGAAGAACACTTCCAGCCCGGGCCGGTGACGATGACGGGCTGGGCCGTCTTCTACGCGCTGCTCGGCACGGCCGCGATGCATCCCTCGATGCGCCGGCTCTCAGAACCCGGCCCGGAGAGCGAGGCGGCGTTGACGCGCCCGCGGCTGGCGCTGCTCGCATGCGCCGCGCTGACCGTGCCGGGGGTGATCGTCGTGCGGCGCGCGCTCGGAGAGCACATCGACCTGTACGTGCTGGTCGGTGCCTCGGCGGCGATGTTCGCGCTCGTACTGCTGCGCATGGCGGGGATGGTGCGCCGGCACGAGGTCCTCACGGGCCGCGAGGCGGGGCTGAGGATCGAGCTTGCCGAACAGAGCATGCACCGGCGCTCGGAGGACCGGCTCGCGTCGCTGATCAAGAACTCCTCCGACGTGGTGTGCATCCTTGGCGCCGACGGGCGCGTGCGTTACCTCAGCGACTCGGTCGCTCCCACCCTCGGGCTCGACCCGGCGGAGCTCCTGGGGACGGATCTGCTCGACGTCGTGCACCCCGACGACGCGCCGCGCCTGCGCGCGCTGATCGGAGCGCTTGCGGCCCAGCCCTCCGGGCAGCCGTCGCTGATCGAGTTCCGCGTCCGGCCCGGCGATGCGGGCGGCGCGCCGGAGGCCGCCGCAGCGGCCCAGGCCTGGCGCGACGTCGAGGCCGCCGCCTGCAACCTGCTCGCCGACGAAGCCGTGGAGGGGATCGTGTTGAACATGCGCGACATCTCCGAGCGCAAGGCGTTTCAGGACGAACTCGAGCACCAGGCCTTCCACGACACGCTCACCGGCCTTCCGAACCGCGCGCTGTTCCGAAACCGCGTCGAGCACGCGCTCGTCGGCCGCCGACGCGACCAGCGGCCCGTCGCGGTGATGTTCCTCGACCTCGACGACTTCAAGTACGTCAACGACAGCCTCGGACACGCCGCCGGCGACGAGGTCCTCCAAGAGGTCGCCCGGCGCATCGGCGACTGCATGCGCCCGGTCGACACGGCCGCGCGGCTGGGCGGCGACGAGTTCGCGATCCTGCTTCGCGACACCGAGAGCGAGCTGCACTCGATCGAGGTCGCCAGCCGCGTGATGACGGCGCTGAAGGCACCGATCCCGCTGACCGGGCGCGACGTCACGCTCGCCGTCAGCGTCGGCATCGCCTTCTCCGACCAGCAGATGGTCTCCTCGGCGGACGCCGACGAGCTGCTCCGCAACGCCGACGCGGCCATGTACATGGCCAAGGAGCACGGCAAGGACAACTACCAGCTGTTCAATCCCGAGATCCACGCCCGCGCGCTGGCGCGCATGGAGCTGAAGGCAGAACTGCAGCGAGCGCTCGAAGCCGGCGAGTTCACGCTGCGTTACCAGCCGATCATGGATCTGGAGCGCGGCGACATGGCCGGGATGGAGGCGCTCGCGCGCTGGGAGCACCCCGAGCGGGGCGTGCTCGCGCCGACCGAGTTCGTGCCGCTGCTCGAGGAAACCGGGCTGATCGTACCGGTCGGCCGCCACATCCTCGGCGAAGCATGTGCGTGGGCGGCGCGCATGCAGCAGGAGTGCCCGCGCGAGCCGCCGCTGTCGATGGCAGTCAACGTGTCCGCGCGCCAGCTGCAGCGCCCCGAGTTCATCGGCGAGGTCGCCGAGGCACTCGAGCAGACCGAGATCGTGCCCTCGAGCCTCACGCTGGAGCTGACCGAGAGCGTGATGATGCAGGACATGGAGGTCAGCCTGTTGCGGCTGGAAGCGCTGCGCAAGCTCGGCGTCAAACTCGCGATCGACGACTTCGGCACCGGCTACTCCTCCCTCAACTACGTTCGCGAGCTGCCGGTCGACATCCTCAAGATCGACCGCTCGTTCCTCGCAGACACGAACCCGCAGGTCGAGCAGATGACCGCGTCGATCGTCGAGCTCGCCCGGATCTTCAACCTCAAAGCGGTCGCCGAGGGCGTCGAGAACCCGGAGCAGCTCTCGCGGCTGGAAGGGATGCGCTGCGACTTCGGCCAGGGCTTCCACTTCGCGCGCCCGCTGTGTGCGGATGAGGTGCTCGAAATGGCGACCCAGCAGCGCGTCGCGACCGCGGGCCGGGTCGCGCGCGCGGCGGGAGCCGGCGGTCCGGCAGTGGGCGCCCCCACGGACGCACGTCGACAGTAAGCCTTCTGACATTCGAATAGCTTGATCGCCGAGGAACCCGGATCTAGGCTCCGTGCTGGCCGGAGGGGACCACGGACGCCGGCGCAGGGGGCGCGTGCAGACAACACGCGCGCAACCGATCGAGAGGGGACAGAGATGAGACGGATTGCGCTGCTGATCGCGGCGACGGTGGCGCTCGGTGCCGCGTGCGCTGCGAGCGCGAGTGCTTCTCCGGGCGAATTCATCGCCACACAACACGCGCCGGAACGGGAATTCCCGAGCAAGGGCGTTAGCGGGACGGCGGGGCACCAGGAACTCCAGCTCGGGCCCTTCACGGTCTCGTGCGCGGTGGCGCGATCGGCGAACATGGTCGCGCATCAGAGCGAGACGCTCCCGGTCGACGTGTCGCTGACGCATTGCACCGTCCCGGTCCAGATTGCGGGGAAAACGATCCCGGTCGCGGCGAACGTCGAGGAGCCGCTCGAACTCGCCTACAACGCCACCTCAGGAGACGCCCAGCTGCTCGACGACGTCGCGATCGAGATCCGGAAGATGGACTGCCAGGCAACCGTCGAGCGGGGCTCGCTCTCGAGCGGCCTGGAAGGAGAAGCGCCGTTCGAAGAAGCGCTCGTCTCCACGAGCCGGCTGCGCCAGTTCCCGAGCGGAGTCCAGAAGAAGCTCTGGATCCACAGCCGGGAGGAAGGCATCCACTACCAGTTCCTCGGCAAGTGCTTCCCGCTCTTCGGTGAAGACGGCGTCTACCGCGGGACCCTGTCCGACGAAGTGCCCGACGGGAACCTGTCCTACGTCGCGCCGGTGGAAGAAGGCTGGAACATCATCACGAACAAAGAAGGCTGAGCCGATTCCGGCGCTCGCGGCGCAGGCCGCTCGCGAGCGCCGGGCCGGGCCGGGCGGGCGTGCCTAGCCGCTCTCGCCCGCCATCGCGGGCTCATCCTCGCCTTCGACCCCACCCTCGGCCGGCTCTGAGTCCTCGAGCTCGCCGAACAGCGAGGGGTCGCGCGAGGAGCCGCGGATCAGGTCGTCCGGGCTGCCGTCCGGCAGCAGCCGGCCCTGTCTGGTGCCGAAGTAGATCGCCTGCGGGTGGTGCGCGACCAGCGCCAGCGTCGACTGCTCGGGGTCGGGCGCGAAGCCGTCCGTGATGCGCATGCCGATCTGCTCGAGGCGCAGCAGCTCGTCGACCTTGAGGTGCTCGGACTGCTCGGGCACGGCCGGGTATCCCCACGAGTAGCGCCGGCCCTGGGCGGCGTCTATTCCGAGCATTCCGCGCACACGCCAGTGCAGCCACTCCGCCAGGCCCTCGGCGGTCTGCACCCCGAGACCGTGCACGAACAGCTGCTCGGCGAACTCGCCATCGGACTCCAGGCGCGCCATCAGCTCGGTGACCTCGCTGCCGACCGTCACGGCCTGGACCGGGATCACGTCGAGCTCCTCCGGCGCTCGGCCGTCGACCGCCGGCCGGAAGAAGTCGGCGAGGCAGATGCGATCGCCCTTGGGCTGGCGCGGGCACACGAAGCGCGCCAGCTCGGTCGCCCGGTCCTCGGGGTCGAGCAGCACGATCTCGTTGCCGAGCGCGTAGCAGGGGAAGAAGCCGAGCAGCGCGCGCGGGTGCAGGTAATCCTGCTCTCGCCACATCCGCTCCAGCCGCGGGCGGAAGTCCTCCGCGAGCAGCTTCTGCCAGGCCTCGCCTTTGACACCGCGCCCGCCCCAGTGCAGCTTGAACAGCACGTGCGTGTCGAGGTGGCGGTAGACCTCGTCCAGGTCGACGGGGATCTCCTGCACGCCCCAGAACGGCGGCTCGGGGACCGGGGCGTCGGTGCGCGCGGCCGAACGCACGGAGTCATCGGCGAAGTCCAGCTCCTCCTCCGGCTCCTCGCCCTTCTCGCGGAACGCCTGGGCTGCCGTGCGCAGCTTCTCCTCGAGCGCTGCACGCGCGTCGTCGTCGACGATCTGGTCCATCACGGCCAGGCCCTCGAAGGCGTCCTTGCAGTAGAAGACGCCGGGCTCGTACATCTCCTCGGATTCCTTGCCGCCGGGGTAGAGCGCCCGGTAGCCGAACGCGCGGTTGATCGCGGCGCCGCCGATCAGCACCGGGTAGGAGAGGCCCTTGGCGTGCAGCTCCTGGATGCACGCAGGCATCTGCTTGGAGGTGGAAACCAGCAGCGCGGACAGTCCGATCGCGGTCGCCTCGTGCTCCTGGGCTGCATCGACGATCGTCTGGATCGGCACCTGCTTGCCGAGGTCGATGACCGTGTAGCCGTTGTTGGTGAGGATCGTGTTGACGAGCGACTTGCCGATGTCGTGGACGTCGCCGAAGACCGTCGCGAGCACCACGGTGCCCTTCGTGTACCCCTCGATCTTGTCGAGGTATTTCTCGAGCTGGGCGACCGCGCGCTTCATCACCTCGGCCGACTGCAGCACGAACGGCAGGATCAGCTCGCCGGCGCCGAATTTGTCGCCCACCTCTTTCATCGCGGGCAGCAGCACGTCGTTGAGCGTCGGCACCGCGCCTTTCTTCTCCACGCTGCGGTCGATCCACTCCTCGACCCCGTCCTTGCGGCGGCGCAGGATGTGGAAGTGCAGCGCTTCCTCGGGCTCCATGCCCTCGGTTGGGTCGGCTGCGCCGGAGCCGATGTCCTCCTCGCCCTTGGACTCGAAGTGCGCGATGAAGCGCTCCAAGGCGTCCTCGCGGCGGTTGAACACGAGGTCGTCGGCGAGCTCGCGCTCGTTGTCGGGGATCTCGCCGTACGGCGTGATGTGGTTCGGGTTGACCATCGCGAGGTCCAACCCGGCCTGCACGCAGTGGTGCAGGAAGGCCGAGTTGAGCACGGCGCGGGCCGTGGGGGAGACGCCGAAGGACACGTTCGAGACGCCGAGCGAGGTCTTGACCTGCGGGACCTCGGCCTTGATGCGGCGGATGCCCTCGATCGTCTCGATCGCCGACGGCCGCCACTCCTCGTCGCCGGTGGTGAGCGTGAACGTCAGGCAGTCGAAGATCAGCAGCTCGGGGTCGAGGCCGTGCTCGGAGCAGCACAGATCGCGGATGCGCTTGGCGATCTCGACCTTGCGCTCGGCCGTCTTCGCCATGCCGACCTCGTCGATCGTCAGGGCGATCAGCGCGGAGCCGTGCGCCAGCGCCATCGGCACCACGCGGTCGAGCTTGTCGCGGCCCGCCTCGAGGTTGACGGAGTTGATGATCGCCCGGCCCGGGATCTGCTCCAGGGCGCGTTCGATCACCTCCGGCTCGGTCGAGTCGACCTGGATCGGCGCCGGCTGGGTCAGTGAGACCTTCTTGGCGAGCACGCGCATCTGTTCGTCCTCGTCCGTGCGCTCCGTCAGCGCCACGCACAGGTCGAGCACGTGCGCGCCGCCGCTCACCTGGTCCTCGGCGATCTGCACGAGCCCGTCGTAGTCGTCGGCGAGCAGCAGCTCCTTGGCCTTGCGCGAGCCCTGGGAGTTGACGCGCTCGCCGACCATCGTCGGGCGCGGCTCCTGCACGAGCGGCGTGGCGTCGATCATCGACGAGAGATGCGGAGCGCGGGGAGCGGGGCGGGAGGCCACCTCGCGTCCGGCGACCCGCTCGACGATCGCGGCGATGTGCGCGGGTGTCGTGCCGCAGCAGCCGCCGACGATGCCGACGCCGTAGCGCTCGACGAACTCCTGCAGCGCCTCGGCCAGCGGCACCGGCTGCTCCGGGAAGATCGTCTCGCCCTCCGGGCCCTGCAGCGGCAACCCCGCGTTGGGGATGCACGCGACCGGGACCGGGCAGTGCTCGCCCAGGAAGCGGATCGCGTCGCGCATGTCCTCGGGACCGGTGGAGCAGTTGAGCCCGATCACATCGGCGCCGAGCGCGCTGAGCGTCGTGAGCACCGAGGAGATGTCGGTGCCCAGGAGCATCTTGCCGCCGTTCGGCAGCAGCGAGACCGAGGTGTGGATCGGCACGGCCCGGCCCGTGCTCTCGAAGGCCTGGCGCGCGCCGAACATCGCCGCCTTGACCTCGAGGATGTCCTGGGCCGTCTCGATGATGATCAAATCGACCCCGCCGTCGAGCAGCCCCGCGGCCTGCTCGGCGAAGACCTCGACGAGCTCGCGGAAGCGAATCTGGCCCAGGGAGGGGTCCTCCGAGGCGGGCAGGTAGCCGGTCGGGCCGATCGAGCCGGCGACGTAGCGGTTCTCACCCGCCGCCTTGCGCGCGATCTCGGCCGCCTTCGTGTTGATCTCGACGGTGTACTCGCCGAGCCCCCACTCCTCGAGCTTCAGCCGCGAGCCCTGGAAGGTGTCGGTCTCGAGCACTTCGGCGCCCGCGTCGAGCATCGACGCATGCACGCCCTCGATCACGTCCGGACGGTTGAGCACCAGCGCCTCGTGGCACTTGCCCTGCAGGCCGCCGTAGTCCTCGCTTGACAAATCGAACTGCTCGAGCGTCGCGCCCATGCCGCCGTCGTAGACGACGACGTGGCTGTTGATCGCGGTCAGGTAGTCGCGGGCCATCCGACAATGCTAGGCGACGGCCGATCAACGGCCGGGCGCCGTTAACGACGAGAGGCCCCAGGCGGGACCTCTCGCGACAGCTTCTGGAGCGCCGGGTGCTACTTGATGAACAGCATCTCCGAGTACTTGGGCAGCGGCCACAGGTCATCGGCCACCAGCTTCTCGAGGCGGTCGGAGACCTCGCGGACGTCTTCCATCGCCGGGATCACCCGGTCGTGCACGTAGCGCGCCCATTTCAGCGGCGTCGCGTCGTCCTGGTTCTCGGCCAGGTTGGCGTCCTCGAGCGCGCGCAGAGCGAAGTGGAGCTCTTTGATGACCGGCTCGATCTCCTCACCGAGCTCGTCGAGGCCGACCGCCCGCACTTCCGTGAGCTGGCGGACGGCGGCGGGCAGGATCTGCGTGCGGGCGATCGCCGCGGCCGTCTCGGCCTCGATGTTGATCTTCACCGCGTACTGCTCGAGGAACACCTCGTAGCGAGACTCGAGCTCGCGTTTGGAGAGCACGCCGTGTTTCTTGAACAGCGCGACCGTGGTTTTGTCGACGAGCCAGGGCAGCGCTTCCGGGGTCGAGCGCAGGTTGTAGAGGCCGCGTTTCTCGGCCTCCTTGTGCCAGTCCTCGGAGTAGTTGTCGCCTTCGAAGATGACCTTCTTGTTCGCCTTCCAGCTGTCCTTGACGACTTTCATCAGCGACCGTTCGAGGTTCGCGCTGTTGCCTTTCATCGCGGTCCTCAGCTTCGCGGCGAGGTCGTCGATCGCCTCGGCGACGATCGTGTTCAGCACCGTGTTCGGCATCGCCAGGGACTGCGAGGACCCGAGCGCGCGGAACTCGAACTTGTTGCCGGTGAAGGCGAACGGGCTGGTCCGGTTGCGGTCGCCGCCGTGCAGCGGCAGCGGCGGCAGGACGGGAGTGCCGAGGCCGAGGATCGACCCCGGTTTCGAGCGCTCCGCTTTGCCCGATTCGATCGTCGCGTAGACCTTCGCCAGCTCGGCGCCGAGGAAGATCGAGATGATCGCCGGCGGCGCCTCGTTGGCGCCCAGACGGTGATCCTGCCCGGGCGAGGCGATCGAGGCGCGCAGCAGCGCCTGGTAGGTGTTCACCGCCTGGATGACGGCCGTGCAGAAGAACAGGAACTGCAGGTTCTCCGACGGCGTGTCGCCCGGGTCGAGCAGGTTGATGCCGGTGTCGGTGCCCATCGACCAGTTGTTGTGCTTGCCCGAGCCGTTGACGCCGGCGAACGGCTTCTCGTGCAGCAGGCACACGAGCCCGTAGCGGCGGGCGACGTTCTGCATGACCTGCATCGTCAGCTGCTGGTGGTCGGAGCCGACGTTCGAGTTCTCGAACACCGGCGCGACCTCGTACTGGTTCGGCGCGACCTCGTTGTGACGGGTCTTGATCGGCACGCCGAGCTTCGCCAGCTCCTGCTCGGTCTCGAGCATGCAGGCGAGGATCCGCTCCGGCATCGAGCCGAAGTAGTGGTCGTCCAGCTCGTGGCCCTTCGGCGGCTTCGCGCCGAACAGCGTGCGGCCGGTCGTGACGAGGTCGGGACGTTCGAAGTAGTACTGCTCGTCGATCAGGAAGTACTCCTGCTCCGGGCCGACGGTTGTGAACACGCGCCGCGCGTCGTCGATGCCGAGCAGCTCGAGCGCCGCGATCGCCGCCTTGGAGAGCGCGTCCATCGAGCGCAGCAGCGGGATCTTGTTGTCGAGCGCCTCACCGGTCCATGACGTGAAGGCCGTCGGGATGCACAGCAGAGCGCCGTTCGGGTTCTCGAGGATGAACGCCGGCGAGGTCGGGTCCCAGGCGGTGTAGCCGCGGGCCTCGAACGTCGCGCGGATGCCGCCGGTGGGGAACGAGGAGGCGTCCGGCTCGCCCTGGATCAGCTCCTTGCCGGAGAACTCGGCGATCGCCGTGCCGTCGCCGACCGGCGCGTAGAAGGAGTCGTGCTTCTCGGCCGTGGAGCCGGTCAGCGGCTGGAACCAGTGCGTGTAATGGGTGGCGCCTTTCTCCATCGCCCATTCCTTCATCGCCTGGGCGACCGAGTCGGCGAGCGTCGTGTCGAGTGCCTCGCCGCGGTCGAGCGTGCGCTGGAGCGCCTTGTAGACGTGCTTGGGGAGGCGCGCGCGCTGCACGGCGGGGGAGAAGACGTTGGCCCCGAACACCTGGTTGTCGGGGATCGTCAGGTCGAGCGCGCCGAGCGCGGCTCCGTTGGCGCTCCACTGGGCGGCGGTTACGTTCTGCTGACGGGTCCTGGGCATGGGCTGGGCGAATCCCTCCTATGACAAACGGTGGCGTGAGCGGACCGCCCTCGAGGCGAGCCACAGCCAATCGTAATCGCACGCGTGCCGAAGGGGAGGACCGCATGGCCAAACCTGCGGGAGCAAGCCTTCGACAAGCGTCCAAACTCCTCGGCCGCGCCGCGGCCGGCGCTCAGTGGCCGAGTTCCGATGCGTTCCCGGCGTAGGGCCCGGGCACGACCTGCCCGGTCTTCGGATCGACGTGCGTCGGCGGCGGCTTGGGCGCGATCACCACGTGGAAGTGGCCGATCGCCGGCCCGCTCGCCAGCCGAGCTTTGGCGTTGCCCGCAAGGCCTGCGGCGAAGGCGTAGTGGACCGTGTAGGCCCCGGCCTTGACCGGCACCACGCCCCAGAACAAGGTCTCCGTTTGGTGGGCCGCCAGCGGCCCGAGCGCCCATGTGTTCACGTAGGCGGTCTGGCCTCCCCCGGGGATGCTCACTTCCTGGGACTCGACCGGGGCAAGCGCCGGCTGGCCCGGACCGCGTTCGATCACCCAGACCGGCCTGCGCCTGTCCGCCAGCCCCGGGTAGTTCGAGGAGTAGTTGAACGAGTCGACCGTCGCGACGAGGTTCGGGATCGTCTTCGCGCTGGTGTTGCGGACCGACAGCAGCATTCGCTCGCGTTTCGCGACCGACTGCTTGGCCGGGAACGACGCGCGGACGAGTTCGAGCTGAAAGGTCTTCGACGGTTCGCCGGCGGTCGCGGGCGAGCCGCCGCCGCAGCCCGCGGCGAGGGTTCCCCCAGCAAGCGACGCCCCCAGCGCGAGCACGGGCATGGCGCGACGCGCCGTGCGCCGCGCCAAGAGGACTCTCCGTCTCCCCCTCACGATCGCGCCACGATACCAGCGGCGATCGGGCGCGGTGGACGGATCCCCTGCAACGGCGGGGGTTCGGCCTTGGCGCGGGGGGCGGGCATGGCGTAGAGTTACCGGCGAGAGCAGATCGCGACCCGAGGGAGGGCCGAGGCAGAGATGGTTCGTACCGTCGCCGAGCGAGCGTTCGTGCCGGCAAGGCACCTGCTCGAGGAATTCGGGGACATGATGATCCTGACGGGCAAGACCATCTGGTCTGCCCTGCGCCCGCCGTATCCCTACGGCGGCGAGTTCGTCTCCCAGTTCCTGTTCGCGCTGCGGTTGTGCTGGTTCCCGCTGCTCGTCTCCACGGTCTGCATCTGCTACGCCGCGCCGGGGCTGCAGGCGGCGAACTTCCTGACGATCTTCGGTGCGCTGGACCGCCTCGGCGGCTTCTTCGTGCTGGGCGCGGTGCGCGAGATCGGCCCGTCGGTGACCGCGATCGTCGTGGCGGGGGTCGCCGGGACCGCGATCACGGCCGACCTCGGCGCGCGCAAGGTGCGCGAGGAGCTCGACGCGCTGCAGGTGCTCGGCGTCGACCCGGTCAAGAACCTCGTCGTGCCGCGCTTCCTCGCGCTGATGCTCGTCACCGGCCTGTTCGACATCTACGCGCTTTTGTTCGGGATCTTCGGCGGCATCATCGCCGAGCTCGTCAACGGCCAGGCGCTCGGCCCGTTCTGGGCGACGCTGTTCGCGAACGCCTCCACCACCGACCTGTGGGGCTCGGTGCTGAAGACCACGATCTACGGCGCGATCATCGCGATCGTCTGCTGCTACAAGGGCATGGCCGCCTCCGGCGGCGCCGAGGGCGTCGGCCGCGCCGTCAACGAGGCCGTCGTGCTCGCGTTCACGGCGATCTTCTCGTTCGACTACGTCTTCACACAGACCCTGCTCGCGACGCACCCGCAGATCCTGGTGATCAAGTAGATGAACGAATGGCTCGCACTGCCGCGGGAATGGCTCGGCGCGACCGGCGAAATCGGGCGCTTCACGGGCACGATCGTCCGCGACGTCTACGGGCTGCGCGTGTTCCGCTTCTTCGGCGAGTCGCTGCGCCAGTGCGGGATCCTGATCGTGGGCTCGACGACGATCATCTGGACGCTGATGTTCATCCTCGGG
>DATMMF010000002.1:0-70257 GCA_035569835.1 Solirubrobacteraceae bacterium
TACTCGCTCTCCACGCCGCAGGCGATCGTCGAAGCCTGGGTCGCCTCGCCGGGGCACCTCGCGAACATCCTCGAATCGCGCTACACCGAAACGGGCATCGGCCTCACCGCTGCGGTTCCGGAGTCGCTCGGGGAAGGCAACCCCGGCGGAACCTACGCCGAGGAGTTCGGCGTCATCGTCCACTGAGAGGTGGCCCACCCGGCCGGCGCTCCGTGGCGGCCTCCCGTGTGCCACCCAAGCTGGGCCCCTCGACGCTCGCGGGGTGGGCCGCGACCTCCTCCGCGTTCGCTACTCTGGCCAGACCAGAGAAAGGAGGTGGTCCAAACGTCGTCTGAACCTATTTGCGGGACCCTGGAGGTGACCGGCCGGTAGGTCGGGAGGCTGGTCCGCCTAGCGGAATCCAACCCGGGACACCCCGAGACGGCTGCCGGACCTGGTCCCTCCGGCCTTGACTGAGCCGTCCTCGGTCTTTCCAGTCAGCGAAGCAGGCGAAGGGCGCCCCGCGAGGGCGCCCTTCGTTTTTTCAGGCCGCCTGCGGCAGGTACTGCAGCCAGGCCTGCGGGATCGTCGGGCTCGCGACGTGGATGAAGATCTCCGCGCGCGGCGTGCGCGGAGGGCGCTTCGGGTGCATCCCCGCCTGGCGCGGCAGCCGGTCGCCCTTGCGGCGGTTGCACGGTGCGCACGAGGCGACGATGTTCTCCCAGCTCGACGAGCCGCCCTTCGAGCGCGGGATCACGTGGTCGACGGTCAGGTTGGAGCGCGACCCGCAGTACTGGCAGGTCCAGCTGTCCCGCGCGAACACGGCGCGTCGCGTGATCTTGCGCCGGTGCGCGTCACGCGGCACCTTCACGTAGGAGACCAGCCGGATCACGACCGGGCGCGCGAGCGTCGAGCTCTCGGAGTGGAGCTCCCAGGCGCCGCGCTCGATCAGCTCCGCCTTGTCCTTGAGCAGCAGCACCACGGCGCGCCGCACCGTGCAGACGTTGATCGGCTCGAACGTCGCGTTCAGGACGAGCACCCTGCCGCCCATCGCCGCCCGCGGCGAGGACTCGGGCCCGTGCCGCTGGTGCCCAGTCGCCGACACGGACCCCACCAGCTCGGGTGGGACTGTGCTCTCCATGACTCCGCGCCGGAGTGTAGCGCCAGCGAACGCTCTCAGCGGCGCCAGCAGGGCAGCCGCGGCGCTCAGGAGCGCGCGGAGGCGCCGCCCGGACCGGGCGCGCCGCTCCCGGCCGCCGCGGAGGCCGGCTCCGCGGCGCGGTAGGAGCCCAGCACGAGCACCCGTTCGCAAAGCGCCCGCAGACCGTCAAGCGCGGCCGCGACATCCTCTTCGTGCTCCTCGCCCGCGAGCTCGAGGAAGAACATGTAGTCGCCGAGCTGCTCGCGGCGGGGCCGGGACTCGATCTTGTGCAGGTTGATATCGCGCGCGGCGAACTCGTCCAGGCAGCGCACGAGCCAGCCGGCGTGCCGCGCGCCCTGACCCCAGAAGACGAGCGCGCAGCGCGGTTCGCCGCCGGGCTCGCGCAGCGGCGGCGCGGCCCCGGCGTCGTCCGAGCGGGCCAGCCACACGAAGCGCGTTTCGTTGTCCTCGCGGTCCTCGACGCCCGCCCGAAGCACGACCCCGCCGTAGATCTCGGCGGCGAGCGCTGTGCCGAGCGCGGCGGTCTCCTCGTCGCCTGCCGCGACCACGCCCCGGACTGCCTCGGCTGTCGAGGCCGCGGCGGTGATCGCCGCCTGCGGCAGCTCGGCGCGCAGAAAGCGCGCGCACTGGCCCGGCACCTGCGGGTGGGAGATGACCGTGCGAATCTGCGCCGGCTCGAGCGAGCGCGCCGCGATCAGGAAGTGGCGCACCCGCAGCAGCGCCTCGCCGACGATCCGCACCCCACCAGCCTGGCCGGCGAGCAGATCGAGCGTGACGTTGATCGATCCCTCGAGTGAGTTCTCGATCGGCACGACCGCGAACTCGACGCTGCCGTCGCGCAGCGCCGCCACCGTCTCCGGGATGGTCGCCATCGGCACCGGCTCGACAGCACCGGGGGAGGCGCTGCTCAGCAGCGCCTCCTCGCTGAACGTCCCCGCCGGCCCGAGGAAGGCGACCCGGCGCGGGGGATCGCCCTCTGCCGGCTCGCTCACGCGCGCCCTGATGAGGCCCCGCCCGCCCCTCCGCGCTGCGCCTCCCCGGCGCGGAGCGCCGCTCCGTCGGACAGCGCGAGGCGCACGGCCTCGGCCTCCTCGGGCGAGAGCTCGAGTTCGCCGCGCCCCTCGAGCACGCGCTTGCCATAGACCCGCGCCTGGTCGCGGTGGTGGATGCAGGACAGGACGATGCCCGAGCGTTCGTCGTCGAGCAGCGCGATCGACATCGACTGGTGGCCGGACAGCTCGTTGTAGGCGTCGTAGCGGACGAGCGCCCGGTGGGAGAAGACGCCGCGCAGCTCGGCCTCGACGCCGGCAAGGCGCTCGTCGAGCCGCAGCGCCGTCTCCTCGACGTAGTCGCGCAGCGTTTCGAACGCCTCCTGCATGCCGGCGGCATGGGCGATCACGTCCTGCTCGCCGGCCGCGCCGATCACGAGCCGCTGCGCTCGCCGCAGCCGCCGCATCCGGATCGCCAGCAGAGCGCACGCGAGCAGCGCGATCAGCGCCACGGCCCCAGCCCCGATCGCAATGATCCCCTGCGTGTCCGTCACCGATGCGGCCATCGCCACAAGTTAGCCGCTGGCGAGGGCGCTATTCGCCGAAGAGCGCGAGGTAGGTCTGCTTGTTGTTTTCGGTGTTGGTCTCGCCCGGCACCGGTTCGACGTTCACCTGGATCTTCGAGGCGACGCCGAGCGGCACGCCGCTGATCGGGATTTCGACGTTCGCCTTGCTCCCGGGCTGGGTGGTGTTGATCACGTGCGAGCCGGTCAGCGTTTTGCCGGCAGCTGTCACGGTGACGCCCACCTTGACGTTCGTCTCCTGGTTTTCACCGGTGTTTTCGACGACGATGGTGAACGTCGGGCTGCCGCCCCCCGCAATGTGGTTGAGCGTCGGTTCGCCCTGGAGCGTGGTCGTGCCGACGGCGGTGCTGACGAGCGCGCTGCCGTGGGTCCCGGGGGCCACGCCGGCGGTTGTGCCGCTCGCCGACTTCCCGCCGAGCCGGGCTTCGACGGTGCTCGCTTCCAGCCAGCCCAGGTTCGGCAGGAAGCGCGTGCCCGTTGTGGTCGCGTGGATCCCGTTGGCGCTCAGCTGCTGCTGGATCAGCGGCGCGACGCGCTGCGAGTAGACGACGTCGGAGGCGAGGAAGATCTCCATGTCGCCGGCGATCTTCGGATCAACCTGCTTGCCCTGCCCGCCGAGCGCAGCCGGCAGCAGCGCCGCGATCTTGGTGATGCCTTCGACGCGGAAGTTCATCGTCAGCAGCAGGTTCTGCTGGGCACCCTTCATTTCGCCCGGCACGCTGAGGCCCTTCGCGTGCGACGCGAGCTTCTCGGCTTCCATACGCAGCTGGTTGACCTGAACCTGGACGTCGATCGCAGACTTGCCCGCGGCGCCTGACAGCGCGGTGAAGAACGGCTTGGAGACCTGCGCGTCGGATTCGCGCGCGATTTCGCTGACAGCGTGGTTGTAGTTCTTCAGCGACTGCTGCTTTTCCGATTTCAGGCAGCTGCTGATGACGAGCACGATGATGATGAGCAGAGCGATGGCGATGCCGGCGGCCCAGCGGCGGCGCACCATCAACGTGTGCTGGTCGTAACCGGAGGGCCCGCCCGAGCTTCGCCGCGGCCGCGGACGGCGAGGGGCGGCCGCGCCACCGCCCCCGCTCGGGCGCGATCGCGGTGCTCGTGCAGATGGCCGAGGAGCCGTGTCCTCGCCATCGTCAAAGAACGACAAAAGCCTCCGCTCCTGGTTGACGGGCGTGTGAAGGGCCTCAGTATGACTGCAGGCCTCGACTGCAAGCCTGCACGCGCGCCCTTGCAACTTCTCGCTCAGTGCGGCTTTTCCTGCGAAACCGGCGCAGGAGCGGGGTCGCACGCGGCGAACGCGGCAGCCGGTGGACTCTCCGCAGACCCTCCTCCAGACACCCGGACGGACCCGCGAGGGGGCCGGTGAGTCACCGCACCGGACGCCGATCGCCGCGCGCCCGCCGGTTCGGGCAGCCGAGCGCGGTCCCGACCGGGGCGCGAGCGGCGAGCGGCTGCTGCTCGACCGCTACCGGCTGCTCAGCCGCCTCGGCGCCGGCGGGTTCGGCGTCGTGTGGCGGGCTCACGACGAGCTGCTGCATCGCGAGGTCGCGGTCAAGCGCATCTGGCTGGGACCTGACGGTGACGCAGAGCGCGCGAGCCGCGAGGCCCAGGCGACGGCGCGGCTGTCGCATCCGGCGATCGTCGCGCTGTATGAGGCTTGCCCGCTCGGCGAGGCCTTTTACCTGATCTCGGAGCTCGTCCCCGGCCGCACGCTCGGCGCGCTGATCCGCGCGGGCGAGCTCGAGGACGAGCAGACGCTGCGGGTCGGCCTGGATCTGATCGACGCGCTCGAGCACGCCCACGAGCGCGGCGTCATCCACCGCGACATCAAGCCCCAGAACGTGCTTGTCCCCGAAGCCGGCGCGGGGCGCGAGGGAACAAGGCGACCCCCCACCGATGCTGCCGCGAAGCTGACCGACTTCGGCGGCGCGAGCATCGCCGAGGAGGACGCGCTGACGCGCACCGGCGACGTGCTCGGCACGCTCGCCTACATGGCGCCCGAGCAGAGCGAGGGGCGCGAGGTCGGCGAGGAGGCCGACCTCTACTCGCTGGCGCTCGTCCTGTATGAGGCGCTGTCGGGCGTGAACCCGGTGCGGGGGCCGTCGCCCGCTGCGACCGCGCGCCGGATCGGGACGCGGCTGGAGCCGCTCCGCCGCCGCCGCCGGGACCTCCCGAACAGGCTCACCGGCGCCATCGACGCTGCTCTGGAGCCCTCGCCGCGGGACCGGGGCGGGCTCGAGGATCTGCGCGTGGCGCTCGCGGACGCGCTCGAGGACCTGGGGGGCGACACCCTCCCGGAGCCCGTGCGCGAGCGAGACGGGATCGGGCGGCGTTCTCCCCGGCGCCCTCGCCTGGCGCTCTCGCCGGCCACGGCCGCCGCGGCGCTCGCGGACCCCCAGGCCGCCCGCGACGTACCGCCGGCGCCGGCCGGACCCGAGCTCGAGCCGGCCGGCCTGCCCCGAAAGCTCTCGCTCGCGCTCTCGCTGGCGGCGATCGTGTGGTTGTGCGCGACCGGGCGAGCGGGCATCGGGGTCCTGCTCGCGGCCGCGCTCGCGCCGCTCGCGGTGCTGCCGGCCGAACGGGCCACGCGGCGCCTGCCGGCCGCCTGGCTCGGCGCGCTGCTCGCGCCCGTGCTCGGCCTCGCCGGGCTGGCCGGAGCGTTCCCGGCGCTCGCCGGCCAGGCTCGCCGCCCCCGCGAGCGGCTGCTGCTCGGGGCGCTCGGCTACTGGTGGCTGGTCTTGGCCGAGCCGTTGCTCGCCCGCAGGCTGTGGCTCGGCGCGCCGGCCGGCGCGCCCGTGCGGGCGGGCTGGGAAGGATCGATCGGCGCCGGCTGGACGCACGTCGTCGGGCCGCTGCTGAGTACCGGCACGGCGCTCGGCATGCTGCTGTGGGGACTCGCCGCCGTGGTGCTTCCGTGGCTGGTCCGCGGCACGAGCGCCGCCGTCGACGTGTTCGCCGTCGTCGTCTGGTCTGCGCTGCTGGTCGCGTGCGCGCCCGCGTTGGACGCCGGCCTTCGGGCCGGCTCGCATCCGCTGCCACGCGGCGCCGTGCTCGCCGCGGTTCTCGGCGGTCTGATCGCCGTCGGCGCCCGCGCCCTGCGCGGCCCGGCGGGCGGCCGAGTGGACAGACGGGTGGGCGGGCACACATAGACTGCCCGGCTGCGCCCGGAGGCGCAGTGCGTAGCATGGCCTTCGGGCCCACCGTCGCCCCGGCGATGCGGAGTTGCCGATGAACCTGCTCAAGAGCGTCGAGAACACGATCGCCAGACTCCTCGAGGGCTCGTTCGGGCGTGCCTTCCGCTCGGAGGTGCGTCCGGTCGAACTGGCCCGCAAGCTGGCGCGGGAGATGGACGCCAACCGCACCTTCTCGGTCTCGCGCGTGTACGCGCCCAACGAGTACGTCGTGTGGCTCTCCCCCGAGGACCGTGAGCGCTACGAAGGCGTCGAAGGCGAGGTGATCGACGAGCTGTGCGCCTATCTGCTCGAGCACGCGCGGCGCGAGGACCTGATCCTCGCCGGCGGCGTCCACGTCTCTTTCGAGACGGACGAGCGGCTGTCGCTGGGCGAGTTCGGGATCCAGGCGAAGTTGGTCCGCCCGGACGGTCAAAGTGCAGGCGAGGCCGCCCATGGCGCCCGGAGCGGGGCCGTGCGCGGCGAGGATGAGCACGGCAAGACGATGATCTACAGCACCTCTGCCCGCGTCCGCGGACCCGTCGAAGCCGCCCAGCGCGCGCGCCCGCAGCGGGCCCTGCTCGTTCTCAGCGGCCGGCGGGTCTTGCTGCCCCCCACCGGCGGCACCGTCGGGCGCAGCCGCGACTGCGACATCGTGCTCGAGGACAGCGGCATCTCGCGGCGCCACGCCGAGATCCGCCCTTCCGGCGACGGCTGGGAGATCGAAGATCTCGGCTCCACGAACGGCGTGATCGTCAACGGCCTCGAGGTCCGCGGGCCCGAGCCGCTGCACGGCGGCGAGGTGATCGAGTTCGGCTCGACGGAGGCCGTCTTCGAGCTCACATGAACAGCCTCGACCCCGTATCCGTCGCGCTCAAGTTCGGCTTCCTCGCCGTCCTCTACCTGTTCCTGCTGTGGGTCGCCCGCAGCGCGCGGCGCGATCTCGGCGGCGCCGGTCAAGGACGCGAAGCCCTCCCGGCACAGGCGCCGCCACCCGACGCCACTGGCATGTACTCCGCCTCGAAGCTCGGCACCGTCGACTACGTCGCCCGCGCCCCGCGCCTGGTCGTCGAGCGCGCGCCCGGGCACGATTCGGGGATGATCTACGACCTCGACGGCGAGCAGATCCTCGGCCGCGGCGACTCCGCCGAGATCCGCCTCGAGGACCCGTTCGCTTCCTCGCGGCACGCCCGCATCTACGAGCAGGGGAACAGCGTCGTGGTCGAAGACCTGGGCTCCACCAACGGGACCTACCTCAACGAGGAGCTGCTCGAGACGCCGCGACCCCTGCATCCCGGCGACCGCGTGCGCATCGGAGACAGCGAATTCGAGTTCGAGGTCGACTGACGGTGAGGCCGCGGGCCTAGATGCTGAGAGTCGCAGAGCAGTACTCCGGGAGCGACACCGGGCGCCAGCGTCGCGAGAACGAGGACGCGCTGCTCGTGCGCTCGCCCCTGTTCGTCGTCGCCGACGGCATGGGCGGCGCCCAGGCGGGCGAGGTGGCCTCGAAGCTGGCCGTCGAGGCCTTCGAGAAGGGCCTCCCCGACGGTCGTGAGCCGGAGAGCGCGCTGGCGGGGCTCGTCCAGGTCGCCAACACACGGATCCACGAGCTCTCCCACGCCAACGCCGAGCAGGCCGGGATGGGCACGACGCTGACCGCGATCTACGTCGGCGCGCGCGACGTCGCGATCGCGCACGTCGGCGACAGCCGCGCATACTGCCTGCGCGACGGCCGGCTCCTGCGCCTGACCGACGACCACTCGCTCGTCGACGAGCTGATGCGCCAAGGCCGCCTCACGCCGGAGGAAGCCGTCGAGCACCCGCAGCGCTCCGTGATCACCCGTGCGCTCGGCATCGAGGGGACCGTCGACGTGGACACCCGCACCTTCAAGGGCAGGGCGGGTGACGTGTATCTGATCTGCAGCGACGGCCTTACCACGATGGTCGCCGAGGAGCGCATCGAGCAGGTGCTCGTCGCCACACCGCGGCTCCGCGACGCGGGAGAGGCCCTGATCGCCGAGGCCAACCGTGCCGGCGGGCGCGACAACATCACGGTCGTGCTGCTGCGACTCGAGGAGGTCGGAGACCTCCCCGGCCACGGCGGCGGCGAGGACGAACCGACGATGACCGGCGTGCCGGCCGTCACGTCCGCGCCCGCCGACGGTCCGTCCCCGCAGGCGTCGCAGCCCGCCGCCCTCACCGCGGCTTCGGCGGCGGGGACCACGTCCGTCCCGACGCGCCGGCCGCGGGCGCCGGCGGCCGAGGCGCCCGCCGGCAGGCGCCGGCGGCTGCCGGTGCGCCGCGTGGGCGCGCTCGTCGCCGTGCTGGTCGTGCTCGCGCTGATCGTTGCCGGCGCGTTCCTGGCGATGCAGTCGGTGTACTTCATCGGCACCAACCAGCGCGGG
This sequence comes from Solirubrobacteraceae bacterium, assembly GCA_035569835.1. Lineage (GTDB taxonomy): Bacteria > Actinomycetota > Thermoleophilia > Solirubrobacterales > Solirubrobacteraceae > Palsa-744. The sequence goes on from DATMMF010000002.1 coordinate 8,296, forward strand.
CTGGTCACGCTCTACGAGGGAGTCCCCTTCACGCTGCCCGGCGACATCAACCTCTACAGCAGCCGCTACGTGTCGGGCGTCGATGCCTCGACGCTCACCGCCCATCAGCGCGGCACGCTGCTCGACCATTCGCTTCGCTCCGAAGGCAAGGCGGCGTCGCTGATCCACAGCCTCGAACTCGAAGAGCTCGAATGAGTGACCGCCCCCGGAGATCGACGTGAACCGCCCGATCACCCGGCTGTACGGCCTGGTCGTGCTGCTGTTCGCGCTGCTCGTCGCGTTCACCTCGCGCTGGACGATCTTCGAAGCCTCCTCGCTGCGCGAAAACAGGCTCAACGCGCGCTCGCTGCTCGAGCAGCAGCGCATCGACCGCGGCCCGATCGTCGCGGCGGACGGCACCTTGCTGGCACACAGCATGCGCCACTCCGAAGGCGTCTACGAACGCAGCTACCCGACGGGTAGCCTGTTCGCGAACACCGTCGGTTACTACTTCACGAACCTCGGGAGCACCGGCATCGAGCGCTTCCGCTCGAGTGCGTTGAACGGTCAGACAGACACGGGGCTCCAGGCGATCCTCGACCAGCTCCAGGGGCGCCACCCGAGCGGGCAGAAGGTCGTCACGACGCTCGACCCGAAGGCCCAGCGCGTCGCGGTGCAGGCGCTCGGCGAACACTCGGGCGCCGTCGTGGCGCTCGAACCGCGCAGCGGCGGGGTAACGGTGATGGCCTCCTCGCCGAGCTACGACCCGAACACGCTGAAGTCGAGCGCCGCCTACGCGAAGCTCGCCCGCGATCCCAGCGACCCGCTGATCAACCGCGCCACGCAGTTCGGCTATGCGCCCGGCTCGACCTTCAAGGTCGTGACCGCCACGGCGGCGATCGACAGCGGCAAGTTCACCCCCGAATCGACCGTCTCGGGGCGCAACGACGTCGTGATCTCGGGCGTGCCGCTCCAAAACGACAACAACGAGAGCCTCGGGCAGATCACGCTCACCGAAGCGCTCGCCAAGTCCGTGAACACGGTCTGGGCGCAGGTCGGCGAGAAAGTCGGGCGGGTGACGATGCAGCGCTACATGGACCGCTTCGGCTTCGATCACAAGCCGAAGCTCGACTACCCAGTGGGCGAAATGTCGACCAGCGGCTCCTACGAAGGCAACCGGCTGGTGGCGCCGACCAGCCCCAAAGTCGACCTCGGGCGCATGTCGATCGGCCAGGACAAACTTGCCGTCGTCCCGCTGCAGATGGCCGAGGTCGCCTCGGCTGTCGCCAACGGCGGCACGCTCATGGTCCCGCACCTCACGAGCCGGATCGTGAACTCGGAAGGCCAGACGGTGGTGCGCGTCAAGCCTGCCGTCCAGTCGGCGGTGATGAAGAAATCGACTGCCGCCGACGTCACCAAGATGATGGAAGCGGTCGTCAACGAAGGCACGGGCACGAGCGCGCAGATCCCGGGGGTGCAGGTGGCCGGCAAGACGGGCACCGCCGAGACGCAGATCGGGAACACGATCAACAACGTCTGGTTCATCGCGTTCGCGCCAGCCGCGAACCCGAAGGTAGCGATCGCCGTGACCCTGAAGGGCGTACCGGGGCAGGGCGCCGCGTTCGCCGCGCCGGTCGCAAAGCAAGTGATCGAACAGCTGCTCCGTGATTGAGCCAGAGACACTCATAGACGGCCGCTATCGCGTCCTCTCGCGCCTCGGCTCCGGGGGCATGGCCGACGTCTACCTCGCACACGACCAGCTGCTCGGCCGGGACGTCGCCGTCAAGGTGCTCCACCACCACTTCGCCGAAGACCAGGAGTTCGTCGAGCGCTTCAAGCGGGAGGCCTCGAGCGCGGCCGCGCTCTCGCACCCGAACATCGTCGGGATCTTCGATCGCGGCGAGTGGAACGGCACGTACTACATCGCGATGGAGTACGTCGCCGGGCGCTCGCTGAAGACGATCGTGCGCGAAACCGGACCGCTCGACCCGGTGCTCGCGATCGACACGGTGATCCAGATCCTGCGCGCCGCTCGCTTCGCGCACCGCCGCGGGGTGATCCACCGCGACCTGAAGCCGCACAACGTGATCTTCGACGAAGAGGGCCGCGCGCGCGTGACCGATTTCGGAATCGCCCGCGCCGGGGCCTCCGACATGACGCTGACCGGCTCGATCATGGGCACGGCGCAGTACCTCTCCCCCGAGCAGGCGCAGGGGTACGCCGTCAGCGCCGCCTCGGACATCTACTCGGTGGGCGTGATCCTCTACGAGCTGCTGACGGGGGTCGTGCCGTTCGAGGGCGAGACCGCGGTCGCGATCGCGTTCAAGCAGGTCTCTGCTGTGCCGCGGCCGCCGAGCGAGCTGAACCCCGCGCTGCCGCCGTCGCTCGACGCCGTCGTGCTGCGCGCGCTCGCGAAGGACCCGATCGAACGCTACGCGGACGACGACGAATTGATCGCGGCCCTCGAGCAGGAGCGCGAACGGCTGCCCACCTACTCGCCCTCGCCGCTCGACGGCCACGCCGGCCAGCCTTATGAGCCGCCGACCGGCGTGATGCTCGCCGCGCCGCTGCCCTACGACGACCGCCCCCCCGAGGACGACGGCGCGCGCCGGCGCCGGCGCCGCTGGTTGTGGTGGGGGCTCGCGGCGCTCGTGGTGGCGGCCCTCGCGGTCGCGGCCGTGCTGCTGCTCACGCCCGCCGGCAAAGTGACGGTGCCGGAAGTCGCGGGGCGAAGCGAACAGTCGGCCGATGAGATCCTGCGGCGCGAAGGTTTGAACCCGGTCCCGCAGCTGCAATCGAGCTCGACCGTCCCGGCGGGCCTCGTGATCAGCCAGAACCCGGTGGCGGGCAAGCGCGTGGAAAACGGCTCGCGCGTCGACCTCGTTGTCTCCGGCGGCCCGGCGAGCGCGCCGGTGACCGACGTCGAAGGGCTGAGCGAAGCCGAGGCGACGGCGAAGCTGAAAAAAGCGGGCTTCAAGCCACGAACCACCAAGGAAGCGAGTCCGACGGTGCCGGCGGGCAAGGTGATCGGCACGAACCCGCCGGCCGGCACTGTCGAGCAGCTGGGCAGTGGCGTCGAGGTGCTCGTCTCGAGCGGTCCGGCGCCCGTCAACGTGCCCGACGTGACGGGGGAGTCGCTGACGGCCGCCGAAGCATCGCTGACGAACGCGGGCCTGTCGGTCGGCACCGTCACGAAGAAGACGAACTCGGCGCAGAGCCCGGAAACGGTGCTCTCGCAGGCACCCGCCGGGGGCACCTCGGTCAGGGCGCAGAGCAAGATCGACCTGACCGTGGCGCAAGCGCCCAAGGAAGCGGCGGTTCCCAACGTCGTCGGCGAGAGCAAGGCGCTTGCGAGCGCGACGCTTCAGGAAGCCGGCTTCAAGATCAAGACCGTGTCCGGCACGACCACCGAAGCCGCGCAGGTTGGGATGGTCCTGCGCCAGAGCCCGGGGCCCGGCACGAAGGCGCAGAAGAACTCGACGGTCACGATCACGGTCGGCAAGCTCGGCCCTGAAACCACGCCGACGACCACCACCACCCCGACGACGCCCGCACCGACGCCGCCGGCGACCCCGGGGCCCTGACATGGCGGGCTCGGACACGGCACGCCACGCGCAGGGGCCGTCCGGGACCGCGCGGGGTGGCGGCGACACGCTGCACGTGGCGGTGCTCGGTGGGGGCCGCTCCTCCGAGCACGACGTCTCGCTGGCCTCGGCGGGGGCGGTGCGGGAGGCGCTGCTGGAGGCCGGCCACGAGGTGCAGCGGATCGAGATCGGCCGCGACGGTGTCTGGCGCCGCGACGGCGCCGGCGAGCTCTCGCTGTCCCCGGGCCGCGGCCTTGGGGGCGCGGACGTCGCGTTCCCGGTGCTGCACGGCCCGTTCGGGGAGGACGGCACCCTCCAAGGCGCGCTCGAGACGCTCGACGTGCCGTACGTGGGCGCCGGCGTCGCGGCCTCTGCCGTGTGTATGGACAAGGTGCTCTTCAAGGACCTGATGGGCGCGCTGGGTGTGCCGCAGGTCCGCTACGCCGGCATCGTCGCCGCGCGCTGGCGCGAGGACCGCGACGGCGCGCTCGCCGACGCGACAGCGCTCGGCCTGCCGGTGTTCGTCAAGCCCGCCCATCTGGGCTCCTCCGTCGGCATCGCCCGCGTGACGCGCGCCGAGGATCTGCCGGGCGCGCTCGCGGTCGCTTTCGAGCACGACGACCGCGCGATCGTGGAGGCCGCAGCGCCCGGGATCGAGGTCGAGTGCGGCGTGCTCGAGCGGCTGGACGGGGGCGGGGTTACGCGCCTGCTCGCGTCCGAGCCGGGCGAGATCTCCCTCGACCGCGACTTCTACGACTACGAGGCGAAGTACTCGGCCGGCGGGATGGAGCTGGTCGTCCCCGCCCGCGTGTCCGCGAGTGCGCGCGAGCGCGTGCGAGAGCTCGCCGTGCGCGCATTCCGCGCCTCGGGATGCGCGGGGCTCGCCCGCGTCGACTTCTTCGTCGACGGCGAGTTGGTGCTGCTGAACGAGCTGAACACGATCCCCGGCTTCACGCCGACGAGCGTCTACCCGAAGCTGCTCGCCGCGTCCGGGGTCGCCTACCCGGAGCTCGTCGACGGGCTCTGCCGCGTCGCGCTCGCACGCCACGCTGCGCAATCGGCGCGCCGCCACTAGGGCGCAGGCCTGTATGGGGCGCCGGCCGACCCTCCCCTGAGCTTCAGCGGAACAGGGTGATGTCCGCGATCGTCGCGGACTGGCGCCCGGGCGGCAGCGTGGTCATCCAGACCAGGTAGTAGCGGTGCGTGCCCGGCGGCGGATGAAGCGGGATCCGCTGGCCGTCGCGGACGTCCGGGCTGGTGCCGATCGGGCCTTTCCACCCGCGCCCAGTCAGCGGCGTCGAGCTGCCGTAGGGCAGGGACAGGTCGATGTGATCGGCGGCGTAGATCTGCACCGCGAAGCCCGGCGTCGGCGTCTGGATCTCGATCGCCCGGGCCGACACGCCTGGCGCGGCGTCGAGGTAGATGCCGAGCCCGGTCCCGCCCGGCTTGCGGAGGTTGCCTTCGTAGTAGGTCTCCGTGCTCCACGTGGTCGAGGGATCGCCGTCGACCACGTTGCCGATCTGGTCGCGGTTTTCCGGCCCGGTGCCGAAGGGGTTGTAGTCGTTGGCGGCCGACTCGGCCAGGCTCACCGCCACGAGCCCCCCCTTCGAGGAGGCGCCCGGGGCTGCGCCAGTCCCGCGCTGGGCGCTGTCCGCGGCGAGCAGGACCCCGACCGCGACGACCGCGCCGAGGAGCGCCAGCGAGACGAGCCAGCGCACCGGATGACGCATCCGCCACGGCAGGCGCCGTCGCGCACGCCCGCGCAGCGTGCGCAGCACGGTCGTGACCTCGCCGGTCGCCTGGCCGGTCCGCGACGCCTCGATCGCCAGCACCTGTTCGAGATCGGCGACCATCGACGCGGCATCCGGATATCTCTCGGAGAGGTCCTTGGCGAGCGCGCGGTCGACGACCGAGGCGGTCGCCGCCGAGATCTGCGGCCGGCGCGCCTGAACATCGGGGACTTCCTCGCGTACGTGCTTCATCGCCACGGCGACCGGCGTCTCGCCGTGGAACGGCACGTCGCCGGTCAGCATCTCGTACAGCACGATCCCGAGCGAGTAGAGGTCCGACTGCGGGGTGACCGGCTGGCCCAGCGCCTGCTCGGGCGAGACGTAGTCGGTCGTGCCCAGGACGCGGCCGGCCATCGTCAGGCCTTCCTCGGCGAGCGAGCGCGCAATCCCGAAATCGGTGATCTTCGCTCCCCCTTCGGGGTCGATCAGGATGTTCTGGGGCTTGACGTCGCGGTGGACGATCTGGTGCTCGTGCGCGGCCCCGAGCGCCCGCGCTACCTCGATCGCGTACGCCAGCGCCTGCGGGATCTCCATCGGGCCGTCCCTGCGGATCACGCTCTTCAACGTCTCGCCGTCGACGAACTCGAGCACGATGTAGGGCGTGCCGGCGCTCGGGTCCTCGCCGTCGCCGAGCGGCTCCTCGCCGGCGTCGATCACCGACACGACGTGGGGATGGTTGAGCTGCGCCACCGCCCGCGCCTCGCGGCGGAAGCGCTCGAGCTGGTCGGAGTCGGTCGCGATCTCGCGGTGCATCAGCTTGATCGCCACCGGCCGTTCGAGCACCGTGTCGAATGCCTTGTAGACGGTCGACATGCCGCCGCGCCCGATCACCTCGTCGAGCCTGTAGCGGCCGCCGATCTGCGTCCCGAGCGCGCTCACCGCCCTATTTTGATCGCTTCGCCCGCGCGGGCGGACGCCGCGGCCGGCCGGCGCGCTGCTGCCGCGGGGATCCGGGGAGGGCCGCTCAGCCCGCCGTGTTCCTGGCCGGCTGGCGGCGCCGGCGCACGATCCAGTAGCCGATGCCGGCGACGAGCAGCGCGAGGATCACGTAGTCGACGTACTCGAAGCCTTTGCGCACCGATTCCCAGTCGCTGCCGAGCGCGTTCCCGGCATACGCGAGCCCGACGACCCACGGCACGGTCCCGATCAGGGAGAAGACGGTGAAGCGCCCCAGCGGCATCCTCGCGATCCCGGCGGGGAGCGAGACGAACGCGCGCACGACCGGGATCAGGCGCCCGAACAGCACCGCGGGCTCGCCGTAGCGCTGAAACCATTTGTCGGCCTTGTCGACCTGGGCCGGGCCCATGTGGAACCTGTCGCCGTGTCGTTCAAACAGCTCGAGGCGCCCGCCGCGCCCGACCGCGTAGGCGACCCACGAGCCGACCATCGACCCGAGCAGTCCCGCCAGGATGATCCCCAGCATCGTCATGTGGTGACCCGAGCCGCTCTGGCCCGGATCGGCCACCGCGAAGCCCGCGAAGAGCATCACGACCTCCGAAGGCACCGGGATGCAGGCGCTGGAGGCCGCCATCAATCCGAAGATCGCGGGCAGCCCGCCTTCGCGCACGATGTGCGCGCATTCGTTGACGATCGTTTCCGAGATCGAGGCCAGGACCAGCACGGGTCGGCCAACGATACCGGCAGGCGCTCGCGCCCCCGCCGTACGGGATGAGAATCCGTTGCTTAACCTGCTCGCCGATGCGCGTCTGGGTCGACCTCACGAACAGCCCCCACGTGCTCGTCATGCGGCCGGTGATCGAGCGCCTGCGCCGCGACGGGCACGAGGTCGAGGTGACCGCGCGCGACTTCGCCCAGACGCTCGAGCTGTGCGACCGGCTCGGCATCGAGCACACCGCGATCGGGCGGCATCGGGGGGAGCGACGCGCCGCCAAGGCCGCGGGCCTCGCGTCGCGTTCGATCGCGCTGACGCGCTGGGCGCGCCGGCGCGCACGCTTCGACATCGCGCTGGGCCACGGATCGAACGACGTGACGGTGGCCGCGAAGCTGCTCCGGACCCCGAGCTCGACGATGTTCGACTACGAGTGGGCGACCGTCCAGCACACGATCAACTGCCGCCTCGCGGCGGCCGTCGTCGTGCCCGAGGCGATCCCGCCCGAGCGTCTGCGCCGCTACGGCGCGCTCGGCAAGCTGCGCCGCTACGAGGGCCTGAAGGAGGAGTACTACCTCGCCGACTTCGAGCCGGACGGCGCGGTGCTGGCCGAGCTTTCGCTCGATTCCTCGCGCCCGATCGTCGTGGTGCGCACCCCGCCCGAGGTCTCGCTCTATCACCGCTTCCACAGCGACCTGTTCGGGGCGGTGATCGAGCGGCTTGCCGAGGCGGCCCGGAGCCAGGGCGTGCAGCCAGTGGTGCTGCCCCGGGTGGCCGAGCAGCGCCCCGCGCTCGCCGCCGTCGAGGGGCTCGTCGTTCCCGAGCGGGCGATCGACGCGCAGTCGCTGATCGCCTACGCGGCGCTCGTGATCTCCGCGGGCGGCACGATGAACCGAGAGGCCGTCGCGCTCGGCACTCCGGTGCTCAGCACGTTCCAGGGGCGCCTGGGCGCGGTGGACGAACGGCTGATCGCGGAAGGCCGCCTCGGGACGCTCACCGACCCCGAGCAGCTCGCTGTGGCGCCACGGCCGTCGCCAGGCGGCGCTACGCGCGTGCGGCGCGACCCCGGGGCGCTGGTCGAGCTGCTGCTCTCGCCGCTGGCCTGAAGGCGCGAGAACGGGCCCCGACCGCGCAGTGTGCGGGCGATCCGCTGGGCGTGGCGTCCCATCAAAGACGCCCGGGCCGCTTACAATCCCGTCAATGCGCCGACGTATCCGCTCGGCGGCCCTCCCGCTCCATCGCCACTCGCTGCCGCAGCTTGCAGTGGACGGAGCGCTGGTCGCGCTCGCATACTACCTCGCCTTCCAGCTCCGCTTCAACGACGGCCCCCCGCGTCATTACGAAGAGCTGCGCTCCGCGACGATCTGGTGGGTGCTCGCCGGCAGCCTGCCGGTGCTCGTGCTGTGCGGTGTCTACCAGCGCCGCTGGCGCTACGCGGGGCAGCGCGACTACGAGGCGGTCGTACGGGCCGTCGTGTTGATCGTGCTGCTGACGGTGGTCGCGATCGAGATCTTCCGTCCGACACATGCCTACCCGGCGCTCGCCGGCTCGCATCGCGCCAACGCGACGGTCGCGGTGGTGCTGCCCAACGGCGTCATCTTCCTGTTCCTGCTGCTCGCGCTCGTGTTCCTGGTGGGCATCCGGGCACTCGCGCGCACGCTGTACGAGCGGCGCCCGCTCGCCGCGTTCCGCTCCTCGCGCAAGGGTGAGCGCACCGTCCTGATCGCCGGCGCCGGCGAGGGCGGACGGATGGTGCTGCGCGAGATCCTGCGCAACCGCGAGCTCGGCCTCGTGCCGCTGGGCTTCCTCGACGACGACCCGGCCAAGCACCGCATGCGCATCGACGGCGTCCGCGTGCGCGGGGATACAGAAGACGATCTGCCGCGGATTCTGGACGACGCTGAGCCCGACGAAGTGATCATCGCGATCCCGTCGGCGCCGGGCTCGACGCGGGCGCGGATCGTCAAAGAGTGCCGCCAGCGCGCGATCCCCGTGCGCACGCTGCCGACGGTCTTCGAGCTGCTGCAGACGCGCGGCGCGCTCGCCCGTCAGGTGCGCGAGGTCCGCGTCGAGGATGTGCTGGGACGCGAGCCCGTGCTGATGGAGCTCCAGCGCGTCGGCAGCTACCTGGCCGGGCAGGTCGTGCTCGTCACCGGCGCGGGCGGTTCGATCGGCTCCGAGCTGTGCCGCCAGATCGCCCGCGTCGAGCCGCACCGCATCGTGCTGCTCGACCACGCCGAGGACAACCTGTTCGCGATCCTGCGCGAGCTCGAAGACGAGCGCCACGTCCCGGAGTCGATGCTCGCCGCCGTGCTGGCCGACTGCAAGGAAGAGGAGCGGATGCGCGAGGTCTTCTCCGAGCACCGCCCCACGGTGGTCTTCCACGCCGCCGCCTACAAGCACGTCGGGCTCATGGAGGCCAACCCGGTCGAGGCCGTCCGCAACAACGCGATCGCCACGCAGGTGGTCGCCCACGTCGCCGGTGACGGCGGTGCCGGGCGCTTCGTGCTCGTCTCGACCGACAAGGCGGTCTCGCCCGCGACGGTGATGGGCGCCTCCAAGGCGCTGGCCGAGTTCGCGCTCGAGGCCGCGGCCGCGCGTTTTCCGGCGACCCGGTACGCCGCCGTCCGGTTCGGCAACGTGCTCGGCTCCTCGGGCAGCGTGGTCCCGATCTTCCGCCGCCAGATCGAGCGCGGCGGCCCGGTGACGGTCACCGACGAGCGCATGACGCGCTATTTCATGACGATCCCGGAGGCCGTCCAGCTGATCATCCGCTCGGGGTCGCTCGCGAGCACCAAGAGCGCCGCCGGCGATGCGAGGCGCCCTCGCATCAGCGAGAGCCCCGGAGCCGAGGTGTTCGTGCTCGACATGGGCGAACCGGTTCGGATCGTCGATCTCGCGCGCGCGATGGTCGAGCTCTCCGGGCTCGACCCCGATCGCGACATCGAGATCGAGATCGTGGGCGCCCGCGCGGGCGAGAAGCTGCACGAGGAGCTGTTCAACAACTACGAGCGCGCGCGGCCGACCGACGCGGCCAAGATCCTCCGTGCCGAGCGCAAGCCGCTCGGCGTGCCGGCGGTCGACTCGATGTTCGCGGAGATCCGGCTGCTCGTGCTCGAGGGCGACGCGGCGGGCCTCGCGGCGAAGGTCTCAGAGCTCTCGCGGCAGGTGCGCGAGGTCGACGGAGGGCTCCAAACGGCCGCGGCCGCCGGGCGCGGCGCGCCCGCGGAGCAGGATGGCGAGGCCGTCCCCGCCGCGGGCGAGGCGCCTGCGCAGGCCGCCGAAGCGCAGGGCGGGATGGCGCCGCCGGGCGAAGGACGGCGCGAGGCGCCTGAGCCCCTCGTACACTCCCCGAATCCATGAGCATCGCCCTGCTCGCCCTTTCGATCTCGACGAAATTCACCGAATTGGGGGCGATCGTCGCTTTCGCCGCGCTGTTCGGGATAGCGGTGCTCTCGCTGCTGGTGTTCGCCCAGGCACGCGAGATCAGGCGCCTGCGTGACTGGGCGGGCCGCGCGCCCGAGCGCGCCGCCGAAGCCGAGCAGCGCGTCTCGCAGGCCGCCGCCGCGCGCATGCAGCAGCAGGCACCCGCCGCTCAGGGCGTACGGGCGGTCCCGCGCAGCGCGCCGATCCACACCCGGGCGGCCGCAGGACAGGTGGCCGCCCGCCCGGCAGCGCAGGCCGGAGCCGCCGCGGCGCCCGGTGCGCCCGTTCCGCCCGGGCAGGGGCAGCCCGTCACCGCCGCGGGTGCCCCGGCCACGCCGCTGCCGCCGCCGGCCCAGCCCGGGGCGCCGCGCGCGCCTCAGGCGCCCCCCGCGCCAGCGGCGCCCCAGCAGCCTGCCGGCGCCCCCGTCGCCGGTAGGCCCGCGACGGCCGCTGCGGCCGCTGCGGCCGCCGGCGGAGCGGCCGCAGCGAAAGCCCCGTCGCCGGCTGGAGCGCCCGCGCCGGCGCAACAGCCCGCGGCCGGCCCCGGACAGCAGCAAGGCTCGCCGCGCCAGATCCCGTGGCAGCAGCCCCCCGGCGATTCGCGCCCGGCGACCCCTGGGCAGGCGCCGCAGCCGGCGGCAGCCCAGCCGGCGCCCAACGGGACCGGCGAGCACATCCAGGCGGCGCGCCAGACGCCCGCACCGGCCACCGCCGCGGCGGCGGCTGCGGGCGTGCGCGCCTCCGCGGCCGCCGGGGCGCCGAGCCAGGCGAGCGCGGGCACACCCATGGCGTCGGCGGCGAGCGCGCCGCCGGCCGGCACGCCGGGCGTGCAACCCCCGCCGGCCGCTCCCCGCTCGCCCACGCCGCCCGGCGGCGCACCGCCCCCTTCGGCCGGCGACGCCGGCCGCAGCCGTCCGCCGCTGCCGCCCGCGCCGGCGAGCCCGCGCCGCGCGGCGCCGGCCGGCACGACCGAGCGCACGCCTGCGCCGGCCGCCGCAGCGGCCGCGGCCGGGTCCGCATCCGCGCGCACGGTCCGCGGGCGCACAGGAGATGCGCCTCCCTCTCCACGCGACCGCGAACACTCCGGGGCGAGGGGAGGCTCGCGCAGGCGCATCATCCTGATCGCGGGGGCCGTCGTCGTGGCGGTCGCGCTCGCGGTCGTGCTCGCCACTCGCGGTGGCTCGTCGCCCAGTCACGCGGGCACAACGGCCGCGAGCGCCGGCGGCACGACGACCCATGCCAAGAGCACGACGACACACGGCAAACACGCGACGACGAGTCAGGCCAAGGCCGTGAAGGCGGCCCCCCCGGCCGAAACGAACGTCGTCGTCCTGAACGGCACGCTCACGACCGGGCTCGCGCACCGCGTCTCTGCGCAGCTGCAGACGACCGGGTACTCGCAGGCGACGGCGCTCAGCGGGCGCCCGCCGGGCGCGAACGAAGTCACGGTCGTCGAGTACGCGCCGGGGCACCAGGCCGACGCCCAGGGTGTCGCGCGCTCGCTGTCCGTAGCCCACGTGCAGCCGATCGAACAGGCGGTCTCCGCGCTCGCGGGGCCGGCCAAGGTGGTGGTCGTCGTCGGCGCCGACAGGGCCGCCCAGGGCACCACCGCGCCATAGCCGGCTTCCTCGACATCCCAGCTCGCTCGGCCAAGCCCCGCGAGGAGGGGATCACGCACGTGATCGACCGCGGTCTCTCGCTCGCCGAGGTCGACGGGCTGCTCGAGGTCGCCGGCGAGAGCGTGGACATCGTCAAGCTCGGCTGGGGCACGGCGCTGGTCAGCGCCAACCTGCGCCCGAAGCTCGAGCTCTACGCGCGGCACGGGATCCCCGTGGTGCTCGGCGGCACGCTGACCGAGATCGCGATCCGCCAGGGCCGCGTCGAGGGCCTCGTGTCGTGGCTGCGCGAGCTGGGCCTGCGCCACGTCGAGATCTCCGACGGCACGATCGAACTCGACCACGCGGTCAAGCGCGAGCTGATCGAAGCGCTCTCCAAGGAGTTCACGGTCTTCGCCGAGGTCGGCAGCAAGGACGTGGACTACATCATGCCCCCGTACGTGTGGGTCGAGCAGATCGAAAGCGACCTCGCGGCGGGCGCCTGGAAGGTGATCGCCGAGGCGCGCGAGTCGGGGACCGCCGGCATCTACCGCGCCAACGGCGAGCCGCGCACCGGCCTGATCGAGGAGATCGCGCACTCGATCGACCCGCGCAGCCTGATCTTCGACGCTCCGCGCCACGCGCAGCAGGTGTGGCTTCTCAAGCACTTCGGCAGTGAATGCAACCTCGGCAACATCGCCCCCGACGACGTGCTCTCGCTCGAGACGCTGAGGCTCGGACTGCGCTCTGACACCGTCGAGCGCTTCGCGCTGGGCGGCGAGGGTTGAGCGCTGGTGAGGTCGCCAGCCCGCCGACCCACGGCGCCTGTGAAGCGAGCGAGGGCCGGTCCGGGAAGCTGGCCGCGGCTGTGTTCGCGGCCCTGGTGATCGCCTGCCTGCTCGCCTTCTTCTTCACGCAGCGTCTCAAGCACCGCCCGACGAGCGTCCAGCAGTTCAAGCTCACGCCGAACTTCGCGCCGACGCCCGCCGGCCGGCATAAGCAGGAGCAGATCTCCTTCAAGCTCGCGCACGCCGAACGTGCGACGGTCGCGATCATCGACGAGCGCGGGAACGTGATCGCAACGCTGCTGCGCGGGTATCCGGTTCCCCGCTACAAACAGCTCTCGCTGCGCTGGAACGGGCGGCGCGGGACGGCGCGCTCCTACCGCACCGTGACGACGCCCGCCGGGCACACCTACCTGGTGCCCACGAACAGGGGCCGCCTCGCGGGGGCCGGCGAATACCGCGTGCGGCTGCGGCTCAGCCGCCAGCGCGAACCCGTGCTCTCGCCGCGCTCCTTCATCCTGGAGCGGCCGTGAGCCCGGCGCCTCTCGCGGGCAGCCTGCCGTCGGCCGGAACGCTGGCGGTGCTGGTCGCGGCCGGGCTCGTGCTCGCGGGAGTGCTCGCCGTGCTGATGCGGCGTCACACGGAAGCATTCCCACTGCTGGCGATCCTCGCGCTCCCGTTCCGCGTGCCGATCTCGGCCGACGGGCGCACGGTCAACCTGCTCGTGCCGCTGTACGTGGTCGTCGCCGCCGGGACGTTCGCGCACCTGATGCCGAGGCTGCTCGCCGCCCGCGACGCGGGCGGCGCGACGGCACGGGGGGTCCGAGCCGCCGATGTACGCGGCAACCCGGCGGTGAAGTGGGTCGGGTGGGCGCTGCTCGCGTCGGTGGCGCTCTACACGCTGCAGATCTCCTACTCCGCCGACCGGGCGAAGGCGGCCGAGAACCTGCTGTTCTTCTACGTCCCGTTCGGGCTCCTGTTCGTGCTGATGCGCGAAGTGCGGTGGACGCCGCAGCTGATCCGGCGCTCCGTGCTCGTGCTGGTGGCGGTCGCCGTCGTGCTCGCGGGAGTCGGGTTCGTCGAGTACTACCGCAAGAGCCTGTTCCTGAACCCGAAGCTCGTCGCCGCGAACCAGTACGACAACTACTTCCGCGTCAACTCGGTGTTCTTCGACCCCAGCATCTACGGGCGCTTCCTGATGCTCGTGATGCTCGCCGTCACGACGGTGGTGTTGTGGGGGACGCGACGGCAGGTGCAGATCGGCGCGGCGGTGCTGGCGTGGCTGCTGGCCGGGCTGGTTACGAGCTTCTCGCAGTCGAGCATCGCCGGGCTGCTCCTGGGGCTCGCGGTGCTGGCCGCCTACCGCTGGGGGGCTCGGAGAACCGCGATCGTCACTGGGCTGCTGGTCGTGCTCGCAGCGGCCGTGCTGCTGCTCGCCCCGAAAGGCTGGCATTTGAAAGGCAGCTCGGCGAGCAGCGCGACTCAGGGGCGCACGAGCCTGATCGAAGGCGGGCTCGAACTGTTCGAGGACCGGCCGCTGCAGGGGTTCGGCTCCGGCTCGTTCGAAACCGAGTACAAGCGCCATACGAGCGCGAGCCAGGCGACCACGCAGAACGCGGTCTCGGCCTCCCACACGATCCCGATCACGATCGCCGCGGAGCAGGGGCTGGTCGGCCTCGCCGTGTACGGGGCGCTGCTGGTGATCGCGTTCCTCGCGCTGTTCACCGGGGCGGGGCGATCGCCGCCGCGCATCGCGATCGCGGCGTGCTTCGCGGCGCTGGTGCTGCACACGTGGACATACGCGGACTTCCTCGAGGATCCGTTCACCTGGACGCTGCTCGCGATCGGCGTCGCGCTTGCGCGGGCCGGCGGCCCGCTTTCGGCGGCGGGGACCGGGTCAACTCCGGCGCCCGGGCGAGGCGCCCGCACGGTCCCCGCATCGCAGGCCCAGGATGCCGGCGCCGCGGAGCAGGGACCGCCGGCGGCCGTGCGCGGCGCTCAGAAGCAGCTCTAGAGGTGTTCGGCTACCTGAAGCGCCTGGTCACCACGGGCGCGGCCTACCAGTTCGGCGACATCGTCGCGAAGGGGCTGGCGCTCATCACGCTGCCGCTGTACACGCATCACCTCAGCCCGCAGGCCTACGGCGCCGCGGAAGCGCTGCTGACGGCCGTGATCCTGTCGAGCATCCTCGTCCGCGGCGGCGTCGGCGAGGCGTTCGTGCGCTTCTACTTCGACGACGACGACCTCGCCCGGCGCGAGCGCATCGCCCGCACCGCGACGGCGTTCGTGGCGTGGACGACGACGCTCGCCGCGATCCTCGGGCTCATCTTCTCGGCGCCGCTCTCGGAACTGATCCTGAACTTCAGGGACCCGCTGCTGATGGACAGCGCGGTGCTCGGGCTGTGGGCGTTCACGAACCTCGAGATGGCCTACGCGCAGCTCCGCGTGGACGAGCGCGCGCGCACTTACATCTACGCATCTGCCGCGAACGTCGCCCTCACCGTGACGCTGACGATCCTGCTGGTCGTGTTCGCGGAACAGGGCGCGCGGGGCCTGCTGCTGGGGAACTTCGGCGGTTCGGCGATCGTCGTGCTCGCCTTGTGGTGGGTGCTGCGCCGCCGCGTCTCGCTGCGCGTGAGGGGCTCGGACCTGCGCGCGATGCTGGCGTTCGGGCTGCCCACCGTCCCGGCCGACGCGAGCGTCTACGGGCTGCAGGTCGCCGATCGCTTCTACCTGTTCCGCTCCTATTCGCACGCGGCCGCCGGCACGTACGCGGTCGCGATCAAGCTCGCGACGGTGGTGTTCGTCGCGGTGCGCGGGTTCCAGTACGCGTGGCCGCCGCTGGCGTACTCGATTGAGGACGACGAGGAGGCGGCTCGGCTCTACTCGCTGGTGACGACGTACTACGCGCTCGCGACGGGTGTCGTGGTGTGCGCGGTCGCGCTGCTCGGACGCTGGCTCGTGCGGCTGCTCTCGGCGCCGGCCTACTTCGGCGCGCATCGCGCCCTGCCGTGGCTCGCGCTCGGCTGGGCGCTGTACGGGCTCTACCTGGTGTTCGTCGCGATCTCCGGCCGCGCGCGCGTCACCTCGCGCAACCTCCCGGCGGCCGCCGTCGGGCTCGCGGTCAACATCGCGCTGCTGCTCGCGCTGGTCCCGGCGAGCGGCGCCGGTCTGGGGATCGCCGGCGCCGGGCTGGCCCTTTGCGGGGCGTACATGGCGATGCTCGCAGTCGTGTACCTGCTGACGCGCAACCTGTTCAAGGTCGGCTTCGAATGGCGCCGTCTGGCGCAGCTCGTCGCGATCCTCTCGGCGGTCGCCGTGTCGGGGGAGCTGCTGCTGGCAGACCACGGCTTCTGGGGGCTCGTCGCGAGGATCGCCTGGCTGGCGCTCGTGCCGGCGGCGCTGGTGCTCACGAGGTTCTTCCACCCCCACGAGCGCGCGGAAGCGAGACGCCTGGCCGCGGACGGCCGCAGGCGCGTCGCCGCGTTCCGCTCGCGGCACGGCGAGGTCGAGGCCTACGCGGAGGACCCGCTGCGGGACATCTGAGCACGGGCCCTGCGCCGCCCCTAGCTCTCGCGGTTGTAGCGCGCGGCCGCCTCGCGCAGCCCCTCGCCGCGCGAGGGGTGCAGGCTGGCCTTCGCGTGCAGCCACAGGCGCCGCGCGTCGCGGCCCGGGAGCACGAGCGCCGCGAGCGCGCGCTCCGCGTATGCGACGGCGGTCAGCCACCGCACCGCGCGCGCCGCTCCCGGTGAATGGTGCTTTTGCATGTAGAGGTCGCGGTTGCGCGCCATCTCGACGATCCGCCGCTCCGGGGCCGCGCCCGTCGCGAGCTGCTCGTGGTGGACGGCGCGGGCGGCGGGCACGTACAGGCTCGACCAGCCGGCGTCGTGCAGGCGCCGCGCGAAGTCGACCTCGTCGGAGTAGACGAAGAAGTCGGGGTCCAGCCAGCCGACCTCCGCGGCCGCCTCGCGGCGTACGAGCAGCGCCGAGGACTGGCACCAGTCGACCGTGCGCGTGCGCCGGCCGCGGCTCTGGACCGTCACCGCGCGCTGCAGCTGCAGCGCGCCGGCCAGTGCAGTGAGAGGTGTCGGGAACCGCCACGCGCAAGGCTGCGGGGTGCCGTCGGGGCGCAGCAGCTGGGCGCCCGCGCACGCGGCGCGGAGATCGGCCCGCAGCGCCTCGCGGAGCGCGAGCGCCGCTCCTGGGAGCAGCTCGGAGTCCTCGTTGAGCAGCAGCGCGAACCTGCCGCGAGCGCGCCGCAGCAGCTCGCTGTCGTTGCTCGCCTTGCCGCGGCGTTCGCCAACGGCGATCAGCTCGTCGACGGCCGCGTGCGTGCGCGCCGCCTCGGCCGAGCCGTCGCGCGAGCCGTTGTCGAGCACGAGCGTCTCGGTCGCGAACGGCAGCCTGGCGCGCTCGCGTCCGATCGCGTCGAGACCGCGCAGCAGCAGCTCCCGCTGGGAGGTGTTGACGACGCAGAAGCTCAGCTCGACGGCGCCGTCTGCGCCGCCCTGCCCGGCCGGGGTGCTCATGGCCGCCATTCTCGCTGTGCGCGCGCCCTATTGTCCTTCGCCGTGCGCGTCCAAGTCGTCGACCCATCGGCCTTCACGCCTCCGTACGACCACGCGCTGTGCACCGCGCTCGGCGAGGCCGGCGCCGAGGTCGAGCTGTTCACGAGCCATTTCGCCTACGGCCCTGTGATGCCGGCGCGCGCCTACCGTCGCGAGGAGCTGTTCTACCGAGGCGCGTCGCGGATCAAGAGCCCGTCCGTGCGGCGGCTCGCCAAGTTGGCCGAGCACGTGCCGGACATGCTGCGCTACCGGCGGCGCTCCGCGGCGGCCGAGGTGATCCACTTCCAGTGGCTCACCGTGCAGCAGCTCGACGGCGCGCTGCTGCCGGCCAGGCGGCCCGGACGGCCGCTCCTGATCACCGCGCACGACATCCTGCCGCGTGAGGCTCGCCCGGGGCAGCGCGCGGCGCAGCGGCGTCTCTACGACCGCTTCGACGCGGTCGTCGTTCACTCCGAGCACGGCCGCACGCGGCTCGTCGAGGAGCTGGGGCTCGACGCGCGGCTGGTGCACGTCATCCCGCACGGCGCCCTCGCGCATCTCGCCGAGCAGCCGCCCGCCCCGCACGAGAAGCGGCCTGAGGAGCCGGTCGTTCTGTGCTTCGGGCTGATGCGGCCCTACAAGGGGATCGATGTGCTGCTCGAGGCGTGGCACGGTATCGAGGGGGCCGAGCTGTGGGTCGCCGGCATGCCCCGCATGGACATCTCGCCTCTCACCGCCGCCGCACCGCCGGGGGTGCGCTTCTTCCCGCGCTTCATCGGCGACACCGAGCTGCCCGCGTTCTTCCGCGCGGCGAGCCTGGTCGTGCTGCCCTACCGCGAGATCGACCAGTCCGGCGTGCTCTTCACGGCGCTGGCGTTCGGAAAGCCGCTGCTGCTGAGCGACGTCGGTGGTTTCCCGGAGGTCGCGGCGAGCGGCGCGGCGCGCACGGTGCCCGCCGGCGACGCGGGCGCGCTCCACGACGAGCTCGCCGCGTTGCTGGGGGACCCCGCGGCGCTCGCAGCGATGGCCGAGCGCGCCCGGGCGGCGGCGGGTGGCGTCTACTCCTGGGCCGGCATCGCCGAGCAGACGCTCGCGCTCTACCGCGCGCTCGGTGCGGGCTGACCCCGCCCCGCGTTCAGTCGGTCCAGAAGTCGTGCACCAGTTCGCCGTCCGCCTCGTGGCGCGGCCCGAACACGAGCACGGTCAGGCCCTCGGTGCCGGCCTCCAACGCACGCGTGACCGGCGGCGGGACGCGGATCGCGTCGTGGCGCGCGATCTCCCGGACCTCGTCGTCCAGCCGGATGCGCCCGTCCCCGTCCAGCACCACGTAGACCTCCTCGGCGTTCTCGTGGCGGTGGCCGAAGGCCTGACGCTTGCCGGGACGCAAGCGGTGGTAGGCGAAGCCGATCGTCTCGCAGCCGAGCTCCTCACGCGGGAAGTGCGCCTCGCCGAGCTCGCCGAACCCGAACTCGGGCGCGCTGTCCTTGGTGTCGTCGAGGTTCTTGATCGAGTAGCTCATCGCGCCGGGAGTCTATTACCCGTCATCGAGCCGCGAGAATGCGCTGATCGTGGTTGCCCTCGCCGTGATCTTCTGGGCTTGCGCCGGCCTGATCCTGTGGACGCAGCTCGCGTACGGGCTGGCGCTCGCGGTCCTTGCACTGCTTGCTCGCCGCCCGTCATGCCAATCCTCCGTCGCCCCGGATCAGCTGCCGTCGCTGTCGCTGATCGTCGCGGCGCACGACGAGCAGGAGGTGATCGCCGAGAAGGTCGCCAACGCCCTGGCCCTCGACTACCCCCGCGCGCGGCTGGAGGTGATCGTCGCCTGTGACGGCTGCGGCGATGCGACCGCCGAGCGCGCCCGCGCCGCCGGCGCCGATCTCGTGCTGGAGCTGCCGCGCGGCGGCAAGATCCGCGCCCAGGACGCAGCGGTCGAGCGCGCCCGCGGCGAGCTCGTCGCGTTCTCCGACGCCAACGCCCTGTGGGAGCCCGACGCCGCGCGCGAGCTGGTCCGCGCCTTCGAGGAGCACCGCGTGGGCTACGTCTGCGGCCGGGTCTCTTTCGTGCAGGCGGCCGGCGGGCGCGCCGGCGGCAACCAGGAGGGGCTCTACTGGCGCTACGAGCTCTGGGTGCGGGCGAACGAGTCGCGGCTGTCCTCGATCACCGCGGGCAACGGCGCGATCTACGCAACGCGCCGCGACACCTACATCGTCGTCGACCCCGTGATGGGCCACGACCTGTCGCTCCCGTTCAACGTGGTCAAGCGCGGGCTGCGCGCCGTGTATGCGTCCTCGGCGCAGGCCACCGAGAAGATGGTCCCGACCGTCGAGGGCGAGTTCTCGCGCAAGCGCCGCATGATGAGCCACACCTGGCCGATCCTCGTGCGCGGCGGGATGCTCTCGCCGCGCGGGTACCCGCCCGGCTACGCGGTCATGATCTTCTCGCACCGCTTGCTGCGCTACCTGCTGCCGTTCCTGCACGCGATCGCGCTTGGCACCAACATCGCGCTCGTCGCGACGAGCCACGGCTCTGCGCGGACGCTCTACATCGTCACGCTCGCGCTGCAGGTCGCGCTGCTGCTCGCAGCCTTCGTGGCGGGAGCGGTCCGCTGGCGCCCGCTGCTGATCGCGCGCTACTACGTACTGACGGCGGCCTCCCCCGCGGCCGGGCTGTGGGACTGGGTCCGCCACGGGACGGACCCGGCGTGGGAGGTCGCGGAGGGGACGCGCTGAGCGACGGCCCGCGCCGCGCTGGCAGAATCCCCGCCGTGCTCCGGCGCCTCCTCGACATCGCCGTCTCCGCGCTGGCGCTCGCGCTCGCCGCGCCCGTGCTCGCCGTCGCGGCGCTCGCGATCCGTCTCGAGAGCCCCGGCGCGGTCATCTTCAGACAACGCCGCGTCGGGCGCGGCGGCGAGCCCTTCGACGTGCTGAAACTGCGCACGATGGTCCAGGACGCCGAACACATCGGGGCGGGCCTCGCGATCGACGCCGGCGATCCGCGCGTGACGCGCGTCGGGGCGATCCTGCGGCGGACCTCGCTGGACGAGCTGCCGAACCTGCTGAACGTGCTGAGCGGCGAGATGTCGCTGATCGGGCCGCGCCCGACGCTGCCCGTGCAGGTCGAGCAGTACACCCCGCGCCAGCGCGGGCGCCTGCGGATCAAGCCCGGGATCACCGGCTGGGCGCAGGTCAACGGCCGGGCATCCCTGCCGTGGGCGGAGCGGATCGAGCTTGACCTCTACTACATCGAACACCGCTCGCTGGCGCTCGACCTGCGGATCCTCGCGCGCACCGTCGCGATGGTCCTCGGCGGGACGGGGCTGTACAAGGGCGCGAGCGGAGGCTGGGAGGGAGAGCTGTGAGCGGCACGTCCCCAGCCCGCGGGCGCCGCGCGGCCGTCCTGCTGACGGGCGTGGGCAAGCGCTACGACATCGTGTCCTGCTTCGCGCGGCTGACCACGACGATCGCCGTCGACCCCTCGCCGCTCGCGCCCGCGCAGTACGCGGCCGACGTGCGCGTGCAGGTGCCGCGGATGGACGATCCCACCTACGTGCCGGCGCTGGCCGAGCTCTGCAAGCAGCACGGGGTCGGCGCGGTCCTGCCCCTGACCGACCTCGACATCGAGATCCTCGCGCGCGCGCGCGAGCAGGGCCGGCTGCCGGCGCTGGTGCCCTCGCCGGAGGTGGCAAGGACGACGTTCGACAAGTACGAGGCGCACCTGCTGCTGGAGCGGTTGGAGCTGCCCTCGCCGCCGACGGCGCTGCCCGAGGACGATCTCGACGCGCTCGAATACCCCGTCATGGTCAAGCCCCGCAAGGGCTCGGGCGCGCGCTCGATCCACCTCGCGCGCGACGCTGCCGAGGCGCGCTTCTTCATCGGCTACGTGCAGGAGCCGGTGATGGTCCAGCGCGCGATGGCGGGTGCGGAGATCTCGATCGACTGCCTGGGGGACGGCGAGGGCCGCTGCCTGAACGCGATCCCGCGGACGATGATCGAGTCGCGGGGCGGTGAGTCGATCAAGGGCACCGTCGTAGCGGACCGCGAGATGGTCGAGCTCGGGCGGCGCGTGGTCGAGGAGCTCCGCGTCCGCGGGCCGGCGACGATCCAGGCGTTCCGCGAGCCGGGCTTCGGGCTCGGCATCACCGACGTCAACACCCGCTTCGGCGGCGCGTTCCCGGGACCGATCTACGCGGCGCTGCCCGGGCGCACGTACCCGGAGCTGATCGCCGCAATGGCGGCGGGCGAGAGCGTCGAGCCGCATGTCGGCGAGTTCCGCGCTGGGATGACCTTCACGCGCTACTACTGGCAGCTCGAGCTGGACGAGCAGCTGCGCCCCACCGGACGCGACATAGTGCCGGGGGGCCCGCCCGCGCCGCGGTAGCGGCGAGATCGGGCCTGGGCTGGGGCTAGAATCGGTTGCCGTGGCTACGTCGGTGGTCGATTCTCCGCCTGCCCAGGAGCGGCAGGACGCCGAGCAGGGCAGCCCCTCGACGGCAGCGGGAGGCGAGCCCGCCGCTGCTCCGCAGCAGCCCACGCCTCGCTGCAGGAGCTGCGGCGCGCCGATGGCGCCGGGGCAGGACTGGTGCATGCAATGCGGGCATGGCGCGCCGGGCAGCGTCGGCGAGCGCTCCTGGCGCCCGTGGGCGATCGCGCTGGGTGCGACCGCGGTGCTCGTGCTCGCCGCAGCCGGCGCGGGCTACGCGGCGCTGAGCAAGAAGCCACACCACGCGGCGATCAAGACGATGACCGTCGCGCAGGTCGCGCCCGCGGCGAGCGCCCCGCTCACGCCGACGCCGGCCGCGCCCGCGGCGCCGGTGGTGAAAATCCCGCCGATCGCGAAAACGCCGAAATTGAAACTCAAACTCAAACTGCCGGCGACCACCCCCACCACGCCGGCCCCGGCGGTGACCACGCCCGCGACACCGGCCCCGGCCCCGGCCCCGACCGGCGGAGGCCAGGGCACCTCGACGACGGGCGGCGAATCCAGTGGCGAAGCCCAGCCCGCGGCGATCCTGCTGGACACCGACGCGGCGTCGACCTACAACCCCTACGGCTACGCGGCGAGCACCTTCGGCGATCCCAGCCTCACGATCGACGGCGATCCGAGCACCGGCTGGAGCGCGCAGGTCAACCCGGCGACAGCGCCCGCGATGGCCGAGGGCGTCGTGATCGACCTCAAGTCGATGAAAAAGATCGCGAGCGTGAAGCTCGTGACGACGACCCCCGGCCTCACCCTGCAGATCTACGGCGCGAGCGCGAGCACCGCGCCGACGTCGATCACCGACCCGGCATGGGTGGCGCTGAGTCGCTCGCTGACGGTCAAGAAACGCCACGCGAAGATCGGCCTGCGCAACAAGACCAAGGCCTACAGGTTCATCACGGTCTGGATCAGCGGGGCGCCGGCGTCCTCGCTCGGCACCCCGGAAAAGCCGGGCCGCGTCACGCTGAACGAAATCGAACTGTTCCCGGCCGGCTAGCGCAAGATCGCGCCTCGAGCCGGGCGAGGGGTCCTAGCGGAGGCGAGCGGACCGCGAGACGACGGGGGCTGAGCCCGCCGAGGGGGCTCAGCGCCTCGCCGCGCCCGAGCCCGAGCCCGCGGCGCGTTTCGCGGGCCGCTTGCGCGGGCTCGCGCGCCGCGCCTTCCAGACCTCGTCGAGGAAGGCGGCGATCTCGCCCGTCAGCCGCTCGGGCCGGACGCGCAGCTCCACGATCGAGTCGGCTTCGATCAGGCGCGAGTTCGGCAGCTCGCGCGCGAGCATGCCGGCGTCGGAGAACGGGTGCACGGGGTCGCGGCCGTGGCCGAGGATCAGCGTTGGCGTGGTGAAGGTCCTGCGCTCGCTGCGAGGCGGCGCGACCCGGCCGAAGAAGAGACCCTGCATCAGCGCGCCGCTGGGCCCCGGTTCCTGGCGCACGACGTCGAG
The DNA here is from genome assembly GCA_035569835.1 of Solirubrobacteraceae bacterium. Lineage (GTDB taxonomy): Bacteria > Actinomycetota > Thermoleophilia > Solirubrobacterales > Solirubrobacteraceae > Palsa-744. Next base: position 31,528 of record DATMMF010000002.1, read on the forward strand.
CATCACATTGCCGTAGTGCGGCAGCAGCTGCCGCGGCACCGCGCGCGTGACGCGGGCGAGCAGCTTCATCGCCGGCTCGCCGAAGGTCAGCGCGACGAGCAGCGGCGTGAAGGAGAGCGCGCTGCCGAGCAGGCCGTTGTCCAGCACGGGCATCTCGATGACGAGCCCGCGCAGCCGCTCGGGGGCGGCCGATGCGATCTCGAGCGCCGCGTTGGCGCCGAGCGAGGTGCCCATGACCACGGCTTCCGGGATCTCGAGGTGGTCCATCAGCGCGACGACCTCCTGGCCGTAGCTGCCCATCGAGTAGCGCCACATGTCGCGCGGGCGGTCCGAGCGGCCGTGGCCGAGCAGGTCGAGCGTGATCACGCGGTTGCCGCGCGCCGCCAGGGCTTCGGCGAGCGGGCGGTGCATCTCCTGTGAGAGCAGCAGCCCGTGAAGGAGGATCAGCGGCCGCCCACCCGGCGCTCCCGCGGAAGCGCTGCGCGCGGTGCGCCCACGACGGCCGCCGGCGGTGAGCGCCGCGGGGCCACCTCCGTATTCGGTGTAGGCGAGGCGCTGGCCGTCGAGTTTGAAGTACGGCATCGGCGGAGCGTACTACCCGTTTGGCCGCCTGGCCAGTCGCAGCGCCGCCGCCGGTCCCCGCGCGATAGCGTTCGGCTCGATCGGGTGGATTGGCCGGCGCTCCGTGCCGGCCTCCGAGCACAGGAGGAAGAGGCGATGGCAAAGCAGCCACGGATCCTCGCCGGCCAGACGGCGGCGATCACAGGCGCGGCCCGCGGGATCGGCCGCTCGACGGCGCAGGCGCTCCTGCGCCAGGGGATGAAAGTCGCGATCGGCGACGTGGATGAGCGGGCGGCCGAGCGCACCGCGCAGGAACTGGAGCGCGAGCACCCCGGACGGATCGTCGCGCTGCCGCTCGACGTGACCGAGCGGGAGTCCTTCGCGGCGTTCCTCGACGGCGCAGAAGAGCAGCTCGGCCCCCTCGACGTGCTCGTCAACAACGCCGGCATCATGCAGATCGGACGCTTCGTCGACGAGGACGACCTGACGGCGAGGCGGATGATCGACATCAACCTGCACGGCGTGATCCTCGGCTCCAAGCTGGCGCTGGACCGGATGATCCCCCGCGACCGCGGCCACATCGTGAACATCTCCTCCCAGGCGGGCAAGTTCGGCGCTCCCGGCGGCGCGACGTACTCGGCGACCAAGCACGCCGTAGTGGGCCTGACCGAGGCGATCCGCGGCGAGCTTCGCCTGATGGACGCCCACATCGACGTCAGCTACGTGATGCCGTTCGTCGTCAACACCGAACTGGGCTCGGGCCTCGGCGAGGCACGCGGGATGAGCAACCTCGAGCCCTCGGAAGTGGCCGACAGGATCGTCGAAGCGCTGCAGTACGGGATCGTCGACGTGTGGGTCCCGAAGCAGGCGAAGCGCACGAACGTGCTCGGCACGCTGCTGCCGCGCTCGCTCGCGGAGGGCATGACGCGCATGATGAAGGCCGACCGCGTGCTGGCCGGGGCGGACCTGAACCGCCGCCGCGACTACGAGCTGCGGGCCTCACGCTCGGAGCCCGGCCTGGAGCCCGGCGCGGAGGCGGCGCGGATCGGCGCGGGCGACGAAGAAGACTTCTAGCTCGTCTTCAGGAGATCAGCCAGTCGGCGATCAGGCTCCCGATGAGTGGACCCTGGTCCTCCTGCAAGAAGTGGCTCGCGTCGGCGATCGTGCGCGGTGCCGGGCGGCCGATCGAGGAAGCGAAACGCTCGCCCGTGGCCAGCGGCAGCACCGGATCGGCGTCCGCCCAGAGCATCAGCGCCGGGCGGCGGTCGTCCTTGAGCGCGTCGTGGACGCGCTGTCCCTCGGAGGCGCCCGGCGCGCCGGGGTCGAGCGGGATCATCAGCGGGAACGCGCGTGCGCCGGCCTTGGAAACGGCGTCCGGGTAGGGCGCGTCGTAGGCGGCGATTACCTCATCGCCGGGGTCGTGCTTGCACGCGCCCTTCACGAGGAAGCCGACGGGCAGGTCCTCGGTGCGCTCGACGAAGTTGCGGAACGTCATCCATGCCTCGGTCATCCGCTGGTGGCCCGTGAACAGGCCCGTGTCGAGGATCACGAGCCGCTCGACGCGATCGGCCTGCTCGACGGCGATGCGCAGCCCGATCGGACCTCCCCAGTCGTGCACGACAACCGTCGCGCCACGCAGGTCGAGCTGCTCGAACAGCTCCCCCGCCAGCGCTGTGTGCCGGTCGTAGGTGTACCAGGCGAGGTCGGTGGGCTTGTCCGAGCGCCCGAACCCGGCGAGGTCGGGTGCGATGCAGCGAAAGCCGGCGTCACGGACGGCCGGCAGCACCTTGCGCCAGAGGAACGACCAGGTCGGCTCGCCGTGAAAGAACACGACCGGCGGCCCCTCGCCCTCGTCGAGGTGCGCCAGGCGCAGGCCTTCGACTTCGCGGTAGTGCGAGTCCCAGGGAAACTCCGGCAGCCCCTCGAGCGCGCCTTCGGGCGTGCGCACCGCGTCGGTCATCTCGCGGCGGAGCATATCCGCAGGCTCATAGGCTAGGCTCGCGGCCGTGCAAGCCGCCCTTTACCTGGCGCCGGTTCTGGCCGCCGAGAAGAGCAAGGTCCCGTTCTACATCGCCGGCGGCGTGCTGGTCCTCTGGGCGCTCACGATCTCGCTCGCGATCGGCTTGCGCAAAGCGCGCTTCCCCGAAAACGACACCCAGCAGCGGGCCGTGATGGGGATCACCGTCGTGCTCGTCGCGGCCGCGCTCGTGAGCGCTGTGGCGACCGCAGGCACGCCCGCCAAGACCGAAACCGCGGGGGCGGCCGCGGTGAGCACCCCCAGCACCGCCGAAACCAGCACAGCGACGGCGCCGGCGCCGGCGAGCACCCAGCCGACCGCGACGACGGGCACGCCTGCCCCGCCCTCCTCGCCGGCGGCCAAGGCGGCGAAGCTCGCGCTGGCGGCCGACCCCGGCGGCCAGCTCGCCTACAGCACGACGCAGCTCAGCGCCAAGGCCGGCACGGTGACGATCGAAATGACGAACATGTCCCCGGTCGAACACAACGTGACGGTCGAAGAAGGCAACAAAAAGGTCCTCGGCGCAACGCCGACGTTCGCCGGCGGCAAACGGTCGCTGACGCTGAAACTGGCGCCCGGCACCTACACGTTCTTCTGCTCCGTGCCTGGCCACCGCCAGGCGGGCATGGAAGGAAAACTGGTCGTCTCCTCATGAAGCTCTACGTCTGCTGGGGAACGTTCCCGACGCCCCGTCCGGGCGGGCACCCATGCGCGAACGCGTACCACGCGCTGCGCGACGCCGGGCACGAGCCCGAGGTCGTGAAGTCCTACGGCTTGGCGCCGCTGCCGGGCGTGTTCAACCAGACGCGCGGGCGCCGCGAGGTCCAGGAGCTGACCGGAAACCGCTGGGTCCCGACGCTCGTGCTGGACGACGGCACGGTCATCGACGACTCGCGCGCCATCGTCGCCTGGGCCCGCGAGAACCCGGCCCAGCTCTCGTAGCGCTCCCGTTCGCGGCCGAGCCGCCCGTCGAGCAGCTCGTCGAGCTCCGCGTCGGCGCGTGCCGCGACACGGCCCAGCGCGAGGGTGATGACCACGCCGCAAGTCATCACCGCGGCCCCCGAGATCAGGATGATCGTGATCACTGCAGCGCGACCCTCTCGGACTCTTCTCCCTTGGATCACCCTGGCACAGCTCGCGGACGCGATCGCCGCCCCAGAGTCGATGCTTACTTTTCTGCGAGCAGGGGCCGATGTCCTGCCTCGGCGCCGCCGCGGGCTATCGGCTGCGTCCCGCGCTCAGTCGCAATGCGTACAGGACGGCGGCTACCGCCGTGGCGAGGTTCAGGCTCGAGACGCCTGGCCGCATCGGGATCCGCACGAGCGCGTCGGCGCGGGCGCTGAGCTCGGCGCTGAGGCCCTCGCGCTCGGTCCCGAAGGCGAGGATCGAGTGCGGGTCGAGCGCCGTGGGGTCGAGCTCCACACCCTCGGGGTCGAGCGCGATCAGCGGCCGCGGCGTGCCGTCCAGCGCGGCGAGGCTGCTGATCCTCGCGACAGGCAGGGCGAAGTGCAGCCCGGCCGCGCCGCGCAGCGCGTCGGGGTGCCACGGGTCGTGCGTGCCGGTGCTGAGCACGCCGGAAGCGTCCGCGCCCGCCGCGACCCGAACACACGCGCCCATGTTTCCGAGATCTCGGGGGTTCTCGAGCAGGACCACCGGACCGCGCGACGGCGGTTCGGATTCCCCGGCGAGCAGCGCCGCGAGGTCGGGATGCGGCCGGCGCGCGATCGCGACGACGCCGGTCGAGGGCGGCAGCGGCACGAGCTGCGCGAAAAGCTCGGGGTCGACGACGTGGGCGTGCTCGGCCAGCGGCTCGCGCAGATCGGGGGCCAGGCCGCCCGCCAGCGCGAGCAGCGCGTCGAGGTCGGGCGTCACGAGCAGCTCCAGCTCGGCGCCGAAGCGCAGCGCGTGCTTGACGGCGTGGAAGCCTTCGAGCACGGCGAGCGCCGGATCGCGTCGCGCGCGCCCGAACCGCGGGATCAGCGCGCCGTCCTGCACGTGCCCGATGATCGCAGTCGTCCGGCACGGAGCGCCGGCCGAGTCACGACACCTCGCCGGCAGGGAGCCCCGGCCGACTCACGAAGGAACCTCCGCTAGCCTTCTGCGAGGCCGTGCAGCTCGAAGGCATCCACCACATCAGCGCGATCACGGGGGACGCGCAGGGGAACGTCCAGTTCTACACGGGCGTGCTCGGGATGCGGATGGTGAAGCGCACGGTCAACCAGGACGAACCGTCCGTCTACCACCTCTTCTACGGCGACGAGCACGGCTCGCCCGGGATGGACCTGACGTTCTTCGAGTACCCCGGCGCGGCTCCAGGTATCGCGGGCGCCGGCATGGTTCACCGGATCGTCTGGCGCGTGCGCTCGCGCGAGGCCCTGGAGTTCTGGCGCGAGCACCTCTCCGGCCGTGGGGTGAAACCGACGCTGACCGCGGACAGCCTGCTGTTCTCCGACCCGGAGGGCCTCGAACACGAGCTGATCATCGACACGAGCGGCGATCAGCCCTTGGCGGCGGCCAGCCCCGAGATCCCGGCTGAGCACGCGCTTCTCGGCTTCGACGGCGTGCGCGCCTACAGCTCGGACCCTCCGCGCAGTCAGCGCCTGCTCGCCGACACGCTCGGCTTCGAGCGCACCAGCGGCGAGACGTGGCAGGTGCGCGGCGCGCACCGGGGCAGCATCTACGCGTACGACCCGTCGCCGCCCGAGATCAACCGCCGTCAGGGCGCGGGCTCGGTCCACCACGTCGCTTTCGCGGCGCAGATGGACGAGATCGAGCAGTGGCGCGAGCGGATCGCCGAGGCGGGAGCCCGCCCGACGCCTGTGATCGAACGCTTCTACTTCAAATCGGTGTACTTCCTCGAGCCGAGCGGCGTGCTGTTCGAGATCGCGACGATCGGGCCCGGGTTCGCGATCGACGAGGAACAGGCGCACCTCGGCGAGCGGCTGTCGCTGCCGGCGCCGTTCGAGCCGCTGCGCGAACAGCTGGAGCGCACGCTGCGCCCGCTGCCCTATCCGCCGGCCTGGCGCACCGAGGCCGCGCCCGCGGGCGCCTCCCACTTGTAGTGGCGCCGCGGCTGCGCCGGCGTCCTAGACGGCGGCGCCCGCCTCGCGGCGGCTGCGCGGCGAGCGTCCGGCGAGCACCGCGCCCCAATCGGCCAGCGCCTCGGCGGACGCCGGCTCGGTCGAGGCGATGAACTCGAGCAGCACATCAGCGAGACCCTCGGGGTCTTCGAGGTTCGGGAAGTGGGCGGCGCGCGGGAGCGTGCGGAAGACGCTGCCCGGCATCGCGCGGTGCGCGGCGCGGCCGTGCTCGAGCGGGATCGTGTGGTCGCGCTCGCCCCACACGATCAGCATCGGGATCGTCTCGAGCAGGTAGAGCCGGTCGGTGGCACTGACACGCTGGCCGCGCACGTCGATCACCGCGCGCAACGTCTGCACGAACGCCTCGCGGGCGCCCGCGTTCTGCAGCGGCTGCAGGGCCCGTGCGACGGCCTGCAGATAGGCGCCGCTGTCCATCCCGCGCTCGCGCATCCGCGTGCCGAGCCCGCGGATCGCGCCGAGCAGGCGCGGATGGATCGTCAGCGACAGCAGTGCCGCCGTGCCGGGAAGAGCGGCCGTACGGAGCATCGGCGACACCTCCCTGCCGAGGCCGCCGCTCGAGACGAGCGCGAGCCGTTCGACGCGCTCAGGGAACTGGTAGAAGAACTGCATCGCGACGCCGCCGCCGAGCGAGTGCCCGACGAGCGTCGCCCGCTCGATGCCGATCGCCGTCAGCAGGTCGCGGATGCTGGCCGCGTGGGCGCCGAGCGAGTAGTCACCGCGCGGGGCCGCCGAGTCGCCGTGGCCGATCAGGTCCGGCGCGACGACGGTGTACGACGCGGCAAGCCGGTCGGCCACGGCGTGCCAGTGGCTCGAGGAGTTGAGCATCCCGTGGATGAGGACGACCGGCGGGCCGTCGCCCACGATCCTGTAGATGGCCCTGCGCCCGTGAAGGGCTATCTCCCACTCCTCGAACTCCGCCACCGCGGGCACGCTAGCAAAGGGCCATACTGGCGTTCCGCGATGTTGCGCCTGATCACGATCCCGATCAGCCATTACTGCGAGAAGGCCCGGTGGGGTCTTCAGCGAGCGGGCCTCTCCTATCACGAGGAGCCGCACGTCCAGGGGCTCCACCGGCTCTACGCGCGCCGCGCGGGCGGTGGCGTCACCGTGCCGGTCCTGGTGACTCCCGACGGCGCGATCGGAGAGTCCGAGCAGATCCTCGAATGGGTCGACGAGCGCACCGAGCCCTCGCAGCGTCTGTTCGGCACGGACGCCGAGCGCGAACGCGCGCTTGCGCTCTGCCGCCGACTCGACGCGCGGCTGGGCCCGCACGGGCGGCGTCTGATCTACGTGCGCATGTTCGAGCAGCGCGAGCTGATGCTGCGCTACAACGACCAGGGCGTGCCGCGCTGGGAGGACCGCGCGCTGCGGATCGGGCTGCCGGTCGCCAAGCGCTTCATCGGCCGCCTGCTGGAGATCCGCCCGGGCGTCGAGCGCGAGGACGAGGCCGCCGTGTTCGCCGAGCTTGACTGGGTGGCCGAGCAGCTCGCCGACGGCCGCCCTTACCTGCTGGGCGAGCGCTTCAGCGCGGCCGACCTGACGTTCGCGGCGCTCGCCGCTCCGATCGTGCTGCCGCCCGTCTACGGCGTGCCGCTGCCGCCGGCCGAGCTGCTCGACGCGCCGTCGAAAGACCTCCTCGAGCGCGGCCGTGCGCATCCCGCGGGCGCGTTCGCCCTGCGCCTCTATGACGAGCGCGCAGGCGCCCCGGCGCCGGCGTAGCGTCCGCGCGCACCGGCGGCCCCGTGCAGCCGTCGCGGAGGATGCGCGCGTGGCCCTCGGTCCGGGACTCAAAAGAAATGAACGTCGCACGGCACCGGCGCCCCGCAGAGCGCTCAGTCCGGCTCCCGCCAGAGGCGAATGTTGCGCAGCGCCGCGAGCTCGGGAGGCTCGACGGCGGAGTCGTCCTCGGCGGGCTCGCGCCACTCGTGCAGGCAGTGCCAGGCGGAGGCCACGCGCCGGGAGTCGCCGGCGAGCCGCCGGCCGACCGCGAGCCACTCCCGAGACGTCGGCGCGTGCTCGCCGTGCGCGGGCTCCGCAGCGCGCTCGAGCATTCGCCCGGCCTCGGCAAGCGTCGCGGCCAGGCTCGTGCGAAAGCGCGGCAGCTCCTGCGCCGCTGCGGCGCGGGCCCGGCGCCATGCGCGCACGCGGGGCGAGTCCGGCAGCGCCTGCTCGCCCGCAGCGCGCAGCGCGCGGCTTCCCGCACGCGTGAGCGACCACACGGCCAGGCTGTGCTCGCGCCCTCGCGCGAGCAGTCCGGCGCGCTCGAGCTCCTCCAGCCGCCCGCGCACGCGTCGCGCCGCACCCGAGCGGCGGGGGACCGCGAGGTGGTCGAGCACCATCCACAAGGGCGGCGGACCGGGCCGCGGGAGGCGCTGGCGCGTCGCGCGGCGAACCGCGGCGAGCACCTGCTCGTCGCTCGGATCCCGTCTGCCGCGATCTGGCCGCCGCCCGTCCACTGGTTTCTCCTGTCGCGCGCGCCGCCCGCGCCCCGAGCAGAGCCGGCCGGCGCCGAGGTGCGCACCCGCGCGCCCCACTCGGCGACAATCGGCTGGCATCGAGGGTGAGCGACTCGGTGCCGGGCCCGGGGTGTTGACGCACCGCCGGGCCGCCTCCTGTTGCGTCGTCGGTGGCGACAGTAGAGCGCCCGAGCCCACGCAAGAACCCTTCGAGCGCAGAACTTGCAAGTTCGACACGTCCGGCGTGCGGCGCTGACACATCTCTCCGCCGCGCGCGGCGGGGGCAGCCGTTCTGCGCTCCAAACCGGCGCGGCAAGTACGAGACAGGAGCGACCATAAGGCGCAGCCTCACCGGCCGGATCGTCCACCTCGGCCAGTTGTCCGTGTCCCGGCCCCGCAATAGACTCGCCCTGTGGTGGCCGGCGGCGTTACGACGATGGACGCCCCGAGCGGGCGTTCGCCCGCGGCCTCCGACGGCCGCGACGCCGCGGCGGTCCGTCTCAGCGGGATACGAAAGACGTACGGCGACGTCGTTGCGATCGAGGACCTCTCGCTGGAGGTGCGCAGCGGCGAGTTCTTCACGATGCTCGGCCCCTCGGGCTCGGGCAAGACCACGACGCTGCGCGTGATCGCGGGGTTCGAGCCCGCCGACTCAGGGCGCGTGGAGCTGCACGGCCTGGACGTCACCGGCAGCCCGCCGTACGAGCGCCAGGTCAACACGGTCTTTCAGGATTACGCGCTGTTCCCGCACATGAGCGTGCTGGACAACGTCGCCTACGGGCTGCGCGTCAAGGGCGTCGGCAAGCGCGAGCGCGCCGAGCAGGCTCGTCGCGCGCTGGCGATCGTGCGTCTTCCGAACGTCGAGCAGCGCCGGCCCGTGCAGCTCTCGGGCGGGCAGCGCCAGCGCGTGGCTCTTGCCCGCGCGATCGTCAACCAACCGCGGGTGCTGCTCCTGGACGAGCCGCTCGGCGCGCTGGATCTCAAGCTGCGTCAGCAGATGCAGTTCGAGCTCAAGTCGATCCAGCGCGAGGTGAGCGAGAACATCACGTTCGTCTACGTGACCCACGACCAGGATGAGGCGCTCACGATGAGCGACCGCATCGCGGTCTTCTCAGACGGCCGCCTGGAGCAGGTCGGGACGCCGGGCGAAGTGTACGAGCGGCCGGTCAACGAGTTCGTCGCCGGCTTCGTCGGGACCTCGAACGTGATCGAGCGCGACGGTCGCCGCGAGCTGATCAGGCCGGAGAAGATCCGCCTGCTCGCCTCCGACGAAGACGCGCCCGGCGCGGTGCCCGGGGTCGTGCGGGAGGTGGCGTACCTCGGCTCGGTGACGCGCTACATCGTCGAGACCGATCGCGGCGAGACGATCGTCGTGCTGAGAGCGAACCTCGACATGTCTGCCGAGCAGGCCCTCGGCGAGCGGGGCCGCAGCGTCCGTCTGGCATGGCGGCCGGAGGATGCGTGCTGCGGCGGGCACCGGCCCGCGCGGCCGTGAGCGCCGAGGTCGGCGCGGCGCCATGAGCGACGGGAAAGGCGGCCAGGGAGATGCGCCCTACCTCGAGGCGCTCGCCGCTTACGCTCGCCGCAATCCGGCGCGGCTGCACGTGCCGGGGCACAAGGGCGGCGCGGGCGCCGACGCGGGGCTGATCGCGGCGATCGGCGAGCAGGCGCTCGCGCTGGACGTGCCCGCGCTCACCTACGGCATCGACCTCGGCCCCGAGCCGACGCCCTTCGAAGCGGCCCAGCGTCTCGCCGCCGAGGCGTGGGGAGCGCGGCGCGCGTGGTTCCTCGTCAACGGCGCCTCGCAGGGCAACATCGCGGCGGGGCTTGCGCTCGCCCACCACGGCCGCGAGGTCGTCGTGCAGCGCAACGCGCACTCCTCGACGATCGACGCGCTCGTGCTCTCGGGGCTGCGCCCGACGTTCGTCTCGCCCGAGCTGGACCCGGAGCTCGGCATCGCGCACTGCCTGACGCCCGAGTCGCTCGACGTGGCGCTGGCGGCGACGCCCGGCGCGGCCGGCGCGTGGGTGATCTCGCCGACGTACTTCGGCGCCGCGGCCGACGTGCGCTCGCTCGCGGAGGTCGCGCACGGCCACGGCGTCGCGCTGATCGTCGACGAGGCATGGGGGGCGCACATGGCCTTCCACCCGGACCTGCCCGAACATGCGATCGCCGCGGGCGCGGACCTCGTGATCTCGAGCACGCACAAGATCGTGGGCAGCCTCACCCAGTCGGCGATGCTTCAGCTCGGGGGCGACGCGCGCGCGCTGATCGGGGAGGACAGCGTCGACCGCGCGGTCACGCTGACCGAGTCGACGAGCCCGAACTCGCTGCTGTTCGGCTCGCTCGACGCCGCCAGGCGCCAGGCGGCCGTCGCCGGACGCGAGCTGCTGGAGCGTACGATCGCGGCGCTCGCCCAGGCCCGCGAGGAGATCCGCGCGATCGACGGTCTGGACGTCCTCGACGAGCGGCTCGCCGGGCGCCCCGGCGTTTACGGCTACGACCCGCTGCGGCTCGCGGTCGACGTGCGCGGCCTGGCGGCGAGCGGCTACGAGCTGGCGGTGCTGCTGCGCGAGATCGACGACGTCAACCTGGAGCTCGCCGGCCAGAACGTGATCGTGGCCGTGTTCGGGATGGGCGAGCGCAGCATGCCCGAGGCGGCGCGGTTCATCCAGGCCCTGCGCGAGGCGGCCGCGCGCGTCGGCACCGACCCGCACGGCGAGCAGGCGTCGTTCGCGGCGCCGCCTCCGTGGGGCGAGCTGGCGATGACCCCGCGCGAGGCCTATCTCGGCGCCCAGGAGGTCGTGCCCGCCGACGACGCGGTCGGGAGGATCGCCGCCGAGTCCCTCGCCACCTACCCGCCCGGCATCCCCAACGTGCTGCCGGGCGAGCGGCTGACCGCCGAGACCCTCGCCTACATCCGCAGCACGCTCGAGCTCGGCGGCTCGATCCGCGGCGCGAGCGACCGCGCGCTGAGGACCATACGCGTGGTCGTCGAGAGACCCTAGAGCCCCGCGACCTCCGACAGCCAGCGCGTGAACAGCGCGCGCGCGAGCGGCACCGTCTCGCCTTCGGCCGCGTGCACCTCGGCCAGCATCCTCGCCGGTGCATCCGGACCGTCGAGCTGCTCCAGTTCGGCGACGTAGTCCGGCACCTCCATCCACTCGGCCGCGAGTGCGCCGTCGACCTCGAGATGGAACTGCACGCCGTACGCCGCGCCGAAGGCGAACGCCTGCTGCTCGTAGCGCTGCGAGCGTGCCAGACACTTGGCGCCGGCGGGCAGCTCGTAGGTGTCCCCGTGCCACTGCAGGGTTCTGAAGCTGGCCGGCACCCCGGCGAACACCGGATCGCCGGCGGCGGCCGCCGTCAGCTCCACGTCCATCACACCGAGCTCCGGGGCGCCTCCGCGGCGGACCTCCGCGCCCAGCGCGGACGCGAGCACCTGCGCGCCGAGGCAGACGCCCCAATACGGGACCCCCGCCTCGACAGCCGCCGCGACCAGCCGCTTCTCGACGGCCAGCCACGGGTGCGCGCCCTCCTCGTAGGCGCCCATCGCGCCGCCCATCGCGACGATGCCGGGGCGTCCGAGCCAATCCGGGGGCGTGCTCGCCTCGGGCAGCACGACGCGATCGAAGCCGATCCCACGCTCGCGCAGCACCTGCTCGTAGACGCCCGGCGGCTCGCAGCCGGCGTGCTGCAGCACGAGCAGCGGCGGGCTCATGGCCGCGGTGCGAGTGCGTCGCGCTCGATCGCCTCGGGCACGATCAACTCCATCAGCAGCGCGTCGTGAAAGCCGCCGTGCGGGCTGCGCTCGTACGCGCGCATCACGCCGACGCGCTCGAAGCCGACAGCTCCGTAGGAGCGGATCGCGCGCTCGTTGGCGACGTTCGGATCGAGCGTGAAGCGGTGATGGCCCTTGGCGACGAAGTGAGAGATGGCCAGCCGCAGCACGCGGCGCCCGTAGCCGTGCCCGTGCAGCGAGCTCGTGAGCATGATGTCGAACGCCACGCTGGGGTACCAGGCGTAGTCCTCCTCGTGATACTCGAGCCACCCCGAGGGCTCCCCGTCGACCTCGATGATCCAGCCGGCGTCGCGCTGGAAGTCGGGCACGGGCCACCAGCGCGCGACCTCGGGCTCGCTCAGCATGGCGAGCAGCGTCGCCTCGTCGTCGGGCCCGAACGCCCGCAGCGCGATGTCGCCCTCGGCCAGCCGCATCGGGGCCAGCCTAGCCCGGGGCGGGCTAGAACATTCGTCCAGGACACTTGCGCCGGGGCGGGAACACGCCACGGCCGGACGACGCGATGCCATGCGTCAATCTCCCGCCGAGACTCCGGCGAAGCGCGCGCAGCTTCCTGCGGACGAGCCGCGGGTCCGCCGCACCAAGCGGAGCGACCGCGCCCGTCCACGCAGGCGCCGCTCCGATCGCGCCGGTGCCGGCGAGCAGCCGAAGCCGATCGGCGAGGCGCTGCTCGCCGCGGGCGTGATCGACAGGACCACCCTTCGCTGGGCGCTGGCGCGCCAGGAGGAGACAGGCGAGCGCGTCGGCCAGATCCTGCTGGCGGCGGGCTCAGTCCACCGGCTCGAGCTCCAGAAGGCGCTCGGCGACCAGTGGGGGCTCCCGTTCGTCGACCTGCTGGCCGGCGACGTGGACGCGGACCTGGTGCGGAGCTTCCCGGCCGAGCTGCTGCTCGCCGAGGGGTGGGTCCCTGTCGAGGTCGAACGGGGCCGCACGGTCGTCGCGACCTGCGAGCCCCCGAGCAGCGATACGTGCGAGCGGATCCGCGGCCACTTCCCTCCGAAGACGAAGCTCAGCTTCCGCACGACGACGCCGATCGACATCGAGCGCACGGTCCTGCTCTGCTTCCGCAAGCACTTCGTGCGGCGCTCGACCGGCGAGCTCCTGGCGCGCCGCCCCGACCTCTCCGCGGCCGGCGGCTGGTCGGTGGGGCAGAAGCGCGTGGCGGCCGGCGCCGGGCTCCTGCTCGTGCTCGGTCTGCTCGCGCAGTGGCAGCTGACCTTGGCCCTTGTCGTGGCCGGCGCGAACCTCGTGTTCCTCGCGGCCGTCGGCTTCAAGCTCGTGGCGTGCCTGGTGGGCGTGAGCACCGGGGCCCGCGCAATGCCCTCCGGGCTCGTCCGCGATGACCGCTTGCTGCCCCGCTACACGGTGCTCGTCCCTGTCTACCGGGAGGCGAACGTGATCGGCGAGCTGATGGACAACCTCGGGCGCCTCGACTACCCGGCCGAGAAGCTCGAGATCCTGGTGCTGCTCGAGTCCGACGACACCGAGACGATCGACGCGGCCCGGGCGGCGCGCCCGCCCGCCACGGTCCGGCTCGTGATCGTCCCTGACGCGGCGCCGAAGACGAAGCCCAAGGCGTGCAACGTCGGGCTGGTGCTCGCTCGCGGCGATCTGCTCGTGATCTACGACGCCGAGGATCGGCCCGATCCCCAGCAGCTTCGCAAGGCGGTCGCGGCGTTCGAGCAGGCGGGGCCGCAGACGGTCTGCATGCAGGCTCGGCTGCGTTACTGGAACAGCGGCGCGAACCTCCTGACTCGCATGTTCAGCCTCGAGTACGGCTACTGGTTCGGAACGATGCTGCCCGGCCTCGACCGGCTGGGTTTGCCGATCCCGCTCGGGGGGACCTCCAACCACTTCCGCGTCGCCCAGCTCCGCGGCCTGCTCGGGTGGGATCCCCACAATGTCACCGAGGACGCGGATCTGGGCCTTCGCGCAGCCGTCGAGGGCTACCGCGTCGGCGTGATCGACTCCGACACCGACGAGGAGGCGTGCGCGAGGCTGGCACCCTGGATCCGCCAGCGCACGCGCTGGATCAAGGGCTACATGCAGACCGCGCTCGTCCACGCGCGCTCGCCGCGGCGCCTGGTGCGCCAGGTCGGCGTCGTCGACGCCGCCGGATTCCTTCTGTTGATCGCCGGGACGCCGCTGACGTTCCTGCTCGCGCCGGCGATGTGGGCCGGGACCGCCGCCTGGTACGGCTTCGGGGAGCCACACCTGCCGCTGCTCGACTCCGGGGCCTTCTGGACGATCGCGACGATCAACCTGATCGTCGGGAACGGGATCATGATCGCGCTGAACGTGCTCGCCGCCGTCCGCGGCCAGGGCTGGCGTGCCGCGCCCTTCGCCCTGCTGAACCCGCTGTACTGGGTGCTGCACTCGATCGCCGCATGGCGCGCCGCGGTGCAGCTGATCCGCAACCCGTTCTATTGGGAGAAGACCCCGCACGGGCTCGGCGCGCCGGCGAGGCCCCCGGCCCCCGAGCCCCAGCCGGCGAGCTGAGCGCAAGTTCGGCGCAGACGGCGGGTAGAGTCCCGCCGTGCCCTACGCGCCGCCCCCGGAGATCCTCGAGCGCTATGCGGCGGTGCTCGTGGACTACGCGCTCGGCGGCGGCGAGGGCGTGCAGCCCGGCCAGGTCGTGAGGGTCACGGCGCCCGAGAGCGCGAGGCCGTTGTATCTCGAGTTGTGCCGCGCGGTCTGGCGCGCGGGCGCCAACGTGATCGGCGGCTACTACCCCGACGACGAGCAGGGCGTGAGCGGGTCGAAGGCGTTCTTCGAACTGGCTTCCGAGCAGCAGCTCGACCACTTCCCGGGCCATTACCTCCGCGGCCTCGTGGACGAGATGGACCACCAGGTCTCCGTGATCGCGGAAGCCGACCCACACGCGCTCGAGACCGTCGACCCCGCGCGGATCATGCGCCGCGGCGTCGCGCTGCGCGAGCTGATGGACTGGCGCGGCGAGAAGGAGAACGAGGGTCGCTTCACGTGGACGCTCGCGCTGTACGGAACCGAGGCGATGGCGGCCGAGGCCGAGATGGGCCTCGAGCAGTACTGGGAGCAGATCGTGAACGCCTGCTTCCTCGACGAGCAGGACCCGATCGCGCGCTGGCGCGAGGTCGGCGCCACGATCGAGCGCTACCGTGAGCGGCTGGATGCACTCGAGATCGAGCGAGTGCACGTCGAGGGCGAGGACGCGGACCTGTGGGTCACGCTCGGCGAGAAGCGGCGGTGGCTGGGCGGGCGCGGGCGCAACATCCCCAGCTTCGAGCTGTTCACGAGCCCCGACTGGCGCGGGACGGAGGGCTGGATCCGCTTCAACCAGCCGCTGTACCGGTACGGGAACCTCGTCAAGGGCATCAGCCTGCGCTTCGAGGACGGGCGCGTCGTCGAGTTGGCGGCCGAGCAGAACGAGGCCGTGCTGCGCGAGATGATCGCGACCGAGGGAGCCGACAAGGTCGGCGAGTTCTCGCTGACCGACAGGCGGCTGTCGCGCATCAGCCGCTTCATGGCGCACACGCTGTATGACGAGAACGTCGGCGGCCCCTTCGGCAACACCCACGTCGCGCTCGGTCGCTCCTACCAGGACGCCTACGACGGCGACCCCGCGGACGTCTCACAGGAGGAGTGGACGCGGCTCGGCTTCAACAACTCGAGCGTCCACACCGACATCGTCTCGACGAGCGACCGCGTCGTCACCGCCGAGCTGCGCGGCGGCGGCGAGAAGATCATCTACCGCGACGGCGAGTTCCAGCTCGACTAGGCGGCTGCGAACGCGCTCGAGGTCGCGAGCACGTGTCCGGCGGCGTCGAGCGCCTGCACCTCGAAGCTCGCGTATGACGCGGGCACGGAGATCGCCGTCTCGAAGCCCGAGCGCGGCGCGCTCGCGATCTGCTTCATCGGGGTGCCGGCCGCCGTCGCGCCGAGGACCCGCCAGGACACGAGCTTCGTCGCCCCGTTCCAGCTCGCGTATACCTTCGTCGCCGAGCCTTCGCGTCGCGCTGCGGCCGCCGGCTTCGTTTCCGGCACCCCTTCCCACGGCTCGAGCTGGGCGCGGTAGGAGCGGTCCGGCTCGGGCAGGATCCCTTCGAACTGCACCTTGCCGGAGCTGTCGTACTCCGAGAAGTAGCGTTCCGAGCCCCAGCCGACGAACGCGCCGCCGCCGGCAAGCGGCTGCGTGTCGCCCATGTATTCCGATTCGAAGCCTTCGCGCTCGCCGTATTGCGAGACGAGCGAGGCGGTTTTCGCGCGCTCCTGGAGCCGGATCGTGAGCCCGCGCGACGGGGCGGTAGCTTCCACGGAGGTACCGCCGCCGGTCAGCTGGCAGCAGTGGTCGTCGAACAGCGAGACGACCCCGCCCGGCTGCAGGCGCACGTCGTGCTGCCACTCGAAGCCTGCTCCGGGGCCGAACCTGAAGCTCGATTTGCGCCCGCCGAGCGTCCATTCGATCCGGCCGGTGGCGGCGTCCACCAGGTAGGCCGCCCAGGTGTTGCGCATCGAGACCAGGAACTTTCCCGGAGCGACGAGCTGGATCGAGTTGACGTGGTATGCGTCCCACGGGAAGCCGTTGGTCGGCACCGTCGCGACCGACTCCCGAGGCGAGATGTGCTGCAGCGCATCCCAGCTTCTCATCAGCTTGCCGCTCGCCAGGTCGTACTCCTGCACGGCGACGTCGACGAGCGCCCCGTTGTAGGCGCCGCCGTAGGAGGAGAGGTCCTTTGCGATGTTCTTGTTGGCGGTGACCCAGGCGTGACCTTCGCTGTCGATCTGGAGCTCGTGCAGCGTCAGCACCCAGCCGCCGGTGGCGCGCAGCCGCGCGACGGTGCGGTAGTGCTGGTCGACGATCACGTCTTCGCCGGTTTCGGTCTGACCCGACTTCGTCACCTTCCCCTGCCACCAGCCGAGGACGGGTTTGCCCTCATAGCTCTGCAGCGTCAGGTTCGAGGCGACGTCCTGTTCGGGCACTGGCTGGAACCACACCGGCTGCAGGTCGCGCCCGAGGATCATCGGACCGCTCTGCCCGCGGATCGGCGGTTTGTTCAGGTCGTAGAAGTTCGTCGCGAAGATGTAGCCGGGCGCGAGCTGAGAGCCCTTCGCCGGCTGGACGCGCTTGATGATCGGCGGGTGCAGGGAGGGCGCCGTCACGTAGCGGTAGGTGCCGGCGGTCGTGTACTGGCCCAGCGGCGCGCCCTTGTTGCCTTCGAACGCGACGCTGAGGCCGACGAACGCGAGCAACGCGACGCCGACCGCAGGCACGAAGCGCCGTGAGGCGCGCGCGAGCGACGCGGGTGGAGCCGGTAGTGCGAGGAAGGTCATCAGCGCTGCGAGCGCGCACAGCCCGGCCGCGATGAAGTAGGCCAGCCGGAAGCCGCTCGTCAGCGCCGCGTTGACCTGATGGCCGTCGCCGATCAGGCTGCTGCTGTGCTGCGTCGCAAGCGTGATCAGCACCACGAGCCCGAGCCCGCCCCCGATCTGGCGCGAGGTGTTGACGAGGCCGGAGGCGAGCCCCGCCTGGCCCTGCTTGGCCCCCTGTGTGGCCGCGATCGTCGAGGGCACGATCGACATCGCGATCCCCGCGGCGGTCAGCACGCCGGGGATCGCGACGTACACCCAGGCGCTCCCGCTGGAGTTGATTTTGGTGAAGAGCAGCAGCCCGACGGTCATCATCACAAGGCCGCCGCCCAGCACCGCGCGCACTCCGAACGCGCTGACGAGCTTGCCCGCGCGCGAGGCGAGGACGAGGATCGCGAGCGTCATCGGCAGGAAGACAAGGCCGGTGTGGAACGGCGAGAGGCCGAGCACCTGCTGCATGTACAACGAGCTCACGAACCACATCGGGAACAGCGCGGCGCTGAACAGCAGCACGATGTTGTTCGCCGAGCGCAGCCCCTTGCTGAGCTCTTTGAACGGAATCAACGGCGCCTTCGCGAAGCGGTCCTCGATCACGCCGAAGGCGACCAGCAGGACCGCCCCTGCGCAGATCGGGACCAGCGCCTTCGCCGAGCTCCACCCGGCGAGCCCGGCTTCGACGACGCCGTAGACGAGGATCAACTGGCCGACGGTGAGCGTGACCGCGCCGGCGAGGTCGAACCTCGCCTCGGGCGCGCGGCGCCGTTCGGCGACGACGCGGTAGGCGACCACCGCTGCCGCGATCCCGATCGGCGGGTTGATCAGCAGGATCCAGCGCCAGCTCAGGAATTCGGTGATGACCCCTCCGAGCAGCGCGCCCGCCGCTCCGCCGATGCCGTTGGTCGCCGCCCACGTGCCGATCGCGCGGTTCAGCGGCGGGCCGGGTGCGAACGACGCAGTGATGATCGCGAGCGTCGACGCGGCCATCAGGGCGCCCGAGAAGCCCTGCAAGCCGCGCGCGACCACGAGCACCGCCTTGTCTGGCGCGAGCCCGCCGGCCAGCGAGGTGAGCGCGAACAGGACCAGGCCGAGCACGAAGATCCGCCGCTGGCCGAAGTGGTCCGCCGCACGGCCGCCGAGCATCAAGAAGCCGGCGAAGGTGATCGTGTACGCGTCCACGACCCACTGCAGCCCCGGCGAGGAGAAGCCGAGGTCCGATTGGATCGAGGGCAGCGCGACGTTGACGATGCTCAGATCGAGGATCACCATGAACTGCGCAACGCAGCAGACGGCGAGCAGCAGGCCGAGGCGCGGGGAGGCGCCGCCGTCGTCCTGGACGTGCGCGGCGGGTGGCGCTGGAGCGGTCGCCTCGGCGCTCACGGGTGCGATCCAGGCCGGCGTGGACGAAGGGGGGTGTTGCTAGGGTGGGCGCCCCAGATCCCGAGCGATGAAGGGAGCCCGGCCCATGAAGAGAACGCCACTGACCGCCATGCTAACGCTCGCCGCCGTTCTGGCCAGCAGCGTTGCTCTGTCGGCCTGCGGCGGCAAATCGGGCTCCTCGACGACGACCTCGACGCCCGCCGGCACGACCACCACGACCCCGGGCACGACGACGACCAAACACGGTCACCAGTCAAAGCCGAGCTACTAGGGCTTCTAGGCACCGGGCTTGCCCCCGGCGTCCACGAGCGAGGCGTAGAAGCCGATCACTCCTGTCGTCGCCGACGTGCCCAGCGTGCGCCCGCCGCGGTCCAGCGCCTGCACGGCGGCGTACTTGTACTTGTGGGGGAGCGTCGTCCCGCTCTCGAACCCGCTCGAGGGGATCGTCGCGCCCACCTTGAGCGTCTGCGGCGATTCGCCGGCCAGCACGCGCCATGAGGCCACGCCTGTCGCGCCGTTCCAGCTCGCATGCACGATCGTCTCTTCTTCGGTGTCGTTCGCGCTCGCCACGAGCGCCGGCGGCGTGGCCGGTACGGCGCTCCATGCGAAGCGGAAGGCACGGTAGAACGAGGTGTCGTAGGGCTGGTGGGCGTCGAACAGCAGCGTCCCGTCGGCCGCGAACTGGCTGATCTGGGGTACCCCGCCGTAACCGATCAGCACGCTGCCATCCGGCAGCGTCTGCATGTTGCCCTGACTCGAGGCGAGCAACTGCGGATCCGGGTGCTCGTATGACTTCACCAGGCGCGCCGTGTGCGCGCGTTCGTCGATCGCGATCACGAGCCCCCGCGACTGTTTGTGGATCGGCGGGTTCGAGCCGTCGTCGAAGAACGTGAGCGTGCCGTCCGGGCGCATGCGCCCGTCGTGCTGCCACGCCATCTCCGTGCCCGGCCCCATCTCGAAGGAGCTGTGGTTGCCGCCGAGGCGCCAGCGGATCTTCCCCGACCCGGCCTGCACGTCGTACCCCGCCCACGTGCTGCGCGCGGACAGGAGAAGGTTGCCGTTGCTCTGCAGGTCGATCGAGTTGATGTGGAAGTAGTCCCACGGCGTCGGCCCCGAGGACACTTCGACTTCGGACTCGGCGGCTGTGACGTGGTCGAGGCTGTGCCATTCCCAGCGCACGAGGCCGGTGCGCATGTCGATCTCCTGCACCGCCGTGTCGGTGATCGTGCCGTCGCGCGCGCCGCCCGCGGGGCGCAGGTCGCAGCGGATCGGGTTGAAGGCGGTGATGTAGGCGACGCCGTTCGGCGCGAGGCGGAAGTCGTGCAGGTCGGCTGTCAGCCCGTTGCCGCCGAGCACGCGCGCGATCACCTGGTAGCGGTCGTTCATCACGACGTCTTCGCCCTGGCCGAAACCGAGTGAGAGCACGCGGCCCTTCCACCACGTCAGCACGTGCTGCCCTTCGTAGCTCTGCACGTTGAGGTCCTCGGCGGTCACTTCGCCCGTCAGGTGCTCGAACCACACGAGCTGCCCCTGGGGCGTGTAGATCAGCGGCCCGTACTGGCCCGGGCCCGGGCCGTTGGTGACGAAGATGTCCCCGGCGGAGGGGTCACGGTCGGCGCTCGTCACGGTCATCACCGGCGGTTTGGTGCCGGGCATCGTGATGAAGCTCTGTGAGTCGGCGGGCGTGGCGGGCGAGGCCGGGAACTCCGGGACATGCGCGGTCGAGTACGGGTTGGAGACCCGGAAGCTGTAGGAGACCGCGTGCCCCGCGAGCGTCGCGCTCACCTCCACCCGCTCGCCGTCCTTGAACGGCGTGGACGCAACGAAGCTGGCGCCGTCGCCCTGCGAGTAGGGCGCGAGCCGGCCTTCGTGATGGCCGCTGGATGAGCCGGTGACGGATACGCCGCTGATCCGGCTCGCGGGCGCGCCGAGGAAGCTGATCTGCGTACGCGGCGTCGCGGTGTCCGTTTCGGGCGCAGGCGAGACGTCAACCGGCGTGCCGGACAGCGCCGCCGAGCGTTCGGGAGAGCTCAGGTCGCACGGCGGCGAGACGGCGGCCTGCGCCTTCGAGCTCGAGCCGATTTTCAGGCTCGGTGAAGCGAGGACGATCGCGAGGACCGCCCAGGCCAGCACGAGGAGACCCAGGATGATCAGTACGTAACGGCGCATTCGCGGGAACGGCGACCCGCGCGGGCGCCGGCGCGCCGAAGCGGTGTCGAGGCCGCAAGCGTGCCACATCCGTGTGCGAGGAACGTAAGAGTTGGGTCAACAGGTGGGCGCTCTGCTGCGTCCACCTGGCCTCGTCCTCGCCGGCGCGGCGTTCGAGGCGAGCCGCGTCAGGGCTTGAGCTCGAGCACCGACGCGCACGCGTCCACCGAGGTGCGGGTGCCCGGCGTCTCCCCGGGATCCATCGCCTCGAAAACCGCGGCCGCCTCCTGCATGTCCGCCGCGGTGTCGAACCGCTGCAGCACGACGACGCTGCCCTGCGCCTCGTCGAACAGCACCTCCAGGCCGGTTGCCTTGACCCCGGGCGGCGGGCCGCCTGCCGCTTTCACCCGCGCTTGCAGCGCGTCGACCCGCTCTTGTGTCACGCCGGTGAACCTCACCACGCGCACGTACATGAGAACCCCCCTTCGTGGGCTGTTTACAGCGACGCTAACCGTGGGTCGCCGCGGCTGTCAACGCCATCGCGCGCGGCGTGGGTTCACACTGCAGGGGTAGTTCTGCCCCATGGCGATCCGCACCACGCAGCGCTTTCGTGACCGCGCCGAAGCCGGGCGCCTGCTCGGCGAGCGGCTGCGCCGCTTCGCGGGCCGGCCTGACGTGGTCGTGCTGGCTCTGCCGCGCGGGGGCGTGCCTGTGGGCGCGGAGGTCGCGCGGGAGCTCCAGGTGCCGCTCGACGTGTTCGTCGTGCGCAAGCTCGGGGTGCCCGGCCACGAAGAGCTGGCCCTCGGGGCGATCGCGGCCGGTGGCGTGCGGGTGCTCAACCGAGAGCTGATCGACGCGCTCGGCCTGCCCCCGGAGTGGCTCGAGGCGATCGATGCCCGCGAGCGCCGCGAGCTCGAGCGCCGGGAGCGCTCCTACCGCGGAGAGCTGCCCCCACAGGAGCTCGAGGGCAGGACGGTGATCGTCGTCGACGACGGCCTCGCTACGGGCGCGACGATGACGGCGGCGGTCGAGGCGATCCGGGCGAGGGAGCCTGCAGCGGTGATCGTCGCCGTGCCCGTCGCCGACCCCGAGGTGTGCGAAGCTGTCGGTGCCGCCGCCGACGAGACCCTCTGCCTGCTCGCGCCGCATTCGCTCGGCGCCGTCGGCTTCTACTACGCCGACTTCTCCCAGACCACCGACGCCGAGGTGCGCGAGCTCCTGGCCGCGGCGCACCGGCCCTGACCCACAGTGCCGGCGCGCCGGGCGGGGAGACTGGCGCTTCTCAGAAGTTGAGACTCTCGAAGTCGTTCCAGAAGATCTGCGTCTCGTTTTCGCCTTCCCAGTTGGGCACCCTCAGGGTGCGCAGCGGCCCGCCGCGGCGCGATTTCAGCTGGTAGGCGACCGTCGCGTTCGGCGGCGAGGCTCCCGGCACGAACACCTGGGCGGCCTGGATGAACGGGAGCTTGCTGAGCGCCGGTTCTTCGCTCAGGGTCGATTCCTGCTTGCCTTCCCAGTTGAAGGCGAAGAAGGCGTTGACCTCCTTTTCCCACGGGCACAGGGCGGCCGTGCAGACCTCGAGGCCGTTGACCAGCAGTTCGTCGTTCTGGCCGGGTTCGTTCCCCCACAACTCCTCGTAGCGGATCATCACGGCGCCCGAGCTGCCCGGGAACTTGCCCGTGTCCTGCTGGAGCGGAACCGAGGCGAGGATCCGAACCGCGTAGTCGCTGCGTGGGAACGGCTCGTAGTAGGTGTGGATCGCTTTGCCCACTGGGTTGACGAGCACGAATTCGTAGCGCTGTCCGCCCTTCGCGGCGACCGGGCCGAACCCGCCACCGCCGGTCGAGGCGTCGGTGATCGCGAACGTCGCCAGCGGCGAGGAGCCGACGCGCTGCCCGTTTTCGTCGACCGGCCAGATTTCCACGGTGTCGCCGGCCTCGCCCGTGTTCTGCGGGAATTCGAGCGCCTTGCCCTGGAGGACGATCCGCTTCTGCGGCTTGATGTCGTGACGGGGCGCTTTGCCGCGCAAGAACTGGAACATCTGCTGGAAGGATTCGGCGGAGGTGGCGGTCTGCACGTGGGTGGCGTCGGGGATCGTCACGTTCGCGGCGCCTTCCATGTGACGTTCCGGGGTGCTGCACGTGGTGTCGCCGCAGCGTCCTGCCCACAGCGCGAGCGTCGGCACGCCCGGGTTTTTTTCCTGGCCGTCGACGTTGACGTAGCGTGCGACGGACGCGCGGTGTTCGGCGGCTTTGGGGCTTTCGGCGAGGTAGTAGTACATGACCGAGGTGCCCTCGGAGTGGGCGACCACGTCGACCTTCGGCTTGCCGCTCTGGCGCTCGAGCTTCGCGATCGCTTCTTCGATCTGTTTTTCGACTTCGCTTTTTTCGGCCGTGGCGAGCGTCGAGTCGTAGTCGATCGCTTCCACCCATTCGTGGCTGTAGCCGTTGCTTTCCAATCGCATCTCCTGCGAGGCCCAGTTGGACCCCGCGCTCTCAAAGCCGTGGACGAAGAGGACCGGCAGCTTTTCGGGCCGCTTGGCCGCGCTCGCGGCAGGCGGCGCAGCCGCCAGCAGCGCGGCCGATGCCGCGATCGTCAGGGCCGCGCGTATCCGCCGGCGCCCCGTCCATCCATTTCCGAACATCCACCTTCCAGTCACGAAGATCCCCCGCTATCGGTTTCCCCCGCCGACCCCCTACGGCGCTTTCGAGACACGGCTACCCATGTGTCGCTGTGCGAAAACAGCAACGCCGAGAGCCCGGTCCGCCCCCCGCGGCCCGAGCCCTCGGATCTGCGCTGCGGCAGGAAGGCTGCCATCTGCAGGGCTCGCTGTCGGTACGGAGTCCAGGCGTCCGGGCCGGCGGGACTCCCCGCGCGGACGGTGTGGGTGTCCGCACCAGGACATCCCCCGTGCGACCGCCGGGGGCGCTCGCTGTTACCGTCCTGCCCTTGAAGCGAGCAGGAGGGGGCAGCACAGAGAGAGCGCGCCTTCGCGGGGCTCTCGGGGCCTTGGTTGCGGCGCTGGTTCTCGCCGCGGCGGCGGGTTGCGGCTCGGGCTCCTCGACGTCGAGCGGCACGGTCTCGACGCCGGCCGGAGGCCCGCAAAGCGCCGCCACCGCCGCGGCCGGCCCCGGGAAGGGGAAGCCCGCCGTCACCCTCGGCACGAAGAACTTCACCGAGCAGCTGATCCTCGGCGAACTGTACGCGCAGGCGCTGCGGGCCAGGGGCTTCACCGTCAACGTGAAGCGGAACGTCGGCCCGTCCGAAGTCATCGCGCGCGAGATGCAGGACGGGCGCATCGACGGCTACCCCGAGTACACGGGCACGATCCTCTCGGTGCTGGCCGGCGACTCCCGGCGCCCGTCGAGCGCCGCGCAGGCCTACGCCCGGGCCGCGGCATACGAGCGCAGCCAAGGCGCGGCGCTGCTCGCGATGGCGCCCGCGGAGGACACCAACGTGCTCGTGACGACACCGAGCTACGCAGCCAAGCACCGGCTCGCCACGATCTCCGACCTCGCGCGGCTCGGCTCCTCGGCGACGCTCGCGGGACCGCCGGAATTCAGGACGCGCTTCGACGGGCTCGTCGGCATGAGCGAGCTCTACCGGGTCACCGACCTGCGCTTCCGCCCGGTGAAGATCGGCACCCAGTACGACACGCTGCGTGCGGGCCGGGCCGACGTCGTCGCGGTGTTCACGACCGACGGCGAGCTGAGCCAGGGCGGCTACAGCCTGCTGCGCGACCCCAAGAAGATCTTCGGCTTCCAGAACGTGACGTTCGCCGTGCGCCAGGCCGCGCTCAGCCGCGAGGGCCCGGCGTTCGCGAAGACGATCGACATGGTCAGCGCGAAGCTCAGCACCCAGGCGCTGCGGCTCATGAACGCCGCCGTCGAACTGGACCAGCAGAGCCCGGCTCCCGTCGCGCGCCAGTTCCTCGCGGCCAACGGCCTGATCTGAGGGCGCGGCTAGGCCGCGAGGGGCTCGGGCTCGCCCTCTGGGCGGAGCGACTCGCCGAGGCGCAGCAGCGCGCGGTCGAGCGCGCCGGCGTTCAGCACCGCGACGAGCGCGCCCCGCAGGATCTTGGCTGTGAGGCCGCCCCGGTGGCGCAGCACGATGCTGGCGTCCACGACGACGCGGCCTCGCTGGGCGCGAAATCGCCAGGCCACGTCCATCGCCAGCGGGCCGTCGGCGACGAGCTCGAGCCGGCCGGGCTCCGCACACGCCACATCCACGTCGAAGAAAGCCTTCACACCCGCGATCGAGCCGCACACGCGCTCGTGGCTGCCCGCGTGCAGCGCCGTGGCCTGCGGGTTCTCGAGCTCGAAGCCGACCGGTGCCCACTCCGCGATCAGCTCGGGCTCGGTGAGCGCCGCGAGCACCGTCCCGATCTCGCCCGGCACGCTCGCCCGGGCGCGCCAGACGTCCTCCGTTTCCTGTGGGTCACCGCCGAGAAGCAACATGGCGCGATCCTGCCCGGACGGCGTGTGCGCGACCAGGGGGCAGCCCCGCGAAGCGCGGGTGCGGCTAGCCGTATGGCTGGCGCCCGGCCCCGGTCTCGCGGCGCGGCGCAGCGCAGGGAATCCGCGCGCGGACCAGCGTCCCCTCGCCCGGCTCGGCGATCACCATCAGGGTGCCGTCGAGCGCGGCGACGCGGTCGCGCAGCCCCTGCAGCCCCGAGCCCTTGCGCTCGTCGGCGCCGCCGTTGCCGTCGTCCTGGAGCTCGACGATCACGTCCTCGCCCGAGTAGTGAGCGCGGACCGTGGCCGAGTTCGCTTCCGCGTACTTCAGGACGTTCGCCAACGCCTCGGTCACGACGTAGTAGCCGACCGTCTCCACCGGCGCCGGCGGCCGGTCCGGCAGGTCGATCTCCTGCGCGACCGGCAGCGGCGCGCGCGTGACGAGCGCGTCGAGGGCCACGGCGAGACCGCGGTCGGTGAGGATGCCCGGGTGGATGCCGCGCGCCAGCTCGCGCAGCTCCTCCAGCGCGGCCCGCAGCTTCTGGTCGATGCCGTCGATCAGCTCGAGTGCCTCCGGGTTCCCCCCGACGCGGGTGCGCAGGAGCTGAAGTTCCAGGGCGAGAGCCACCAGTTGCTGCTGCGCCCCGTCGTGCAGGTCGCGCTCGACTTTGCGCCGGGCCGCGTTCGATGCTTCGACGATCCGCACCCGCGAGGCGCGCAGCTCCTCCACGCGCGCGCGCAGATCGGCCTTCAGCCGCTCGTTGTCGAGCGCGAGCGACGCCGCCGCGGCGGCAGCCTGCACGAGCTCCGGGCTCGCCTCGAGGTGGGCTTCGTGGATGATCGCCGCGACGCGCTGCCCTTCGTAGTCGACGGCTGTCCACGCGCGATCGGAGCCAGCCGCCGGGAGCTCGACGCGATGCCCCGATTCGTCGACGAACTCCTCGCGGTCCACGAGCCAGTAGGCGATCGAGAGCGTGCGGTCGCCGAGGCTCTCGGCGAGGGCCTCGCGCACCGGCGCGTCCGCTGAGAAAGAGGTCGTGAGCAGCGAGCGCGCGAGCGCGCGCATCGCCCGGCCCGACCAGTCGGTGGCAGCGATCGTAAGCACCGCCATCGGCACCGCCAGCACGCAGAGCACGACCCCGAGCGCGGGGCCGAGCGCGAACGGCCCCACGAAGCCGGTGTCCGTCCCGGCGAGCCCGCGGATCCCGTACACGAAGAGCGTGACGGCGAGCGTGCCGGCGGCGCCGATCACCGTCACGGCGATCGTGGCGGCCGGCAGCCGCAGCGCGAGCAGCAGCATCCCGCGCCAGAACGGTTTGCTGCGCACGCGAGCGAGCACCTGCTGCCAGACGCTCGCGCGGCGCGCTCGACCGAGCGGTGGCAGCGCGGGGATGCGCGCGTCGAGCAGGGCGTTGGCGAGCGTGCGCTCGAGCGCCGCGCAGCGCCACAGGAGCCCGGAGCCGACGATCAGGATCGGCAGGCCGATCCAGAACGCGCCGAGCGCCGCCCCCAGCGCGAGCGCGGAGACGAGCAGCGCGAAGTAGAGCGTGCCGAGGAGAAGGCCCGTCGCGACGTAGGCCAGCGAGCCGAGCAGCCGCCCGGCGTCGAGCGCCCGCCCGGTGTCCGGCGCGCTGCGGACCTCGGCCGCCGGCGCGCTCGTCGCGTTCACGATTCCCCTCCCGCGCACGACCGGCGAGCCCTCGCGCCCGCGCGTCTCACAGCCCGCCCCCGATCGTGACGGCGCCGCCGCCGCTGTGCAGGTCGAGTGAGAACGGCGCTTTCGCGTCGCTCGTCACGCCGGCGACGTGCCGCTGCACGCCGGCCGCCTGGATGCGGTAGCGCCCGGGCGGGACCTGTGCCGAGGCGTCGCCGCTGCCGGTGTGAAGCTGCAGGAACTGCGGCGCGCATGCCGCCGCGACGTGGAGGTTTCCCGATCCGCTCGCGGCCGAGATCCCGAAGCCGCAGTACGCCTCGGCGTCGACGCTGCCCGAACCCGTCCGCACCGTGGCCGTGCCCCGGAAGCCCTCGAGACGCACGTCGCCGCTGCTCGTGCGGACCACGACGGTCGCGGTCTCCGGCACCGCGACCTCATAGGAGGCCGAGCACGACCCGACGACGACCCGCGGGCACGCGGAGGAGATCGTGAGCGCTCCGTTCGCGGCGGTCCGCCGCTCGGTGGCCCGGTGGCCGAACGCGTAGCGGTCGGTGCGGCGCACCTCGACCGCCGGCGAAGGGCTGCCGACGATCGTGGCGTCTCCGGAGGAGAGCTGGATGTTGACCTGCCTCACGGGCCCCGCGTAGGTGTAGATCGTCGTGTGCGTCCTCAGCGAGGTGAGCCACCCGGCCCCGAGCGCCGCCGCGACGAGCACGAACACGGCGGCCGAGAGCGCGACCGCGAGGCTCCACCCGTGCGGCCTGCCATGCGTCAGCGCCCCGGCCGGCCGGCGGATCGTCGATGCTCGTCGGGCGCGCGGCTCGGCCACCCGTGCCCCTCAGGCGCGCAGGAACGTGAGCACCGCCAGCACGCGGCGGTGGTCGTCCTCGGCTGGCGGCAGGTCGAGCTTCGAGAAGATGCTCGTCACGTGCTTCTCCACCGCGCGCTCGCTGATCACGAGCGTCACCGCGATCGCGTGGTTGGAGCGGCCCTCGGCCATCAGCGCGAGCACTTCGCGCTCGCGGTCGGAGAGCAGCTCGAGCGGGTCCTCCGAGCGGTGCCGGCGCAGCAGCTGGCTGACGATCAGTGGGTCGATCACCGAGCCCCCCGCCGCGACGCGCTGCACGGCGTCGAGCAGCGCGGGGACGTCGGTGACGCGCTCCTTCAGCAGATAGCCGACGCGCTCGTGGCCCTCGCCGATCAGCTCGATCGCGTACTGGTCCTCGATGTACTGCGAGAGCACCAGCACGGCGGTCTGCGGCAGCTCGCCGCGGATCGTCAGCGCGGCGCGCAGGCCGTCGTCCGTGTTCTCGGGCGGCATGCGGACGTCGATCACCGCGAGGTCCGGCTTGTGGGCGCGCGCCTTGCGCAGCAGGTCCTCCGCGTCGCCGGCCTGCGCGACGACCTCGCACCCTCCCTCCTCGAGCAAGCGCACGAGCCCCTCGCGCAAGAGCACCGAATCGTCGGCGACGAGTATCCGCAGGGCGGCGTCAGGCATCGAGCAGGGCGCGCAGGCTCGTGCCAGAGAGGTCGGCCTTGGAGACGAAGCCGCGGGCGCCGCTCGCCTCGATGCGAGGCTCGAGCTCGCCGGCGGCGCGGCTGGAGATGAGGATCACCGCCGGCGCGCCGTCCGCGGCGATCACCCGGTCCGCGACCTCGAACCCATCGCTGTCCGGCAGGTGGACGTCGAGCAGGACGAGGTCGGGCGAAAGCGCCGCCGCCTGCTCGACGGCCGAGCCGCCGTCGACCGCCTCGCCGACGACCTCGAAGCCTTCCGCTTCGAGCAGCATCTTCGCGCTCGCACGGAAGCCGGCGTGGTCGTCGACGATCAGGACCTTCGTCGCCATTACGCGGTCATTCTGACGGTCAGCGGGCTGGCGCGATCGGGTGGTTGGACTGGATCACGTCGCCCGGGTCGTAGGCGGCCTTGACGGCGCGCAGCCGGCGGTGGGTGTACTCGTGCCGGTAGAGCCTGCGGCTGTCGACGGCCCGCTCGGTGAAGTTGAGGTAGGAGTGCCCGTGGTCGTACGGGGCGAGCGCCTTCTTCACCGTGCCGAGTTGCCGCTCGACCAGCGGCTCGAGCTCGGGCACCGGCGTCGCGCCGACAGCGAACATCGCGTAGTCCGCCTCGAGCGCGCCGGTCGCGCCGTGCTCGGGAGCCGGCCGGGCGATCGCGCCGCCGAGCTGGCGCAGCTCCGCCGACAGCAGCGCCGACGCGGACTCCCCGGTCGCGGCGTCGACGAACGCGTCGATCGTCTCTGCGCCGGCGGAGTCGACGAGCATGCCGTCGCCCTTGCCGGCGATCGGCTGCTCCGGATCCATGTGCAGATGCTGGAGAGCGCCCGCCGGGATCGTCGCGAACGTGTCGATCGCGGGGCAGAGCGCGCGCAGCGGACGGATCAGCTCGGCGCCCTCGTCCTCCTCGCCGAGGTGGACCGCCTCGACGATCACGAAGCGCTTGCCGCGCAGCGGCTCGGGCACCTCGGGGATCGGCGGCGGGTTGAGGATGCGCCCGACCGAGATCATCTCGTCGGGCAGCGCCCACTCGGTCCACTCCCGCCAGGCCTGCAGGATCTCCCGCGCGCGCTCCTGCGGCCAGAACATGACGCCGGCGTAGACGTGAGTTACCGGGAACAGCTCGATCTCGATCGCGGTGACGACACCGAAGCTGCCGCCGCCGCCGCGCAGCGCCCAGAACAGGTCGGGGTGGCGTTCGTGGTCGGCACGCACGCGCTCGCCGTCGGCGGTCACGAGCTCGATCGCGGTGATGTGGTTGGCGGCCAGCCCGTAGCGCCGCGACAGCCAGGACAGTCCGCCGCCGAGGCTGTAGCCGACCACGCCGACGTCGGGGGAGGAGCCGGCGAGCGCCGCGAGCCCGTGCTCGGCGGCCGGCGCGGTCACGTCCAGCCACAACGCTCCCGCCTCGACGCGCGCGCGGCGGGACTCGGGATCGATCGTGACCGAGCGCATGCGGTCGGTGCGCAGCAGGATGGAGCCGGCGAGGCGACCCTGCAGGTTGTGGGCGTTGTGGCCGGTCCCCTGCGGGGCGACTCTGAGGCCGTGCCGGTAGGCGAAGTCGACGATCGCTGCGACGTCGTCGGCGTTCGCCGGGAAGGCGACGGCGGCGGGCCGCTGGTCGACCGACCGGTTCCACGCCTGCCGGGCCTCGTACCAGCCGGCGTCGCCCGGGGCGAGGACCGCGCCGTCGATCGCGGTGTCGAGCAGGCGCAGGCCCGCGCGGTTGTGGTGCTCGGAGCCCTGTCGGGCGGTCTGGACGTCGGTCGGCATCGTGGCCCCCTTCTGGATCGCTGGTGTCCACAGCTTCGTCCGGGCGGGCGCTCCGGCCTATACGGAGAGCAGGTGAGCGCGGGTGCGGCTAACCGCCCCTGCGTGGCTTCGCGGGCTAGGCGGCGGCCCGCTCGGCGCGCCAGCGGGATACCGTCGTGCGCAGCGCGAACAACGACGCGACCCCGGAGGCGGCGGGCAGCCAGACGGCGATCGTGCGGTAAGCGAGGACGGCGGCGAGCGCCGGCGCCGCGGGCGCGCCGAACAGCACGAGCACGCCCGCAAGGCCGCCGCTCAGGCTCCCGGGGAGAGGGAGCAGGTTGAACATCGTGCCGAGGAAGTAGGCGAGCACCAGGGCCGGGAGCGGCAGCCCTGCCCCGAACGCATGGAGCATCGCGGCGAGCACGGCGATGTCGAAGCCCCACCACGCGACTGCGCCGAGCAGCGCGGGGTGCGGCCGGCGCGCCTCACGGACGGCGCGGCGCAGTCCGCGCGCCAGCACGGGGACGTGGTCGGCCGCGCGTCCCGCGAGCGGCTCCGGGCCAGGCCGGCGAGCGAGGTGCCGGAGGGCCTTCTCGACGGGGGCGGGGGCCGCGAGCAGGGTCACGATGGCCGCGGTCAGCAGCGTGGCGAGCGCCGCAGCGAGCAGCCCGAGCGGGCGCCCGTGGGCGACGTGCACAACGCCGGAGCCGACCGCCACGCCGAAGCCGAGCAGCGCCGCCATGTAGACGGCGTACAGGAGCAGCATGAACGCGAGCAGGTGCTCGGCGATCTGCCCGGCCCGCAGCCCGCGCGCTTTCAGCGCCCACACCGTGACGCCCGCGCCGCCGAGCCCGGCCGTCGGCAGCAGCCGCGTAGCCGCCGTGCCGGCGAGCGCGATGTCGTAGGAGTCCCTCGGCCGGATGCGGCGGTCGGCGCGGCCGATCACCCGGTGCTGAAGCGCGACGTAGCCGGCGAGCGAGGCCGCCTCGAGCGGCGCGCCGAGCGCAACGAGCTGCCAGCCGCCATGCAGCGCGCGCTCGAGCGCGTGCAGGAAGGCGCCGCCGTTGCGGGCCAGCAGCAGGAGCAGCGCTCCGGCGGCGGCGAGCCACGCCAACGGGAGCAGCCGGCTCTTCCGCGTCCTGGCGGGTGCCGCGGGCGCGAGCTCGGCCACGAGCGCGCTCAGCCCGGTGCGCCCGGTGATCGTGGAAGAGAGCTCCATGACGCTGACACTCGCAGCCGCGCGCGGCCTGCGCGATGGGGAAGCCACGAGCGCGGAGGTGCGGTTGTCCGTACCTCTCTACGCGCCGGGCCACCGGGCGGATCAGGCTGCGCGGGGCGCTGTAGGCTCGCGTCGTGCTCGTGCGCACCGACGCGGATGGCGCGCTGGCGATCGGTCAGCTCTCCCACGCGTGGCTGTCCGGCCAGCTCGCGCGAGCCTGGGGCAACGACCGTTTCCCCGCCCCTGACCCGCGTGAGGGGATCGCCCTCGGCGCCGAGCAGCACGACGTCGGCTGGGCGCTGTTCGACCTCCAGGCGGGGTTGAGCGCCGAGACCGGGCTGCCGCGCAGCTTCCTCGAGTTGAGCGCGAAGGAGCACCTCGAGATCTGGAGCGGAGCACCGGACCGGCTGCGCAGCGCGAGCGCGCACGCGGCGCTCGTCGTCTCGCTGCACGGCTCGTCGCTGTCTGAACTGCGCCTGCACGGCGCCGATCAGGGCAACGAGGAGCTGCAGCGGTACGTCGAGCGCGAGCGCGAGCGCCAGGCGTCGCTGCGCGCCGCGCTTGCGCTCAGCGAGCAGGACACGGACGTGATCCGGCGCCAGATGTGGACGTGGGACGGCCTGTCGCTGGCGCTCTGCAACGGCTGGGAGCCCTTCACCGCGCGCGACGTTCCCGCGCTGGACGGGCTCGTGGAGATCGAGCTACGCCGGACCGGGACCGAGGCGAGCTTCACGCTCGACCCGTGGCCGTTCTCGGTGTCCGCGCTGGAGGTGCGCTGCGAGGCCAGGCGGCTGGCCGGCCGCTACCCCGACGAGCAGGCGATGCAGCGGGCGCTGCAGGACGCCGATCCGCTGACGCTCGCGTTCGTCCTGTCCGCGTAGGCGACAGGAGAGGCGAGGCGCGTTTCGGACCCCAGCGAGCTGGGTAGACACGCAGGAACGCCAGCTGGCGGCGCGCCAAGCGCTACGACCAGGTGAAGAAATCGAGTTTCCCGCGCGTGCGGGTTGGGGGAAAGTTGCCAAGCATCAGTCGGCCGGGTTCCACGGGCAAGGGCCTCCTCGCGCGCCGCGCGCGGACCGCCATCATCGCGACCTTCGTGCTCCTCGCAGCGACGCTCGCCGCGTCCGCGAGCGCGTCCGCATTCACAGCCAAGGGCAGCGTCGATCAGGTGTACGCCACCGGCCTCGCCCCCGGCGCGCAGGTCTCGCTCGTGAGGAAAAGCGCCACCCTCGCCACGCAGAGCGCCAACTCCCTCGGCGGGGTGCTGTTCCGCAACGTGAAGCCGGCGAGCAATTACCGGGTGCGCTCCGGCTCCGAAGAATCAAGCGCGGTCACAGTCCACACGGCCGCTGACCAGCCGTGGGACCCGAGCGTCTACGAACAGGAAATCCCCGACAACGGCTACACGTACCTGACCACGCGCGACGGCACCCAGCTTTCGATCGACGTCCATCCGCCGAGCAGTCCCGCCGGCGAGCCGGGCGCGCCGTCGATGTTCCACTTCCCGACGCTCCCGATTCCGGGCGTGCCGTCGGTCAGCTACACCGCGCCGTACCCGACGCTGATCGAGTACTCGGGGTACGGGTACGCCAACCCGGCCGGCCCCGAAAACGGGATCGCCGTGCTCGCGAACCTGATGGGATTCGCCGTGGTCGACGTGAACATGCGCGGCACCGGCTGCTCGGGCGGCGCCTTCGACTTCTTCGAACCGCTGCAGAACCTCGACGGCTACGACGTGATCGAAACGATCGCGAAACAGCCGTGGGTGCTTCACAACAAGGTCGGCATGCTCGGCATCTCCTACGGCGGCATCAGCCAGCTGTTCACCGGGCAGACGAAACCGGCCGGGCTCGCCGCGATCGCCCCGCTGTCGGTGATCGACGCGACCGCGACGACGCTCTATCCGGGCGGCATCCGCAACGACGGGTTCGCCGTCGCGTGGGCCGAACAGCGCCAGCAGAACGCCGAACCCGCCAGTCCGGGCCACGGCCAGGCCTGGGCCACGAAGCGGATCGAAGAAGGCGACGGAACGTGCAAGGCCAACCAGGCGATGCACGGCGAGGCCGCGAACCTGATGAAGAAGATCGAAGAAAACTCGACCTACAACCCGAAGGTGGCCGACCCGCTCGATCCGGTCACGTTCGTCAAGAACATCGACGTGCCGACGTTCATGGCGTGCCAGTTCGAGGACGAGCAGACGGGCGGGCACTGCGCCGACCTCGCACAGCACTTCACCGGCACCACCAAGAAGTGGTTCACGTTCACCAACGGCGCGCATATCGACTCGCTCGACCCGTATACCTACGACCGGCTCTATGACTTCTTAGAGCTCTACGTCGCCAAACAGGCGCCGATCGTGAACTCGGCGGTGGTGAAAGCCGCGGCGCCCGTCGTCTACGACGAAGCGATGGGTCTGCCGAAGACCGACGTCGTGACGCTGCCGAAAGACCCGATCCAGGAACAGCCCACATACGAATCCGCGCTCGCCGCGTTCGAAGCTGAGCCCTCGATCCGGGTTCTGTTCGACAACGGCGCGG
Organism: Solirubrobacteraceae bacterium; assembly: GCA_035569835.1. Classification (GTDB taxonomy): domain Bacteria; phylum Actinomycetota; class Thermoleophilia; order Solirubrobacterales; family Solirubrobacteraceae; genus Palsa-744. Next base: position 65,461 of record DATMMF010000002.1, read on the forward strand.
GGACCTCGCCCACCGGAAGCAAAACGGCCGGCGATCCCTATCCCGGCTTCGAAGAATCCTTCTCGCAGTTCCCGATCCCGGGCACGAAGGCCGAGTCGTGGTACTTCGGCCCGGGCGGCACGCTCGAAGAAAAGAAGCCGAGCGGTGAAGGCGTGGACACCTACACGTCCGACGCCGGCGCGGTTCCGCTGACCGACTACTCGAGCAACACCGGCACGGGCGGCTTGTGGGGCAACGCGTCGCAGTGGGAATACAACTGGGCGCAGCCGCCGGCCGGCGACGCGGTCTCCTACGTGTCCGCGCCGCTCAGCAGCGACACGACCGCGATCGGCGGCGGCGCCGTGCACCTGTGGCTGAAGTCCTCGACTCCCGACGTCGATCTGCAGGCGACGGTCAGCGAGGTGCGCCCCGACGGCAACGAGACGTTCGTCCAGGACGGCTGGCTGCGGGCGAGCGAGCGCAGGCTGGCCAAGGGCAAGAAGAACATCCTCAAGCAGAAGCCGACGGTGCTGCAGCCGATTCCGACGATGCTCCCGTCGGACGTGGAACCGATGCCGGCCGGCGAATTCGTGCCCGTCACGATCCCGCTGTACTTCGAGGGGCACGCCTACCGCGCAGGCTCGCGCATCAGGGTCACGATCTCGGCGCCGAACGGGACGCAGCCGATCTGGTCGTTCAGCCACACCGAGCCGGCGGGCGGCACGGCCAGCGAGTCGGTCGCGTTCTCGCCGAGCATGCCGTCGAGCCTGACGCTGCCGATCGTGCCGGGCGTGAGCGTCCCCACGGAACTGCCGCCGTGCCCGAGCCTGCGCAACGAGCCCTGCCGGGCCTACCAGCCGATCGTCAACAACGGGTCCTGACGCCCACCCGCACGCTCACACGTCTCGAACTGCCCTGAGCTCGCCATCCGCGGCGGCTTCGGCGAGACGGGCGTGATCGCGTTCGTTCTGATCGGCGTACGCGCTGGAGAACTGGGCGATCGCGCGATCGAACGCCTCGCCCGAGCCGAGATAGGAGGCGATCGCGAGGCGGTCGCCTGAGCGCGCGTGCATGCGCGCGAGCGACCAGCCGCAGGCCCGCGTATAGGCATGAAGTCCCGCCTCGCTCAGCGCGGCGAGGTCGGCCGAGGCCTTCCAATCCCAGAGCTGGCGGACGTAGAAGTCGTGCTCTTCGCCGTCCAAGCCTTCGCTTCGCTGCCAGCTCAGGAAGATGTCGACCGCCGCCTGCGAGATGCGTTGCCCATGGACGACTCGCTCGCCGTGGTTGGAGAACTCGCTCCTGCCGAGGTGAGGCTCGAGCACCGACGCCTGCGCCTCCTTCGCCTGCAGGACCAACGGGTCCCTGCCGTCCCGGCCGGCGAGCAGGAACACCCACGCCCGCGTGCCCACGCTGCCGACCCCGACGACCTTGCGCGCCATGTCGAGGAACTCGTATGTGCTGAACAGGTAGCGCCGGTCGGGTTCGAGGCTGTTCGCGTACTCCGCCAGCAGCTCGCGGACGTACTCGCGCTCGTCGCGGACGTCCGCGGGATCGAACAGCTCCCGGAAAGGAACAAGCAGCGGCGGGACGTGCCGAAATCGAAGCTTGCCGTCGGCGCGCTCGGTCAGCTTCTTCACCGCTCGGAGGTGTGTCTTGCGCCGCGCCCTCGCGAATGGACGGGCGAAGACGATTCGTTCCTCGCCGCCCAGGCTCCCGCCGAAGCGCTCGACGAGCTCGCTCGCGGTCAGCCGCTCGTACCAGACATCGAGGTGACTGGCCTTCGCGAAGCTACGCAGCGCCTCCCTGTACTCCCTGACGCACGACATGACGAGGCGACGCCGCCGCCGCGCCGGCAGGCCGAGCTCCCGAGCCGCGATCTCCGCGCTGGCAGCCATCCGCTTGACGTCCCACTCCCACGGTCCCGGCAGGGTCTCGTCGAAGTCGTTGGGGCTGAAGACGACACGCCGGTCCGGCGCGCCGAACGCGCCGAAGTTCGAGATGTGGGCGTCGCCGCACGCCTGCACGACGATCCCCGAGTCGGGCGTCGCCGCAAGGTCCGCGGCCATGACCGCGGCTGCGCCGCGGTAGAACGTGAACGGCGAGACGAGCATCCGCCCATAGCGGATCGGCACCAGCTCCTGTACGCGCGAGCTCGCCTGACGGGTAAGGATCGCAACCGGGTCTTCACGGCGCGGGGCAGGCTCCCATTCTCCGTGAGCGGAGCGAGGAGCTCGCTGCCGCGCTTCGCGGCCCGTCTCGGCGGACTCCCCGGAGCGCAGCGTCGCGGGCGCCGACCCGCGGGAGCGGCTCCCGCGGGAGGAGCGGCTCGTGCGCGTCCCGGTTGCGCGAGTGTGCACCTCGCGTTGACCATACTGTCGCCGTGCGGCATCCGCTCGCCCACCGCCGGCCACGAGCATCGCGGCTGTGACGCTCACGGCGCCGGCGCGCACGCTCCTCGCCACCGTCGCCGTGCTGCTTGTCGGGGCCGTCCTGGGCGGATGCTCGAGCGGCGGGGAGTCCGCGTCCTCCGCGAAGGCCTGCAACGGCGTCCCGGCGCTCTGCGACCGCCGGGTCAACCAGGTGTTCTTCGCGGCCACGCACAACTCGTTCGCAGCGTCCGGCGAGCCCGGGTGGCGCTTTGCCAACCAGACCTACCCGATCCCCCGGCAGCTGAACGACGGCATCCGCGCGCTGCTGATCGACGTCCACTACGGCGTCACCGATCCCGCGAACGGGCGCGTGCGCACGGACTTCGGCGCCGAGGGGGCCGACGCGAACAAGGTCGCCAAGCAGGTTCCGCCCGAGGCGCTGCGCGTGGCCGACCAGATCGCGGGCGGGATCGGCCTCGGCAACGTGAAGGGCACGCCGCGGCTCTACCTCTGCCACACGCTCTGTGAGCTGGGCGCGGAGCCGCTCGACCGCGAACTCGACCAGGTGAGGGGCTTCCTCGAAGGCAATCCCGACCAGGTCCTGATCATGATCGTCGAGGACTATCCGCCCGCCGCGGCGATCGCGTCGGCGTTCGCCAAGGCGTCGCTGACCAGGTACGCCGCGACGCTCCACGAGGGCGCCCCACTGCCGACGCTCGGCGGGCTCGTCTCCTCCGGCCGGCGGCTGCTCGTGTTCGCGGAGAACCACGGCGGCACCCCCGCGTGGTACATGCCGGCGTTCACGTTCATCGAGGACACGCCGCTCGGCGCGGTGCACCCCGGCCAGCTCAGCTGCAAGCGCTACCGAGGGGAGGCGAGCAGCCCGCTGCTGCTCGTCAACCACTGGATCCCGCCGTTCCCGCCGAGCACAGCGCTCAACGCGCAGATCGGCCGCTCGCTGTTCCTGCGCGGGCGGATCGAACAATGCGTCAGGGCCCGTGGCCGGGAAGGCGCGATCACGGCCGTGGACTTCTACCAGCGGACCTCGGTGGTCGAGGTCACGCAGCAGCTGAACGAACGGGCGGCGCGCCGCTGAGACTCGCCGAGATCGCCACATCGTCCCCGGCTGAGACGCGAAGCCGCGCGTCCGCGGCCCCGCGCGAGACGGCGAGATGACACGATTGCCCCCGTGGCGATCGCACTGATGCTCGCGACCCTGACCGACCGCCGCGACTTCGGCTCGGACTGGCTGCTGGAGCGCAAGTTCGACGGCGAGCGCTGCCTCGCGCGCAAGAGCGCCGGCGAGGTGCGGCTGGAGTCGCGCACCGAGAAGGACCTGACCGGCACCTACCCCGAGGTCGGCTCCGCGATCGCGGAGCAGCACGGCCGAACGCTGCTGCTCGACGGCGAGGTTGTCGCCTTCGACGGCACGCAGACCTCCTTCAGCCGCCTGCAGCAACGGCTCGGGGTCGCGACGCCATCGCCGGAACTGGTGACGGCCTATCCCGTCGTCTTCTGCGTGTTCGACCTGCTCGAGCTCGACGGCGATGATCTTCGGGGCCGACCCCTGATCGAGCGCCGCGCTCGCCTCGGGGAGGCCATCCGGCCGAGCCCGGCCCTGCAGGTGAGCGAGGCGTGGTCCGATGACTCGCAGCGCCGGTTCGAGCGGGCGTGCCGCTCGGGCTGGGAGGGGCTGATCGCCAAGCGCGCAGCCTCGCCGTATGTGGCGGGCCGCTCGCGGGACTGGCTGAAGCTCAAGTGCGTCGCCGAGCAGGAGCTGGTGGTCGGCGGTTACACCGACCCGGCGGGCAGCCGCACCGACTTCGGCGCGCTGCTCGTGGGCTACTACGAAGACAAGAAGCTCAGATACGCGGGCAAGGTCGGGACCGGGTACACCGCCGCAACACTGCGCGACCTCGGTGCGCGGCTGCGCGCGCTCCAGACAGCGCAGTCGCCGTTCGTCGATGCGCGGCCGATCCCGCGCGGCACCCATTGGGTCCGGCCCGAGGTGGTCGTCCAGATCGGGTTCGCCGAGTGGACGAACGACGGCCGTCTGCGCCAAGCGCGCTATCTCGGGCTGCGCGACGACAAGCGGCCCGGCGAAGTCGTCCGCGAGCTCCCCAGCTGAGCGAGTCGCCCGCCGGCGTCGTTCCGTGAAGGCGGCCCGGGCGCTCCGGCTGCGGGCTGGCCCGCCCGGGCTCGGCTAGCATGCCTCGCGCTCACCGTCCGGTCCGGAGTCTTCGCCGGGCCAGTCACACCTCGGCCCCGAAACAGCTTGCTTCACGTCGCCACCGTTCACTACGGGTCGCCGCGCTGGATCGACATTCAGCTCGCGCATCTGCACGAGCACATCTCGGTCCCGTTCACCACCTGGACCTCGCTCGAGCGGATCGACCCGTCCCACGGACATGGCTTCGATCACGTGATCGACCAGGCGGGCCAGCACGCG
>DATMMF010000003.1:0-2219 GCA_035569835.1 Solirubrobacteraceae bacterium
ACGAGGGTGGAGCCATACCCTCGCGAAACTGGGCCATGGTAAGCGCCGCTGCTTACGCTGGCGGGCATGATGTTCGAGCAGCGAAAGAAGCGGAGCGACGTTAGGGAGGAGGCCCTTCAGTACCTGATCGAGTCCGTGCTCGATCGGAGCGAAGAGGGCGAGCTACGGTGCGCGGCGATCATCGACGGGCGGAGCCGGGTGGTGGCCGGGGTGGGGATGCCGTGGGATCTGGCGGAGCTCGCGAAGCTCGCGCCGACGATCGCGCGGGGGGGCCTCGCGGGGCTCGAGGCGAGCCTGGACGCGGACGACGACGTCATCGCGCGCGAGGTCGAGGTGAACGGGGAGACGCTGGTGCTGGCGGCGTTCGGGTCGCGCGTGCGGAGGATGCCGGCGGCGGTGAGCGCGATCAGCAGGATCTGCGCGGCGGCGTAGGTCGTCCGCTCAGGGGTCCAACATCGCATCTCGGTCAGAGGGCGTCCGTCGGCGATACGCGCGGCCCCTCACCCCGACGCGCCTTCGGCGCGTCTGTCCCTCTCCCATAAAGGCTGACCATTCATCTCTTCTTTCGGCCATCCGCTAGGGCTTCAATCACTGCGGCCGCGATGCGGACGTCTTCCAGGCCACGACCGATGGTGATGGATCCCGGTGGTCCGCCTGACGATTTGCCAGTGTAACCGCCGAGCTGCGCGATCCAGAGGGTCGCTTGCGCGATCGTCGGCATCGAGTCGGGCACGACCTCGGTGCGCTTCTTCTGCCGACGCTTCAGCAGGATGGTTGCCTGGATCTCCGCGTCGGAGAGCTCGACGCTCGCGGGGGCGTCGGGTGTTTCTCGCGCCAGATGCTTGAGTCGCTCGATTCGCGCAGCCACGGCGGCGAGCAACGTAGCCCACTTGATGACGTGAGAGCGCGCTCGGAGCTGCGTGCTCTCGACATCGCATACGCCGCTCTTCCAGGTCTTGTGGAAGTCCTCGATTCGCCAGCGCTGCGCGTAGCCGAAGACGACGAGGCGAGCGGCGTCGGCACCATCGACGACGTAGTTGGTGAGAAGCAGCCACTCGATCGGCTTCTCGCCGCGCGGTGTCGTGCCGCTCTCACGGACCCAGACGGCGGTGACGGCACGCGGCCATCGGCGGTGCGTTTTCTTGTCGCACAACTCGAGCGTGACGACGGTGGTTCGGATCGTCATCCGCGCCAGACGCTCGGCTCGATGTGCGCCTGCGGGCACTTCGAGCAGGTACGAGCCGCAAGGGCGCTGACGCATGAGCACGTCGCGCAAGAAGGACCGACCGCGCGGCGTGCACACGCGGCGATTGCGATTGCTCCGCACCGTGAAGAGGCGGCCGCTCTGCGCGAGATGCTCGAGCCTGTTCCAGCTGTCCCCTTCACGATCGAGCTGGAACCAGGCGCGTGTCGAGGGCGCGTGCGTCGCGAGTCGCTCGTTGGCATCGTCGATCGCGTCGAGCCAGTGCTGCGTCTCCTTTTCGCGCGTGGGGCGCTCATAGGATGGCCGCTTCTTCGGCTTCCGGGTGCGGGCCCACCAGCGCAACGCGCAACAGCCGAGCGGTACGCCGTTCGGAGAGATGGCGAGCGCGTCGATTGCCTTCAGGCCGCGCGCCCCCGCTTCATATGTCCCGACCGCCCCGAAGCCCTTGGTTCCGCCCGTGCCGTCCTCCAACGTCAGGCTCGTACCGTCCACCGCGACGAACACGTACCGGTGCTCGGCGCAACGACGAGCACACGCCGCCCCCATCGCGGCAATGACGGCATCGCCGTCCACCGATGCGTTCTCGAGCCAATCGTACGCGCCCTCGCGCTCCGCTTCGTTTACGAACACGTCCGAAACTCGACCGGCAGGCCGGGTCAGCGCCGTCGCCGCCATCGACAGAAGCCTGGACCTCCGCCGCTCGTCACCAAGCTCCGCCCGACCGAATTCCTCTCGTGCCCACCGACGCGCCGACGCTTCCATGCGCCGTCGAACGCGTCAGCGGCCGGTTAATTCCCGGCGATGCGCGAGATGGAACCAATGGTCAGCCCTTGTGGGAGAGGGACCGCCGCGCGAAGCGCGGCAGGGTGAGGGTCGCGCGTGAAGAGGTGACGAATCTGAGAGCCCAGCCCGGGTCCAGCTAGCTCACGCCGTAGGCGAGGGTGAGCCACACCGCGAGCCCCCCCGCGATCGCCCCGGCGACGAAGACGAGCATCGGCGAGGTCCTCGCTCGCGC
>DATMMF010000004.1:0-220385 GCA_035569835.1 Solirubrobacteraceae bacterium
TTCATGTACATGGCCGGGATCGGCGCCGCGTTCCTCGCGTCCTACATCGCGGTCGTGCAGCAGATCGGCTACGTCTCCTCCGGCGGCTACTTCCTGATCTTCTGGCAGTTCCAGAACCCGCCTGACTTCTTATACAGCCTGATCAAGGCGATGTTCATGGCCACGGCTATCGTGCTCGTAGCGTGTTACTACGGCTACAACGCCAGTGGCGGCCCTGTGGGGGTCGGCAAGGCGACGGCGAAGTCGATGGTGCTGAACCTCGTGCTCGTGCACGTGATCGGGATGCTCGGGACCCAGATCTTCTGGGGCGCGAACCCGCGGGCGCCGATCGGAGGTTGAAGTGATGGCTGGAGAGGGCGGGCGCCGCGGGATCCCGTGGGGCCGGCGCGGCAGCACGCCGCCCGAGACACCCCCGGGCGACGAGCCGATCGAGACGGACGCTGCCGAGGCCGGGGGCGGGGACGGAGCGCAGCCGCCCGCCCCGGAAGCGACCTTCGAGCGCGTGCAGGAGCACGACGCCGCGGAGGTTGCCGCGGAGCACTCCCACGGCGGGACCTCCTACAAAACGATCGACGAGTTCCCGAGCCGTGAGCCCTCCGGCGAACCGGGATTCTGGTCACCGGACGAGCAGGAGGAAGTCGACGACGCGACGCTCGCCAGCCCGATCCTCCCCGCCGAAGACACCGGCCACGCGCGCGTCGCGAGCGAGCCGCATCGAGGTGACGCGGAGGAGTTCGAGTACCACACGGGCACGATCCGCCCGACGGACGAGCCGGACGCGATCGAGTTCATCGACGTGCACAAGGCGTTCGGGCGCAACCACGTCCTTCGCGGCCTGAACATGGCCCTGCCCGAGAACAAGATCTCGATGATCCTCGGGCCCTCGGGCACCGGCAAGTCGGTGTGCATCAAGCACATCGTCGGCCTGCTCTACCCCGACGAGGGCGATGTGATCGTCCACGGGCACTCGATCCCGAGCCTCCCCGACGCCGACCTGTTCGAGCTGCGCAAGAAGTTCGGCGTGCTGTTCCAGGACGGCGCGCTGTTCGGGTCGATGAACCTGTACGACAACGTCGCCTTCCCGCTGCGCCAGCACACAGAGAAGGGCGACGAGGAGATCGCCGAGATCGTCAACCGGCGCTTGAAGGAGGTCGGCCTCGGTGAGGCGAACGAGAAGATGCCGAACGAGCTCTCCGGCGGCATGCGCAAGCGCGCCGGCTTCGCCAGGGCGCTCGTGATGGAACCCGACATCGTGCTGTTCGACGAGCCCGACTCCGGGCTCGACCCCGTCCGCACCGCGCTCCTGTGCGAGCTGATCAAGGAAGTCCACGCCGAGAACGGCGGCTGCTATGTCGTGATCACCCACGACATCATGAGCGCGCGCCGCGTCGCCGAGCACATCTCGGTGCTGTGGAAGGGCCGGATCGTGGAGTCGGGTCCCGCCGAGGAGCTGTTCGCGTCCGAGAACCCGTTCGTGCAGCAGTTCCTCTCCGGCGCGTCGGCCGGTCCCCTCGGCATGGAGTAGCGCCGGGACGCGCGTCGTTCCCGGCCGTGCGATGAGAGTCCCCAAGCTGCTGGCCGCCATCGCGGGCGGCGCCGCCCGGCGCCCGGCGCTCGTGCTCGCGATCGCCGGCGTCCTCGGCATCGGCGGGGCGCTGCTGGCGCTGCGTCTTCAGCCCTCCGCCGCCACCAGCAGCTTCGTCTCCTCCTCAAGCACGCCGTACCGCGATACGCAGACCTTCTATAGGCACTTTGGCGAAGAGCCGGTCGAGGTCCTGGTCAGGGGGAACCTGCAGCAGCTGGTGCTCGGTTCCGACCTCGGCCGCCTCGCCGGGCTCGAGGGCTGCCTGTCGGGCAAGGTACCGCGCGCCGCGCTGAAGAACGAGGGCGGCGTCGGCGGCCCGTGCGGCCGGCTCGCCGCGCTCGGAACCGTGAAGGTGGTCTTCGGGCCCGGCACGTTCCTCAACGAGGCCGCCACGCAGATCCAGGCGAAGCTGACGGGGCTGAACAAGAGCGCCGAAGCCGCCGGCACGCGGGCCGAACAGAGCGTCTACAGCGAAGCGATCGCCCGCGGTCTTGGAAGCGCGCAGGCGCACCAGCTGGGCCGCGAAGCGCGGCAGGTGACGGCGGCGGGCTACCGCTCGCAGCTCGTCTCGCTCGCGCTCGACTACGGGCTCACTTCGGCGCCCAGCCTCCAGAACAAAGAATTCATCTCCGACGTCGTCTTCGACTCCTCCAAGCCCGCCGGCACGCCCAAGCAGCGCTTCGCCTACCTGTTCCCGGGTCGCGACAGCGCGCTGATCTCGGTGCGGCTGCGGCCCGGCCTCTCCCAGTCCCAGCGCGACCGGACGATCTCGGAGATCCGCGCGGCGGTGCGGATGCCCGAGTGGCAGCTGAGCACCGCCGGCGCGGGCTACCTCGTCACCGGCGAGCCGGTGATCGTCTCGGACCTCGCGAAATCGATCTCGAGCGCGATCGCGGTGCTCTTGATCGCGGCCCTGATCGTGATGGCGGGCACGCTCGGGCTCGTCTTCTCGGGGCGACCGCGGCTGCTGCCGCTCGCGCTCGCGCTGCTCGCGGCCGCGCTCACGTTCGGTGCACTCTCAGTCGCCGGCGCTTCGCTCACGGTCGCCTCGATCGCGGTGCTGCCGGTGCTGATCGGACTTGCGGTTGATTACGGGGTTCAGTTCCAGTCGCGGGTCGGCGAGTCGCTGGCCGCGACCGCGAGCGAAGGATCTCCGGCCGGTGCTCTGACGGGGCCGATCCCGCCGCCGGGCCCGGCGAGGAGCGAGGCGATCGCCGCCGCGGCCCGCACGGGCGGACCAACGATCGCCGCGGCGGCCGCGGCCAGCGCGGCTGCGATGCTCGTGCTGCTGCTCTCGCCGGTCCCGATGGTGCGCGGCTTCGGCGTGCTCTTGGCCGCCGGCGTCGCGGTCGCGCTGCTGTGCGCGCTGACCGCCGGCGCGGCGGCGATGTCGCTGCTGCCGCGCCAGCGGGCGGACCACCCGCGCGCGCCGGCGCCGGCCTTCGCCGCCGTCGCTTCCGCGTGGCGGGGGGCCGGTGAGCTGCTGCGCGAGAACCCGCTGACGCGGGGCGTCTGGAGGTTCGCGCTCGGTCCGGCGCTGCGCCACCCGCAACGCGTGCTCGGCGCCGGTCTGGTGCTCGCCGCGCTCGGCTGGGGTCTCGACACGCAGACGCGGGTGGAGACCGACATCACCAAGCTCGTGCCCCAGAACCTCAGCTCGCTGCAGGCGCTGAACACGCTCGAGCGCAAGACCGGCGTGGGCGGGGAAGTCGCGGTCCTGGTGTCCGGACGCGATCTCGCCACGCCCGGAACGATCGAATGGATGACCTCCTACCAGCGTCGCGTGCTCGCCGCCTTCGGCTACAGCGCTTCGCGGGGATGCGGGCGCGCGCGGCTCTGCCCGGCGTTCTCGCTGCCCGACCTGTTCGGCGCGCAGGGAACCGCAGGGGCACAGCCCGCGAAGCTGAACGCGTCCGCCGTCGACGGGCTGCTCGGGGCGATCCCGCCCTACTTCTCCCAGGACGTGATCACCGCCGACCGCCGCTACGCGACGCTCTCCTTCGGCATCCGGCTGATGCCACTCGACGAACAGCAGCGCGTGATCGACCGCATGCAGGCGAGCCTGCACCCGCCGAAGGGCGTCACCGCGCAGCTCGTCGGGCTGCCCGTGCTCGCGGCGCGCTCGGGCGCGGCCGTCGCCGATCCGTGGCGGCGCCTCGAGACGCTGCTCGCGGGGCTCGCGGCAGTCGCGCTCGTGCTGCTGGCCGCGTTTCGCGGCGACTTCCGCCGCGCGCTCGTGCCGCTCGTGCCGATCGCGCTCGCCACCGGCTGGTCGGCGCTCGTGCTGTTCGTGCTGCGCATTCCGCTGAACCCGATGTCCGTCACGCTCGGCGCGCTCGTGATCGCGATCTCGACCGAGTTCAGCGTTCTGCTCTCCGAGCGCCACCGCCAGGAGCTCGACGCCGGCTACGACACGATCGAGGCGCTGCGGCGGACCTACCGGCGCACCGGGGCCGCCGTCGCCACCTCCGGCGCGACCGCGATCTTCGGCTTCGGGGTGCTCGCGCTCTCCGACATCACGATGCTGCGCGATTTCGGGCTCGTCACCCTGATCGACCTGACCGTGTCGCTGCTCGGCGTGCTCGCCGCGCTGCCTGCGGCGCTGGTGCTGGCGGAGCGCATCGGGCTGCGCGAGCGGCGCCCGCTGCCGAGGCCGCGCTGGCGGCTGCGGCCGGCCGGCCGGCGCGCGAGGTCCGGCCATGGCCGCGCCTGAGCCTCCGGACGACCGCGGCACGGAGGGCGGCCGAGCAGGCGGCAACGGGCTTCCCGACCCGGCGACAGTCAAGATCCAGCCGCCCCGTTACGGGCGTTACGTGGCGTTGCTGGCGATCGTCGTGCTGGTGCTGATCACGGTCAACACGATCGTCACCAAGCCGAACGGCAGCGCCGGCCTCGCGCCCGGCACGGCCCTCCCGCCGTTCGCTGTGCCGCTCGCGCTCAGCGACCTGCCCGGCGACGCCAACGTTGCCACGGGGCCGAACCAGGGCTCCGCCGGGCACGTCCCCGCGTGCAGCGTGCGCGGCCCGAAGGTGCTCAACATCTGCCAGCTCTACGAACGCGGCCCCGTGGTGCTCGCGCTGTTCGTCGACAGCGGCTCCTGCCCGCAGGTGCTCTCGGATGTGCAGGCGCTCGTCACCTCCTATCCACAGGTCTCATTCGCGGCCGTGGCGATCAAGGAAGAAGCGCCCGGCGTGAGGAAGGTGATCAGCTCGCGCCACCTCACCTTCCCGGTCGGGCTGGACCGCGACGGCGCGCTCGCGGCGCTGTACAAAGTCGCCTCCTGCCCGCAGGTCACGCTCGCGCTCCGCGGTGGCGAAGTCGACGGCAAGCCGCTGCTCGGGTCGTTCTCGGCGGCCACGCTGCGCGCGCGCGTGCAGGAACTCGTCGCGAACTCCCGGGGAGGGGGCGGTTGAGCCAGCCGCTCGAAGCCGAGCCCGCGACCGGGTGGCAGGCTCCGGAGGTGGAGCAGGAGCTGCCCGGGCTGAGGCTGCTCTACTGCGAGGTCGACGTGCTCCGCCGCGGGCCGCTGACCGGCGACTCGCCGCCGGACATCGAGGCGCGGCTGCGAATGCTGTCCAACCGCGTCCGCGGCGCGCGCGCGATCGGGATGCGGCGCGAGCCGATCCCCGCCGCCTACCGCGTCTTCTTCCGCCAGGTCGGGATCGACCCCGACCAGCAGCGCACGCCGATGGAGGCGGCCGTGCTCGAGCGGATGCTGCGCGGCGGCTTCCTCACGGGCGGGATGCTCGAGGACATCCTGCTGATCGCGCTGCTCGACACGGGAGTGCCGGTGTGGGCGCTGGACGCCGAGCGCGTCGAGGGCCCGCTCGGGATCCGCACGAGCGACGACGGCGAGCCGCTCGGCCGCTCGCACGATCCGCCGCCGCTGCCGGACGGCCGGCTCGTCGTCGCCGACGCCGAGGGGCCTGTGGCGGTGCTGTTCGGCGACCGGGCGCCCGGCCACGAGCCGCACGCGCGCACGGCGCGGGTGACGCTGTTCGCGATCCAGGTGCCGGGCGTGCCCGGTTTGTTCGCAGAGGAGGCGCTGTGGGCGAGCGCGAGCGCGCTGCTCGTGCCGTGACCGGGTTTCGTGCGGCCGGGGCGCTGGTAGCATCTGGGGTGCTCGAAGCCCCGCAGGAGGAGAGCTGTTGACCCAGCGCAGCCAGCCCGTAGCCGACCGTCCCGAGGGTGTGCTCGACACGTCCCCGGAGGGGCACGGGCCCGAGCGCGCGGCGGCCGGCCTCTTGGCCGCGCCCTCGCGCGTGGAGAGAGGCGCCGAGCGCGCCGCCCGCGCGACGCTCCGGGCCCAGATCGCGAAGCTCGAGAACGAGCTCTCGGCGCTGCTCGCCGAGCGGTTCCCGTTCGTTACGGCGCCCGTCGCGGTGCCCTCCGCGGCGCCTTCGGTGGGCGGCGCGGCCCCCTGCCTGCAAGGCCTCGGCGAGCTCGAGCGCACGCGCGACGGCCTGGCCGGGCGCCTCGGAGAGCTGCGCGCGCGCGCCGCGCGGCGCACCCATCACGAACGTCGCGCGCGCGAGCTGCTCGAGCGGATGCGGCTCGAACCCGGCCGTTACAAGTACTACCGCGTGCCCGTCCGCGACCTGGGGCAGACGGGCTGCGGCGTCTACGAAGTGCGCCCCCGGCTCGGCCTGATCGGCATGCTTGCCGGGTGGTGGGAGCTCACGCTCTCGTCAGGCTGTCCGTTATGTAGGGAAGCCCGCCGCGCGTGCTCCACGACCGCCCCCGGGCTGGCGCGGTGAGCATGTCCGCGAGGGTGCGGCGCTGACGGTCAGTCATCGAACCGATCGTCTTCTTCTCGGACATCGGGACCTGTGCGAGGAACTTGCGGCAGCGGGTCTGGCCCCAGCGGCGCTGGCTCATCAGCAGGTCGCCCACCGCCATGCTGTCCGCCTCCCACGGGCATTCCATGATCACGTCGGCGACGCGGAGGTCGCTCACCGCGACCCTGCGCTTCAGCTCCGCGCGAGCGAGACGAACCTGGTTGGCGCGTTCGAGCGCGCGCATGTACTGAGGACCGGCAGGGGCAACCGTCGCTGTCGCGTTCATTCTTGGCATCTCCCCGTTGCCGCGGCGAGGCTCCACCGCGGCAACATGCTGTAGCTCGTATTGGACGTGTGTGAGCGCCCTCTATGACCGCCCAGGGCTCATCTGCAGCCGGGTGCGGCTGTCCCGGCAGATGTCCCTCCGACCTTCTGGTCCCTCCGGGGCGTGCCCCGAACGGTCATGCAGAGCGCATCTGGAAGCTACGACAGGAGCGCAGCCCCGGTCAACAGGCCAGCGCGCGGTTCGTGCGCTAGAAGCGGGCTTTTTTTGCCACGGGAAACTTGTGAAGAAATGGACAAGTCGAGGCCGCCGCCGATCGATTGCGGGAGCGCGCGCGGCGGGCGCGCGGCCGCCCAGCTCAGGCGGCTTCGGGACCCGGGAGCGGTCCGTGCTCGTGCTCGAACTCGCGCTTGACCCGCTCGAAGACCGCGAGTGCGCGGTCGATCGTGGCGTCGTCGTGGGTGGCCATCACGCTCGTCCGCAGCAGTGCCCCGCCCGGCGGGACCGCGGGATGCAGGGCCGTGTTCACGAACACGCCGCCGTCGTAGAGCGCCTTCCACAGCAGCGCCGCCTTCCAATCGTCGCCGACGAGCACGGGCACCACCGGCGTCACGATCGTCATCGCGCCGTCGGGGTCGGCGGGATCGCTTTTGACCCCCGGCGCGTGCGCCTGCACGCCGGGCTCGGTGGGAAGCACCTGTGGGGCGACGACGAGGAAGCCCAGGCCTTCGAGGCCGTCGCGCAGCCGGGCGGCGTTCTCGAGCACGCGCGCGAGCAGCGGCGGCCCATCGGCCGAGCGCAGCACGCGCAGCGCCGCGAGCGCCGCGCCGACGGCCGCCGGCACCGCCGAGGCGGTGAACAGGAACGCGCGCGAGGAGATCCGCAGGTACTCGATCACCTCCTCGCTGCCCGCGACGAAGCCGCCGCACGAGGCCAGCGACTTCGAGAAGGTGCCCATGCGCAGATCGACGCGCCCGGCGACGCCGAAGAGCTCGCAGGCCCCGGCGCCGGTCGCTCCGAGCACGCCCGCGCCGTGGGCCTCGTCGACCATCAGCCGGGCGCCGTAGCGCTCGCACAGCTCGCAGATCTGCTGGAGGGGAGCGAGATCTCCCTCCATCGAGAACACGCCGTCGACCACGACCAGCACCCCGCCGCCGTCGTCCTGCGCGCGCTCGAGCATCTTCTCGAGCTTCTCGATGCGGTTGTGGCGGAACGGGCGCAGCTTCGCGCGCGAGAGCAGGCAGCCGTCGAGGATCGAGGCGTGGTCGCCCGAGTCGACGATCACCGTGTCCCCCGGTCCCAGCAGCGTGCCGAGCGTCCCGACGTTCGCCTGGTGGCCGGTGCTGAAGACGATCGCAGCCTCGGTGCCCTGCCACTCGGCGATCTCGCGCTCCAGTTCCAGATGGAGGGGGATCGTGCCGTTCAGCAGGCGCGAGCCGGTCAGTCCCGTGCCGTAGCGGTGCAGCGCCTGCTCGGCGCCCTGCATGACCCGCTCGTCGCCGGTCAGCCCCAGGTAGTTGTTCGAGCCGAGCATGACCCGCTCCGCGCCCTCCATCTCGACGACCGGCATCGCCGGCGACTCGAGCACGTGGAAGTAAGGGAGAACATCGGCCGCGGTTGCCGCACGGAGCAGCTCCTCGCGCTCGTGGCCTCTGACCTTGGCGAATACGTCCGTTGAAGTGGGCATGTAGGGTCGAGCGCCGTGAGCGTCGAGCTGACAGCGGTCTCGGGCAGGGGGGATAAGAAGGCCTTCATCGACCTGCCGTTCCGGCTGCATGCTAACCACCCCCTGTGGGTGCCGCCGCTCAAGCTCGAGCGGCGGCTGTTCCTGAGCCGGCGCGGAAACGCCTTCTTCAGCCACGGCGAAGCTGAGTACTTCGTCGCGCGCCGCGACGGGCGGCCCGCCGGCCGCGTCAGCGCGCACGTCAACCACGCCTTCAACGACCATCGCGGCGCACGCTGGGGATGGTTCGGGTTCCTGGAGTTCGAGCAGGACCCGGAGGTGCTGGCGGCGCTGCTCGGCGCCGCCGAGGGCTGGCTGCGTGAGCGCGGCCAGGAACGGATGGTCGGTCCGGCAAGCTTCGCGATGAACGACGAGAGCGGGGTCCTGATCGAGGGCTTCGATCTGCGCCCGATGATCCTGGAGCCATGGAACCCGCCTTACTACTCCCAGATGCTCGAAGCGGCGGGGATGAGCAAGGCGATGGACCTGCTGATGTGGAACCTCGAGGTCACGGGCCGCGACAAGGTGCTTCCGGTGATCTGGGAGCTCGCCGAGAAATCCCGAACCGAGCACGGCATCCGTATCCGCCCGATGCGCCGGCGCCAGCTGCGCAAGGACCTCGACTTCTTCGGCGCCGTCTACAACGAGGCCTGGTCGAAGAACTGGGATTTCGTCCCCTATTCGAAGAAGGATCTCGACGCCTACGCCCAGGAGCTCCAGCTCGCCTTCGACAAGAACTGGTTCATGATCGCCGAGAAAGAAGACACCGGCGAGGTCGTGGGCATGGCGATCACCGTCCCCGACCTCAACCAGGTGCTCGAACAGATGCACGGCCGCCTGCTCCCGTTCGGCTGGTGGAAGTTCCTGACGAAGTCCAAGCGCATCGACCGCGTCCGCGTCGGCTTCCTCGGCGTCAAACCGGAGCACCAGCACACCGGCGTTGCGGCCGCGCTCTACGAGGAGCACTACAACGCCGCCGAACGCACCCCCCAGGACGGAGGCGAGATGGGCTGGATCCTCGAGACCAACACCGCGATGAACCGGGGCATGGAAGCGATGGGCGGGCGGATCGTCAAGCGCTACCGGGTCTACGAGCGGCTGCTCTCGCCGGAGGCCGCGCCCTCCTTCCCGGGCGTTCCGGCGTAGCGATCTGAGCCGACCTCTACACTCCGCCGGGTGAGCGAGGAGGAGCACACCGAGATCCTGCCGGTGGCGGCCGAGCAAGGCGAGCTCGTCGAGCCACGCCCCGCGAGCAACGCCGTCGAGCAGGGCCGCCGCGCGGCCGCGCTGCCCGCCGTCCAGGCCGCCGCGGCCGCCGCCGGGGGCTTCGTCGCGGGCGCGGCCGTCGTGGGGCTCGTCGGGCGCAGACGCCGCCGCGCGGGACTGCTCGAGGCCGGCCGGCGCGGCCGCACCCTGGCCGGGCGCGGCTCCGCTCGCAACGGTGGCGCCGCCGAGCGCCTGCAGATCGTCGGCAGCCGTTCGCTCCTTCTCGACGTGCACCTGCTCGGCGGCTCGGGCACAAACCGCTGACGCCGGTTCCTTGAGCAGGACGATGGAGCTTCGCGTCGAGGTGACGCCGCAGGGACCGTTCCGCCTGCCCCGCCGCAATGGCATGGACCGGATGACGCGCCTGCGCCGCGGCGTGCTCGAGCGGCTGCTGCACCACGGCGAGCACCCCGTGCTCGTGAGGATCGCCCAGCTCGCGCCGGACCGCCTGCTGTTCGGCGCCCGCGCGCAGACGCGCGACGCCGCGCTGCACGGCATCGAGCGGATGCGCTTCGCGCTGGGCGTCGACGAGGACCCGCGGCCATTCGCCCGCCGCTTCGCGCGCGATCCGCTGATCGGCCGCTCGGTGCGCAGCCGCCCGTGGCTGCGCGTGGGCCGCCGGCCGGACGCCTTCGAGGCGCTGGTGCTGGCGATCTGCGAGCAGCTGATCGAGTACGAGCGCGCGGCGGAAATCGAGCGTCGGGTTCTCGGAGCGCTGGGCCGCCGCTGGGTGGGCTGGGACGGGGGCCACAGCACACTCGCGGACATGCCGCCGCCGAGCCGGCTGGCCGGCACCGCTCCGGCCCTGTTGCAGTCATTCGATCTCGCCGGCTGCCGCGCGATCACGC
Source organism: Solirubrobacteraceae bacterium (assembly GCA_035569835.1). GTDB lineage: Bacteria > Actinomycetota > Thermoleophilia > Solirubrobacterales > Solirubrobacteraceae > Palsa-744. The sequence goes on from DATMMF010000004.1 coordinate 10,484, forward strand.
TCGTCAAGGCGGCCCGCGAGGTCGACCGCGGACGCATCGACCTCGACGGCGAGCGTCACGAGGACGGCTGGCGGCGGCTACGCGCGATCCCCGGCATCGGCCCTTGGACGGTCGAGATGATGGCGCTGCACGGGCAGGGCCGCTACGACCAGCTCCCGGCGGGGGACCTCGGCCTCCTACGCTTCGCCGGCCGCGTGCTGTCGGGCGGCGACCCCGAGGCGTTCGCCTGCGAAGCCGAGGTGCGGGCGCTGTTCGCGCCCTACGGCGAGTGGGCCGGCCTCGCGGCGGCGCACGCGATCGGGCTCTGAGCGGCCCCCTCTCAGCGCGCCTCGCGCAGGCGCACGGCGCCGAACCCGCGCCCGGTGATGTCCTCGCGCACGCGGCAGCCGCTGCGCATCCGCCCGCGCCGGCCGGGGGCGGGCCCGGGGGCGGGCCCGGGTCCCCAATCCTCGGCGGCGGCCAGCCCGCTACGGCAGCGCCGGGCCCGCCGCCGCGGCTCCCGGCAGGCGCGTCGCGCTGATGCGCTCATCGCGTCGCCCCCCGTCCGTCTGCAGCCGGTGAGCACGGCCGTGGCCGCCGGCGCTCGCGCAAACGGCCGGGGGAACGGAGCCCCGTCGCGGGTTCCGGCATCGATGTCGTCTTCTCCGGACCGGCGCTGCCCATCGCTCGTCCTCGCGGCCGCTCTGCGCTCCGACCCTAGCCGACACCCGGTCGGCTGTGCAAATCATTCGGATACTCGACCCAAGCCCTCGCTGACGCGGCTTCGCGGAGCCGTGAAGCGTGTTTCCGGCTAGGGCACGATCACGGCCGCGCCGGTGAACTCCCCGGCGCGGAGGTCCGCGAGCGCATCACCGGTCGCCTCGAGCGGGTAGGTCTTGATGCGCGTCACGACCGGCACCTGAGGCGCGATATCGAGCAGCTCCTCGCCGTCGAGCCGCGTGAGGTTGGCGACGGAGCGGACCGAGCGCTCGAGCCACAGGATCTCGTACGGGAACGAGGGGATGTCGCTCATGTGAATGCCGGCGCAGACGACTGTCCCGCCGGGCGCGAGCGCCCGCAGCGCGGCCGGGACGAGCGCACCGACCGGCGCGAAGATGATCGCCGCTTCGAGCGGCACCGGCGGAGGCTCCTCGGAGGATCCCGCCCACGCCACGCCGAGCTCGCGCGCGAAGGCCGCCGCGGCGTCGTCGGCGGAGCGCGTGAACGCGTACACCTCCCTGCCCTGCCAGCGAGCGATCTGAGCGAGGATGTGCGCGGAGTCGCCGAACCCGTAGAAGCCGACGCGGCGCGCCTCGCCCGTCATCCGGAAGGCGCGATAGCCGATCAGCCCAGCACAGAGCAGCGGCGAGGCGTCCTCGTCGGAGTAGGAGGGCGGGATCGGAAAGCAGAACCGGTGGTCGGCGACCGTGTACTCGGCGTAGCCGCCGTCGATGTCGCGCCCGGTGAAGCGGGCATTGGGACACAGGTTCTCGCGCCCGCTCATGCAGTACTCGCACGTCCCGTCGGTCCATCCGAGCCACGGGACCCCGACGCGGTCGCCCTTTCCCAGAGTCGCGCCCGCCCCGTCGGCGGCGCTCTCGACCACGGTTCCGACGATCTGGTGACCGAGGATCCGCGGCGGGCTGGGGACCTCGACCTCGCCGTCGAGCAGGTGCAGGTCGGTGCGGCACACCGCGCATGCGTGCACCTGGATCAGCAGCTGCCCGTCCTGCGGCCGCGGCACGGGCACCTCGGCCGCCCGAAGGGGACGCCCGGGGCCGTCGAACAGCATCGCCCGCATCGTCTGGGCAGCAGCCATTGCGTCATATTGACGCCGATGCGCAGCGTCGGTCGGGACGTCATGTGAGCGGCGGGCTGTACTTCAGCCACCCGGCCAGCGTCGGCCACGATCCCCGGCCGTTCATGCCGAGGCATCCCGACACGCCGCAGCGGTTGATCGTGCTCGAGCGGGCGCTCGCCGAACGCGACTGGCTGGGATGGGAGCGGCGTGAGGCACCGGCGGTGACCGAGCAGCAGCTCGAGCTCGTTCACTCGGCGCGCTACGTGCGCGCGGTTCGCGAGCTGTGCGAGGCGGGCGGCGGCCTGATCGACCCTGACACGGCGGTCGTGGCGGAGTCCTGGCCGGCGGCGCTCCACGCCGCGGGCGGGACGGTCGAGATGGCGCGCGCGCTGCTCGCCGGCGATGCGCCGGCCGCCTACTGCGCGATCCGGCCCTCGGGCCATCACGCCGAACGCGAGCGCGCGATGGGCTTCTGCGTGTTCGACAACGTCGCGATCGCGGCGGCCGCCGCGATCTCCGAGCTGGGCGTCGAGCGCGTGTTCGTGCTCGACTGGGACGTTCACCACGGCAACGGCACCGCCGAGCTGTTCAGGACCCGCCGCGACGTGCTGTTCGCGAGCCTCCACCAGTCGCCCCTGTACCCCGGCACAGGCCCGCTCGCGGACGCGGGCAGCGGGATGGGGGAGGGCTACACGATCAACCTGCCGGTGCCACCGGGCACCGGCCCCGGGCTGTGGATGGAGCTGTTCGACCGCGTTGTCGTGCCCGCGGCGCGCGCCTATGAGCCCCAGCTGATCCTCGTCTCGAGCGGCTTCGACGCGCACGCCGGGGACCCGCTGGCGCACTGCGAGCTGCAGACGGGGACGTTCGTCGCGATGGCCGCGCGGATGCGCGCGCTGGCCGCGGAGCTCGGCGTCGGGCTCGGGCTCGTGCAGGAGGGAGGCTATGAGCCGGCGATCCTCGCGGAGTGCGTCTGCGCGCTGCTGCCGATCCTGGCGAGCGAAGGCGAGGCCGGGGAGCCCGTGCCGAGGAGCGATGAGCTCGCCGCACGGGCGCTCGAGCAGTACGGCCGGTGGTGGCCGGTCGGCTAGCCGCGAGGGCGCGGGCTAGATCCCCTGCCCGGGCAGGAACTCGTTGGTGAAAGGCGGGAACCCGCTCGCGTTCGGGTCGCGTTTCAGCAGCGCGTGGGAGAACATCCAGCTGCCGAACGTCGCCCACGCCTGCGGGCTCTGCCAGCCGTACGGCTTGCCCGCTTCCGAGGGTTCGGTCGCGGGCAGCGTCTGCTTGATCGATTCGAGCTGGAGCTTGTGCGGAAGCGAGGGGTTGGCGGCGATCACGGCCTTCGCGGCCGCGGCCGGGTCGGCACGGACGGCGCGCTCGCCGCGCGTCAGGGCCTGCAGGAACGCGCGCAGGTCCTGGCCGTCCTTGCGGGCCTGTTCGGCGCGCACCGCCAGCACCAGCTCGTCGTAGCTCGGGACCCCGGCGCGATCGACGGGGATCACGAGCGGGCGGCGGTGTTCGAGGCGCAGCTGGATGCCCTCGTAGTTCCAGAAGCCGCCGAGGGTCGCATCCACGCGGCCGGAGACCATCGCCGGGATCAGGTTGAAGCCGACGTTGACTTCGTGCACCGAGGAGGGGTCCACGCGCGCGTGTTCGAGCGCGGTGTGGAGCATCGCGGCCTGGTAGGGGATGCCGGCGGTCCCGACGTTCTTGTGTGCGAGCGAGGCGACGCCCGCCACGCGCTTGGAAGGCAGGGCGATGATCGAGGTCAGTGGCCGCTGCACGAGCGCCCCGATCGAGACGACGTTCAGGCCGCTGTCGCGGGCCAGCAGCACCTCCGGCTCATACGAGATCGCCATGTCGACCCGCCCGGCGGCGAGCAGCTTCAGCGGTTCGGCGGGTTCCGCGGGTGTCACGGGCACCACATCGAGCCCGACCGCGCGGAAGTAGCCGCGGGAGATAGCCGTGAAGAGCGCCGCGTGGTCTGCGTTCGGGAAGAAGTCGAGCATCACCGTGAAGCGCTTCGTGGAGCCCGCCGAGAGCGTGTCCTGCTTGGAGCCGCACGCCGCGAGCGCGAGGGCGGCGCCGAGTGCCGCGAGCAGCGCGAGCAGCCCCGCCCGCCCCCGGCGGCCGGCCCCTCGTGCGGGGCCGCGGCGACGGTGGCCGGCGGTCACTGGTGGGCTCCGGCCGCCCGGCCTCGCCATGGGGCGAGCCTGCGCTCGACCAGTGCGAGGGAGTGGAAGCAGAGCAGCGCGAAGGCGACCAGCACGGCTGTGCCGGCATACGCGCGCGCGGCCTGCAGATTGACGTCGGTCATGATCTGGCGGCCGAGGCCGGGATAGGCGCCGGTCGTCGGCGTCGCTACCTCGGCGATGAAGGCGCCGATCACGCCGACGGCGAGCGCGACGCGGGCGCCGCTGAGCGCGGCCGGCAGCGCGGCCGGGAGCTCGGCGAGCCGGAACGCCTGCCAGCGCGAGGCGTCGAGCGTGCGCATCAGCTTGAGCTGGTCCTCCTCGACGCTCGAGAGCGCGTCCACGGTGGTGACGAGCACCGGGAAGAAGCAGATCAGGGCGATCACGACGAGCTTGGGGAAGATCCCGAAGCCCCACCAGAACACGAGCAGCACTCCGATCACGGGGATCGGCACGGCCTGCGAGCCGACCGCGAGCGGATAGGCCGCGCGCCGCAGCGCCGGCCACAGGTGCATCGCGACGGCCAGCCCGAAGCCGACGGCCAGCGCCAGCGCGAGGCCGAGCAGGACCTCCTCGGCGGTGACCGCGAAGTTGCGCCACAGCGGCGCGCCGCCGTGCCAGATCGCAGATGCGACTTCGTGCGGGGCGGGCAGGAGCTCCCGCTGCACGCCCGAGAGAACCACGTAGAGCTCCCAGGCGCCGAGCAGCGCGAGCAGCAGCACGAAGGGCGCCAGCAGACGCGAGCCCAGCGGCCGCGCTCGGCGGCGCGGGGCGCGGGTGCTCGCTGGGAGCGGGACCGCGCGCGAGCTCACCGGCCGCTCCCGGAGGCGAGCACCTCGAGCGCGCGCGAGCGCAGCGCGAGGACCTGCTCGTCCGAGCGCCGCCGCGGGCGCGGGCTGTCGAGGACGAGGCGATCCAGCACCCGCCCAGGGCGCGGCGAGAGCACCACCACGGCGTCGGCGAGCAGCGCCGCCTCCTCGACGTCGTGTGTCACGAGCAGCACCGCGCGCGGCTCGCGCACGAGCGCCCCGGCCAGCCACTCCTGCATCTCGGCGCGTGTGATCGCGTCGAGTGCGCCGAAGGGCTCGTCCAGGCAGAGCAGCGGCTTGCCCGACAGCAGCGTTCGCAGGAACGCAACGCGCTGTCGCATGCCGCCGGACAGCTCGGCGGGCGCCGCCTTCTCGAAGCCGTCGAGCCCGAGCTCGGCGAACATGGCGTGCGCGCTGCGGCGCGCCTGCGCGCGAGAGGCGCCCGCGATGCGCAGCGCCAGCGAGGCGTTGTCGAGCGCGTCGAGCCACGGCAGCAGCAGGTCGCGCTGGGGCATCAGCACCGCGGGCGCCGCCTGAAGCGACCCGCCGTCGGGGTCCTGCAGGCCGCAGATCAGCTCCAGCAGCGTGGTCTTGCCGCAGCCGGAGGGGCCGACGACGGCGAGCAGCTCGCCGGTGCGGACTTCGAGCGAGACCTCATCCAGCGCCTGCACCGACCGCCCGTGCGCGTCACGGTAGCTGTGCGAGAGCCCTTGCGCCCGCACGGCCTTCCCCGGCGCCGGCTCCGCTCGCGCGTGCTGTCGACGGGGCTGGACTTGGATGGACACGTCGCTCCCTTCGCGGGCATTACCCCACAGGTTCAAAGGGTCGGCGCCGAGGGTTCGTCACCCGGGCGCCATCTCAGCCGGCCTACCCGCCAGCACCCCTGATGTCACTCACCCGCGATGCTACCCCGTCTCGGGCCGTGCCATCGCATCCCCGGGGGATCCGCACCCGCCCGCCTCCCCGTCGCGGGCGTCTGGCTAGCCGCCGGCCGCGATCACCGGCCGCGTGAGCGCGCGCACGAAATCCTCGAGCTGCCCGGTGGTCCAGCACTCGAACGCCTTGCAGTACTGCTCGTAGGCGGCGATCACCGAGTCGCCGTAGTTCCAGTACAGGCGCGGCTCGGGGTTCAGCCAGAACGTGCGGCCCGCGCGAGCCGCGATCTGCGCGAAGACGTCCGCGCGTGGATCGCGCCCGTTGGTGCGAGCGTCGCCGAGCACGATCACGGTCGCGCGCGGGTGCAGGTCGTCCTCCACCTGCTCGAGGAACTCCGACCAGACGCGCCCGTAGTCGGTGTAACCCGAGATGTCGGCGACGCCGGCGTCGCTCGAGATGCGCTCGCTGACGGCCTTGAAGCTGCGCTCGTGTTCGAAGATGTCGGTGACCTCCGAGATCCGCTCGATGAACACGAACGAGCGCATCTTGCGGAACGTGTCGTGCAGCGCATGCAGCACGGAGAGGAAGAACACGGAGGCGGAGGTGACGCTCGTCGAGACGTCGCAGAGCACGTAGATCTCGGGACGTTTCGGGCGCTTCGGGCGAAAGCGCAGCTCGACCGGGACGCCGCCGGTCTGGAGCGAGGCGCGCATCGTGCGCCGCACGTCGACGTGGGCGTGCTTGCGATGGCCGCGCATCTGCAGCCCCTGGGTCGCAAGCCGGCGGCGCAGTTGCGCGACGACGCGGTGCACCGCCGCGAGGTCCGCGAGCGGCCCGGACGGCAGCGCGCGGTCGAGCTCGCCGAGCGGCCGCGACGGCGGCAGCTTGCCCGTGCGCTCGATCTGCGCCCGCTCGAGCTCGCGGCGCAGCAGCGCCTCGAAGCGCCGCAGCGCCTCACGTGGCAGGCCGTCGTGCCGGGGGTCCTCGGGTGGCAGCTCGGGCTGGGGCTCGGCGCGCAGCCCGAGCGCGCGGCGGATCCGCTGCACGTCCACGCCGATCACGCCCGAGCCCTCCTGGCGGCGCGCGAAGGCGGCGATCGCCATCCGGGCCAGATCGCGCATCGCGCCCTCGTTCTGGTCGCGCAGCGCGGCGGCGATCTGCTCGCGCAGGGCGTCGAGCTCGGCATCGGTCAGCTCGCCGAGCTCGGCGAGGCTCTGCTCGGTGATGCCCTCGCGCGCCGCTGCGACCTCCACGGCGCGGAAGAAGAAGCGCTCGAAGACGAGCTCGAAGACGCGACGGTCCTCCTGGCTCTTGGCCAGCGTCGCGGCGAGCGCCTCGCGGAAGTCCTGCTGGGAGGTCCAGCTGATCTCGCCGAGCACGGCGAACGCGTCGAGCATCTCGGAGGTGCCGACGGACACGCCTTCGCGGCGAAGCTCTTCTCCGAACTCCAGAACCCGGGCCGGCAGCCCATCGGGCGGCGCAAACTCAGGCGACATCAGCGGGTGTGCCGAGCTTCAGGCCCACGCGCTCGGCGACCACGTCCATGTCGGTGCGGTGCTTGACGATCACTGACATCGTCTCGTTGAAGGTCTCGGCGTCGATGTCGCTGACGCCGAGCAGGAGCAGGGCTCGCGCCCAGTCGATCGACTCGGCGATCGACGGGGGCTTCTTCAGGTCGAGGTCGCGCACCATCCCGATGATCTCGACGAGCCGCCGCGCGACGGTGTCCGAGAGCTCGGGCGCGTGCAGCTTGACGATCTCGAGCTCGTGCTCGAGCTCCGGGTAGTCCAGCCACAGGTACAGGCAGCGGCGCTTGAGCGCCTCGGTCAGCTCGCGCGAGTTGTTCGAGGTCAGCAGCACGACGGGATGCGTGCGCGACTCCACGCGGCCCAGCTCGGGGATCGAGATCTGGAAGTCCGAGAGGACCTCCAGCAGCATCGCCTCGAACTCCTGGTCGGTCTTGTCGATCTCGTCGATCAGCAGCACGACCGGGTCCTCGGCGGAGATCGCGGTCATCAGGGGGCGCGAGAGCAGGAACTCCTCGCCGAAGATGTCGTCCTGGACCGCGTCCCAGCCCGTCCCGGCGGCCTCGGCCTGGATCCGCAGCAGCTGCTTGCGGTAGTTCCACTCGTACAGCGCCTTCGCCTCGTCGAGCCCCTCGTAGCACTGCAGCCGCACCAGCTCGCGTCCAAGGTAGGACGCAAGCGCCTTGGCGAGCTCGGTCTTGCCGACGCCGGCCGGCCCCTCGACGAGCACCGGCTTGCCGAGCTTCGCCGCCAGGAACGAGACGAGCGCGGTCGACTCACCGGGCAGGTAGCCAACCGAGCGCAGCCCCTCGCCGACCTCCTCGACGGACGTGGGCTCGGGGGTCGGCGCGGCCTGCATGCCAGCCCATGATATGCCGCGGGCGCCGGCGAGCCGGCGCCGGGAGCGCCGCTCAGCGCTCCTCGGCGGAGGGATGGTCCTCGAAGGACAGCTGCTCGCCGGCGCCGGAGCCGCCTCGCCTGGCCGGAACGGCGGCCTCGCCCGGCGCCGGCGGATAGCGCGGGCGACGCCGCGACACGGCAATGGGGATCAGCGAAGTCTGGGCCGTCTCTCCGGGAGGCGTCTCGGGCTGGGCCGCGGGCACGCTCGCGGCGCGCGCGGGGACCGGCTCCCGGGCGGCGTGCGCCGCGTCCGGGGCGGCCCGCGCGCCCGTCCGTCCAGCCGAACCGCCGCCGGGCGAGGCCGGCGCGGCGGGCGGCGGGCGGCGGCGGCGGAGCGGGGCGGGCGGCCGTTCTCCGGCGCGGATGCGCAGGCCGGCGTAGGCGAGGGCGCCGGCGGCGACGAACGCGAGGAAGAAGCCCCATTGGATGCCGACGGGGTAGCCGTTACCGTTCGGGCGGTCGAAGACGCGGTAGAAGATCAACAGGCCCGCCCAGCCGCCCGCGAGCGCGACGATCGTGCCGTCGCCGCCCGGCAAGTTGAACCGGCGGCCCTCGGCGCGCGCGAACAGCAGCACGAGCACGCCCGCCGCGACGAGGAAGATCGCGGCCTCCACGAACGACACGTCGCCGAAGGCGCTGATGTTGTGCGAGTAGATCGCCCTCGTCTTCGGGTCGAGGCTCTGCAGCCCGTACCAGGGCAGGAACATCGTCACCAGCAGCGCCGCGGCCGCCACCGCGGCCGTGCGCCGCTCGCGGCTGAGCGCCGCCCACGCGTCCGCGAGCCGCGTCATCGCCTCGGCGCGCCCGGCTGCCGCGCTCGTCCCTCGGTGTTCCGCATCCTCGCCAAGTCTAGGCGCGCGGCCCGCGGCTAATGACGGCTGACGGTGACCGTCCCGCTCGTCGTCGCGAAGTTCCCTGCGAGGTCGCGCGCGGCGACGGCGACGGTGAACGTGCCGCCGGCGGCGGGCGTCGGCCACAGCAGCTTCGGCTTGCCGGCCGCGACCGTCGCGCTGTTCGCGAACACCGCCTTCCCGCCCTTCGTCACCTTGATCGTGACGGTCGAGATCTTCGAGAGGGAGACCTGCAGGCCGGCGCGAGTGCCCCCCTTCAGCGTGCGCGTGAGCAGCGAGATCACCGGCGGCGTGGTCTCGTAGGCGGTGAAGTGCTGAGCCGTCGTGCAGTAGATCTGATCGTCGGTGATCTGCGCGGCGGCCGTTCGCGCGGAGCTGCTCGCGGAAGTGCCACCGCCCGGCGTCGTGGCCGTGGGTGGCGGGGCGGTCTGCGGGGCCGGGGCGGAGGGGTTGAGCGGCGGTCCTTTGCGGGTCCGTTCGCAGAGGTGCTGCAGGAATTCGGTCAGCAGTTCGTGGTAGCTGAGATCCGATTCGCCGTACTGGTCATACAGCGACCAGGCACCGGTGTCGTAATGCGCCACCTGCGTGCGGGCCTCGGCGTCGCCCGCTTCGAACAGCTGCAGGCCGAGTGGATCCTTGGTGATAGAGGTGTAGTCGTAGAGGCCGACGTCGGCTTGGATGAAGCCGTTGAGGATCCGGTCAGATGGGGAGTAGGTGTACTGCGCATACCAGGCGCCGGCCTTCGTGGCGACCCGCACACCGTTCGGGGGCGGCTGCTGGAAGATGCCGAGCGCCTGCTTGGCCGCTTCGGTGAAGGGCGGTTCTTTCAAACGCTGGCCGGCGCGCGCGAGCACCTGCAGAGCGGTGCCCTGCGAGAGTCCGCTCGTCCACGGCGGCGCGCCGCCGTCGAAGTGGAACATGTACTCCCAGGCGATGCCGCCCGCCCGCTTGGTCGCGAGCGGGATCACTTCTTCGACCAGCTGGCGCAGGTTCCCGTTTTCGTGGCCCGAGAGGTAGAAGCCGTTCGCCGCGCCGAAGGTGCCGAGCCACTGGATCTGGATGCCCTGCCCGGGGTAGCGCTGCCAGACGATCTTGCTGGGCGGGAAGCTGACGCGCACCGTGCCCGACAGCAGCGGCTTGGTGGTCCACCAGGTGCGGTTCTTTTCGAGCGTCAGGAACACGACCGCCTGGCGCGAGGCCGTGAGTTGGCCTGCGGCCGCGATCGCCTGGGTGTTCGCCATCACGGCGCCGAGTTCTTCGCGGCGCGTCCCCGACAGACGCTGCAGCGAGCGCTTCGCGGACACGTAGATTTCGTAGTCCTTGTGGTAGACGGCTTCGCTGATCTGCCCCGATTGGAGCAGCGAGGACAGCGCCCGTGTCACCGACGGTCCGGCGGCGGCGTGCGCCCGCGGCCCGCGCCCGTGCGACCCGCCGCCCGCCGGAGCGCTGACCGGCGCGCCGAGCGGGCCGAGTTCGGTGTCCGCCTGGGCGCTCCGGGGCTTCGCCGCCGCCGGGGAGCCGAACAGGCACAGCAGGGCCGAGGCAGCGAGCAGTGCGAGCACAGGGATGCGCAAGCGAGGAATCGTAGGCCGGGCCCCCGGCGCTGGTGCAGCGGCCCTTGCAGTGGGCAGGCGTCGCTCGGTCCTCACGCCCCTTCGGAACACGGCGGGGCCCCGCAGGGTTGCGTTCCGCTGTCAGCCCCGGGCGGGGGCGTCGGCGAGCGGGGCAGCATCGCTCGCCGGCTGTGCCGGGAGGCCGAGGTCGTTCTCGGTCTCGGCGCGGAGCACCGCGAGGAGGTGGTCGATGTCGCGAAACGCCTCGTCGCGCAGCTTGTCGCTGATCCGCTGGTGGGCCTCGGCGTCGCCGATGCTCCGGAAGAATGCGCGCCGGCCGCCGGCCCCATGGTGGTAGACGACGTCTCCGTAGATCCCGCCGAGCACGAAGTGCACGTTCACCTTGTTGCTGCGGTGCAGCGGCGCGATCGTCCGGCCGCCGGCGAGGAACTCGTAGGTGATCTTCTGCCCGACGTCGCGGTTGAACTCGTCGGTCTGCTGGCGCTCGCCCAGCGGATCGATGTTGCGCCCGAACGACACGCCCAGCTCGCGCAACTCGGCGCGGCGCACGCACAGCCCGCTCACGTGGATGAACGGATGCAGCACCGCGGCGAACTCGTCCCGGTAGACGCCCGACACGGCGGCGCCCCGCTCGCAGCCGCCGACGAGCACGTCGAGCCAGTCGTCCCGGACCGGGAACGAGTCGTTGTCCAGCGTGACGACGTAGTCGAAGCTCGCGGGCACCTTCCGAGCGAGATGGTCCAGCGCGCTGGCGTGGCGCCGTTCGAACGCGCGTCCCGCGTACGGGCCGGGCAGGCGATTGGCGAGGCGACCGATCTGTGCGAGCGCCGCGCGCGGCCTCAGCTGCACGCGGGGGTGCGCGGCGATCAACCGCCGGTGCGGCTGGAAGTGCGAGTTGTCGTGGACGAAGACCTCGTAGTCCCACCCGGCCGAGAAGCGCTCGACCTGACCCAGGCAGAGGTCGATCCAGGGGTAGCGCAACGCGTCGGCTTCGCGCTGGGGCGCCCGCGGACCGCGGCGCGCGAAGCCGTTGACGACGAGGATCGCCACGCGGGGACGCTCGCCGGTCTCGATCCGTCGATCGCGTTGCACCGCGGCAGTCTAAGTCCTGGATCCGGGTCCGTGCCGCACGGAACCGCCCGGCGAGAGGCGGCGAGCGGGGTGCTTCGGAGCTCCGAGAACCGGGTCATCCGGGGCGAGGGGGCGAATATAGTCCCCGCCGATGTCGCTCGGCTCACTCCGCGCCGCGGCGCTCAGCCGGCTCGAGCTGCTGGGCCCCTGGCCGATCTCCGCCCCGCTCGTGCGTGCTTCGCTGATCGCGCCGCGGAGCAGCGGCCCCTCTGAACGGCTGCTCGACGTCGCCCAGGGGGCGATCGCGGCCGCTCGTGGCGCCGACGTGAGCGAGCTCGCCGAGCGCCTGGAGGCGGCGGATCCCCCAGCCCCGGCTGAGCGTTCGCTGCTGACGCGCCTGCGCGGGCGAAACGACGGCGTCCGTCTCCGGCCCCGCCCCGACCGCTGGCCCGGGGAGCACTACAAGCTGCTCGTCGGGCTCGTCGGGCTGCTCGCCCCGAAGCTGATCGTCGAGCTCGGGACCGCGACGGGCCTGTCCGCGATCGCGATGCGCTCTGCGCTGCCGCCGGGCGGGCGGATCGTGACCTTCGACGTGCTCGAGTGGAACGCCTACCCGAACACCGTGCTCACGGACGCCGACTTCGCGGACGGGCGTATCGAGCAGCGCTGCGAAGACCTCTCGACGTCGGCCGGCCTGAGCGCCAACGCGCAGCGCCTCCGCGAAGCGGACTTCATCTTCGTCGATGCGCTCCACGACGGCGAGCAGGAGCGCCGGTTCGTGCGCGGGTTCGACCAGGTCGGCCTGGAGCGCGGCCCGATCGTGATGTTCGACGACATCAGGCTCTGGCGGATGCTCGGCTTCTGGCGGGAGATCGCGCGCCCGAAGCTCGACCTGACCTCCTTCGGCCACTGGAGCGGCACCGGGCTCGTCGACTTCGCCTGACGGGCTACTCGCGTTCGAATTCGAGGTCGTCGACGCCGTCGAGGTCCTCTTCGTCGTCTTCGAGGTCCTCGTCCTCGTCCTCGTCGAGCTCGTCCGCGTCGAGGTCCTCGTCGTCGTCGAGCGGATCGTCGTCGCCGAGCTCGCTGCCGTCCCGGTTGGACTGCTGGAAGCGCTCGATGAGATCGTCACGCTGATGCTCGTCGAGCGGCGTCTCGTCTGAGATCTGCACCCACTCGGACGGATCGACGCTGGAGGCTTCGAAGATCTCGTTGTCGACCTCGGGCGAGTCGTCGACGACGACCATGATCTCCGTCTGCGGGTTGAAATACGTGCCCGGTCGCAGAATCAGCTCGTCAAGCTGGAAGCGGCGCACGTTGCGCATCGCGCGTTTATACCCCACCCTCGGTCGGGTCGCTCATCGGCCGCGCGCCTGCCTCCGCGGCGCCCACCTCAGGCGTCGAGCTCCTCGAGCGTGCGGGCGATCTCCGCTTCGACGTCGAGCGCCTCCTTGCCCTGGCGCACGCGGCGTTCGTTGCGTGCCTGCACGAGCTGGCGCACCTCGGCGACGAGGGCCGGATCGCGCTCGGCAGATCCCTTCTCGTCGGCGAGCAGGCGGGCCAGTTCCGCGTCGATGTCGAGCGGCTCCTCGCCGCGGGAGACGCGGCGCTCGCTGCGTGCCAGCAGCATCTGCCTGATTTCGAGCTCCTGCTCGCTGCGCCCCGCCGGCGTCTCGAGCTTGCGGTGCCCGGCCCCGCCGGGACCGTCGTAGTCGCTTTCCTTCGTCAGCCCGCCCTGGCCGATGTGGTCGTACATGCTGTCGCTGCCCCGCGTCACGAGGAACAGCACCGACATCACGACGGAGAACGCGACGGTGCCGACGACGACGAACGTGAACCCGTTTGTCGAGATCGCGAGCATGGGGCTAGGGATCGAGCCCCTGTCCGGGGCGCACGCGCGGGGGCGTGCCGGGGGAGCCGTGCACCCTCCGATTGTTGCCGATCCCCCTCCGCTCCGCTACCCTGCTGCTGCCCGATTGACTGACCAGTCAATCTAACATCGTGCCAGCCCATTAGGAGGGGCTAGAGAGAATGGTCGAATTCACGCTCACCAACGAGCAGAAGGCACTGCGCGAGATGGCGCACGACTTCGCCGTCAAAGAGATCCGTCCGGTCGCCTGGGAGTACGACAAAGACGGAACCTGGCCCGGGGAGATCATTCAGAAGGCCTGGGAGGTCGGCCTGATGAACAGCCACATCGAGGAGGAGTACGGCGGCGCCGGCGCGTCCTACCTCGACGGCTGCCTGATCGAGGAGGAGCTGTCGTGGGGGTGCTCGGGGATTCAGACTTCGCTCGGCTGCAACGGGCTGGCGACCGCGCCGATCGCGCTCGGCGGTTCCGAGGAGATCAAGCGGAAGTACCTCGGGATGCTCACCGAATCCCCGAAGCTCGCCTCGTTCTGCCTGACCGAGCCCGATGCCGGCTCCGATGTCTCCGGGATGCGCACCACAGCCGTGAAGCAGGGTGACAAGTACGTCCTGAACGGCACCAAGTGCTTCATCACGAACGGCGGACACGCGGACTACTACACGGTCTACGCGAAGACCGACAAGGACGCCGGACACCGCGGCATCTCGGCGTTCGTCGTCGAGCGCGAGTGGGGCGTCGTCGTCGACAAGAAGGAGGACAAGCTCGGGCAGCGCGCCTCGAACACGGCGACGATCTCCTTCAACGACGTCGAGGTCCCGGCCGAGAACCTGCTCGGTGAGGAGAACCAGGGCTTCAAGCTCGCGATGATGACGCTCGACCGCACGCGCCCCGGCGTGGCAGCGATGGCGACCGGCATCGCCCGCGCGGCGATGGAGTTCGCGGTGGACTACTCCAAGGAACGCGTCCAGTTCGGGGTTCCGATCGCGATGCACCAGGCGATCCAGTTCATCATCGCCGACATGGCGACCGAGATCGAAGCCGCGCGCCTGCTGACGTGGAAGTCGGCGGCGATGCTCGACAACGGCGAACGCAACACGCTCGTCTCCTCGCACGCCAAGCGCTTCGCGGCCGACACGGCAATGAAGACCGCCACCGAAGCCGTGCAGGTATACGGCGGCTACGGCTTCATCAAGGAGTACCCCGTCGAGAAGCTGTTCCGCGACGCGAAGATCATGCAGCTCTACGAGGGCACCTCGCAGATCCAGCGCCTGGTCATCGCCCGCGAAACCCTGCTGCCCCGCCAGGTGCAGGAGCCCGCGGCGGTTCCGGCCTAGCCGGCTCTCGCCGCGGCTGGGAGGGGGCGCTCGCTCCTCTCCCAGCCGCTATAAACGGCCGGCATGGGCGCCCGCGAGCGGATCGAAGCCGACGCCTACCTCGCGCCGCGCTGGAGCACGTCGGCGCTGATCACGATCGACACGCAGCGCGACGTGCTCGACGGCGGCGCGCTCGAGATCGCCGGGACCTCCGAGGCGCTGCCGGCGATGGCCCGGCTCGCCGAGAGCTTTCGTGCCGCGGGGCGCCCGATCGTGCACGTCGTTCGCATCTACGAGCGCGACGGCGCCAATGTGGACGTCTGCCGCCGCGGCGCCGTCGAGTCCGGGGCGCGCATGCTTGCACCCGGGGACAGCGGAACCGAGCTGGCCCCCGGCCTCGCTCCGGCGGGGGCTCCCCCGCTCGATGCCGATGCGCTGCTCGCCGGCGAGCTGCAGCCACTGGGCCCCGGCGAGGTCGCGGTCTACAAGCCGCGCTGGGGCGCGTTCTTCGGCACGCGCCTGGAGGAGCACCTGCGGGCGAAGGGCGTGGACACACTCGTCTTCTGCGGCTGCAACTTCCCCAACTGCCCGCGCACCTCGATCTACGAGGCGAGCGAGCGCGACTTCCGGATCGTCGTGGCGGCGGATGCGCTCTCGGGACTCTACGACCGCGGTGCGTCCGAGATCGCCGGGATCGGGTCGCTGATGCTCGGAAGCGACGAGGTCTGTGCCGCACTCGGGGCGCGGGCGTAAATATATGCTGGCGCGATCGATCTGCGGCTACGCGACAGGGCCTACCTGGTCACCGGCGGCGCGCGCGGGCTCGGGTACGCCGCCGCCGAGACGCTGCTCGCCGAGGGCGCGCGCGTGCTCATCAGCGGTCCACACGAGAGCTCGACGAAGGCGGCGCTCGAGCGTCTCGCGGGAGCCGGCTTCGGCGCGGACCGCGTCGCGGCGATCGTGGCTGACAACGCGGCCGATGACGCCGCCTCTCGGCTGGTCGGCGAGACGGCAGCGAGGTTCGGCCGGCTCGACGGCGCGATGCTCAGCTTCGGAGGGACGCCCACGGGAACCGTCGCGGACACCCCCGACGGGGCTTGGCGCGATGCGTTCGAGAGCGTCTTCCTCGGCGCGGTCCGGCTTGCCAGGGCGCTCGCTCCGGAGCTCGAAGGAGCGGCCGGGGACGGCACGGATCGCTCGATCGCGTTCGTTCTCGCGGCCTCGGTCCGCGTGCCGCTCCCGGAACTCGCGATCTCGAACGGGCTGTTCCCGGGCCTCGCCGGCGTCGTGAAGATGCTCGCCGAGGAACTCGGGCCGTCCGGGACCCGCGTCAACGGGCTCCTGCCGGTGAGGATCGCGACTGACCGGGTCCGCGAATTCGATGCCCTGAGCGGCGATCCCGACGAGGTCCGTCTGCGCCGCTCGCTCGAGATCCCGCTGCGCCGTTACGGGGAGCCGGCCGAGTTCGGCCGCGTGGCGGCGTTCGTGCTCTCGCCGGCCGCGTCCTACGTGACCGGCGCGATGATCCCGGTCGACGGCGGCTCGATCCGGGCGATCTGAGCGCATCGCGATACCCGGTCCTCGCCGCCGGGATGAGCTCGAACGTCGGTCCCGCCCGCCTCGCCCCGGACGGCAGGCGGGACCATCGCCCGCTAGCGGATCAGCAGCGGCTCGCCGTAGTTCGAGACCTGCGCGGAGGTGGCGGCGACCTTCACGAGCACCCGGTAGACGCCTTTCTGGACGTGCACCACCCGGCTGAACGTCGACGTCGCCGGATCGTGGTGGCGGAGCACCGTGCCTCCCACGAGCACCCCGTGGCCGTGCACGATCCGCAGGATCCCCACCTGGGCCCCGTCCTCGGCAGGCGTCACCGTGCCGTACACGCGGACGAAGCCGTGGCGCCGGGTGCGTGCGATGTGGCTCGAGACCCGCACCGCGACGCTCTCGGTCGCGATCAGGCTCGCAACCACCGGTTTCGTCGTCGTCACGACCTGGAACTGCATGCTCGTCGCGGCGCCCAGCAGCGTGAAGCTGAAGCTGCCCGCGGCCGTCGTCAGCTCCGGGTTGCCGATCGGCGCGAACGGGGCCGCGAAGGGGAACGGCCGACCCTCGAGGATGACCTGGCGGCCGGCGTTGAGCGTGCCCGACAGGGTGCCCTGGATCACGAGCGGTGCGCCATAGAGGACCGGGTCGGGGGCGGCGAGGATCGACAGCGACAGCGGCACCTTCGTCGTCTGGAACGTGCGGTCGCCGCCGAGGGCCGTGCCAGCGCCGTTCACGGCCACGAGCCGGTAGTGGTAGACGGTGAGCGGCTGCAGCCCCGCCAGGGGCACCGCCACGTCCACGCCTTTCGTGCCGGCGCCCGCGGAGCCGATCGCGCTCTGGCCACCGTAGGCGCGTGTCGGCCCGTACTGGAAGTAGAAGGAGGTGCCCGCACCGCCGGGGTCGACCGTGCCCGTGACGGCCGCGGAGCCGTAGCTCACCTGGCGAGCGGGCCCCGTCGTCGCTTTCGGAGCGGCCGCCGCAGCGACGCCGGGCAGCGCCAGCGCCAGGGCGCCGATCGCGGCCAGCGTGGCCAACCCGGCGCGCACCGGATATCCAGAACCCTCGCTGTCTCCCTTCATGTCCGTCTCCTTACCCATTTCGTGTGGAATCGCACCCCCCTCTTGCCAACCCCCGCGGGTCGCCAGAGGTGCGGCCGCGCCCGGGCGCCGCTAGGCTCCGGGCCCCGCAGCCTGGATGGTGGGCCGGCTGGGTGGGATCCAAATCAAGGAGACAAAAGCATGTTCGTGTCAAAGGCAGCCGTCGTCGGCGCCGGAACGATGGGCGGTCAGATCGCCCAGACGATCGCGGCGGCAGGCATCCCCGTGGTGCTGAAGGACATCGACGATGCGCTCGTGCAGGCCGGGCTCGAGGAGGCCGCGAACGTGACGGCGGGCCAGGCCGGCAAGCTCGCCGAGCGCGGCAAGATCACCGCGCAGGAGGCAGAGGCGCAGACGGCGGAGATCCTGTCACGCATCCAGGGCACCACCTCCTACGAGGGATTCGGCGAGGTCGATTTCGTCGTCGAGGCGGTGCCCGAGCGCATGGACATCAAGCAGAGCGTGTTCGCCGAGCTCGACGCCGCCACGCCCGGCCACGCGATCCTTGCGTCGAACACCTCTTCGCTGTCGATCACCGAGATCGGCGAAGCCACGCTGCGCCCCGATCAGGTCGTGGGCTTCCACTACTTCTACCCGGCGTCGATCATGCCGCTGATCGAGATCGTCGAGGGCGAGGACACCTCCGCCGAGACCGTCACGGCGGCCGTCGTGTTCGCCCAGGCGATCCGCAAGCAGCCGATCACGTGCGCGGAGGTGCCGGGCTTCGTCGTCAACCGGATCCTCAACTCCGGCATCGCCGAGGTGTGGCGCGAGCAGGAGGAGAAGGGGCTCTCGATCAGGAAGATCGACGAGGGCGTCGGCGCCGCCGGCGTGGTCCCGGTCGGGCCCTACTACCTCGTCAACCTGCTCGGCCTCGACACCGTGCTGCACGTCGCCGAGCACCTCGTCGAGTCCTACGGCGAGGAACGCTTCTACGTGCCGAAGGGCATGCAGAAGCTCGTCGCCGACGGCAAGCTCGGCGCCAAGACCGGCGGCGACGGCTTCTATGACCCCCAGGGCGAGCCGAACATCGCCGGCGACGGCGACCCGGACGTGCCGGAGCTCGTCGAGCTGCTGTCGCTGAAGACCCTGATCGAGGCGTGCCTCGTCCTGGAGGAGGGCGTGGCCACCACGCGCGACATCGACTTCGGGATGATGGCCGGCGCCGGCCTGGACCCGCGCCGCGGGTTGATGCCGCCCTTCATGAAGGCCGACGCCGAAGGGCTCGACTCGATCCTCGAGCGGATGGAGGACGCAACGGAGCGCCACGGCGAGCGCTTCTCGCCGCCGACGATCCTGCGGCGGCTGGTCGCGCAGGGGCGCCTCGGCCAGAAGGCGGGCCAGGGCTTCTACCCCTATCCGCAGCCCGATGCCCAGCAGCCCGCTGAGGTGATCAAGCTCGAGACGCGCGCCGGCGGCGTGGCGATCGCGTGGCTGGCAAACGGCCAGGTCAACTCGATCTCGCCGCTCCTCGTAGAAGACCTCGAGAAGGTCTGGACGCACGTCAAGGGCAACGGCACGCGCGCGCTCGTGATCGCCTCTTCCAACCCGTTCCTGTTCTGCGCGGGCGCCGACATCAAGGCGTTCACGACGATGGACGAGGCGGGCGGCCGGCGGCTGCTCGACGACATGCACGGCGTACTGCGAGAAATGGAGCGCTCGGGGATCGCGACGATCGCGGCGGTCAACGGGCTTGCGTTCGGCGGCGGCTGCGAGCTTGCGATGGCCTGCGACGTCCGCATCGCGGCGCGCTCGGCGCTGTTCGGCCAGCCCGAGATCAAGCTCGGCCTGATCCCGGGCTTCGGCGGCACGCAGCGGCTGCCTCGCCTCGTCGGCGAGAACAAGGCGCTCGAGATGAACCTCGTCGGCGATCCGATCCTCGCCGAGGAAGCGTTCGAGCTGGGACTCGCGAACCGCGTCGTCGACGACCACGAACTCTTCGACACCTCGCTGATGTGGGCCGGGAAGCTCGCCGCCCAGGCGCCGCTCGCCGTCGCCGAGATCAAGTCCGTGTCGGCCAACGGCGAGATCGACGCCGGCATCGCCGCCGAGAAGGAAGCCTTCACCACCGTCTTCGCCTCCGAGGACGCGAGGGAGGGGATCGCCGCCTTCCTCGGCAAACGCGTTCCGCAGTTCAAAGGCGGCTGAGGTGGCCGTGCCCGACGCAGCGGTCTCGAGCAGCTCGCTGCAGCGGCTCGCCGGGCTGATCCGCGAAGCCGGCTCGGTCGCCGCGCTGACCGGCGCGGGCATCTCAGTGCCGTCGGGTATCCCCGACTTCCGCTCGCCGCGGACCGGCCTGTGGGAGCGCGTCGACCCGATGGAGGTCGCCCACATCGACGCGTTCCACGCCGACCCGGTGCGCTTCTGGGGCTTCTACGCCGAGCGCTTCGCCACGCTCGGCGCCAAGCGGCCGAACCGCGCGCACGAGGCGCTCGTCGCGTTCGAGCGCGCCGGCCTGCTCGACGCCGTGATCACCCAGAACGTCGACATGCTCCATCGCCGCGCCGGGACGGCCGAGCTCGTCGAGGTGCACGGGAGCATCGCGAGCTGCTCGTGCCTGTCCTGCCCCGGCGCGGTCCCGGTCGAGGAGGCACGCGGCCGGATCGCCGCCGCGCCCGACGGCGTGCCGCGCTGTCAGGCCTGCGGCGAGCCCCTGAAGCCCGATGTCGTCCTGTTCGGCGAGCTGCTGGATGCGGCTGCCCTCGACCGCGCCCGGGAGCTGTGCGAGCGCGCCTCCGTGCTGCTCTGCATCGGCTCCTCGCTCGAGGTGCACCCGGTGGCCGGCCTGCCGCTGCTCACCCAGGCGGCCGGCGGCGCGGTCGCGATCATCACGCAGGGGCCGACCCCGCTCGATCCGATCGCGGAGGTCAGGCTGCACGGCGACGTCGTCGCCGAGCTCGACGCGCTGCGCGCGTCGCTGGGCCTCTGAGGCGCCCCGGCGGGCGCACTATCTTTCCGAACATGCTGAGCGTCCCGGACGTCCAGTACACGCGGGCCCCCGACGGCGCGAGCATCGCCTACACCACATTCGGGGAAGGCCCGGTGGACCTGCTCTGCATCCCCGGCTTCGTCTCGCACCTGGAGCTGATGTTCGAGGCGCCCGAAGCCGAGCGCTACCTGGGCAGGATGGCCTCGTTCAGCCGGGTGGTGATGTACGACAAGCGTGGCCAGGGCCTGTCGGACCGCCCGGCCTCGCCGCCCACGCTCGAGGAGTCGATGGAGGATGCGCGCGCGGTGCTCGACGCCGCCGGCGTGGAGCGAGCGGCCGTGTTCGGCATCTCCGAGGGAGGCCCGATGAGCACGCTGCTCGCGGCGAGCTATCCGGAGCGCGTCGCGGCGCTCGTCCTGTACGGGACCTGGCCGCGCCTGCTGCGTTCAGAGGACTACCCGGAGGGCATTTCGCCCGAGGTCTTCGACGCCTTCGTCGAGGGGGCCGTGAAGGACTGGGGCGGCCCCGTCGCGCTGCAGCTATGGGCGCCCGGTCTCGCTGAGAGCGAGCCGGCGCGCCGCTGGTGGGCGCGGCTGCTGCGCAGCGGCAGCAGCCCGGCCGGCGCGGCGGCGCTGCTGCGCCTGTACAAGGAGATCGATGTCCGTGGCGTGCTGCCGACGATCACGGCGCCGACGCTGGTGCTGCATCGCCGCCGCGACCGGCTGATGCCCGCTGCGGCCGGACGCGCGATCGCGGAGGCGATCCCGGGCGCCATGCTCGTCGAGTTGGACGGCGAAGATCACCTGCCGCTCGTCGACCCCGACCAGATCCTCGACGAGATCGAGGAGTTCCTCACCGGCGAGCGTCACGAGCGCGAGCCCGACCGCATGCTCGCGACCGTGATGTTCACCGACATCGTGGACTCGACGCGCAAGGCGTCGGCGGTCGGAGACCGCAGTTGGCGCCAGCTGGTCGAGCGACACGACGAGCTCATGCGCGACGTCATCGCCCGTCACCGCGGCCGGGAGGTCAAGACGATGGGGGACGGGTTCCTCGTCACCTTCGACGGCCCGGCACGCGGGATCCGCGCCGCGATCTCCGCGCGTGATGCGGTGCGCTCGCTCGACATCGAGATCCGCGCCGGGCTGCACACCGGCGAGCTCGAGGTCATGGGCGGCGACGTCGGCGGGATCGCCGTCAACATCGGCGCGCGCGTCGGGGCGCTCGCAAGACCGGGCGAGGTGCTGGTCTCGCGCACGGTCACCGACCTGGTCGCCGGCTCGGGCATCGACTTCGAGGACCGCGGCGGGCACGTCCTGAAGGGCGTGCCCGGCGAGTGGCAGCTGTTCGCCGCGCGCGGCTAGCCGGGCAGCTCGGCGACCGTCACGAGATATTCCGCGGAGCCGCGGAAGCTGCCGTCGGTCGCCTCGTTGAACTCTTCGTACAGGTCGATCACGTCGCGGCGCAGCTCGTCGTAGCGGCCCTGGTGCTCGAGCGCCGCCTTGGCCATCACCGCCGGCCCGAGGTTCTTCTCATCCCTTGCCACCCACGCCTCGACCGACTCCCCCTCGAACGCGACCGTCCGCGGCTCGAAGGAGAGTTCCGCGCCGGTATCGGCGAACAGCCCTCGCACGTGATCCTCGACACCCCACATGACCGGCGGGTCGAAGCCCTCGGGGGGCGGCGGCATGTAGGAGGCCGAGGTTCGGAACATGCGCCCGACCATCCCGTCCGGCGTCCAGGCGGCCACCACGATCCGGCCGCCCGGACGGGCGACCCGCACGAGCTCGGCGGCCGCGACGCGGTGGCGCGGCGCGAACATCACGCCGAAGCAACTCGTCACGCTGTCAAAGGACCCCTCGCCGAACGGCAGCTCCTCGGCATCGCCCTCGACGAGCTGGATCTCGACCCCCTCGGCGGCTGCACGCCGCGCCTGGTCTGCGAGCAGCTTCGGGGTGAGGTCGAGGCCCGTCACCTTCGCCCCGGCCCGTGCCGCCGGGACCGACACGTTGCCGGTGCCGGTGGCGACGTCGAGCAGCTCGACGCCGGGGGCCGCCCCGGCGGTCTGGGCCAGGTACTCGCCGACGGCGGTGATCCGC
The DNA here is from genome assembly GCA_035569835.1 of Solirubrobacteraceae bacterium. GTDB lineage: Bacteria > Actinomycetota > Thermoleophilia > Solirubrobacterales > Solirubrobacteraceae > Palsa-744. The sequence goes on from DATMMF010000004.1 coordinate 32,916, forward strand.
CGCGCGACCTCCGCGAAGTCGCCGGCGGTCCACATCGCCTTCTGCCCTTCCTTGATGCCGTTGACGTCGATGCTCATCTTCGGGACCCCCTTCGTGTCCTTGTCAGTCCTCGCCCGCGGCCACCGCGACGCGCTGGGCGAGGTCGTGCCCGGGGTCGATCTTCCAGCGCGCCGCCACCGCAGCGGTCCGGGCATCGAGCTCCCAGCGGTCGGCAAGCGGCTCACCGCGGTACTCGGAGCTCGCGCCCTTCAGCGCCATCGAGCCGGTGTTGTCGCCGATCGCGCGAATCTCGCCCGCTTCGGCCGGCGTCAGCACGGCGTCGAGCGTGGCAACGGCCGCCAGCTCAGCGCGCTTCTCCTCGACCGGCTTCGGCGGGTGCGCGGCCCTCCCGGGCTCCTCGATCAGCGTCGGCGCCACGCAGCGCACCGCGGGCTGGGCGAGGTTCCACACGCATGCGAGCTGCAGCATCGTGAGGCCGTGGCGCTCGGCGTAGGGACGCATCGCGTCGAGCTTCTCGCGCCCCTCCCGCACCCACTCTCCAGGCCGAAAGCCCCGGTGGTCGCGCTCGGCGAACGCATGCCCGGGCAGGACGTCGTCGTGAAACAGGCCGCCGTAGTCCACGACGCGCGTGATCACCTGAGCGCCGGCCGCCTCGGCCGCCGCGAGGACGAGCTCGCCGGGCCACGGCTCCATCGGGCTGAGGATGATCATCGCCCAGTCGATCAGCTCGCCGAAGCTCTCCAGGCAGCCGATCACATCGAGCGTGAAGCCGTTCGCCGGGCCGGGCGCGACACCGAGCTGCCGGGCCAGGCCGTCGTCGCGGACCGCTCTCATGCCCTCCCAGACGGCCTCGCTGCGATAGCCGGTTCGGTCCGGGTTGTGCAACATCAGGACGTCGAACTGCTCGACGCCGCAACGCTCGAGGCTGCGTTCGGTCGCCGTCCGGATGTAATCGCCGTAGGAGTCCTCGCTGCGCAGCGACGCGTCGGTGAAACGCGGGAAGCCCTTGGCGCCCTGGCGCTCGCCCTCGTAGAAGTCGTGGCCGATCGCGCCGATGAGGCAGTACCGCTCGCGCGGCAGCCCTTGCAGCGCGCGGCCCAGCGTGCGATCGGCCTCGCCCGCCCCGTAGGCGTCCGCGGTCATCACCGTCTCGATGCCAGGCCCGGGGCGCAGCAGCGCGCTCAGGCGCTCGTCGTCGAGCGCCTCCCCGAAGTGCATGAAGCGCCCGCCGCTCCAGGTGCCGATCGCCGTCCTCGTCGGTTCCATCTGCGACGCAGCCTAGACGCCTGCTGCGGTGCGGGCGCGCAGCGCCGCTTCGAGCCTGCCGAGCGCGTGCTCGACCACCTCGGGGTCCGGCGGGGCGGCGCCGTCCGCCTCGGCCCCTGCGCCCGCCTGCTCGAGCGCCGCCTGTGCCTGCGCCTCGACCGGGCCGCGGAGCTGGTCGAGCTCGGCGATCCGCAGCGAGAGGTCCTGGCGGCCCTCGGCGCCGAGCTCGGCGACGGCGAGGGCCAGCGCGCGGTCGAGGCCGACGGCGGCGTGGGCGGGGCGGCCCTGGTCGAAGTCGAGCCGCACGCGCAGCACCAGCTCCTCGCACAGCAGCGAGCCCGAGCGCCCGCCGAGCAGGGCGGCGAGACGCTCTTGCGGGCGCAGCGCCCATGTGCGGTCGCGGCGGCGGGGGGAGCGGCGGCGGCGGCGCAGCGAGAGCTCGCGGGCGTGCAGCCACAGCCCGGAGGCGACCTGCTCGCCTTCGCCCCAGCCCGCGCGGATCACGAGCGCCTGCTCGACGGAGACCTCCCGCACGTATGGATCGGCGGCCGCGATGCGGTGCAGGTGCACGACGCGGTTGACGGTCGTGACCGCTTCGCGCACCTCCCGCTCGCGGTCCAGGTCCTCGAGCCATGCCCGGGCCTGCGTCTCGGCCGAGAGCGGAACCGGGTCGATCACCGTCACGCGCGTCGTCTGGACCCCTGTGGGCGCCGGCTCGGGAGCGGCGTCGCGCTCGCGGGGGCGCCGCGTGCGGCCGAGCAGCCAGGCGCCGCCGAGCTCTTCGCTCGACGGCGCGCGGCGGCCCTCGGCGGTCAACGTTTCGAAGACGACGACATGTTCCGGCTCCCCGTCCGGCCCGTCGCGCAGCAGGTAACGGCCGTCCGTGGGCCCCAGCGCCCACGGATACTCGAGCTGCAGGAACACGAACAGCTGCTGGGGCATCGCTTCACCGTATCCTTACCTTGCGGCCCAAGGCCGGCAAGCAAAGCCAACAGGTGGGCGCAGCCCGCCGGATTCGGGAGTCGAGCATGTCGGACACCGGCAACGTCGCCAAGAGCCTGCGCGAGCGGCTCGGCGGGAACACAGAGGACCGAGTGGGCAAGGCGTTCTCCGAGCTGCTCGAAAACCCGCTCCTCACCGGCGCGATCGGTCGTGCGTTCGACGCGCGCGAGAAGGCCGCGCAGGCGCAGGAGGTCGCGATGGGCGCGCTGAACCTCCCGTCGGCGGCCGACATCGAACGGCTCACAAGGCGGCTGCGGGCGGTCTCGCACCGGCTCGAGGGGATCGAGGACGGGGTCGACCGGCTCGACCGCGCGCTCGCTCCCAGCGGGGTCGAGGCCCGGCTGTCGGCGATCGAAGGCCAGCTCGCCCAGCTCACCGAGAAGCTCGATCGCGCATTGGGCAACGCCGACGCTCCCGCGCCGGCGGGGCGCGCAGCGCGGGCGCGCGCCGGCGCCCGGACGACCGAGACCGACAAACAGGTCGGCGCGGCGAGGGCCGCGAGGCGGGCGAAAGACGGGGGCGCAGCCAAACCAAAAGCTCCGCGCGCGAGCAAAGCAGCGCGCTCGGCGCGGGCCGCCGGCTCGCCCGGCGCGCGCTCGCGCGCCAACCGGCCGCCCGCCGGCAAAGCCTGACGTCCGGCATCCCGAGCGGGACATCGGACGCTCGTCAAGCGGAGATCGCGGCGAGCGCGGCGCGGCCCATGCGCTCGGCCGCTTCGAGCAGCGCGCCCTCGTCGATACGCGTGCGCTCGCCGTGCGCGCCGAACGTGTCCGAGACGGTGAGCAGGCACGCGACGGGGACGCCCTCGGCGCGGCCGAGCGCAAACAGCGTCGCGGCCTCCATCTCGACCGCCAACGCGCTGTGCCCGGCGCCGGCCGGACCTCGCTCGTAGAAGAGATCGACGCTGACGACGGGACCGCTGTGTGCGCCGGGCGCCGCCCGGGAAAGCGCGCGCGTCAGCTCTGCGTCGGCCGCGACGCGGCCGTCTGCGCCGAGCGCTCTCGACGTCCCGTCGGCCGCCACCGCCTCGGAGGCGATCACGAGCTCGCCGAGGCCGAGGGCGGGGTCGAGCGCGCCGCAGGTGCCCACCCGGATCGCACGCCGGGCGCCCATCGCGATCAGCTCGGTCAGCACGATCGCGGCAGACGGGCCGCCCATCCCGGTCGCCTGGATCGTCACCGGCTCGCCGTCTGGGCCCGCGCCCGTGTAGCCCCACAGGCCTCGATGGTGGTTGAACATGCGGGGCTCGACCAGCAGCGCCTGCGCGAGGGCGAGGGCGCGCCCGGGGTCCCCGGGCAGCAGCACGCGCTCGGCGAGCGGCGCCGTCGGGCGCAGGTGGGGGTGTCCCGGCTCGGCCAGGGCAGCGACTTTAGACTCCGTGTCATGCAGGCGACCGTTCCGGAGCCCGTCCGGCCCGCTGAGTGAGCGCCGAAGCGCAGGAGCCCGTGCCCGAGCCCGCCGAGCCGACTCTCGCGCAGGTCGCCGCCACGGTCGGCGTCTCGCCGGCGACTGTGCGGCGGTGGGTCACAAAAGGGCTCGTCCCCGGCTTCGACGGCCGCTGGACCCCGTCGGCGATCGCGTATGTGCGCGTCGTCGCGCGGCTGCGCGCCCGCGGCCACTCACTCGAGCGCATCAAGCGCGCGAGCGACGAGGGGCAGCTCGCGATCGGCCCGATCGAGGACCTGCTGAGCGCACCGGGAGGGCGGCACTCGTTGCGCCACGTCGCCCGCGAGAGCGGCCTGGCGCCTGAGCTGATCCGCCGGATCTACGGGGCGATGGGACTTGGGCCGCTGCCGGCCGACGGGCTCTCCGACATCGATCGGGAGATGATGCGCTACGCGGCCGCGGTGCTCTCCGCGGGGTTCCCGCTGCCCGCCTACCTGCAGCTGCTGCGTGTGTACGGGCAGGTGATGGCGCAGATCGCCGACGCCGAGGTGCGGCTCATGCACCTGTACGTACACAAGCCGCTGATGCGCGCGGGCGTCCCGAACGTCGAGATCGCCGAGGAGATGGAGGCGATGACGCGCGAAGTGCTGCCGCTCGCCTCGCCGTTCATCAGCTACCTGCACGGGCGCCTGCTCTCGCACTTCGTGGAGCAGGACATGATCGGCCACGTCGAGGCCGAGCTCGGCGAGGAAGAGCTCGAGGAGGGGCGCCTGCGGGTCGCGATCGCCTTCGCCGACCTCGCCGGCTACGCGCGGCTGACCGTCGAGCAGGGCGACGAGGTCGCCGTCAGCGCCGTGGAGCGCTTCCTCGAGGCGGTCGGGCTCAGCCTGCCGGCCGACGCGCGCGTGATCAAGACGCTCGGCGACGAGGTGATGGTCGTCGGCCCCGACGCCGCAGCGCTGGCCTCCTGGGCGGTTGACCTGCAGGCGTCGGTCGAGGACGGCCAGCCGGCGCCGCGCATCGGCGTCCACTACGGCGAGGCGCTCTATCGGGACGGCGACTACTTCGGGCGCGAGGTCAACCAGGCGGCGCGCGTCGTCGCGCGCGCAGGCGGCGGCGAGGTGCTCGTGACGCGGCCGGTGGTCGACCTCGCCGACGGCGTCGACGGGCTGCAGTTCACGCTGATCGGCGAGGTGCGGCTGAAGGGCTTCTCCGAGCCGACCGAGCTGTTCACGGCCACGGCGCGCGAGGAGTGAGCGCGATGGCTGCCGGCACGCCCGAGGAGGCGCTGCCCGCGGAGGTGCTCGGCGTCCGCGAGGCGGTCCGCGAGGGCGGCCTGTTCGCGCGCGACAGGCCGCTGCTGGCGATGATCTCCGGAGGGCGCGACTCGACCTGCCTGCTCGACGTCGCGGTCGCGCTGCTGGGGGCGCAGTCCGTCTACGCGCTTCATCTCAACTACGGCCTGCGCCCCGAGGCGCAGGCGGAGGAGGAGCGCTGCCGCGAGCTGTGCGCGGAGCTCGGCGTCGAGCTCGAGGTCGTGCGCCCGGACGCGGCGGAGAGCGAGCGCCCGGGGGACGGCGAGGGCATGGGCAACCTGCAGGCTTGGGCGCGCGAGCTGCGTTATGCGGCCGCCGAGCGGCTCGCCGGCCAGCGCGACGCGCTGATCGCGACAGGCCACACGGCCTCCGACCAGGTGGAGACGATCCTCTACCGGCTGGCCGCCTCGCCGGGTCGCCGCGCCCTGCTCGGGATGGCCCCCGCCGAAGGGCGGCTCCTGCGCCCCCTGCTCGGGGTCACGCGCGAGCAGACCGGCGCGTACTGCGCGGCGCGCGGCCTGCGGTGGGCCGATGACGCGAGCAACCAGGATCCGCGCTTCGCGCGCGCCCGTGTGCGGCACGGCCTCGTGCCGGCGCTGCGCGCCGTGCACCCGGCGGCGGAGGCGAACGTGGCGCGCACCGCGGAGCTGCTGCGGGAGGAGACCGAGCTGCTCGACGCGCTCGTCGAGGCGGAGCTCGGCAGTCCGCCGCCTCGCGACGCGATCGAGCTGGCACGGCTGAAGGAGATGCCGGCCGCGCTCGCGCGCATGGTGGTCGTACGCCTCGCCGAGCAGGCGACCGGCGGCTACGTGCCGCAAGCCGGCGCGCGCGTGGCCGAGCTGCTCGAACTGGGGCGGCGCGGCGGGCGGGCCGAGCTCCATGTCGGTGGCAGCGCCGGGGCGGTCATCGAGGAGGGCATGCTGCGCATGGTCCGCCTGCCTCCGCGCGGTCGGCCTGACGAGCGGACCGCCGCCGGCCCTCCGCCGGATCGCGACTAGACTTTTGCCGTGGCCACACCCGCGCGCGCGCCGAACGAGCCGGGGTTGGGGGAGGTGCTCGTGACGGCCGAGGACCTGCAGCGCCGCGTGGCCGAGCTGGGGCGCGAGATCAGCGCCGACTACGGCGAGGAGGCCTCTCGGCCGCTGCTGCTCGTCGGCGTTCTGAAGGGCGCGGTGTTCTTCCTCAGCGATCTGATGCGCTTCATCGACGTTCCGGTCGAGGTCGATTTCATGGCCGTCGCCTCCTATGGCTCGGCGACCGACTCCTCCGGCGTCGTGCGGATCCTCAAGGACCTCGACGCGGCGATCGAAGGGCGCGACGTGTTGATCGTCGAGGACATCGTCGACTCCGGCCTGACGCTCCAGTACCTCCTTCGAAATCTGGGCTCTCGCAATCCCAGGTCCCTCGAGGTGTGCGCGCTGCTCACCAAGCCCGAGCGCCGCAAGGTCGACCTGCCGACCCGTTACGTCGGTTTCGAGATTCCCAACAGGTTCGTGGTCGGCTACGGCCTGGATTACGCCGAGCGCCACCGCAACCTGCCCTTCGTCGCCGCCCTGGAGAGCTAGGCGCACCGCCCGCGACGGGGCCGGAAACCGGCCGGTCGGGCGGGTCCGCCATGGTAGGCTAGGGGACTGGCTGCCTCGATTTCAGACGGCGCCAGCAGACTCGCGACAACGCTATGAGCCGTTTTTTCAAGAGCGCCGCCTTTCCGATCTTGATCGTCGTGGTGCTCGCGTTCCTCGCGGTCAAACTGGTCAACAGCAACACGACCAACCACCGCAAGCACAGCTACCAGACGCTCGTCAGCTCCGAGCTGCCGAAGAACGAAGTCGAATCCGTCGAGTTCAAGAACAAGAACAAGGAACTCGAAGTCAAGCTCAAGAACAAGGAAACGTACGAGGTCGGGTTCATCGACCAGGCGGCGCCGGAACTCTTGAAGGAACTGAAAACGGCGGGCGTCAGCTACAACGTCGAATCCGAAAAGAGCAGCGCCCTGCTTGGCCTGCTGATGTACATCATCCCGTTCGTCCTGTTCTTCGGGTTCTGGATCTTCCTGATGAACCAGGTGCAGGGCGGGGGCTCGAAAGTGATGTCGTTCGGCAAGTCGCGCGCCAAGCGCATGTCGGCCGACTCGCCGAAGATCACATTCCGTGACGTCGCCGGCGTGGACGAGGCCGTCGAGGAGCTCCACGAGATCAAGGAATTCCTCGAGAACCCGAAGAAGTTCCAGGCGCTCGGGGCGAGGATTCCCACCGGCGTGCTGCTCTACGGGCCACCGGGCACCGGCAAGACGCTGCTCGCGCGCGCCGTCGCGGGCGAGGCGGGCGTGCCGTTCTTCTCGATCTCCGGCTCGGACTTCGTCGAGATGTTCGTCGGCGTCGGCGCCTCGCGCGTTCGTGACCTCTTCGAGCAGGCCAAGCAGAACAGCCCCTGCATCATCTTCATGGACGAGATCGACGCCGTCGGGCGCCACCGCGGCGCGGGCCTCGGCGGCGGCCACGACGAGCGCGAGCAGACGCTCAACCAGCTGCTCGTCGAGATGGACGGCTTCGAGGCGAAGGACAACATCATCATGATCGCGGCCACCAACCGGCCCGACATCCTCGACCCGGCACTGCTGCGCCCGGGCCGCTTCGACCGCCAGATCGCCGTCGACCGGCCCGACCGCAAGGGCCGCGCGAAGATCCTCGAGGTTCACACCCGCGGCAAGCCGCTGGCGAAGGTGATCGACATCGACGCGCTCGCCGGGCAGACCCCGGGCTTCACCGGCGCGGACCTCTCGAACCTGATCAACGAGGCGGCGCTGCTCGCCGCCCGCACCGGCAAGCGTGAGATCGGCCAGGAAGAGCTCGAGGAGGGGATCATGCGCGTGATCGCCGGCCCCGAGAAGAAGACGCGCGTGATGAGCGAGAAAGAGCGTCTCGTGACCGCCTTCCATGAGATGGGCCACGCGATCGTCGGCCACTTCCTAGAGCACTCCGACCCGGTGCACAAGATCTCGGTGATCTCTCGCGGCCAGGCGCTCGGCTACACGATCTCGATGCCGCAGGAGGACCGCTTCCTCACGACGCGCGCGGAGCTCGAGGACACGATGGCGATGACGCTCGGCGGCCGTGCCGCCGAGGAGCTGATCTTCGGCGAGATCACCACCGGCGCCTCCAACGACATCGAGAAGGTCACGCAGACGGCGAAGCAGATGGTGATGCGCTTCGGCATGAGCGACAAGCTCGGCCCGCGCGTCTACGGCCATGACCACGGCCAGCCGTTCCTGGGCCGCGAGTTCACCAGCGAGCCCGACTACTCCGACGAGATCGCCCGCGAGATCGACGACGAGGTGAGGCGCATCATCGAAGGCGCCCACCAGCGCGCCCGCGGCATTCTCACCGAGCACCAGAGCGACCTGCAGAAGATCTCCGAGATCCTCGTCAGGCGCGAGACGATCGAGAAGGAGGAGTTCCTCGCGCTGCTCGACGGCAAGAGCGAGGAGGAGGTCTTCGGTCTCTCCGACGATGCCAAGCCCGAGCTGCCCGCGCCGCCGCTGGCACCCGAGCGCTCCGAGCGCGAAGTCCCGCGCACGATCCCGCGCCCCGGCCTCGCCGGCGGTACCGCCGAGATGCACGGCGGCGACGGCCCGCAGGGGCCGAGCGTCAGCTAGCGCTCGACGGCGCGCGCGTACTCCACCGTCGGCAGGCCCGACGGCGAGCGGGCGTGCACCGCCCCGGTCGCGCTCCAGCCTTCGCGCTCGTAGAAACGTCGCGCGCGGGCCGCGCCCCGGGGCGTCCAGAGCCGCATGCCGGTGAACCCGCGGCGGGCGGCCTCGGCGATCGCCGCCGCCATCAGCGTGGCGGCCACGCCGCTGCCGTGGCTCCGGCGGCGCACGAACATCTGCGAGAGGTAGATCGCGCCTGCAGGCGCGGGCGCCGGTTCCTCCCGCGTCGTGGGCGCGAGAGCGACGTGCCCGATCATCCCGCCGCCGTCGAGCGCGACGAGCAGCCAGAACTCGTCGTCGGAAAGCCGCTTACGCAGGCGCTCGAGCACTGCGGGCGTCATCTCGGGCGGCGACCAGCCGGCGGGCGCCCATTCGCGGTAGCTCTCGAACCCTGCCGCAACCGTCGCGAGGATCGCGGGTGCGTCGTCGTGTGTGCCGCGGCGGGTCTCCATGGCGCTCGGTCGAGGTAGCTTGACGGGGTGCACGAGACGGCGGCGGCGAGCCCACGATCGAGTTTCCGCCTGATGGGCGTCGTCAACGTGACGCCGGACTCGTTCTACGACGGCGGGCGCTTCTTCGATCCCGGCTCGGCGATCGATCACGGCCGCGCGCTGATGGCCGAAGGCGCGGAGATCCTCGACGTCGGCGGCGAATCGACCCGCCCCGGAGCGGAGGTCGTGCCCCTCGAGGAGGAGCTCGCGAGGACCGAGCCCGTCGTGGCCGGACTCGCGGGGGCGGGCGCCCAGATCTCGATCGACACCTCCAAGCGGGCCGTCGCCGAAGTCGCCCTGCGCGAGGGCGCGACGCTCGTCAACGACGTCACGGCGTTTCGGGCCGACCCGGCGATGGCCGGTCTGGTTGCGGCGAGCGGAGCCGAGTGCTGTCTGATGCACGCGGTCGGCAACCCGCGCACGATGCAGGATGAACCGCGCTACGCGGATGTCGTCGCCGACGTGAAGGCGTTCTTGGAGGAGCGCCTCGCGTTCGCCGTCCGCGAGGGGGTCGCCGAGCAGCGCATCATGCTCGACCCCGGAATCGGCTTCGGCAAGAGCGCGGCCCACAACCTCGAGCTGCTGCGGCGCCTGCCGGAGCTGGTCGAACTCGGCCGTCCGTTGCTGGTCGGGACCTCTCGCAAGGGATTCCTCGGCCGCCTCGTGCCGGGCGCCCCCGGGCCCGAGGGGCGGCTGGCCGGCACGATCGCCACCAACGTGATGGCGCTGGAGCGCGGAGCGCGGGTGTTCCGTGTCCACGACGTGGCGCCCGTCCGCGATGCGCTGACGGTGGCGGCTGCTACGTTGGGCGGGCGATGGTCCCAGAGCCCGGAGACGAGGACTCCGACGAGCTAGACGACGAGTCCGAGGAGCTCGAGGACGACGGCGAGCAGGCCGCCGAGTCGGTCACGATCGAGATCGCGGGGCTGTCCCTCTACACCCACCACGGCGTCTCGGAGGCCGAGCGCGAGGTCGGCCAGCGGCTCGTCCTGGACCTGCGCCTGGACATCGGCGAAACCGACGCCACCGTCACCGACTCGATCGAGGACACGGTCGACTACGCGGAGGTCTGCCAGCTCGTCGCGCTCGTCGCCCAGCAGCGCTCGCACCGCACGCTCGAGCGGCTGTGCGCCACGATCGCCGAGCGGCTGCTGGCCGACTACGAGCTGGAGGGGGTGTGGGTCAAGGCCTCCAAGCCCGAGCCGCCGATCCCGCTCAGCGTCGAGGAGGTGTCCGTGGAGGTGTGGCGCGAAGCCGACGGGTAGGCTGCTTTCGATGAACGCCGCGCAGAGCTTTCGCGCCGCCGTCGAGAGCGGTGACATCGAGGCGGGGACCGCGGTGCTCGCCGAGGACATCGTCTTCCACAGCCCGGCGACGTTCCACCCGTTCGTCGGCCGCGAGACCGTGGCGCGCCTGCTCGCCATCGTGGCCGACACCTTCGAGGACTTCCGCTACACGGACGAGCTCGAGGCTCCCGGCGGGCTGCACGCGTTGATCTTCAGGGCCGGGATCGACGGTCGCGAGATCGAGGGGCTCGACCTGCTGCGGATCGGCGAGGATGGCCTGATCGCCGATTTCACGGTGATGCTTCGGCCGATCTCGGGCCTGCTGCCGTTCGCCCAGGCGATGGGGGAGAAGGTTCAGGCGGCGGGGCTGGCGACGACGCGGGCGTGAGCCGCACGGGCCTGCTCGGCTTGGGCTCCAACGTCGGGGAGCGCCGCGAGCACCTGCAGGCGGCTCTCGACGCTCTGCCCGGCGCCGGCATCGAGGTGATCGCCAGCTCCAGCACGTACGACACCGACCCCGTCGGCGAGGTGCTCGACCAGCCGAACTTCCTGAACGCGTGCGTGCTCGTCGAGACGGCGCTCGAGCCGCTCGAGCTGCTCGACGCGGTCAAGGATCTGGAGGCGCGCCTGGGGCGCGAGGCCGGTGGCGTTCGCCACGGGCCGCGGGCGATCGACATCGACGTGCTGCTGCTGGGCGACCTGGAGGTCAGCCACGAGCGCATCACGCTGCCGCACGAGCAGTTGCTCAGCCGCCGGTTCGTGCTCGTCCCCGCGCTCGAGCTGGACTTCGCGCTGCGTGCTCCGGACGGGCGCCGGCTCGCCGATGCCCTCGCCTCGCTGGATGTCGAGGAGGGCGTGCGCTGGGCAGGGCCACCCCTGGCCTGCCCAGCGCAGCGCCCCTAGCGCTCGAGGCTCCGGCTGGAGGGACCGTGCCTCATCGGACGATGATCTTGCCGCGCATCCCTTCGGCTTCGTGGATCGTGCAGTGGTAGTTGTAGGTCCCTTTCGACATGAAGCGGACCGTGTAGGAGCCGCTGCCCATCGTGTGGGAGTGGAAGTGGCTGAAGGTCACGTTGTGGCGTTCCCCGCCGTCGCGCCATTCCCACCTGACGCTTTCGCCGTGGTTGATCGTCAGCGCTCCCGGGTGAAAGCGCAGCGATTTCAGAACCACGCTGTGGGTGCCCGCGGCGTGGGCGCCGCCAAGGGCCACGGCCGGAGCGAGCGCTGCTGCGGCCAGCGCCAGCGCTGTGATCGCGATCGTCACTCTCCTACTCATCGCATGCTCCTCTCGCTGGAAGCCTCTTCCCCCTAGACGCCCGGCCGCCGCGAACCTTCCTGGGCCGCGAGGCATCCGATGCTCAGTCTCCGGCGTCGTCCCAGCTGGCGAGCGTCACCAGCGTCTGCGCGTCGACGCCGTGGCCGGAGACGATGCACAGGTGCCGGCCGCGCTGCCAGGTGACCACGGTCGTCTCGCCGACCTTGCCGATGTAGTAGGCGGTGGCGCCCCGCCAGCTCACGCTGCCGGAAGAGACGTTCGGCGCCGGCGTGCCGCTGACGATCGCATAGCCGATCCGGCGGCCGTGGCCGTCGGTGTAGAAGACGGTCCGCACCCGGCGCCCGGCCGCGCGGTCTTCGCGCGATCCCGAGGAGCGCCACCCGAAGCGGTCCTTCCAGTAGGGGAAAGAGATGCCGTCCACGGAGGCGTTCAGCTGTCCCTGCAGGGCGTGGCTCTCCGTCGGCGCGGCCATCGTCGCCGGGCGCAGCGTCAGGGCAGCCGCTTCGCCCAGGCTCAGCCCGGCGCCGCCCGGTCCGCCGAGCGCGAGCGCGAGCGCGGCGCCGAGCGCGGCGCCCGCCGCGGCGAGCGCGCCGAGCCGCAGGCGCATCGAGTACAGCGCGCCGCGCAGCGTCTCGTGTCCGCCCGCCAGGCCCGCCGTGCGCGAGCGCTCGTCGACCATCGCCTGCACGCGCTCGTGGAGCCGCTCGGGTGCAGGGACGTCGATCGAGTGCAGTAGACCGACGAGCTCGGGCTCGCCGTCGGCGCGGGGGGTGTCTGCTTTGTCTGCCGGTGTCATTGGCTTTCTCCACCTGAGAGGACTCCGCCGGCGCCTTTCCCTTCCCGGGCGCGGGCGTTCTTCGCCTCGGGGGCCGGCTCCACGTTAGAGCCGGCGGCGCCCTTCTCCGGCTCCTCCGGCAGCTCGAGTTGGCGCGCGACCTGCTTGCGCGCGCGGAACAGCCGCGTCGTCAGCGTCGCCTCGCGCACCTTCAGCGCGCGCGCCGCTTCGCGGTAGGAGAGCCCGAGCACGTCGACGGCGACGAGCGCGAGCCTGAAGTCCTCGGGCAGCTCGGCGACGGTCGAGTAGATCTCCTGCACCTCCAGCGCGCGGTCGGGTCTTGTCGTGGGCCGCGGGTCGGCCGCGACGACGTCTTCGAGCGTCGCGACCGTCGCCGGCCGGCGCGAGGCCGTTCGCAGGCTCGTGAGGAAGGTGTTGCGCAGCACCCGCATCAGGTAGTACGCGTCGTCATCGCCGTGCAGCACGCGCGGGCGTGAGAGCACGCGCGCGAACGTCTCCTGGACGAGGTCCTCGGCGTCCTCGCGCGAGCCGCACAGCGCCCAGGCCGCCCGGTACAGGCGGTCTACGTGCTTGGGCAGCGCCTCAGGATCGAGTGTTCGCATTGCGTCCGCGGCCCGCGCAAGGGCGCGCAGGTCCGAGCCCCTTCAAGGCGACTGTAGCGCCGCTCGGGGCCGCCATGCCCCGACACACCGGTCCGGGAAGGTTTGCCGGGCGCCAGCGTCCTGGTGAGAGGAAGGTCCGTCCCCGAGGGCGTCGCAGCAGTCGAGGAGGCCGAGCTGTGAGAGCTGCGCCAACGATTCGCCTGATCGCCGCCGCGGCGCTCGGCGTCGCCGCCGTCGCGCTCCCTGCGACCGCGGCCTCCGAAGGCTCGCCGACGATCGAAAACGAAGACCCGAGCGGGGGCGGACACCACTGGAAGCCACCGACGGCGACCGTGGAAGCCGGCGGCGTCGTCGTCTTCAAGAACACGAACGCGAGCGTTCCCCACGGGATCCACTGGAACAGCACGCCGGCCACGCCAACGTGCGACTCATCGGTGCCGGTGGGTAGCGCATCCGCGACGAGCTGGAGCGGGAACTGCACGTTCACGGTCCCAGGCACCTACACCTTCTACTGCAGCTTCCACGGTCCGTCGATGAGCGGCACGATCGTCGTGACCGGCCCGCCGGCCCCCGGGAAAGCACCGTCGGCAGAAACGACGCCGCCCGGGACGGGCACCGGCGCGCCGCCGGGCTTCGGTCCAACCGGGGGCGGCTCAGGCTCGCCGTCGGGCGGGCCGGCTCCTTCGGCGACCGCGGCCTCCGCCGCCGCCCTCTCGGCGCTCCGGCTCGCCGTCCCCCGCCACGGCGGGGTGCTGCACGGCTCGCTGCTCATTCCGGCCGCCGACGCGTCGGGCCGCCTGCAGGTCGAGCTGCTCGCGGCGCGCTCGGCGCTCACAGCCGGCACGCTGCGCGTCGGCCAGCTCGTGCGCAACGGCATCGCCGCAGGGCGGCTGGCGTTCACGCTCACGCCGTCGGCGCGCGCCTTGCGGTCGCTGAGGAGGCGCGGGAGCCTGAAGCTGACGATGACCGCGCGCCTGCAGGCGGCGAGCGGTGCCGGTGCGTCGGTCAGCCGGCGGCTGACCCTGCACCGTTGACCGCCGCGCCGGCGCTCGCGAGCCACTCCGCCGGGAGCGTTCCAACCGGCACGCTGCCCGCGATCGGCGGGAAGTAGCCGGCCAGGCGCGCGGAGGGCCGGCCCGCGATCAGAGGTGCGACGTCGCCGATGCTCGCCAAGAGCCGGATCGTGCACCCGATCTGCAGGTCCGCGGCGTTCGGCTCCGCTGCGCCCAGCACACCCTCTGCGATCCATCCGTCGACGCGGTCCAGGTGCGCGGGCAGGGCGGCCAGGTCCGCTCGCGCGCGCTCGTCGCGCGCGCCGTTTTTGAGCGCCATCAGCCGCGCTGTCAGCGGCAGGCCGGGGCGCAGCACCGAGCGCGGCAGCGGCAGCTTCGCGTCTCCGGCGTAGCTCTCCATCGAGGCCGCGTCGCGCAGGAACGCCGCATCGATGAGCCGCCGCGGCACCGGCTGGAAGACCTCGTCGCCCCAGCGCTCGGCCTCGAGCACGCGCTCCCGGGCGTCGCTGTCGGCCGGCAGCAGGGGCGGGTCCGGCTCGATCGCATCGAGCCGGCGCATGATCGCCCGCGAGCCGAGCACCCGCTCAGCGCCGATGCGCATGCCGGGGACGGTCGTGCCTCCGTAGAGGACCGGCCCGGCCAGGACGGGCAGGAGCGGCAGCAGGTCGACGCGGCGGAACTCGATCGACTTGCGGCGCAGCGCGGCTTCGACGGCCGCGCACGGGTGCGAGCCGGGCGTGACGTACAGCCGGGGCATGCTCCTCGCCATGCGCGCGAGCATAATGCTCGGCGATGCTGCTAGCCGTCGACGTCGGGAACACGCAGACGCACTTCGGCGCGTTCGACGGCGAGCGCCTGCTCGAGCACTGGCGCTTTGCGACTGTGCGCACGTCGACCGCCGACGAGCTCGGCGCCGCGCTGCGCAACCTGCTCGAGCTGCGCGGGTGCGCCTTCGAGGAGCTCGACGGCTCGATCGTCTCCTCGACGGTGCCGCAGCTCGAGCCCGAGTGGACGGCGATGGCGCGGCGATACCTCGGTCACGAGATGCTCGCGGTCGGGCCCGGCACGCGCACCGGGATGGCGATCCGCTACGACAACCCTCGCGAGATCGGCGCCGACCGGCTCGTGAACGCGGTCGCGCTGCGCGAGCGCTTCGACGGGCTCGCAGTGTGCGTCGACTTCGGCACGGCCACGACGTTCGACGTCGTCTCGCGCGAGGGCGAGTACCTCGGCGGCTCGCTGATGACCGGCATCGAGATCTCGCTCGAAGCGCTCTCCGAACGCGGCGCGCGCCTGCCGAAGATCGACCTCGCCCCGCCGCGCAGCGTGATCGGCAAGAACACGATCGACGCGATCCGCTCGGGCGTCGTGTACGGCTACGCCGGCGCGATCGACGCGATCCTGCGGCGCATCTACGACGAGCTCGGCGAGCGTGCCGACGTCGTTGCAACCGGCGGCCTGGCGGGCCTCGTCGTGCCCTACTCGGAGGAGATCGAGGAGGTCGACGAGGAGCTGACGCTCACCGGCCTGCGGCTGCTGCACGAACGCAACGTCTGAGCCGAGCCGCCGCGTTCCCCTCCTCTTAAGATCGATCTCATGACAGCGAGCGACCCGACCGAGCGGCTGCGCGAGAGCTGGCGCCTGGGGACCCTGACCGTCCCCAACCGCGTGCTGCTGGCGCCGCTCGCCGGGATCGGAAACTGGTTCGTGCGCCTGCAGGCCAAGCGCTACGGCGCCGGCATGGTGGTCTCCGAGATGGTCTCCTCGCATGCGATTCACCACCGCAACGAGCGCACCTGCGGCGAGATGCTGCGCATCGACCCGCGCGAGCGCGAGGCGGGGGCGGGCGGGCCGGTCTCGATCCAGCTGTTCGGCGAAGACCCGGCGACGATGCGCTCCGCGGCCGCCGTCGTCGCCGAGCGCGGCGCCGACGCGATCGACATCAACATGGGCTGCCCCGTGCCCAAGGTGCGCAAGACCGGCGCGGGCGCCCAGCTGCTCTCCGACCCCGACCGCGCCGTCGCGCTCGCGCGCGCCGCGGTGGAGGGCGGGGGCGGCCTGCCGGTCACCGTCAAGCTCCGCTCCGGCCTGCGGCCCGGCGACGACGCCGGCTTTGGCGTCGCCCACCGGCTCGTCGCCGAGGCCGGCGTGGCCGCGATCGGCTTTCACCCCCGCTCGGCCGCCGTCCACCACAAAGGGCACCCGGACTACGAGCTCGCCGCGCGGCTCGTCGCGACGCTGCCCGCGCCGGTGATCCTCACCGGCGGCCTCGACGACGCCGGCAGCGCGCGGGAGGCGTTCGAGGCGACCGGCGCCGACGCGGTGATGCTGGCGCGCGGGGCGCTCGGCAACCCGTGGCTGTTCGAGCGCCTCCTCGGCCGCCGTGAGGAGGAGCCGGCGCCCGAGGAGGTGCGCGAGGAGCTGGCCTGGACGATCGACCGCGCGGTCGAGCACCTCGGCGAGGCCCGCGCCTGCCGCTACCTGCGCAAGTTCTATCCCTGGTACCTGCCCCGGCTCGGGCTCGATCGCGAGCGCACGCGCGCGCTGCAGGAAGCGCTGCAGAGCGCCGAGAGCGTCGATCAGGCGAGGTTGCTGCTGGCGCTCGACCAGCGCCCGCACGCGCTCGCGGCGGGCTCCTAGCCGCCCCCGGCCGGCCCGCTCGGCCCGCGCTATACTGCTGCGCTCGCAAGAGCCGCAGGTCCCACAGATCCCCGCTCGCAGCGGGGTTTTTGCGTCTCCGGCGCACGGGGGAAAAGAACGATCGAGGGTGACATGCCGAAGGACGTAATCCTCACTCCAGAAGGACTCCAGAAGCTCAAGGACGAACTCGAGCTGCTTTCGACCGAGAAGCGTCGCGAGGTCGCTGAGCGCATCAAGGAGGCGCGGGAGTTCGGAGACATCTCCGAGAACTCCGAGTACGACGACGCCAAGAACGAGCAGGCGATGATCGAGAGCCGCATCGCGCAGCTGCAGGAGAAACTGCGCATGGCGACGGTGATCGAGGCCAAGGACCTGTCGACCGACGTCGTGCAGATCGGCTCGGTGGTGCACGTCAAGGACGAGAAGACCGGCAAATCCGTCAAGTACACGATCGTCGGCTCCGCCGAGGCCAAGCCGCTCGAGCACAAGCTCTCCAACGAGTCGCCTGTCGGCCGCGCACTGCTCGGACGCAAACGCAACGAGACCGTCGCGGTCAAGGTGCCGCGCGGCCCGGCGCGCAAACTCAAGATCACGAAGATCGACGTCGGGCTCGACTAGCGGCCGGCTGTCGAGGCCTGCGCCGCACCGATAATCTCGGCGCGATGAGCGCAGCTGACGGCCCCGCCGCGGGCGCACCCAGGCACGGCCTCGACGAGCTGATCGCCGAGCGCCGCGGGAAGCTGCACAGGCTCCGGGAGTCCGACTCCCGGGCCTTTCCCCACTCCTTCCCCGGGGTAGAGCCGATCGGCGCCGTGCTCGGCGCCTACGAGCACCTCGACACGGGGGAGGAAACCGACGAGCGCCACCGTGTCGCGGGCCGGCTCGCCGCCCGTCGCGGCTCCGGCAAGGCCGCCTTCCTCGACCTCGTCGACCGCTCGGGCAAGATCCAGCTGCACGCCCGCCAGGACGTGCTCGGCGAGGAGCGCTTCGCCGAGCTGGTCTCGCTCGATCTCGGCGACCTGCTCGGCGTCGACGGCGCGGCGATGCGCAGCCGCCACGGCGAGATCTCGCTGCGGGTCGAGGACTTCGAGATCCTCGGCAAGGCGCTGCGTCCGCCGCCGGACAAGCACCACGGGCTCACCGACGTCGAGACGCGCTACCGCCACCGCGAGCTGGACCTGATCGCCAGCGAGGAGAGCCGGCGGCTGTTCGTCGACCGGGCGCGGATCATCTCGGCCGTGCGCGGCGCGCTCGACGGGGACGGGTTCATCGAGGTCGAGACGCCCGTCCTGCAGGCGCTCTACGGAGGCGCGCTGGCGCGCCCCTTCGTCACCCACCACAACGCGCTCGATCGCGACCTGTACCTGCGGATCGCGACCGAGCTGTACCTGAAGCGCCTGATCGTCGGCGGGCTGGAGCGCGTGTACGAGCTCGGCAAGGATTTCCGCAACGAGGGCGTCTCGCACAAGCACAACCCCGAGTTCACGATGGTCGAGTGGTACGAGGCGTACACCGACTACGAGGGCGCGATGGCGCGCACCGAAGAGATCGTGCGCGCCGCCGCCGAGGCAGTGGGCTATGAGGGCGAGCTCGACTTCTCCGCCCCCTGGCCGCGGCTGGGCTTCGTCGAGGCGATCCGCGACGCGACGGGGATCGATCTGAGCATGCATCGCGGCGCGGAGGAGCTGACCCGGGAGATCCGTGATCGTGGGCTCGACGTCAAGACGAGCGCCGTCTGGTTCGAGATGGCGGACGACCTGCTCTCCAAGTACGTCGAGCCGGCTCTCGAGCGTCCGACGTTCATCGTCGACTACCCGAAGGAGATCTCTCCGCTCGCGCGGGAACGTCCCGACGACCCCGACGTCGTCGAGCGCTTCGAGGCGTTCGCCGGCGGCATGGAGATCGCCAACGGCTTCAGCGAGCTGATCGACGCCGACGAGCAGCGCGAGCGGTTCGCGGCCCAGGAGCGGATCGAGACGCTCGAGACCGGGGAGGCCGAGACGATGCCCTACGACGAGGCGTTCGTGCAGGCGCTCGAGCAGGGCATGCCGCCGACCGGGGGCGTCGGCCTCGGCGTCGACCGCCTGGTGATGCTGCTCACCGGCCGGGACTCGATCCGCGAGGTCGTGCTGTTCCCGGCGATGCGCGACTGAGACCGCGCCGCTAGCCTCGACGGGCGATGTCCGACGCGACCGTCGCCGTCATCCGGGCCATGAACGACGCCTTCAACGCGCGGCGCTACGAGGAGATGATGGAGCTGTGGGCTCCGGATGCGGACTTCATCGACCACCTGCCGCTGCCGGACGTCCCTGCCGAGCTGCGCGGCCACGAGCAGATGAGGTCGGTGCTCGAACGCTGGAACGAGGGGTTCAAGGTCTTCGAGGGCGACGTCGAAGAGTACGTCGACCTGGGCGACTACGTCGTCGCCGTGACGAGCTGGCGGTTCGTCTCGACCGACGAAGGGATCGAGACCCGCTGGCGCGGAGCCGAGGCGTGGCAGGTCCGCGAGGGCAGGGTCGTGTGGGGCCAGACCGGCTTCCTGGATCGCCGGGCGGCGGTCGAGGCGGTCGCCGAGCGGCGCCGCGCGCCGGGCTGAGCACAGGCGCGCGCCGGAGCCTTTCGTCGGCTCGGTTTTGCCACTCCCACGAGCGGGGTACGGCTCTGGATGCCGGGCCCGCTACCCTGGGTCTCGAGTCGGCGTAGAGCGCCGCCGAGGTCCCCGGAGGGGTCCGCCGCAGACCGCTTTAGGCTGCGGCCCCGGGCCTGGACGGACGTTGTAGACCGGCTCGACGTTTCTTGGATCAAGGCACACCTTTCGGGTGCCGATGACCCCGTAAGGAGCGGCCCGACCGGTTGGTAGACTGCTCCTCTAGGCGTCATAAGGACCACCAGAAGACCCTATTTGGGGCGCCGCCCCGGCAGGAAGGAATCACAAAATGTTCGAGCGGTTCACAGAAAGGGCTAGACAGGTGGTCGTCCTCGCGCAGGAGGAGGCGCGGACGCTGAAGCACAACTACATCGGCACCGAGCACATCCTGCTCGGGTTGCTGCGCGAGGAGGAGGGGCTCGCGGCGCGGGTGCTGGAGAGCCTGGACATCACCGTCGAGCGCGTGCGCGCGCAGGTCGTGCGCATCGTCGGCTCCGGTGAGGAGGTCACCTCCGGACAGATCCCGTTCACGCCGCGCGCGAAGAAGGTGCTCGAGCTCGCGCTGCGCGAGGCGCTGAGCCTGGGCCACAACTACATCGGCACCGAGCACATCCTGCTCGGCCTCGTGCGCGAGAACGAGGGCGTCGCGGCGCGCATCCTGCTCGACTTCGACGCCGACTCGGAGAAGATCCGCAACGAGGTCATCCGCATGCTCTCCGGACCCGGCGGGCGCCGCCAGGGCTCCTCAGGCGGCTCGGGTTCGGGCGCCGGCTCGCCCGCGGGCGAGGGCAAGAAGTCCTCGAAGCTGCTCGACCAGTTCGGGCGCAACCTGACCAAGCTCGCCGCCGAGGGCAAGCTCGACCCGTGCGTCGGGCGCGAGACCGAGATCGAGCGGATCATGCAGATCCTCTCGCGGCGCACGAAGAACAACCCGGTGCTCGTCGGCGAGCCCGGCGTCGGCAAGACCGCCGTCGTCGAGGGACTCGCGCAGCGCATCACGAGCTCCGAGGTGCCCGAGCTGCTGAAGAACAAGCAGATCTACACGCTGGACCTGGCTGCCCTGGTCGCGGGCTCGAAGTACCGCGGCGAGTTCGAGGAGCGCCTGAAGAAGGTGATGAAGGAGATCACCCAGCGCGGCGACATCATCCTGTTCATCGACGAGCTCCACAACCTCGTCGGCGCGGGCGCCGCCGAGGGCGCGATCGACGCGGCCTCGATCCTCAAGCCGGCGCTGGCGCGCGGCGAGCTGCAGACGATCGGCGCGACGACGCTCGATGAGTACCGCAAGTACCTGGAGCGGGACTCGGCGCTCGAGCGGCGCTTCCAGCAGATCCGCGTGGACGAGCCGACGATCGACCAGACCGTCGAGATCCTCACGGGCCTGCGCGACCGCTACGAGCAGCACCACAAGGTGCAGATCACCGACGAGGCTCTGCAGGCGGCCGGCGAACTGGCCTCCCGCTACATCTCCGACCGCTTCCTGCCCGACAAGGCGATCGACCTGATCGACGAGGCCGCCTCGCGGATGCGCATCAAGTCGATGACCTCGCCGCCGGCAAACCGCGAGCTCGAGGACGAAGTCGAGAAGACGCGGCGCGAGAAGGAGGCCTCGATCGAGGCGCAGGAGTTCGAGAAGGCCGCCTCGCTGCGCGACAAGGAGCGCAAGCTGACGAACAAGAAACGCGAGCTCGAGCAGGCGTGGGAATCCGGCGAGTCCGGTGAGCGCCCGTCGATCGGCGAGGAGGAGATCGCCGACATCGTCTCGATGTGGACCGGCATCCCCGTCTTCAAGCTGACGGAGGCCGAGACGCAGAAGCTGATGCGCATGGAGGACGAACTCCACAAGCGCGTGATCGGCCAGCATCCGGCGATCGAGGTGATCTCGAAGGCGATCCGGCGCTCGCGCGCGGGCCTGAAGGACCCGAAGCGCCCGACCGGCTCGTTCATCTTCCTCGGCCCCTCGGGCGTGGGGAAGACCGAGCTCGCGCGGACGCTCGCCGAGTTCCTGTTCGGTGACGACGACGCGCTGATCCGCATCGACATGTCCGAGTACATGGAGAAGCACGCCGTTTCGCGGCTGGTCGGCTCGCCCCCGGGCTACATCGGCTACGACGAGGGCGGCCAGCTCACCGAGGCCGTGCGGCGCAAGCCGTACAGCGTGCTCCTGCTCGACGAGATCGAGAAGGCGCACCCCGACGTGTTCAACATCCTGCTGCAGATCCTCGAGGACGGCCGGCTGACCGACGCCCAGGGGCGCACGGTCGACTTCCGGCACGCGATCGTGATCATGACCTCGAACATCGGCGCCGCGGAGATCGCACGGAACACGCCGCTTGGCTTCGCCGTCTCCGACGACGAGACCGGGATCACCTACGAGGACATGAAGAACCGCATCATGGGCGAGCTGAAGAAAGTCTTCCGGCCCGAGTTCCTCAACCGCATCGACGACGTGATCGTCTTCCACAAGCTGCAGAAGGAAGAGATCAAGCAGATCGTCGAGCTGCTGCTGCTGCGCATCCGCGAGTCGATGGCAGAGCGCGAGCTTCAGCTGGAGCTGACCGAGCCCGCCAAGGACCTGCTCGTCGAAAAGGGCTGGGACCCGTCGATGGGAGCGAGGCCGTTGCGCCGTGCGATCCAGCGCTACATCGAGGACCCGCTCGCGGACTTCGTGCTGCGCGAGGAGCTGACCCCCGGCGCCACCGTGGTCGTCAACCCCGGCGAGGGCGAGGGCGAGAACGAAGTGCGGCTGTCGATCGTCCAGCCAAAGAAGCAGAAGACGCCGGTCGGCGTCGGCGCCGAGAGCTCGGGCGAGGAGGAGCACGCCGAGCCTGAGGCTCCGGCTCCGGACGCACCCGCCGAGTCTTAGCAACGCGTGGGCCGGCGTCAGGCGGCGTCCTCGCGCGCTCATGTGCGGAGTACATTTCGCTTGCTGCGTCCTTGCCTGACTTGGCCCACGCGCCGCTAAGAGGCCGTTGGTGATGCCGCGGCGTCCTCGCTCGCTCATGTGCTGAGCACATTTCGCTCACTGCGTCCTTGCCTGACTTGGCCGACGCGCCGACGCGCCGCTAAGAGGCCGTTGGTGATGCCGCGGCGTCCTCGCGCGCTCATGTGCGGAGCACATTTCGCTTGCTGCGTCCTTGCCTGACTTGGCCGACGCGCCGCTAACACGGCGTTCCACGGACCCGGCGGCCGCTGACCGCGCTCCACGCGACGCGGCGCAACTGGATGAGCCAACATGCATCCAGAGGCCCCTCGACGAAAGGACACGGCATGCGTGCGATCACGGTCACCGACTATGGAGCTACGCCCGAACTGGTTGAGCTGCCGACGCCCGAGCCGCAAGAGGGGCAGGTCCTCCTCAAGCTGAGGGATGCCGGCATGAACCCGATGGACCGAACGCTCGCGTCCGGCGCGTGGAAGCCGATGCCGGCGACATTCCCGATGGTCCTCGGGGCCGACTGCGCGGGCGTGGTCGAGAAGCTCGGGGAGGACGCGTCGAGGTTCTCCGTCGGCGACGATCTGTTCGGCCAGCTGCTCGTCCCGCCGCTCGGCTCCGCCGGAACGTACGCCGAATACGTGGCCGTCGCCGAGGATGTGCCTCTGGCGAGAGTCCCGGCCGGGCTCGACGACGTCGTCGCAGCGTCGCTGCCGACGGCCGGCATGGCCGCGCTCGGGGTCGTGGATCTGCTCGAGCCGGTGTCCGGCAAGACGGTGCTGATCGTGGGCGCGGGCGGCGGCGTCGGCTCGTTCGCGACCCAGTTCGCCGTCAAAGCCGGGGGGAATGTGACCGCGAACGTCCGGGCGCACGATGCTGAGCGCATGCGCGAATACGGTGCCGTCGAGACGATCGACGACACCGCTGTCTCGCTCCCGGACGCGGTGCGCCAGGCATATCCCGACGGGATCGACGCCCTCATCGACGTGATCAGCGATGCGGCCGGCTTCGCGACCCTCGCCTCGCTCGTCAGGTCAGGCGGGACCGCCGTGACCACCCAATACGTCGCCGACGAGGACGCGTTGAGTTCCGCGGGTGTCAGCGGCATCAACTTCGCCTTGCAGCCGTCGAGCGAGCTTCTCGCGCGCGTGGCGGACGCCGTCGCCGAGGGACGCATCCTCGCCCCGCCGATCACGCGCATATCCCTTGACGAGGTGCCGGCTGCTCTGGACCCGGCGCAAGCGCGGCCCGCGAGCGGCAAGACCGTCATCACGCTCTAGGAGCGTGCTTCGTCCGGGGAGCGGGGCGCCCAAAGATATGCGAGGCGGGCGCTGACCTCATTCCGGTGAGGCGCCCAGGCCAGAAAGCCGTCCCCGCCGGCGCGTAGTCTCGCCCGATGGCTCGCAAGACGGTCCACGTCTGCTCCGACTGCGGCGCGCAGGAGGCCAAGTGGCACGGGCAGTGCCCGACCTGCGGCGCGTGGAACACGCTCGTCGAGGAGGCGATTTCCCAGCAGCCCTCCGGCACGCGCGGCGGCGCGTCGGGGCGCGGGCGATCGGTCGGTGAGCGCCCCGCGCCGCGCCCGCTGCGCGAGGTCGGCGCCGCGCCGGTCCGACGGCTGCCGAGCGGCATCGGCGAGCTCGACCGCGTGCTCGGCGGCGGCCTCGTGCCCGGCTCGCTGACGCTGCTCGGCGGCTCTCCCGGGATCGGCAAGTCGACCCTGACCAACATGGTCCTCGGTCATCTCGCAGGCGCCGGGCACAGCACCCTGTATGTGAGCGGCGAGGAGTCCGCGGAGCAGGTGAGGCTGCGCGCCGAGCGCCTCACCGGCGCGCAGCCCGCGGGCGAGCGCGGCGGCACGGTCGTCCCGCTGCGCCCGTCCGGTGCGCTGGACGTGCCGATCCTCGCCGAGACGGAGCTCGAGGCTGTGCTCGACACGCTCGCAGCCCTGCGGCCCGATGTGTGCGTGATCGACTCGGTGCAGACGCTTCGCTCGGGGGAGCTCTCCGGCGCACCTGGATCTGTGGGGCAGGTCCGCGAGGTGGCCGCGCGCGTGATGGAGCTCGCCAAGCAGCAGTCGACGGCGGTGATCCTCGTCGGCCACGTCACGAAGGACGGAGCGCTCGCGGGCCCGCGCGTGCTCGAGCACCTCGTCGACTGCGTGCTGCAGTTCGAGGGCGAGCGCGAGCGCCCCTACCGGAAGCTGCGGGCGCTGAAGAATCGTTTCGGCTCGACCAACGAGGCGGGGCTGTTCGAGATGCGCCAGGGCGGGCTCGTCGAGGTGCTCGACGCCTCGGCGCGCTTCGTCGCGGGCGCCACGCGGGCGCCGGGCAGCGTGGTGCTGGCGACGATGGAGGGCTCGCGGCCGCTGCTCGTCGAGGTGCAGGCGCTCGTCGCGCGCTCGGAGCTCGAGCAGCCACGGCGGGTCGTCTCCGGCCTGGACCGCAACCGCCTGGCGCTCGTGCTGGCGATCCTCGCGCGACACGGCGGCGTCAGCACGGGCGGCTCGGACGTGTTCGTGAACGTGGTCGGCGGGGTCCGCGTCGAGGAGCCAGGCTGCGATCTCGCGGTGGCCTTGGCGGTCGCCAGCGCGGCCAGCGGCCGCCCGCTCGGGGGTGGCTCCGACGGCGCGCCGCGCGCCTGCTTCGGCGAGCTCGGGCTGACCGGCGAGCTGCGCTGGGTGGGGCACCCGGAGCGGCGGCTGGACGAGGCGGCCCGCCACGGGCTCGGCGAGGTGATCGCCCCGCCCGACAGCGACGAGCGCGCGAGGTCCGCGGCGAACCTGCGAGAGGCGCTCGCCCTGGGCCTTCCCCCCGGGCGGATCACCGCCTCGCGCGGCTCGCGCCGCGCCCCGGCCGAAGTCGGCGCGGAGCCCGCAATCGGCGCTGTCTAGCCGTTTCCTGGGGCCGAAGCGGAAGCTGAAGAATCGCTAAATGCCCTAGAATTGGGGTTGTGGCACCCCGGACCGGTGAAGACGTAGACGACGCAGTACGGCCGGACCCGGGACTCATGAGGGCACTGGAGATGATCGCTCCGGGCACCGCCCTGCGCGAGGGGATCGACAGCATCCTGCACGCCCGCACCGGCGGGCTGATCGTGATCGGCGAGCCCGAGGATCTCAGCTTTCTGAACTCCGGCGGGATCAAGCTCGAGATCGACTACACGCCCGCGTTCCTCTACCAGGTCGCGAAGATGGACGGCGCGATCATCCTCAACGCGAACGCGACGAAGATCGCGATGGCCAACGTGCAGCTGATGCCGGACCCGACGATCCTCTCGCACGAGACCGGCACCCGTCACCGCACAGCCGAGCGCGTCTCCAAGCAGACCGACGCGCTCGTGATCGCGATCTCCGCGCGCCGCGAGGTCGTCTCGGTCTACGTCGACGGCGTCAAGTACATCCTCGCCGACATCCCGGTGGTGCTCGCCAAGGCGAACCAGGCGCTCGCGACGCTCGAGAAGTTCCGCACCCGCCTCGACCAGGTCTCGACGCGGCTCACCGCGCTCGAGTTCGAGGGCGCGACGACGCTCCACGACGTGCTGACCGTGCTCCAGCGCTCGGAGCTCGTGACGCGCATGGCGGTCGAGATCGAGCGCTACATCGTCGAGCTCGGCAGCGAGGGGCGCCTGATCGAGATGCAGCTCGAGGAGACGATGGTCGGCGCAGCCGCCGAGAAGGCGGCGCTCGTGCGCGACTACCTGTCGGGCTACTCGGACGAGGGCTTCGCCGCCGCACTCGAGGAGATCGGCCGGCTCACCCACCAGGACCTGCTCGACTTCGGCCGTCTCGCCGAGCTGCTCGGCTATGACCGCAAGCTGAACACGCTCGACTACCCTGTGTCCTCACGCGGCTACCGCGTGCTCGGGCGCATCCCGCGGCTCCCGAAGCTCGTCGTGTCCCAGATCGTCGCCGAGTTCGGCGGCCTCGACGAGCTGCTTGCCGCGAGCGACTCCGAGCTCGAGGCAATCGAGGGCGTGGGCGAGATCCGCGCGAAGGACATCCGCGAGGGCCTGCGCAGGCTGCAGGAGCTCAACCTCGTGGATCGGTACCTACAGACTTGACAAGGGCCGGCCCCGGCCGGCTGAAACGAAGGAGGACACCATTTCGGCACAAACATCTGAAGAAGGAACCCTGAGCGAGGATCTCGAGGTCACCCGCGAGGTCGAGTACATCGAGTTCGAGTTGGGAGACCACGTCGTGTACCCCCATCACGGCGCGGGAAAGGTCCTCAAGAAGGAGGAGATGGAGATCCTCGGCGAGCGCCGTGAGTACCTCACCATCAAGATCCTCCACAACGACATGACTGTCCGCGTGCCCACCGAGAACGCCGCCCTGGCGGGTCTTCGTCGCGTGATCGACGAGGAGACCGTGAACAAGGTTCTCGACGTGCTTCGCGACGAAGTCTCGGAGATGCCCAAGAACTGGAACCGCCGGTTCAAGCACAACCGCGACAAGATCAAGACCGGCGACATCTACGAGCTGGCGGAGGTCGTCCGCAACCTCTCCCTGCGGGAGAGCGAGAAGGGCCTCTCGACCGGCGAGAAGCAGATGTTCACACGCACCAAGAAGATCCTCGCCTCCGAGCTGATGTACGCGCTCGACAAGGACGAGGAGGAGGCCGAGAACTACCTCGACGAGCTGCTCGCCGACTCGGCCAGCAGCCAGCTGGCCGCCGCCGGCAAGTAGCGAGGCTCTCGCGCACGCGCCAGTCCGCGACATGGCGCGTGCGCGACAGCCCCTTCGCCGATGGCCGTAGCCCTGATTGTCGCGGCCGGGAGCGGGGAGCGGCTTGGCGCGACACTGCCGAAGGCGTTCGTGGAGCTGGCGGGCCGGCCGATGCTCCGCTGGAGCCAGGCGGCGCTCGGCGCGGCGCCGTCGGTCGACTACGTGATCGTCGCGGTCCCGCCGACCGCCGAGCTCCTCGACACGGCGCCCGGGGGGGAGGAAGGGCCCGAACCGGCCGACCTCGGACCGGCGCCGCCCGGCTGGGACCGGCCGGCGTTCGTGCACGGCGGCGAGTCGCGCTCGGACTCGGTCCGCCGCGCGCTCGCGGCCGCGGGACCCGAGGATCCCGTGCTGGTCCACGACGCCGCACGGCCGCTCCTGACCCCGGAGCTCGCCGAGGCCGTGATCGCCGCGCTGGAAGCGGATTCGCAGGCCGATGCCGCGATCGCGGCCGCCCCGGTCACCGACACGATCAAGCGCGCCGGGCGTGACGGTGGAGAGGTGCGTGAGACGCTCGACAGGGGCGAGCTCTGGGCCGTGCAGACGCCCCAGGTGTTCAGGCGGGCTGCGCTCGAGCGTGCGCTGGACGTCGACGCGGCGACGCTTGCTGCCGCGACCGACGACGCGTGGCTCGTCGAGCAGGCCGGCGGCAAGGTGATCGTCGTTCCCGCGCCGGCCGAGAACATGAAGGTCACGACGCCGTTCGACCTGCGCATCGCCGAGCTGCTGCTTGGTGAGCGCGGCCGGTTCGGTCACACCGATCCTGCTTGAATCGCGCCCACCGGGATGCTGACCGACTACCACCTGCACCTGCGCCCTGACGACGAGGACGCAAGCGCCGAGCGCTTCTACACGTCCGCGAACGTGGAGCGCTACCGGATCAGCGCCTCCGAGCAGGGCGTCTCCGAGCTCGGCGTCTCAGAACACATCTATCGCTTCCGCCAGGCGCTCGAGCTGTGGCCCCACCCGTTCTGGGAACGCTATGCGGTGGACGACATCGACGACTACTGCGGCTTCGTCCTCGAGCAGACCGACCTGCGCCTGGGGATCGAGGCCGATTTCCTCGCGGGCGCCGAAGACCGCACGGCGGCGCTGCTCGAGTCGCGCGACTTCGACTACGTCGTCGGCTCGGTGCACTTCATCCGCGACGGCGCGGTCGACATGGACGACTTCGGCGTCTGGGACACGCGCCGCACGGACCTCAGCGCCGAGCAGATCTGGAGCCGCTACTTCGAGACCGTCGCGGAGAGCGCTCGCAGCGGTCTGTTCGACATCATCGCCCACCCCGACCTCGTGAAGGTCTGGGGGCCCAGCCACCCGGAGCGGGTTCCGGCGCGCGATCCGAGGTTCTACTACGAGCCGACGGTCGAAGCCTTCGCCGACGCCGACGTCGCGGTCGAGATCTCGACCGCGGGCCTGCGCAAGCCGGCGGGCGAGATCTACCCGGCGCGGCCGTTCCTCGAGATGTGCGTGGAAGCAGGGCTGCCGCTCGCGCTCTCCAGCGACGCGCACCAGCCGTCCGACGTCGGCGCGGGCTACGACCAGGCGCTCGAGCTGCTCGACCAGCTGGGCGTCTCGGAGCTGGCCGTGTTCGAGCGCCGCAAGCGGCGGCTGGAGCCGATCGGCGCGGAGGGCGGCTCGTGAGGGTCGGCCTCGGCTATGACTCGCACCGGCTGTCGCCCGGACGGCGACTGATCGTCGGCGGCATCGAGATCCCCTTCGAGCTCGGCCTGGACGGCCATTCGGACTCCGACGTGCTCGCGCACGCCCTGATCGACGCGCTGCTCGGCGCGGCGGGGCTCGGCGACATCGGCCACCACTTCCCCGACACCGACGAGCGCTGGCGCGACGCCGACTCGATCGCGCTGCTCGAGCAGGTCGTCGCGATGCTCCGCGAGCGTGGCCGGCGGGTCGTGAACGTCGACTGCACGGTGATCATGGAGGCGCCGAAGCTCGCTCCGCACCGCGACGCGATCCGCGCCCGGCTCGCGACCGCGCTGGGCGTCGCCGAGCAGGACGTGAACGTGAAGGCGAGCACCGGCGAGGGGATGGGCTTCGTCGGGCGCGGCGAGGGGGTCGCGGCGCTGGCGATCGCCGGGATCGAGGACGCCGCCTAGACGCGGCGCCGCAGCAGCTAGGGTTGCGCGGCGATGAGCGAGATCGACCTGCACGACACGGCCTCCGGCGAGCTGCTGGCGCTGCCTGCGCCCGCCGTCAAACAAGAGATCGGCATCTATGCCTGCGGGCCGACGGTCTACGGGCGCATCCACATCGGCAACGCCCGGCCCTTCGTGATCTTCAGCGTCCTCGCGCGCTTCCTGCGCCACGAGGGTTACGACGTCAAGCTCGTGATCAACGTCACCGACGTCAACGACAAGATCTACGACGCGGCCCGCGCGCAGGGCGTGCCGAGCGAGCGGCTGGCGGCGCAGATGACCGCCGCCTACTTCGCCGACACGAACGCGCTCGGCCTGGGGCGCCCAGATGACGAGCCGCTCGCCTCGGAGACGATCGCGCCGATCGTCGACTACATCCAGACGCTGATCGAGGGCAAGCACGCGTACGCGGTCGACGGAGACGTCTACTTCCACGTGCGCTCGGACCCGAAGTACGGGACCCTCTCGCACCGTGACGTGGACAACATGGACCAGGGCGAGGGCATCGAAGGCGAGGAGCTCAAGCAGGACCCGCTCGACTTCGCGCTGTGGAAGGCGCATAAGGAGGGGGAGGACACGCAATGGCCGGCCCCGTGGGGCGCGGGGCGCCCGGGGTGGCACATCGAGTGCTCGGCGATGGCCGAGCGGGCCCTGCCGGAGGGGGTCGACATCCACGGCGGCGGCTCGGACCTCGTGTTCCCCCACCACGAGAACGAGGCCGCGCAGACACGCACCGCGCGCGGTCACGAGCTCGCGCAGATCTGGATGCACAACGGGATGATCCAGTCGACCGGGGAGAAGATGGCGAAGTCCGTCGGCAACATCGCCCCGCTGCACGACGTGGTCGAGCGCTATGGCCCGGAGGCCGTGGTGATGTACCTGATCTCGGGGCACTACCGCCAGCCGCTGGCGTTCTCCGAAGAGGCCCTGGAGCAAGCGGCGGCGAACGTCAAGCGGATCCGCGAGGCCGTCCGCCGGCTGGCCCCGGGCGAGCCTTCGCCGGCGGAGCTCGCGCCGCTGCGCGAACGCTTCTTCGAGGCGCTGCGGCGCGATTTCAACACAGCCGAGGCGCTGGCGATCCTCAACGAGTGGCTGCGCGCCGCCACGCAGACAGCCGTGCCGAGCGGCGACTCGGACCTGCGCGAGATGCTTGGAGTGCTCGGGCTCGAGGGCCTGCTGGCGCCGGCCGCGCAGGCACCGGAGGAGGTCGCCGAGCTGGCCCGGGAGCGCGAGCGGGCCCGCGCCGAGCGCGATTTCGCCGCCGCGGACGAGCTGCGGGCGCGGATCGCCGCGCTGGGCTGGGAAGTCCGCGACGCGGCGCAGGGCTTCGAGCTGCTGCCGCTGTGATCCTCTACGGCCGCAACCCCGTGCGCGAGGCGCTGCGGGGACGGCGCGCCGGCAGCGTCGGCGAGGTCTGGGCGACCGCGCAGGCGGCCCGCGAGCCGTGGCTCGAGGGGCGCGAGGTCAGGATCGCGGACGCGGAGGAGATCGAGCGCCGCTGCGGTTCCACCGCGCACCAGGGCGTCTGCGCGCACGCCGGCGCGTACCCGTACGCGGACGCGCTCGAGCTGCTGCGCGAGCCGGAGCCGGTGCTCGTGGCCCTCGACCAGGTCCAGGACCCGCAGAACCTCGGTTCGGTCTGCCGCACGGCCGAATGTGCCGGCGCCGCCGGCGTCGTGATCCCCGAGCGCCGGGCGGCCGAGATCACTCCCGCGGTCTGCAAGGCCTCCGCCGGGGCCGTCGAGCACCTGCGCGTGGCGAGGGTCCGCAACCTCGCCGATTTCCTGCTGGGAGCGCGCGATGCAGGCTGCTGGAGCTACGGCGCGAGCGCGGGTCCGCAGCAGGGTCGATCGCCGGTCGCCTACGACGCCCCGGACTACCGCGGCGCCGGCGTGATCCTCGTGCTCGGCAGCGAGGGCAGCGGCCTGCGCCCCCGCGTGGCGGGGGCGTGCGACGAGCTGATCGCGCTTCCGGTGCTCGGTCGCGTGGGCTCGCTGAACGTTGCCGCCGCGGCCAGTGCGATCCTGTACGAGATCTTGCAGCGCAGGGTTGACAGCTCTTCATAACTGTGTAAGGCTGCCGCCGTAACGCTTGACCTGAGGTTTAGGAACCTCGGGAATTGAATAGCTTTGGCGCCAGGGGAGGAGTGCGCCACTGAGCAATCACCCGGGCCCGCCGGCGAGGCGGAGCCGAGAAAGGATGGGCTGCTCGTGGCACGTATCTCCCATAACCCTAACTCTGAACCTAAGGTTGAGGATATCTTCCTGATCGCCTTGGCGAAGCAGGGAGACCGCAACGCATACGACCGCCTCGTCCGCCGCTACCACGGCTTCGTGCGGCTGAAGGCCTCGTCGTACTTCCTTGCGGGCGGCGACGCGGACGACCTCATTCAAGAGGGCCTCGTCGGCCTCTACAAGGCGATCCGCGACTTCCGCACCGACCGCGAGTCGAGCTTCCGCAACTTCGCCGAGCTCTGCATCACGCGGCAGATCATCACGGCGGTCAAGACCGCGACGCGCAACAAGCACACCCCGCTCAACCAGTACGTCTCGTTCTCCTCGACGCCGGCCGGCAGCGGCGACGAGGTTCCGACGCTCGACCAGATGCTCCCGGGCCCCACGGTCCACGATCCGGTCAACCAGGTGATCTCATCCGAGGAGCTGCGCTCGCTCGTCGGCTGCCTCTCGACGGCGCTGTCCGAGCTCGAGAGCCGCGTGCTCTCGCTGTACCTCGACGGCTACTCCTACGAGCAGGTCGGAGAGCGGCTGAGCTGCGACACGAAGACGGTCGACAACGCCCTGCAGCGGGTCAAGCGCAAGGTCGGCGCCCACCTCGACTCCCGCGCCGTCGCGGCCTGAGCCTCCAGGCGCGCTCCTTCCACGCCGGCGCGCGGCCGCGCGCCGGCTCGGCCTCAGGCCTCGCCCTCGGAGTCGAGCCGTCGCCCGTCGGGCGTGTATCCCGGCGGCACCCGGCGCGGGCGCGGCCCCAGCGAGTCGAAGCCGAAGGCGACCGGCGCTCCGCCGCGCTTGCGCCGGTAGTAGGCCTGCGGCGCGTAATGGGCGGCGGCGGTGATCTTGAAGATCAGCACCGCCAGCACCACGACGAGCGGAAATAGGACGAACAGGATCGGTGACACTCGGCGCCTCCTCCGCGCAGACTCACAGCATAGGCCCCCGCGGCGCGAACTCAGCTCTCCCGAGTGAGCTTGGGCACACAGCGAAAGGCCGCGCACTGCCGTGCGTCTACTCACACAACGGCCGTCGCGGCCGCGCATAGGATCCTCCTGGGCCGAGCGGCTGCGCCGCAGCCGGCCGGAGGGGACGTGCGACTCTCAAAATCAAAGGGGGAAAGATGGACACCTACGTGATTCTCAGGCGAGGCGGCTGGGGCTCCGGCGATGAGCTCGGCGTCGCGGCGGAGCGCTCGAAAGCGGTCGGCGACGACGAGATGCCCGACGAGGTCCGCTGGATTCGCAGCTACGTGCTCGACGAGGGCGACGGCCGGGTCGGGACGGTCTGCATCTATGAGGCGAGCAGCCCCGAGAAGATCCGCGAGCACGCGCAGCGCGCGGACCTCCCGGCCGACGAGGTGATTCCCGTGCTCGACACCGTGCTGGTGAGGCCGGACCCCGCGGCGGCCGGCGCTCAGGGCTGAGGCCCAGGCGCCCGCGAGGCACGTTCCACTGCAATGCGACGCCGCGGCGGCCATCGGCCGCCGCGGCGCCTGCAACCTGCGTCCCGCTGCGTGTCTAGACCTGCCCAACGGGCGGCTGGTTGGAGTTGCTCGGGGGCTCCGGCTTGAGCTTGGCCGTCGGCACCGGCGTGACCGTGAGGTCGAACGTCGGCGTGGCCGTCCCGCCGTTGCCGGGATCACCAGGGATCTTCACCCGCAGGACGTCCGTCCCCGGGGCGTAGAAGATGTGGGTGATCGTGTAGCTGCCGCCCGGCGCGACCTGCCCCACGCCGACGACGTGGTAGCCGGTGCCGGACTGGTTCTGGCGCTGCAGCCAGATGTCGTGGCCCGCGCTCGCGGGCGAGACGGTCCCGCTGACCGAGAACAGCTGTCCGGACTGGACGCTCGTGCCGGACGTGGTAAGCGCGCCCAGGACGTATTTGACGCCCTCGTAGAGCACCGCAGAGCTGCGGCCTGCCCCCTGCACCCGGTACAAGGTGCTCGCGAGGTCCGTCTGCGGCAGGAACGCGTATTTGCCTTCGCCGTCGCTCATCGTCGTCGCGACAGTCTTGTAGCCGCCGCTGCCGGCGGTGCGGGCCAGCAGCGTCAGCGGGACGTGCGCAGCTCCCGCTGCCGTTCCGCTGATCACGACCGAGCCCTGGTAGGGGATCGGGTCGAGCGAGCTGAAGATCGTCAGCGACGGGTTCTGCGCCTGCGAGATGTCATAGCTCAGCGGGGTCGAGGCGCTGTTGGCGTTGCGGGCGTTGCCGCGCACGAGCACCCGGATCTCCGAGGCACCGGGGACCCGGAACACGTGCGTGATCGCGAAGCCGCCGACCCCGTTGACGATCGTCGTCCCGATCGAGTGCCAGCCGCGGCCGCGGACTTCGTTCTGGCGCTGCAGCACGACGGTGGCGCCGTTGTCGTTCGGGTTGACCGTGCCCGTGAACGTCACCGCGTTTCGTACGCCGGTCTTGATGGCAAACAGCTCTTTGCCTTCGGTCGGCCCGACGAGCGACACCTGTGCCGCGACTTTCACGGCTCGGTGGGGGCTCTGGGCGCCGGACATCGTCGCGTAGAACACCGAGTTCCTGCTCAGCGCCGGCGTGGTGAGCTGGTAGAGGCCGTGGGCATCCGTGGTCGCCGTGCCGGCCACGCTGTAGCCGGGCGTCCCCGCGGAGTGCTGGAAGACGGTGACCGTCTGGCCGGATTCGCCGCCTGCTTTCGGGCACGAGCCCTGGCCGTACGCGAGCGCGGTTTCGCCGCTGGTCACGAGGCGGGAGGCCACGTTCAGGGTCACGCGGCATTGCCCGGAGTTTGCGTTGTGCCGGGGAGCGCCGTGGTGGTGGGCGCGTGCGGTCGCCGCCGCGGGGACGGCCAGCGCCAGCAACGCAACGGCGCACGCCGACGTCAGCTTCTGTGAACGCATCGATGCCTTCTCCTCTGTCGGGGATCGGTGGGGATTCGGTCCTCCGGATAGCCGTAACCCTCCCGGCGGACGTTTGATTCGGTCGCTCGGCGTTCGTCGCCGGGGCTGCAAGCCGCCGCCCGCTGAGGGCGCCGGGTGTACCCTCGGCGGACGGTGGGGGCGCCGGGGGACAGTACGAGCGCGGGCCGGGCCGCCGAGCGGCGCCGGAGCTGAGATGCCGCTCGCGGTGACGATCTCGCCCGGCACCTTTCTGGTGATCGTCGCCTGCTCCGCGCTCGCGGGCACGATCGCGACGCTCGCCGCAGCCCGCGGGCTGACGCTGCCGGTCGTGGTCGTCGAGCTGCTGCTCGGGATTGCGATCGGGCCGCAGGCGATCGGGCTGCATCCCACCGAGTTCATCTCGTTCTTCTCGGATCTCGGGCTGGGGCTGCTGTTCTTCTTCGCCGGCTATGAGATCGACCTCGATCGCATCCGCGGAGCGCCGCTGGAGCTGGCGATCGCGGGCTGGGCGATGTCGCTCGCGATCGCCTACGGCCTGGGTGCGGCGCTGGCTGCCGCGGGTGTCGTGCTGTCGCTGCTCTACACCGGCTCGGCGATGGCGACGACGGCGCTCGGCACGCTGCTGCCGGCGCTGTCGGATGCCGGCGAGCTGCGCACCCGCTTCGGCGCGTTCCTGATGGCGGCGGGCGCCGTCGGCGAGTTCGGGCCGATCCTGCTGCTGACGCTGATCCTCTCCGCCCAGGGCACGGTGCACAACGCGCTGATCCTGGTCGCGTTCATCGGGCTGGCCGTAAGCGTCGCCCTGTTCGCGGTGCGCTCGGCCGCGCGAACGCTGCCCCTGATGGCGCGCACGATGGAGGCGAGCGCGCAGCTTGCCGTGCGCTGGATCGTGGTGCTGGTCTTCGCCCTTGCGCTGCTGGCGTTCGAACTCGGGCTCGACCTGCTGCTCGGCGGCTTCGCGGCGGGGCTGATCACGAGGCAGATGCTGAGCAGGCGCGAGCTGCCCGGGTTCGACTCGAAGCTCACGGCGGTCGCCTTCGGCGTGTTCGTGCCGTTCTTCTTCGTCGTGAGCGGCATGAAAGTCGACATCGACGCGCTGTTCGCGAGCCCGTCGGGAGTGCTCAAGATGCTGCTGTTCTTCGTGCTGTTCCTCGTTGTCCGAGGGGCGCCCGCGATGCTGCTCTACCGGCGGGTCATGGATGAGCGCGAACGGATCGCGCTCGCGCTGCTCTGCTCGACGCAGCTGCCGCTCGTCGTCGCGATCACGACGCTCGCCGTCGAAGACCACCACATGCGCGCCTCGACCGCCGCGGCACTCGTCGGAGCCGCGGTGCTCTCGACGCTCGTGTTCCCGGCGATCGGGCTGCGGCTACGGGGGCACTCGACCGAGAAGTCCGCGGTCGCGCTCGCGGAGGCGTAGCGCCCCGCGCGCGGGGCCATCGCGCTGGCCTCAGCGCGAGCTGCCCAGCGTGAGCTGCGTGAGCGAGGCGCCTCCGTCCACGGCGATCGTCTGCCCGTTCACCTGGGCCGCGCCGGGCCCCGCGAGGAACGAGACCGCGGCGGCGATCTCCCACGGCTCGACCAGCCGCCCGCCCGGTGCGTTGGCGAGCGCACGCTCGCGTACCTCCTCGGGCATCGCCATGACCTGCTCGGTGCCGACCAGTCCCGGCAGGATCGCGTTGACCGTGATCCCGCGCCGCGCGTTCTCGACCGCGAGCGTGCGCACCATCCCGAGCTGCCCCGCCTTCGAGGCCGCATAGGCGACCTGGCCCGGGAGGCCGCCCAGGGCGGCCACGCTCGAGATCACGACGATGCGCCCGCGCCGGCGCTCGCGCATCCCGGGCAGGCACGCCTGGATCGTGCGGAAGGCGCCGGTCAGGTTGACGTCGATGTCGAGCTGCCACTGCTCGGCGGTCATGCGGTGGCCAGGCGCGATCGTGGTGGTGACGCCGGCATTGGCGACGCACACGTCGATCTCCCCGAGCTCCGGGAACTCGTCGCGCGCGACGTCGATCGCGATGTCGCATCCCTCGCGCAGGTCGGCCGTCACGACCTCCATCCCGTCGGCCGCGAGGGCGTCCACGATCGCGGCGCCGATCCCCCGGGCCGCCCCCGTGACGAGCGCTCTGCCGGGCTCGGTCACAATTGTGCGGAGACGATCATCGAAGGAGGGAACGATGACAGACCGCTGGTTCAGCGAGGAACACCTTCAGCAGCTCTCGCGCCCGACGATGGACCGTGCGATCGAGGCGATCGACGCCGGCGATCTCGACGAGGCGCGCCGGCTTTGCGCGGAGATGAAGCACGAGTGGCAGATGCTCCACGACCTGATGGCCGCCGGCGTGCTGGACCTGGTGTCGTTCATCCAGCAGCGGCTCGGCGAGGACGGCGTCGCGGAAGCGTGGACCGAGTCGATGAACCGCGGCTGGCGCCGGCACCACGACGCGATCGTCGCGCTCGACCGGCGCGAGCTCGTCGAGCTCCTCGCCGCCACCTGGCGCGCCCATTCCTGTTCGGGCGTCGGGCCCAACCCGGGGTCGTTCACGATCACCGAGGACGACGAGAAGGTGACCTTCTCGATGAACCCCTGCGGCTCGGGGCAGCGCCTGGTCCGGAACGGCGCCTACGAGGGGCTGCCCGGCGGCGGCGTCACGCAGGAGGC
Source organism: Solirubrobacteraceae bacterium (assembly GCA_035569835.1). GTDB lineage: Bacteria > Actinomycetota > Thermoleophilia > Solirubrobacterales > Solirubrobacteraceae > Palsa-744. Next base: position 69,926 of record DATMMF010000004.1, read on the forward strand.
ACACGACTGGTCGTTTCAGCGCAAGGGGCTGCCGCTGTACTGCACCCACTGCTCGTTCATGAACGAGTCGCTGCCGATCCAGTGGTCGGGGTACCCCCTGTACCCGTCGGAGCCGCCGCAGGACTATGCCAAGGACCCGTGCACGTGGCACTGGTACAAGGACCCCGACGACATCCCCGAGCGGCACTGGACGAGGTACGGGGCGGTCAAGCCGGAGCGCGGGGGACAGCCGGCGGCGTGATCGTCCCCCGGGGCGCTCAGCCGGTCGCGGGCGAGGCCGCGACGGCGCTCAGGTGCAGCAGGAAGGGTCTGTCGCGCCAGCCCGCCACCTCGGGGAAGCGACTCACGTAGCGCTCGCCGGGGGCGGGCTCGGCCAGTCGCTCGACGACGAAGCCGGCATCGGCCAGCGCGTCGAAGTAGTCGCGCAGCGGCCTGTGGACGTCGTGGAAGGTCATGCGCCCCACGTCGGGCTCGCGCACGACCAGCTTCTCGTAGCGCGCCGTCTCGAAGTAGCTCGCCACGCCGGCGTCCTCCCAGGATGCGAAGGGGTGGAGCAGCGCGATGCAGAAGCGACCGCCCAAGTCGAGCACACGCGCCACCTCCCGTACGACGGCGCGCATGTCGTCCATCGTCATCAGCGCCATCATCGCCACCACGAGATCGGCCGCTCCGTCGGCGAGTGGCATCTCCGTCGCGTCGGCCACGTGCAGCTCGAAACTCGGCTCCTGCGCCCGGGCGGCGGCGGCGAGTGACGGCGAGGAGTCCACGCCCACGACGTTGTGGCCGAGCCGCAGGAGCTCGCGCGCGAGCCTGCCCTCGCCGCAGGCGACATCGAGGGTGAGCCGCCCGGGCGGCGGCAGCAGCTCGAGGAAGGCGGGCAGGTTGAGCTCCCAGAAGGGATGGTCGAGCTCGCGGCTGCGTGCCCAGCGCGTCCATTCGCCGGCGCCGGCCTCCCACGCCGCGCCGAGCCCCTCGCTCACGGCGTCTCGGCCTGTGGGCCGGCCTCGATCACGTGCGAGGGGTCCGGCTGTCCATCCGGCGCCGCCTGGCTGTAGTCGCCGAAGGGCCCGTCGCGGCGTGCGACCGCGGCGCCGACGCCCTCGCGTTCGGCGAGCTCGATGAACTCCGCTGCGTCGGGCGTGTTGCGCATCAGCCCGTCGAGGATCGGCCCGAGCGCCTGCGTGGACGCCAGCCCCATGTTCTCGTAGGCCTGGTTGACGATCAGCTTCATCGCGCTGAGCTGCGAGAGCGGGATCTCCGTCAGCCGCCGAGCCTCGGCGGCGACCGTCTCCTCGAGCTCGGCGAACGGCACGGAGCGGTTGATCAGCCCTGCCTCCGCAGCCTCCGCGCCCGAGAGCGGGCGCCCCGTCAGTGCGTATTCCTTGGCCTTCGTGAGCCCGAGCCGGTAGAGCCACATGCCGGTCAGGTAGCAGCCCCACATGCGCGAGTAGGGCGTGCCGATGCGGGCGTCGTCGCTGGCGATCACGAGGTCCGCGCACAGCGCCATGTCGCTGCCGCCGCCGACGCACCAGCCGTGCACCTGTGCGATCACCGGCTTGGGCGTGCGCCAGATCGACATGAACTTGGGGATCGGCCCGGACGCCGGCGAGGTCGCCATCGCGAAGTCCTTGCCGGGGTCCCAGCGTCCGTCGGTCGTCATGCCCTCGTCCCAGTGGTGAAAGCCGCCTGCGAAGTCGAAGCCGGCGCAGAACGAGCGGCCGGCACCCCGCAGCACGATGACCTTGATCTCAGCGTCCAGCGACGCCTCGTTGACGGCGGACTGGAGCTCGTCGGGCATCGGCGGGACGATCGTGTTCAGTCGCTCGGGGCGGTTCAGGGTGATCGTCGCGATCGGGCCGTCGGTCGCGTAGAGCAGGGTCTCATAGGGCATCTGGTCTCCTCTCGTATGGCCGCGGCGATGCTATTCGCTCACTCGCGTCCCGAGAGGCTGTCGACCAGCGCGCCGAGGCGCGAGGGCCGCCCGCTGCGCCGCTCGGCTGCGTCGGCGCGGCGATAGAGCCAGTAGACGGCCTGGATCTCAGACCAGCGGAGCGGCTCGGGCTCCCAGCGGCGTGGGCTGCGACCCACCCACGCGAGCGAGCGCAGCTCGCTGGCCCGGTCGAGTATCTCCTCGCACAGGATGCGCGCGCCGAGGTTGGAGGCGGCCACCCCCTCGCCGACGTAGCCGCCGGCGCGCGCGAGCCCCCTCGCGCGGTCGGCCGCGACCGATACGCACCAGTCGCGAGGCACGCCGAGCACGCCGGACCACGCGTGATCGATGCGCACGCGGGCGGCGGGCGGGAACATCGCAGCCAGCTGGGCGCGCAGGCTCTGCACGGTCGAGGCCGCCGTGTCACCGCGCCCGTCGGTCCGCGACCCGTAGCGGTAGGGGACGCCGCGGCCGCCGATCGCGATGCGCCCGTCGGCCGTGCGCTGGAGGTAGGCGTAGACGTGGGCGTTGTCGCCCACCAGCTCCTGTCCCTTCCAGCCGATCTGGCCCCAGAGCTGATCGGGCAGCGGCTCGGTGACGATCATCGAGCTGTTCATCGGCACGAGCGCGCGCCGCTGCCCCCGCAGGCTCGCCGTGTAGCCCTCGGTCGCCCGCACCACCCAGCGCGCGGTGACGGCGCCCTGCGGCGTCCGCGCTTCCCCCGGCTCGATCGCGAGCACCGGGGTGCGCTCGTAGATCTCGACGCCGAGCTCCTCGGCGGCGCTCGCCAGGCCGACCAGGAGCTTGGCGGGGTGCACGCGGGCGGCGTGCGGCGAGAAGCTCGCGCCGAGCGCGCCGGCGACGGAGATTCGCCCCGCGAGCTCCTCGCTGCCGAGCTCGCGCAGGTCCTGCTCGGCGATACCGGTCGCGCGCGCCGCCGAGATGTGCTCGCGAAGGCGCGCGAGCTGGGCCCGGTCGCGCGCGACGCTCAGCACGCCGCTTTTGACGAGCTCCGCGTCGATGCCGTGGCGCGCGAGCACCCCCGCGACCTCCTCGACGGTGTCGAACATCGCCCGCTGGAGGGTCGCGTAGGCGTCCGGCTCGCGGCCGTGCTCGTAGCTGCGCGCCGGCCCGGAGAAGAATCCCGAGAGCCAGCCGCCGTTACGCCCCGAGGCGCCGAAGCCGGCCTGCTCGGCCTCCAGCACGATGACGCGCAGCGAGGGCTCGGCGCGCTTCAGGTAGTACGCGGTCCACAGGCCCGTGAAGCCCGCGCCGGCGACCGCGACATCGGCCTGGGTGGGCCGCTGCAAAGCCGGGCGGGGGGCGGGAGGGCCGGCGATGTCGTGCCACCAGAACCCGAGCTCGCCGATCCGCATTTTGCGAGCCTAGCCGTGGCGCGCGCGCGAAGATATGATCGGCGCTCCGCCGCTGGTGGCGGGGTGGAGAGAGGGAGGATCCGATGGAGGCCGCAGTTTCAGGACCGGCAGCCCGGGGGGGCGTTCCGGCGTCAGGCGCCGCGACAATCGCCGAGGCGTTCCGCATCACCGCCGCCGAACGTGCGGGCGACGTCGCGATCCGCACCAAGGACGATGCGTTCACGATCACCTGGGGCGAGCTGCGCGAGCGCGTGGACTCCCTGGCGGCGGGCCTGCACGCGCTCGGCCTGAACCGGGGCGACACGCTCGCGCTGATGATCGGCAACCGCCCCGAGTTCCACCTCTGCGACATCGCGGGGATGATGGTCGGCGCGACTCCGTTCTCGATCTACGGCACCTACACGGCGGAGCAGATCGCCTACCTCGTCTCCGACGCCGATGCCCACGTGCTGATCTGCGAGCAGCAGTACCTCGACCGCATCCTCGAGGCCCGTGGGCAGCTGCCGAACCTCGAGCACGTGATCGTGGTGGACGGCGAGGCCCCCGGCGGCACGCTGGCGCTCGCGGACGTCGAGGGATCGGACGCCGAGTTCGACGTCGAGGCCTCGGTGGCCGCGCTGGCCCCGACGGACGTGCTGACGCTGATCTACACCTCCGGCACGACCGGGCCGCCGAAGGGCGTGCAGCTGATCCACCGGAACCTGATGGCGGCCTGCGAGGGGCTCGAGCAGCTGATCGAATTCCCGCGCGACGGTCGTGTGATCTCGTGGCTGCCCTCGGCCCACGTCGCGGAGCGCAACGCGCACCACTACCTCCCGATCGTCTACGGCCTGCAGATCACCTGCTGCGAGGACCCGCGCCAGGTCCTCGCCTACCTGCCCGAAGTGCGGCCGAGCTGGTTCTTCGCCGTGCCGCGCATCTGGGAGAAGCTGAAGGCGGGGCTCGAGACGATGCTCGCCTCCCAGCCCGAGGAGCAGCGCGCGGGCGTCGAACGCGCGTTGGAGGCCTCGCTGCGCAAGGTGCGACTCGAGCAGGCGGGGGAAGCCGTCCCGGCTGAGCTCGCCGAGGAGGTCGAGCGCGCCGACGCGGAGATCTTCGCGGGCCTGCGCGCGATGCTCGGGCTCGACCAGGTCGAGGCGATCAACGTCGGCGCCGCGCCGACCCCGGTCGAGGTGCTCGAGTTCTTCCACGCGATCGGGCTGCCGCTCGCGGAGCTCTGGGGGATGAGCGAGACCTGCGGCGCGGGGTCGGTCAACCCGCCCGACAGGATCCGGATCGGCACCGTCGGGCCTCCCGCCCCGGGCTGTGAGATCAAGCTCGACACCGACGGCGAGGTGCTGGTCCGCGCCGACTTCGTGATGCAGGGGTATCGCAACCTGCCGGAGAGGACCGCAGAGGCCTTCACCGAGGACGGCTTCCTGCGCACCGGCGACATCGGCGAGTTCGACGAGGAGGGCTACCTGAAGATCGTCGACCGCAAGAAGGAGCTGATCATCAGCGCCGCCGGCAAGAACATGTCCCCGGCGAACATCGAGGCGACCCTGAAGGCGGCCTCGCCGCTGATCGGCCAGGCGTGCTGCATCGGCGACCGCCGGGCCTACAACACCGCGCTGATCGTGCTCGACGCCGACTTCGCGCCGATGTGGGCGGGCCAGCAGGGGATCGAGGCGAGCGCGTTGGAGCAGCTCGCCGGCGACGAGCGCGTGCGCGCGGCCGTCGCCGAGGGCGTCGAGGCCGCGAACGCGAAGCTGGCCAAAGTCGAACAGGTCAAGAAGTTCACGATCGTCGCCGGCGACTGGCTGCCGGGCGGCGACGAGCTGACGCCGACGATGAAGCTCAAGCGCAAGCCGATCGCCGAGAAGTACGAGCCGGCGATCGAGGCGATGTACTCGGGCTAGGCGCCGCGCTGCGGCGGGTCAGACGCCGCGGGGGGGGGAAGCTCAAAAATGAAGAGGCCCCGCCGAAGCGGGGCCTCTTCCTCGCAGAGGGGCTGCGAGAGCTTGTGGCGCTACCTCCCGAACACACGTCTTCCGGGTCCGGCGCGGCGTCCTGCCGCGCCCGACCATCGATGAGAACGCGCGTGGGCGTCCCAGGTTGGCGGGATGAGGCGGTTCTCAGGAACGCGCCTCGAGCAGCGCGGCGAGCTTCGCCAGGGCCATCTCGGTGCCCGTGACGTTGTCGGCGGGCGCGACTCCCGGCGGAAGGCCGGCGTGGTCGATCTCGACCTCGGTGCCCGCGCCGGTCGGCGCCAGCGTCGTGCGCACCGTCATCTCCCCTCGCAGCTCCCGGCGGGCGGTCTCGAACTCGATCGCTTCGACGACCAGCGCTCCCGGGATCAGCTCGAGGAAGCGGCCGCTGTAGGTGTCGGTCCGCGAGGAGGTCTTGCCCGCTTCCGGGCTCTCGCCGGGGCCCGGCGCCTCGTAGGTGAGCGAGACACGCAGGCGCCCGCCGACGCGCGGGTCGAGCTCGTGCACGACGCTGCTCATCCCGTCGGGCACCTTCCAGCGCGCCACGGCCCGCGGGTCGAGCAGTGCGTCGTAGACCGTGGCGGGGGAGGCGTGGATCAGGCGTGTTACACGGGTGTGACCGATTCGTCCATTCTCGACGATTCGGCTTGACCGGAATGGGGCAGCTCTGCAATGTTGCGCCGGCAGGGCGCCCCCCAGAGACGGCGTGCCGGCGACCACGGCGAGACTGCGGCGCTTGCACGGAACCCCCCGCGTAGGAAGGGAGCAGGCACCTGAGGTACTTGCGAGACGTCGCGGCCGGGCTGCTGCTCGCGGCAGCTGCCGGTGGCTCGGTCGCGAGCAGCGCCTCGGCACAGCTGCCGCCGGGCGTCGACGCGATGGCGGGAGCGGTCGCGAAGTCGCGCGCGATCACGATCGCCAGCCCGCGGCTCTACACCAAAGACTCCAACACCCTCCTGCTGGCGTTCGTCGTCGCGGGCGGCACCGCGGCAGGCGAGCACGTCAAGCGGATCACCGGCGACGGGCTGCACTGGTCGCCCGTCGCCCGCACCGACGGCCGAACGGGCGCCATCGAGATCTGGCGCGCACGCGCGAAGCACTGGCTGAAGGGACGAATCGCCGCGACGCTCGCGGCGGCGGCGTATCCGGCGAGCCTCAGGATCGTGGCCTACGGCGGCGGGTCGACCTTCCTCTCGGCGCACGCCGCCAGGCAGGGGCGGGCTTCGACCCCGAGCATCAGCCTGAGGCCGGTTGCAGGCTCGCTGATTCTCGCCGCGGGTCTCGGCGAGGGGCAGCGCGCCGCATCCCAGGTGGCGAGCGACTCGAGCCGCCGCGTGCTGTCGCGGAGCTTCGACGCACGGGCGAAAACCGGAATCTGGCTGGCGCTCACCGCGGCGCGGACCTCGCACGTGGCCCGTGCGGCCGGTGCGGGCTGGTCGCGCAGCTGGCACATGGCCGCCGTCGACGTGGTCGTGCCAGGCCTGAAAAGGCTGATCGAAGAAGGACTGCTCACGGCCGACGGCGCCAAGCGGCGCGTCGCGTCGGCGGCGGCCCTGCCACCGGGCTGCCCTGCGCTGCCCGCGTTCGAGGTCGGGGTTCAGGACGATCCCGTGTTCCTCGGCTTGCAGCCGGCGATGAGCCCCGCGCGCGGGTTCGAACTGGGCGCGGGGATCTTCCACGCGCGCCTTCTGCGCCTGAACGTCGTCTGGGGCGAAGTGAAGCGCTACGGCTGGGCGCCGTACGACCGCGCCGTGCAGATGGCTCGCGAACACTGCTGGGCCGTCCACATGACGATCATGTGGACCCCGGCGTTCGAGGAAAGCGAGTTCAACAGCGAACTCTCGAGCGAACACCTCAACATGGGACTGCTCGCTTCCTTCGCGCGCGAAGTCGCCGGCCGCTATGCCGGCCGAGTCGGACGCTTCGCGATCGGGAACGAGCCCAACCTCCCGCTTTTCATGGGCAAGGCCAGCGACTCCCGGAACATTCCGCTCTATGACCAGGCATACGTCACCGCGTACGACGCGTTGCAGGCGGCCGATCCCGGTGTCCAGGTGATCGCCGGCGAACTCGCGGGCCGCAACATCTACAGCTGGCTCGGCAACGTCTCCTCGCTCCCGAGCAGCGGGGTCGGGGTCCACCCCTACCAGCTCGCCGGATCGCTCCCGAACCTCGTCGCCTACGTCCGGCCCCTGCCGCTGCTCGTGAGCGAGGACGGAGTGCCCGCGAGCGAACCGAACCAGATTGCCGAGGACCTCGCTCTCGAGGAAAGCGCGCGCCGGGCAGGGGTCACGGAGTTCGTCTTCTACCAGCTGTCGCGAGCGGACTCGAACGGCCGTTTCTGGTGGGATACCGGAATCGAATGACCTCGCGGCTAGGCGCACTCGGGCTCCCCGGCGCCTGAGCGCAGCGCTGGGATCCGGGGTTCGGGAACCCTCACGATCAGCGCGCGGCGCCACCGCGGGTCACGCCGCTTTCGCACGGGTAGCTTCACCCCATGAAGCGTGCTGTCGTCATCGGCTCCGGTCACAACGGCCTCGTCGCGGCGATACATCTGGCGTCGCACGGGGTCGACGTGACCGTGCTCGAGCATGCGTCCCGGCCCGGAGGCGCCACGGCCTCCTCGGAGCTCACGCTCCCGGGTTTCGTACACGATCACTGCGCCGGTTTCGTTCCGATGGCCGCCGCCTCGCCGGCGATCCGGGAACTGCGCCTGGAGGGGCAAGGCGTGCGCTGGATCGATCCCGAGCACATCCTTGCGCACCCGTTCGCAGACGGAAGCGCGATCGTCCTCGATCGCAGCGTGGAGGCGACCGTGGCCTCCCTCGGCGGCGCTGGGCCGGGGTGGGAGGGCGCCATGAAGCAGATCCTCCCGCTCGCGGAACCGCTCGTTCAGAGCGTGCTCTCGCCGCTTCCTCCGTTGCGTCCGGCGGCGCGGCTCGCCTTCGGGCTTCGCGGGGCGCTGCCCCAGTGGACGCGGAAACTGCTGGGTTCCGTCGAAACGCTCGGGCTCGACCTGTTCGAGGGGGACAGGCGCGCTACGGCGTGGCTCGCGGGATCAGCGCAGCATTCGGGGTTGCCTCCCTCGACGACCGTCAGTGGCGCGTTCGGCTTTCTACTGCAGATGATGGGCCACACTCACGGCTGGCCGCTGCCCGAAGGGGGGATGGGACGGCTGGTGGACGCCCTGCTCGCGCGCGCCGAGGGGGAGGGCGCACGGATCCGGTGCTCCGCTCCTGTTCGCCAGATCCTCGTCCGCGGCGCGCGCGCAACCGGGGTCGAGCTCGAGGACGGCGAAGCGATCGAGGCCGACATCGTCGTCTCGACCGTCAGCGCCGGCGTGCTCGCGCGGCTGTTGGCGGACGGGGTGCTGCCACGGGGGGTCGAGCGCCAGCTACGACACTGGAGGTACGGGACGGGCGCTTTCAAGCTCGACTATGCGCTGTCGGCGGCGGTGCCGTGGGCCGCCGAGGAGCCGCGGCGCGCCGCCGTCGTCCACGTCGGCGGCGAGCTCAGCGACTTGACTGCCGCGGCGCAGGCGGGTGCGCGGGGCGAGCTGCCGGCCAGACCCGCCCTCGTGGTCGGGCAGCAGTCGCTGTACGACTCCTCGCGCGCGCCCGCAGGGGCGCACACGCTGTACGTGTACGCCCACGTCCCTTCCCGTTACAGCGAGAGCGACGAGCATGTCGCCGGGCTGATCGAGGATCAGATCGAGCGCTTCGCGCCGGGTTTCCGAGGGCATGTGCTCGCGCGGCACGTCCGTGCCCCCGCCCAGACGGAGCGGGGGAACCCGAGCCTGGTCGGAGGCGACATCGGCGGGGGCTCCTACGAACTCGATCAGCAGCTCATCTTTCGCCCGACACCGCGCCTGTCACGTTACGGAACACCGATCGGGGGCCTGTTCGTGGCCGGCGCCTCGACCCATCCCGGCGGCGCGGTCCATGGCGTCAGCGGCCGGGGCGCTGCGCGGGCAGCGTTGCGCGAGGCCCGTTTGATGCCCTGGCGCGGGCGTCGGGGCTAGCTCGCCGGCGGGGCGCTGCTGCCGGTGACGTGCCCCGTCGCGCCGGAGTCGCGGGAGGGCAGATAGCCCTCGGGGACCGGCTCGGCGCCCTCCGCGAGCGCCTTGAGCCGCCGCATCGAGACGCGGTTGCGCAGCCGCACCAGCGGGTCGGTGAAACGGTTGAAGAGGATCCGGCTTCGCCCGTCTGCCGCTCCCTCGTCCATGCACAGTCGCGTTCCCGGCCCTTGGGGTATGAGACGGAGCGTGACGTATGCCCGCGAGAACGGCCGCGCCTTGACGAGCAGCTTCAACAGCTCGGGCCTGCTGCATTCCACGACTTCGGAGTGATCGGCGAGCGTGATGGGCCAGACTCCGACCGTGTGATCGAAGGCGGTTCCCACCCCCGGCCAGCCCGGATCGGCGCGGCGGATCTCGCGAGAGCCGACGACCCAGCGGGCGAATGAGCGCGGGTTAGCGAGAACGGCGAACACGCGCTCGGGCGGCACGGATATGTCGATCTCGGTGTGGGCCATGAACGTGCGTTGCTGCGGGAGAGCGAAGCTCGAACGCCGCTAGCGCAGGCTCCTCTGAGCTTGTTACCCGTCCCCGTGGACTCGAACATCGCCGGCGCGCCGGACCTCGCGGCGCTCCCGGAGCCGCACGACCCCGACGCGCAACTCGTGCCCGTTCGCTCGATGCCTGCGACCACCCACGCGACACCCTGACCGCTTCGCGGCGCCCTCGGAGCGCTGCTTGCGATTGACCGCCCCGCCTGCGGGTATCGCCACCTGCGAAGGGAGGCAGATGTTCAAGAAACTGCTCGAGCTGATCACATTGAAATGGCTGTGGGAGCGCCGTGGCTCGCGACGGTAGCTGCGGCTGGAAGCTCAACCTCACGACGACACTGAGCTGTAACCCGCGCGCTGGTCCGGGACCATCGCCCATGGTCCGAGCAGGCGCGACGCGCCGTGGTCGGCCTCGCGCCACCGAGAGGGAGAAAGCGGATGTGCAAGCTTGAACCGAGGGCCCGAATCGGGGAAACGCACGCGAGGCACCCGTGAACGCCGCGCAGGAGACAGTGGCGGTCTTTGACATCGACGGCACGCTCGTCGACACCAACTACCAGCACGCGATCGCGTGGTATCGAGCCTTTCGTGCGAAGGAGATCATCGTGCCGATCTGGCGGATTCACCGTGCGATCGGGATGGGCAGCGATCGCGTCGTCAGCAGCCTTCTCGACGAGCAGGTCGAGCACGATCTCGGCGATGCGCTACGAGACCTGGAGAAATCTGAGTACCAACGGCTCATCGACGAAGTCGAGCCGATGAACGGAGCGCACGAGCTGCTCGCCGAGCTGAAGGGGAAGGGGCACCCGATCATCCTCGCCAGCTCAGCCGAGCAGGCCGACGCGGAGCGCTACATCGAGCTGCTCGGGGCGAGCGAGTTCGTCGACGCCTACACGACGTCCGCCGACGTCAGGGAGAGCAAGCCCGAGCCCGACATCGTCAACGCCGCGATCGAAAAGGCAGGCGGCGGTTCGGCCGTGATGGTCGGTGACAGCAGCTGGGACTGCAAGGCCGCGACCCGGGCGAACGTGCCCAGCATCGCCGTGCTGACCGGCGGGTTCTCAGAGCAGGAGCTGATCGACGCCGGTGCGACGGTCGTCTTCGACTCGGTCGAGCACCTCCGTCTCCATCTGCACGACACGACGCTGAGCGAAACGGTGGCTGAGCCGTGATCTCGGGCAGCGTGGTTGTTGCTGACGAGACTGGGTCAGACCTGGAACCAGACTCGGATCGACCGATTCACCCCTGTTACAGTGGGTACCAGTAGCAGAGAGGGAACCGCGAATCAGACCTGAGGGCCCCGTTGGGCACGTCTGTTCGCGAAGTAACCGAAGGAGATCTGCAATGAGTGCCACTTCTGCCGCGAGGCAGCGACTCGCGCTTGCCCGGTGACGGCAACGGCACCCACCGAGGTGTCTGCCATCTGGCAACAGAAAAGCCACGGCCTGGGCATGTCGCGCGAGCCGCATCCAGACGACGACCAGTCCTGAGGCGAGCGCGCGTTCCGCGCGGATGCGCTGCGACGGCCCGTCAGCACGAGCATGGAACACGCCCGTCCTTGGCGCGTCCCCTTTTTCATTCCAAAAAGAGAGCTTGAAACTATGCAAAAGACCGAGCAGAAGATCGTGCAGTACCTCAACGAGGCGCATGCCACCGAGCAGGCGCTCGCCACTGTCCTGAAGTCGCAGATCGCGATGTCCCCCCGGGGGCGCCACCGCGGCGGTCTCGAAACGCACCTGCGCCAGACCCGTGACCACGCGAACCGCGTCGAGCGGCGCCTCGACGAGCTCGGCCACGGCAACAACCTGCTGCAGGCGGGGGTGGGGATCGTCGAGACCGTGCTCGGGCAGGCTCTCGCTCTCGGCAAGACGCCACTCGACCTCGTTCGCGGTAGCGGCGGTGAGGAGAAAGTCCTGAAGAACGCGAAGGACGCCTGTGCCACCGAGGCGCTGGAGATCGCGACATACACGGCGATCGAGCGCTTGGCGCGCTCCGTCGGAGACGAGCAGACCGAGGCTCTCGCGAAGTCGATTCGCTCCGACGAGCAGAAGATGCTCGATCGCCTGCTCAACGAAATCCCGGCTCTGACCGAGGCCGTTGTGGGCTCGGACGTACGTGGCAACGGCTCCTACGACATCACGAAGACGGGAGCGGCGGACGCCGTCCGCGACGCGGGCGAGAGCGTCTCCGAGACGGCGCGCGACGCCGGCTCGAGCGCCAAGCGCACCGCACGCAAAGCGCGCAAGGTGCCGGGAGTCGCCCAGACCGAGGGGCAGCTAAAGGGAGCACTCGCCTCTGAAGGTGACCTCGCAATCTCCGGCTACGGGAAGCTGACCGCCGAGGAGATCGTCGACAAGCTCTCGGGGCTCTCACAAGTCGACCTCGCCAAGATCGACTCCTACGAGCGCAAGAACGAGAACCGCAAGACGATCCTCAGCCGCGTCACCTCCCTCCGCGGAGATGAGCCGTGGCCGGGATACGACGAGCTCAGCGTGAGCGAGATCCGCGCGGTGCTCGACGAGGGCGACGAGGGTCGCATCAAGAGAGTGCGCACGTACGAGCGCTCACACAAGAACCGGGCCGGCGTCATCGAGGCGTCCGAGCGGGAGCTCGCCAAGGCGTAGGCGGTCGGTCCGGGACGGAATCGGCCGATCAGGTGCGGTCCGAGGTCACGACCCAAACGAAACGACGATGGGAGACACCATGTCCGAACTCACAAATCTGGAGAGCAAGCTCGCGGAGGTGCTCGGGCTGGCGGAAGCCGCTAAGGGCGCGACCGAGACGGTCAAGGGCATGCTCGATGAGGACGAGCAGCACCTGTCCGGGACGCTCGAGCGCATGCACGACGAGGCCGGCGAGACGGCCGACCGCTGCATCGCGGTCGCGGACGGCCTCGACGGCAAGAAGACCGCGATCCTCGAGGCGGCTCGCGAAACCAAGCAGGAGGCGACGGAGATGATGAAGACGTATCTCCAGGGCGAGGAGGACGCGCTCGACGGCTTCGAGTTCCTCACGATGGCCGAGGCGGGCGAGGTCGGCCACTGGGCGATCGTCAAGAAGTTCAACGAGCGTGCCGGCATCAGCGCCGTCGCTGAGCTTGCCGACTGGGCGCTCCCTGTCCAGGAGGAGCACCTCAACCTCGTCTCGAAGGGCGCGCTCGACCTCGCGGGGAGGGAAGACCCGAACGAGGTCGCCGTCTGAGCGACGCGCCGTGACGGAGCTCGCGGCCTGCCCGGCACCGGGCGGGCCCGAGCGCCCGTTCGACGCCGCGTCTTCCGGGCCAGCGGACAGCAACGGGAACCCAAGTTTCAAGACCGGAGGAAGCAGATGAGCGGTACGGCCCATGACACGACCAACGTGAACACAGAGCGCCAGGGCGGCGCCGACGGTCCTCGTCGCGACTACCGCCCGGAGGGAGTCGCGCGCAGCAGCTCCTCACTAGCAGCGCTGAAGCGCAGCTTCAAGGAGTACAGCGAAGACAACATGAGCGACTGGGCTGCGGCGCTCACCTACTACGGCCTGCTGGCCGTCTTCCCGGCGCTGATCGCGCTGGTCGCGATCGTGGGACTCGTCGGCAACCCGGCCAGCACCACCCATCAGCTCGTCGAAATCGTGGGCAAGCTGGGGCCGAGCTCGGCGAAGCAGACGTTCGAAGGGCCAATCAAGGCGATCACCCAGCAGCGCAGCGCCGCCGGCGTACTTCTGATCGTCGGGACCGTCGCGGCGCTCTACTCGGCATCGAGCTATGTGGGGGCCTTCTCGCGAGCATCGAACGTCATCTTCGAGACCCCCGAGGGGCGCCCGATTTGGAAGCTCAAGCCCCAGCAGCTCCTCGTGACGCTGGTGATCCTCCTGCTGCTCGTGGTGATCGCCCTGTCGCTCGTGCTCACGGGTCCCGTCGTGACCGCGGTGGCAAGCCCGCTCGGGATCAGCAGCAGCGCCGTCTCGGTTTGGGACATCGCCAAGTGGCCGGTCCTCGTGCTGTTCATGATCCTGATGTTCTCGCTGCTCTACTACTCCTCACCCAACGTGAAGATGCGCCGCTTCCGCTCGGTGGCGCCCGGAGCGGCGTTCGCGCTCGTGGTGTGGCTCGTGGCCTCGGCGGCATTCGCTTCCTACGTCGCCAACTTCGGCTCCTACAACAAGACCTACGGGACGCTCGGCGGCGCTGTGGTGTTCCTGGTGTGGATGTGGCTCACCAACGCTGCGCTGCTTCTGGGGGCACAGCTGAACTCCGAGCGCGAGCGCGCCGCAGAGATCGCAGAAGGCCGCCCACGCGCCGAGCGAGAGCTCCAGATGGAGCCGCGCGAGGAGCCCCGAACGCCGCAGACGACGTGAGCGTGCCGAACACGCAAGCCGGAGACGGGACTCGAACCCGTGACCCCCTGTTTACAAGACAGGCGCTCTACCAGCTGAGCTACTCCGGCCGGTCGGGCGAGTTTAGGCGCCCGCGGTGCAGGCGGCCGCTGGGGCGCCCTGACGCTCGTCCGAAGCATGCCGACCGCCGCCGTCGATTCGCTAGGGTCAAGGCAGGGACGCACGAAGAGAGGGACGATGGCCGCCGGCTTCATCATCGAGGAGGAGAGTCTGGAAGATGGCCACCGCTTGACGCTGAACGGCGAGCTGGACCTGGCGGCGGCCTACGACCTCGAGACCGCCCTGAGCCGCCTGTGCGGCGCCGGCGACAGGCACATCGAACTCGACCTTCGCGGGGTCACTTTCATGGACTCGATGGGGATGCGCTCGCTGCTGACGGCGCGGGACATGTGCTCGGAGGCGGGCTCGGACCTCGTCGTGGTGGCCGGACAGGGCCAGCGCAAGATGCTCGAGGTCACCGGCCTGATCGAGATCCTGCCCCTGCAGGGCCGCGACGACTAGCCGACTCAGGGCGCCCGCGCCCAATTCGCGTGAGTGCCGCTGAGGCGCGGCCGTTTCGGGTAAGGGACCAGAAGGCGCGGAGTTTGCCCGGCCTGGATAGCGGGGCGTCGTGCCGTTCCAGATGTTGACGAACTCAAGACCGACAGCAGCAGAGAGCGAGCTGTGCCGGGTGCTGGATGCCGACCCCGGTCTCGCCGAGGCGATCCCGCCCGAGCTGCGCGACCGCGCGCTCGCGGAGTGCGTCGCGAGCGTTATCACCCTCCCCACCGGGCGCTGGCGCAACGCTCCCACGGTGAGCGGCCGCGACGGCATCGGCCTGCTCGTGCTCGACGGCCTGCTCGTCAGGAGGGTGGGCATCGACGGGCGCTTCGGCGCGGAGCTGCTCGGCGAGGGCGATCTGATGCGTCCCTGGGAAAACGACGATGAGATGCCGACGCTGCCGCTGACGACGGCGTGGCGCGTGCTCGAGACGGCTCGCCTTGCCGTGCTCGACGAACATTTCATGGCCCACCTCGCCGACTACCCGCAGCTCGGCGGCAAGCTGGTCGGTCGCGCGCTGGCGCGCTCGCGCAGCATCGCGATCAACATGGCGATCGTCCACCAGGCGCGGGTCGATGTCCGCCTGCACATGCTCTTCTGGCACCTGGCGTCGCGCTGGGGGCGCGTCGGCAGCGGCGTCGTGACCGTCCCGCTGCGCCTCACACACGCCGTGCTCGCCGAACTGGCGGCGGCCCGCCGGCCGACCGTGACGAGCGCCCTGACCGGGCTCGCACGACGGGGGCTGGTGCGCTCGACCGACGCCGGCTGGGTGCTCAGCGGCGAGCCGCCCGGCGAGTTGGGCGACATGACCCGGCTGACCGCGGTCGCGGCCTCCTGACCGGGCCTGGCTGCGCCCGTCGGGCGCGACGCCTACCGGCCTGAACAGGGCGGCGCCTCCCCGCGGGCCGGCGCTCGCGGCGTCTGTAACGCGCCGGCAGCGCGCGGTGTACTCCAGGCGTGCCAAGCCCCGTTGCAGCCCCGCACGACGCGCCTCAGACCGAGCCGCAGCGCGCCGCCGTCGACCTTGCCGGGTTCCGCGAGCGCTCGCTGGAGCGCGGCGTCAATCCGATCATCTACTGGGTGCTGCGCGGGCTGCTCGTGCCGTTCTTCCTGGTGTACTTCCGCATGCAGCGGATCGGGCGCGAGCACATGCCCCGCAGCGGCCCGCTGCTGCTCGCGTCGAACCATCGCAGCTTCCTGGACCCGTTCGTGATCGGGATGCTCGTACGCCGCCCGGTCTACTACATGGCCAAGCGCGAGCTGTTCGAAAAGCGCTGGCAGGCCTGGATCCTGAACGCGCTGGGCGCCTTCCCGGTGGACCGCGGCGCGGGCGACGGCGAGGCGATGGCGACGGCTCGGGCGATCCTCGAACGGGGCGACTGCGTCGTCGTGTTCCCGGAGGGCACGCGGGTCCGCCCCGGACCGCTCGGTAAGCCGCGGCGCGGCATCGGACGCCTCGCGCTGGAAACCGGAGTTCCGGTCGCGCCCGTTGCCGTGATCGGCACCGAAGACGTGCGCCGAGGCTGGCGCATCCGCCCCCGCAAGGTGCGCGTGCGGGTCGGTCGCCCGCTGCGCTACCCGACGGTCGAGCGCTGCTCGCCGAACCTGGCGGGCGCGGTCACCGAACGCATCTGGGCGTGCGTGAGCCTGCAGTGGGACTGGCTGGGCGGCGCCCAGGGGCCCCGCGAGGAGCCCTCGGCACAGACCCGCCGCGACGAGGTCTCGCGCGCCGCTTGAGCCTTCGGGCTCGGGCTCGGAGGTAGGGTGCATGGGTGACCGCGCAGACAAGCCAGAAGTCAAAGGCGCAGCTCGACGAGGAGTTCTCAGACCTCTACAGGGCGCATCTGCGCGACGTCTATTCCTACTCCTACTACCGCGTAGGCAACCACCACGACGCCGAGGACCTGACCGAGCAGACGTTCCTGCAGGCCTACCGGCACTTCGAGCGCGCGCAGCGCGAATCGGACGGGCGGCCGCTGCGGCCGTGGCTGATCAGGATCGCTCACAACCTCGCCGCCAACCTGTACCGCGACCGCTCGCGCAAGCCCGCCTCGCCGATCGACGAGACGACGACGATCACGGCCCCTCACACGACCGAGCAGCTCGTCGAGGGGCGCGACGAGCTGGCTCGCATCCTCGAGGGCGTCGGACGGCTGCCGGACGACCGCCGCGAGGCGCTGATCATGCGCTTCGCGCTCGGCATGGACAACCGGGAGATCGCGCGTGCGCTGGGGCGCTCGGACGGCGCGACGAAGGTGCTCATCCACCGCGCGATACGCCAGCTCGAGGAGATCGTGGGGGACACCGCCGAGGACGGCTCGAAGGCCGAACGCTCGCGACGCAAGGACGGCAAGCACCCGGAGCCGGGCGATGACTGAGGCCGCGAGCAACTTCGAGGGGCTGCTGCGCGAAGCGCTCGCGCCGGTCGAGCCGCCCGCCGACCTCGCGGAGCGGCTCGAGGGCACGCTGCAGAGCATCACGGAGATGGCCGCGGACGAGCTCGAGGCGTGGGAGCTCTCGGCGATGCGCGACCCGCGTAACTGGGCGCGCCCGGCGGCCGCCCTGATCGTCGGGGGCGCGGCGGGCACGGCGCTCGTCGTGCTCCGTGCCCGGCGCCGCGCCGCCGCCGCGCCGCCGCGCAGCGTCGCCGGGGTGCGCAAGGCGGCGGGCCGGACGCTCGATGATCTCGAGCGCGAGGCGCGCCGGCTGCTCGGCGAGCGCTGAGCGCGCGCTGCCGGCGGAAACGGCGAGCGCCGCAGCTAGGCTCTCCCGGCCGATGGCCACCTGCTACCGCCACCCATCCCGCGAGACCGGCGTCTCGTGCTCGAACTGCGGGCGCCCGATCTGCCCCGACTGTATGACGAGCACTCCGGTCGGCATGCGCTGCCCCGAGTGCTCGCGCCAGCGCACGACCGTCAAGCGCCTGCGCAACGTGGCGGCGGTGCCGCGCGTCACCTACGCGCTGATCGCGATCAACGTCATCGTGTTCCTGACCGAGCAGGGCCAGTTCACGGTGTTCGGGACGAGCATCCACGGCAAGGTGATCGTGGAAGGAGTGCTCTACCGCGAAGCGATCGCGGTCGCACACCAGTACTGGCGCCTCGTGACCGCCGGCTTCCTGCACGAGAACCTGCTGCACATCGGCTTCAACATGTACCTGCTGTATCTGCTCGGCCTGATGCTCGAGCCCGCGATCGGCAGCGCGCGGTTCGCCGCGATCTACTTCACCTCGCTGCTCGTCGGCTCGTTCGGGGCGCTGCTTGCCACGGCTGCGCCCAGCCTCGGCGCCTCGGGAGCGATCTTCGGCCTGATGGGGGCCGCCGCCGTCGAGCTTCGCTCGCGCGGCTTCAGCGTCATGCAGTCCGGCATCGGCGGGCTGATCATCCTCAACCTCGTGCTCAGCTTCAGCCTTGCGAACATCTCCGTCGGCGCGCACATCGGCGGCCTGATCGGCGGCGCGATCGCGGCATTCGCGGTCAAGGCCGCGGACCGCCGCCGCGTGCCCCTGCTGGGTTTTCTCGCCTGCCTGCTGATCAGCGCCGTCGCCGTCGCCGCCGCGATCGCCGTCTCGAAAGCGAGCGGGACCGGCTTTGCCTGATCAGCGCGCGCTGAGCGCCTCGAGCGCGACCGCGCGGCCCCCGAGATCGGCCTGCTCGAAGCGGTCGGGGTGCAGCAGCGCCGCCAGCAGCTCGAGCCCGTCGATGAGGCGCGGACCGGGCCGGGAGAAGTAGGCCGAGGCGTCGACGGCGAAGATCCGCTCGGCGCCGAGCTCGCGCAGCGGCTCGGCGAACGCGAGCGCCTCCTGGTGCGCGCGCGCGGCGTCGTAGCCGCAGGGCATCACGACGACGACCTGCGGCCGGGCCTCGGCGAGCGCCTGGAAGCTCGCCGTCTCGGACGGCTCGCCCGGCAGGCCGAGCATGTCCTCTCCGCCGGCCAGCTCGATCATCTGCGGGGTCCAGTGACCGGCCACGAACACGGGGTCGAGCCACTCGACGGCGGCGACTCGCGGGCGCGGTGCGCCCCGTACCGCGAGCTTGACGCGGTCGATGCGCCCTGACGTGCGAGCGACGAGCTCCACGCCCTCACGCCGGCGGCCCGTGGCTTCGGCAAGCGTGCGAACGTCGCCGAGCGTCTCGCCGAGCGTCTTCGGGTCCAGGGCGATCACGCGGGGGTGCGAGGGCAGCTCGCCGGCGATCGCGGCGACGTCCTCATAGGAGACGGCGCAGACCGGGCACAACGCCTGGGTGACGATCAGGTCGGGCTCGAGCGCCGCCAGCGTCTGCTTGTCGAGCTCGTAGATGGACTCGCCTGCGAGCGTGCGCTCGCGCACGGCGGCGTCGATCTCGCCGGCGCTCAGCCCCGGGGGCAGCGCGTCGCGCGTGACGCGAGGCAGCTCGAGGACCGCAGGCGGGTAGTCGCACTCGTGAGTGACCCCGACGACCTCCTCGTCGAGGCCGAGGGCGAACAGCAGCTCGGTCGCGTGGGGCACGAGGCTGACGATCCTCACGCTCTGACTGTACGGCCTGATCGGGGGTAATCTCATCCCGGATGGCGCTTCTCAGCGACGCGGAGATCGACAGCGGGCTCGCCCGGCTCGACGGCTGGCGTCGCGAGCCCGGGGAGCCCGCCGGCATCGTGCGCGATTTCGAGTTCCCCGACTTCGCCTCGGCACTGGCGTTCGTCGATCGCGTCGGCGGCGCCGCCGAGGCCGCCAACCACCACCCCGACATCCTGCTGCACGGCTGGAACAAGGTGCGGCTGACCTATTCGACGCACTCCGAAGGCGGGCTGACGGCGGCCGACTTCGCGCAGGCCGCGAGCGTCTCGGAGCTCCTCTGAGCGCCGTCGGCGGGGCTCTGGCTTCCGCCTGTGGCCCCTGCTACGGTTGAGCGGCCGACCATCTCGATGATCGACGACGAAGAACTTCCTCGAAGTAGCCTCGCCCCGCCGGGCGGCCAGAGCCGCGCCAGCGCCGGCCGGGGCAGCGATGCAGCTTCACGGCTTCCCGTGAGGACAGCCGTCCGCGCGTGAACGGCCTCAAGCTGATCCTCGCGGCCGTGCTGGTCGGCGTCAACGCGTTCTTCGTGATCGCCGAGTACGCGCTCGTGCGCTCGAGGCGCGCTCGCCTCGAAGTGATGCGCGACGAGGGCGAGAAGGGCTCGGCGCTGGCGCTCGACCAGCTCACGCACATCAACGACTACATATCGGCCGTCCAAGTCGGCGTCACGATGACCTCGATCGGGATCGGCGCGCTCGGGGAGCCCGCGCTGGCGAACCTGCTGAAGAACGTCCTGCCTGGCGCGTGGAGCCACGGCATCGCCGCCGCGATCGTCGCGATCTTCGCTTTCGCGGTGATCGCGGGCGTACAGCTGATCGGCGGCGAGATCGTGCCGAAGTTCTACGCGATCGACCGCGCCGAGGCCGTCGCGCGCCGGGTCGCCCGCCCGCTGCGCGGGTTCAAAGTCCTGTTCCAGCCGATCATCGCCGGGGTCACCGCGATCTCCAACCGGATCCTGCGCCTGCTCGGCGTCGATACGAGCCGCCAAGCCGAAGCCGGGACCTCGGATGAGCTCAAGCGGCTGATCGCCGAGTCCTCCGCCGGCGGGCAGATCGACCCGGGCGAGGCGGGCATGCTCACCGGTGTCTTCCACCTTCACGAACAGGAGGCCCGCCAGGTGATGACCCCGATTCCCGCGGTCATCACGCTCGACGTTTCGGCTGACGTGGAAACCGCACTGAAGCTGTGCGTCTCCAGCGGGCACACAAGGCTCGTTGTCACCGAGAACGAAGACCGCGACCGCGTGCGGGGGATCGTCCACGTCAGCGAGCTGGCGGGGCTCTACATGTCCGCCGGCCCGCACGCCCCGATCGAGCCGGTCGTGCACGACGCGCTGATCGTGCCCGAGACGAAGCCGCTCGACGACCTGCTCGCCGACCTGCAGCGCTCCCGCACCTCGCTCGCCGTCGTCGTCGACGAGTACGGCCGGGTCGTGGGCGTGATCAGCGTCGAGGACATCATCGAGGAGGTCGTGGGCGAGATCTCCGACGAGACCGACCCCGCTGCCGGCGAGATCCGGCGGCTCGCCAACGGCGACTGGTTCGTGCGCGGGCATGTGGCGGTGACCGACCTCGCCGACTACGGCCTGCACCTGCCGGCCGACAGCGACGCCTACAACTCGGTCGGCGGCTTCGTCTTCGCGCAGCTGGGCCGGCTGCCCCGGCGGGGCGACACGATCAGCGCGAACGGCTACTCGATCCGAGTCGAGTCGGTGCGCGACAACCGCATCGAGTCGGTTCGGATCCGCGAGCGCCGGGCGGTCGCCGGCTCGCGCCAGCAGGGCGCGCCCGAGCGCGACCAGTAGGGCCCGCTGCGAAACGGGCCCTTAAACACGTCCGGCCCGCGGGGGGAGCGGACCGGATCGTGCGCACTGGGAGGAGGCGGGTGTGCGTTGCGACGCGTACGTCGCATGGCCCAGTATCGCCACGAGGATCAACGCGACCTAAAAGTCCGATTAGCGGCCGTTGAATGTTTGGCGGCCCGCCACGCCCAGCCGCGCCGACGGCTAGTAAGAGAGCAGTCCGCGGCCGCTCTTGCGGCCGAGCGCCCCCTCGGCCACGAGCTCGCTCAGGCGCTCAGGCACCGGCTCGCCGATCGTCTCGCCGATCGCGCTGGCGACGTCCAGGCCGACGAGATCGAGCAGTGCCAGCGGGCCCATCGGGTAGCCGGCGCCGAGCTTCATGCAGGTGTCGATGTCGGCCGGATCGAGCCCGGTCTCTTCCATCAGCCGCACCGCGCTGAAGAGGTAGGGGAAGAGCAGCCGGTTGACGACGAAGCCCGGTATGTCGGGCACCTCCACGGGCGTCTTCTCGAACGTCTCGCAGAGCGCGAGCGCGCGGGCGCGGGTCTCATCGCTGGCCTCGCGCGGGAAGACGAGCTCGACGAGCTGCATCTTCGTGACGGGGTTGAACACATGCAGGCCGACGAAGCGCTCGGGCCGGCCGCTGGCCTCGGCGAGCGCCTGCACCGACAGCGAGGAGGTCGTGCTGGCGAGGATCGCCTCCGGGGCGAGGATCGAGTCGAGCTCGCCGAGCAGGCGCGCCTTGACGTCGTGGTCCTCGACGACCGCCTCGACGACGAACGTCGTCTCCGCGAGCGCCTCGGGGTCGGTGACGATCTGGACGTGCTCGGGGTCCACCTCCGCGCCGAGCCGGGAGAGCGTCTTCTCGACCGTCGCCCGCGCCCTGTCGGCCGACTCCTCTGAGCGCGCGAGCAGCAGCACCGGCCCGTGATGGGCCGCCGTCGCGGCGAGGCCGCACGCGATCGCGCCGCTTCCAGCCACGCCCAGATCAGTGCTCACGTCGCTCCTTTGCTCTCAGATTTGCGCTTCCCTGCGCGGCTGGCCGGGCAGCCAGGAGCCCGCGGGCAGGCGGTACAGTACGCGCTGCAGGGTCCGCGCATCCTTTCAGAAGCGCGCATCTAGAGGTGGGACCCGATCATCCCGGCTCGGGACCGTCGAGCCGGGAGAAACCGAGACCTGAGAGGACTTCACCGATGAGGCAACCAGAGGGCCGCGAAGTCGTGATCGTCGAGGCCGTGCGCACACCGATTGGACGCGGCCACAGGGAGAAGGGCTACTACAAGGACACCCACCCGAACAAGCTGCTCGCGACGTGCTACTCGGAGGTGATCGACCGCGCCGGCGTCGACGCGTCCGAGGTCGAGGACGTGATCGCGGGCTGCGTGCAGCAGTTCGGCGAGCAGGGCTTCAACATCGCGCGCAACGCGTGGCTCGAAGCCGGCCTGCCGATCGAGACGCCCGGCACGACCGTGGATCGCCAGTGCGGCTCAGCCCAGCAGGCTGTCAACTTCTCCGCCGCCCTGATCGCCGCGGGCGTGCACGACGCGATGATCGGCTCCGGCGTCGAGCACATGGGCCATCTGCCGTTTGCGGCGGGCATGAAAACGCAGGAAGAGTTCGGCTACGCCTTCACGCCCGAGCTGATGGCCAAGCACAACATCGTCGGCCAGGGACTCGGCGCCGAGATGATCGCCGACCAGTGGGAGATCCCGCGCTCGGAGCTCGACGAGCTGGCGGTCCGCTCGCACAAGCTCGCCCACCAGGCGACCGAGGAGGGGCGCTTCGAGCGCGAGGTCGTGCCGATGACCGTCGATGGGCAGACGCTCGTCACCGACCAGGGGATCCGTCCGGACACGAACCTGGAGGCGCTCTCGCAGCTCAAGCCCGCGTTCAAGCCCGACGGCAAGATCACGGCCGGCAACGCTTCGCAGATCTCCGACGGCGCCGCCGCCGTGCTGCTGATGAGCGGCGAGAAGGCAAAGGCTCTCGGGCTGAAACCGCGGGCCCGCATCGTCGACCAGACGACCGTCGGCTGCGACCCCGTGAAAATGCTCGAGGGCCCGATCCCGGCGACGCGCAAGATTCTCGACCGCAACTCGATGTCGATCGACGACATCGACCTGATCGAGATCAACGAGGCGTTCGCGCCGGTCGTCGCGGCCTGGCGCCGGGAGCTCGACCCCGACATGGACCGCGTGAACGTCAACGGCGGCGCGATGGCGCTCGGGCACCCGCTCGGCTCGACCGGCGCGCGGCTGATCACGACGCTTCTGCACGAGCTCGAGCGCTCCGACAAGGAGATCGGGTTCGTGACGATGTGCTGCGGCGGCGGTCTCGGGACCGCGACGCTGATCGAGCGGGTCTAGGACCTGGCAGGCGCAGGCCGGCGGCGCGTCCGCCGGTCGGCGCCTATTTCCCTGTCCAGTTCACCGCGACCGGTTCGAGCGACAGCAGCGCCGCCCATGTCTGCGCGGTCGCGACGCCGCTCGGTTCGATGCCGTGCGCGCTCTGGAACGTCTTCAGGTTCGCGATCGTCTGGTTGCCGAAGTTGCCCGTCGTTTCCTGGCTCGGGATCGCCGTGGCCAGGTGCTCCTGCAGCCAGAGCACCTGATCGCCCTTGCTGCCTTTCGAGAGTTCGGGGTAGCTCGTGTTGGGAGTCACCGTCGCGAGCGGCGTCATTGGCGCGGCAAGCGCCGACCAGCCGGCGGAGGACGTTTCCTGCCAGTCCCAGAAGGACCAGCCGGGGGCGCCGTACAGGACGGCCTCCTCGCGGAAGCGCAGCAGTTCGGTCGGCGACGGGCTTTCGTAGGTCTGACCCAGCGGGAAGATCGGACGCTGGTAGATGCGGTTCGCGATGTAGGTGTTCGCGTAGACGGTGTCGACGGAGGTGCCGATCGCCTTCCAGTACATCTGCGGCAGGTTGAACTGCGCGCCGCCCGGGCCCAGGAACACGGAGTAGGGCTCCGAGGAGTGGTAGGAGACATAGGGGAACGACGCGAGGCCGAGGGGGTAGGAAGGCCCGATCTTGGCCCGTAGGTCCTGGACGTAGGTCTGCGCGGCCGCGTATTTGCCTTCGTACTCGGCCTCGGCGTCGATCACCAGGCAGTCGGCGCCGTTGGTGACGGCCTCGGTGCCGAGCGCCGCCTCGCCGGCCGGGTTGGTGCCGTAGACGTACTGCCAGGCGCACACTTTCAGCCCGGCCGCGTGCAGTGCCGCCACGAGCGCCGGCGAGAACTGGCTCCAGTAGTTGCTCGAGCCGTCCGAGCTCTTGACGAAGACGGTCGTGACGCCCGCGGCGTGCGCCTGGGAGACGATCGCGGGGATCGAGCCGCCGCTCGAGCGGCTCACGTACCAGATCCACATCCCCTGGCCTTCGAAGGCTCCGGCTGCGACACCGCCGGCCTTCGCCGGGGAGGTCACCTTCGGCAGCGGTGGGTGCAGCGCGTGCGTGTAGACGTAGATCGGGCCGTAGGAGCTCGTGTAGCGGCCTCTGCTCAGCAGGATCTTCACGTGGCCGGAGTGCGCCGCCTTCGGGACGGTCGCCGCCAGCCCGGCCGTCGTGTTGCGCAGGCGCGCGCCGGGCGAGCGGGTGGTGACGCTCGCCCCCGCGGTCTTGGGGAAGCCGAGCACCATGCCGGCCTTCAACCCAACGCCCTTGATCAGCAGCGTGCCGTGAGTGGAGACCTGGCGCGGGTTGCCGGTGCAGTGCTGTGAGGGCGTGCACGCGACGCCCGTGATGCGAACGCTGGTGACGTGCGCGCTGGTGCCGCTCGACACCGGGGCGCTCGTGCCTTTCTGCGCGCCGGGGGGCGCGGTGCCGCCGGGGCTCCCCGCCGCCTCGAGCGGGCAGCAGCAGATCGCCAGCGTGACCGCCCAGAGCGTGCCCGCCAGCGCGATCGATCGTGTTGTCGCGCTTCTGCCCGCCGAGACCACGAAAACCTCGTGTCGTTGGCTTTCACCCCCCGCGGCGCCGGGTGCACAGCGCTCACGTCAGGAGGTCGGAACCGAAGTTACCGCCTATGCGGCTCCAAACGTCGTCGAGCCACGGAAGTTGCGCCCTTCCCGGCGGCGCTACTGCCAGCGAAACCCGGTCTTCGCAGGCGCCGGCGCCAGCGGGCTGCAGGGCAGATCGACGGACGGCTCCGGCAGGTTGAAGCCGGTCGGGGCGACGTCGTTCGGGGCGTCCGGGTGGAAGATCGAGGCCAGGTACTGGTTCTGGCCGCGCCCCACGCCGAGCTCGAACTGGCCGCCTCCGTAGTTGCCGATCCCGTGCTCGGCGCAGTAGTCGTAGGCGTCGAGCAGGCTGCGCAGGCCGCCCAGCCGCGACGGCTTGACGTTGACCATGCGTGGTCGGTAGGGCAGCGCCTCGATGTCCTCGATCGAATGGATCGGGGCGTCCCAGGAGAAGCGCTCGCGGTGCGGCGCGAGGATCGGCTCCGTCTCCGGGGTCAGCGCGGGATCCTCCAGCCATGCCTTCGGGAAGGCGGTGACGACGCGCTCGTAGAGCACCGGGTCGGGTGGCTGGTCCACGACGGTGCCTTTGTAGTAGCCCTTGAAGTCGACCGAGTCGACGGCCCGGGTCTGCACGAGCGCCGCGATCAGCTGCTCGTCCCACGAGCTCGTCGGGTCGAGCTTGAAGCCGAGCCCCGGGCAGACCTCCAGCCGACGGCGGACCGGCTCGAGCGTCGGCGGCTCGCCGAGGCGCAGGGAGACGACGAAGCGGACCGGCTCCGGTTCGCGCCCCAGCGCGTCGTGCAGCGACGTGCCCGCCTGGCGCAATGCCAAATCGAGCGCGGCCGACTCATACGCCCACGTCCGGTAGCGCTGGGAGACCTCGCGCACCGGCGGCGAGGGGAACAGCGTCAGCGTGGCGAGGTGCTCGCAGAAGCTCGCGATCGTCCAGCTCCCGGGGAGCGGCAGCGACGGCCCGGCCTGCTGGAGGATGTCGTGGTCCTCGGCGTCGTAGGTCACGTCCTCGCCGACGCCCTCCTCGCCGGCGCCGCGCAGCTCGATCAGCGTGCTCTTGCGCAGGAAGTCGCTCGAGACCTCCTGCTCGAGTCCCTCCAGCGAGTAGCCCTCGATCTCCACCGGCAGCGACGCGAGGAGATCCCACGTGCTCATCCGGCGGCCTCGCGTTCCAAGCGCGCGACCAGCTCGTCGAGCTTGAGCTCCTCGAGCGCGGCGCCGACCGCCGCGAGCTCCCCGGCGCACTGCTCGATCAGCCGCTTGCCCTCGCTGACGAGCGCGAGCGTCTCGTCGAGGCTCGCCTCCCCGGAGTCCAGGCGCCTGATGATCTCCTCGACGCGCGCGGTCGCCGCCTCATAGGAGAGTCGCTCGGAGGAGCCGGCTCCGGCGCCGGGCTGCGGCTGCGAGCTCATCGCTCCGAGACCTCGGCGCCGACGCTGCCGTCGGCGAAGCGCAACGTCAGCGTGCGCCGCTCGCGGGCCTCGCTCGCCGACGACACAGGGCTCCCGTCCGGCGCCTGCGCGAGCGCGTAGCCCCGTTCGAGCGTGCGCTGGGGGTCGTGCCCGGCGAGCGCGAGCGCGAGCCGCTCCAGCTCGCGCGCGCGGCGCCCGCCGCAGTCCGCGAGCGTAGATGACGACTTCCGCGAGATCACGAGCGCGCGCTTGCCGGTCCGCTCCAGCTCGTCGCGCAGCCTGCGCCGCGACCCCGCACGGATCTCGCGCAGCTTCTGGCGCAGCTGCTCGCGCTGGCGGTCGACGTGCACCCCCGGCGCCCTGGAGAGCAGCGCCAGCCGCCGCGCGCGCTCGAGCACGGCCCGGCGGCCGTGGTCGCGCAGCCGCGCGGCCGCGTGCGCGCGGCGCTCGCGCTCGTGCAGCACGCGACCGCCGTGCTCGCGGAGCCTCGCGGCGAGCTCCAGCTGGCGGCGGCGCGCGGCCACGCAGTCGATGGCCACCGCCGCCTCGGCGGCGTGGGTGGGGGTCGAGCAGCTCACGGCGGCGACGTCGTCGAGCAGCGTGCGGTCGGTGTGGTGGCCGACCGACGCGATCACCGGCACGGCGAGCAGCGCGACCGTCCGGCACAGGGTCTCGTCGCAGAAGCAGAGGAGGTCGGCCAGCGAGCCGCCACCCCGCGCGACGATCACCACCTCGACCTCTTCCAGCGCCGCGAGGTCGCCAAGCGCCCGCGTGATCGCGGGGGCCGCGTGACGGTCCTGGACGGGGGCGAAGGCCCACACGAGGCGCCCCGCCCATCCCCGCCGCCGCAGCGCGGCGAGCAGGTCGTCGCGGGCCTTCCCGCTCTCGCCGGTCACGACGCCGATCGTCGCCGGCAGCGCCGGCAGCGCAAGGCGCCGCTGTCGCTCCAGCAGCCCCTCGGCGTCGAGCTGCTTGCGAAGCCTGTCGATCTGCGCCAGCAGGTCGCCCTCGCCCGCGATCCGCAGGTCGGTGACGTTGAAGGAGAACGCGGGCGAGGAGGCTGCGCTGCCGGGGTAGTAGTCGCAGCCGCCGGCCACCACCACCTGCATCCCCTCGGCCGGCGCCTGCCCGCTCGAGGAGAGCATCGTCTCCCAGTCGCTCAGCCAAGCCGCGCACGGGATCGCGCCCGAGCCGTCGCGCAGCTCGAAGTACACCCGGGTCCGCGCCGTGCGCAGGTTGACGAGCTCGCCGAGCAACTGGACGCGCCGGAACGAGCGCAGCTGCTCGCGCAGCCTCGCCGCGTAGCGCCCGACCGGGAAGGGGCCCGGCAGCGAGGAGTCGGGAATACGCGGTGCGGAGGTTCCCTCGGACCCTGTTTGCAGCGACATCTGGCGCCAGCATAGGCGCTACGATCGACGGCCCATGCAGCGCGAAGTCATCTCGCCCGCCGGCTGATCGATGTCGAAGCGCAACGCAGGCAGGCGCGGGCGACCCCGCAAGCGGCGCGCGGCCCCGGCGGGGACCGCGCTCGCCGAGGGGGCATCCGGCGAGGCGGCACAGGCAGCCTCCTCACCGCGGGTCGCGCCGGGGCAGCTGAAGGCGCCGCGAGCCGCCGCCGGGCGTCGCGAGGGCCGGGGAGCGCGCGACCCGGGGGCTGTGACCCCCGACCGCTCGCGGCGCGACCCGGGGGGCGTGGGCGAGCGCCCCGAGGCGCCCTGGCATCCCTGGCCGTTCTCCGAGCTGCTGATCCTCGTCGGCGCGATCGGGACGATCGTCGGCTTCGGCACCGGCGCGACCGCGACGCTGTTCGCCGGGCTCGGCGCGGTCGTGCTCGGGACGCTCGAGTTCACGATCCGCGAGCACCGGGCCGGTTACCGCTCGCACGCGGCGCTGCTCGCGGCGGTGCCGACGGCCCTCGTGCACGGCGG
Source organism: Solirubrobacteraceae bacterium (assembly GCA_035569835.1). Classification (GTDB taxonomy): domain Bacteria; phylum Actinomycetota; class Thermoleophilia; order Solirubrobacterales; family Solirubrobacteraceae; genus Palsa-744. Next base: position 98,347 of record DATMMF010000004.1, read on the forward strand.
CGTCGCGCTCGGCCTGTACGCGGCGGGCGCGCGCGGCGGCGTGCTGGTGCTCGCGCCGTTGCTGGTCGACGTGCCGGTGTTCTGGCTGCTCTACCGGATGCTCAAGGCGCGCTTCGACGATGCTCGCCGCGAGCGCGTGTTCGCGCTGAAGCGCCGGTAGCGGTCTAGCCGCTTTCGGCTGGATCGGCCTCGAGCGCGCGGGTCTGCGCGGTCAGGCGCACCGAAGGCAGCGGGCGCTCGCCCTCGGCCGGCCCCTCTCCCCGCACCTCGCCGTCCAGGCCCAGCGCCTGCAGGCGGGCGATCTCGCGCTCGCCTTCGATGCGCGCGGGGTGCTCGGGCGGCAGGCCGGCGATCAGCTTGGCGATCCGGTTGCGCAGCTGCAACGCGAAGTGGGGAGTGGAGGCGCCCATCAGCTGGCGCACGTCCTCCAGCGACACGTCTTTGGCCTGCTCCTTGCGGAGCAGGCGACGCGGATCTTCGGCTTCGCTCACGCGATGTCCCTTCTCACCTATTCGGACTGCACCACCGCGGCTTCTTCAGCGGCGCCCTGCTTCGTCGGCTTGATCTCGAGCAGCGAGTCGAGTTCTGCCTGGGTCGTCAGCGAGATCGCCGTTTCGTCCCCGATCAGCCAGCCGTGATTGTAGACACCACGCACGGGCCGGAATTCGGGCGCCGTGCCGTACGCGGGCTGGATGTCGCCGAGGTAGGCGGCGAGCTGCGGCGGGATCGTGTCGGGCGCTTCGAGCAGCAGCATCGGGCCGTAGTTGCCCGTCGCAGAGAGGATCGCCGCCGCGGGCGCGTCCAGCGGGCGCGCCGCACGCGCGAACACGAGGCCGTGTCCTGGGTCTTTGACGCCCCAGCCGAAGGTTCCGTCGGTGAAGCGGGCAGCCGCGATCGAGCTCGTGACAGGGGTCGCGGCTTCGCCGCCTTCGCTTTCGGGAATCGCCGTGACGCGCCCGAGCCGCGCCAGCGCGCCGAGCACGCCGTGGCTGACGTGGGCGCCGTTGATCACGTAGATCGCGGGGTGGTGCAGCCGGCGCAGCAGCGCTTCGCTCCCGGCGTCCAGCACCGCGCCCGAGACGGGCAGCAGCGGCGCGCCGCTCTCGGCGGCGAGTCCCGCGGCGGGCATCTGCATCGAGCGGGGGCCTTCGGTGCCGACGACGATCACCTCGCGAGGGCTCGCCCCGGAGACCGCTGAGAGCAGCTGCTCAACCTCCGCGGGCGTCCCGGCCGGGTCCGAGCGCGGCAGCGAGCGCGCGGTATAGGCCGCGGGCAGGGGCGCTTCCGTCCCCAGGCGGATCACCTGGACGCCGCCGAGCGCGCTCGCGCCCTTCGGATGCATGGCTTCGAGTGCTTCGCGGCTGACCTGCGGCAGCGAGTTGCCTTCGGCGAACAGGATCGGCGCGTTCAGTGGCGCGCTCGCCAGCGCCGATGCTGCCAGTGCGCCGGGCCAGTCGCGGCGGTCCACCACGACCACGGCTTCCGGGCGCGAGCCCGGGGTGAGGCCGGGATAGGCGACGCGCGCGACCGCGGCGGCGTCGGTCAGCACTTCGCTGCCGCCGACACGGGTCGTGTTGCGCGTCGTGACGGTCACGGCGCCCTCTTCGGCCACGGGGGCGACGCTCGGGACCGGCCCGCCCGCGTGGCGCTGGGTCGTCTGACCGCCCTTGCCGCAGCCGGCGAACACAAGGGCCGGCAGCGAGGCGGACACGAGCAGGAACCGCCGCGCTCGCGTCGAAGCAGGCTTGAAGCGCATCCGCTGGGCACACTACCGGGGAGGTCGGAGAAGGACCGCAACGTCGTGGAGGCAGGTTTCGGGGGCGGCGCGATGCAAGCGTCCTTGCACTTTGCTAGCGTGCCGCCGAACGCCGAGCCCCTGACCGGGTGTCAGGGGACGGGGGACCCAAGTTGTTGGGGCGAATCCCGCGGTGAAACCGCAGGAAGCGCAGGCTCTTTCAGCGCTAGCCCGTCAGCTAACCCCGCAGGCCGACGAAAGAGGTTTTCGACTTGCAGGTACGCACCCTGAGCGCGCTGGTCTGCAGCTTGATGCTGATGGGCACCGGCGCCGACGCCGCCCTCGCGGCGAACACCGGAGGCGCCTCCGCTTCCGAACCCCCCACAAGCCCATCCACGAGCACCGCCCCGAAAGTCCACCTGTTCCCGGTCACCGCGCGGTCCTCGAACATCGCCTACAAGGGCCCGGTCTACGTCAAGACCTCCGGCGGCCAGGTGATCCCGTGGAGCCCGACGGCGAGCACCACGACCGGAACGGCCGCGAGCGCGACCGGCGGCAGCTCGCCCGCGACGACGACCACCCCGGCCCAACCGCTCGAACTGCCGCCCACCGGCATCAGCCCGGCGACCGGGCCGACCGAACGCCCGGACCTGCTGGTCCCCGGCAGCACCGCCCGCTACGTGGACGGCCTCGCCGCGGCCCCGATGTCGGCGCCGGCTGCGGTCCAGAAGATCATCTGGGCCGGCAACGAGCTGATCGGCCTGCCCTACATATTCGGTGGTGGCCACGGCTCGTTCACCTCGCGCGGCTATGACTGCTCGGGGACCGTCTCCTTCGCCCTGCACGGCGCGAGCCTGCTCAGCGTGCCGAAGGACTCCTCGGAATTCGAAATCTGGGGCTCGCACGGGGCTGGCCGCTGGGTGGCGATCTTCTCGAACCCGGGCCACGCCTACATGACGGTCGCCGGTCTGCGCCTGGACACGAGCTCCGCCGACGATCCCTCCGACCAGCAGGGCCCGCGGTGGCGTCCGCTGCGTCCGGGGAACAGCGGCTTCGTGGTGCGCCACCCGCTGGGCCTGTAGCGGTTCGTCGTCGGCTAGGCTGATGGGAGTTGGCCGGCCTCGTGCCGGCCGCCCCGTCGCAACCCATAGGAGGATCGCATGGCCGGCTTGGCCGGGCGCATGTCCACAGTCGTGAAGGCGAAGGTCTCCAAGCTGCTCGACCGGGCCGAAGACCCCGGCGAGACGCTCGACTACAGCTACCAGAAGCAGGTCGAACAGCTGCAGAACGTCAAGAAGGGGATCGCGGACGTCGTAACGGCCAAGAAGCGCTTGCAGATGCAGGAGAGCTCGCTGCAGCAGAGCCTCGTCAAGCTCGACACGCAGGCGCGCCAGGCGCTCTCGCAGAACAACGAGGACCTCGCGCGCGCCGCGCTGGAGCGCAAGAACGTCGCCCAGACCGAGCTGCAGTCGCTGGACACGCAGGTCAACGAACTCGAAGACCAGCAGCAGAAGCTGACCGACTCCGAGAAACAGCTGCGCGCGAAGATCGAAGCCTTCCGCACCAAGAAGGAGGTCATCAAGGCGCAGTACTCGGCCGCCGAGGCCCAGGTGCGGATCTCGGAAGCGGCCACGGGCGTGGGCGAGCAGATGGCCGACGTGGGCCTGGCGATGCAGCGCGCGGTCGACAAGACCGAAAACATGCGCGCGCGGGGCGACGCGGTGCAGGAGCTCGAAGCGGCCGGGACCTTCGACGACATCACCCAGCTCGGCTCCGGGGAAGACGACATCGACAAACAGCTCAAGCAGCTCTCGAGCCAGAGCCAGGTCGACGACGAGCTCTCCAAGATGAAGGCCGAACTCGGCCAGCCCGAGAGCGCAGCCGCGCAGATCCCCTCGGGCGCGGGGGACGGCGAGTCCGCTCCCGAGAGCGGCCAGGCATGATCGTCCGCATCTCGGGCGAGGGGCAGTTCGAACTCGACGACGAGGAGGCACCGCGGCTGAACGAGCTGGAGAACGCCGTGGCGGGGGCGGTCGAAGCGTGCGACGAGGACGCCTATGAGCAGGCGTTCACCGCGCTGCTCGACTACGTCCGTGCGACCGGCGACGCGGTGCCGGAGGACCAGCTCGAGGGCTCTGACGTGATCCTGCCGCCCGCCGACACCTCGCTGAAAGAGGCGGCCGCGGACTTCAGCGGTGAGGGTCTGATCCCCGACTGAGGAGATCAAGGGTATTGGGGGCGTATTCGGGCGTGTCGGCCGGCGCTCCATGCCGGCCTCGGGGCGCTCGATGCCGGCCAGCGCTCAGATCGGGATTCCCCACAACGGGAACCAGCGCTCGATCTCGGGCTCGATCGGCAGTTCGTCGCCCAGTTGGGCCTTGATCTGCAGCTCGCGCTCGGTGTCGCGCTGCTTGCCGTCGCCCGGTTCTGGAACGAACGGGTACCAGTAACCGCGCTTGTAGTTGTAGATGAAGTAGATGGGACGGCTCTTGGCGTCGACGAACGCGAACACGGCGCACAGGAGCCGCTCCCCGTAGCCCGCGGTCTCGATCGAGCTCGCGACCGCGTTGATGCCGACGGCGAGGTCTTCGCAGCTCGGCTTGCCGGCGGGGTTGCTGAGCACCATCCAGCGGTAGCCATAGCTGTCGTCCTGCGTCGAGACCGTCGTGGCGCTTTCGCCCCCCGTCGCCTTCACGACCTCTTCCATGTCCTTGATCGTCGCTTCGAAGTCGCTCGTCGCCAGGGCCTGAAATACGATCGCGGCCTTCCCGGCCGGCGAGATGGAGTGCCCCGACTCCAGCGTCACCCATGCCGTGGTGATCGCGAACAGGCGGTCGGGAGCGGGGCCCTTGACCTGGTGGCGGCCCCAGAGGACGTCCCGCAGGCCCACGATCAGAGCGCGGCGGCGCCCTGCTGCAGCTGGGCCTCGAGCCGCTCCAGCGCCGCCAGGCGCTTTTCGAGCGGCGGGTGGTCCGAGAACAGGTTCAGGAGCGATTCCTTGGCCTTCGGCGAGACGATGAAGAACGCGCTTAGGCCTTCGGCCTGGCGCAGGTCCTGGGCGGGCTGGCGCTCGATCGTGCCCGAGATCTTGATCAGCGCGGAGGCGAGCGCGCTCGGACGGCCGGTCAGCACAGCCGAGCCGCGGTCGGCGGCGAACTCGCGGTAGCGCGACAGCGCCCGGAGCAGGAAGAACGAGATCGCGTACACCAGAGCGGAGGCCGCGACCACGATGAAGATGTCCTCCTCCTCTTCACGATTCCCGAAGCCGCCGCCGAAGAAGAACGCGAACTGCAGGATCAGCGACGCGAGCGTTGCAAAGAAGCCCGCGAGCGTCATCACCATCACGTCGCGGTTGATCACGTGCGTGAGCTCGTGGCCCACCACGCCTTCGAGCTCGTTGCTGTCGAGCATGTCGAGGATGCCGCGCGTCGCGCAGACCGTCGTCGACTTGCGCGAACGGCCCATCGCGAACGCGTTGGGCATCGGCGTCTCCATGACGCAGACGCGCGGCTTGGGCAGGTTGGCCTGCACGCACAGCCGTTCCACGATCCCGTGCAGCTCCGGCTCGTCGGCGGGCGAGACCTCTTTCACCCCCAGCGTGGCGAGGGCGATCTTGTCCGAGGCGAACAGCTGCACCAGCAGCAGCACGACCGCGACGACGACGATCAGCCCCGCGCCCGCGCCGGCCGCGAACAGCACGCCGATGAACACGACGTAGAGCAGGCCGAGCAGGAACAGGGTCAGGACCATCCGCGCCTGCAGGCCGGAGTCGCGTCCGAAGTTGGTGTGGGCTCGCGATGCCATACACAGATTCTGGCAGACGCCCCCTTCACTTCCCCTAAAGTCTTGCCCTCCGCCATGCAGAGCCGCACCCCCCGATGAAGCCCGAAATCGAAGTCCTCGGCATCTCGATCAAGACCTTCGGCGTGGCGTTCGCCCTGGGCTTCCTGGCCTGCGGCGCACTGGTCTGGCGGCGCCTCCGCGAGCTCGGCAAGCCGGTGGACTGGGCGTACGAGATCACGTTCGCGGCGCTGATCGGAGGCGTCGTCGGCGCGAGGCTCTACTACCTGATCGAAAAGGCCGGCAGCCTGCACGGCAGCCTGGTCAGCAACGTCTTCTCGGGCTCGGGGCTGGTCTGGTACGGCGGCGCGATCGGCGGCGCGATCGGCGTGATCGGCTGGATGCGCTGGCGCGGGGTGCTCGAACTGCGGATGCTCGACATGTGCGCGACCGCGCTGGCGCTCGGCTACGCGATCGGGCGCATCGGCTGCCAGGTCTCCGGCGACGGCGACTACGGGATCCGCTCCACCTTGCCGACCTCGATGGGCTATCCCCACGGCACAGTGCCGACGCCGCCGGGGGTAACCGTGCTCCCGACGCCGATCTACGAGACCGTCACGATGTGCCTGCTGGCGTGGGCGCTGTGGCAGCTGCGCGACCGCGTGCGCCCCGGCGTCGTGTTCGCGCTGTATCTCCTTGGCAGCGGCACCGAGCGGCTCCTGATCGAGTTCATCCGCCGCAACAAAGAGGTCGCGCTCGGGCTCACCGGGCCGCAGCTCGAGAGCATCGTGCTGATCATCATCGGCCTGGTGTGGCTCTGGCTGCTCGTGCGCCGCGGGGGCGGCCTCTCCGCGCTGCGCGCCGAGGACGCGCCGCGCGGGCGCCGTGTCGCGCGCCCGGCGCCCGCCTGAGCGGCGCGCAGGCGATAATCACCGCCGACATGGCGACAGGAACGAGCCTCTCCCCGGTGTTCCCGCTCGGCAGCCGCCTGAGCGAGCGCGGCGTGCTCGAAGTCGGTGGCTGCGACACGCTCCTCCTGGCGCGCGAGTTCGGCACGCCCGCGTACGTCGTCGCCGAAGAGGATCTGCGCGCCAGGGCGCGGGCGTTCGTGGGGACCGGGCGCGAGCTTCATCCCGACCTGCACGTGGTGTTCGCCTCGAAGGCGTTCCCGTGCACCGCCGTGCTGTCGCTGTTCGCTGCGGAGGGTCTCTGGTGCGACGTCGCCTCGGGCGGTGAGCTGTTCCTGGCACTGAACGCCGGCTTCGCGCCCGAGCGGATCGTCGTGCACGGCAACGCCAAGTCCGAAGCCGAGCTGCGGATGGCGTTGCGCCACCGCGTCGCGTTGATCGTGATCGACAACTTCGACGAGATCGAGCGCCTCGGCGAGCTCGTTGCCGACGGCGCGCTCGGCGACCGTGACGGCGGCCAGCCGGTGCTGGTGCGCGTCACCCCTGACGTGCGCGGGGACACCCACGAGAAGATCTCCACCGGCCAGGCCGACTCGAAGTTCGGCTTCTCCATGAACGAGGTGCACGAGGCGATCGCGCGCGTGCGCGCGACCCCCGGGCTCGCCCTGCACGGCCTGCACGCGCACATCGGCTCCCAGCTGCTCGAGCTCGGGCCCTTTCGCCGCGCCTGCGCCCAGCTGGCCACGCTCGGCGAGTTCGAGGTCCTGGACGTCGGCGGCGGGCTCGGGGTCCAGTACCTAGAGGACCAGCACCAGCCGCCGTCGGTCGAGGAGTACCTCGGGGTCGCAGTACAGGAGCTGGGCGGGCACGGTGGCCGGCTGCTGGTCGAGCCGGGCCGCGCGCTGACGGCGAACGCCGGCGTCACGCTGTACACGGTCGAGAGCGTCAGACAGAACGTGTCGCGGTGGGTGGCCGTCGACGGCGGGATGTCCGACAACCTGCGCCCGATGCTCTACGGGGCGCGCTACGAGGCGCAGATCGTCGACCGCTTCGGCGGGGCCCTCGAGTGCGTGCTGGCCGGAAAGCACTGCGAGTCCGGCGATGTGATCGCCCGCGGCGTGCTGCTCGACGACCCGCGGCCGGGCGATGTGATCGTCACGCCGGCGACGGGCGCCTACGGGTACGCGATGGCCAACAACTACAACGGCGTGACGAGGCCCCCGGTGATCTTCTGCGCCGGCGGCGAGGCGCGCGCGGTCGTGCGCCGCGAGAGCTTCGAGGACCTGACGGCACGGGACGTCGCCGCGGTCGCTCGGGAGCCCACCTGAACATATGACGGACCGCGCCTTCACGGTCGGGCTGCTCGGCCATGGCACGGTCGGTGCGGCGTTCGCGACGCTGCTGGCCGAGCGGGCCGGCGAGATCGAGCGCTTCAACGGGCGCCGGCCCGTGCTCGGCGGCGTGCTGACACGCTCGCAGGGCGACTTCGACGAGATCCTCGGCTCCTCCGATCTGATCGTCGAGGTGATCGGCGGGATCGAGCCCGCGCGCGAGTACCTGCTGCGCGCGATGCGGGCGGGCAAGGACGTCGTGACGGCCAACAAGCAACTGCTCTCCCAGCATGGCGAGGAGCTGTACGAGACGGCCCGCGAGCACGACGTCAGGCTCCGCTTTGAGGCGGCCGTCGGCGGGGTCGTGCCCGTGGTCCGCGCGCTGGAGGAATCGCTCTCCGCCACGCCGATCGACCGCATCCACGGGATCGTCAACGGCACGACCAACTACATCCTCACGGAGATGAGCCGCGGCGCGAGCTACGCCGAGGCGCTCGCGGAGGCCCAGCTGGGTGGCTACGCCGAGGCCGATCCGAGCGACGACGTGTCGGGGCGCGACGCGGCCGCCAAGATGGCGATCCTCGCGCGGCTGGCGTTCGGGGCGCCGGTGCACCTCGACGAGGTGCGCTACGAGGGCATCGAGAACCTGCACTCCGACGACCTCGCCTACGCGCGCGAGCTCGACCTCGCCCTGAAGCTCGTCGGCACCGCCGAGCGCCGCCAGGGCGGGCTGTCGGTGAGCGTATACCCGACGTTCCTGTACCCGGGGCATCCGCTGGCGTCGATCTCAGGATCGTTCAACGCGGTCACCGTCGAGTCGGAGACGATCACGGAGATCACGCTGTCCGGTCCGGGCGCCGGGGGCAGGCAGACCGCCAGCGCGGTCCTCGGTGACGTGGTGAGCGTGATGACAGGGGGGGCGCGCCCCCCGGCGCCGCCCCTCGCCGTGTCACTGATCGAGGACGTGGAAAGCGCGTTCTACCTGCACCTCGACGTCGCGGACAGGCCCGGCGTGCTCGCGACGGTGACGCAGGTCCTCGGCGAGCAGCTCGTCTCGATCAAGTCCGTCGTGCAGCGCGGCATGGGCGAGCACGCGCGGCTCGTGATGGTCACCCACCCGGTGCTCGAGTCCGCCCTGCGCGCCGCCGTCGACGAGCTCGCGGCGTTCGACTTCGTACGCTCTTCTCCCCGGACGATCCGGGTGATCGAAGAGGAGTTCCTGTGAGCCTGACCTACAAACCCGTCCCCCTCCCGCGAATCCAGAGCGGTGTCCCCACCGGCGCGCACGTACCGCTGATCGAGCGCTACCTCGACCGGCTCCCATTCGACGCGGGCGACAAGCTGGTCTCGTTGCAGGAGGGCTCGACGCCGCTGCTGCAGGCGCCGGTGGTCTCCGAGATGGTGGGGGCCGAGGTCCGTTTGAAGATGGAGGGCGGCAATGCCACGGGCTCGTTCAAGGACCGAGGCATGACCTGTGCGCTGTCGGCAGCCGTGCGCGACGGCGCAAGGGCGGTGATCTGCGCCTCGACCGGCAACACCGCCGCGAGCGCCGCCGCGTATGCGGCCCGTGCCGGGATCACGTGCGCGGTGATCGTGCCCGAGGGCAAGATCGCCCAGGGCAAGATGGCCCAGACGCTGATGCACGGCGCGCGGGTGATCTCGCTGCGGGGGAACTTCGACGAGGCCCTGAAGCTTGTCCGCCAGCTCACGGACGCCCACCCGATCGTGCTCGTCAACTCGGTCAACGAGTACCGCATCGAAGGTCAGAAGACCGCGGCGTTCGAGGTCCACGAGGCGCTCGAAGGGGCCCTCGACGTGCTCTGCATCCCGGTCGGCAACGGCGGCAACATCACCGCCTACTGGCGCGGGTTCATGGAGGTCGGTGCCGCGCCGCGGATCTTCGGCTTCCAAGCGGCCGGCGCCGCGCCGCTCGTCGAGGGCCATCCGATCGAGCATCCGGAAACGATCGCCAGCGCGATCCGGATCGGTAATCCCGTGCGATGGGAGGACGCGATGGCCGCCGCGACCGACTCGCGGGGGTCGATCCGCACCGTCAGCGACGAGGAGATCCTCCAGGCCTACCGGCTGCTCGCCTACCGCGAAGGGATGTTCTGCGAGCCCGCCTCGGCGGCCTCGGTGGCAGGGCTGCTGAAGTACGGCGCCGATGGAGCCGAGCAGGTGGTGTGCGTGCTCACCGGCCGCGGCCTGAAGGACCCCGAGACGGCGATCGCCAACAACGACGGCCGGATGATCACCGCCTCGGTCGAGATCAGCGCGATCGAGGAAGCGGTGCTTGGTGATCCGTAAGGCGCTGAGGCCGGCACGGAGCGCCGGCCGATTCTCCGCGATCGAGCGCGCGCCGACTCACCGGCGCACGCGGAGCGTGCGCCGGTGATCCGAAGGCGTGTCGTGCGGGTCCCGGCCTCCTCGGCCAACCTGGGACCCGGCTTCGATTGCATGGCGGCGGCGATCTCGCTGACGCTGCAACTGGAGGTCGAGGAGACCGGCGAGTTCGGCGTCGAGTCGAGCCTGCCGATCGCCAAGGGCCGCGAGAACCTGTGCGTGCGCGCGTTCGAGCGGCTGCACCCGGCGGACGGCTTCACGTTCAGGATCGCCTCGGAGATCCCGCTCTCGGGCGGCCTGGGCTCGAGCGCGGCCGCGATCGTCGCCGGGCTGATGGCCGCCGACCACATCTTCGAGCTCGACGCGAACCTGCTCGAGCTGGCGAGTGAGATCGAGGGCCATCCCGACAACGTCGCCGCGTCGCTGCGCGGCGGGTTCGTGATCTGCGCGGACGGTGAGGCGAGCCGCTTCGAGCCGCCGACCGGCCTGGAGGCGCTCGCGGTCGTCCCGCGCGAGCCGGTGCGCACCCGCGCCGCCCGCGCCGCGTTGCCCGCGCAGGTGCCGCTCGCCGACGCGGTGTTCAACGTCGCCCACGCCGCGCTGCTGACGCTCGGGCTGGCCCGCGGCGACTGGGAGCAACTCGCGCGCGGCCTGCAGGACCGGCTCCACCAGCCGCAGCGCGCGCACCTGTACCCACGCTCGTTCGAGCTCGCAGCGAAGGCGCCCGAGCTGGGCGCCCTGGGCGCGACGATCTCGGGGGCGGGGCCAACGGTGCTCGTGTGGTGCTTCTACGAGCAGACGGGGACCGTCGCCGAGGCGCTGGGCCGCGAGGTCGAGGGCTGGGCCAGCGTGGTGCGCGCGCCGTTCGAGCCGCAGGGCGCCTACGTCGAGGAGATGTGAGCCTAAGCCGTCTCGCGGGCCAGCCGGCGGACGCGCTCGCCGGCCCCGTTCAGGCCGCCCAGCCGGTCGACCAGCTCCTGCGCCAGCGACATGTAGTCGGCCCCGAGGTCCGGGCGGTGGTCGAGGATCGAGCGCGCGCGCTCTGCCGACTCGGCATACGCGATCGAGGAGCGGATCACCGTCTCGAACACCTGGTCTCCGAACTGCTCCTGCAGCGAGGCGAGCGCCTCGCGCGAGTGCACGGTACGCATGTCGGCGAGGTTCAGCAGCACCCCGAGCAGCGACAGCCCGGGGTTGAGGTTCTCGCGCGCGAGCTCGACCACCTCCATCGCCTGCTCGACCCCCTGCAGGGCGAAGTACTGGGCCTCCGCCGTGATCAGCGCGTAGTCGGCGGCGACGAGCGCGTTGACCGTCAGCAGGCCGAGCGAGGGCGGGCAGTCGATCAGGATCAGCTCGTACTCCTCGCCGGCCCGCGCCAGCGCCTTTCGCAGCGTCAGCTCGCGGCCCATCCGGCCGCCCAGCATCAGCTCGGCCTCGGCGAGCGACAAATTGGCGGGGACGATGTCCTGCAGGATCGCCTCGTCGATCGCCGAGCGTCCAGAGAGCACGTCGGCGATCGTCGGCTCTGCGTCCGGTGGAAGGTCGAAGTAGTCGGAGAGGTTGCCCTGCGGGTCGAGGTCGATCGCCAGCGTGCGCAGCCCGGCACGGCGCAGGACGTCGGTTAGCGTGCGCACGGCGGTGGTCTTGCCCGTCCCGCCCTTCTGAGAGAGAACCGCGATCGTCTGGGACATCGGCGCCGATACTACGCTGCCGTGGGGGATGTCGAGGCCCGCCCGCCCTCGCTCGCTGCGGCCGCCGGCTGGCTGCGGCTCAGCCGACCGAGGAGGTGGAGCCCGCCCCGCCGGAGCCGGCGGGAGGGGACATCTGCGACTGCGAACCGACGCGCAGGAAGCTCAGCCGGTAGCGCCCGACGATGATCTCGTCGCCGTCCTGGAGCAGGCGCCCGTCGATGCGCGCGCCGTTGACGAAGACGCCGTTGAGGCTGCGGTCGTCGAGCAGCCGCACACCGTCGGGATGGCGCACGATCAGCGCGTGCCGCCGCGAAACGGTGGGGTCGTCGAAGCGCAGGTCGGCGGCGAGGCTGCGGCCGATGCGGGTCCACTCTCGCGACAGCGGCACCGTGCGCAGCTCCTCGCCCTCCTCGTAGACGAGGTACTCCCCGGGGCCGTCGATGCCGGCGCGCGCCTGCTCGAGCCGCTCGCCGAGGTCCGGCGGCGCGGGCTGCACGAGCGTCGCCTCGGTGGGCTGGCTCTCGGAGTGGGCGATGCGCTCGGTGCTGAACAGCGAGGCGCGCAGGAACTGCTGGCCGCCGCAGCTCGGACAAGGGGTGAGCACGTCGGAGCCCTCGAGCGTCAGGGCGTAGCCACAGCGCTGGCAGCGGAACGAGCCGGAGCCCACGAAGGTGCCTGCGCTCAGTGACTCCATCGAATGCTCCTCCCTCTCTAGATGCGCTGCCAAGGGGGCGCTCCCTCGCCGGGGGACTCTCGTGGCGATCATAACAAGACTCCCATGGCAGGAGGGCGGGCCGCCGCCGGCATCCCGTTCAACATATCCGAATCCTCTTCCTCCGACGCCCACACGCGCAACGGCCCGGAACCTTTACCCGGGGGCGCCGCGGCCCAAAACCGCCGGCGCGGCAGGAGCGCGGCCTCGCGCATCGAAAACGTCAGGCATGGGATCGATCCAGGACGACATCGAGCAGCTCGAGCGCGAGCTCATGATGCGCGGGCTCGGCGAGCTGGAGGCAGGCCGCACCCATTGCGCGGACTGCGGGCGCACACCGCTCCTCGGCGAGCAGGTGGACCTCTACGAGGACCGCCCCGGGCGCCCGCCGCGCCTGGTGTGCGAGCTCTGCAGCCAGCTGCGCCACGGTGCGCCGGTCGCGCGCGAGACGGTGCGTACCGCCTGCCACGGGCAGACGGTGCGGCTCACCGCGCGCGCGATCTGAGGCCTTCCGCGGACGCCGGAGCGGGGCCCGCCCGGCCGGCTGCTCAATAGACTTGCCGGCGCGTGGATCCGCTTGTCCTCTCGATCGTGATCAGCTCGCCCCGCGAGACGGTCTTCGAGTACCTGCAGGACATCGCCAACCACGCCGAGTTCACCGACCACTTCCTTCTCGACTGGCACCTGACCCGCATCGACCCGGTCGGTCGCGGCGCGGGCGCACGCTTCCGCGTCGACGCGCCGGGGAACCGCTTCAGCTGGGCGGACGTGACGTTCGCCGACGTCGAGCGCCCCCACCGGATCGTCGAGGTGGGGCGCACCGGCAAGAACAACCGCATCCGCACGCTGGGCATCTGGCAGCTCGACCCCGCCCCCTCGGGCGCCACCCGCGTCAGCTTCACGCTCCAGACGTGGCCGGCGAAGCTCTCCGACCGCCTGATGGAGAGCTTCGGCGCCCGCTCGTGGCTGCGGCGCAAGCACCACCGGGCGCTGCGGCGGCTGCGTGCGATCCTCGAGCAGGACGGCACGCCCGGCGCGCGGGCGGCCAAGCGGGGCGCGCGCGTCACCGTCGCCGGTGGGTAGACTGCCGCGCGCATGAGAAGCCCCCTGCGCAAGCTCGCCCTGCTCGCCGCAGCAGCGCTCGCTGCCGTCGCGCTCGGCGCCTGCGGCGAATCGCACACGAAGGTCACGACGGGCACCTACGCGGGCGAGTCCGGCGCCAACGCGCCGTACCTGAACGTCGGGCCGCTGATCTACGAGGTCCAGCTCTCGCGCCAGTTGAACCCCACCAACAGCGAGGACTCCGGCTACCTGGAGGGGGTCCCCTTCTCGGAAGGCAGGCTGCTGCCCGGCCAGGAGTGGTTCGGGGTGTTCATGCAGGTGTTCAACAACACCGAACATGCCCACGTCGCGTCGCAGGCGATCACGATCAGCGACACCGAAGGCAACGTCTACCACCCGCTCTCGGTGCTGGGGACGAACCACTACATCTACCGCGGCGGGCTGGTCCCGGCGAAAAGCGTGCTGCCGCCGCCCGACGCGACGGCCGCGTTCGGCCCCACGCAGGGCGCGCTGCTGCTGTTCAAGATCAAAGTCGTCTCGCTCGACAACCGCCCGCTCGAGATCAAGATCGCCGAACCCGAAGGGCTCGTCGCGTCGGCCTCGGCCGAGCTCGACGTCTGAGTCCGAGGCCCGGCGAGCCCGGGAGCGCGCGGCCGCTCAGACGCCGTGGAGGCCCGCTTCCAGGACCTGCCTTGCCACCGGCGCGGCGGTGTCGCCGCCAGCGCCGTCTTTGACGAGCATCACGCACACCGCGACCTTCGGTTGCGTCGCGGGCGCGAAGGCGGTGAACCAGGCATCGGTGTTTTCAGGGTTGCTTTCGCCGCCCGCGCAGCTCGCCTTCGATTCGCCGCTCGACGTTTCGCTCGCTTCGTGTTCGGCGACGGAAGGGGTGCACGAGGACTTCAGTTCCGCCGTCCCGGTCTTGCCCGCGACCACGACGCCCGGAATCGCGGCGGATGTCCCCGTGCCCTCCCTGACGACCTCCGTCATCAAGTGGCGGACCGTGCGCGCCACCGACGGGCTGACGGCCTGGGCGCCGCCCCGCGGGGCGTCCATCACGAAGCTCGGCGCGGGGCGGTGCCCGCCGTCGGCGATCGCGGCGGCGACGGTGAGCATCTGCAACGGCGTGGCGAGCACCTCGCCCTGCCCGATCGCGGTCGAGCCGACGTCGAGTTCGCCCTGGATCGCGCTTGCGGCGGGCAGCGTGCTGCGCGCCGCGCCGGGCACGCCGGGATCGTGGTTGAAGCCGAAGCTTTCCGCCGTCGCAACCAGCCGCTGGGCTCCGAGCTTGACGCCGAGCGGCGTGAACACGGAGTTGCACGACACCGCGAAGGCGAGTTCGAGCGAGCCGCCGCATTCCTCGCCGTTGGCGTTGTTGAGCGTGACGCCGTCCAGCGTCGCGTGGGTCGCGTACGGGAACGTCGTGTGGGGGGTGGCCACGTGGGCGGCCAGCACGCCCGACACGGTGATGATCTTGAACGTCGATCCCGGCGGCTGCAGCCCGTCGAGCCCGATCCCGGCGACCGCCAGGATCTGGCCTGAGGCCGGCTGCATCGCGACGACACCACCGAGCTGGCTGCCGAGCGCGGCGACCGCTGCCTGCTGCACGGATGGAGAGACCGTCGTGCGCAGCGCGGGGGCCGGTCGCGGAGCCGTGGAGGCGAGCACCTTTTCGCCGGCGAGCAGCTCCCCGCCGGCGCGCCCACGCAGCTCCTTGTCGAGCGCGAGCTCGAGGCCGCTCGTGCCGACTTCGGCTTCGCCCGGCACGCCTTCGGCTTCGAGTTCCCCGCGGCTGGAGGCGGGAATCGCCCCCACGTCGCCGACGACCGCGCTCGCGGCTTCGCCCAGCGGATCTTCGCGCGGGCCGCCGCCCGGGGGGCTCTGCGCCAGCACCTTGCCGTCGCGCGCCAGCAGCGTGGCGCGCCGGGGCAGCGTCATCCGCCGCGTCAAGCTCGCGCCGTCGGGCACGCCGGGGAACGCCGCCGACCTCGACCATTCGACGCGCGGCGAGCCTTCGGTCGAGACGGTCTGGAGCACGAGCGGCAGCGACAGCGTGCCCCACAGGCGCGTGCGCACCCGCATCGGCACTTCGACGCGGCCTTCGCCGCGCGAGCGGGCGCGGCCCGCGGGCACGATCGCGGTCCCCGTGGCCGTGCGCATCGCGTCGCGGTGGGCAGCCGCGAAGTCGCCGGCCGAGATCGTCCGCTGGGAGGCCGGCGCGATGTCCGCGTACATCTTCGCGTATTCGCCGTGGCTCCAGTCCCGGACGTAGCCTTCGGCGAGCGCCGCCGCGGGGGCCGATCCGCGATGCGCGCCGACGATCGCGCCCGTCAGGAACGCGACGGATGCGAGCGCCAGCACGGGCGCCGCGCGGCGCAGACGCTGGTTGCGGCTATCTGTCACGGAGCTTGTAGAACATGACTGGTGACCCTGCTGGACTGGCTCATTGTCGCGTTCGCGGCGGTCCTCGCCTTCTTCGGCTTCCGGCAGGGGTTCATCGTGGGCGTCCTGTCCTTCGCCGGCTTCCTCGGCGGCGCCTTCCTCGGCACGCGCATCGGCCCGCTCCTGCTGCCGCAAGGGTCGGCCTCGCCGTATGCGCCCGCGTTCGGCCTGGTCGGCGCGCTGCTGGGCGGCGCGATCCTCGCGAGCGGCCTGGAGGGGCTCGGATTCAAGCTGCGGCGCACGCTGATCGTGCCGGGCCTCGGCCTTGCAGACGGCGCCCTCGGCGCGGTGCTCGGCGCCGCGCTCGCGCTCGGGATCGTGTGGATCGCCGCGGCTGTCGCGGGGCAGACGCAGGGCGACCGGCAACTGCGCGCCGACATCCAGCGCTCGGCGATCCTGCGCGAGCTCAACGCGGTGCTGCCGCCGTCGGGCCCGATCCTCGACGCGCTCGCGCGGCTGGATCCGCTGCCCTCGATCACGGGTCCGACGCCGGACGTCGCGCCGCCGTCACCCGGCGCGACCAGGCTGCCGGGCGTGCGGGCGGCGTCGCGGAGCGTGGTGCGGGTGCTCGGCACGGCCTGCGGTCTGGCGATCGAGGGCTCGGGCTGGGTCGCGCGCCCCGGCCTCGTCGTCACCAACGCGCACGTCGTCGCCGGCGAGGACGACACGACCGTGCAACCGGGAGGCCAAGGCCCGGAGCTGACAGCAGAACCGGTCCTGTACGACCCCGAAGACGACATCGCGGTCCTGCGCGTACGGGATCTCGGGCTGCCGACGCTCTCGCTCGACTCCTCCCCGAGCTCCGGCCAGAGCGGGGCGATCCTCGGCTATCCGGAGAACGGGCCGTTCGACGCCGAGCCGGCGCGGATCGGGCGCACCCAGGTCGTGCTCACGCAGAACGCCTACGGCCAGGGCCCGGTGAAACGGCTGCTGACGCCGCTGCGCGGCTTCGTCCGCCCGGGCAACTCGGGCGGCCCGGTCGTAGACGGGTCCGGCCACGTGCTGACGACCGTGTTCGCCGCGACCGTCGGCAGCACCGGGCACGGCGGCTACGGGGTCGCAAGCGCAACCGTGGCCGCGCTGCTCTCGCGCGTCGGCGCGGGTGCCGGTCCGGAGGTCGGGACCGGGCCGTGCACCGCCGGCTGAGCGAACGCCTACGCCTGCTGCCGCTACGCTGACCGCCATGTCCAAGACCCTCCTGGTGGCCGAGAAGCCCTCCGTTGGCCAGGACCTCGCGCGGGCGCTGCCCGGGCCGTTCAAGAAGAGCGAAGGCTTTCTCGAGGGGCCGGAGCACGTGATCACCTGGGCGGTCGGCCACCTCGTCCAGCTCGCCGAGCCCGAAGCGTATGACCCGAAGTACAAGAGCTGGCGCATGGCGGATCTGCCGATCGTGCCCGGCCGCTTCAAGCTCGTCGTCCGCGACGAGCGCTCGCGCAAGCAGATGTCGGTCGTCTCCAAGCAGCTCGGACGGGACGACGTCGAGGAGGTCGTCAACGCGTGCGACGCCGGGCGCGAGGGCGAGCTGATCTTCGCCTACCTCTACGAGAAGGCGAAGGCGAAAAAGCCCGTTCAGCGGCTGTGGCTGAACTCGATGACCTCGGCGGCTATGAAGGCCGCGCTGGCGGCGCTGCGTCCTGCCGCGGAGTTCGCGCAGCTCGAGGAAGCCGCGCGGTCGCGATCGGAGGCCGACTGGATCGTCGGGATGAACGCGACCCGCGCCGCCACGATCCGCCTGCGCAGCTCGTTCGACGGAGCGGTCTCGCTGGGCCGGGTGCAGACGCCGACGCTCGCGATCGTCGCGCGCCGCGAGGAGGAGATCAAAGCGTTCACGCCCGAGCCCTACTGGCTCGTGGACGCGACGTTCGCGGCACCGCCGCTCGATGCGGGCGCCGACGGCGAGCCCACGGGCGAGCGGCGCTACGAGGGCCACTTCCAGGCGCCGCAGGGCAGCCCCGGCAGCACCAAAGGGCCGCGCCTGGGCACCGAGGCCGAGGCGCTGGCGGTCGTCGCGGCGGTCCGTGGCCGTCCCGGGAGGATCACCAAGCTCGAGAAGAAAGAGCAGCGCGAGAAAGCGCCGATGCTCTACGACCTCACGACGCTCCAGCGCGAGGCGAACACCCGCTTCGGCTTCTCGGCAAAACGTACGCTCGCCGCGGCGCAGCGCCTCTACGAGGAGCACAAGGCGCTGACCTATCCGCGCACGAGCTCGCGCTACCTGACGACCGACATGGTCGAGGAGATCAAGCCGATCGCGGAGCTCGTCGGCTCCCGCGGCGAGTACCGCAAGGCGTCCGAGTACGTCGTCGGGCTCGACGTGCTGCCCCTCGCCCGGGTCGTCAACGACGAGAAGGTCACCGACCACCACGCGATCATCCCGACCCGCTCGGAGCACCCGGTCGAGAAGATGAACGACGACGACCGGCGCATCTACGACCTCGCCGTGCGGCGGTTCCTCGCCGTGTTCCATCCCGAGGCGGTGTTCGAGAACACGCGCGTCGAGACGACCGTCGCCTCCACCGAGGGCGAGCGGTTCCTGTTCCGCACGCGCGGCAAGCTGCTGCTCGTGCCGGGCTGGCGTGGGGTCTACGACGAGGTCGCGGCCGACGCGCGCGGCGCCGGACAGGACGAGGACGAGGACGCCGCCGACCAGCAGCTGCCGCGGCTCGAGGCCGACGAGGAGGTCCGGACCGTCGAGGTCGAGAGCACCCGCAAGGAGACCAAGCCGCCCCGCCGCTACAGCGACGCTTCGCTGCTCGGCGCGATGGAGACGGCAGGCAAGCTCGTCGATGACGATGAGCTCCGCGAGGCGATGAAGGACTCGGGCATCGGCACGCCGGCGACCCGGGCGGCGATCATCGAGCGGCTGATCACCGTCGGCTACCTGGAGCGCGACGGCCGCGCCTTGGTGGCGACCGAGAAGGGCCTGAACGTGATCAGGCTGCTCGGCGAGCACGCGCTGACATCGCCGGGCCTGACGGGGAGCTGGGAGCAGCGGCTCGGCAAGATCGAGCGTGGGGAGGACTCACGCAAGCAGTTCATGAGCGACATCGCGGGCTTCGCGACGGAGACGGTCAAGACGCTCGACGAGACGCTCAAAGACGTGCGGATCCCGCGCGCGCGGCTGGGGCCGTGCCCGGTCTGCGGCCACGAGATCGTCGAGAACCGCAAGGGGTACTCGTGCTGGTCGCGCGATGATCCCGGCTGCGGGTTCGTGATCTGGAAGTCGAAAGCTGGCAAGCAGCTGCCCGTCGCGGTCGCTCGCGAGCTGATCAAGCGGGGCTACACCGCCCAGCCCGTGACCGGCTTCCGCGGGCGCAGCGGGCGCAGCTTCCGCGCCCGCCTCGCACTGCAGCAGACGGACGAGGGCAAATGGCGCGTCGAGTTCGACGAGCCGTGGGCGCGCGAGGGCGCCAAGCCGCCCGAGGCCGAGACCGACGCGGCTGCGTCGGCGGACGGCGCACGCCAGAGCGCCGTCGCGCGCAGCGCCGCCTGAGCGCCGCGCGGGGGGCCAATCAGGGCGCGTCGGCACGGTGCGCCAGGATGACTGAATGAGCATCACGCTCGTCACCGGGCCCGCGAACAGCGGCAAGGCACAGGTCGTGATGGACGCCGTCCGGCGCCATCTCGCGCAGGGCGAGGAGCCGATCCTGGTCGTCCCGACCGCCGCCGACGTCGAGCACTACCTGCGCGAGCTGGCGGGGCGGGAGGCCGCGGTGGGGGTGCGCGTCGGCGTGTTCTCCGCGTTGATCGACGAGCTCGTGCTGCGCGCGGGTGTGCGCGAGCCCGTACTCGGCGCGCTCGCCAGGGAGCGGCTCATCGCCACGCTCGCTGCGTGCGGGGGACAAGAGGGCCGGCCGGGCTTCCGCCGCGCCCTCGCCGAGCTCTTCGGCGAGTTGCAGGTGGGGCGCGTGACGCCGCAGCGCCTGGCGGCCGCGCTCGCGGCCGGTTTCGGGGACGGCGAGGCCGCTCTGGGGTTCGACCTCGCCGGCGCCTACGGCGAATACCGGCGCCTGCTCGACCGTCTCGGGCGCCTCGACGAGCAGCAGCGCGCGCTGCTCGCGCTCGACCGGCTGCGCGAGCGCCCGTACCTCTGGGCTGGGCCCACGCCGGTGCACTTCTACGGCTTCGACGACCTCACGGCGCTGCAGCTCGACGCGATCGAGACCCTGGGCAGGGTGCTCGACGCCGAGGTGACGGTCTCGCTGCCCTACGAGGCCGGTCGCGTCGCCTTCGCGGGGCGCGCCGGCACGTTCGAGTCGCTCGCGCCGCTGGCCCGGCACCTCACGCTCACACCTCGCCAGGAGCACTACGCCCCGGCCTCGCGCGCCGCGCTCTCACACCTGGAGCGCTCGCTGTTCGAGCCCGGCGCGGCACGGGTCGACCCCGGCCGCCACGAGCCGGCGATCGAGCTGCTGCAGGGCGGCGGCGAGCGCGCGGAGCTCGAGCTGATCGCCGCGCGCGTCGCTCAGCTGCTCGACCGCGGAATGCCGGCCGAGGAGATCGCCGTCGTCGTGCGGCACCCCGCGGCGCTGGCGCCGCTCGTCGGCGAGGTCTTCGGCGCCGCGGGGATCCCATACGCGACGCCGGTCAAGCGGCCGTTCGCTGACACCGCTGCCGGGCGTGCCCTGATCGGCCTCCTGCGCTGCGTGGCGGTCCCGGGCGGCGCCGCGCCCGGCACGCCGGCGGACCTGCTGGCATGGCTGCGCGCGCCGGGGCAGCTCGAGCATCCGGAGATGGCCGATTCGCTGGAGCTCGAACTCCGGCGCGCCGGGCTGCGGACGGTCGCGCAGGCGCGGGCACGCTGGGAAGACCGGCGCTTCCCGCTGGAGATGATCGACCGTATCGGCGAAGCCCAGCAGCGGGGGCCGGCGGCGCTCGCGGAGCGCGCCGCCCGGGAGCTGCTGCGGCTGTTCGCCGCGCCGCGCAGGGGCCGCGCGGCGGTGCTGGGCGCCGAGGAGATGGACGAGGCGCGAGCGCTCGCGGGGGGCCGCAAGGCCTTGGCGGAGCTGCGCGAGCTCGCGCGCTTCGCTCCCGCCGCAGCCCCGTCCACGGCGGGCGAGCTCGCCTCGGTGCTCGCGGGCCTCGAGGTCAACAGCGGCGAGCTTCCGGGCCCGAGCCTTGTCGCCGTGCTCGACCCGCTGGCGCTGCGCGCTCGCCGCGTGCGGGCACTGTTCCTCTCCGGGCTGCAGGAGGGGGTCTTCCCGATGCGGGCGCGGCCGCAGCCGCTGCTCGGCGAGCGTGAGCGGGCGCGGGTCGCACAGGCCTCGGGGCTTCTGCTCGGCGCCGCTGAGGACGTGCTCGCCGCCGAGCGCTACCTCTTCTACGCGCTCGTCTCGCGACCGACGGAGCTGCTCGCCCTCAGCTGGCACGAGACCGACGACGACGCTGCGCCGCTCTCGCGTTCGCTGTTCGTCGACGACGTCTGCGACCTCTTCGACGAGAGCCTGGAGCAGGGGCGCGAGCGCCGTGCGCTCGGGGCGCTCGACGCGGCGCGTCCGGCTGCCTCTGCTGCGGCGGCGGCGCCCGCCGGCGGGCACCTCGCCGACGAGCGCGTGCTCGCGCGGCTGCGGGCGCGCGCGTGGTCGGGGACCTCGATCGAGAAGTGGGTCGGCTGTCCGGTGAAGTGGTTCGTCGAGGGCCTGCTCGCGCCGGAGCGCTTCGAGCCCGAGTCCGAGCCGCTCGCCCGCGGGGGGCTCGCGCACCTCGTCCTGAGCGAGACGCTCACGTCTCTGCGCGAGCAGACCGGCAGCGCGCGCGTCACGCCGGCCACGCGCGGGCGTGCCCGCGAGCTGATGCACGCCGCGCTGGACGCAGCGCGGGCGGACGGCGAGCGCAGGGTCTCGGTGAGCCCCGAGCGCGCAGCCGCGCTCGTGCGCAGCCTGCGAGCCGACCTCGAGCGCTATATCGATCACGCGGCGGAGCTCGAGGGCTCGCTCGTCCCGCGCGAGCTGGAGCTGGGCTTCGGCTTCGACGAGCCCGGCGAGGAGGATCACGGCGAGCGCAGCGAGCTCCCGGCGTTCGACCTCGGGGGCGGCGTCAGGCTTCGCGGGCGGATCGACCGGATCGACGTCGGCGCCGGCGGCGAGGCCGTCGTCGTCGACTACAAGGCGAAAACCGCGCCGCCGCGGGAGAAGTGGGTCGCGGAGCGCAACCTGCAGGTCGCGCTCTACATGCAGGCGGCCGAACAGCTGCTCGGTGTGCGCGTCGTGGGCGGGCTCTACCAGCCGCTCGCGGGAAAGGACCTGCGCGCCCGGGGGGTCCTGCTCGACGACCACGACGCCGCCGGGAACTGCGTGCGGACCGACCGTATCGAGGCCGAGGAGCTCGACGAGCTGCTCGCCGAGGTCCTGGACATCGCCCGCACAGCCGCCGGCGAAGCCGGTCGCGGCGAGCTCGAGCCCCGCCCGGACAGCTGCGGCTTCGGCGGGCGCGGCTGCATGTACCCCACGATCTGCCGCTGCGAGCGCTGATGGAGCAGCTCAGCATCGACGTCGAGGCGTCTCTGCCGGGCGCCGAGGAGCGGCCCGAGCGCCAGCTGCGGCTGACGCCAGAGCAGCAGCTGGCGGTCGGCGATCGCGGCCGGCCGATCCTGCTGTCGGCGGCGGCCGGCAGCGGGAAGACCTCTGTGCTGGTCGAGCGCTTCGTGCGCGCCGTCTGCCAGGACGGCACCGCGCCTGCCGCGGTGCTCGCGATCACCTTCACGGAGCGCGCGGCAGGCGAGCTGCGCTCGCGCGTGCGCGAGCGCCTGCTGGAGCTGGGGGAACGGGAGGCCGCGCGCGACACCGAGGCCGCCTTCATCGGCACCTTCCACGGCTTCTGCGCGCGGTTGCTGCGGGCCCACCCGCTGCCTGCGGGGCTCGACCCGGACTTCGCGATCCTCGACGCGGCGCAGGCGGCCTCGCTGCGGCGCCGCGCCTACGAAGATGCGCTGAGCGGCTTTCTCGAGAGCGGCGGTGAGTCGGCAGTGGACCTGCTGGCGGGCTATGGCGTGGACGTGGCGCGCACGACCGTCGAGGCGCTCCACGCCGAGCTGCGCAGCCGCGGCGAGCGCCGCCCGCGGCTGCCCTTGCCCGAGCCCGGTCCTGAGGCCGGGAACGACGAGGTCGACGCCGCCGCGGCGGTCGCGCTCTTCGACCGCCTGCTCGAGCTCTTCGGCGACGCCTACGAGCGGCTGAAGGCCGAGCGCCTCGCAGTCGACTTCGACGACCTCGAGCTGATCGCCGGCGAGCTGCTCGCCGCCAACGCGGCGATCCGCGAGTCGTGGGCGGAGAGCTTCGAGCTGCTGATGGTCGACGAGTTCCAGGACACCAACCCGCGTCAGCTCGCGATCCTGCGTGCCCTGGACCGCGGGAACCTATTCACGGTCGGCGACGAGCTGCAGTCGATCTACGGCTTCCGCCACGCCGACGTCGGGCTGTTCCGCGAGCGCCGCGCCCTGCTCGAGCAAGGCGGCGGCGCGCTGGCCCTGACGAGTAACTTCCGCAGCCGCCCGGAGGTGCTCGAGGCCGCAGCCGCGGTCTTCGCGAAGCGCTTCGAGGGCTTCGCCGGGCTCGTCCACGGCCGCGAGGAGGACGCCGCCGCCCTCGCTGCCAAGGGCCCCTTCGTCGAGGTGCTGCTGACGAGCATGAGCGGGGAGTGGAAGCAGGGCGCGGCGGCGGAGGCGATCGCCGCCGGGCTGCCGCACACGCGCGTGTTCGCGCGCCAGGCCGAGGCACGCCTGCTCGCGCAGCGGGTACGCGAGCTCGTGGACGCCGGCGAGGCGCGCGCCGGTGAGGTGGCCGTGCTGTTCCGCGCCGGCGGCGACATCGAAACGTTCGAGCGCGCGCTGCAGCTGCAAGGGCTGCGGACGCTCGCGACCGTCGGCACGTTCTGGGAGCGCCAGCAGATCACCGACCTTCACGCCTACCTGCGGGCGCTGGCCAACCCGCGCGAGGAGGAGGCGCTCTATGGCGTGCTCGCATCGCCGATGGTGGGCGTCTCGCGCGACGGCCTCGCCTTGCTCGCGCTCGCGTCTTCCGCGCGCCGGCAGGACCTCTGGCGGACGGCGCTCGCGCTCGCGGAGGAGGACGCCGAGCTCGCAGAGCAGGACGCTTCGCGCCTCGCTCGCTTCTGCGCGTGGTTCGCCGCCGAGCGCGACGGCGCCGCCGGCCGCGGGATCTCAGAGCTGCTCGAGCGCGCGATGCGCAACAGCGGCTACGCCGAGCACGTGCTCGCCCTCGACTGGCCGGAGCGGCGGATGGCGAACGTCCAGAAGCTGCTGCGCCTCGCGCGCGCCTTCGAAGCCGCCGACGGACGCGACCTGCGGGCGTTCGTCGACCACGTCGAGGACCTCAAACGCGGCGGCGCGATCGAGCCCGAGGCTCCGGTCGAGGACGTCGAGCCTGACACCGTCCGGCTGATGACGATCCACGCCGCGAAGGGCCTCGAGTTCCCCGTCGTATGCGTCGCCGACCTCGGTCGCAAAAGGCCGGTCCCCGACCGGCGCCTGTTCGTCGACGGCCGGCGGGTCGGGCTGCGGCTCTGGCGGCCTGGGCAGGGCGAGGGAATCAAGACGCTCGACTTCGCCGAGCTGCGGGCCGAGCGCCAGGCGCGCGAACGCGAAGAGGAGAGCCGTGTCTTCTACGTCGCGATGACGCGCGCGCGCGAGCGGCTGCTGCTGAGCGGCACCGTCGACTTCGACTGCTGGCCGAAGGAAAGCGACACGGCTCCCCCGATCAGCTGGCTCGGGCCCGCGCTGTGTCCCACGCTGCCGGAGCTCACACGCGGCGCACCCGGCGTCGAGACGGTGCCCTCGGACGGGCCCGCGATCAGGCTGACGCTCAGTGCGCCGGCCGCCTATGGCACCGTCCTGCGCGCGCCCTCCGGGCACCGCGAGAACGGGATCTCGGAGGCCGATCTGGCCGGGGCCGAGGCCGCCGCGCGCGAGGTGGCGGGCGCACCCGCGGACGTCGTCGAGACGCCCTTGCCGCCCGCGCTCAGCTACACGTCGCTCAGCCAGCTCGAGCGCTGCGGCTACCGCTACTACCTCGAACGCGTGCTGCGGATGCCCGAGGAACGCGCAGCCGGAGGCGAGCCGGCAGGCGGCCTCGACGCGCGCTCGCGCGGGACGCTCGTGCACAAGTTGCTCGAGACCCACGACTTCCGCTCGCGGCAGGGCCCTGGGCCCGAGCGCGTGGCGGAGGTGGCGGCCGAGCTTGGCTTAGAGGCCAGCGCGGCCGAGCGCAAGGAGATCGCGGCGCTGATCGCCGGAGCGCTCGGGAGCCCGCTGGCGGCCCGGATCGCGGGCGCGCGCGGCGTGCGCCGCGAGCTGCCGTTCGCGTTCGCGACCGAGGCGCGCCCGCTGATCAAAGGGGTGCTGGACGTGCTCTGCCAGGAGCAGGACGGCACGACCCTGCTCGTCGACTACAAGAGCGACCGGCTGTCGCCCGGCGCCGACCCGGAGGCCCTCGTCGCGGCGGACTACGCGGTCCAGCGCCTCCTTTACGGGCTCGCGTTGCTGCGCGAGGGCGCGCTCGTGGTCGAGGTCGCGCACTGGTTCCTGGAACGCCCCGGCGAGCCCGCCGTCGCCCGCTACACGCTCGCCGAGCGCCCCACGCTCGAGGAGCAGCTCGCACGGCGCCTGGCGCGCGCGTGGGAGGATCCGTTCCGGGTCACGTCCAATCCCCACCGCGCCCTGTGCCTGACGTGCCCGGGCCGTGGCGGGATGTGCTCCTACAGCGAAGAGGAGACGATGCGAGAGGACCCTGCCGTCACGGCCAATGCCGGCGGCTGAAGCTGGACGATACGGCCGAAAAATTGGGCCAGGACGCCTATTTTGGCGTGGTCTGCGCTGATACCCTTTCTGCTCCACCGCAGGTGCCCGCACGCGCCCTCCTCGGCATGAGGGGCGGGGAAGCACCGTCCCCACGAGCACTCCCATGTCCATGCACAGCACCCCAAACCTACCCGGGGCAGTCGGCCTCTACGACCCCCGCTTCGAGCACGACGCCTGCGGCGTCGGGATGGTCGCGCGGCTGGACAACGAGCCGACCCACGAGGTGATCAGCCGGGCGATCACGGCGCTCGAGAACCTGGAGCACCGCGGCGCCTCCGGGGCCGACCCGAAGACCGGCGACGGCGCCGGGATCCTGATGCAGATGCCCGACGAGCTGCTGCGGGGCAGCTGCGAGTTCGAGCTGCCGGCGGCGGGCCGCTACGGGGTCCTGATGTGCTTCCTGCCGACCGACGCCGAGACGCGCCGGGAGCTCGAGGCGCTGCTCGAGCGGACCGTCACCGCGGAGGGCCAGCAGATGCTCGGCTGGCGCGACGTGCCCGTCGAGCCCGAGCACACGGGCCGGGTCGCCGGTGCCTGCCGGCCGGTCATCCGCCAGCTGTTCGTGGGAGCTGCCGACGGGCTCGACCAAGACGCGTTCGAGCGCAAGCTCTACGTGGTCCGGCGCGTGGCCGAGCTGGCGGCGGAGGGCGGGCCTCGACCCGGCCTCTACGTCGCGTCGAGCTCCTCGCGGACCCTCAACTACAAGGGCATGCTGATCAGCTTCCAGCTGGCCGCGTTCTACACGGACCTGCGCGACGAGCGCTGCAAGACCGCGATGGCGCTGGTCCACTCCCGCTTCTCGACCAACACCTTCCCGAGCTGGGAGCTCGCCCACCCCTACCGGGTGATCTGCCACAACGGCGAGATCAACACCGTGATGGGCAACGTCAACTGGATGCGCGCCCGCGAGAGCGAGCTGCGCAGCGAGCTGTTCGGCGAGGACCTCGCGAAGATCCTGCCGGTCGTGCGGGCGGGCAACTCCGACTCGGCCACGTTCGACAACGTGCTCGAGCTGCTGATGCTGGCGGGCCGCTCGCTCCCGCATGCCGCGATGATGATGATCCCCGAGGCCTACCGGAACCGGGATGACCTGCCCGACTACCTGAAGGGCTTCTACGCCTTCCACTCCTGCCTGATGGAGCCCTGGGACGGCCCGGCCTCGGTCGCGTTCACCGACGGCCGCGTGGTCGGCGCGACGCTCGACCGCAACGGCCTGCGCCCTGGGCGCTGGGTCGAGACCACCGACGGGTACGTGGTGCTCGGCTCCGAGTCCGGGCTGCTCGACATCCCGCCTGAGAAGGTCCGCCGCCTCGGCCGCTTGCAGCCGGGCAAGCTGTTCCTGGTCGACCTCGAGCGCGGGCGCATCGTCGAGGACGAGGAGGTCAAGCGCGAGGTTGCGACCGCCCAGCCCTACGGGGAGTGGTACGAGCGCAACGCGATCCCGTTCAAGCGGCTGCCGCCGTCCAGCGAAGTCACGCTCTCCGACCAGCCCCTGCGGCTGCGCCAGCGCGCGTTCGGCTACACGCAGGAGGACCTGCGCGTGCTGCTGGCGCCGATGGCGATCGAAGCGCAGGAGCCGGTCGGCTCGATGGGCAACGACCTCTCGCTCGCAGTGCTCTCCGACCAGGCACCGCCGCTGTTCTCCTACTTCAAGCAGCTGTTCGCCCAGGTCACGAACCCGCCGATCGACCCGATCCGCGAGGAGATCGTGATGAGCCTCGCCACCTCGCTCGGCAACGAGCGCAACCTGTTCGAGGAGACGCCCGAGCACGCGCACAAGCTGCTGCTCGACCAGCCGATCCTGCTCAACCGCGAGCTCGAGACATTGCGCGAGGTGGACCACGAGGTCTACAAAGCCCGCACGATCGACGCGACCTGGCTCGTGCAGAAGGGGCCCGCCGGGATGATCGAGGCGCTCGAGCGGCTGTGCCGCACCGCCACGGAGGCGATCGAGGAAGGCGCCAACATCCTGATCCTCAACGACCGCCTGCTCGGCCCGCGGCGCGTGCCGATCCCCTCGCTGCTGGCGGTTGCGGCGGTTCACCATCACCTCGTGCTCGAGGGCACGAGGCTGCGGGCGGGCATCATCGTCGAGTCCGGCGAGCCGCGCGAGGTCCACCACTTCGCGACGCTGATCGGCTACGGGGCGAGCGCGATCAACCCGTACCTGCTGCTCGAGACGCTCGACGGGCTGGTGATCGAAAAACGGATCGTGCGGCGTACGGAGGACGGTCAGACCGTCGAGATCGACGCCGAGGACGCCGCCCAGAACCTCGTCAAAGCGATCGGCAAAGGGCTGCTGAAGACGATCTCGAAGATGGGGATCTCGACGATCCAGTCCTACCGCAGCGCGCAGATCTTCGAGGCGGTGGGCCTCGAGCGCGACCTTATCGACACGTACTTCACGGGCACGGCCTCCCGCATCGGCGGCATCGGGCTGCAGGTCCTCGCCGAAGAGGCCCTCGAGCGCCATGCGCGCGCCTATCCGCTCGGGTGGGCGGGCACCGATTCACTGCTGCCGGTAGGCGGGATCTACGCGTGGCGCCGCGACGGCGAGCACCACATGTGGAACCCGGAGACGATCGCGCTCGTCCAGCACGCGGTCCGCTCCGCCAACGGCGACGTGAACGCGGCCCTCGGCGGAGACTCGCAGGCGCTCGGCGCCGTCCGCGAGAGCCCGGCGATGGAGAAGTACCGCGAGTACGCGCGCGCCGTCAACGACGACGCGGCGCGCAAGGCGACGCTGCGCGGGCTGCTCGAGATCGGCGCCGGACCGGCGGCCGGCGCTCGCGAGCCGATCCCGCTCGAGCAGGTCGAGCCGGCGAAGGAGATCGTGCGCCGCTTCTGCACCGGTGCGATGAGCCTAGGCTCGATCTCGCGCGAGGCCCACGAGACGCTGGCGATCGCGATGAACCGGCTCGGCGGGCGCTCGAACACGGGCGAGGGCGGTGAGGACCCTGTGCGCTTCACCCCCGACCCGAACGGCGACCGGCGCCGCTCGGCGATCAAGCAGGTCGCCTCCGGGCGTTTCGGCGTCACGATCCACTACCTCGTCAACGCCGACGAGCTGCAGATCAAGATGGCGCAGGGCGCCAAGCCGGGCGAGGGCGGTCAGCTCCCGGGCCACAAGGTCGACCAGTACATCGGCTCGATCCGGCACACGACCCCCGGCGTCGGGCTGATCTCGCCGCCTCCGCATCACGACATCTACTCGATCGAGGACCTCAAGCAGCTGATCTACGACCTTCGCTGCGGAAACCCCAAGGCCGAGGTGTCGGTCAAGCTCGTCGCCGAGGTCGGCGTCGGCACGGTCGCGGCCGGGGTCTCCAAGGCCAACGCCGACCGGGTCCTGATCGCCGGCCATGACGGCGGCACCGGCGCCTCGCCCCTGTCCTCGATCCAGGCCGCCGGCGTGCCGTGGGAGATCGGGCTCGCCGAGACACAGCAGACGTTGCTGCTCAACGACCTGCGCTCGCGGATCGCCGTGCAGACCGACGGGCAGCTCAAGACGGGCCGCGACGTCGTGATCGCGGCGATGCTCGGCGCCGACGAGATGGGCTTCTCGACCGGCCCGCTGATCGCCACCGGCTGCATCATGATGCGCGCCTGCCATCTGAACACCTGCCCGGTCGGCATCGCCACCCAGGACCCGGAGCTGCGCAAGCGCTTCAAGGGCACGCCGGAGCACGTCGTCAACTTCTTCTTCTTCGTCGCGGAGGAAGTCCGGGAGATCCTTGCGTCGCTCGGGCTGCGCACGCTGGATGAAGCGATCGGCCGCGTGGACCTGCTCGGCGTCGGCCCGGCGATCGAGCACTGGAAGGCGCGCGGGGTGGACCTCACGCACCTGCTCACCCACATCGAGGTCGTGGACGGCGCGCCGCGCCACCGCGTCGAACCGCCCCCGCGCGTGCTCGACGACGCGCTCGACTGGGAGCTCGTGCGGGGCGCCGAGCCGGCGCTCGAGCGCGGCGAGCGCGTTCACATCGAGCTTCCGGTGCGCAACCGCAACCGCTGCGTCGGCGGCATCCTCTCGAGCCACGTCGCCTCGCGCCACGGGGCCGAGGGGCTGCCGGAGGGGACGGTCGAGGTCGAGCTGGAGGGTTCGGCGGGGCAGAGCTTCGCCGGCTGGCTCGCGCCCGGCCTCACGTTCACGCTCCGCGGCGACGCCCAGGACTACGCCGGAAAGGGACTCTCGGGCGGCGTGTTCGCGATCCGCCCGCGCGAGGGGATGGGCGAGCACTTCCGGGCCGAGGAGAACGTCGTCGTCGGCAACACCGTGCTCTACGGCGCGACGGCCGGGCGCGCGTTCTTCCGCGGGCTCGCCGGCGAGCGCTTCGCGGTGCGCAACTCGGGCGCCTGGGCCGTGGTCGAGGGCGTCGGCGACCACGGCTGCGAGTACATGACCGGCGGGCGCGTCGTCGTGCTGGGGCCGACCGGCCGCAACTTCGCCGCCGGCATGAGCGGTGGCGTGGCCTACGTGCTCGACGAGACGGGCGAGTTCCCCGCCCGCTGCAACATGGGCATGGTCGGCTTCGAAGAGCTCAGCGACGCCGACGCGATCGAGTTGCGCGCGATGATCGAAGAGCACGGCCAGCGCACCGGCAGCCCGGTCGCTGCCGACGTGGTGGAGCGCTTCGAGCTCCTGCTCGCGGCCGGCGCCTTCGTGAAGGTGATGCCCCACGACTACAAGCGCGTCCTGCGCGAACGGGCCGAGGAAGAGGCCCGGGCGGTCGCAACCGGGGGAGACCCCGCGGTGACGGGTGAGGGCGAAGCCGGCGGCCGACCGCTGGACGCGGTCGGCGAGGCGGGCACCTGATGGGCGAGCTCGGAGGCTTCCTCAAGATCGAGCGCCGCGGCGTGCCCTACCGCGACAGCGCCGAACGCGCCCACGACTACCAGGAGTTCTTGGTGCAGCGGCCCGTGCCGGAGCTGCGCGAACAGGGCGCGCGCTGCATGGACTGCGGCGTCCCCTTCTGCCACAACGGCTGTCCACTCGGCAACCTGATCCCCGACTGGAACGACCTCGTCTACCGCGACCGCTTCCAGGACGCGATCGCGCAGCTGCACGCGACGAACAACTTCCCGGAGTTCACCGGGCGCCTGTGCCCCGCGCCGTGCGAGGCCTCGTGTGTCCTCGAGATCAGGGAGGGCGACGCCGTCACGATCAAACAGATCGAGAACGCGATCATCAACCGTGCCTGGGAGGAGGGCTGGGTCGTGCCCAGCCCGCCGCGCCGCGAGAGCGGCCGCTCGGTCGCCGTAGTCGGCTCGGGCCCCGCCGGGATGGCGGCCGCGCAGCAGCTCCGTCGCGCTGGTCACGCCGTCACGCTGTTCGAGCGCGACGAGGCGATCGGCGGGCTCGTCCGCTTCGGCGTCCCCGACTTCAAGATCTCCAAGACGGTCGTAGAGCGCCGCGTCGAGCAGCTGCGGGCCGAGGGCGTCGAGCTGCGCTGCGGCGTCGACGTCGGCACGGACATCTCGGCGCAAGAGCTGCTCGCGAGCTACGACGCGGTCGTGCTCGCGACCGGATCGCGCGTTCCGCGCGACCTCGAGGTGCCCGGCCGCGGGTTCTCAGGCGTGCACTTCGCGATGGATTACCTCTACGGCCGCAACCGCTGGGCGGCCCGCGAGTTCGGCCCAGCTCCGAGCGTTCCGGCGCCGCCCGCGCCCGAGCAGCCGATCACCGCGGCGGGCAAGGACGTGGTCGTGATCGGCGGCGGCGACACCGGCGCGGACTGCGTCGGCAACGCGCTGCGCGAGGGCGCGCGCTCGATCGTCCAGCTCGAGCTCCTCTCCGAGCCGCCGCCGCGCCGACCCGATGACCGCACGCCCTGGCCGGAGTGGCCGCTGAAGTACCGCCTCAGCTATGCGATGGAGGAGGCGCGTGAGCTGAAGGTCGGCGAGCAGGACTACTCGGTCGCGACGACCGAGTTCAGCGGCAGCGGCGGGGCCGTTGAGGCCCTCACCATCGCGGCGGCCGCCCCGGAGCCGCCGTTTGCGCCGGTGCCGGGCACCGAGCGCCGGTTGCCCGCCCAGCTGGTGCTGCTCGCGATGGGCTTTCTGCACCCCGAGCAGGGCCTGCTCGAGCAGATCGGCGTCGAGCGCGACCGGCGCGGCAACGTCAAGGCCGTCAACCCGTACACGACCTCGGTTCAGGGCGTGTTCGCGGCCGGCGACGCCCGCCGCGGGCAGTCGCTGATCGTGTGGGCGATCAACGAGGGCCGGCAGTGCGCGCGGATGGTCGACCGCTATCTCGCCGGCCTGGACACCGTGCCCGCCCGCGATCAGGGCCTCGCCGGCCACGCGGACGCCGACGAGGGCCCCGAGGGCCCGCCGCAGCACGTCAGCCCGGGCGTCCCGGCGGGCTAGCGGCCCGCCGCGGCCACCCCGCCGCGAGCGCATCCGGATCGTCACCGGGACAACGCGAAGCTGCGGCTATCGTGCCCCCGCGGGTGCCGACCTTCTGCCGCCACAACCGCTTCATCGAGCGCTGCCCGATCTGCAGCAGAACGCTGCCTGGCGCCGAGTCGCCGGCGCGCCGCGGCCCGGACGGCACGGGGGCCTCGCGCCCGCGCGGCGCCGAGCGCTCCGGGCGCCGGTCGCGGGCCGACGGGGTGCGGGTGCGCCACGAGGGCCGGGCGGTCGAGGACGGCTACGCCTCGCCGCTCGTGCCCGGTCTGCGCGCATCGGCCGACGCGCGGCGGCTGGCGGACGAGATCGCCTTCTCCAGCGCGAGGCTCGCGGGGCTGGAGATCGAGGCGCCCGGCGCCTACGGGCTGGCCGTGGACGCGGCCGCGGCCGGCGACTTCGAGCGCGCGAGCTGGGTCGCCTTCCTGCTCGCGTACCTGTCGCCGAGCGAGGACGACGAGCCGTTTGCCGGCATCGAGGCGGCGCTGGCCGCGGCTCCGACGCTGCAATCGGCGGAGGGCGCCGATGGGCTCGGCGAGCTCCTCGACGGGCTCCCGGTGGGCCCGCGCAGCTCCCATGCGCCGGGCAGCGGTGCACGGACGTTGAACGCCTACGCGCAGTGGGTTGCGCGGGCCGGCGGCCAGGAGGCGGCCTTCACAGGCGACGCGGGCTGGAGCGCGGAGCGGCGCTCCGCGCGCCTCTTCGAACGGCTCGCGCTGCCGGGGCTGACGCGCGCGGCGCGCTACGAGCTGCTCGTCACGCTCGGCCGGCTCGGCGTCTATGACCTGCGGGCCGGCTCGCTGCACCTCGGAAGCGGGCGCGGATCCGGGGAGGACGAGGCTTCGCTGGCCGCGAAGCGCGTGTTCGGCATCGGGGACCCGCTGCTGCTCGACCGTCGCGCCGCCGCGCTCGCGAACGGGGCGGACGTGCCGTTGGAAGCGCTCGACCTCGCGCTGTTCAACTGGACGGCCCGTGAGCGGGCGACGCTCGGGTTCAGGCCGGCCGATGAGCCCGCGGCCGCCGGGGCGCTGGCGGCGCTCGGGCTCTGATCAGCCGGCGTGCTCCATCGCCGCCGGCCCGCGCCCGCGGGCCCCGGCGGCGATCGCCGCGGGTGCCCGATTTGCCGTCCACTCGGGCACCTACTCTCCGAGCAGAGAGTTCCACCCGCACCCCGGAGGCTCGATGCCCCTCTGCTTCATACAGCCACAGGACGCGATTCGTGTGATCGCCGACTCGCTCGGCCGCGAGGCCCGGCGTCAGCTCGTAGGCGAGGTCGTACGGGCTTGGGTCGACGACATCCCCGACCAGGAACTGTCAGTCCACTACGCCAGGGCGATCGCGGACCTCGACGAGGACGATCTGCACCTGCTGGCGGCGTGGCACGCCTCGCTCGAGGTCGGCCAGCCGATCCCGAACACCGAGTTCCTCGTCGGGGTGTTCCCGAGCCTCGGCGAGAACCGCCGCGAGGCGCTCAAGATCGCCGCCGGGTTCCGCGGCGAGGAGGCCTTCCAGGCCGGCGTCGCCGAGGAGCAGGCGCTCGACACGGTGCTGCCCCGGCTGTCGCACGAGCGGGCCGTCGAACTCGCCAATGAGTGCATACAGCTGTACATGTGGGACAGGCTGGGGTCCGACAACTAGGACGCCGAGGGGGCCCTAGCCCGCCGGCGGGGATGGCGGGGCTCCCGGCGGCGCCTGGGGTCGCTCGGCAAGAAGCATCTGCGTGCAGCGAAACAGCCCGATCACGCGACGATCACGGGCGCGGGTGACGATCGCATCCCAGACCTGCGTCTTGCGGCCGGCGTGGACGAGCGTCGCCTCCGAGCGCAGCGCGTCGGCTGCCGTGGCACTGGCGAGCAGGTTGGCCTTGAGCTCGATCGTCGTGAAGCCGCCGGCGTGCTCGGGCAGCGAGGCGCGGCAGCCGTAGCCCGCGCTCGTGTCCGCGAGCGCAACCACCGTGCCGGCGTGGACGAACCCGGTCTTCAGCAGCAGCTCGGGGCGCAGTTCCAGCGTCAGAACGGCGCGGCCGGGCTCGATCTCATCCACTGCGATCTCGAGCAGCTCGGCGAGCGTACCGACGCCGAGCTGCTCGAACTCCTCGCGCCACCGATCGGGAGGAAGCTTCTCCAGGAGCCGGTCGCTCATGTTCCGCCGACGCCGGCCGAGACCGCCGCGCGTGTGATCGTGGTGTCTGTGCCGCAGGGTCCGCGCATAGCTCAGCGGTGGCTGGGCAGGCCGAGCTCGTGCTGGGCGATGAAGTTGAGCGCAAGCTCCTGTGAGATCGGCGCTGAGCGGGCTGCGCGCGCGTCGAGGAAGAGATCGATCATGCCCTCGCGCTCGTCCCATGCCTGGGCGCCGAGCGTCTGCATCGCGTGATCGGCGGCGTCGAACAGCAGATCGGCCGTCAGAACCTTGGTCATGTTCGCCTGCGCGGCCACCGCGCCCGGGTCGGTGCGCGCATCGAACTCGGCGGCCGCTCGGTACACGAGCAGCTGGGTGGCGGCGATGCGCGCGTGCAGCGATGCGATCGGGTGCTGGATCGCCTGCTCGGCGCCGATCGGGTGCTTGCCGAAGATCGTGCGGGTGCCGGCGCGGGCGAGCGCACGATCGACGCAGTAGCGCGCGTTGCCGAGGCACAGCGCCGCTGTCATCAGGCGCTCGACGTGCGTGAACGGCCACAGCGCCAGCAGTCCCTGGCCCTCGGCACCGACCAAGGCGTCGGCGGGCACCTCGACGTCCTTGAACGTGAGCTGGAACTGGCGCGCGCCCTCGCGCCAGCGCATCGGCAGCTCGCTGCGCTCGACCCCAGCGGCGCCGGGATCGACCAGCACGGTGGTGAACCGGCGGCCCTCGCTCTCAGCGGACGGGGCGCGGCCGAACACGAGCACGCGCTCGGCCAGGTCGATGCCCGACGTGACCGCCTTGAACCCGTTGATCACGAAGCGCTCGCCGTCACGCCGCACGGTGGTCTGTGTGCGGAACACGTTGTGACCGCAGTCGGGCTCGGTGACCGCGAGCGCGAGGAACGTCCCGCCCGAGGCGACCCGTGGGAGCCAGCGCTCCCGCACGCTCTCGGGGCCGACCTCTGCGATCGCGTAGGAGATCGCGGCGCTCAGGACCGGCATCCACAAGATCAGGTTGCGTGCCGCCAGCGCCTCCATCACCACCAGGTAGGCGAGCAGTCCGCCCTCCGTGCCGCCGTAGGCGCCGGGCACGAGCAGGCCGGGCCAACCGCGGTCGCTGATCTCACCCCAGAGCTCGGGGTGCAGCTCGCCGTGCTCGAAGGGATGCAGGCGCACCTCGCGATGACGATCGGCGAAGCGCGCGGCGAGCTCCTGTGTGTGCGCCTGCACCTCAGCTACGTGGACGGGAAGCGAGAACGCTCGAGCCTCGGTCGCAGTGTTGTTCATCCGGTGGTCCTTTTCTCGGTTCCGTCGACGCAGTGGGGTAGAGTGGTGATCTAGAGTATCACTCTATGACCGATCGAGCTCCCGCACCCGCCGCCTCGGCTTCCTCTGACACGCGCAGCCGCATCCTCGACGCGGCGCTGGCATGCTTCCTGGAGGCCGGCTATGAGCAGACGACCGTCGCGCGGATCCGCGAGCGCAGCGGCGTGTCCAACGGCACGTTGTTCCACCGCTTCCCAACAAAGGAGGCGATCGCAGACGCGCTCTACGTGGAGTCGATGGCGTCCTTCCAAGACGGACTGTGGCGCCTGCTCGCACGACGGCCGCGCACGCTTCGCGCGGCCGTACGCGGGACGATCGCGCACCAAGTCGAGTGGATCGAAGCGAACGTCGACCGCGCGCGCTTCGTGTACACGCGCGGGACACTGGACGTCGACTCGCCCGGCAGCACCGAGCTTGAAGAGATGAACCGCAAGCTCGCGGCGGCCTACCAGGACTGGCTCGCGCCGCTGATCCAGCGGGGCCTGGTACGCCCGACATCGATGCTGATGGTCAACGCGATCGTCACGGGCCCGACGCACTCGGTTGCCCGCCTATGGCTCGCCGGCAGGATCGGCTCGCCGCTTCGCGCCTACGTCGACGAGCTCGCCGACGCGGCCTGCGCCGCTCTCACCGGGACCCCCGCCCAAGCTCGCCGGGGCGCCCCGGTGGCAAGTCGCGGCGTCGTTCGGCTCGAGCTCGTCTCCGACCGGGGAGAGGTC
This sequence comes from Solirubrobacteraceae bacterium, assembly GCA_035569835.1. Taxonomy (GTDB): domain Bacteria; phylum Actinomycetota; class Thermoleophilia; order Solirubrobacterales; family Solirubrobacteraceae; genus Palsa-744. Next base: position 134,738 of record DATMMF010000004.1, read on the forward strand.
CTCGGACGCGGTGAGGCGAGTACCGAGATCGTGGCGGCCGGCCCGCGCGGCGCCGCTTCCTCAGCCGCGCCGGATCCGATCTGACGAGCATCCTGCGCTAGGTTCGGAACCGTGTCCGAAGCAATCGAAGCGTTCTCGGTCCACGCCCCCGACTACGACGCTACGCGCCGCGCGATCGTGCCCTGCTTCGACGCGTTCTACGGCACGGCCGTCGAGTTGGTGTCCCTGCGCGGGGGTCCGGTCGAGCGGGTGCTCGACCTCGGCGCCGGGACCGGGCTGATGAGCGAAGCGGTGCTCGCCGCGCACCCTTCGGCACAGCTCGTGCTGCTCGACGGCTCCGCGGGGATGCTCTCGCGCGCGGCGGAGCGCCTGCCGGCCGCGTCGGTCGAGCTCGTCCAGGGCGACATGCGCGACGGCCTGCCGAGCGGTCCCTTCGATGCCGTCGTCTCCTCGCTCGCGATCCACCATCTCGAGCGCGACGAGCAGCCGCTCCTGTACGCGGCCACCGCGCAGCTCCTGCGGCCGGGGGGCGTGTTCGTGAACGCCGAGCACGTCGCCGCGCGTACAGAGCGGCTGGAGCGCGAGGGCAGGGCGCGCTGGCGGGCCGCGGCGTCGGCTGCCGGCGCCAGCGAGGCGGAGCTCGACGCTTCCGATGAGCGGATGACCTTCAACCGCTGCGCGACCGTCGCTCAGTCGCTGGGCTGGCTCGAGGAGGCCGGCCTCGAGGACTGCGACTGCTTCTTCAAGCAGCTCCACTTCGCCGTGCTCGCCGGCTGGCGCCCCGCCTGAGCGCGCCTGGACGGCCCGGCGCCGCAGGTTAGACTGTCCTCATGTCGGCGCCCGAGGCGATGCCCACCGAGGACGAGGTGATGGACGCCCTGTCCAACGTCATCGACCCAGAGCTGGGGCTCGATTTCGTCGAGCTGGGCCTGATCTACGCGGTCGAGGTCGACCAGGGCAACGTCAAGGTGACGTTCACGCTGACGACGCCGGGCTGCCCGATCGGCCCGCAGGTCAACGAACAGATCGAAGAGTTCGTGGGCGAACTCGATGGCGTCAAGACGGTCGATTCGGAGATGGTGTTCACGCCGGCGTGGTCGCCGGAGATGATGAGCGAGGACGCGAAGTTCGCGCTCGGGTACTGAGCTAGCCCGAAAGCCGCCGGCCCGACTCGCAGCAGATCGGCGAACAGCCTGCGCACGATCTCCACGTTCTCCTGCGACACCGCCTACCGCCGTGCCGCCCCGGCCCCGGGCTCCCGCCACATCGTCACGACCTCCCGCGCCCCGTCCGGCGTCGTGAACGAGCCCGCACGAGCGAAGCCGACTGATTCATAGCGCGGCTCGTTGGCCGCGTTGCTCGACTCCAGGTAGGCGCCCGCGCCCTCGGCGTCGATCAGCTCGAGGTTCGCGGCGAGCAGGCGCATGCCGAGTCCCTGCCCGCGCTGGTCGGGTCGCGTGCCGAACAGCGTGAGGTAGTAATGCGGCGGTCCGTGCGGGTGCGCCTGCTCGAAGCGCTCGAAGAGCCCCAGCAGGTCCTCGGCACGGTCTCCGACGAGCTCGCGCATCAGCCCGGGCAGCTGCGCCTCCTCGTCGGGCGTCAGCTCGGTGAGCCCGGGCGGGATCCAGACGGTCGCCGCGGCGAAATCGCCGATCGTCCAGACCCATCCGCGGCTCAGGGCCGAGGCGATGTAGAGGCGCCAGAGGGGCCGCAGCCGGTCGTGGTCCGGGAACGCCCAGCGCCACAGCGGGTCTTCGCCGAAGGCCAGCCAGAGCGTCTCGGTCAGGCTCTCGAGGTCCGCCTGCTCCCCGCGCCTCGGCGCCGCCGCGTCCACGCCCGCCGCCCGGCGATCAGGCCGGCGTGGCGGCGGTCTCGGCCGCGAGCGAGACCAGCCCCGCGAGTTCGGCGCGGATGTTCTCGCCGATCTTCTCGAGGTCCGGCAGCGCGTCGAAGTCGGCGAGCAGGCCGAAGTTCATCTGGCCGTTGTAGGACATGATCGCGATCGCCAGCGCGTGGTTTTCCGGCAGGAAGGCGACCGGGATCGCGGTCACCATCTCGCGACCGAGCACGTACAGTGGGAACTGGGGACCGGGGACGTTCGTGACGATCAGGTTGAACAGGCGCGTCGAGAAGTTCAGCCGCGAGGCCTGCGCGAGGATCGTCGGCGGCGCGAAGTTCTGAGCCCCGGAGATGACCTCCGCGCCGAGCGCCTGCTTGGACTCCTTCAGGCCGTCCATCGCATGTGAGACGAAGCGCAGCCGGTTCAGCGGGTCGGCGATGTAGATCGGGAGCGGCCCGCGCATCACGACGATCCGGTTGCCGGCCGTGCCGGCGTCGTCCTCGGTGCGGACCGAGACGGGTACGAGCGCCCGCATCTCGACGCCCTCCGTGCGGCGCCCGCGGGCGATCAGGAAGTCGCGCAGCGCACCTGCGACGACCGCGAGCACGACGTCGTTGACCGTGCCGCCGAAGGCGTTCTTGACGGTCTTGAAGTCTTCGAGGCTCGCCGTCACCGCGACGAAGCGCCGGTGCGGTCCGATCGGGACGTTGAGCGGCGTCTGCGGCGCCGGGTTCAGGCCGGCCCAGACGATCTCCCCGATACCCTCGGCGGCCTCGCGCACGCGCGCCATCGCGCGCTCCGGATGCGCGAGCGCGTCCAGCGCGCCCTCGGCCAGAGCGATGCCGGCGCGCGCCGCGCCGACGAGCCCCGCGGTGATCAGCTGCGTCGCGCCCGGCTCGGTGTGAGGCTGCCAGGCGCGGCCGGAGTTCGGGATCTGCGGCGGGTCCGGCGAGATGTCGAACAGCACCGTCGCGAGGTCCACTCCCGCGATGCCGTCGATCAGCGAGTGGTGGGTCTTGGTGATCAGCGCGAAGCGGTCGTCCTCGAGCCCCTCGATCAGCCACATCTCCCAGAGCGGCTTGGAGCGGTCCAGTTGCTGGGAGAAGATGCGCGCCGTCAGCTCTTGGAGCTGCTCGAAGGTGCCCGGAGCCGGCAGTGCGGTGTGGCGGACGTGGTACTCGAGGTTGAAGCTCGGGTCATCGACCCACACGGGGCGGCCGCTGTCGATCGCCGTGTAGGCGAGCTTGTGCCGGTAGCGGGGGACCAGGTGCAGCCGCTTGCGGATCTGTTCGAGGAACTCGTCCATCGTGGGCGGCGGTCCCTCGACGAGCGTCAGCCCGCCGATGTGCATGTGGGAGCTCGGCCCCTCCTGGTGCAGGAACGACGCATCGACAGGGGTCAGGCGGTCGAGGTGGCGCTGCGCCATGACGGCCTAGCGTACCGAGTCACGCCCGCCCGGACCGAGCGGGGCAGGGCCCTCCAAACCCGGCCAATACAATGACGGCGTGACGAACACCGTCGAGAAGCTGATCCTCGCCGCGCCGCGCGGGTACTGCGCGGGCGTCGACCGCGCCGTGCACACGGTCGAACGCGCGCTGGCGCTGCACGGCAAGCCCGTGTACGTCCGCAAGGAGATCGTCCACAACAAGCACGTCGTCGAGGAGCTCACCGAGCGCGGGGCGATCTTCGTCGAGGAGCACACGGAAGTGCCCGAGGGCGCCGTCTGCGTGTTCTCGGCCCACGGCGTCGCGCCGAGCGTTCGCGACGGCGCCGAGCAGCGCCGCCTGCAGACGATCGACGCGACGTGCCCGCTCGTCACCAAGGTCCACCGCGAGGCCGTCAAGTTCGCCCAGGAGGGTTACACGATCGTGCTCGTCGGCCACGAAGGCCACGAGGAGGTCGAAGGCACGATGGGCGAGGCGCCCGAGCGCATCGTGCTGGTGCAGGACGAGGGGGACGTCGCGGAGCTCGAGATCGACGACCCCGATCGCGTCGCCTACATCACCCAGACGACGCTCGCCGTCGATGAAACGACCGCGATCCTGGAGCGGCTCCGCGAGCGCTTCCCGAACATCGTCGGTCCGAAAACGGATGACATCTGCTACGCCACCACCAACCGGCAGGCGGCGGTCAGGCAGATCGCGCCGCAGTGCGACCTGCTGCTCGTGATCGGCTCGAACAACTCGTCGAACTCGAAACGGCTGGTCGAGGTCGCGAACGACCTCGGCACCGACGCGTACCTGATCGACAACGCGCGCGAGGTCCAGGAGGAGTGGCTCGAGGGCCGGCGCGTCGTCGGTATCTCCTCTGGCGCCAGCGCGCCCGAGAACCTCGTCGGGGAGCTCGTCGAGCTGTTCAGGGAGCGCGGCGTGGGCGACATCTCCGAGCACGACGCCGTCAAGGAGGACGTGCGCTTCATGCTGCCCAAGCAGATTCGCCAGGCCGCCGCGGCCGGGGCGTCCTGAGCGCAGGAAGGCGCGGGCCGCACGCCCGCGCACAGCGCTCGTGCCGCAGTGGACCCGCGAGCGCGGGAGGCGAGCGGTGCGGACGCTGATCGTCTCCGACCTGCATGTCGGCAGCAACACGGGGATCGACCTGCTGCGCCGGCCGCAGCTGCGCGCGGCCCTGATCGAGCAGCTCGCCGATGCCGACCGCCTCGTCCTGCTCGGCGACGTGCTCGAGTTGCGCCACGGGCCGCAGCGCGAGGCGATGTCGGCCGCCCGCCCGTTCTTCGAGGATCTCGGCCGCGCGCTCGACGGGCGCGAGCTCGTGGTCGCCGCGGGCAACCACGACCACGCGCTGGTCGAACCGTGGCTCGCGGCGCGCGGCGCGGAGGACGAGCCGGGCTCGCTCGAGCTCGAGCAGCTGCTCGATCCCCGCGACGTCTCGCCCGCCCTCGCCAAGATCGCCGAATGGGCGGCGCCGGCACGGGTGCGCGTCGCCTACCCCGGATTGTGGGTGCGGGACGACGTCTACGCGACCCATGGCCATTACCTCGACTGCCACCTGACCGTGCCGACGCTGGAGCGGCTGACGGTCGGTGCGATGAGCCGCCTGCTCGGCCGGCCGGCGTCCGGCTTCGCGGCCGTCGACGACTACGAGGCGATGGGCGCGCCGGTGTTCGCCTGGCGCGACGCCGTCGCGCGCGACGCCCACACGGGCGCCGCCCTGAACGGGCTGGCGACCGTCAGCGCCTGGCGGGCGCTCGGCGGCGGGAGCTCGGACTCCGACGCCGCCGCGGTCCGCGCGCGGCGGCGCGATCCGCGTGCCCGCCTGCGCAGCGCCCTGCGCCGGCGCGCGCTCGTCGCGGGCTTCCCGCTCGCCGTCGCGGCGCTCAACCGTGCCGGCGTCGGGCCGCTCCGCGCAGACGTGTCCGGAGACGAGCTGCGGCGCGCCGGGCTCGCCGCGATGGGGGAGGTCGCCGCGCGGCTGGGCCTCGGCGACTCCCACGTGGTGTTCGGGCACACGCATCGCACCGGCCCGCTCCCGGGCGACGATGAGCGCGAGTGGACAGGACGCGGCGGCGCACGGCTCCTGAACTGCGGGAGCTGGACCTACTCCGCGATCTTCCTGGACGCGGCCGGGCCGGCGAACCCCTACTGGCCCGGCGGCGCCGTGCTCGTCGAGGACGCCGCGCCACCGCGCGTGCTGCGGCTGCTCGAGGCGCGCACGCGCGAGGAGCTCGCGCCGCCTCAGCCGTAGCGGTCGCCGAAGGCCTCGAGCATCCGGCCGGTTTCGGTCAGCATCCCGTGCGGCAGTTCGGCGGCCCAGCCGCCGTCGCTGCGAGAGTAGACGAGCAGCGCCTTCAGCCAGCCCGCCTGGTGGTAGCCGACGGCCGTCTGCAGTTCACCCTGCAAGGCCTGGGCGGCGTCTTTCTCGTCGGATGCCGGCGCGCTCGAGGTGAGGCACTGTTCGCTGCGGATGCTGACCGCGCAGTAGCCGATCTCCGAGACGATCAGGTTGTCGCTCCCGGCCGCCATTTCCGCGCGGATCGCCGGCAGTTCGGAGATGCCTTCGCCCGGTTTGCGGTCTTTGCCGTAGGGATGCAGGTACCACGCCTGGATTTCGTCACGGAGCTGGGGCTGGGCCTGGTAGAGCGCGCTCACCCAGCCGAGGCCCGTGGCGCCGACGTAGACGTCGCTCGGCGGCACCGTAGAGCTCCTCACCGCGGGCAGCAGCAGCGCCAGGAACGCCGCGTACTGCGCTGCGGTGCCATACCCCCAGGGCTCGTTTATCGCCTCGAACTTGATTCCGGCGGCCGGGTATTTGTCCGCGATTTCCTCGGCAGTCGAAACGAAGCCGCGCGCGTACTCACTGAGCGCCTTCTGGTCGGTAGGCAGGCACTGCTTGTTGAACGTGCACGTTTCGGCGCCGGCGAACTGGATGAGGACGACCGGCACCATCCCCGCCTTGATCGACTTTTCCAGGCCGGCGCCCGACTTCGCGAGCGTCGCGCCGGCTTCGAACACGAGCGGTCCGCTGCGGTCATACAGGAAGCCGTGTTCGACGAACTCGTCGAGTGGCCCGACGAAGCCGCTGCTGTTGCCGTTCAGGCCGAGCCACGGGCCTTCCGGGGCCGCCGCGCGGGCGCTGGGAGCGGAGAACACCCAGGCGGCGAGCGCCACCGCGGTTGCCGCCGCCAGGCGGCATCCGATCGACCGGGGCCGGAGCATCCAAGGACCGTAGCGCGGCGCCCCGGCGCCCCGGCGCAGCGCGGCGTCCGCGGATCAGGCGTCGATCACTCCGGGCGTGAAGCACGTGGCGATCACGCGCAACCCCGGGTCTGCCTGGACACGCAGCTCGGCGGCGGTGTGTGCGGCGTGCTCGAACAGTGGGAAGGCGCCGGGCTGCGTGAGCGCGAGCGTCGCCGTGCGGTCATCCGAGGAAGCCGACACCGTGCCGGCGCCCTCGGTCACCAGCCACACTCCGCCGGCCTCGTAGGGGCCGCTGTAGGCGCCATCGCGGTCCTCGGTCGGACGGGCGAGCGGCGCGCCCGGTGCGTCCTCGGGCCGCAGGGGCTCGAGCGGCTCGCGCTCGACACCGACGAGCTCCTGGATCGCGCGCTCGGTCTGCTCGTAGGAGCCCTCGCCGAAGTGGTACTCGAACAGCCGCGCACGCCCGTCGAACAGGTAGCGCGCGGGCCAGCCCTCGTTCTCGTAGTCCTGCCACAACAGGAACTCGCTGTCGATCAGGACGGGGTACTCGATCCCGAGCCGCGCCACCGCGGCGCGAACCGCGCTCTCGTCGCGGGAGGCCTCGAAACCCGGCGAGTGAACGCCGACGATCCGCAGCCCCGACGGCGCGTAGCGCTCGTGCCAGGCCTTCAGGTAGGGCAGCGTCCGCAGCGAGTTCGCCCGGCAGAAGTCCCAGAACTCGACCAGCAGGGGTCGCTCTCGCTGCAGGATGCTGACCTGCTCGCCCTCGGGGACGTTGGCCCACGGCAGACCGCGCGGGAACAGGGGCGCTGCGATGTTGTCAACAGGGGCGCGCAGCTACCCGATGCTTCCAACCATCTCCAACTGAATGAGGCGGTTGAGCTCGACCGCGTACTCCATCGGCAGCTCCTTGGTCACCGGCTCGATGAAGCCGTTGACGATCATCGCCGCCGCCTCGTCCTCGGTGAAGCCGCGCGAGCCCATGTAGAAGAGCTGGTCGTCGGAGATGCGCCCGACCGTCGCCTCGTGGGCCACCGTCACGTGGGGGTTCTGGATCTGGATGTCCGGCCAGGTGTCCGAGCGGGATTCGCCGTCCATCATCAGCCCGTCGCACTGCACGCGTGCTTTCGAGCCGGCCGAGTTCGAGCCCATCTTCACGAGCCCGCGGTAGCCCATGATCCCGCCGTCCTTGGAGATCGACTTGGCGAGGATGTTCGACGTCGTGTTCGGCGCCAGGTGCGCGACCTTCGCGCCCGTGTCCTTGTGCACGCCTTTGCCGGCGACGCCGACGTTCAGGTGGTCGGCCCGTGCGCCCTCGCCCATCAGGAACGAGCCCGGGTAGAGCATCACGTACTTGGCGCCCATCGAGCCGCCGACCCACTCGACCGTGCCCTCGGCGTCGACGACCGCGCGCTTCGTGTTCAGGTTGTAGACGTCCTTCGACCAGTTCTGGACGGTCGTGTAGCGAGCCTTGGCGCCCTCGTGGACGAAGATCTCGACGACCGCCGAGTGCATCGAGTTGACGCTGTAGGTCTGCGCCGTGCAGCCCTCGATGTAGTTCACGTCCGAGCCCTCGTCGGCGACGATCAGCGTGTGCTCGAAGGTGCCCTCGCCGGCGCCCTCCATCCGGAAGTACGCCTGCAGCGGCAGGTCGACCTTCACGCCCTTGGGGACGTATAGGAAGGAGCCGCCGGACCACACCGCGCCGTGCAGCGCCGAGAACTTGTTGTCCTGCGGCGGGACGCATTTGTTCATGAAGTACTTCTGGACGAGCTCGGGGTAGTCCCGGATCGCCGTGTCCATCGAGCAGAACAGGATCCCGAGCTTCGCGTACTCCTCCTTCAGGCCCTCGTAGACGGGCTCCTGGCGCCACACGCCGACGACGCCCGCGAGGTGCTCGCGCTCGGCCTGGGGGATGCCGAGATCCTCGTAAGTTTTCTTCATCTCGTCCGGGACCTCGTCCCAGGAGTTGAAGCGCCCGGCGGTCGGGGGCGAGTAGAGGACCAGCTCGTCGAGGTTCAGGCCGCCGAGGTCGGGGCCCCAGGTCGGCATCGGCTTGCGCTCGAAGATCTCCAGCGACTTCAGCCGTTTCTCGGCCATCCAGTCGGGCTCGTCCTTGATCTTCGAGAGCTCCTGCACGACCTCGCGGGAGATGCCCTTGCGCGCGATCAGCTGTCCCTGGTCGTCCTCGACGATCGGGCTGGGCTTTGCGATGCGGTCAACGGTTGCCATATGCGTCCTCGCGGGTGGGGGGCGGCAGAATCCTGTGCTCCGAGGTAGGAATTGTATCGCTGGCGCTTGCGAGATCCCGGTCGCCCTAAAGACAGGCGCCCGCGGGTCCGATGGATGTTTGTTATGAGGAAGCACGCGCTGCCCGGACGCGGGCGGTCGCAGGGGGTCTCTGCAATCGCCGCGTTGGTCGCCGTCTTGTCGGCTGGCGTCGCCCTGAGCGGCTGCGGCTCCACGCGCGCGAGCGCCTCCACTCCCCGCACCACGCCGATCGTCGAGCGCGACTTCCACATCCAGGCGCCGACGACGCTGCACAGCGGCACCGTCACGCTGCGCATCCACAACGAAGGGCCAGACCAGCACGAGCTGATCATCGTGCCCGGGACGATCGCCTCGCTGCCACTGCGCAAGGACGGCCTGACCGTCGACGAGGAAACCGTCGAATCCTCCGAGCCGGGCTCGCTCGAGCCGGGCGAGCCGGGCAGCACGCGCGATCTGACCGTCGACCTGCGTCCCGGGCGCTACGTGTTCTTCTGCAACATGGAGGGCCACTTCATGGCCGGGATGCACGCGGAAGTCGAGGTCCAGTGACCGACCTGCGCAGCGGAATCCTCAGGCCCTTCCACATGCGAGGGCGCTGGCTGCTCGCGGCGATCCCGCTGACGTTCCTCGTCACCGCGGCGGTCGGCGTCGTCGTGACCCTCACGCTCTCCGCGCGCGCCAAGGACCGCGCCGCCGTCGTCCAGGTGGCCGCGCGCCAGCGGATGCTGGCCGAGCGCTACCTGAACGAGCTGCTGCTGGTCAAGGCCGGACAGCAGGCCGACCCGCAGACGATCGGCGCCGACCTGAACGAAAGCGCGCACGCGCTGCTCGAAGGCGGCACCGTACCTGCCGTCAAGGGCGACGACGACGACGCCACGGTCGCCGCCGCGACCGGCACGGTCCTGCGGCGCCAGCTCGAAGAGCAGATCAAGCTGATCGCCGACCTCAGGGGCTCGGGTCAGGCCCTCCTCACGGGCGGCCGGCCGCCCGAACCGACCGGGGGCGAGACTCTGCCCGCCGGCAACCCGCTGATGCGCGCGCGCATCCTCGTCGCGCTGACCTCCGCGACCGCGCTGAACGCGGCCCGCACCGTCGCCGCGAGGGCCGATGACAGCGTGCAGCGGCTGCTCGACGCGGAGATCGCGCTCTCGATCGGCGGCCTGATCGTGTCCCTGCTGCTGGCGGGGCTGCTGATCCTGATCCTGAGCCGCCAGACGGCGCACTTCCGTGCGCTCGCGAAGTCCTCGACCGATCTCGTCGCCGTGATCGACCCCCACGGGTGCCGCTACGTCAGCGACTCCCTCGCTGCGAAGGCTGGCAGGCCCGCGCCACAACTCCTCGGCGACGGCCTGCTCGCGCTCGTCGGCGAGCAGGACCGCGAGCTCCTTGGCACGGTCGCCCGCACGGGTACGCCGTCGAGCTTCATTTTCACGCTCGTCGACGCCGGGGGCGAGGAGCGCACGCTCGAGGCGCACGTCACCGACCTGCGCGGCGAGCGCCACCTGCGCGGCGTCGTGCTGAACGCGCGCGACATCACCGAGCGCGTGCGCCTCGAGGCCGAGCTGCGTGAGAAGGCGCGCCGCGACGGCTTCGCCACGCAGCTCGCCGAGGCGCTCGAGATGGCCGACGAGGAACTGGACGTCTGCGAGGTCGTCGAGCACGCGATGGGCGATGTCTCGGAGGCGACGCCGATGGAGCTGCTGCTCTCGGACTCGAGCCGTGCGAGCCTGCGCCGCGTCGCCTCGAACGACGGCGTCGAGCCGCCGGGTTGCCCGGTGCGCTCGCCGTTCTCCTGCGTCGCGGTCCGGCGCGGCAGCGCGGTCACGTTCGAGTCGAGCGAGGACCTCAACGCGTGCCCGCACCTGCGGGGCCGCCCGAGCGGTGCCTGCTCCGCGGTCTGCGTTCCCGTCAGCTTCATGGGGCGCTCGCTGGGCGTTCTTCACACCACGGGCCCGGACGGCGAGGCGCCAGGCGCAGAGCGCGTCGAACGACTGCGCACGCTGGCGGCGCAGGCCGGCGCGCGGATCGGGACCGTGCGGGCCTTCCAGAAGACCCAACTGCAGGCCTCGACGGACTCGCTGACCGGCCTGATCAACCGCCGCAGCGCCGAGGAGCAGATGCGCGGGCTGCTGCGTGCCCGGCGCCCCTTCGCGCTGGCGCTCGGCGACCTCGACCACTTCAAGCAGCTCAACGACACGCACGGCCACGAGGCCGGCGACCGCGCCCTGCGTCTGTTCGCCGACGTCGCGCGGCGCTCGATCCGCGACCTCGACACGATCGCGCGCTGGGGCGGCGAGGAGTTCGTCGTGTTGCTGCCCGACCTCGACCGGTTCGGCGCCATCGAGGTGCTCGAACGGATGCGCGCCGCGCTGGCGCGCGCCCACCCCGGCGAAACCCCGCGCTTCACGGTCAGCTTCGGCGTCAGCGACACGCAGCAGGCGCAGAGCGCCTCGCTGCTGTTCCGCGTGGCCGACGAAGGGCTCTACGCGGCCAAGCTCGCCGGCCGCGACCGCGTGTCGATCGGGACGATCCCCGACGAGGAGTCCCAGGGGCCGCGGCGGCTCGACGTCGAGCTGCCGTCCGACGAGGAGGAGGAGTTCGAGCCGCTCACCGGCGGCGGGCAGCAGGACAACGGCGCCCCGCTGAACAGCGGCTCAGAGGGCCCGGAAGAGGCCAACGGCACTCGTGCGGGCGCGGCGTCCGCGACGGTCAAGCGGGCGCGCCGCACCCCGGGCGCGAAGCGCCCCCGGGCCTGAGCGGCCCGCTACGTCGGCCAGCCGTTGTCGCCGGTGACGGCCCCGCGCACGACCTTCAGGTTCAACAGCGCGCACTTGCGGCGCGTGGCCGAAACGGGGATCCCGAGCAGCTCGATCATCCAGTCCGCGTCCAGTTCGCCGACCTGCGCGAGCCTCATCCCCTTCAGCTCCTCGGACGCGATCGAGGCGGCGGCCTGCGAGATGGCGCAGCCGTGGCCGTGGAAGCGGATCTCCTCGATGCGATCGTCGCTCACGCGGATGTGCACGCCGAGCTCGTCGCCGCACAGCGGGTTGTGCTCGAGCGCCTCGAGGTCGTGCGGCTCCAGCTCGCCGAAGTTCCGCGGTCGCTTGTAGTGCTCGAGGATGTAGTCGCGGTACAGGTCGTCCATCAGATCAACCATCGAGGCCGAAGACCTTCCGCCCCTTGGCGAGCGCGCTCGCGAGCGCCTCGATGTCCGACTCGTCGTTGTAGACGCCGAGGCTCGCGCGCGCGGTCGCCGGCACGCCCAGGCAGCGCATCAGCGGCTGCGCGCAGTGGTGACCTGCTCGTACGCAGACGCCCTCGCGCCCGAGCAGCTCGGCCACGTCGTGCGGGTGCATCCCCTCGACGGTGAACGACACCAGCGCGCCGCGCTCACGGCCGCGCGGCGGCCCGACGGTGCGCAGTCCCGGCACCTCGGCCAGGCGCGCGAGCATCAGCTCGGTCAGCTCGCGCTCGTGCTCGCGGACCCGCGCCATCCCGATCTCCGCGAGGTAGTCGGTGGCCGCCGCGAGCCCGACCGCCTCGGCGATCGGCGGGGTCCCGGCTTCGAACTTGAACGGCAGCTCGTTCCATGTCGTCTCCTGCTGGGAGACCGAGGCGATCATGTCGCCGCCGGTCAGGAACGGCTCCATCGCCTCGAGCAGCGCCCGCCGGCCGTGCAGCACGCCGATGCCCGTCGGCCCGAGCGCCTTGTGGCCGGTCCAGGCGTAGAAGTCGGCGCCGAGCTCCTGCACGTCGACGGGCATCTGCGGCACCGCCTGAGCGCCGTCGACGAGGGTGGCGGCGCCCGCCGCCCGCGCTCGCGCGGCGATCTCGGCGACCGGGTTGATCGTGCCGAGCACGTTGGAGACGTGTGCGAACGCGACGATCCGCACGTCGCCGCGGGCCAGCTCCGCGTCGAGCTGATCGAGCGACAGCTCGCCGTGCTCGTCGACCTCGAGGTAGCGCAGCTCGGCCCCGCGCTCGCGGGAGATCTGCTGCCAGGGCACGAGGTTGGCGTGGTGCTCCATCTGCGTGATCAGCACGGCGTCGCCGGGGCCGAGGTGGGCCGCGCCGTAGGCGCGCGCGACGAGATTGATCGCCTCGGTCGCGTTCTTCGTGAAGATCGTCGTCCTGGGCTCGGCCCCGGTGAAGGCCGCGATCCGCGCGCGCGCGGATTCGAACGCGGCGTCAGCCTCCTGGGCGAGCGGGTAGACGCCGCGGTGCACGTTGGCGTTGTGCGAGGCGAGGTGGTCGGCGAGGGCGTCGATCACCGCCCGCGGCTTCTGCGAGCTCGCGCCCGAGTCGAGGTACACGAGCGGGCGGCCCCCGGGCCGGCGCTCGAAGATCGGGAAGTCCGCGCGGACCGCGAGCCGGCTCTCAGCGACTGATGGCATACGTCTCGATGTCCTCGCGCGCCGCCGCCAGCTTCGCCTCGATCTTCGCGCGCACGAGCTCCTGCAGCGGCTCGTCGGCCAGCTCGGAGATCAGGGGCTCGAAGAAGCCTTCGACGATGACGCGCACCGCCTCGGCCCTGTTCAGGCCGCGGCTCTGCATGTAGAAGATCGCGGTCTCGTCGAGCTCGCCGACCGTGCCGCCGTGCGAGGCGGAGACGTCGTCGGAGGACACGAGCACCGACGGGATCGCATCGATGCGCGCCTTCGGCGAGAGCATCATCGTGTGGATCTGCAGGTAGGTGTGGGTCTGCTGGGCGCCCGGGTCGATTTTGATCAGGCCCTCGAAGCTCGCGCGCGCGGCGCCCGTCGCGGCCCCGCGCCAGTGCACGTCGCCGCCTGACGGGCCGGTCTCGTGCAGGTCCACCGCGAACGCATCGAGGTGCTCCTGCTCCTCGGCGAAGAACACGCCGCGGAACGCCATGTCGCCGCCCGGCTCGGAGACCGCGAGCTCCATGTGCGGCCGCACGAGGTGCCCGCCGAGCAGCGCGGGCAGCCAGTGGCAGTAGGCGTCGCGCCCGACCTGCACGAAGCGCGTCGAGACGTCGTAGACCTCGTTCTCCGAGCCCCAGTCCTGGACCTGGGCCAGACGGCAGCGGGCGCCGTCCTGCAGGTAGAGCTCGAACGCGCCGGCATGCAGCGCCTGGCGCTCTGAAGCGACGCCCGCCCGCCCCCCATCATCCGCGCCGAAGTCCTCGGCGAGGTCGTACTCGTGGACCTTGAAGTCGCTGTTCGCCGCGCCGACGACGAGCGTGCGCCCGTACTGGGCGATACCGGGTCTGTCGATCGCGTAGACGATCTCGAAGGGATCCTCGACGACGACGCCCTGCGGCACGTACAGGAACGCGCCGCCGGTCCAGAAGGCGGCGTTGGCGGCCTCGAGCTTGTTGCGGTCGATCATCAGCCGCTTGGAGTACCAGCGCTCGGCGAGGTCGCCGTGGCGTTCGAACGCCTCCTCCAGCGAGCACAGGATCACGCCGCGTTCGGCGAGCTCGGGCGCGAGCTCGACACTCACGACGGCGCCGGCGTTCTGGACGATGCGCCCGGCGTGGGGGCGGTCGGGGATCGTCCGCGTGACGACATCCGGGACCTCGTCCTCCTCCAGGCTGTTCTGCAGGGCGTCGAGCTCGAGGCTCTGCAGGCTCGTCGTCCAGAAGCCCGAGCGCCGCCAGATCGGCAGCTCGGCGGACTCGAAGGCTTTCAGCGCGAGCTCGCGCAGCTCTGAGAGCGAGCGTCCCTCGCCGGCGCCGGCGCCGTCGAGCGCGGTGTAGAGCGTCGCCTCGCGGTGGCGCCCGGCCTTGACTTTGACGGGGGCCTCGCCATTGGCGCCAAAAGCGGCCGGGCCGCTCATGCCGCGAGCTCGCCCTGCCCGCCGTACTCCTGGCGGATCTGGTCGTAGCCCTCGCGCTCGAGGCGCTCGACGAGCTCGACTCCGCCCTCGAGCACGATCCGGCCGTCCATCAGGATGTGAACGAACTGCGGTTCGACGTAATGCAGGATGCGCTGGTAGTGGGTGATGATCAGCGCGCCCAGGCCCTGCTCGTCGTGCAGGCGCTGGACGCCCTCGGCGACCGTTCGCAGCGCGTCGATGTCCAGCCCGGAGTCGGTCTCGTCGAGGATGGCGATATCGGGCTGGAGCATCGCCATCTGCAGGATCTCGGCGCGCTTCTTCTCGCCGCCGGAGAAGCCGTCGTTGAGGTGACGCGAGGTGAAGGCGCGGTCGACGTCGAGCAGCTCGATCGCATGCTGGAGCTGGGTGCGGAACTCCTTGACCTGGATCGGCTCCTCGCGTTTGGCGTTGATCGCCATGCGCAAGAAGTTCGCGACCGACACGCCCGGGATCGACACGGGGTACTGGAAGGCGAGGAACAGGCCCGCTTTGGCGCGGTCGTGCGGCTCGGCCTCGGTGATGTCCTCGCCCTTGAAGGTGATCGTCCCCTCGGTGATCTCGTAGGAGGGGTGGCCGAGCAGGGTGTTGGCGAGCGTCGACTTGCCCGAGCCGTTCGGCCCCATCAGCGCGTGGATCTCTCCGCGGCTGATGTCGAGGTCGACGCCTCGGAGGATCTCGCGCTCCTCGGTGCGCACGTGCAGGTCTCTGATCTCGAGGTCGGCCATGGTCTCCTTGTCAGGCTCCGGTGGTGAGGGGTTCGATTTGCAGGCCCGCGCTTGCCTGTGTGCCGGCGGCGAGCGGCGGTGCGATCAGCAGGTCGGCGAGCGTCGTCTCGCGCAGCGTGCCGATGATCGACATGCGCACGCGGGTCCACAGCAGCTTCGTCGGGCAGACGTGGTCGCGCTCGGACTCGCGGGCGCACACGATCGAGCCGTCGGCCGTCTGGGAGATGCACTCGATCGGCGCGATCGAGCCCTCCAGCGCCTCGACGACCTCGGCCATCGTGATCTGGGCCGCGGGGCGGGCCAGCATGTAGCCGCCGCGCGAACCGCGCCGCGAGTCGACGAGGCCGGCCTTGCGCAGGCGCGCGACCAGGTGCTCCAGGTACGCCAGCGGGAGCCCGTCGCCGGCGGCGATCTCGGCCAGGGGAACCGGATTCCCGCCCACCCCGTCGGCGTCGCCACCGCCTCGCCGGGCGAGCTCCACCATCACGCGTACGCCGTACTCGGCCTTGGTTGAGAACATCATCTGCCTATTTCCTACCTGCGGGCTAGGGTATCAGCGCCCACCCGCCCTGCCCGCCCGGCGCTCAGCGCTGCTCCGCCTCGAGCTTTTCGATGTCGTGGGCCAGGCCTTCGGGCGTCAGCTGTTCGGGCCCGAACAGCACCCGCTCGCGGCCGCTCGCGTCGATCAGCACCAGGGTCGCCTTGTTCGCGAACGCGCTCGCGCCGGCCGCCGGCGGCTTCACGCTGTAGGCGCGCCACACCTTCGCGAGCTCGGTCCGCGAGCCGGTCAGGTAGTAGACGCGCCCGCTGAGCGAGACCTCCGCGAGGAAGCTCCGCACGGCGAGGGGCGTGTCGCCCGCCGGGTCCACGCTGACGAGCAGCACCGGCACCGGCCTGCGCAGTTCGTCGAGCGCGCCGCGGATCTGCTGCGCGATCACCGCGCATGGGCTGCCGCAGCGCGTGTAGAGGAACGCGACCAGGACGGGCCGGCCTCTGAGGGCGGCGAGCGAGGCCGGCCGCCCGTACTGGTCGTGCAGCGCGATCGGCGGCGCCGGCGGCGCGGTCGGGATCTCCGCGCCGTCGAAGCCGCCCTGTCCGGCCGGGGCGGTCTGGACGCTGCTCGTGCCGCCGCTGGTCGTCGTGGCGTCGTTGGAGGAGTCCTGCGTCGCGAAGATCGCGAACGCCAGTGCCGCCAGCACGAGCACGCCCAACGTCACCGGCACGATCAGCCTGCGGCGCCTGCTCATCACGCGGAGGGTACGGGAGCGCCTGCTTGTTGGGAGGAGGTGGGGCGGTCGCGCGCGGTATGCACAGGTGGCGGGAGGCGAGCCGTTCGGCGGCCTCGGACCCCTCTGCGGCGGCGCTGCGGAGCGCTATACTTTCTGAAGTTGATGAATCCCGACCCTGGTTTAGGAGTTTCCAGATGAGCACGTCCGGATCCGAGCTGCTCCGCCTCGTGAAGACGCAGATCGAGGAGATCGACCCCTCCGAGGTCAAGGAGCTCACCCACGAGGGCGTGACGATCGTCGATGTGCGCGGCAGCGAAGAGTTCGCGAGCGGCCATCTGCCCGGCGCCAAGAGCGTGCCGCGTGGTCATCTCGAGTCGCGCATCGAGGGCGTCGTGCCCGACCGCTCCTCGCAGGTGATCCTCTACTGCGCCTCGGGCCAGCGCTCCGCCTACGCCGCGCGCACTCTCAGCGAGGACATGGGCTACGAGCACGTCCGCTCGATGACCGGCGGCATCACGCTGTGGAAGGACCGCGGCTACGAGGTCGAGATCCCACGCGCGCTCAGCCCCGAGCAGCGCGACCGCTACTCCCGCCACCTGCTGATCCCCGAGATCGGCATCGAGGGCCAGCAGAAGCTGCTCGACGCGAAGGTGCTTCTTCTGGGTGCCGGAGGGCTCGGGTCTCCCACGGCGCTGTACCTGGCCGCCGCCGGCGTCGGCACGCTCGGCATCGTCGACGACGACGAGGTCGACCTGTCGAACCTGCAGCGCCAGGTGATCCACTCGACCGACCGCGTCGGCGTGCCGAAGGTCGACTCGGCCGAGGAGACGATCCGCGCGCTCAACCCCGACGTCAACGTCGTCAAGTACAAGACGCGCATCGACGCCTCCAACATCATGGAGATCA
This sequence comes from Solirubrobacteraceae bacterium, assembly GCA_035569835.1. Taxonomy (GTDB): domain Bacteria; phylum Actinomycetota; class Thermoleophilia; order Solirubrobacterales; family Solirubrobacteraceae; genus Palsa-744. The sequence goes on from DATMMF010000004.1 coordinate 152,205, forward strand.
TCGAGGGCTACGACGTGGTCGTCGACGGCGTCGACAACTTCCCCACGCGCTACCTGCTCAACGACGCCACCGTGCGCCTGCAGATTCCCGTCGTCTCAGCCTCGATCCTCGGCTTCGACGGACAGCTCTCGGTCTTCAAGCCCTACGAGGGCCCGTGCTACCGCTGCCTGTTCCGCGAGCCCCCGCCGGCCGAGCTGGCGCCCTCCTGCGGCGCCAACGGCGTGCTCGGCGTGCTGCCCGGGACGATGGGCCTCCTGCAGGCGACCGAGGTCGTGAAGCTGATCCTCGGCATCGGCGAGCCCGCGATCGGGCGGCTGCTGCTCTACGACGCACTCGGCGCGACGCTGACCGAGGTGAAGGTCCACCGCGACCCCGAGTGCCCGATCTGCTCGCGCGATCCGGCCGAGATCGCCGACGAGGAGATGGGCGTGTTCCCGGACTACGAGGCTTTCTGCGCCGCCGCCGGATGACGGCTGGGCCGGCGCGCTAGGCTGCCGCGAGTCATGGCGACGATCAAGATCCCACCGGTGCTGCGGCCGTCCGTCGGCGGCGAGAGGGAAGTCGGGGCTTCGGGCTCCAGCGTCGGGGAGGTGCTGCGCGACCTCGCCTCCTCGCACCCGGCGACCGAGAGCCAGCTGTTCGCCCCCGACGGCGCGCTGAACCGCTACGTCAACGTCTACCTCAACGATGAGGACGTGCGCGTGCTCGACGGGCTCGACACCGCGGTCGGCGACGGCGACACGCTGCAGATCCTGCCGGCGATGGCCGGCGGGCGCTGAGCCTCCCGGCGGACACTCGTCCGATCGTCCAGGGCCGGCGCTTGTGTGCCGCCCGCTGCGCGCCGTTGGGTAATGCGTGGAGCGGATGCGGTTCCCTGCATTGAGACGAGGGGTGTTCGCGGGTGCCGCCGCCTGCGGCGCCCTCGCCATCACGGCCGCCGCCGCCCAGGGGATGGCGAGCCACGAAGGCTGGCCCGAGACCACCCATCACGTCGGCCATCCGCACAACGAAAGCGGCACGATCCGCGGCCTCGCCGACGTCCACAACATGCTGCTCGGCGGCGACGGCAACGATGTGATCTACGCGGGCAACCTCGGCGACGTGATCTGGGGTGACTCGCACCCCGGCGAACAGCCGGAAAGCCAGCACGACTACCTGTTCGGCGGTCCCGGCCCCGACTGGATCTACGCGAGCCACGGACTGAACGAAATCTGGACCGGCGCGGGCGACGACCACGTCGCCCTCGTGTACGGACACGGGACCGTGCACTGCAACGGGCCGGGCATCAAGACGCTCGTCGTGCGCTACCTGCCGCAGAACCGGCACTACCGGCTCGTCGGCTGCAAGCACGTCGTGCTGTTCCGCTACCGCGCGTAGGCGCCAGGCGCCTCGGCTTCAGGCGGCGTACGCCTCGGGCTCGCTCTCGAGCCGCTCGGCCGGCGCGGCGGCGGCGGCGCCCGCGGGCGGCACGGCGCTCATCGCGTGCTCCGCAAGCGCGGTGATCGTCAGCGACGGGTTGACGCCGACGTTCGCAGGGACCGCGGCGCCGTCGCAGACGAGCAGGTTCTCGTAGCCGAACACGCGCTGGTCGGCGTCGACGACGCCCTGGCTCGGGTCGGGCGCGATCACCGCGCCGCCAAGGATGTGGGCGGTTGAGGGGATGTTGAACATCGCCTCCATGAACGAGCTCTGGGCGATCCCGCCGGTTCGCTTGGCGAACCACTCCGCGGCCTGGTTGGCGACCGGGATGAAGGTCGGGGTGGGCCGCTCGGGGTCCTGTTCGGTCTGCAGCCAGAAGGAGCCGAACGGCCCTTTTCGAGGGCGCAGCGCGATCGCGTTGTCGAGCGTCTGCATCACGAGGATGATGATCGTGCGGCGCGACCAGCGCTTGGCGAACAGCACCTTGCCGAGCCTTCCGGGGTGGCGCAGGAGCTGCGCGAGCAGCTTCAGCGGGCGCGTCAGGCGCGTGCCGTCGCCGGTCAGCAGCGTGTAGAGCATGCGCATCGAGTCGCCGTCGTCGCCGTAGGTGACGGTCTCGATGTGGGTGTTCGGGTCGGGGTAGATCGAGGAGGTGATCGCGACCCGCTTGATCAGATCGTCGTGGTAGTTCTCTGGGACGGTGACGGTGAGGATCGACTCGGAGTTGGTGCGCACGAGCTCCCCCAGGCGCGAGGAGATCGCCGGCAGCGAGCCGCCGAGGCGGCATTGCTGAAGCAGCCGGTTGGTGCCGAGCGGTCCGGCTGCGACGACGACGCCGCGCGCTCTCTGCACGCGGCGATCCTTGCGCAGCCAGGCGCCCGAGCGCTCGGATTCGACTTCGTAGCCTCCGCTGCCATCGGCGGGGCCGATCGGGCGGATGTCGATCACCGTCCGTTCGGGCGTGACGACCGCGCCAAGGCGCTCGGCGAGCCACAGGTAGTTCTTGACGAGCGTGTTCTTGGCGCCGTGCACGCACCCGACCATGCAGCGCCCGCACATGAGGCAGCCGGTACGGTCGGGCCCCTCGCCGCCGAAGTAGGGGTCCGCGACCGTCTTGCCGGGCGTTCCGAAGTAGATGCCGACGGGCGTGTGTTTGTAGGTGTCGGCGACCCCGAGCTCCTCGCCGAGCTCGCGCAGCAGCTGGTCCGCGGGGTCGTCGTGCGGGTTCTCCACGACACCGAGCATCCGTTGCGCCTCGGCATAGTGGGGCGCGAGCTCGGCCTCCCAGTCGCGCAGCGCCGACCACTGGCGGTCCTCGAAGAACTGCTTAGGCGGCACGTACAGGGTGCACGCATAGCCGAGGCTGCCGCCGCCGACGCCGCAGCCCGAGACGACGGAGACGTCCTTGAACGGGGTGAGGCGGAAGATCCCCTTCATCCCCAGCTTGGGGCTCCAGAAGTAGCGCCGCACGTCGCCGGTGGTCTTCGGGAACTCGTCGTCCGCGAAGCGCCGGCCGCACTCGAGCACGCCGACCGAGTAGCCCTTCTCCGCGAGGCGCAGCGTGGATACGCTGCCACCGAAGCCGGAGCCGATCACCAGCCAGTCGTAGTCGTATCGCTGCTCTGCGGAGGCCATCGAGCGACGCCCCTCCTCCGGGGCGCAGCCAATCTTAGTGATCGGCTGGCTGCCCGGCCAACTCCTGGTTATGGGCGAGCGCTCAGGTGGGAGCGCCGGTCCGGTCCGCCGTCGAGGGGTTCGAAGTGCCCCCGTTGCCTGTGCGATCCGTCACGAGAGTAGTGTCGGCGTACACACACAAGGAAAGGAACCGCGATGGCGGTTGGAATCAGGCAGAAGTTCAGCGGCGGCACGCAGGCGAACTACGACGCGGCCCACGCGATCATGGAAGTGGACACAGACCCCCCGCGAGGGATGATCGTCCATTCGGCCGGCCCGGTCGAGGGCGGCTGGGGCATCATCGACTTCTGGGAGTCCCGAGAGGCGTTCGACAGCTTCGTGCAGGAGCGGCTCATGCCACGTCTGCAGAGCCTCGGCGACCGTGGCTTCCCGAACCCGCCCGACGTCAAGGAGTTCGAGGTCCACAACCTCGAGACGGCGTAGATCTCCGTGGCCGGCGGGCGCGGACGTTCGCCGGCCACGACCGCAGCGAGTCGAGTCGCCCTCCTGGACGTGCGAGATACTGGTCTCGTGTCGCAGGAGAACGTCGAGATCGTCCAGAACGCCCTGAACGGCTTCGTCGCGTCCGACCAGGCCACATGGGGGATGCTCGACAGAGACATCGAGGTCCACGACCACGACATCATGGACGCAGGCGAGTACCGAGGTCACGCAGGATTCGAGCGTTGGATCGAAGACTGGGAGTCGGCTTGGTCTGAGTACAGCACGCAGCCCCAGGAGTTCATCGACGCAGGCGAGCGCGTCGTCGTGTTCATCCTGCAGACGACGACCGGGCAGGGCAGCGGTCTGGTGCTCGAGCGACACGACGCGATGGTCTTCGAGCTACGCGACGCGATGATCGTGCGCCTGGACTACTACAACAGCCGCTCGCAGGCACTCCAAGCCGCCGGCCTGGCCGCGTAGCCAGCGCCTGCAATCCGCCGGGCCGGCGGTGTAGCCAGAGCCGCGCCCAGCGATACCGGCGCGCGGTCCGGGCCTTCCCTCGAACTGATGCACCGCCCCGCCCCGACCCCGCTATATTTCGTGAAGTAATGGCGGTTGAGAGGTTGAGAAACCGGCCGTGCGGGGGGCGCTACGGCGACATCGTGCAGTCGATCGGCAACACGCCGCTGATCGAGCTGCCGAGCCTCTCGCCCAAGCCCGGCGTGCGCATCTGGGCGAAGCTCGAGTCGCGCAACCCGACCGGCTCGGTCAAGGATCGCGTCGCGCGGGCGCTGATCGAGGACGCCGAGGCCAAGGGCGCCGTCGCACCCGGCTCGACGATCCTCGAACCGACGTCGGGCAACACCGGCATCTCGCTCGGGATGATCTGCTCGCGCAAGGGCTACAAGCTGAAGGTCGTGATGCCCGAGAACGTGACGCCCGAGCGCACCCAGCTGTTGAAGATGTACGGCGCCGAGATCGTCTACTCGCCGGGCGAGTTGGGCTCGAACGGAGCCGTAGCGATGGCGCTCGAGATGGCGGGCGAGGATCCGTCGTACTACATGCCCTACCAGTACGGCAACGAGGCGAACCCCGGAGCTCACTACAACGGCACCGCGCTGGAGATCCTCGAAGAGCTCGACGAGGTCGCCGCGTTCGTGGCCGGGCTCGGAACCGGCGGGACGCTGATGGGCAACGGCAGGCGGCTGAAGGAGGAGCTCGGCGACAGCGTGAAGATCGTCGCCGCCGAGCCGATGCAGGGCGAGCCGGTGCAGGGGCTGCGCTCGCTCGACGACGGGTTCATCCCGCCGATCATCGACCTCTCGCTGCTCGACCGGAAGATCTTCGTGACGAACACCGACGCGATCGTATGGACGCGGAAGCTGCTCGACGAGGAGGCCCTGTTCGCGGGTGTCTCGACGGGTGCGATCGCGAGCATCGCGGTCCGCATCGCCTCCGAGCTCGACGAGGGCAACGTGGTGTTCGTCGTCGCCGACGACGGCTGGAAGTACCTCTCAAGCGGCATCTACACGCTGCCGGTCGACGAGATCGAGAACCTCGAGTCGACCGTCTGGTGGTAGCCGCGCGGCTCAGGCCGGCGGCTCGCGGGTGCGGGACGCCGTCGCGATGAACATCTCCCCGGAGCTGCTCGACGAGGTCGTGGCGCACGCGCTCGAGGACCCCGGCAACGAGGTCTGCGGCCTTGTCGCCGTCGCGCCGGACGGCGCGGAGCCGGGCGCGCGCCGCGTGTACCGCGCGCGCAACGTCTTCGCGAGCCCGATGAAGTTCGAGATCGACCCCGGGGAACTGCTCGAGCTCTACAACGCGATCGAGGATCAGGGCTTGGAGCTCGGCGCGATCTACCACTCGCACGTGCGCAGCGCCCCGTACCCGTCGCAGACCGACGTGAACTTCGCCGCGAGCTGGCCGGGGGTCGAGTGGATCATCGTCGGGCTCGCTGACGGCTCCGAGCCGGAGGTGCGCTCGTATCTGATCGACGGCGGCTCCATCGAGGAGGTCCCGATCGCAGCGGGCGGCGCGTGAGCGAGAAGCCGCTCGTCTGCCCCGGCTGCGGGCTCACCCACGACCGCAGCGAGCGCTTCTGCTCGGAGTGCGGGATGCCGCTCGTGTTCATGCCCGGCAGCGAGAGGGAAGCGACCGAGCGCCAGCGGCGTGCGCGCAAGGTGAAGCCGCAGTACACGGAGGGCGCGCTGGTGAAAGTCGCGCGCGCGGCGAACCAGCCCGAGGCGGAGCTGATCGAGGGACTGCTGCTCGAAGAGGGCATTCCCAGCATGCAGCGCCGCGCCGGCGGTGCCGATGTTCCCGACTTCCTCGCGGCGGGTCCACGCGACATCCTCGTGCCGGAATCGGCCGCCGAGGCCGCGCGCGAAGCACTCGCGCCGCAGGGGGCCCCGGAGGGGGAGCAGTAGGGGAGGCCGCCGAAGAGCGGCTAGACGAGCGCCGGCTGGCCGGCTTCCGAGCCGATCGCGCGAGCTTCGGCTGTGATCGAGCGGATCTCTTCGGAGGCGCGCTCGAACTCGGTGTCGGACAGCACCGGCGTGCCCTCGAAGGGCAGTTCGCGCTGCAGCTCGACCCACGCGTGCGGGCCCATGTACTCGTCCTTGACCTTGACCGTCACCGGGCGGGGGATCCGGTAGGTGCGCAGAAGCAGCACGTGCAGCGGCTGGCGGCCGCGCCAGCCGAGGCGCCTTTCGGCGTAGTCGGGCGTCCAGACGTAGAACGGCGAGAGGGCGTCGACACAGCGCGGGTCCACGATCGTGAAGTGGTCGGTGACTTCTGCCCACGCGCGGATCCGCACGCGGTCCGGCTGCTGCAGCGGCGCGCCCGAGACGAAGGTGTGAAACGGCGGCTCGCCGTCGCTCCAGACGCCCTCCTCCATGGCCCGGCGCAGCTCCGGCTGGTGGGACTCGCGGACGAGGTCACCCGTCTGGTGGTCGAACGTGGGATATAGGAAGAAGCGCTCGTGCGCCAGCCGGAACGGGCGGTCCGGCGGCTGGGGGGCAGCACCCTTGCGAATCGTCAGGAGCTGCTCGCCTTCCGCCAGGGCGCGGACCGTGACGGCCCATTCTTTGAAAGCAATTGGCATGAAGCTACGGCACTCCTGAGGGATGAACTGCTGTTTGCCGCTCGAGCCGTCTCGGCGGCCTCGCAAGCGGTGTTAAAGATACGAAACCTGGGCGAAAATCCCAAATCCCCTGCAAAATCACGGGTTTTTCGTAGCTTTTGGACTGACTGGCCAGTCAACCAGGGCTGTGAACGCCGCTTTCCGGGAGCCGGGCGCGGGCGTTCAGCCCTCCAGGCGGCGCCCCGCCAGACCCTCGACAGCTTCGAGCAGCGAGGAGTAGTCGTCCTCGCCGCGTCCGCGGCCCTCGGCGGCGCTCAGCAGGTCCCGCGCGTGGGCCGCCGCCGGGAACGGCACGCCCGCGTCCTGGGCCTCCTCGAGGCACAGCCTCACGTCCTTGAGCATGTGCGAGGTCTTGAACAGCGTGGTGAAGTCGTGCGAGCGCATCGCGTCTGCCTTCAGGTCGAGCTGCGCCGAGCCGCCCGAGCCTGCCGCGACAACCTGGGTCAGCGCGTCGAGATCCACGCCGGTCGCCTGGGCGAGCAGCAGCGCCTCGGCCACGGCGGACGCGTTGGCGGCGCCGAGCGAGTTGTTGATCAGCTTCAGCATCTCGCCCTGGCCGAGCGCGCCGACGTGCACGATCAGCTTTCCCATCGCCGCCAGCACCGGCCGGGCCCGCTCGAAGTCCGGCTCGGCGCCGCCGACCATGATCGTCAGCGTCCCGTCCTCGGCCCGCGGCGAGGAGCCCGTCACCGGCGCGTCCAGCATCGCTGCGCCGCGTTCGGCGAGCGCCGCGCCGATCCGGCGCGTGTCCCCCGGCGCGATCGTCGAGCAGTCGATGCACAGCAGCCCGGGCCGCGCCGCCTCGATCGCGCCGCCCTCGCCGAGCAGGACCGCGGCGACCTGCTCACCGTCGACCACCATGCTGATTACGATCTCGCTCGCCTCGGCGACCGCCGCGGGCGTCTGGAAGGCCTGTGCGCCGTGCCCCTCGGCCCACGTCGCTGCCTTGCCCGGCGTGTGCGTCCAGACGGAGAGCTCGTAGCCGGCGCGTGCGAGGTTCGCGGCCATGCGCGAGCCCATGATGCCCAGGCCGAGGAACCCGATGCGCGCGTCCGCCGCGTCAGCCATGCCCGAATCCTCCCCCACCCGGCGTCTCGATGCGCAGACGCGAGCCCGCCGCCAGCGTGCCGGCGGACTTGCCGGGCAGCGGGCGGCCGTCGAGCTGGTCGCGCCCGGGCTCTCCGTCGGCGCCGCCCGCGGCCCCCCGCGGACCGTGACGGCGGCGCTCGGCGATCAGCGAGAAGCTCATGTCACGCAGCGCCTCGAGTTCGCGGATCACCCCGTCGCCGCCACGCCGGCGCCCTGCGCCGCCGGAGCCCCGCCGCAGCGAGTACTCGAGCACGCGCAGCGGGAACTCCCGCTCGAGCGCCTCGATCGGCGTGTTCAGCGTGTTGCTCATCGCGACGTGCACGCCGCTTGGGCCGTCGGCATCGGGGCACGCGCCCTGTCCGCCGCCGAGCGTCTCGTAGTAGGAGAAGTCCTCGTCGCCGAGCGAGAGGTTGTTCATCGTCCCCTGCCCCTGGGCGCGCCCGAAGGCGCTCAGCACCAGGTCGGCGACGCGCGAGGAGGTCTCGACGTTGCCCGCGGCGACAGCCGCTCCGGGCCGTGCGTTCAGGATGCTGCCCTCCGGCGCCCGCACCTCGACCGGACGGTAGGCGCCGGCGGTCGGCGGGATGTCCGGGTCCGTCAGCACGCGCACGGCGAACAGGCAGGCCGACTCGGTCACCGCGAGCGGGCAGTTGAGGTTGCCGGGGTGCTGGGCCGCGCTCCCGGCGAAGTCGAGCACCAGCCGCTCGCCGCGCAGCTCGGCGCGCAGCCGCAGCTCGAGGTCGCCCTCGGCTGCCTCGAGCACATCGCCGGCCTCACGCTCGCCGTCCCCGATCGCGGCCAGGCAGCCGCGTGTGCGCCGCTCGCAGTAGTCGAGCACCTCGTCCGTGCCCTCGCGCAGGCGCGCCGGGCCGAGCTGATCGGCCCACTCGGACAGGCGCTGCGCCCCGACGCGGTTGGCGGCGAGCTGCGCCCGCAGGTCGGCGCGGCGCTCCCCCGGCTGGCGCATGGCGGCGGTCAGTTCTTCGAGCGCCGCGCCGGTCAGCGGCCGGGGCGCGATCACGACGCCCTCCTCCTGAAGGGTCCGGCTGTCAGCGGGCATCGACCCGGGCCGGCGGGCGCCGACGTCGGCGTGATGGGCGCGGCTCGCGGCGAAGCCGATCAGCGCGGCGCGGTGGAACACGGGCGTGATCACCGTGATGTCCGGCAGGTGCGTGCCGCCCGCGGCCGGGTCGTTGAGGATCCAGGAGACGCCCGGCGCGTGGCGCTCGCCCTGCACCGCCCGCACCGAGGCCGGCATCGCTCCCAGGTGCACCGGGATGTGCTCGGCCTGCATCACCATCTCTCCGTCTGCGTCGAACAAACCGGTCGATGCATCCCGGCGCTCCTTGATGTTCGACGAGTGCGCGGAGCGGATCAGGACCACTCCCATCTCCTGGCAGGCCGCCCGCAGCCCGCCGGTCAGCACCTGCAGTTCGATCGGGTCGAGGCTCATCCGCCGGGGGACTTTCGCATCGTGATCGTGCCCTGCTCGTCGACGCTCGCCGACCATCCCGGCGCGACCAGCAGCGTCGACTCGGGCAGCGCGACGAGCGCGGGCCCCTGCAGCCGGTCGCCCGGCTCGGGTTGGCCTCGCACGACCTCCGCCTCCACGCGCTCGCCGCCGAGCACGAACCCGCCGCGCTCGCGGGCGGGCCGCCGCCCCGCAACGGCGCGGGGCAGCATGCTCGGTGCCGGCCCCCACACCGAGGCGCGCAGGTTCACCAGCTCGACGCCGGCGGCCTCGTCGCGGTACCCGTAGCGCTCTTCGTGCGCGCCGGCAAACGCGGCGCGCAGCTGCTGAGCGCTCATCGCGCGCTCCTCGTCGGAGCGCTCTTCGTCGACCGGAAGCTCGAACGACTGTCCGCGGTAGCGCAGCTCGTGGCGCACCCGTGCCCGCCGCGGCTGCTCACCGAGCGCCGCCGACGCCTCTGCGAGCAGCTCTCCGCGCGCCTGCTCGAGCGCCGGGCCGTCGAGCTCGGCGCCTGCGAGCATCACCGTGCGGGCCGCATCGCGCCGCGGGGGCGCCGCGGCCAGCCCGAGGGCCGAAAGCACTCCCGATGCGCGGGGGCAGAGCACCCGCGAGATGCCGAGCCCGTCGGCGAGCGCCGCGGCGTGCAGGCCGCCCGCGCCGCCGAACGGCATCAGCGCGAACGCGCGCGGGTCGATGCCGCGCTCGACGGTCACGACGCGGAGTGCCGCGAGCATCTCGGCCTCGGCGACGCGGACGATGCCCTCGGCGCACGCGTGGAGGTCGAGGCCCAGCTCTTGGCCGAGGCGTCTCACCGCTCGCTCGGCCGCAGCCGCGTCCAGCCGCACGTCGCCGGCGAGCGGCGCGTCCGCAAGCAGCCGGCCGAGCACCAGGTTCGCGTCGGTGACCGTCGGTTCTTCGCCGCCGCGGCCGTAGCACGCGGGGCCCGGCTCGGCGCCCGCCGAGGCCGGCCCGACGCGCAGCGCCCCGCCGGCGTCACGCCAGGCGATCGAGCCGCCGCCGGCGCCGACCGTGTGGATGTCGAGCGCCGGGAGCGTGACCGGCCGGCCGGCGATCACGCGCTCGGAGGTCTCGGGCACCTGGCCGCCCGCGATCAGGCAGACGTCGCAGGAGGTGCCCCCCATGTCAAAGCACGCGACGTCGCGCTCGCCGGCGAGCTCGGCGACCAGCCGCGCGCCGGCGACGCCCCCGGCCGGGCCGGACAGCACGGTCAGCGCCGCGTGGCGCCCCGCGCGTCCGGCGTCGGTGAGCCCGCCGCTCGACTGCATGATCTGTGGCTCGGCCAGACCGAGCCGCGTCGTCTCCTCGCGCAGGCCGTCGAGGTATGAGCCGAGCCGCGGCGAGAGCGACGCGTCGATCGCGGTCGTCGCGGTCCGCTCGAACTCGCGGAAGGTGCCCACGAGCTCGCTCGACAGCGATACCGACGCCGCGGGCAGCCGCTCGCGCAGCGCCGCGCCCAGGAGCCGCTCGTGCGCCGGGTCCAGGTAGGAGTGCAGCAGCGCGACCGCCACCGCTTCGGGCGCCGTTGTCGCGATGGCGTCCGCCAGCTCCCCGGCGGCGAGAACGGAGAGCGCCCGCAGCGGGCCATCCGGGCCGACGCGCTCCGGCGCGGCGAAGCGCAGCTCGGCTGCGACCAGCGGCGGCGGCGCCGACTCGCACAGCCTGTAGAGGTGGGGACGGTTCTGGCGCCCCAGCTCGATCACGTCGGTGAAGCCCTCGGTCGCGACCAGCGCCGTGCGCGCGGTCCGGCCCTCGAGCAACGCGTTCGTGGCGACGGTCATGCCGTGGGCGAACCGCCGTACCTCCAGCGGCCCGGCTCCGGCCCGTTCGAGCACGGCGGCGATCGCGTCGAGCACCCCACGCTGCTCCTGCGAGGGGGTCGACGGGACCTTCGCCGTGTGCACGGCGCCGTCGGAGGCGAGCAGCACGGCGTCGGTGAAGGTGCCGCCGACGTCGACGCCCAGGAGCATTGACCGGAGCCTACGCGCAGGCGCCGCCCGGAGAGGGCCGTTCGGCGGGGGCAGTGAGGGAGCTGCCCGGCGGCGGCGGGCAGCCGGCGATGTCGAGTGCCGGTCCGCGGCGGCGGAGCCGCCGGCTACGCCGCGGCCAGCTCGCGGTCCTCGGTGTCGGCGAGGTGCTGGTGGGAGGGGCAGTACCCGTTGCGGGCGAGCGGCGTGCGCTGGCAGGCCGAGCCTTTGCGGGTCGTGGCGCGGCACCTCGGGGGCGCGCCGCTGACGGCCGTGTAGCCCTCGTGCGGGTGAGCTTCGAGGAACTGCTCGGCCAGTCCGAGGTAGCGCGTCACGACCATGTGGACGCGAGCCTGGGCCGACATCGGGAAGTAGCCGCGGATGTCGCAGAAAAGGGTGCGCTCGGGACGGGCGAAGTAGTGGCGGTCGATCGCCATCCTGGTGATCACGGCCTCGCATGCGCTGAGCACCGCGGCGTGGTTGCTGGCGGCCGGCGTGCCGGGCGCGGGTGCCTCGATCTGGGATGCGAGCTCCCGGTAGATGGCCCGACTGAACTGGTACATGGCTAGTGGCTCCTGCCCTCTCTGTCGATCGAAATGTCTGCTTGGAGCACTCCCGCCACTTCCAACTGACTCCGACCGCCTGAAACTCCTTCCTCGACCGTCCAACACGGGGGTGGACAAAAAGGAGCGAGATTAAAGGCGATACGACCGAGGTTTTAGGTTGGCGCGCTCACCTAAAGGCCAGATGACGATCGCGTAAGACGGTGCGGTTCTCGAGGGGACTTACCCGCGTCAGCCCCAGGTCTGCCATTCGAGCTCGTCCTCGCCCGCGACGAGCGCGTGGCGGCGGTCGAAGGCCGGATCGGTCTGCGGGTGATCAGAGCGCAGGTGCGCGCCGCGGCTCTCGGTTCGCGCCAGGGCGCAGCGCGCGATCAGCCGCGCGAGCGGGTGCGGATCCTCGGCGAGGCGCAGGAGGCTCGCTTCGGCGCGGAAGATGCCGGCCTCCCGCCACAGCGCGGCGCGCGTCTCGGGCGAGGCGGCGAGCGGGCCGGGGACAGCGTGCAGCTCGTCGGCCTCCTGCGCACTCGGTGCAGCGGGCTGCGAGGGCGCCGTCCCCAACGCGCCGGCGATCGCCCGGCGTGCGAATACGAAGCACTCGCTGAGCGAGTTCGAGGCCAGCCTGTTGGCGCCATGCAGACCCGTGCACGACGCCTCGCCCACGGCGTAGAGGCCGGGCACGGTCGAGCCGCCGTCGATGTCCGTGACGACGCCGCCCATCATGTAGTGCGCGGCTGGGGCGACGGGCACGAGCTCGCGTGTGGGGTCGATGCCCGCCTCCCGAAGCGCGGAGAACACGTTCGGGAAGTGCGCCGCGTCCACCGAGCGCATGTCAAGGCCGACCGAGCGCTCGCCGGTGCGGTCGAGCAGCTCCTGGATCGCTCGCGCCACCTCGTCGCGCGGGGCGAGCTCGTCCACGAACCGCTCCCCGTGGGAGTCGTGCAGCGTCGCGCCCTCGCCGCGGATCGCCTCCGTGACGAGGAACCCCTCCCGTCCGGGGACTCCGATCACCGCCGTCGGGTGGAACTGCAGCAGCTCGAGATCGGCGAGCCGCGCGCCGGCTGCGTGCGCCAGGAGCAGTCCCACGCCCTGCGATCCGGGCGGGTTGGTCGTTCGCTCCCACAGCGCGGCGGCGCCGCCGGTGCTGAGCACCACGGCGCGCCGCGCCAGCACGAGCGCTCCGTTACAGCTCACGCCGCGGCAGCGGCCCTCGTGCAGCCACAGCGCTCTCGCCCGCGCGCCCTCGAGCACGACGATGCCCGGATCCTCGGCGGCGAGCGCCGACAGCTGCCGGACGACGCGTCGCCCCGTCGCGCTGCCCCCCGCATGGACCACGCGCCGGACCGAATGGCCGCCCTCGAGCCCCAGTGCCAGCCGGCCGAAACGGTCGGCGTCGAAGCGAACGCCGAGCGACTGGAGGTCCGCGACCCGTGCCGGCGCCTCACGCACGAGCGCATCGGCGGCGGTTCTCCGAACGAGCCCTCGCCCCGCGCGCTCGGTGTCGGACAGGTGCAGCTCGAAGCTGTCGTCCTCGGCCAGCGCCGCCGCCAACCCGCCTTGGGCCCAGTAGCTCGCGGTCTGCGCGAGCGGCGTCGCCGAGATCAGTACGACGCTTGCGCCCTCGCGCGCGGCGTACAGCGCCGCGTAGAGGCCCGCTGCGCCCGCGCCGACCACCGCCACGTCGGCGTCGAGGGTGCTCGCCGGGGGGGTGACGGGCATCACCGGAACCGTATCCGCACGGCTGCCGGCGCAGGGCGCGGGCGGCCGCGGGCGTGGCGTGGCCGGGGAAGGCTAGGGCCGGGGCCCCAGGGAGACCGGCTGGGGCACCGGGCGCGAAGCGGCCGCTACTTCGATGCGGACGGGTGCGTTGCTTTGGTCCCCGGCACGCCGGTGGTGCTCGCGCCGGTGGTGCCCGGTTTCGCCGCGCCGGTGCTCGCGCCGGGCGTGGTCGTCGCACCCGGCGTCGTCGCGGTGCCGGGCGTGGTCGTGGCCGCCCCGGGCGTCGTCCTGGCCGCCCCCGGGGCTATCGCACCCGGCGTCACCGCGCCCGGCGTCACCGCGCCGGGTGTCGTGGCGCCGGCCGGCGGGGTTGGCGTCACCGGCGCGGCAGCGGCTGTCGTGACGGTGCGCGTGATCGGGGCGGGCGCCGGTCCGGAGTCGCCGGCGAGCTTCACCAGCGCCGCGGCGAGCACGCCGAGCGCGAGCGCCGCAATCACGGCGACCGCGACGATCGGCGCATGCCAGTTCGGCGCGGCCGCAAGGCGCGTGCGCGCGGCCGCGCCGCAGCGAAGGCACCACTCCTGCTCGGGCGCGAGCTGGGTCCCGCACAGAGGACAGGCGTCACCGCTCGCGGACGCATGAACCGGCGCGCCCGCCGAACGCTGCTGTGGGGCGGCAGCGTGAGCGCTCACGAGCCCGTTGTCGGCGGGCGCACGATCTCAGTCGGTTCGTCGGGAGCCGAGCTGTGAGGAGCGCGGACGGGCTGCTCGCCCGGCGAGGAGCCTCCCGGCCCGCGCGGGGGCGGCTGCGGAGCCCGGCCGGCCGGCGGCGAGGAAGCGGCGGCCGACGCTGACGCCGGCACCACGGCGTGCTCGGCGGACGGCGGCGCCTGGGGCGCAGCGGCAGCTGGGGCTGCAACCGGCGACGAGGCGGGCTGCGGAGCCGGCGCCGGCGCGGCGGCCGGCGCCGAGGGCTGGCCGGCCTGGGCCTGGGGCGCGCCCCCGTCAGCGGCGGGAGGACTGCCCGCGGGGGCGCCGGCTATCGGCAGGTCGGCGTGCCGGGACATCGGCAGCCCGCAGTTGGGGCAGAAGCGATCCTCACTGCCGTGGATCGCCGCGCAACGGGGGCAGGCCGTGATCCCGGCCTCGCGGAGCACCGTGATCGGGCGCCGCTCCTCGAGCGTCGTCTCGATCGTCCGCAGCTCGTTGTCGATCAGGGTCAGCGTGTTCAGCTTGGCGAGCACGAGCGGGTCGTTGCGCTGGCCGAAGCGGTGCAGGTTGTAGACGAGACCGCCGAGGTCACGGTAGGCGAGCTCGCGCGCGCGCCGCAGGAAGCGGGCACGGCGTCGCGCCCGGCCGCGCGAGCGAAAGCCCGGCTGCTCGGAGGGTGGCGACTGGGGGGGTTGGCCGTCGTCCGGAGCCCGCTCCGCCGACGCGTCGGCGGGATTCGTGCCGGATGTCTGCTCCACGCCCCCCTAACACTATCCACCGCACACTCGGACCGGCACTGCTCGCGCCCGGCGGGCGGTGGGCCGGGACCGCGCCGCAAGTGCGCGGCGCGTCATCCGGCTCGCGCGAGCGCCCGCTCCCAGGCGGCGAGCACGCGCTCGGCCATCGTGCGGGCAGAGAACCGCTCGGCCGCCTCCCGGCCCGCGACGCGCCGCTCGCCGGCCAGCGAGGGCTCCAGCGCCTTCAGCCACACCCCCAGCTCGAACGGCGCGCACAGCGCCCCGTCTACCCCCGCGAGCGCCTGCGGGTGAATGCCCACCGGCGTGGCGAGCACGGGCACGTCGCAGGCGAGCGCCTCGAGCACAGCCAGCCCGAAGCCCTCCCGCGCCGAAGGGACGAGCACCGCGTTGGCCGCGTTGACCCACAGGGGGACCTGCGCAGGCTCGACCGAGCCGAGCGTGCGCAGCTCGACGCGCGCGGCGCCCGCCAGCTCCGCGGCGAGCGCGTGGCGCTTCTCGGGCCGTGCGGGGTCGGCGCCGAACAGCAGGAACGGGGTCGCGGGGTCCAGGCCGAGCCGCGCGCGCGCCTCCCGCCGTTCCAGGGGCCGGAAGCGGTCGGTGTCCACGCCGCACGGCAGCACCTCGGCGCGGCGTGCGGCGCGCCCGGGGATCTGCTCGGCGAGCGGCTCGGAGACAGCCGCCGGAAGATCGATGACGCCGAGCACGGCGCGCGTCGCGAGGCGCGTCCGGGGATCCGCGAGGTCGGTGCCGTGCATCGTCAGCGCGCGCACGCGGGCCGAAACGGCGAGCGCCGGCCAAGCGCTCAGCCCGAAATGCGCGTGGACGACGTCGAAACGGCTTCCCGCGTAACGCCGGCGCAGCTCGACGGCCGCGGCAGCGAGCGCCCGCCGTCCCGGCGGGAACTCGTACTGCTCGACCTCGGCTCCGCCGAGCGCCCGCAGCGCGGCCACCTGGTCGCGGACGAAGCTGCCCCGCCCGGGGTGCGCGCGGTCGGGCCGCATGTTTGAGACCACGAGCGCCCGCACGATCCCCCGACCGTAGCGCTCTGGAATGATGGCCCGCGTGCAAGCCGCGCCGGCCCCGACCCGCAGCTATGGACGCGACGCGGCGCAACTCCGCCCGGTCGAGATCGATCCCGGCTTCGTTCGCACGGCGACGGGCTCGGCCCTGATCTCGATGGGGGAGACCCGCGTGATCTGCACGGCTTCCGCCCAGGACGGAGTCCCGCGCTGGATGGCGGGCAAGGGCCGCGGCTGGGTGACCGCCGAGTACGGCATGCTCCCCGCCTCGACCGGCGAGCGCAAGCAGCGCGACTCCACGCGCGGGCGCCCCGACGGGCGCACGGTGGAGATCCAGCGCCTGATCGGTCGCTCGATGCGCGTGATCGTCGACTTCGAGGCGCTTGGCGAAAAGACCGTCTACCTCGACTGCGACGTGCTCCAGGCCGACGGCGGCACGCGCACCGCGTCGATCACCGGCGCCTACGTCGCGCTGGCGCTCGCCTGCGAACGGCTGCGGGGTGAAGGCCGGCTCGAGCGCAGCCCGCTCAGCGGCTCGGTGGCGGCTGTCTCCTGCGGCGTGGTCGACGGCGTGCCGCTGCTCGACCTCGACTACAGCGAGGATTCGCGCGCGGAGGTCGACGCGAACATCGTGATGACGGGCGACGGCGGGCTCGTCGAGCTGCAGACGACCGGCGAGCGGACACCGCTCTCGAGGGTGCACCTCGACGAGCTGCTCGGGCTGGCCGAGAGTGGGATCGCCGCGCTGCGCAGCGCTCAAGAGCAGGCGCTCGCGCAGGCCGCCGCTACCGCCTGAGCCGACTGCTCTCTCGACGATGAAGCTGCTTCTGGCGACGCACAACGAGCACAAGCGCAGGGAGTTCGAGCGGCTGCTCGCGGACGGCGCCGCGGGACCGGAAATCGCGCTCGACGCGCTCGGCCCCGAGGTGACGCTGCCCCCCGAGGACGGAGAGACGTTCGCCGAGAACGCCCTCGGCAAGGCGCGAGCGGCGGCGGCGCAGCTGGGGAGGACCGCGATCGCCGACGACTCGGGGATCGCCGCCGACGCGCTCGGCGGCGTGCCCGGAGTGCGCTCGGCGCGTTACGCCGGGGAGCATGCCTCCGACGAGGAGAACCTCGCGAAGCTGCTGCGTCAGGCGCCGGCGGGCAGCGGGCTGGAGTACGTCTGCGTGATCGCCTACGTCGATCCCCGGGACGGCGTGGAGCGCCTCTTCGAAGGTCGCTGCCGGGGCCGGCTCGCCGAGCACCCGCGCGGCGAGGGGGGCTTCGGCTACGACCCGGCGTTCCTGCCCGACGACGGACCGCCCGGGCAGACGATGGCCGAGCTGACCGACGCGCAGAAGGACGAGATCAGCCACCGCGGACGCGCCGCGCGCGAGCTGCTGGCGTGGCTCAGAGCAGGTTGACGGCCGCGGAAAGCGCGACGGCGAGACCGAGCCCCGCGTACCCCGTGTAGCCCGACAGGAGCAGCAGCAGCGCGGTGATCAGCGCGACGAGCACCGTCGCGATCCAGGCGATACGCTCGATGGCCACGCCCCGATTCTTGCGCAGCCGCCTGTCCGAATGCGGTGTTAGCGTCGAAATCAAAGGCTGAACTACAAGGAGGGGTCAAGTGACGAAGTCCGAGCTGGTCGACCAGGTCGCCGACCGGGCCCAGCTGACGAAGCAAGATGCCTCGCGCGCGATCGACGCTGTGGTCGCCACCGTCGAGGACGCGCTGCGTCGCGGCAGCGAGGTGTCGGTGTCGGGGTTCGGGAAGTTCCACGTCAGCGAGCGCGGAGCGCGGATGGGCGTCAACCCGCGCACCGGCGAGCGGATCCAGATCGCGGCCTCGCGAGTCCCCAGGTTCACGGCCGGCAGCGGCCTCAAGAGCGCGGTCAAGGGGCGCTGAGACGCCGCTGCTGCTCGGCGACAGGCTGACCGCGAAGGTCGCCGAGCGCAGCTCGCAGCTCGTCCTCGGCCTCGATCCCGATCCGGCCGCGCTGTGGCCCTCGGCCGAGGAGTCGGCAGCCGGGATCGCCGATCCGGCGCAGGCCGCCGCGACGGGGGCGCTGGCGCATTGCCGCGCGCTGATCGACGCCACGGGTCATGCCTGCGTGGCCGTGAAGCCGCAGCTCGCCCGGTTCGAGGCGCTCGGGGCGCCGGGACGCGATGCGCTGGGCGAGGTCTGCCGCTACGCGCGCGCCGCCGACCTGCTGGTGATCGCCGACGGCAAGCGCGGCGACATCGACGTGACGGCAGAGGCGTACGCGGCATCGCTCTTGGGCGGCCTCGACACGCCGTTCGGACACGTCGCCGGCCTCGAGGCCGACATCGTCACCGTGAACCCGCTGATGGGGCGCGATGCGATCGCGCCGTTCGTGTCAGCTGCCCGCGCGCGAGGCGCCGGCGTGCTGCTGCTCGTGAGGACCTCCAACCCCGGCGCGGCCGACGTCGAGGAGCTCGAGCTGGCGGCCGGTGGACGGCTGTGGGAGCGCCTGGCGGGGCTCGTGGACGAGCTCGGCGCCGCCGGTGAGAGCGGGCTGAGCGACGTGGGGGCGGTGATCGGCGCGACCGTGCCGGGGCACCTCGAGCGCGCCCGCGAGCTGATGGGCGCCGCCGTCTTCCTGCTGCCAGGGATCGGCGCCCAGGGCGGGCGCGTCGAGGACCTGGCCGCGGCCTTCGCGCCCGGTCCCGCCGGCGGACTGATCTCCGCGTCGCGGAGCATCGCGCGTGCGCACGAGGGCGCGGCCGGCGCTCCCGAGGCGGCCGCGCGGGCCGAGGCGGAGCGGCTTCGCGAGCGCGCCTGGGAGCTCTCCGGCGGCGCCGTCAGCACGCGCTAGGCGCCGCGAGCGCCGCCTCCGGCTCCTCGCCGCGGGCCTCCAAGGAGGGCTTCAGGCGTTCGCTAGCCTGTGTGTCGTGCTTGGCAGGGGACGGTCGGTCGTTGAGGCGCGCCGCGGTGGAAGCGGTGGGCCGCGATGATCATCACGGTCACGCTCAACGCGGCCATCGACAAGTCGCTCGCGGTGCCCAACTTCAGGCTCGGACGGCGCCACCGCACGGTCGAACAGCGCACGATGGCGGGCGGCAAGGGCGTCAACATCGCCCGCACGCTCAAGGCGCTGGGCCAGCCGGTGATCGCGACCGGCTTCGCGGGCGGCGCGACCGGCACCCACATCGTCGAGCAGCTGACGGAGGAGTCGATCCTCAACGACTTCGTGCGCATCCGCGAGGAGTCGCGCACCAACACATCGGTCCTGGACCCGACCACCGGCGTCCAGACGGAGATCAACGAACGGGGCCCGGCGGTGAGCGCGCGCGAGGTGGAGCTGTTCCGCGACAAGCTCCTGTACCTGGCGCGGGGCGCCGCGATCGTCGTGTTCGCGGGCTCGCTGCCGCGCGGCGTCGAGCCCGACCTCTACGGGTCCCTGATCAAGGACCTCGAACGATCCGGGGTGACGACCGTCGTGGACACCGACGGCGAGCCGCTGCGCCACGCGGTGCGCGCCGAACCCGATCTCGTCTCGCCGAACGTGGTCGAGGCCGAGGAGCTCGTCGGCCACGAGTTCTCGAGCGAGGAGGAGCGCCCGCTGGCGATGACGGAGATCGGCGCGCTGGGGCCGCGAGAAGTGATCATGACGCTCCCCGACGGCTGCCTGGCCCAGATCCTCGTCGACGGCCAGCGCGTGTTGAAACGGGCGCGAATCGAGCCGCGCGAGCCGATCGCCAAACGCGGTTCCGGGGACGCGTTCCTGGCCGGCTACCTGGCGGCGCGCTACGAAGGGCGCCCGCCCGACCAGTGCGTGCGCTTCGGCGTCGCCTGCGGTGCCGAGTCGACCGCGCGCTTCGGGGCCGGCATGCTCGACCCGCGCGAGGCGCGGCGCCTGATGGGCGACGTCGAGATCTCGCTCGTCGAGGCGCCGGCCGAGGTCAGCTGAGAGGAGACGGAGAGAGGGTCGGCCGGCGCTCCGTGCGGGTCTCAGCCGCCGGCGACGTCGCGGCGCAGGAACACCAGGTAGCCCGCCAGCAGGGCGGGCACCGCATACAGCGCGCAGACCCACAGCGAGTGCAGGATCGGCGCCCAGTCGGTCGGCGTGCGCAAGAGGCCCTGCCAGGCGAAGTACTGCTGGGTCAGCAGGTACGGGTGCACGCCTTCCAGGCCGGGGATCTGCGAGACGATCGCGAGCACGAGCGTCACGCCGAGCGTGCCCACGATCGCCGCGGCGCTGTTGCGGGTGACCGTCGAGAGCAGCACGCCGATCGATGCCACGGCGATCAGCGGGATCAGGAAGAACGTGTAAGCGGCGAAGACGAGCAGCAGCCCCTTGGGCGCCGAGACGAACGTGTCCGAGAGCGTCCGCAGGCCGTGGAAGCCCCAGGCGCCGATGCCCGCGACCGTTGCGACGGCTGCCGAGAGGTAGACGGCCAGCGCGGCGTAGGTGATCGCGGCCGCAGCCTTGGCGGCGAACACCTGACCGCGGTCGACCGAGCGCGTGAGGATCGTCTTGAGCGTGCCGTTGCCGTCCTCGTTGGCGACGACGTCGCCTGAGACCAGGCTGGCGATCAGCGGCAGGAAGAAGGGCGCCAGGAACGTCAGCATCAGGACCGGGGTCGCGAGGCCCGACTGGAGGATCTCCTGGGCGAAGATCGTGTCGCCATGCGCAGGCTGGTTGCGGACGACCTGGACGATCACGAAGATCAGCGGCAGCAGCACGCCGAGCCCGAGCCCGAGGTAGGTGCGCTTCTGCGAGACGAGCTTGCGCAGCTCCCAGCGATAGACGGTGAGCGTCGAAGGGTGACGGCGGCGGGCGGGGAGGCTCGCTGCGGCCGGGGGTGCAGCCGAAACGCTGCTCATGGCGCCTCCACGAGCTCGTTGAGGGCCTCGGCGGACGACGCGGACTCGGCTTCCGCGTCTGGGTCGGTGAGCCTGAAGAAGAGGTCCTCGAGCGTGGCGAGCTCGGGCGTGAGCCCGAGGATCCCGATCCCCGCGCGCCCCAGGGCGACCGAGAGCTCGGCGACCCGGTCCTCGTCGGCCTGGAAGCCGATGCCGTCCTCGCCGGCCGCGACCCCATGGATGCCGGTCTGCGCGCGCGCGGTCTCGAGCGCGCGGCCGTTGTCGGTCGTGCGCAGCCGGTAGCCGGCGCCGCCCTGCCTGCGCAGGTCCGCGAGCGCGCCCTCGTAGACGACGCGCCCCGAGTCGACGATCGCGACGCGGTCGCACAGTTCCTGGACCTCGGGCAGCTGGTGGCTGGAGAGCAGCACGGTGATGCCGTCGTCCGCAAGGCGCTTGATCAGCGTCCGCATGTCCCGCATGCCGCCGGGATCGAGGCCGGTCGCCGGCTCGTCCAGGATCAGCAGCCGGGGACGGCGCAGCAGCGCCGCCGCGATTCCCAGCCGTTGGCGCATCCCGTGGGAGTAGCCTCCCACCCGGTGTCCGGCCCGCGGGGTGAGCTCGACCACCTCGAGCACCTCGTCGATGCGCCCGCGCGCGCCGTCGCCGTCCAGCGCAGCGAGCAGTTCGAGGTTCTTGCGCGCCGGGAGGTAGGGGTAGAAGCGCGGCGCCTCGACGAAGCCGGCGACGCCGTCGAGCGCCCGGGCGCCGTCGCGCATCGGGTCGTGGCCGAAGAGCTCGACGGTGCCGGCCGTCGGGACGATCAGCCCGAGGGCCATGCGCAGCGTCGTCGTCTTGCCCGCGCCGTTCGGGCCCAGGAAGCCGTAGACGTCGCCGGCCTTCACGTTCAGGTCGACATGGTCGACCGCCAGGACCTCCTTGTAGCGCTTGACGAGCCCTCGCGCCTTGACCGGGTCCGGCCCCGCGGGACCGGACGGCGCGCCGGCGGCCACGCTAGAGGCCCTTCGCGATCGCCTCGACCGCGGAGGGGTCGACGAACCCGGCCACGACGTAACGCTGCCCGGCGCGCTCGAAGCTCAGCACCGTGCCGAGCGCGGTGCGAAGCTCGCTCGCACTGACGCCGTTGCCGAGGTTCACCTTCGGGAGCCCTTCGAGGCTCGAGCCGCTTTCCTTGCCGGCTTTCGTCTTCGCGACGTGGACGGAGGAGATGCCTTTGCCGTATGTCGTGACGGCCGGGGCTTCGTGGCTGCCAGTGTGGGATCCGCCGGTGCCCGAGCCAAATTCGATCTTTTCGATCTTGGAGCCGGACGGGGGCGTGATTTCGAAGACCGAGTCCGGGACGGCGCCGTAGGAGATTTCGGTCGCTGCGAGTTCGATCACCGGCGCGGAGGTCGTGGAGCTGTAGACCGCGGCGCGCAGCGGCACGCCGGTGTTCGCGTCGAACGACAGCTCGGCGCCGCCGAGCAGGCTGCCGCCTTCGTTGGGCGAGACGCGCAGCGTGTATGCCGGCTGGCCCGCGACGTTGGCCGGTTGCGCTTCGGCGACGTCGGCGTGCTTGCGGAGCTTCGCGACCGCTTCTTCGATCTTGGCGACGGAGGGGGCTTCGCCGTGGCTGTCGTGCATGTCGGTGGTGCTGGTGGCGTCGGTGCCGCTCTGGGTGCTGGGCGTGTAGCGGTAGACCTTGTCTTCGGCGGCGTCGAAGATCGTCACCGTCTTGCCGTCGTAGATCAGGTTGGTGTCGCCTTTTTCGGATTTGAGCTCGAGCCGCACGCGGCCGTCCTTGGCGATCCACAGCCGTCCTTCGGCGCCGGTGACGAGCGGGCTGGAGGTGATCCCGGACCCGTGTTCACCGGCCAGGTTCGCGCCTTCGAGCAGGTTGTTCGTCAGCACGACGTTGGCGCTCACGCCTTCGACGGGCGGGGCCGCGAGCGCGTCGTGGACGGCTTGGGCGAGGGGCTTCGCGGGAGGCTTCTGGCCGCCGGTGACGGCCAGCGCGATCGCTGTCGCCGAGACGCCGATCGCCACGACGAGCGCGCAGAGGAGCAGCAGTTTCGAGAGGGGGAGACGGCGGAGGACGTTCATGGCTGGTGCTCCTTGCGCTTGCTTGCCGTTCCAGCGTACCGCCGTGCATTCAGGACTCCTAAAGCTGAGCACCCTCTCATCCGCCCCTCGCCGCGACGATCGGGCGCGGGGTTTGGGCCGTTCCGGGCCGCCAATCGATATCTTCCCGGCCGCATGGTCATCGTGTTCGTGCTCTTCTGGGTGCTGGTCGGGCTCGCCGTCTTCTTCGTGGCGATCCGCGGCGGCGCGCGCGGCGCCCGTGCGGCCCTGCACACCGAATCGACCGTCAGCCGCCGGCTCGTGACGATCGGTGTGATCGTGCTGTTCGCGTTCGGGCTATCCGTGCCGGCGATCGTGCTGGCGTTCAACGGGGAGCACAAGGCGAGCGTCGCCGTCGGCGGCGTCAAACTGAGCGCCAAAGAGCAGAAAGGCCGCGAACTGTTCGCGCGCTCCTGCGTCGCCTGCCACACGCTCGCGGCGGTCAAGTCCGCGGGCCGGACCGGCCCGAACCTCGACGTCCGCGTCGGCGATCAGATCTCCACGCCGGCGGGCCGGAAGGCGCTCGTGGAAAGCGCGATCAAGGAAGGGCGCGCGCGCGGGCTCGGCCAGATGCCGGCGCTGCTCTACGTGGGCAAAGAAGCCGAAGACATAGCGGAATTCGTCGCGGCTGTGGCCGGCCACCCGGCAGCGCGATAACAGGGCCGCGATAGCCGGCGCCCTACGTCCTCGCTCGCTCGCGCGCGAAGCACGCCACACTCGCTGTGCCCTTGTACGGCTCGGCTCTCGCGCCGCTGACCCCGGGACCTTTCTACACCCGTCCATACGGGTGCGCGAGCCCGTCGGCTAGGGTCCTCGCGGAATGGACGCGCGGCCGGCGACAGCGGAGGACGTCAAGGCGATCGTCGAGGAGCGCGAGATCCGCTTCATCCGCTTCTGGTTCACCGACATACTCGGCCAGCTCAAGTCGTTCTCGATCAACGCGGCCGAGCTGGATGACGCGTTCGAGGCGGGGATGGGCTTCGACGGCTCGTCGATCACCGGCTTCAACGCGATCGAGGAGTCGGACATGATCGCGATGCCCGACCCGAGCACGTTCGCGGTGCTGCCGTGGCGGCCGGGCGAGCAGGGCGTGGGGAGGATGTTCTGCGACGTGATCACACCCGAGAAGACGCCGTACGAGGGCGACCCGCGTCACGTCCTGCGCCGGGCGCTCGAGCGGGCCGCCTCGATGGGCTTCGACACGTTCAACGTCGGCCCCGAGCTCGAGTACTTCCTGTTCAAGGGGTCGAAGTCGACGGAGGTGCTCGACGAAGGCGGCTACTTCGACCTGACGACGCTCGACGCGGGCTCGGACGTGCGGCGCGAGACGGTGCTCGCGCTGGAGCAGCTCGGCATCCACGTCGAGTACACCCACCACGAGGTCGGGCCCTCCCAGCACGAGATCGACATGCGCTACTCCGACGCGCTGAAGATGGCCGACGACTGCATGACCTACCGCATCACGGTCAAGGAGTTCGCGATGAAATACGGCTGGCACGCGACCTTCATGCCGAAGCCGCTGTTCGGCGAGAACGGCTCGGGGATGCACACCCACCAGTCGCTGTTCTCGGGCGGCAAGAACGCGTTCTTCGACCCCGACGACCAGTACTTCCTCTCCGACGTCGGCAAGGCGTTCATCGCGGGCCAGCTCAAGCACGCGCGCGAGATCTGCTCGATCTTCGCCCAGTGGGTGAACTCCTACAAGCGGCTCGTGCCGGGCTTCGAGGCGCCGGTGTACGTAGCCTGGTCGCGCCGCAACCGCTCGGCGCTCGTGCGCGTGCCGCTCTACCACCCGGGTCGCGAGAAGGCGACGCGGATGGAGTTGAGATGCCCCGACCCTGCGTGCAACCCGTACTTGACGTTCGCGGTGCTGCTGCAGGCGGGGCTGGAAGGGATCGAGAAGGGCTACGAGCTGCCCGAGCCGATGGAGAAGAACCTGTACCACCTCTCCAGCGAGGAGCGCCGTCGGCTCGGCATCGACCAGCTGCCCGAGAGCCTCGGCGAGGCGATCGAGCTCACGGCGGAGTCCGAGCTCGTGCTGCGAACGCTCGGCGAGCACATGTTCAATCGCTACGTCGAGATCAAGCGCCAGGAGTGGGACGACTACCGGGTGCAGGTCTCGCAGTGGGAGCTCGACCGCTACCTGGCGATCCTGTAGGCGTCTTCTTACTCGGCCAGCGGCGCGGGGCCCGGCACGGCGCAGGCGATCGGCCTGACCGGCGCCAGGCGCCAATGCATCGCCTGCAGCAGGTGCCCGAAGGCCGCGGGATGGCGCGGCGCGATCTCCCCGAGCAGCGCGAAGACCGAGTCGGCGTGTCGCTCGTAGCGCTCATCACCGGTGAGCTCATACAGGCGCAGCAGTCCGTTCGCCGCCGAGGAGTTCCCGGACGGGATCGGGCTGTCCTCGACGTCCTTGCGCCGGGCGATCAGGCTGTGGTCGGCGGGCGTGGAGAAGAAGCCGCCGCGCTCGTCGTCTGCGAAGCGCGCGATGGTCTCGTCGGCGAGCGCCTGCGCGCGGTCCAGCCAGCCCGCCTCGCACGTGGCTTCGAACAGCGCGATCTCGGCCTCCAGCAGGAACGCGTGGTCCTCCAGGAAGGCATCGATCTTCGCCTCGCCGCCGTTGTAGCTGCGAAGCAGGCGGCCACGCGCGTCGCGCATGTCACGGTCGATGAACTCGGCGCAAGCGAGCGCCGCCGCCTGCAGCTCCGCGCCGTCCGGGAGCGTCTCGCCGGCAGCACGGGCGCGCTGGAGCACCTCGGCCGCCGCCGGCTCGGACAGCGAAGCGCCGGCCTCGGCGAGCGCGGCGATCATCAGCGCGTTCCAGGCGGTCAGCCGCTTCTCGTCGAGCGCCGGCGGCACCCGCAGGCGCCGTGCCTCGAGCAGGCGCTCGCGGATCCGGGCCTGCGTCGCGGCATCGGGCTCCGGCCCGCGCGCCGTGAGCACGTTCAGACCCGGCTCCGGATGGTGGGGGTCGGAGAAGTTCCCCCGCGCGTCCACGCCGAGCCAGGCGATCGCCGCCTCGGAGTCCTCGCCCAGCAGCTCGCGCAGCTCGCTCTCGCGCCAGACGTAGTAGCGCCCCTCGACGCCCTCGGAGTCGGCGTCGAGCGCCGAGTAGAAACCGCCCTCCGGGCCGCGCATCTCGCTCAGGACCCAGCGCAGCGTGCGCAGGCTCGTGAGCAGGTGATGATCCGCGCCGCTCGCATGCCAGGCGTGCAGATAGGCGCGCGCCAGCAGCGCGTTGTCGTAGAGCATCTTCTCGAAGTGCGGCACGGTCCAGCCGGCGTCGACGCTGTAGCGCGCGAAGCCGCCGGCGAGCTGGTCGTCGATGCCGCCGTTCGCGATCTTCTCGAGCGTCGCTCCCGCGATCTCGACCTCGCCGCGCAGCAGCAGGAACTCGAGCACCGAGGCCTGCGGGAACTTCGGTGCCGGACCGAAGCCGCCGTTCATCGCGTCATAGCTCGCGCGCAGGTTCTCGACCGCGTGCTCCAGGTCGCGCTCTTGCACGGGCTCGCCGCGGGGCTCCAGGCGCCCCGCGCCGGTCAGCTGCTCGCGCAGGCGCCCGGCGCCCTCGCGGATCTCCTCGCCGTTCTCGCGCCAGGACGCGGAGATCGCCTGCAGCACCTGCGTCCAGGACGGCAGGCCGTGGCGCGGCTCGGGCGGGAAGTACGTGCCGCCGTAGAACGGGATCTGCTCCGGTGTCACGAACACGTTCAGGGGCCAGCCGCCGCGCCCGGTCATGCCCTGTACCGCCTCCATGTAGAGCGCGTCGACGTCGGGGCGCTCCTCGCGGTCGACCTTCACGCACACGAAGCCGTCGTTCATCACGCCCGCGGTCGCCGGGTCCTCGAAGGACTCGCGCTCCATCACATGGCACCAGTGGCAGGAGGAGTAGCCGATCGAGACGAGCACCGGCACGTCGCGCTCGGCGGCCTCGGCGAAGGCCTCATCGCCCCACGGGCGCCAGTCCACCGGGTTCCCGGCGTGCTGGAGCAGGTAAGGAGAGCTCTCCCGCGCGAGCGCGTTGGCCATCCGGTTCAGCCTAGCCGCGTGGGCCGCGCGCGAGCCCGGCTTCCGCGGGGCCGAGCCCGACCGCGGAGAACAGCGGCGCACTGCCCGGCCACGGCGATGAAGGGCCGCCCGCCCCGCCGGCGCTCGACAGGCGCGAGCGCGTGCTGCTGAGGCGAAGGTCGAAGCGCCGGCCGCCGAGCGAGCCCGCGACCCGCTGCGAGGAAGAGCCGAACCGCACGCTGCCGTGGGAGGCGCTCGCGCCGCCGACGCGGATCGTCGCGACCGCGAGCTGCCCGTGGCGCACCGGGAAGACCCCGGAGAGGCTGACGCCGGGCACGAACGACAGGCTGTGGAGCACCAGCGAGGAGGAGCCGAGGCGCGCGTAGCCGCCGTGCAGGCCGCCGAAGCTCGCCCCGCTCGGGAGCGCGGAGTCGGCCTGCAGCGTCGCCGCGATCACTTGGCGGTTCAGGTCGAGCAGCGTGTCGAGCACCGCGACGACCGTTTTGCCGGGTCGTCCCCCGAGCCCGCGCGGCGATCTGATCGCCGAGAGCCGCCGCGGTGTCACCGGGGTCGGCGCCAGCACGTCGCGGGCGCCGGCGCATTGCGCGACGGTCGTTCCGGCGAAGAAGCTCTCCACGGCTTTGGCGGCGCATCCGGTGAGGTCGCTGCCGACGACGGAATGGCCCGTGAAGGGGACCGTGAGGAGCGTGGCGCCCGGGATGCGAGCGGCGATTTCCAGCGCGTTCGAGGTCGGCGTGCGCAGGTCCTGGTCCCCCGAGAGGATCAGCGTCGGCACATCGGGCAGCGGCGCCGCCGCGGGCGGCGGCGCCGACGCGTACGGCCAGCCCGCGCACGCTTCCACGAGGCTGCTGCGCAGCGCCGTTTGCGGGTCGAACGGCGCGAACACCGACGCCGGCTGCGCGTGCAGGTAGCCGACCGCTTCCGCGAGTCGCGTCGCCGGCGGGGCGGAGCGCTGCCACGGGAAGGGCGCCTCCTCGCACGTCGTCGTCACGAACAGCGCTTCGTCGGCTTCGGGCGACTCGGCCAGGTTGCGGCCGGTCGGGATGTTCGGCACGAGTCCCTCGGCGAGCGCCGCGAGCCGCAGCAGCGAATCGGGGTCACCGTCGAGCGCCGAGCGAATCGCGGCCGGCAGCAGCGCGCGCAGCGCCGGGTTCAGATCGCCCGCAAGCAGGATGTTGAGCAGGCCGACCTCGTCGAGGCTGGCGTTGTGGCGGCGCCCCAGGCCGTCGTAGACCGAGCCGGCCAGCGGGCGGCGCCGCACCCGTGCGATCAGCGCGGCGAGGTCGGCGACCGGTTCGCGCGTGACGCCGGCGCAGTTGCCGTCCGAGCAGAGCTCGCGCAGCACGCCCGGCAGCGCCTTGAAGCTGGGGATCGCGAACGATTCCGGCCCCGTGGTGGGGACGACCGAGTCGAGCACCAGCGCTTCGACGTGGTCCGGATAGCGTTCGGCGTACTCGAGCGCGACCTTGGTGCCGTAGGAGGTGCCGTACAGCACCAGCTTCGAGTAGCCGGCGGCCCGCCTCAGCGCCTCGATGTCCTGGACGGATTCCTGCGTCGTGAACGCGCCCCGCGCTCGCCCGATCTGTTCGGCGCACAGCTGGAAGATGCGCGCGAGCGTGCCGCGGCCGCGTTCGAGCGCGGGACAGCTGAGCGGATCGGAGTTCCCGGTGCCGCGCTGGTCGAACACCAACAGGTCGCGGCTGCGCAACGCGGGCGCCATCGAGGCCGCGTTGAATTCGGCGAACGGGATCGCCGGCTGGCCGGGGCCGCCGGCCAGCGCCAGCAGCGCGCTCGAGCTCGGCGAGCTTCCGGCCAGTTTGCGCGCGACGCTGAGCCCGATCGTCCCCGGCACGGCGCCCGAGCGGTCCAGCGGCACCGGCAGATCCGAGCACGACATCTGCGGCTCGCCCGCGCAGGGCGTGAAGCTAAGGCCCGAGGAGGCGTTCGAGGCGGCGGGCCAGCATGCCAAGGAGAGCACCGCCGCGAGGACCGCCCCCACCCTGAGCTGAACTCGGCGCGTCATCGCCAGCGACAATAGCCGCCGAGCGGGCGAGCGACGCCGATACGTGGACGCTTCGTCCGCCGAGGCTGCCGACGAGCATGTGGTGCGTGCCGAGGTGCAGCGTGCCGTGCGCGGCCGCGGCGCCGCCGATGCGCAGATCCGCTGTTTCCGTGCGCAGCGCGCCCGAGATCGTCATGCCGGGCACGAACGAGTAGTCATGGAACACGAGCCCGCCCGTGCTGTTCAGTTGCGCCCAGCCGGAGCGCAGCCCGCCCGTGCGTAGCGCCGGCAGCGAGAACAGTTCTTCGGCCACGAGGCTCGTTTCGAGCATCAGCGCGAGCTGGCGTGCGAGGTCTTCGATCGTGAGCCGCAAGCCCTGCACCGTGCGCCCCGTCACGCCCGGGTAGCCGCGGGCCGGCGAGATGCCGGCGAGCGCGCGCGGCGGGAGCGGCTCCGGGCGCATCCGGAGCGGGATCGTGGCGGGCCGGCACGCCGCGATCCGCTGTGCGCGGAACAGAGCCTGGAGTCCGCGTTCGGCGCAGGAGGTCGGATCGCTGCCGAGCACCGAGTGCCCGACGTCGGGCACCACCAGCAGGTGCGAGCCGGGGATGATCGCTGCGACTTCGCGCGCATTGGAGGTGGGCGTGCGCAGGTCCTCGGCGCCGCTCAGGATCAACGTCGGCACCGCCGGCAGCCGCGCGGGCGCCGGCGCCGGGAACGGGCTCGTGAACGGCCACGCCGCGCACTGCGGGATGTCGCTCAGTTCGATCGCATCGTGTGCGCTGAACGGCGTGAAGGCGCCGGGGCCGAGTGCGCGCGCTGCGGCCCCCGCTTCGGCCAGCCGCGCGGCGGGCCGCGCCGAGCGGCTCCACGGGAACGCCTCCTCTTCGCAGCTCGTCGCGTAGTACAGAGGCAGGTCGAAGCCTTCGCCGCCGCTTTCTTCGGAGGGCACCGTCTCGAGCAGGCGACCGAGCGGGGCATAGTCGCCGAGCACCGCGGAGCGTGTCGCGCTGACGAGCTCCGCACGCACCGGGCCCGAGAAGTCGCCGAGCAGCAGGATGCCGAGCAGCTCCTGCGGCGTCGCCGTCAGCTTTCGCGTGCGGCCGTCGAGGCCGATCGCGCGGATACGCAGCCGCCGGTCGTGCATGCTCGCGAGCAGCCGCCGCAGGTCGGCGAACGGGTGGCTCGTGACGCCGCGGCAGGCGTGCTGCGCGCACACCTCCCCGAGCACGCGCGGGATCGCCTTGAAGGTGGGGACGTTGAGCGGTTCCGGACCGTCCGGGGGCACCACGGAGTCGAGCACCAGCGCTTCGACGCGGTCCGGGTGCGCCTCGGCGTAGAGCTCGGCGAGCTTGGTGCCGTAGCTGGTCCCGTACAGCACGAGCTTTTCATAGCCGCCGGCGCGCCTGATCGCCTCGATGTCCGCGACGTCGTCGGCCGTCGTGTAAAGGCTCCGCGAGGGGCCGAGCTGTGCGGCGCACGCGGCTACCCGGCCGGCCGCGAACGTGAGGCCCTGGTGATGTTCGAGCGCGTGGCAGGAGAGCGGATGGGACTCTCCGATCCCGCGCTGGTCGAAGACGATCAAATCGCGCGTGGCGGCGATCGGGCCGAGCAGTTCCGCGAACTGTTCCGCGAACGGGATCGCCGGCTGCCCCGGCCCTCCGGCAAGCGCGACGATCGCGGTGCGTGCTTCGCCGACCGCCGCGCGGTGGCGGCGGATCGCGAGGCTCAGCGTGCCGGGCTGCGCTCCCGACGGGTCCAGCGGCACACTGAGATGGGCGCACGCGAAGTCGTTGCCTTTGGGGCACGGCACGAACGGGATCTGCGCACCGGCGGGGGCCGCGCTCGCCACCGCGAGCACGAGCGCGGCGCCGAGGATCGTCAGCAGCGAGCGTGACCGTCCCATCCGTTGAAATCTATTGGCCGCGCCAGCGGCCGGATAGGGTGCTGAGGATGAGCGGCGAGCGCGAGGTGATCAGCGCGGGCGACGCGCCCGCGGCGATCGGTCCTTACAGCCACGCGGTGCGCGCCGGCGGCCTGCTATTCTGCTCGGGCCAGATCCCGCTGGACCCGCAGACCGGCGAGCTCGTGGGGGAGACGGCCGCCGAGCAGGCCCAGCGCTGCCTGCTCAACCTGCAGGCCGTGTGCCGCGCGGCCGGCACCGAGCTCGGGCGCGCCGTTCGCGTGACCGTGTACATGACCGACCTCGGGGAGTTCGCGGCCGTCAACGATCTCTACGGCACGTTCTTCGAAGACTCCCACCCGCCCGCCAGGGTCGCGATCGGGGTCGCGGCGCTGCCGCGCGGGGCGCAGGTCGAGATCGACGCCGTGGTAGCCGCTTAGGCGGCGGGCACCGGCTCGGGGGCCGGCTGTTCCTCGGGCTGCAGCGGCTCGGAGGCACGGAGCGCCCGGCCCAGCAGGCGCAGCAGCGTGGCGCGCTCCTCGGGCTCGAGCGAGTGCAGGACTTCGTCCTCGATCGTTTCGGTCGCCTCCTCGGCGCGCTGGAGCGCGCGGCGCCCTGTCTTGGTGATCTGGACGAGGTGGCGGCGGCGGTCGTCGGGGTCGCGCAGGCGGGTCACGTGGCCCAACTCCTCGAGCTCGTTGAGCAGCAGCACTACGTTGTTGGCGTCCATGCAGAACGCGTCGGCCAGGTCCTGCTGGGGGCAGCAGTCGTGGTCTGAGACGTAGGAGAGCGCGACGAGGTGGCGCAGCTGCATGCCGAGCTGGCGCTCGTCGCTGCGGCGGTAGAACTGCTTGGCCAGGCGCGACATCAGCACCATCGAACCCGGCACGCACCCTCGCTCCTCACCCACGAGGCGGAGTGTACTCCCTGTTGCAGCGTCTGTGCTCATCTCTTCGTCTGCCGTCATGTTACCAAAGATCATAATGTGAACATCGATCCTAAATATCTTATCGATCATCCCTGAGACAGGGATTATCCATGATATGGTGCTCCCACCGCAACTCGAAGGGAGCCGCATGAGCACGACGATCGACACCTCGACGAGACTGGCCGCAGCACCCGACGCGCGTTCCGAGCGCCGTCGCTGGATCGCCCTCGGGATCCTGTGCCTCGGACAGTTGATGATGGTCCTCGACGCGACGATCGTGAATGTCGCGCTGCCCTCGATCCAGCATGACCTTCATTTCACCCAGAGCAGCCTGACCTGGGTCATCAACGGCTACCTGATCACCTTCGGCGGCCTGCTGCTGCTCGCCGGGCGCCTCGGCGACCTGGTGGGGCGAAAGCGCGTGTTCCTGACCGGGCTCGTGCTGTTCACTGCGGCGTCGGTCTTGTGCGGCATCGCGACGAGCCAAGCGATGCTGATCGCCTTCCGGCTGCTCCAGGGCGCCGGCGGCGCCGTCGCCTCGGCGGTGATCCTCGCGATCATCGTCACCGAGTTCCCCGAGCGCGCGGAGCAGAACAAAGCGATGGGTCTCTACGCGTTCGTGTCCGCCGGAGGCGGCTCGATCGGGCTGCTCGCGGGCGGCGCGCTCACCCAGTCCCTGAACTGGCACTGGATCTTCTTCGTGAACGTGCCGATCGGGATCGTCGCGCTTGTGTTCGGCTACCTGTTGATCGAGGAGAACGAGGGCATCGGCCTGCGCGGCGGCGTGGACTGGCTCGGCTCGGCGATGATGACGATCGCCACGATGATGGGCGCGTTCGCGATCGTGAAGTCCAGCGAATACGGCCTGCTCTCGGCGCGCACGCTGCTGGTCGGCGGCGGCGCGATCGCGCTGTTCGGGGCCTTCCTCTACCGGGAGTCGCGGATCCCCAACCCGATCATGCCGCTGCGCATCCTGCGCCTGCGGATGCTGATGGGCTCGAGCCTCGTGCGCGGGCTGCTGGTGACCGGGATGTTCTCCGCGTTCTTCCTCGGCTCGCTGTACCTGGAGCACGTACTGGGCTATGACGCGATCCAGACCGGGCTCGCGTTCATGCCGCTGACCCTGGGGATCGCGTCGCTGTCGCTCGGCGGTTCCGCGAAGCTCGTCGAGCGCTTCGGCACGGTGCCGACGCTCGTCGGCGGGCTGTCGCTGATCATCGTCGCGCTGGGGCTGCTCGCGAACCAGGGCGTCGGGGCCAGCTACTTCCCGGGCCTGCTGATCCCCTTCCTGCTGCTCGGTCTCGGCGCCGGCGCCTCGTTCCTGCCGCTGCTGACGATCGGCATGTCCGACGCCCCGCGGCAGGACGCCGGGCTCGCCTCCGGGATCGTCAACGTCTCGGTGCAGCTGTTCGGCGCGATCGGGCTGGCGACGCTCGGCACGATCGCGACCGACCACTCGAAGGCGCTGACGAGCCAGGGCCAGAGCCTGCAGGCGGCGCTGACGGGCGGCTATCACCTCGCCTACCTGGTTGCCGCCGGGGCCGTGGCGATCGGGATCCTCGCGGCGCTGCTGGTGCTGCGCGGCCCGACCCAGGCGCAGCCGCAGCTCGACGAGTCATCCGAGCTCGAGCTGATCGAGACAGTCCAGGCCGGCGAGCCGGTCGCCCAGGCAGCGTGAGCGCGATGAGCCACACCGACAACCACGCAACCAGCCGCGCGATCGAAGCGCGCTCGCGCCTGGACGCTCGTGCGAGGCGCGCCCAGTCCGGCACCGTCACCGAGCTCGCGCTCACGCTGCTGCGCGACGCGCGCGAGGACGGCGCCGGCCGGCGCGTGCGCACGCGCGCCGCCAGCGAGTGCGCCCCGCGGCCGGGACGCGTCGCCCCCCGCCGGCGCTCACAGCCCGGCGCAGGCACGTTCGCGGCGCTGGGGCTCGCGGCCCGGGACGCCTGAGCACCCGGCGGCGGTCCGGGGCTCCCTCCGCGCCCCGGACCGCCGCGCGGCGCGTCTCATCGCGCCTGCGCGCGCAGCTCGGCGCGCTTGATCTTCCCCGAGGCAGTCTTCGGCAGCTCCCCCGCGAAGTCCACGATGCGAGGGTACTTGTACGGCGCCGTGACGCGCTTGACGTGCTCCTGGAGCTCGGCGGCCAGCGCCGGGCCGGCGGCGACGCCGTCTCGCAGCACGACGATCGCGCGCACGACCGACCCGCGTTCCTCGTCGGGCGCGGCGACCGCGGCGGCCTCCGCCACGGCCGGGTGCGCGACGAGCGCCGACTCGACCTCGAACGGTCCGATCCGGTAGCCGGCCGAGACGATCACGTCGTCGCCGCGCCCCTCGAAGTGCAGCCAGCCGTCCTCATCGATGCCGACGCGATCGCCGGTGTGCCACGGCCCCTCCGCGCGGCGGTCGCGGAGGATCCACGAGCCATCGCCCGCGCGCACGGCGTGCTCGCCGAGGTAGCCGAGGAAGAACGTCGGCACCGTCCCGGGCGCGACCAGCAGCTCGCCGTCCTCGATCTCCAGCTCGACGCCGGGCAGCGCCGGGCCCATCGAGCCCGGGCGCGGCTCGCTGCCACGCGGCGCGCCCGTGAGCTGGCCGGTCTCGGTCTGCCCGTAGCCGTCGCGGATCTGGAGGCCGGTCGCCTCCTGCCAGGCGCTGAGCACCTCGGGGTTCAGGGCCTCGCCGGCGGCGACCATCGCGCGCAGGTCCGGGAGCGCCCCGAGCGTCGCGCGCTTGGCGATCACGCGGTACTCGGTCGGCGCCATGCAGAGCACCGCGACGCGCTCGCGGGCCAGCAGCTCGAGGCGCTCGTGGGGATCGAAGCGCGCGTCGTGCACGACGGCCGCCGCCCCCCTCAGCCACGGCGCGATGAAGACGTTGCGGGCCGACTTCGACCACCCGCTCGCGGCCGTGCACCAGACGAGCTCGCCCGCCGCGGGCGCGAGCCAGCTCGCGGCCTGCAGGCGCTGCCCGTAGAGGTAGCGCTGCGCGTGCAGCACCCCCTTCGGCTCGCCGGCGGTGCCGCTCGTGAACGTGATCAGGCAAGGCTCGCGCTCCTGCAGGTCGGCCGGCGGCGCCGGCTCGGCCGCGTACAGCGCCTGATCGGGCACCGCCAGCACCGGGACCCCGATCCCCTCGAGCTCGCCGAGGTTTCGCTCGTCGGCGAGGATCAGGCTCGGCTTCGCGTCCTGCACCCGCAGCCGCAGGTCCTTGGCGCGCAGCTGCTCGGTGCAGGGCAGCACGACGGCGCCGAGACGAAAGCAGGCGGCCATCGCGAACACCCACTCGGGGCGGTTCCCGATCACCGTCATCACGACGTCGCCGCGCGCGATGCCGCGACCGGCGAGCGTGCCCGCCAGGCGCGCCGAGCGCTCGGCGACCTCGCCGAAGCGCCATTCCCGGCGCGTGCCGTCGCGCGCCAGCTCCACGAGCGCGAGGCGCCCCGGCGGCGCGGCGTCGAGCACCTCGGCGGCGAAGTTCATGCCGGTATTCTCCCTGGCAGGAACGAAACCGACTCCGGAGCCGCCGAACAGCATGGCCGTAGCCACCTCTTATTCCGACATCACCGACGAGCAGCGCGCGATCATCGAGATGGTCCACCAGTTCGTCGACGAGCAGATCCTGCCGAACGCCGAGCACTACGACCACGAGGACGAGTTCCCCGGGCCGATCGTCGAGCAGATGAAGGAGCTCGGGCTGTTCGGCGTGACGATCCCCGAGGAGTACGGCGGCATGGGGCTCGACCTGACGACCTACGCGATGATCGTCGAAGAGCTCTCGCGCGGGTGGATCTCGATCTCGGGCGTCGTGAACACCCACTTCATCGGCTCCTACCTGCTGATGAACTTCGGCACCGAGGAGCAGAAGCAGAAGTACCTGCCGCGGATGGCCACGGGCGAGATCCGCGCCGCGTTCTCGCTGTCCGAGCCCGAGCTGGGCTCCGACGTCCAGGCGATCAAAACCTCGGCCAAGAAACAGGACGACGGCACCTGGGAGATCAACGGCCAGAAGATGTGGGTGACCAACGGGCTGCTCTCATCGCTCGTCTTCACGCTGGTGAAGACCGACCCGGACGCCGACCCTCGCTACAAGGGCATGACCTGCTTCATCTGCGAGAAAGAGCCCGGCGTGGAAGACAACACAGGCGCGCTGCAGGGCTTCAAAGTCCCGCCCAAGATCAAGAAGATGGGCTACAAGGGCGTCGAGTCCACCGAGCTCGTCTTCGACGGCTACCGCGTGCCTGCGGAGAACATCCTCGGCGGCGAAGAGGAGGGGCTGAACAAGGGCTTCGTGCAGATGATGGACGCGCTCGACCTCGGTCGCGTCAACGTCGCGGCCCGCGGTGTCGGGCTCGCGCAGCGCGCGCTCGAGCTGGCGCTCAAATACGCCCAGGAGCGAAAGACGTTCGGCAAGCCGATCGCCGAGCACCAGGCGATCCAGTTCAAGCTGGCTGACATGGCCACGCAGGTCGACGCGGCGCGCCTGCTCGTGCGCCGCGCGGCCGTGATGAAGGACGCCGGCGAGCGCTCGGACCTCGAGGCCGGGATGGCGAAGCTGTTCGCGTCCGAGGCGGGACGCTTCTGCGCCGAGGAAAGCCTGCGTATCCACGGCGGTTACGGCTACTCCAAGGAGTACGAGATCGAGCGTATCTACCGTGACGCGCCACTGCTGCTGATCGGGGAGGGAACCTCCGAGATCCAGCGCATGGTGATCGGCCGCAAGCTCCTGCAGCGCCACAAGATCTGACCCAGTCAGGGAGGTAGGAAGCGTGGCCGACGACGCCAAGGCTCTGATCGAAGTCGCCGTCCGGAGGTTCATCGAGGAGGTACCGGCGCTCGCGCCGGTCAAGCTCGTCGTCGGCGTCGAGCTGCGCGGGCGCGGCGACGTGCAGCAGTTCCGGCTGGAGATGCCGGAGGTGAAGGTGACGAAGGGGCCCGCCGCCGACGCGCGGGTTCGCGTCGACATGCGCCGCGAGTTCTTCAACGTGATGGCACGCGAAGCGAAGGTGCCCGACTGGATCGAGGCGTTCACCTACGGCCAGGCCAAGGCCTCGGGGCCCGACCAGATCGTCAAGCTGATCGTCAACGTCGTCGAACGCCAGCTCGAGCGCGAGCGCACGCCGAAGGCCCGCCGGCACGCCTCCTGAGCGCGGGCTAGCGCGTGCCGCCGCTCGCCGGCTCGGCCGGAGCGGCGGGCTCGTCCTCGCTCGCCGCCGCGGGCTCCTTCTCGTGGCGGCGTGCTCCGCCCGCGCGGCGCCCGGGGACGATCCCGGCGCGCGGGTCGCCGCCCGCCGCGAGGATCTCGAAGAAGGCCTCGACCACCCGCGGGTCGAACTGGGATCCGGACGCGGAGCGGATCAGCGCGATCGCCTGCTCGACCGGCCACGCCGGCTTGTACGGGCGATCGTGGGTGAGCGCGTCGAAGACGTCGGCCACCGCCACGATCCGTCCGACCAGCGGGATGTCATCGCCGATCAGACCCTGCGGGTAGCCGCCGCCGTCCCACCACTCGTGATGGGACTCCGCGACGACGCCGGCCAGCTGCAGGGCGGGCGAGCGGCTCCCGAACAACAGGCGTGCTCCGAGGGTGGTGTGCGTCTGCATCAGCTCCTGCTCGGGGGGGCTCAGCCGCCCCGGCTTGAGCAGCACGATGTCGGGGATCGCGAGCTTGCCGATGTCGTGCAGCGGGGCCGCTTCGCGCAGCAGCGCCACGCTCTCGCGGCTCAACCCCATCCGCGCGCCGATCTCCGCCGCGAGCTCCCCGATCCGTTCGGTGTGCTGGGCGGTCTCGTCGTCGCGGAACTCGCTCGCCACCCCCAGCAGCTGCAACGTCTCTGCGCGCGCCTCGTCGAGGTCACGCGTGCGCTCGTCGACCATTGCGTGCAGCCGCGACGCCTCCTCTGCCAACTGGCGCTCGGCGCGACGCTGGTCGGTGACGTCGTGGGCCGAGCCGCGGATGCGCTCGTCGTCCACCGAGTAGCGAGCGCTCCATTCGAGCCACACGATCCCGCCCTCGAGCGTGAGGAAGCGGCTGCGCGAGCTCACGCTCGTGCGCGAGCCGGCGGCGAGCGAGAGGATCTCCGCGGCGGCCGCCGCGTGGTCTTGCTCGTGGATGAACTCCGTCAGCGGGCGGCCGCACATCGCCTCGGCCGGGTGTCCCAGGCAGTGGCGCCAGGCGGGGTTCACCCGCACGAGGCGACCGGCCGCGTCGGCCGTGAACAGGAGCTCGAGCGACTCCTCGAAGTAACGGGTCAGCTCCTCCTCGGCAGCGATCAGAGCCGCGCGCCCGCCGCGCCGGCGGCGCGCACGGCCGTTGCCGTCGGGGGAGCGGGGAAACAACCCCATGGGAGCGGTTCGGCCGGCCCGCGTTCGGATATCCGGCATTCGGCGCGCGCTGGACGCATCTACGAGCGCAGCCCGGACGACGCTGTCAGCGTGCTGACAGCGCTAGTGGTAGGAGGTGAGCTGCTCGGCCAGGAACGCGAGCGATCCCAGCAGGAACAGGCACATCACGATCAGGGAGAAGTTCTCGTTCATTGGCGCGCTCCCTCACGGGAAGCATAGTCGCCGCGGCTGCGGCGCGCGAGCGTTCAGGCGAGCACGGCGTCGTTGTCGTAGAGCTTGATCACCGTCACCGGCTGAGGATCCCACCCGGCCGCGGCGTCCAGGCACAGCCGGCACAGCACGCACTCGTCGAGGTTCTCCTGGACGATCTCGAGGCTGCCGCTCGCCGCCTGGGCGAAGATGTCCACGGGGCAGGCCTCGCTGAGCTTGCGCGCCAGCTCGGTGTCGGCGGCGGCGGCGTCTTGCACTTCGACGGCGATGAACGTGCCGTCGGCCCTCATGCCGCGGTCCCCGCCCGCTCGGCGAGCTTGGCCTTCACGAGGTCGGGGATCTCGTCGATCCGCTGTACGACGGGAATCCCGGCTGCCTCGAGTCGCGCGATCTTCTCGCTTGCACTGTCCTCGACACCCTCGACGATCGTGCCGGCGTGCCCGAAGGACATGCCCTGCATCTCCTCGTCGTCCATGAACTTGCCGGCCATGAAGGCGACGATCGGCAGGCGCGAGTCGTTGTCGGCGACCCACTGCGCGAGCTGGGCCTCCATGCGGCCGCCCGGCTCGGTGTAGATCACGATCGCCTGCGTCTGCTCATCGGCCTCGAAGTACGGCATCAGCTCGGCGTAGGTCGAGCCGATGATCGCGTCGCCGCCGATCGAGACCGCGGTCGAGACGCCCAGGCCCGCCGCGGTGAGCGTCGAGGAGATCTCGGTGGTCATCCCGCCGGAGCGGCTCATCACGCCGACCGCGCCGGGCTGGTAGGCGACTTCGGCGTTGCGCGCGGGCCCGCCGATGCCGCCCATCTTCGCGACGCCCGGGACGATCACGCCGAGGCAGTTGGGCCCGATGATCCGCGCCCCCTTGGCGTCCGCGAGCTCGACCATCATCGCGACGTCGCGGCGCGGGATCCGCTCCGTGACGATCACGACCGTCTTGATCCCGGCGTGCAACGCCTCGAACACGGCGTCGCGCGTGCCGGCGGGGGGGACCGTCACGACCGAGCCGTCCGGGACCGCTCCCCCGTTGTGCTCGACGACCTGCTCGACGGTGTCGAACACCGGCACGCCATGCACCTCGCGGCCCTTGCGGCCCGGCGTCACGCCGCCGACGATCTTCGACCCGTAGTCGAGGCACTCGCGGGTGAGGTTGACGGCCTCGCGGCCCGTGATGCCCTGGATGATGAAGGTGGTGTCCCGGTCGATCAGGATCGACATCGCTAGGCCGCCGCTCCTTGGATCTTCGCAACGGCCCGGCCCGCGGCCTCCCAAAGCGACACCGACCGGTCGCAGTACTCGATCCCGTAGGCGTCGAGGATCTTGAAGCCCTCCTCCTCCCAGGCGCCGGGGATGCGGAAGATCGCGACCGTCTCGCCGGGGTCCCTGCCGAGCTCCAGGCAGGCCTTGATCACGCCGCGGGCGACGATGTCCACGCGCGTGTTCGAGACGATCGACATCATCACGGCGATCTTCTCGACGCCCTCTTTCTGGAGGACCTGCTTCGCCAGGCCGCAGGCCTTGGCGACCGACGGGTTGCCGCCGATCTCGGAGTAGTTGGCGGGCCTGCCGCCCTGCTGGCGCACGGCGTCGGTGAGCGTGAGCGAGCCGCCGCCCGCGCCGATCACGAGGCCGATGTTGCCGTTGAAACCTGCGTCCTTGCCCTGGATCACACCGCGGTGGTCGGCGGCGTCGATCGCCTTGACGGCCTCTTCGAAGGCGCTCGGAGCGTGACCCTCGCGCGTGCCCTCCTGCTCGCCGATGCCGAGCGCCTTCAGGAGGGCCTTCTGGCGCGGCATGCCCTCGTTCTCCATCTCCATGTGGGCGTCGAGCGCGACGAAGGAGCCGTCCTTCAGCTCCGCCAGCGGGTTGATCTCGGCGAGCGTCATGTCGTTGTCGAGGAACAGCCGCGCCAGGCGGGCGAGCACCGGGGTCGCGCGCTGCAGCGCCCTGCCGGTGACGCCGGCCGCGGCGATCACCTGCTTGGCCTGGAAGTCCGAGAACGGCTCGATCGTCGAGAAGTGGCCGCGCCCCACGTGGTCGGGGTGCTCCTCGGCAACCTGCTCGATGTCGATCCCTCCCATGTCGCTGAACAGCATCAGCGGCTTCTTGGCGGTGCCGTCCCAGACGACGCCCGCGTAGTACTCCTGCTCGACCTCCGCCTTCGGGTCGACGAGCACGCCCTTCGGCATGTGGCCGTTGATCTCGAGCGCAAGGATCTCCCGCGCGTGGGCCTCGGCCTGATCCGGGCTGTCGGCGAACTTGACGCCCCCGGCCTTCATGCGCCCGCCGGTCAGCACCTGCGACTTGATCACGGTCGGTCCGCCGATCCGCTCGGCGATCGCCTTCGCCTCGGCCGGGTCGGTGGTGAAGCCGTAGTCCGTTACAGGGATCCCGGCCCGCTTGACGATCTCGCGGGCCTCGAACTCGAAGAAGCGCATCAGGTCAGCGGCGGCAAGGATCGTGGACTGACGGTGGTCGGGCCGTGGATGGCAGACGACGGCCACGAGCGGAGGCGTGCCGGCGGCACGCCGAGCATCGCGGACGGCGTCTGACGCCGCGGAACGCCCGCCTCAGGCCGCGAGACTTGTCGGCGCTGA
This sequence comes from Solirubrobacteraceae bacterium, assembly GCA_035569835.1. GTDB lineage: Bacteria > Actinomycetota > Thermoleophilia > Solirubrobacterales > Solirubrobacteraceae > Palsa-744. The sequence continues at coordinate 193,143 of DATMMF010000004.1, forward strand.
CCGATCACGGCGCGGAAGCCTACAACGACCGCGCCGGCGCGCGTCCTCAGGCCGGCTGCGGCTGCATGTCGTACGCCTCGGCGAGCTCCGGGTCCTTGCGGGCCAGCATTTCGGCGAGGTTGACCATCACCTTGCACTGCTTCCAGGTCGCGTCGTCCTGCATCTTGCCGTCGATCATGTGCACGCCGCGCCCGTCCGGGATCGCCTCGATCACCTTCTTGGCGAACGCGACCTCCTCCGGGTCGGGCGAGTAGACGCGCTTGGCGATCGCGATCTGCGCCGGGTGCAGCGACCAAGCCCCGACGCACCCCAACAGGAAAGACGCACGGAACTGGGTTTCGCAGCCGAGTTCGTCGCGGATGTCCCCATACGGGCCGTAGAACGGCAGCGCCCCGACCGACGTGCAGGCGTCCACCATGCGCGCGATCGAGTAGTGCCACGGGTCCTGCTGGTAGGACGGCCGCGGTGCCTCCGGGTCCTCAGGGTCGGGGTCGGCGATCGTGCGGTAGCCGGGGTGCCCGCCGCCGACCCGGGTCGTCTTCATCCGCCGCGAGGCGGCGAGGTCGGCGGGGCCGAAGCTCATGCCCTGGATCCGCGGCGAGGCGGCGGCGATCTCCTCGACGTTGGTCACGCCCTGCGCGGTCTCGAGGATCGCGTGGATCAGCAGCGGGCGGTCGAGCCCGGCTTTCGCCTCGAGCTGGGCGAGCAGGCGGTCGACGTAGTGGATGTCCCACGGCCCCTCGACCTTCGGGATCATCACGACCTCGAGCTTCTCGCCGATCTCGGCGACCACCTGGGTGATGTCGTCGAGGAAGTAGGGGGACGCCAGCTCGTTCACGCGGGTCCACAGCGCCGTCTCGCCGAGGTCCATCTCCTTGCCCACCTGGATCAGCCCTGCGCGCGCCGCCTCCTTGCGGTCCAGCGGCACAGCGTCCTCGAGGTTGCCGAGCAGGATGTCGACCGTGGGCGCGATGTCGGGTACCTTCGCGACCATCTTCTCGTTCGAGAAGTCGAGGAAGTGGATCATCCGCGACGGCTTGAAGGGGATCTCGCGGACCGGCTCGGGGGCGTCGATCGCGAGCGGCTTGTAGAAGTCTCGGGGGCTGCGCAAGTGTCGTCTCCTGTGTCGGCTGGGAGTAGAACGGTATCGCCGGCCGGCCTTCTTCGGCGGGCGACGCTCTAGAGTTCGCCGCGGAATCAGCCAAGGAGACTCATGAGCGAGACCCAATCCGTCGAGACCGACCAGGCCGCCCGCGAGGCGAGCGGCGCGCACCCCTACGGGCGCTATCTGGAGGAGTTCGAGGTCGGCGACGTCTACAAGCACTGGCCCGCCAAGACCGTGACCGAGGCCGACGACCACCTCTTCTGCCTGATCACGATGAACCACCACCCGCTGCACATCAACGACGTCTACGCCTCGAAATCGCAGCAGGGGCGCAACGTCGTCGTCGGGCCGCTCGTCTACTCGCTCGCGCTCGGCATGTCGGTCAGCGACGTCAGCGGCAAGGCGATCGCCAACCTCGCGACCGAAGAACTCAAGCATCCCGCGCCCGTGTTCCACGGCGACACGCTGTTCTGCGAGTCGGAGGTGCTCGAGAAGAAGGAGTCGAAGTCCAAGCCCGACCGCGGCACGGTCAAGGTCCACACGCGCGTGCTCAACCAGGACGGCGTGCTCGTCGCCGAGTTCAAGCGGCTCGTGCTCGTGCCTCGGCGCGACCCCGGTCACCCAGCCGGCGAGGCCGAGGGGAACGTCGAGTAGGGGCTGCGGGGCCGCCGGCCTCCCTTGTAGGAAACGCCACAAACGGCCTCGATCCGTACGGTACGCTTCCTGATGACCGCGCCCAGAGGGCGTTTTCTGCTTTCCGGCGCCGATCACGCCGGGTCGCGAGCGCACAGCCGGTCCTCAACACCGCGAATCGAAGGAGTCGCCAGGTCCCAATGAACGCCACCGTCCCCGCACCGACCAAGAACGAGCGACTGCTGGCCTGGGTCCAGGACGTGGCGGCGATGACCGAACCGGACGCGATCCAGTGGTGTGACGGCAGCGCCGAGGAGTACGACCGGCTCTGCGCCCACCTCGTCGAAGCGGGGACCTTCGAGCGCCTCTCCGACGCCAAGCGCCCGAACTCCTACCTCGCGCTGTCGGACCCCGGCGACGTCGCGCGCGTCGAGGACCGAACGTACATCTGCTCGGAGACCGAGGCCGGAGCCGGCCCGACGAACAACTGGCGCGAGCCGGCGGAGATGCGCGAGGCCCTGAACGAGCTGTTCACGGGCGCGATGCGCGGGCGCACGATGTACGTGGTGCCGTTCTGCATGGGGCCCCTGAGCTCCGACAAGAGCTACGTCGGGGTACAGCTCACCGACTCGCCGTATGTCGCCGTCAGCATGCGGATCATGACGCGCATGGGCCAGTCGGCCCTCGACGAGCTCGGCGACGGCGAGTTCGTGCCGTGCCTGCACTCGGTCGGGATGCCGCTCGCCGAAGGCCAGCAGGACGTGCCGTGGCCCTGCAACGCCGAGAACAAGTACATCGTGCACTTCCCGGAGACGCGCGAGATCACCTCCTACGGCTCCGGCTACGGGGGCAACGCCCTGCTCGGCAAGAAGTGCTTCGCGCTGCGGATCGCCTCGGTCATGGCCCGCGACGAGGGCTGGATGGCCGAGCACATGCTGATCCTCAAGCTGACCTCGCCGGAGGGAGAGGTCAAGTACATCGCGGGTGCCTTCCCGAGCGCCTGCGGCAAGACGAACCTCGCGATGATGATCCCCACGCTCGAGGGCTGGAAGGTCGAGACGATCGGCGACGACATCGCCTGGATGAAGTTCGGGGAGGACGGCCGGCTCTACGCGATCAACCCCGAGGCGGGCTTCTTCGGCGTCGCGCCGGGCACGGGCGAGAAGACCAACCCGAATGCGATCCGGATGGTCTCCCACGACACGATCTTCACGAACTGCGCGAAAACCGACGACGGCGACATCTGGTGGGAGGGCATGACCAAGGAGCCGCCCGCTCACCTCCGTGACTGGCGCGGCGAGGACTGGACGCCCGGCGCCGACGCGACCGCCGCACACCCGAACGCCCGCTTCACCGTGCGGGCGGACCAGACGCCGGCGATCGCGCCCGAGTGGCAGGACCCGGCGGGGGTTCCGATCGAGGCGATGCTGTTCGGCGGCCGGCGCTCGACGGTCGTCCCGCTGGTGACGGAGGCGCTGGGCTGGGAGCACGGCGTCTTCCTCGGATCGGTGATGAGCTCGGAGAAGACCGCCGCCGCCGCCGGCACGGTCGGCGAACTGCGCTTCGACCCGTTCGCGATGCTGCCCTTCTGCGGGTACAACATGGCCGACTACTTCGCGCACTGGCTGCAAATCGGCAGGACCGACGGCGCGAAGCTGCCGAAGATCTTCTACGTCAACTGGTTCCGCAAGGACGAGGACGGCCGCTTCCTGTGGCCTGGCTTCGGCGAGAACTCTCGCGTGCTGGCGTGGGTGTTCGCCCGCTGCACAGGCCGCGGAGCCGCCGAGGAGACACCGATCGGGCTCGTGCCCCCCGTCGGCGAGGAGGGCATCGACACACGTGGCCTCGACGTCTCCGAGGAGGACATGCGCGCGCTGTTGACCGTGGACACGGAGCAGTGGCTCGAGCAGCTGCCGCAGTTCCACCAGCACTACGCGAAGTTCGACAGCGTCCCGGACGAGCTGCACGCGCAGCTCAAAGCGCTCGAGGAACGCCTCGCCTGACTCGCAGATGGCCGCGGACGGGGGCATTCCGCACGTCGACCCGGACTCGTTCGCGAACTCGGCGTTCCGGCGCGCGATGTTCGCGTTCGCGCTGACGAAGGCCGGCACGTGGTACTCCTCGCAGCTCGGCGCGCGCATCGATCCGTGGCTGCTGCGCGTCTCGGGCGGGCGCCTGGACCACGCACTCGGCACGATCCCGATCGCGGTGCTCACCGTGCGCGGCGCGCGCAGTGGCGTCGAGCGCAACGTCCCGCTGCTCTACTTCAGCGACGGCGATGACGTGATCCTGATCGCCTCGAGCTACGGGCGTCCGAGGTTCCCGTCCTGGTACTACAACCTCAAGGCCCACCCCGATGTCACGCTCGAGGCGAAGGGCCGCAGCGGCCGCTACCACGCCGAGGAGGTCATCGACGCCGAGCACGACCGGTTGTTCGACCTCGGCCGGCGCATCTACCGGGGCTACGCCGAGTACGAGCGGCGCACCGAAGGCATCCGGCGCATCCCGGTCATGCGGCTGACGCCCGCCTGACTCACGCTTCGGGCTGCTCGACGAGCTGCGCCGGCCGGACGACGGTCCCCCGGCCGCCGTCCGGCGCCGGCGCTCACCCGGAGCCCTTGCAAGATGTGCCCCGCGCTGTGCGCCCTGTGCCGGCAATGGTGCGCCGGCGCGCCCGCGGCGTCACCGGACCTTCGGCCAGTCCGTGCCTGGACCTTCGGCCAGGGCGCCCTGCCGGCCGGCGTGTCGCGGCGCCGATCTAGACCAACGGCCAGTGTCCGCCGAGGCCTTCCAACTTCAAGATTGCGAGGGTCGAACTCGGAGGGATGCGGAGATGGAGAGAATCGAGAACCACGGCGATGAGCAACTGGCAGGGCCGAGCGGCGCGGAGGTCGTGCGGCTGTGGCCGATCAACGTGCTCGTGATCTCGCCCGACCGCTGCTTCCGCTCCACCGTCGCGATGTTGATCGGGCGCCGCGACCGGCCCGCGCTGACGGCCGAGGGCGAGCGGGAGGCGCTCGAGCTCGCCGCAGGCGAGCGCATCGACGTGCTCGTGCTGGAGCGGCCGCCCGCGGAGCCGCGCCGTGGATGGGATGCCTACGTCCAGAGCCTTGCGTCTTCGATCGGGCTCGCGATGGCGCGCCAGGGTCATCGCGTCGCGCCGGTCGGCGTGGTCGTTGTCTCAGAGTCGCCCTCGGGGATCGTGCGCACCGGCTCTCCGCAGTCGCTCGAGCTGGACAAGTGGGGGGCGTTCGAGGAGCTGTTCGGCGCGATCGTCAGGGCCGACCGTGCGCGGCGGCTTCCCCGCGAACGGCGCCACCTGCCGTGGCCGGCGTCGTTGCGGGCGGCGCGCGCGGACTGAGCGCCGGGCGCGCCCGTCCGTCGCCCGGTCCGCGTGGTCCGGCGATCAGGAGCACGCACGGATTGAGTCGCTCTGCGCGCCTGCCGATAGATGAGGACCGTCGTGCGGCGGCGCCGCCGCCGCTGCGGGAATCGCAGTGCTGGGCGGAGAGCGACATAACCGGAAGGCGGACGCCGCCGTGGCCCTGGACGGTGTCGCGGACGTGCTCCTCACGCTGGACGCGCCCGAACCGGACACCCTGCTGTGCACGATCGCGAGCGCGCGAGAGCGCGCCGAGCGGGCGCTGCGCGCGTTCCGCGCGGAGGACCCAGCGGCCGCGGCCGTCTCGCTGTCGTTCGCAGGGGAGCTGCTCGCGACGCTGGCCGCGGACCCCGTGGCCCCGTCGGAGCTCGTCGAGACCGCGGTCACCCGGCTCGCCCTCGCAGGGATGCTCTCGCCGCTTGCGAGCGGCCGCGAGGCGCTCCGCAGCCCGTCCCTCGTCGCGCTCGCGCCGGAACGTGCCATCGTGGTCGTGCTGCGGCTCATCGCCGCCTGCGCGCAACCTCGCTGCGTCTCCCTGTGGTCGGCGGGCGGCGCCGGAGAGCTGGTGCTGTCCGGCTCCGAGGGCGCCGGGGAGGCCGGCGAGGACGATCGCCGTCTCGCCGAGGAGCTGATCGCGGGCGAGCCCGAGCGGCTGTTCGGACGCGGCCCGCGCGGGCTGTCGATCGCACGCGCCGGGATGCCCGCCGCGGCGCTGGTGGCGCGTCCGTGCAAAGGCGCCGGCGCCGTCACGGTGGCCCTGCTCGCCGAGGCCGCGGCCCCGCTGGCATCGATTCTCGAGCGTGAGACGCTGCTGGCCCTCGGCGCCGCCAGCGAGCGGGCGCTCCTGCAGGCCAGCGAGCGGCGTCTGACGAGACTCGGATTCGATCTCCACGACGGGCCGCTGCAGGAGCTGCTGCTCGTCGGCGAGGAGCTCGCGCTGTTCCGGGAGCAGCTGGGCGCGGTGCTGGAGGGCCGCCGGGGCAAGGAGCTGCTCGGCGGCCGGCTCGATGACCTCGACGCCAGGCTGCTCGCGCTCGAGCGGGGACTGAGGCGGATCTCGAGCGCCGTCCACGCCGGTGTCGTGGACAGCCGTCCGTTCGCCGAGGCCTTCGAGCACCTGCTCGCGCCGTTCGAGGCCCGCACCGGCTTCGCGCCCGACGCGAGGCTCGACGGCGAGCTGGATGCGATCTCCCAATCGCAGCGCATGGCGGTGCTGAGCGTGATCGGCGAGGCGCTGAACAACGTCCGCGAGCACAGCGCCGCGTCGGCGGTCGCGATCTCGGTCGTGGCCGACGCCGACGGCGTGCGGGCCCGGGTCTGGGACGACGGGCGCGGGTTCGACGTCGAGGCCGAGCTGCTGCGTGCCGCGCGGCGGGGACACATGGGGCTGGCCGGGGTGTATGAGCGCGTGCGGCTGCTCGGCGGTCACTGCCGCGTCGAGAGCCGGCCGGGCGGCCCCAGCGAGATCGCGATCGCGCTGCCGCGCTGGCAGGCGCCCGCGCAGGAGCGAGCAGTGGCGCACGGTTGAGCGCGGGCGGCGGGGCGGGCGGCTGCGCGGCGCCGCGGCGATCAGCTGCCGCTGCCGGCGAGCCCGTGCTCGAAGGCGTAGCGGACCGCACCGCTGCGGTTGCTGACGCCGAGCTTGCGGTAGATGTTGGTGAGGTGGAACTTGACCGTGTGCTCGGTCACCCACAGCTCGGAGCTGATCGCCTTCGTAGTCTTGCCCGCGGCGACAGCGGCGAGGATCGTCGCCTCGCGCTCGGTCAGCTCGGCCCCGGCCTCGCGTGCGGCGGCGGCCTTCTCGCCGTCGTCCGCGGGTGCGTGGTAGAGCGTGTAGCCGGCCGCCACCTGGCGGATCAGAGCGGGCACGTCGAGCGCGCTGACGCTCTTGAGCACATAGGCGCTCGCACCCGCCGCGACGGCTGAGTCGATCGTGGCGCGGTCTTCGCTGGCCGACAGCACGACGGTCTTCACCTCCGGCCAGGACTGCGCGATGCGCCGGATGCACTCGGCGCTCTGCATGCCCGGCATCCGCATGTCGAGGAGCACCACGTCCGGGCGCCGGCGTTCGACGAGCGGCACGACCTCGTCGCCGCTGCGGGCCTCGCCCACGACGTCGATGTCGTCGCATGCCTCGAGCGTGCGGCGCAGGCCCTGCAGGATCAGCGGATGGTCGTCCGCGACCAGGACCTTCAGTGAGGAGTGCGCGCTCTGCTGCATTGCCGGCTCTCCGAGCATCGGCACAGCGCCGTGTCAGCTCAAGCTGCGGGCGCGCGCGTCAGTCGTGGTGCGTCTCGCCCGCGGCCGCGGGGGGGCGCGACTCCTCCGCGAGGGAGGTGATCGTCAGCGATCCGCGCGCGGCCGACTCCAGCACGTCGGTCGCCTCCTCCAGCGAGCGGGCGTAGAGCTCGACGAGAAGGTGCACGATGATACGCGCGTCGTCCTCGTGCTTGTGGAAGCGCACGTGCGTGAAGAACTCGCGCACGCCGTGATCGCCGAAGGCGGCATAGGAGAGCGCATCGCCGGCCTCCGGGCCCGAGCAGCTCTCGACATCCTCGGAATCGACGGTCACCGTGCAGGAGGCGACCCACGGCGTTCCGGCGATCATCCGCTCCCAGCGGTCCTCGATCGGCTCGACCCGGCCGTTGTTGAAGCCGAGGTGGGGCTGGTCGTGCATGCAGTCCAGGCACTGCACGACCGCCTCCTGCAGCTCGTCGACGACTTCGGCGCGCTCGCCGCTGTCCGGGTCGATCTTGTGGATGCCCTCGTAGTGCACCTGCACCTCGAGGTCCTGCGACCAGCAGCGGTAGCAGCGCAGCCAGCTGCGAGCGGTCGTGTCCTGGCCCGAGGCGTCCATGCGGCCATTCTAAGGGCGTTGCAGCGAGCTCCCTGAGTGGCCTCTCCTTTCAGCCACATCGGATGACCCCGCGAGAGGCTCGGGGTACGGAGCCGTGGGCTTCTCCGCCGCCCGAGCCCCGGCTACCCGAACGTGAACGCGTAGCCCGTCACGCCCGGCGCGAAGCGCAGGGAGAGGTGCCCTCGCGCCTCCGACGGCAGCGAGACGAGCGAGTACAGCCGCTGCTCGCGCACTGTCACGACCCCGTGGTGGACGTCCGCGCCGGCGTCCGCCGCGGAGATCGTCCGCCCGTTCAGGAGCACTTGCACGGGCAGCGGCCGTTCGCCCGGCGAGCTCAGCACCAGATAGACGTGGCGGGCCTCGAACTCGACGTCGATGCCGGCGCCTGAGACCGCGATCGCCGGCTGGCCGGCGATCCGCCAGCGGCCGCTGTAAGCGAACTCGTTGAGCGCCAGCGGGCCCGTGACGGGGCCGCCGTAGTCGTGCAGTCCGTTCTGCGGCTGGGCCAGCCAGCCTTCCGCGCGGTTGGTCCCGAGGTAGGTCTCCGGAGTGGCCTGCTGGGAGGGGACCACCACTCCCTGCGGGTGACCGCGCGTCCCGGGCCGGGCGCCGCCTTCGGCCAGCAGCGCGCGGATCGCCGTTTCGGTCTGGCCGTAGTCGCCCTCGCCGATCGAGACGTAGCGGACCTGCCCGTGCGAGTCGATCAAATAGTCGGCGGGCCACGCGTTGTTGCCGTACGCGTTCCAGGTGCCCATGCGGTTGTCCTGGACGACCGGATAGCGCAGCCCGAACTGGCCGATCGCGTCGTGCACGTTGCCCGCCTCTCGCTCGAAGGCGAACTCCGGCGTCTCGACGCCCACGATCGTGAGGCCGTCCTTGCGGTAGGCCTGATCCCAGGCCTTCAGGTACGGCAGCGTGCGGATGCAGTTGATGCACGTATAGGTCCAGAAGTCGACCAGGACCACGCGCCCGCGCAGGCCGGCCAGGGTCAGCGGGCGCCCGCCCGGCGTGTTGAACCAGTCCTCGGTTTCGCTGAATTCGGGGGCCATGCCGAGCGCGGGGAGCTTGCGCGCCGTCGCCAGCAGCGTCGCGGCCGACGCGCCGTGCGCGGCGACGGCGACCGAGCCGGCGGACCCGCCGCACGCCGAGGAGCCGTTCGCGGGGGCGAAGCGGGCGCGGTGTCCCGTGATCTCATGCAGCCGGCTCGTGACGGTGTGCGAGCACTCCAGGCCTGCGGTCAGGTTGACGTCGGGGATCTGTTCGGCGACGAGCTGGTCGAAGTTCACGTCGAGGTTCGTGAGGATCGCGATCGCGGTCAGCACCATCACGGCGCCCATCGCACGCTGCAGAAGATCCCCGCGCCCCGCGCGCCGGACGCGCTCGAACACGCTGCGCCCGCCGAGGGTGAGCAGGAGCAGCACCAACGCGGAGCCGCCCGCGTAGGCGATCGCCAGCACGAGCGTCCGGCCAGAAGCCGCGCTGACCGAGATCACCGCCGCGAGGATCGGGCTCGCGCAGGGCGTGTACACGAAGCCCAGCGCGCCGCCCACGAGCAGGCCCGACCAGAACCCCATCCCGCCGCTCTTGGGCCCGAATCGGGCAAGGCGCGACAGGGGGGCCTCCACCCGCGCGCTCACGCGCGGCAGCAGCAGCACGAGGCCGAACACGAGCAGCACCACGACGGCGAGCACCCGCAACGGGTCGCTGCCGAGCCCGACGCCGTCGACCACGCTGGCGACGCCGACGATCGTGACCGTGAATGTGATCGAGAGCCCGAGCACCACGCCGAGCGGCCGGCGCCGGCCGCCGGCTGCGCCGGCCGACAGCAGTGCCGGGAGCACCGGCAGCACGCACGGCGAAAGCGCGGTGCCGGCGCCGGCGAGGAAGGCGAAGATGATCAGAACGAGCATCGTTGATGGTCCTGCGTGCTGCGCAAAGCGTTACACGCGCTCGCGCGGTCGCTCGCCGGTTCGCCTCGGGTCAGGGCGCGGCCGCCCGCAGCGTCCGCGCGAAGTCGGTGCCCGGGATCGGGCCGATGCAGGGCGAGATCGCGCCGGACGCGCGGTATCGCTCGATGCCCGCCTGAACCGCCGCATCGTCCCCGACGGCCGTGAGCTGCTGGAGGAAATCGTCGGAGATCGCGGCCTGCATGGCCGGCAACTCGCCGCCCGCCGCGTCATAGGCGGCGATGTCTGCCTCGAAGCCCGAACGCTCGATCATCGCGCGGTAGAACGGCAGGCCGAAGTACGGGATCAGCTCTTTGCGCATCGCCGCGTAGGCGGCGGCCGGGTCGTCCGTGTGCGCGCCCGGCACGGCTGCGACCACGTCGAAGCTCGCGGCGCTGCGCCCCGCGAGCTCGCGCCCGGCGGTGACCTCGGGCACCACCACGTCGGCGATATAGCGCGGGTTGCACAGCCACAGCACGACGCCGTCGGCGATCTCCCCGGCGAGCCGCAGCATCGCGGGGGACAGGGCGGCGATGTAGATCGGCAGCTCTGGGCGCGGGTCGAGCCCCGAGAGATGAAAGCCGGTGCGCCACTTCTCACCCGGCGGGGGCGATTCGCCGCGAAGGATCGCGCGCACGATCCCGACGTATTCGCGCATCTCCGCAACCGGGCGGTCGATCGTCTGGCCGTGCCAGCCCTCGACGACGGGGCGGTGCGAGACGCCGAGGCCGAGGTTCATGCGCCCGCCCGAGAGCTCGTCGATGGTCGCCGCGGTCTGAGCCATCGTGGCCGGCGTGCGCGTGTAGATCGGCACAACGCCGGTGGCGACCCTGATCCGCTCGGTCGCCTGCGCATAGACGGTCAGCACGGTCAGCGACTCGCGACCGGCGACGTGCGTGGTGTAGACCGCCTCGTAGCCCAGCGACTCGGCGAGCCTCACACGCTCGACGGCGTCCTGAAGTGAGCGGCCCGTCGATATGAAGCAGCCGGTCGCCACGGCGGGGAGCATATGCGCTGCGGCGCTCAGCGCCGCAGCAGCACGTAGACCGTGGCGATCGCGAACGCGATCTGGCCGAAGGCAAGCGCGGTCCCGAGATTGATCGCGCCGAGCGCGCCGGCCAGCGCGCTGGCGAGCACGAACGCACCGAACATGATCAGCAGATCGCCGCGCGCGCCCCTCACGCGGCGCCATCCCGTGCCGCTGTTTCGAGCGCCGCGAGGAGCGCCGGAGAGGCGAGGCCTGGATCCTGCCCCGCCAGCAGCCGCTCGGCGCCGGGGCGGCCGCCGAGCGCGCGCAACCCGCGCTCGCCCTGCTCGGCGGCGAACTCCGCGAGCGCGCCGGCGCGCCGCGCCCGCAGGCGGCGCTCGCCGAGCTGCAGGCCCTCGCGGTGCTCCGCGAGCGCGCCGATCAGCTCCTCGATCCCGCTCGGCGGAGCGATCGAGGAGACGGCAAGGACGGGCGTCGCGCGCGAGCCGAGCGAGCGCAGCGCGGCTGACAGGTCGCGGCGCGTGCGTATCGCGAGGTCGCCGAGGTCGGCCTTCGTGACGACCAGCACGTCAGGGATCTCCATGATCCCCGACTTCAGGAACTGGAGCACGTCGCCGCTCCCGGGCTGAACGACGACCGCGACTGTGTCGGCGAGGTCCGCGATCTCGGTCTCGGCCTGGCCGACGCCGACCGTCTCGATCACGACCACGTCGAAAGCCGCGGCGAGCGCTTCCGCGGCCGTCCGCGTGGGGCGGGCGATCCCGCCCAGCCGCTCACCGGCCGCCGTCGAGCGGATCAGCACGCCGCGGTCGGACGGGTCGAGCTCGATCCGCGCCCGGTCGCCGAGCAGGGCCCCACCGGAACGTCGCGAGCTCGGATCCACCGCCAGCAATGCAACCGTCGCTCCGCGGCTCCGCCAGGCGGCGATCAGCGCCGAGAGCAGCGTCGACTTGCCGGCCCCGGGCGGGCCGGTCACCCCGACGATGTGGCCCTGGGCCTCGCCCCCGAGCTCCGCCGGCGAGACGGCTCGCATCAGCGCCGCCGCCTGCTCGCGGTCCGCCGGCGCCACGCTCTCGAGCAGGTTCAGCGCCGCCGGAGCCGCGGCCAGGTCCCGCTCGCGCAGGCGCGCCCCCAGCGCCGAGCCCTCGCCGCTCACGCTCCGGCGTCGGCCACCACGACGAACGTGCCCTGAGCGCCGTCCGTCGTGGACGCCCGCCGCGAGCCGTCCTCGCCGATCAGCGCGAGGATGTCCCGAATGATGCGGGTGATGTCGAAGTCCTTCGGCGTATAGACGGCGGCCACGCCGGCTTCCCGCAGGGGCGCGACGTCCTGCTCGGGGATGATCCCGCCGACCACGACCGGCGCCTGCACTCCCGCATCGCGCAGCGCAGCGATCACGGCCGGGATCAGCTCGCGGTGCGAGCCCGACAGGATCGAGAGGCCGATCACGTGCACGCCCTCCTGCAGCGCCGAGGCGGCGATCTGGGAGGGAGTCAGCCTGATCCCCTCGTAGACGACGTCCATGCCGGCGTCGCGGGCGCGCAGGGCGATCTGCTCGGCGCCGTTCGAGTGCCCGTCGAGGCCGGGCTTGCCGACCAGGATCTTGGGCCGGCGGCCGAGCTTCTCCTGAAGCCGCGCGACCTCGGCCTGGAGCTCCGCGAGCTCCGTGTCCGGAGCTGCTGCGGCGGCCTCCCCGACGCCGGTCGGCGCTCGGTAGCTGCCGAACACCTCGCGCAGCGTCGCGGCCCACTCGCCGGTCGTCGCGCCGGCGCGGGCGGCGGCGATCGTCGGCTCCATCAGGTTGACCGAGCCGGCCGGCGCGCTCGCCGTCGCGGCGAGCTCCTGCAGGGCGGCGTCGACCGCGGCCTGGTCGCGCTCGGCACGCCAGCGGCGCACGTCCTCGATCTGCTCGGCTTCGATGGCAGGGTCGACGACGAGGATGCCGCCCTCGGCGTCGGCGGTCAGCGGCGAGTCCTCGGTCTCGGTGAATCGGTTCTGCCCCACGACGGTGAGCTCGCCGGACTCGATGCGGCGGATGCGCTCGCGGTGGGAGTCGACGAGCGCGGCCTTCATGTAGGGCACCGCCTCGACGGCGCCTCCGTGCTCGGCGACGACCGCCATCTCGGCGCGGGCCTTCTCCAGCAGCTCGGAAACGAGCCCCTCCATCACCTTCGAGCCCTCGAAGATGTCGGGGTACTCGAGGATGTCGGTTTCGTAGGCCAGCACCTGCTGGATGCGCAGCGACCACTGCTGGTCCCACGGCCGCGGCAGGCCGAGCGCCTCGTTCCACGCGGGGAGCTGGATCGCGCGGGCGCGTGCGTCGCGGCCGAGCGTGACCGCGAGCGCCTCGAGCACGATCCGCTGCACGTTGTTCTCGGGCTGCGCCTCGGTGAGGCCGAGCGAGTTGACCTGCACGCCGTAGCGGAAGCGCAGGTGGCGCCCGTCGCTCACCCCGTAGCGCTCGCGGCCGAGCTCCTCCCAGAGGATCGACATCGCGCGCAGCTTGGCGTGCTCCTCGATGAAGCGCACGCCGGCGTTGACGAAGAAGGAGATGCGCCCGAACACGTTGCCCATGCGCTCCTCCGGCACACGCTCGCGCGCCGCGTCGAGCACCGCGATCGCGTTGCTCATCGCGTATGCGATCTCCTGCTCGGGCGTGGCGCCCGCCTCCTGCAGGTGGTACGAGCAGATGTTGATCGGGTTCCACTTCGGGACGTGCTCGACGGTGTACGCGATCATGTCGGCAATCAGGCGCATCGAGGCGGCCGGTGGGAACGCGTAGGTGCCGCGGGCGAGGAACTCCTTGATGATGTCGTTCTGCGTCGTGCCCTGGAGCTGCTCCTGAGCAACGCCGTGCTGCTCCGCGGTGGCGATGTAGAGCGCCAGCAACCAGGCCGCCGTCGCGTTGATCGTCATCGAGGTGTTCATCTCCTCGAGCGGGATGCCGTCCATCAGCGTCGCCATGTCGCCGCGGTGGGAGATGGGGACGCCGACCTTGCCGACCTCGCCCCGCGCCAGCTCGTCGTCGGGGTCATAGCCCGTCTGCGTGGGCAGGTCGAAGGCAATCGAGAGCCCCGTCTGGCCCTTCTGCAGGTTGCGGCGATAGAGCTCGTTCGACGCCTTGGCGGTCGAATGGCCGGCGTACGTGCGCATCATCCAGGGCCTGTCCGGCTCGGGCAGGCGGGGTTGCTCGTGGGCGCTCATGGCCTAATTGTATGGTCGGCGCGCGGTCTTTATCCTGCTGAGCATGGACCAGACCGTGGAGGTGCCGCGCATCGGCGACCCCGGGACGGGGCTCGGCGGTTCCTGGCGCGTGATCGTCCGCAACGACGACCACAACACGTTCGAGCACGTCGCTCGCACCCTCGCGCGCTTCATCCCTGGCGTCAGCGTCGAGCGCGGCTTGGAGATCGCCAACGTGATCCACGCCGCCGGCCGGGCGATCGTCTACAGCGGCCACCAGGAGCTCGCCGAGCACTACTGGGAGCAGCTGAAGGGCGCCGGGCTGACGATGGCCCCGCTCGAGCAGGGCTAGGTACTGGTCCCGCCCGCCCACCGACCCTCGGGCGCGCTCGACGAGCTGCTCGAGGGGCTCGGCGTCGAGCTGCCCGTGCTCGCCGCGCCGATGGCCGGCGGACCGGGCACGCCCGAGCTCGTGATCGCCGCGGCCCGCGCCGGGAGCCTCGGCTTCCTCGGCGCCGGCTACAAGGAGCCGGCGGCGCTCGCCGAGGAGCTCGCGCGCGTGCGCGGCGCCGGCGTCCCGTTCGGCGTCAACCTGTTCGCGCCGAACCCGCTGCCGGTGGACCCCGTGCGCTTCGCGCACTACGCGCAGGAGCTGCGCCCCGAGGGGGAGTCCGTCGGCGTCGAGCTCGACGCGCCGGCGCCGCGCGAAGACGATGACTGGTGGCACGAGAAGGTCGAGTTGCTCCTCGCCGATCCGCCCCCGCTCGTCAGCTTCACGTTCGGGCTCCCACCCCGCGCGGACCTCGTCGCGCTGCGATCCGCCGGCGCGACACTCCTCGCGGGCGTCACCTCGCCGGCCGAGGCGGCCGCCGCGGCGGAGGCGGGCGTAGACGCGCTGGCCGTGCAGTCGGCCGAGGCCGGCGGTCACTGGGGGACGTTCACGCCGACCGCGCCCCCCGCGCCGACGCCGATCGTGGACCTGCTCGCCGCGGTCGCCGAGCGCACCTCGCTGCCGCTGTTCGCGGCGGGCGGCATCGCGACGGCGGATGCGGTCTCGCGGAGCTTGCAGGCCGGTGCGCGCGCGGTGATGGTGGGCACGGCGCTGCTGCGCTCCGATGAGGCCGGGACGTCGGCGACGCACAGGGCCGCGCTCGCCGATCCTGCCCGCGCGGGCACGACCGTCACCCGGTCGTTCACCGGGCGCCCTGCTCGCGGGCTGCGCAACGGCTTCATCGACCGGCACGAGCCGAGCGCGCCGTACGGCTACCCCGCGATCCACCATCTGACCTCGCCGATCCGGCGGGCCGCAGCCGCGGCCGGCGAACCCGAGCTGTGTCACCTGTGGGCCGGGACCGGCTTCCGCGACGCGCCCGAGCAGCCGGCGGGCACGATCCTGCGGGAGCTGTCGGCGGCCTGACGGCGGTGACCACCCGGGGCCGG
The DNA here is from genome assembly GCA_035569835.1 of Solirubrobacteraceae bacterium. Taxonomy (GTDB): domain Bacteria; phylum Actinomycetota; class Thermoleophilia; order Solirubrobacterales; family Solirubrobacteraceae; genus Palsa-744. Next base: position 208,677 of record DATMMF010000004.1, read on the forward strand.
GTTCAGCCGCTCACCGTCAGCCGGAACACGCTCCGCTGGAGACCTCCGTGCCGGTCGACGCCGCCCATCAGCAGCGCACCGGCACCGTCAGCCGCAGCGGAGACATCCGAGAGCTGCGCGGGCAGCGTCCCGGCGAGAGCGACCTTGCCCGAGGGGGAGACGGCGAGGATGCTCGACCGCTGGCTGCCCGTTTCGGCGCCGCGGCCCCCGATCACGAGCAGCGCTCCCGAGGCCGGGACGCCGGCGGCGTGGGTCAGGCCGCTCGGGAGCTTGCCGAGGGCGCGCACGCTCCCGGTCGTGGGATCGAAGGAGTAGATGTCCGAGCTGGCTTCGGCGCCGCTCGTCCCGCCCGCGATCAGGATCCTCCCGCCGACGGCCGCGGCCGCGGTGTAGCGCAGCGGCTTCGGCAACAGCCCCGCGATCCGCGGCGTGCCGCCGGGCCGCCATGAGACGATCGAACGCAACGGTTCCTGGCCCGTGTACCCGCCGATCACGTAGATCGTCCCCTGCATGGCCGCGCACGCCACGTCCGAGGAGCGGGTGGGCAGCGATCCGACCTGTTCGGCCGTGCCACCCGGCACGACGCGCAGGATCCCCGAGAACGATTCTTCGACGCCGCCGCCGAAGAGATAGACCTGACCGCCGGCCGCAGCTGCGCAGGCGTCGTGCAGCGGAGCCGGCAGGGAGCCTGCCCGGGCGGCGCTCGCGCCCGACACTCGCAGGACACCGCTCAGCGACCGTTCGGCGCTGTCGAGGCCCCCCATCGTCAGCACCTCGCCGCCCGCGGCCGCCGCGCTCGCCGCATCCTGCAGCGCGACCGGCAGCTCACCTTCGCGCGCGACGGAGACCCGGAGCGGAACCGCCGGAGACGAGGCGGCCCGGCGGGAGGCGCGCTGCGCCCCCGTGCCGGGTTTGGATCCGCCGCCGCTCAGCACGAGCCACGCGAGCACCCCGGCGGCCGCCAGCCCCACGGCGCCGGCAACGCTCCGGCGCCGGCGGAGCCTGCGCTCCCGCTCTCGGCGGCGCCGGGCGGCCCTGTCCTGCGCCGGAGCGCTCAGGGTTCCTCTCCTACGGGTGGACGACAGCCGCGTAGTCCGGCGTGCCGTTCGGGTTTACGGGCACGAAGTCCATGCCGTCGGGCGTGTTCAGATGGCCGTAGGCGGTTCCGGGGAGGTCGGTATGACCGTATTTCCACACGATCCTGTTCGTGCGGGGGTCGATCACGAGCACGCGGTGGCGGTAGTCGTCGTTGACCGCGACGTCCCCGTTCGGCAGCGCCATCGCCAGCGAGGGGTGGTCCAGGCGGCCGAAGCCGGCTGCGGGTCCGTAGCGCCAGAGCACGCGGCCGCCGCGGCCCATGATCAGGATGTGGCCGGGGTTGGAGTAGTCGGCGAGAAGGATGCGTCCCCCCGGCAGCGGCTGCGGGTCCGACGGATACCCGACGGGCGCTTTGCGCGCCCACAGCAGCCGCCCTTCCGGGCCGATTTCATCGATCCAGCTCCCCTGGATCTCGCTGACGAGCACGCCGCCGTTCGGCAGCGGCGTGTCGCCGTTGACCGACGTGAAGTGGTGCGGCGGGTCGTGCCTGCATTCAAGCGGGGAGCCGTAGCGACGCACGATCCTTCCTTCGCGGATGAAGAGGATCCGGCAGTTGCTCGCATCGGCGACCGTGAAGGTGCCGTCCGGGAGCATGTAGGCGTCGTCAGGTTCGTTGACGTGCGTGGAGTCCGCTCCCCGTTCGCCGGGGTGCCCGAACAGCAGCTTCATCCCCTGGCCGCGCAGGCTGATCGCAACGATCGCGTTGTCGTCCTCCTCGTTGGAGATGATCCATTCGCCGCCCGGCTCGATGAACGTGTCGTCGTCGAAGAAGAGGTGGCCCCGGCCCCCCGGCCCCGGAAACCGGAACAGGGCGTGGCCGCTCGGTTCGACGATCAGGATGCGGTTGTTGCCGCGGTCGGCGATCATGAGGTCGCCGGGCAGCCCGCTGCGAGCGGATGCCGCGCGGTAGGCGGCGTCGGTACCGGACGAGTGGCCGACAACGTTCTGGGGGGCCCACAGCGCTGCGAGGCCACCGACCGAGACGGGGGCGAGCGGGCCGCCGGGAACGATCGCCCGCGCCGCGCCCTTTCCGGGGGAGCTCGAGTGGCCCGCGCCAGGCGAGCCGGGGGACGCGATCACGACGATGAGGATCGCCGCGGCCGCGAGCGCGCCGAGCACCGCTGCCGTCGCGATGCGGCGTCGTCGCTGTTCCCGGCGCGCCGCGGCGCGCCGTTCCAGGCGGGCACGCTGATCGAGCTCGGGCGGTGGTGGGCCGCTCGTGTGCTGTGTTGCCATGCGGGGGGCCGCGGCGAGGCCGCGGATCGGCGCAGTCTTTCACGGCCGCACGCTCGGCCGGATGAGAAAACTCCTGCGGAGAGCGGTGTCGGGGCGGTGCGCGCCCGCCAACGGCGTGCCGAACCTACGCGCTCTCGCCGACGCCCACGCCGCCCGCGCCGTTGCCGCCGTTGCCGCCGTTGCCCGACGTGGTGATCGGGGGCAGCACCGGGGCGAGGCCGCCCGCCGCGGTCTGGTCCCACCAGCCATAGAGCACCGGCACCTGGTACCAGCTCGAGTAGCGGGCGCGAAAGTAGCCCATCTCGTCGCCTTCCCAGTAGCGCTCCCAGTCTTTGTACTCCTCGAAGGCCGCGAGCTGCTGGAACTTGTATCTGTCGTCGCGCGCGCGGTAGACGGCGTAGGAGCTGGCTCCGTAGCGCAGTGCCGCGGCGGCGATCTCGCCCAGCGCCTCCTCGAAGCCGTTTGCACGGAACCCCGTGGCGTACCACGGGACGATCACGGTGCCGGCCATTACGCACCGACCTCCGCGTGGATCGCGCCGGGGCCCTCGGCCGTCTTGCCCTGGCCCTCGGCGTCGGCGCCGACGAGGATCGCGATCTTGCCGAGGTGCTTGTTTTCCATCATCAGCTGGTGGGCTTCGGCCACCCCCTCGAAGCCGAGCGTGCGCCACAGCACGGGGCGGATCAGGCCGCTCTCGATCAGCTCGTTGGCCTTCATGCACTCGTACGCGTTCGCGAAGTGCGAGCCCAGGATCTCCTTCTGTTTCATCCACAGGATCGCCACGTTGAAGTCGACGTCGATGCCCGTGGTGCCGGCGCAGATGACGATTTTCCCGAACGTCTTGGCGGTGAACACGGAGGTCGGCAGCGTCGCTTTGCCGACGTGCTCGAAGACGATGTCGGGCGCGTCGCCGAGGATCTCTTTGACGCGCTTGGCGAAGGCGAGCGCGACCTTCGAGCGCTCCTTCTCCTCCCCGGGCGTCTCGCCGCCCTTGCGCATCATGCCCGCGAACTCGCCCCGGTCGATGTAGTCGACGGCGCCGAGTCGCTTCACGAGCTCGCCCTTCTCGGCGGAGGACACGACGCCGACGGAGTTGGCGCCCGCGGCCTTGCAGATCTGCGTCGCGAACACGCCGAGCCCGCCGGCGGCGCCCCAGATCAGAACGTTCGCGCCGGCCTGCAGTTTGCAGCGGGTGATCAGCATCCGGTAGGCGGTGAAGTAGACGAGCCCGTAGGAGGCCGCCTCCTCCCAGGTCAGCGCATGCGGCTTGGGCAGCAGCTGCTGGGCCTGGACCTTCGTGAACTGCGCGAAGGAGCCCCACGTCGTCTCGTAGCCCCAGATCCGCTGCGAGGGCGCGGCCATCGGATCCAGGCCGTGGACCTCGGGGTCCTCGTAGGAGGCCATGTTGCAGTGCACGACGACCTCGTCGCCGGGCTTCCAGCGCGTGACGCCGGCGCCTACCTTCCAAACGACCCCCGAGGCATCCGATCCGCCGATGTGGTGCCCGTACTCCGGGTGGTCGCCGTACTTCATGACCGACACCGGCTTGCCGAGCGCGGCCCACACGTTGTTGTAGTTGACGCCCGCGGCCATCACGCGGACGATGACCTCGAAGGCCCCCGGCTCCGGGACTTCGACCTCCTCGATCTGGAAGGCGTCCTTGGGTTCGCCGTAGCGCTCCTCGCGGATCACCCACGCTGCCATCGTGCTCGGCAGCTCACCGGGCTCGGTGTCGACGGCGGAGACTTGTTGGAGATCGATTGCCACGCGCTCTGAACCTCGTTGGTTGGGGATAGCCAGCGCGGTGAATCCTACCCACGGGTGGGCGCCGGGGCGTGACCGGCGCCTGGAGCGCGGTGCTCCACGCGCCACACGAGGCGCAGGCCCGACCAGTCCTCGCCCAGCGCCGCGACCTTGTTGTCCACGAGGCCCAGCGGCAGCGCCTCCCCGCGGACGTCCTGCTCGCGGATGTCGCTCTCGTGTCCCGCGGCGCGCCGGGGCCAGGCGATCCACAGGGCTCCGTCCGGGTAAACTGCCTCGCCGAGCTGGAGCAGGGCGTCCGCGAGCTCTGAGACGGCGCCGAAGAACGCGACGACGACATCGCGCGATCCGCCCGCCGCGGTCCCGGGCCGGAGCTCGCCGAGCGTCGTGTCGGGAGGCAGGTCCTCGACCGTCCAACCGGTTGGCGCCGCGCGCGTGAGCAGCCGACCGCCCTCCTTCACGCCGAGCTTCTTGGCGAGAGGCGTGACCGACGGGCTGCTCACTCGCCCTCGTCCCGGCCGCCCCGGTTGCTCAGCACCAGGTTCCAGAGGCCGACCCGCGGCCCGCCGACGAGCTCCCACGAGCGCGCGATCCCGATCAGGAAGCAGACTGCGACCAGCACGCAGATCGTGTGGAGCGCTTCGGCGTCGCGCTCGTTGCCGTCTAGCGCGATGGCCGCGATCAGCTGGGCCACGAACACGACGAGCAGCCCGGCGAGGAAGGTCAGCTCGACCGTGCGGATCTCGCCGGCACGTGCCGCCGGCAACAGCCGCAGCAGCGCGCCGGCCATGAAGATGAGGCCGATGATCGCCACCGCCGTCGCCGCGCCGGCCGGACTGTAGCCGGGGATCAGTCCGAACAGCGAGACCGTGAGGGCGTTCGTGAACGCGGTCAGCGCGGCGGCCGCCCGAACCGAATGCACCTCGGCGGCTTCCGGGCCGAGTACCCGGTCGCCGGCTACCGAGATCGCCACGAACAGCAGCCCGATCAGCGCGCCGGCCACCCCGGCGGAGGCAGCGAAGAACTCGTGAGCGGACGACACCCGCCTGATTATGCGCGGGCCGTCGGCCGTCGGAACCCGCCGCCGGGGTCCGTTACCGTTCACTGCAGTGACCGCCCCGTAGGCCGGCGAGCTGCCCGCAGCCCGGGGGATGGAGGCCATCGAAAGGACGTTCGGCGGATGCCACTCGACGGATCGGTGCTCGGAAACTGCGCCTCGGAACAGATGGAGGCGCTCGACGAGGCCTACGGCGACGATGACACGGCGGAGATCGGCGCCGTGCTCACGATCGTCCAGGTGCTCAAACGGCTCGACGGCGACGGCGAGGACTACTCCTCGACGGTCCGCATCCGCCACAACATCCCCGATCCCTATGCCGCGATCGGCTACCTGCGGGCCGCCGAACAGAGCATCATCCAGCAGATCAGCGGCGGCGAGGAGGCCTAGGCGGCCGGCCGTGTCCGGCGCGAGCGCGGCGCCGCTGCCCGGGCGTCAGCGCGACGTGCCGCCCGGCTCGCCGGACGGGAACGGCAGCTCGACGACCTCGGCCTGGATACCGCCGTCGCCGACGGCGACACGGGCGCCGGGCCCGGCCTCGCGGCGCACCAGCGCGAGCGCGATCGGCCCGAGGCGTGGCGAGTCGGCGACGCTCGCGACGCGCCCGACGGGGCGCTCGCCGATCGCCAGCGGCTCGCCGGAGGCGACGGGCGCGGAGAGCAACAATCCGCGCAGGTGGCGGTTCGGCTTGCCCTTGTAGTGCAGCCGCGCGACGGTCTCCTGGCCGACGTAGCAGCCCTTCGTGAAGCTGACGGCGCGCTCGTTCAGCCCCGCCTCCTGCGGGATCACCGAATCATCGATGTCGACGCCGTACCGGGGCCGGCCGGACTCGATCCGCAGGCACTCCGCCGCGTCCTCGCCGACCGGCACGGCGCCTCGCGCGCGCAGCGCGCCCGTCAGCTCGGCAGTGTGCTCCGAGCCGCAGAGGAGGTCCACGCCGGAGTCGGTGCGCACGGCGAGCACCTCGACGCCGTCGATGCTCGCCGGCGCGTTCGAGTGCTCCTCTGCCCCAAGCTCGGCGCCGGCGAGCTCGGCCGCGCGCGGGCCGAGGAGCGAGAGCAGGGCGCGCTCGAGCGTGCGCTTGTGCAGATCTACTTCGTAGCCGACCTTGTAGCGGCGGATCATGTCGAAGAGGCCCTGAAGGGCCGCGCGCTCGGTGTCAAGGAGCAGTTCGAGGCCGTCCTGCCCGGGCACGGCGAGCACACGCAGGTCGCCTAGCATCTTGCCCTTGTGCGTCAGGAAGGCCGCGTAGCGGCCCTGCCCCGGCTGGAGCGTCGCGAGCTCGTTCGTCACCTGGCCGTTCAGGAACTCGACCGCGCCGGCGCCGCTCAGCGCGAGCTTGCCGCGATCGGAGCGGTCGATCAGCCCGCAGCCCTCACGCAGGGTGCGGTAGTCCTCCGCGAGCGAGGCGGCCGCCACGTGGAGGTCTGTCGGCGTCGCTGCCATCGATTCGAGAATAGCCGCGCTAGGCTTGGCCGCGATGGGCCTGTCCGACACCTTCCAGCAGCTCGTCGACTCGCTGCCCGAGGACTGGACGGATCTCGAGCTCGATCTGCGCATCGCCGACGAGGAACGCTACGTCGAGGCCGCGCTGTACCTGACGACGGTCAACGCGCGTCCGTACTCGCGCTACGACTGGCACTGGCGGCTCAGCGTCGCCCACACCTTCGGCCACGCCGCGTCGGCTCAGACCGTGCACGGGGCGCTGCGGCTGCTCGACGAAGCGGGCATCGAGGGCGAGATGGCTCTGCGCGAGGAGCGCGCCGGGCGCGTCGAGGTGACGCAGATGTGGGGCCGCCCGCAGTCGGCGCGCGACGAGTTCCGTCGCCTGCGCTCGCAGTAGCGGCACGGGCGGATCGGGACCGTGGCGCGCGTCCTCGTCCTCACCGCGGACCTGCTGTTCGGCTCGAACGTCCAGGGGATGCTCACGGGGGCGGGACACGAGGTCGAGCTGGCGCCCGGCGAGGACGCCCTGCGCGAGTCGCTGATCCGCTCGCCGGCGGACGTCGTGATCGCGGACCTCACGACCGAGGAGCTCGAGCGCGTGCAATCCGTGCGCGAGCTGCGCGAGGAAGGGCTGATCGGCCGGGCATGCGTGCTCGGCTATTACTCGCACGTGGAGCCGGGCGTCCGCCGGCTCGCGGAAGGGGACGGGTTCGACCTCGTGGTGCCGCGGTCGCGGATGGCGCGCGAAGGAGCCGAGCTTGTCGATGCGCTGAGCGGCGGCTGAGCAGCCGCCGGCGCCGGGCGCCTCGCGCTCGGCTGACGGGAGGCTGGGCAGCCGCCGGCGGCTCAGCTCGCCGCCGCGCCGGCGGCTTCGCGCCCGGCGCGCCGCGCGAGCGGGTGGTCCGCGGCAGCACCCGGCCCGGGGCGCCCGACGGCGTCACGCGCCTTGAGCTTTGCCCCGCAGCGCTCGCAGATACGGTGCTCGTCGATGGCGCCGCCGCAGCCCCGGTGCTCGATCAGCACCGCGGGTCCGCCGTCCGGCGGCGCGTACTCGTCGCCCCACTTCATCAGCGCGACGATCGTCGGCCACAGGTCGAGGCCCTTCTCGGTGAGCCGGTACTCGTGGCGGAGTGGGCGCTGCTGGTAGGGGACACGCTCGATCACACCGTGCTCCTGCAGGCGCGTGAGGCGGGCCTGCAGCACGTTGCGCGCGATCCCGAGGTGGGACTGCAGCTCGTCGAAGCGGCGCAGCCCGAGCAGGATGTCGCGCACGATCAGAAGCGACCAGCGCTCGCCGACGATCTCGAGCGCGCCGGCGATCGAGCAGGACTGGTTCTCGTAGTCGTTGCGAAGCATGTGCAAGATTCTAGCCGAGCAGGTTGCATCATGCAACTGGTCTGTGGTAGGGTGCGTTTCGTCATGCAACGCAAGTGGCTCGTCTCGCTGATCGTCGTGGCCGGGGTGTTCATGTCGAGCCTCGACGTGTTCATCGTGAACATCGCCTTCCCGTCGATCGCGCGGCACTTCGGCGGCGCGTCGTTGAGCTCGCTCTCGTGGGTGCTGAGCGCCTACGCGATCGTGTTCGCGGCGCTGCTCGTGCCGGCGGGGCGCTGGGCCGACGCATTCGGGCGCAAGCGCGCGTTCCTGCTCGGCCTCAGTGTGTTCGTGCTGGCGAGCGCGGCGTGTGCCGCCGCGCCATCGGTCGGCGCGCTCGTAGCCGCGCGGGTCGTGCAGGCGGCCGGGGGCGCGCTGATGCTGCCGACCTCGCTGGGCCTGATGCTGCCCGAGTTCGAGCCTTCCGAGCGCCACATCGCGATCGGGCTGTGGGCCGCGACCGGCGGGATCGCCGCCGCCGCTGGGCCGCCGCTCGGCGGGCTGCTCGTGAAGGTGGACTGGCGGCTGGTGTTCCTCGTCAACGTGCCGGTCGGGATCGCGGCGCTCGTTGCCGGCGTGCGGAACCTGCGCGAGCACCGCGAGCAGAACGCCGGCCGGCCCGACGTGCTCGGTGCGCTCACGTTGATCGTCGCGGTCGGCGCGCTGGTGGTGGCGATCGTGCAGGGCCAGGAATGGGGTTGGGGCTCCGCGCAGGTGATCGGCCTGCTGCTCGTGCCCGCGATCCTGCTGCCGCTGCTCTGGCGGCGCTCGGAGCGCCACGAGACGCCGGTCGTCGAGCCCTCGATGCTGCGCGTGCGCCGCTTCGGCCTGGCGGTCGGCGGGTCGGTGCTGTTCTTCGCCGGGTTCGGCGCGATGCTGCTCGGCGGCGTGCTGTTTCTCACCGGCGTCTGGCACGAGGAAGTGCTGACGGCGGGCCTGATGCTGTTCCCCGGCCCGGCGATGGCTGCGGCCTTCGCGATCCCCGGCGCGCGGCTCGGGGCGCGGTTCGGGTATCGCCTGCCGGGCGTGCTCGGCGCGCTGATGTTCGCGGCCGGATCCTCCTGGTACATCGCCCGCACCGGCAACCAGCCGCACTACGCCTCCGAGTTCCTCCCGGGCAACCTCATCACAGGCGCGGGCGTGGGCCTGGTGATCCCGACGCTGACAGGGGCCGGCGTGTCCTCGTTGTCTCCGCAGCGGTTCGCGACCGGCGCGGCGATCCTGACGATGGGCCGCCAGATCGGCATCGCGCTCGGCGTCGCGCTGCTGGTGGCCGTGCTGGGCGGCGGCGCCTCCACCGCCGCCGACTTTCACGCGTCGTGGCTGATCACGGTGCTGTGTGGTCTGGCGACGGCCGGCTTGCTCGCGGCGATCGGTCCGCGCGGCGCGCCGGGCGCGGTCCCGGAGCGGCTCGAGGAGGAGCTCGCGCTCGAGGAGATCGAAGTCGGCGAGCTGCCGGCCGAGGACCTGCTCGGAGAGCCGGCATGAAGACCGTCGAGCAGGAGCGTGTCAGGAGCTTCGAGTGGGCGGACCCGGCAGCGGCCGCCCGCCTCGCCGCCGGGCTCTCGGGCCTCGAGGTGATGCAGGCGATCATCGACGGCCGGCTGCCGCGACCGCCGTTCGCCAGCGCGCTCGGCCTCGAGGCGCTCGAGGTCGAGCCGGGACGGGCGCTGTTCGCGATCGAGCCCGCCGAGTGGATGTACAACCCGCTCGGCTCGGTCCACGGCGGCATCGCTGCGACGCTGCTGGACACGTGCATGGGCTGCGCCGTGCACACGACGCTGCCGGCGGCGAGCGGCTACACGACCACCGACCTGCAGGTCCGCTACCTGCGAGCGCTGCAGGTGGGCGACGGGCGCGTGCTCGCCGAGGGCCGCGTCGTGCACGCCGGCCGGCGCACCGCGACCGCCGAGGGCCGGCTGTTCCTCGCGGACGACGAGACGGCGCTGCTCGCCCACGGCAGCACGGGCTGCCTGATCCTGGGCTGAGCCGGCGACGCCCGCAAACCGCCGCCGTGCGCTCAGCTTGCCTGCGTCGCGCTGCCCTCGCCGGCGTCGACGTGCGCGGCGGCGTCGGCCTCGAGCGGCACGATCGCCCCGTTCGGCACGCGCGTGAACGCGCGCGCTCCGGCGTGCATGCGGGGGTAGAGCGCGGCGCGGATCACCATTCCGTGACAGACGACGAGCGCAGGCAGCGCGCCGGCTTGCACGTCGTCGAGCCCCGCCTGCACACGGAGCTCCTGTTCGGCGAACGACTCGCCGCCGGGAAAGGCGAAATCCGGGTCGGCCGCAGCGAAGGCGTCGAAGCGCTCGGGCGCTTCCGCACGGACGTCGGCGAAGCTGCGGTCGGTCCAGTCGCCGGCGTCGGTCTCCATGAAGCGCGGGTCCTGCATCGGCTCGAGGCCGAGCCGCTCGGCGACGGCGGCTGCGGTTTCACGCGCCCGCAGCAGCGGGCTCGTCCAGAGCGCGCTGAAGCCGTAGGGAACCGCGCGCTCGGCCAGTTCCAGTGCTTGAGCGCGCCCCGTCGCGTCGAGCGGGATTTCCTGCTGGCCCTGGAAGCGGCCTTCGTGGTTGTACGCGGTCTGGCCGTGACGGGCCAGATATACGCTCGCGGAGCTCAGCGCAGATCGAAGCGGTCGAGGTTCATGACCTTCTCCCACGCGGCGGCGAAGTCGCGCGCGAACCTCTCGCCCGCGTCGTCGCTCGCGTAGACCTCGGCGAGCGCGCGGAGCTGCGAGTTGGCCCCGAACACGAGGTCGGCCGAGGTCGCCGTCCAGCGGGCCTCACCGGTCGCGCGGTCGCTGCCGACGTAGACGTTCTCCGCCGAGTCGGGCTTCCACTCGTTGCGCATGTCGAGCAGGTTGACGAAGAAGTCGTTGCTCAACGTGCCCGGCCGGTCGGTGAGGACGCCGTGAGCGGAGCCGCCGTGGTTGGCTCCGAGCGCGCGCATCCCGCCCACGAGCACCGTCATCTCGGGTGCCGTCAGCCGCAGCATGAAGGCGCGCTCCAGCAGCCCATGCTCGAGCGCGAGCGGCGCGCCGGGAGGGAGGTAGTTGCGGAACGCGTCCGCCGCCGGCTCCAGCACCGCGAAGGACTCTGCGTCGGTCTGCTCCTGAGAGGCGTCGGTGCGCCCCGGCGCGAAGCCCACCGAGATGTCGTGGCCCGCGTCGGCGGCCGCCTTCTCGACGGCGGCGCAGCCGCCGAGCACGATCACGTCGGCGAGCGACACGCGCTTGCCGCCGGGCTGGGCGGAGTTGAACTCCTGCTGGATGCCTTCGAGCGTCTGCAGCGCCGCTGCCAGCTCGGCCGGCTCGTTCCACTCCCAGTCCTTCTGCGGCGCGAGTCGCACGCGCGCGCCGTTGGCGCCGCCGCGCTTGTCGGTGCCGCGGAACGACGCGGCCGAGGACCACGCCGTGGCGACGAGGCGGGGGACGGACAGCCCCGAAGCGAGGATCTTCTCCTTCAGCGCGGCGACGTCGGCCGCGTCGATGGGATCGCCCTCGGCGGGCGGCACCGGGTCCTGCCACAGCTGTGGCGCGGCGACGAACGGGCCGAGATAGCGCGAGAGGGGGCCCATGTCGCGGTGAAGCAGCTTGTACCAGGCCTTCGCGAACGCTTGGGCGAGCTGGTCGGGGTTCTCGTAGAAGCGCCGGCAGATCTGCTCGTAGGCCGGGTCGAGCCGCAGCGCCAGATCGGTCGTGAGCATGATCGGCGCGACGCGCTTGGAGGGGTCGTGCG
>DATMMF010000005.1:0-2635 GCA_035569835.1 Solirubrobacteraceae bacterium
TTGAGCTCGAGACCACCGAGCTGCTGGCCGAGATACTCGCGCAGTGCCTCCGCGGCGCCGAGCAGCTGGGCCGCGCACCTGGGCGCGATTGCGGCACACGCACCCCCGGCCAGCTCGAGCGCCCAGCAGATGTCGTCGCGATCGAAGGCGGGGCCCGAGACGTCGAGGCTCCGCGCAGCCAGCGCCAGCGCCTCCTCGTCGTGCCCGTCCTCGAGTGCCACGGAGGCGAGACCGGCGAGCGCCCGCGCGTGCGCGTGCCCGTCGCCGCACTCGACCGCAGCCTCCACCGAGCGCTCGAGGTGCTCCCGCGCCTGCGGGAGGTCGCCATGGACGAGTGAGAGGTAGCCGAGATTGAGGAGGCCGATCGCGGCGACAGCCGGACGACCGTGGGCCGTGCCTCTCGCCACAGCGTCCTCGAACAGCGCAACTGCCCGCTCCTCCTGGCCCATCGCGAGAAGTGCCCGGCCGAGCACACTCGCCACTTCGACGCCAGGGCGCTCGTCCTCGTGCTCGAACGCGAGCTCCCTGCACCGCTCGCCATGAGCGATGGCAGCTGGCCAATCCCCCTGCATGACCGCGAGGTGTGAGGCCGTCGCGAGCGCCATCGGCTTTGCTGAATCGTCGTCGGGCACCGCCGGCACGTGCTCCTCCACGATGCGGCGTCCTTCCGCGAGGTACCCGCGCTTCACCCAGAAGAACCGCAACCCGGCGATGAACCGGGCGGCGCGCGCATCGCCGCGCAGCGCCTCGCGTATGTTCGGGTACTCCTGCTCGATGCGATCGAGCCAGAGCGCCTGATCGGCGCTCTCCAAACGCGACGCCGCCTGCTCGGCCAGAGCCAGGAACCAGTCGGCGTGCCGGTCGCGAAGGGCAGCCGCATCTGGATTTTCCGCGAGTCGTTCCAGCGCGTACTCCCGGACCGTCTCCAGCATCCAGAACCGCTCGCCGGCGTGGCGGACGAGGCTCTTGCAGACGAGCGCCTCGAGCGTGTCGAGCTCCGCACCCGCGACCTCCTCCGCCGCCTCAAGGGTGCACCCGCCTGCGAAGACGGCCAGCCGGGCGAAGAGGCAACGCTCGGCGTCATCGAGCAGCTCGTAGCTCCAGTCGATGGTCGCGCGCAGCGTCTGCTGGCGCGGGTCCAGGTCGCGTGCTCCGCGAAAGAGATCGAGCCGGCGGCCGATGCGCTCGAGGATCTGCGCCGGCGACAGGACGGCCGTGCGCGCCGCCGCGAGCTCGATGGCGAGGGGCAGGCCGTCGAGCGCGTCACACAGGCGCGCGATCGGCTCATCCGGGGCGAGACCCGAGCGCTCAGCGAAGAGTCTTACCGCATCGGCCGCCGCCAGCGACGACACGTGGACCTCAACCTCATCGCGGAGCCGGAGGCGCTCGCGGCTCGTCGCGAGAACGTGCAGGTTCGGGCACCGCTCGACGAGCTTCGCCACCCCCGTCGCGGCGGGCAACAGCCGCTCGAAGTTGTCCAGGAGGAGAAGCAGCTCGCGATCGCCGATGTGAGAGACGAGGTCGTCCTGCGTGCCGAGGACGCGCGCGACCGTCTCAAGCACGAGGTCCGCTTCCCGGAGCGGCGCGAGACCGACCCAGAAGACTCCCGCCTTGAACTCCGGCACCAGCTCGGCCGCAGCCTCGAGCGCGAGTCGTGTCTTCCCCGCACCGCCCGGGCCGGTGAGGGCGACGAGACGCGCGCCGCCGCGGATACGCGCCACGATTTCGGCGACGTCTGCCTCGCGGCCGACAAAGGTGCTCGCCGGTCGCGGGAGGTTCGTGTTCGAGATCGTCCTGAGCGGCGGAAACTCCCCCTCCCCGAGCTGGAAGAGCGCCACCGCCTCATCGAAGTCCTTCAGCCTGTGCTCGCCGAGGTCGAACAGCGGGGCACCGTCGTCGAGGTCGTTCCGCGTCGACTGCGAGAGGACCGTCTGGCCCCCGTACCCGGCTGCGCCGATCCGGGCAGCCAGGTGCACATCGAGTCCGACGTACCCCTCGGCGACCCGCGCCGGCTCGCCCGTGTGGATTCCAATCCGGACACGAATCGGCCCCCCGGCAAGCGCCTCTTGCGCATCGAGCGCAGCAGCGGCTGCGTCGGGTGCGGAGGCGAACGCGACGAAGAACGCGTCCCCCTGCGTATCCACCTCCACCCCCGCATGCAAAGCAAACGCCGACCGCAGGATCCGCCGGTGCTCGGCGAGCGCGCCGGCATAAGCGTCGCCCAGCTCGCGCAATAGCCGGGTCGAGCCCTCCACGTCCGTGAAGAGGAGGGTGACCCGTCCCGCAGGCAGACCCGGCACGTCGAGATCATCCGCCGCACAGGCCTGATTCCGCAAGGGTTCGGCGACTGCCAGCAAAGGCACGGCCGACGCGGTCCTCTTAAGATATCCAAGGGGCGAGTTAGTCGATCCAGCCGAGTTCCCCATGGCCCAGCCGACAACCCGCGCCTTTGCTTTCGAGCCCGGCCACCCCTCCCCCCAACCCGATAGCCGCGACAAGCTGACAGTAAGAGCCTGTTTGAAACTCAGGCGGCATCTGAGTGAGCTGGCGCTGAGGTGCTGGCAGTTTCGGCCTTGCGGGCGAGGCGGCGGGTCATGACGATGATCATCGACCAGTAGATATAGGTCTCGTGGTG
>DATMMF010000006.1:0-181419 GCA_035569835.1 Solirubrobacteraceae bacterium
AGCGTGCGCGCGACCTTCAGTTTGTGCCTGGCCTGGTGCGCGTTGGGAGCCATCATCGCTGCATCCGGCGCGCGCCGGCGTCCTTGCTAGCCCACTTCCGCCGGTTCGTCCTTGCCCGCCAGGCGCTCGCGGCCGCGCTGCACCGCGGCGATGAACTTCGACAGGTTGACCTCGAGCGTGTTGAGAATCTCATCCGCGTAGTCCTCTGCCCCGAGCCGGATCTCGCGCTCACGCGCTCGGGCGTCCTCGACGATGTCCTCGGCCGCACGCTCGGCCTGCTTGGTGACCTCCTCCTCGCCGACGAGCCGCTCCTGGCGGTCGCGGGCGTCCTTGATGATGCGCTCGGCCTCTTTCTTGGCCTCCGCGAGCATCTCCTGGCGCTCCTTGACGATCCAGCGCGCCTGCTTGATCTCCTCGGGGATCGTCGCGCGCATCTGATCGAGGATGTCGTAGATCTCCTCCTTGTCGACGCGGACCTGGTCGGTGAGCGGGACGGGCTTGGCGTTGTGCACCAAGTCGTCCAGCTTGTCTATGAGAACGAGGACATCCATCTTCTTCTACGCACCTCCGCAGGGCGTCCGGCCCCACGTTCGCATGTCGTTTTCGTCAGCGCTCCAGCTGTTCCTGCAAGCGCCGAGCCACCTCCTCGGGCACAAGGTCGTCGATGTTCCCTCCGAATGTCGCGAGCTCCTTGACGCCGCTGGATGAGAGGAAACTGTACTGGGGGCTGGCCATGAGGTACACGGACTCGATCTCCGGGTTCTGCCTGCGGTTGAGCTGGTTCAGCTCCAACTCATACTCGAAATCGGAGATCGCGCGAAGGCCCTTGACGATAGCGCGGGCGCCCTTCTCGCTCGCGAAGTCGACGACGAGAGTCGAGAACGGCTCGACGTGGACGTTCTCGAGCTCGGCGACGGCGCGCTCGATGAAGCCAAGGCGATCCTCGATGCCGAACAGCGGCGGGTTCTTGCGCACGGAGCGATTGACCACGGCCACCCACACCTCGTCGTAGAGCCGGGCCGCACGCCGGATCACGTCGAGGTGTCCGTTGGTGATCGGGTCATAGCTGCCGGGGCAGACGGCTATGGCGCGTTCGTAGTCGGGCATCGGTTGCGGTGGATTGTGATGGAAGTGTCGCCGTAGCGGCGCTCGGTCTCGACCGGCAGCCCCAGCGCCAGCGGCAGGCGCCGGTCGCTCTCGGCTACCGCGCGCCCGCCGGGCGCCAGCAGCTCGGGCAGCGACGCCGCGAGCCGCGGGCTCCAGACGCTCGCCTCGCCGTAGGGCGGGTCGATGAAGACGAGATCGTATTTCTCGCCGCTCGCCGATGCGTGCCGCAGGGCCGCCCGGGCGTCGGCGCGCCGCAGCTCGGCCCGCTCGGGGCCCACCCCCAGAGCGCGCAGGTTCTCGCGCAGCACGGCGGCGGCGCCGGCATCGCGCTCGACGAAGACGGCGTGCGCGGCGCCTCGCGAGAGCGCCTCGATGCCGAGCGCGCCGGAGCCCGCGAACAGGTCGAGCACCCGCGCCCCGTCGATCTCGCCGAGCATCGAGAACAGCGCCTCGCGGACGCGATCGGAGGTCGGGCGGGTGGCGCGGCCGGCGGGAGCCCTCAGCCGCCTGCCTCCGAGCGTTCCCGCGATCACGCGCATCGCAGCGGCACGCTAACGGCGCGGCTCAACCGGCGAGGGGCTCGCCCACGAGCGCTCCGAAGCGCCGCGCGAGCTCGTCCGCGAGCAGCGCGTGCTCCGGTGCCTTCAGCTGCGGGTCTGCGGCGACGATCGTCTCGGCGCGAGCCCGGGCGCGCTCCAGCAGAGGCCCGTCGTCGGGGAGGCGTGCGACGCGGAACTGGCGCTGCCCGGACTGGCGCGTGCCGACGAGCTCGCCCTCGTTGCGGAGCTCGAGGTCGATGTCGGCGAGCCGGAAGCCGTCGGCGTGGGCGACGAGCGCGCGCAGCCGCGCGGCGCCCGCCGGCCCGACGAGGAAGCAGACGGCGGGGTGCTCGCCCCGGCCGACCCTCCCGCGCAGCTGGTGCAGCTGCGAGATGCCGAACCGCTCGGCGTTCTCGATCAGCATCACGGTCGCGTTCTGAACGTCGATCCCCACCTCGATAACGGTCGTCGAGACGAGCACCTGGACGCGCCCAGACGCGAACGCCTCCATCGCCTCCTGCTTCTCCCGGGGCCGCATCGCCCCGTGCAGCAGCGCCAGCTCGTATCCCTCGAGCTCGCCGGCACGCAGGCGATCGAACTCGGCTGTAGCCGCCCGCATCGCCGCGCGGCCATCCGCCCCCGGGGCGGCCTCCGCCTCGGCGCCCCCGGACTCCGGGTCCTCCTCGATCAGCGGGCACACCACGAAGGCCTGGCGTCCGCGCGCCAGCTGCGCGCGCAGGTCCTCATAGGCGGCCGCACGCTCGGCCTCGTTGCCGACGATGCGCGTCCTCACGGGGCGGCGCCCGCTCGGCAGCTCGTGCAGGGTGCTCACCTCGACGTCGCCGTAGCGGGCCAGCGAGAGCGTGCGCGGGATCGGCGTTGCGGTCATGTGCAGCGTGTGAACCGTCTCCTCGCCGTCGCCCCGCCCTTTGGGGTGAACGAGCCGTTCGCGCTGGCGAACCCCGAAGCGGTGCTGCTCGTCGATCACCGCCAGCGCCAGCGAGCGGAAGACGACGTCGGGCTCGATCAGCGCGTGCGTGCCGACGATCAGCGAGAGCTCGCCGCTCGCCAGCTTGGCGAGCGTGTCGGCCCGCCGCGCGGCGGGCGTCGAGCCGGTGAGCAGGGCGGCGCTCACCGACTCGCCCCCGAGCAGTCGCTGCACCGTCGCGAAGTGCTGTTCGGCGAGCGTCTCGGTGGGCGCCATGAGCGCCGCCTGGTGACCGTGCTCGACCGCGCGCAGCATCGCGTGCAGCGCGACCACGGTCTTCCCGCTGCCGACGTCCCCCATCAGCAGCCGCTGCATCGGGCGCGGCTGGGAGAGGTCCTCGTCGATCTGCGCGATCGCCCGCTGCTGGTCGCCGGTGAGCTCGAACGGCAGCGCCCCCGAGCGCCAGCGCGCGCTCAGCGAGGGCGGCTCCCCCAGCGCGATCGCGCCCGCGCGCTCGCGCCGCTCGGAACGGCGGCGCAGGAACAGGAGCTGCATCAGGAGCAGCTCCTCGAACGCGAGACGGCGGCGACCGGCCTCCGGGTCGCGCGCGTCGCGCGGGAAGTGCATCGCGGCGAGCGCGGCCGCGCGGTCGGGCAGGCCCTCCGCCGCGCGCGACTGGCCGGAGAGGATCTCGACCACGTCGGCGAGCGCCGCGCGCTCAGCCTGCACGAGCGTCAGCAGCTGCGTCGAGGTCACGCCGTCGGCGGCGGGGTAGTGCGAAACGGAGTCGCCCGTGCTCCCCGGCTCCGCCGCGGCCTCGCCGCGACGTGCCCCGAATGGGGTAAGGCCGGGCTGGGCGGGAGCGTGGTGGGACACGGTGAACCGGCCCCGCCCGTCGCTCTTGCCGTGCAGCACCAGCCTCGTGCCGGGCTCGTAGCGATCGACGAGCCACGGCTGGTTGAAGAACGTGGCCCGCATCGAGCCCGTCGCATCGAACACGACAGCCTCCACGAGCGGGCGCATGCGCCGGCGCCGCACGGGCCGCGCCGCGATGCTGCGGACCTGAACGGTGACGGTCGCCTGCTCGCCCGGCCCCAGCGCCGCGACCGTGCGCGCCTCGCGGCTGTCGCTCGGCAGGTGCTCGAGGAGGTCTCCGACCGTCTCGAGGCCCAGGGTGCGCAACCCAGCCTGCACGCGCTTGCCGCTCGCCCGGAGCGGGCGCTCGAGCCGGGCGGGGCGCGGCCAGCGCACCGGCGCGCTCAGGAGGGCGTCGCGGTCGAGCGGCTGCGTGGAGGCGAACGCCGTGGGGCGGAACTCGGAGCCGGTGCCCCTGCGCGCGCTCACCGCGGCGGCCGGCGACGGCCTCTGTGGTGCTCGCGCCGGCATCGGGCCTCAATCATGATCGCGGCAGCGGTCGTAACCGTCGGGCGCTCGCGGCTGCGGCCGCGGCCCTGCGGTCTGGATTCGCCTGCCGGCGCCGGGCGCTGCCTCACTCGGCGGCGAGCAGCCACCAGTAGGCCGGCTGGCCGCCGTGGCGCAGCTCGAGCTCGACCAGCGAGGGGAGCTCCAGGTCCAGCTCGAGCTCGCCCAGCCCGATCGGGGTCTCCCTGCCCGCGAGCAGCGTGATCAGCTCGGGAGCCTCGCCGTCCTCGCCGGGCGCGGCGAGCGCGGCGAGGACCGCGCGCAGCGTCGCGAGGGGCTTGCCCCACGCGATCACCTCCTCGCCCAGGAAGCCGACGGCGTCGCCGCGCTCGAAGCGGCCCTGCGTGTCGTCGCGTGCCGCCGGAGCGACCGCGCCGATGCGCACGCAGGCGAGCGCTTCCGTCAGCGCCTGCGCGTTCTGCTCGACGGAGCGCTCCGGCGCCAGCGAGACCGCGGCGGCCAGGCCGGCCTGCTGGCTGGTGGTGGGCGCGACGAGCACCTGCTTGTCGGAGAGCTTCGCCGCGTGCTCGGCGGCCATGAA
The DNA here is from genome assembly GCA_035569835.1 of Solirubrobacteraceae bacterium. Classification (GTDB taxonomy): domain Bacteria; phylum Actinomycetota; class Thermoleophilia; order Solirubrobacterales; family Solirubrobacteraceae; genus Palsa-744. Next base: position 4,538 of record DATMMF010000006.1, read on the forward strand.
CACGTTGCGGCTGTTCGGGAGCACGACGACCTCCTCTGCGGGCACGTCGTGGATCGCCGCGAGCACGTCGTAGGTTGAGGGGTTGAGCGTCGGGCCGCCGTCCACCGTCCGCACGCCGAGCTCGCGGAACATCTCGTGCAAGCCGTCGCCGCTGACGACCGCCACGGCGCCGCAGCGCGCCTGCACGCCGGGCTCGGGCGTGTAGGGGGTCGCGCTCGTGGGACCGCCTCCCGCCGTCACGGCGCCGTTGCCGGCTGTCGCGATCGCGCCGTGGCCGCCGACGGGCGCGCCGACGCGCTCGTCGCGCTCTGCGACCTGGGCGCGCATGTCGGCAACGTCCAGGCGCGAGACCTCGCCGGCGCCGTCGAACAGCGCCGTCGCGCGCTCGGGATCGTCGGTGTGCAGGTGGACCTTCAGCGTGCTCTCGTCGCCGACCACGAGGACTGAGTCGCCCAGCGCCTCGAGCGGCCCCACGAACTCGGCCGAGGAGAGGCCGCTGCCGGTGACCGCGAAGTTCGTGCAGAACCGGTAGGTGCCCGAGGTGTGCTCCGGGTGGGTGACCCGCGCGGGCGCGTAGTGGTCGAGCGGCGGCGGCTCCTCGCCGCGCAGCGCGGCGACGACGCCCGCGAAGATGATGGTCAGCCCGTAGCCGCCCGCATCGACGACGCCCGCGTCGCGCAGCGCCGCGAGCATCTCCGGACCGCGCTTGACCGAGTCCTGCCCGGCTTCGACCGCGCTCTCCAGCGCCGCCGCGATCAGCCGGTCCTGCTCGGTCTCGATCGTGCCCGGCGCGAGCCGCGGGTCGCCCGCCGAGTGCGCGACGTCGCTGGCGAGGCGGTGGGCCATCTCGCGCGCGACGGTCAGCATGGTTCCCTCGGCCGGCTCGCGCACGGAGGCGTATGCGCGCTCGGCCGCGTTCGCGATCGCCGCCCCGATCAGCGTCGCGTCGATCAGCTGCCCGGGACGCGAGACGAGCTCCTCGGCGGCGCCTCGGATCAGCTGCGAGAGGATCACCCCCGAGTTGCCGCGCGCACCGAGCAGCGCCGCGCGCGCGACCGACTGCACGATCTCCTCGCGCCCGATGTCGTCGATCGTCCGCGCACCGTCGCCGGTGTCGAGGCGATCCAGCTCGTCGAGCACCGCGCGCAGCGTCATCGCCATGTTGTCCCCCGTGTCGCCGTCGGCGACCGGGAACACGTTGAGGTCGTTCACCTCCTGGCGGCGCGATTCCAGATGTGCGAGCGCTCCCGCAACGGCGGCCCGGAAGCGGACCAGATTCGTGTCGGTCACTGCGACACGTCTATCAGCTTCGGGGGGAGAAGGCGCGAAAGCGGACGGATCCGCCGGGCGCGCGGCGGCATCAGGAGCAGAGCCCGCGTGGCCCTAGAGAGCCTTCGTGACCTTGCCGGCTTTCAGACAGCGCGTGCAGACGTAGGCCCGCTTCGGCGTCTTGCCGTCCATGATGCGGACCTTCTGCAGGTTCGGGTCGAAGCGTCGCTTGGTGGCGACCATCGAGTGGCTGCGGCTGTTGCCGAACGAAGGACCCTTTTTGCAGCTGTAACAGACCTTTGGCATGACGGCGCAGTGTAGATGATCTCGGCCGCCGGGCCGCAGGATGGAGAGCCTCCCGCGGCGCTCAGCGCCCGTCGGCGAGCTGGGCCCGCAGCGCCGCCATCTGCATCACGGCCTCCGCGGAGTGGCGTCCCTGATCGCGCTTGTCGCCACCCGAGCGGGCGAGCGCCTGGTCCATCGTCTCGCAGGTCAGCACCCCGAAGGCGCACGGCACCCCGGTGCGCAGCGTCACGTCCATGATCCCGCGCGCCGCCTGCGAGCAGACGAACTCGTAGTGGTCGGTCTCCCCGCGGATCACCGCGCCGAGGCAGGCGACGCCGTCGAAGCGGCCGGTGCCGGCGGCGTAGGAGGCGGCCAGCGGCAGCTCGAAGGCCCCGGGCACGTCGAACACCTCGACCTGCTCGACGCCTCGCTCCGCGAACGCCGCGCGCGCCCCGGCGATCAGCCGCTCGGCAAGGTCCTCATAGAAGCGCGCGACCGCGATCGCGTAGGCGCTCAACGCGGCTCGGGCCCCTGCCCGGCTCCTTTGACCGGGTCGCTCGGCGTGTCGTCCGGGCTGCGTGAGGTGCCACGCAAAAGGTCGGCGTCGAGGTTCAGCCCCTGGTGGTGCAGCGTGTGTCCCATCCGCTCGGCCTTCGTGCGCAGGTACGAGGCGTTGTGCTCGTTGGGAGCGTGCTCGATCGGGATCTGGTCCGCGACGGACAGGCCGTAGCCCTCGAGCCCGCGGATCTTCTTCGGGTTGTTCGTGAGGATCCGGATCGAGCTGAGCCCGAGGTCGACGAGGATCTGTGCCCCGATGCCGTAGTCGCGCAGGTCCGCGGGCAGGCCGAGGCGCTCGTTCGCCTCGACAGTGTCGAGTCCCTCCTCCTGCAGCTTGTATGCGCGCAGCTTGTTCAGGAGCCCGATCCCGCGTCCCTCCTGGGAGAGGTAGAGCAGCACGCCCTCGCCCTCTCTATCGATCATCGAAAGCGCCGATTCGAGTTGCTCCCCGCAGTCGCAGCGCAGCGAGTGGAAGACGTCGCCGGTGAGGCACTCCGAGTGCACACGCACGAGCACGTCAGGCTTGCCCGCGACGTCGCCCTTGACCAGTGCGACGTGGTGCTTGTCGTCGACGAGCGAGCGGTAGCCGATCGCTTCGAACTCGCCGAAGGTCGTCGGGAGCCCGGTCGCGACCACGCGTTCGACGAGCTTGTCGTGGCGGCGGCGGTAGGCGATCAGGTCGGCGACCGTGATCATGTTCAGGCCGTGGCGCGCGCAGTACTCGCCCAGTTCCGGCACGCGCGCCATCGTGCCGTCGTCGTTCATCACCTCGCAGATCACGCCGGCCGGGTTGAGTCCCGCCAGCCGCGCGAGGTCGACGGCCGCCTCGGTCTGCCCGGCGCGCTCGAGCACCCCGCCGGAGCGGCTCTTCAGCGGGAACACGTGCCCCGGCTGCACGAGGTCGCGCGGGCGGCTCTCGGGGTCCACCGCGACCTGGATCGTGTGCGCGCGGTCGTGGGCGGAGATCCCGGTGGTGACGCCGTCGCGCGCCTCGATCGAGACCGTGAACGGGGTTTCGAACGGCGACTCGTTCTTCGCCGCCATCAGGTCGAGCCCGAGCTCGTCGCAGCGCTCGGGCGTCAGCGACAGGCACACCAGGCCGCGGGCCTCCTTGGCCATGAAGTTGATCGCCTCAGGCGTGGCGAACTGCGCCGCCATCGTCAGGTCGCCCTCGTTCTCGCGGTCCTCGTCGTCGCAGACGACGACCATCTTGCCCTCGCGGATGTCTTCGAGCGCCTGCTCGACGGTCGCGAAGCGTGCGCCGGTGCGGGTACTCATGCGCGGGCTCCGCCGGCTCCGAGCAGGCGCTCGACGTGCTTGGCCAGCACGTCAGCCTCGAGGTTGACGCGCGCGCCCTCGGTGAGCTCGCCGAGCGTCGTGCGGTCCAGCGTCTCCGGGATCAGCGACACGGCGAAGCCGTCGTCGCGCAGCGCGCTGACGGTCAGGCTGACCCCGTCGACCGCGACCGATCCCTTCTCGACGAGGTAGCGGACGACCTCGGGGTCGGCGTCGATCTCGACGACGCGCGAGATGCCCTCAGGCGTGAGCGAGGCGATTGTGCCGGTGCCGTCGACGTGGCCCTGGACGATGTGCCCTCCAAGCCGGTCGCTCGGGCGCATCGCGAGCTCGAGGTTGACGCGCGAGCCGGCCTGCAGCGCGCCGAGCGAGGAGCGCGTGAGTGTCTCCGGCATCGCCTCTGCGCGGAAGCTCTCGCGGCCGACGGCGGTTGCGGTCAGGCAGACGCCGTTGACGGCGACCGAGTCGCCTGCGGACAGCTCGCCCGCCAGCTTCGTGCGGATCTCGAGCGTCGCGCCCGCCTCGTCGCGGTCGAGCGCCTCGATGCTGCCGAGGTCGGCGATCAGGCCGGTGAACACTGCGGGACCGTCTCGTCGTCGCGCTTCATGCCTACCACTCTCGCAGCCTTGCCGAGATCAGCAGGTCCTCGCCGATGCTCTGGCAGCTCATCGTCAGCGCCCGCAGCGCCTCGGAGATGCGCTCGACGCCTTCGCCCTCGAGCGGATCGCGGGCGGCGCTGCCGCCGAGCAGCAGCGGCGCGAGGAACAGGCGCAGCTCGTCGATCTCGCCCGCGTCGAGGAAGGCGCCCGCGAGGTGCGGGCCGCCCTCGAGCAGGACCGAGCCGATGCCCAGCGCGCCCAGCTGGTCGAGCCCCGAGCGCACGCGGGCCGGCTCGTTCTCGCCCGTCGCGAGCAGCACCTGCGCGCCGGCCGCTTCGAGCGCCTCGATCTCGGCGCGCCCGGCGGCGCGCGAGACGATCACGGTCAGCGGGATCTCGGCGGCGGCCGCCACGAGCTGCGAGCTCGTCGGCAACCGGGCGAGCGCGTCGAACACGACACGGCGGGGCTGCAGCGCGGATTCCGCGGGCGTGCCGCTCGGACGCGCGGTGAGTTGCGGATCGTCCGCGAGCGCGGTGCCTATCCCGACGACGACCGCGTCGACGGCGGCGCGCCACTGGTGCGCGAGGTCGCGACTCTGATCGCCGCTGATCCACTGCGAGTCGCCGGTGCGCGTCGCGACCTTGCCGTCGAGCGTCATCGCGGACTTGAACAGCACCCACGGCCGGCCGACGCGGGCGTGCTTGCGGAACGCCTGATTGAGCAGACGTGCCGCGGCCGCCACCTCGCCGTCGGCGATCACCACCTCGACGCCCTCGTCGCGCAGGATGCCGAGGCCGCGACCGGAGGCCTTCTCGGTAGGGTCGTCGGAGGCGACGACCACACGCTTGATGCCGGCCTGAAGGATCGCGTCGGTGCACGGCGGCGTTTTGCCCTCGTGGCAGCACGGCTCCAGCGACACGTACAGCGTGGCCCCCTCGAGATCCGCCATCCCGCATGCCTCGATCGCGTTCACCTCGGCGTGGGCGCCGCCGTATTCCTCGTGCCAGCCCTCCCCAAGCACGTCTCCGTCGCGGGCCACGACGGCACCGACCACCGGGTTGGGCTTGACCGCCCCGAGCCCCCGCCCGGCCAGCTCGACCGTACGTTCGAGGTGAAGCCTGTCGGTATCGGTGCAACTCGGCATGTCGAAGCCAGGATAACCCCGCGCGCACGGCTTCAGAGGGCGGATCGTCCGGATGAGGGAGCCCTCACGGTGCACCGGCGCGGCGCGGCTCGGCGCTGGGCTCGCCTCACGCTCCGGGCGTCGCGCAGCGGCCGCCGTGCAGGCGATACACGGTCATCAGCGGCCCCGGGCGCGCGTAGGCGCGGGGGTAGTAGTCGAAGCTCCAGTCGAAGTTGAACGCGACGGGTCCCTGCCCGGCCGCGTAGGGCGAGAAGCGGCGGACCACTTCTCCCTGCGCGGCGAGCGCACGGTAGTAGGCGATCGCGAGGGGCACCGCGCGCGGGTCGGCGAGCGCGCGTCCCTGCTCCGTCGATCCGGTGACGACCCAGCAGTAGCCGCGTTGCTCGTAAAGGCCGATCAGCGACGGCGCGAGCGTGCGGACGTAGTCCTCGATGCTGACTTCGTGGCGGTGGGCCACGTCGAGCGCGCCGCCGGCGTCGATGAACGTGTACAGGGACGGCCACTTGCACCACCGGTAACGCGTCCCCGCGCAGCCGGCGCTCGAGCCGGGCGCTTCGCGCGCCCACTGATCGGGCGAGACCGGCTCGACGACGACCTTCGCGCCGCGCGGCACGTTCGCGACCATCCAGTCGCGGGTCTGGGTGCGGGTGTCCGCGCGGGAGAGCACTTGCCCGGAGTGGACGCTGTAGTAGAGCCCCTGGGCCAGCAGCGCGGCGACCAGCAGCGCGGCGACCGCGACCGTCGCGCGCGGGCCGGCGCGGCGCCGCACCGCGGTCACCGCTTCGCGCGCCGCGAACGCTGCGAGCAGGCAGAGGATCGGCAGGATCGGCATCAGCCAGCGCCCGAAGTAGCGCCCCTCGGTCCCCATGAACAGCAGGTAGGCGACCGCGGCGGGAACGAGCATCAGCGCGGCGCGCCGGTCGCGGAGGGCGAGCAGGACGGCGCCGGCGAGAGCGGCGAGCGCGGGCACCCAGCCGAGCCCCCACGTCAGCGACCACAGGTAGTAGACGAGGCCGCCCTGGTTGGGCGCGCCGAGCTTGCCCTGCGCTTCGGCCGACAGTGTGGACTGATGGACCAGTTCGCGGTGGAACGCGGAGTAGTCCAGCAGCGAGTAGGGGTTCGCGATCGCGAACGCGCCGATCGCGCACACCGCCATCGCGGCGGCGCCCGCGAGCGTGCGGCGGCGCTCGCGGCCCGCGGGGCCGTCCAGCAGCCTCCCCCCGGCGGCGACGAGGTACGGCAGCAGGACGATCCCGGCCGTGTACTTCGTCGCGCATGCAAGCCCCAGCCCGATGCCGGCGAGCACGTGGTCGCGGACGCGACCGTGGCGCAGCACGCCCGCGCTGCCGAGCAGCGACAGCGTCAGCGGCGCGAGCGTCGGCACGTCGTTCAGCGCGAGGTGCGCGTAGAAGACGGGCAGGAACGCGACCGCCTCGATCGCGGCCGCGAGCAGCCCGACGGCGCGTCCGAAGAGGCGCGCGCCGGCCCCGTAGAGCAGCCACAGCGCGAGCGTGCCGAGCACCGCGCCGGCGACGCGCGCGAGCGTGTAGACCGCTTCCGGGTCGGTCCGGTAGGCGTGCAGGACCGCCGCGGCGCCGCCGTAGGAGACTTCCAGCAGGAAGTGCAGGACGTATGTGAATCCCGGCGGGTTGGCGAAGTAGTGCGGGTTCAGCGTCCCTTCTTCGAACATCTGCACCGCGTGCGGGACGAAGTGGTCCGCCTCGTCGGCGTTGTAAGCGAACGGCAGCCCCTGGCGGATCCCCCACAGCCTCAGCGCAAGGCCGCCGAGCAGGACGAGCGCCAGCCCGGCCCAGGCCCAGCGGCGCGCCCCGTCCGCGGCGCCGGGCCCGGCGCTTCGCCCGCGCCGCAGGCGGCGCCTTCTGCTCTTCCTCGGTGCGCTGCTCTCAGCAGTCGCCATACACGGCGTAGTAGCGGCTGGTGTAGATGCGCTTGAAGCCGCTCAGCGGCACCTGGTCGCGGGGGTCGTCGCCGACGTCGACGATCGCGACGTAGAAGATCGCGCTGCCGAGCGGATACACGGCGACGCTGCCCGCGCGGATCCGGTCGGAGAGCGTGTGCGAGCCTTTCGTCACGTCGGCACGGGCCTCGCTGCGCGCGACGATGTTGTGCTGGCCGACCGTGCCGAGGATCCACCGCGCGTCGGGGATCAGCTTGTTGTTGGGCAGCGAGACGAGGCCGCAACGGCGCACCTCCGATGCGACGGCGGGGTCGCGCAGCGCCGTCGCGAGGCCGGCGTGGAATTCGTTCTTGTAGGCGAGCGTGTTGCGCAGCGTCGAGAGGTTCAAGGTGCTGGCGGCGGAGCTGACGCCGAACACGAGCAGCACGAGAGCTCCGGCGATCCACACCCGCCGCAGCCAGGAGCCCGGTTCGAGCATCCACCAGCCGCCGAGGAACACGGCGCAGAACAGCAGCAGCAGCGTCGCCCCGCCAAGCATGTAGCGGTCGATGACGGACGCGCCCGCGACGCCCTCGGCCAGGAACACGAGATACAAGAGCACGGTCGCGGCGAGCGGCATCAGGGCTCGGCGCGGCGCGATCCAGAGCGCGAGGCCGATGCCGGCGAGCGCGCCAAGCATCACCGGGAGCTTGTCGATCCGTTCCGTGAACGTCCACATCGAGGAGACCACCGCGGAGGCGCCCTGCGTGCGTTCGAGTTCCTGGGCCAGGCCGGCCGTCGCGGTGAGCGAGTAGAACGGGTTGCCGGTCACGATCGCGTCGAGCCCGACCCAGATCAGCGGCGCCGAGACGACGATCGCGAGCCGCGCGAGGCGCGTGCGGTTGCTGGTCCGAGGTAGCAGCCAGAGCCAGTAGGCACCGCTCAGCACCCACGCGTCGGGGCGCAGCAACCCGGCGAGGGCGAGCAGCACGAGCACCGCGCCGCCACGGCGCGGGCGCTGTACCTCGAGCGCGACGGCCCAGACGATCAGGGCGATGTAGGTGATGTCGAGGTAGCCCTGCGCGGCGAGGTTCTCGACGAAGAAGCGGCTGAGCAGCAGCAGCGCGGCGATCACGCCGACGACCGGCCCGAAGCACAGCCGCCCGAGCCGGTACAGGCCCGCGACCGCCGCGACGAACGAGGCGATCGAGCCGAGCACCATCAGGCGTGCCCCGCCGTCCCCGAAGATCGAGCAGATCATCCCGAAGAAGATCGCCAGGGGGTGCTCGGTCGGGCCCCGGTAGACGCGGAAGTCGGGCAGGTGCAGATGCAGCAGGTCGCGGCCCCACAGCAGCGCGTAGAAGGAGTCGTAGGTCGGGTAGGTCGGGAACGCGAAGTAGCCGATGACGGCTCCGGCGCAGAGCGCGGCGAGGCCGATCGCCGCCCAGCTCAGCCGCCGGTCACGCAGGGGCGCCAACCTGATCGTGCCCGGCCGGCGCCGGGTGGGTATCGCGCTTTCCATCTAGTCTGGGGGAGTATCCGCCGCCCCGACGGCCCCGGCGCCGCCGGTTCCGGCGGGCGGCGATGTGGTGAAGGCGACCGCCCAGGACCGTTGGTGCGCTCTGGGATAATGCCTTCAGGCAAGTCTAGGCAACTCGTCGGCGATGAAGCTCATCATCCAGATCCCCTGTTTCAACGAGGCGGAGCAGCTCCCGCAGACGCTCGCGGACCTGCCGCGCAGCCTCGAGGGCTTCGACACGGTCGAGTGGCTCGTGATCGACGACGGCTCGACGGACGCGACCGTCGCCGTTGCCCGCGAACACGGCGTCGACCATCTCGTGCGGCTCACGAACAACAAGGGGCTGGCTGCCGGGTTCCAGGCGGGGATCGACACGGCGCTCAAGCTGGGCGCCGACGTGATCGTCAACACCGACGCCGACAACCAGTACTACGGCCCCGACGTCGCGCGGCTCGTGCAGCCGATCCTCGAAGGCAAGGCCGACATGGTCGTCGGCGACCGCGAGGTCTCCGGCATCGAGCACTTCTCACCGCTGAAGAAGACGCTGCAGCGGCTCGGCTCCTGGGTCGTGCGCAGAGCGTCCTCGACCGACGTGCCCGACACGACCTCCGGCTTCCGCGCTTACAACCGGGAGGCGGCGATCCAGATGATGGTCGTCTCCAAGTTCACCTACACGCTCGAGACGATCATCCAGGCAGGCAAGCTGCTCGTGGCGGTCGAGCACGTCCCGATCCGGACGAACCCGCAGACGCGCGAGTCGCGGCTGTTCCCCTCGATGGGCGCCTACGTGCGGCGCAACGCGGTCTCGATCTTCCGGATCTATGCCCAGTATGAGCCGCTGCGCGTGTTCTGGAGCCTTGCGCTGGTGATCGGGCTCGCCTCGATCGCGGTATGGATCCGCTTCGCGGTCTCGTATGTCGAAGGCAACGGCAAGGGGCACGTCCAATCGCTGATCCTCGGCGCCGTGCTGTTCATCGCCGCCGTCGTGCTCTGGGCGCTCGGCGTGATCGGGGACCTGCTGGCGGCGCAGCGGATCATGACCCAGCGCACGTTCGAGCGCGTGCGGCGGATCGAGCTGCAGCTCGACGTGGAGCCCTCGCACTACGAACCCGGTCAACCGGCGCTCGCGGAGGTCTCCGACGGAGGCGCCCCCGACCGTCCGCGGATCGCGGGGGTCGGCGCCTCCGGCAAGAACCCGGAGGCTCCGAGCGGCGGCGGCCAGGCCGAGGAGGGCCAAGAGGTGGTCCGGCTGTGAGCGACGTGACGGTCTCCCGGGACGGGATCGTCACCGGCAACACATACGACAAGTACGGCTCGAAGAACCCGATCGTCCAGCGGCTGATGGGCGGCTTCGAGGCCGATCTCGATGAGCTGTTCGACGGCGCCGCGCCCGCTTCGGTGCTGGACGTGGGCTGCGGTGAGGGGGTGCTGGTGCATCACTGGGCGCAGAGCCGCCCGCGCGCGCGGTTTGTCGGCATCGACCTCGAGGAGGAGTCGATCCAGGCCGGCTGGCAGCAGCACAGCGCGCCGAACCTCTCCTACCGCGTGATGCCCGCCGCGAACCTGCCTTTCTCCGACGGCGAGTTCGAGCTCGCCAGCGCGATCGAGGTGCTCGAGCACGTGCCGGACCCGGAGCACACCCTGGCCGAGATGGCCCGCTGCGCGAGCCGCCATCTGCTCGTGTCGGTGCCCCGCGAGCCGCTCTGGCGGATGCTGAACATGGCGCGAGGCGCCTACTGGCGCGAGATGGGGAACACGCCGGGCCATCTCAACCACTGGTCGAAGCGCTCGTTCGTGCGGCTGCTCTCCGCTCATGGGGAGGTGCTCGAGGTCCGCTCGCCCTTCCCCTGGACGATGTTGCTTGTCCGCCTCTAGCGCCTCCCGGGCCACGCCCGCGCCGCCGAAGGCGCAGCGTCGCTCCTACGGACGCGGCGCCCGCATCCTCTCCCTCGGGATCGCCTCCACCGGGCTGCTGACGTTCGCCTATTTCTCGATCGCCAGCCACGTGCTCGGCGAAGCGTCGGCGAAGCGCGTCGATCTGCTGTGGTCGGTCATGTTCGTGATCATCTCGGTGATCTACCGGCCGATCGAACAGCTGCTCTCGCGGACGATCGCCGGGCGCCGCGCGCGGGGACACGAGCAGCACACGCTGCGCGTGCCGATGCTGATCCAGGGGAGCTTCGCCGCGGTGTTCCTGGCGCTCGCGCTCGGACTGAAAGACCAGCTCCTCAGTGTCTTCGACCACGACGAAGCGCTGTACTGGATCCTCGTCGTGGGGACGCTCGCGTACGCGGCGAGCTACTTCGCCCGCGGCTGGCTCGCGGGCCACGAACGCTTCGCGCTGTTCGGCGGGCTGGTGCTGATGGAGTCTTTCTCGCGCCTGTGCTTCGCGCTCGCGGTGGCCGTCGGCATCGCCAGCGGCGAGACGGCCGTGGCGCTCGGGATCGCGGCCGCTCCGCTCGTCTCGCTCGTCGTGGTGCCCGCCGCGTTCGCGCGCCGGGGCGGGCGGGATCCCAGTCAAATCGCGCAGGACGCTCCGATCACGGTCGACGAGGCCGACGCGGCACTCGCCGGGCCGGGCACCGAGGGTGTGCAGGAGACGGCGGCGCACGACTCTCTGTCCCTGCGCCGCGGCGGCGGCTTCGCGATCTGGGTCTCGGCGATCATGCTCTCCGAGCAGACGTTGCTGAACGCCGGCGTGCTGACGGTCGACGCGACCGCCAAGGACGCGGCGCTCGCGGGGATCGTGTTCAACGTGCTGCTGATCGCGCGCGCCCCGCTGCAGCTCTTCCAGGCGATCCAGACCTCGCTCCTGCCCCATCTCACCGGCCTCGAGGCCACCGCGGGGCACGCCGCGTTCGCGCGCGCGATCCGCATCACCGTGCTAGCGATCGCGGCCTTCGCCGCGGCGGTCGCGATCGGCCTGCTGGTGATCGGGCCGTTCGTGATGCAGCACGTGCTGTTCGGCCAGCACTACGAATACGGGCGCTGGGGCCTCGCGCTGATCGGCGTCGGGATGGGCCTGCACCTCACGTCCGGCGCGCTGAACCAGGCTGCCCTCGCGCGCGATCGAGCGCGGGCCGCCGCCGCGTGCTGGCTGCTCGCCGCGGTCGTGTTCGTCGGGTGGATGTTCTCGCCGGCGATCTCCGATCAGGTGCTCCGCGCCGAGGTCGGCTACGCCGGCGCGGCCGGGCTGCTCGCGGCCGCGCTGACGCTGCTCTACCGGCGCGGGGCGCCGTCGAGGGCCGCGACGATCGCCGCGTAGGCGGCGGCCGGGTCTCGCTCGGCGAAGATCGCCGAGCCGGCCACGAACACGCCCGCCCCGGCCCCCCTGCAGCCGGGCGCCGTATCGGGGTCGATGCCGCCGTCGACCTCGACCGCCGCCTGCTTGCCGACGATCGCCCGCACCCTCGGCAGCTTGTCGAGCGAGTGGGTGATGAAGGGCTGGCCGCCCCAGCCGGGGTTGACGGTCATGCAGAGCGCGAGCTCGATCTCATCGCCGATCTCGGCGAGTGCCCCGACCTCGGTCGCGGGGTTGATCGCAACGCCCGCGCCGGCGCCGCTCTCGTGGATCAGGCCGATCGCCCGGGCCAGGTGCGGGGTGGCCTCCGCGTGCACGGTCACCGAGTCCGCTCCCGCGCGGACGTACTCCCCCGCGCTGCGCTCGGGCCGCTCGATCATCAGGTGCGCCTCGACGATCCCGCCCGCCTCGTGCACGGTGTCGGCGAGCGCCGCGACGACGTTGGGCCCGACCGTGATCGGCGGCACGAAGTGCCCGTCCATCACGTCGACATGGATCACGCGGGCGCCGGCCGCGAGCACCTCATCGACCTGCTCGCGCAGCCGCCCGAAGTCGGCCGACAGGATCGACGGAGCGACCTGCACCTGCGCAAACGCCTCACGCGCGCTGTCGAGCCCGGCCACGGCGCAGACGCTAGCGGGCTCTCAGGACAGGGGCGGGGTTCAAAGCGCGGCTCCCCGCTGCGAGAGACTGAGCGGCGCGTAGGCCAAGGGGACCAAGGACGCAGTGAGCGAAGTGTGCTCCGCACACGAGCGAATGAGGACGCCGGTCCCCGCCGCCATACGCGCCGCTCAGACGGCTTGGAGCATCGAATCCCCGCAGTTGTTGCACTTGAGAATCGCCGTCGTGGACATCCTGACGATCGTCGAGTGCTCACCGCAGTTGGGGCAGACCGAGGTCAGCTCGAAGCGGTGCAGGCAATAGACGCAGCGGTATCGGCCCGGCAGGTTCGTCGGGCGCAGCCACGGCTCGCCGCAGTTGGGGCACTGCGGCCCGAGGTCGATCGCGCGCGCGGGGGCCGCCGCGGGCGGCTGCTCGGAGCCCTCCATGCTCACCTCCTGCGGATGCGGGCGATGAAGAACCCGGCGGTGTCATCGCGGTGGGGCAGCGTCATGAGCGCCGAGCCCCCGTCGGGAAGGGCCACCGGGTGGCCCGCAGGGGGCTGGGGCAGCGTGAGGTCTGGCATCTCAGCGGCGAGGTCGTCGAGCTGGAACTCGGGGCGGGCATCGAGGAAATCCGCGATCAGCCGCTCGTTCTCGGTCGGCGAGATCGTGCACGTAGAGTAGACAAGCACACCCCCCGGACGCAGTACCTGCGCGCCGCAGTCCAATATCCGGAATTGGTCGGCGCGCATCTGCTCGATCGCGGCGAGGCCCGCCCGCCAGCGCAGGTCGGGTCGCGCCTGCAGGGTGCCGAGGCCCGAGCAGGGCGGGTCGACGAGCACGCGGTCATAGCTCTCGCCGGTCCGCGGCAGGCGCGCGTCGCCGACCTCGACGCGGATCGAGCGGGCATGCATCCGCCGGACGGTCTGCTCGAGCGCCCGGGCGCGGGCCGGGCTGGCGTCCACGGCGACGACGCTGCCCTGACCGCCCATCAGCGCGGCGAGATGCGTGCTCTTGCCGCCGGGGGCCGCGCACAGGTCGAGCACCGCGTGGCCCGGCTGCGGGTCGAGCGTCCGGCCGACGAGCATCGCGCCGCGCGACTGCGCTGTGAACGCGCCTTCGCGCCAGAGCGCCGAGCCGTGCACGTCGAACGGGCCCTCGGCCACGAGCGCCTCGGGCAGCAGAGGGTCACGGCGCGTCGCGACGCCGAGCCGCCCGGCGAGCTCGCCGGGCTCGGCGACGAGCGTGTTCACGCGCAGCGCGAGCTCGGCGGGCTCGTTGTCGCGGGCCATCAACGCGCGCGCCTGCTCGGGGCCGAGCGCCTCCCACCAAAGCCGCGCGATCCACTCCGGGTGCGAGTGGGCGACGGCGGCGCGGCGCGGAGTGTCGTCGCCCAGCGTGCCGAGCAGCGCCTCGCGCCCTTCGCGGGCGGCGCGCCGCAGCACAGCGTTGACGAGCCCGTGGCCGCGCCGGCCCGGCGCCTTGGCCAGCTCGACCGCGTCCGCGACGACCGCGTAGTCGGGCGAGCCGTCCAGATAGAGCAGCTCGTAGAGCCCGAGGCGCAGCGAGGCGAGCAGCGGCACGTCGATCCGCGAGCTGGGCCTGCCCGCGAGGCGCCTGATCAGGAAGTCGGCGGTGCCGGCGCGCTGGATCGCGCCATATGCGAGCCGCATTGCCAGCGCGCGGTCGCGGGCGTCGAGCGAAACGGACTCGGCCTGCAGCGCCTTCTCCGCATAGGCGCCGTCCTCGAAGACGCGGCGCAGAACCCGGTACGCGCATGCACGCGCGGGCGCGACGGCGGGCTCGGTGATGCTGCTCATCCTCACCATGATGGCTACCCCTTACGGGTCGCCGTAACAGGCGCGAGCACCGCGGCGAGGTCGGCGGCCAGCCGCTGGGTGTCGGAGCCGCGCAGCGAGGCGGTCGTGATGCGGATCGCGCCCGCGCGGCCGTGCAGTTTGTAGCGCGCGCCGCCGGCGACGGCCCAGCCGCGGCCGAGCAGCGCCGCGGCGGTCGCAGCCTCGTCGGGAACCGGCATCCAGACGTTCAGGCCCGAGCGTCCTTCGGCGGACAGGCCGCGCTCGTCCAGCGCGGTGAGCAGGCGCAGGCGCCGCTTGGCGTAGCGCCTCTCGGCAGAGGCGACAAGTGCCGAGACAGCCTCGTCCGCCCAGAGCGCGGCGACGATCCGCTGCAGGACGTGGCTGACCCACCCGGGCCCGCAGAGCTGGCGGCCACGCACGCGCGCTACGGTCGCCTCGTCGCCCGCGAGCACGGCGAGCCGCAGGTCGGGCCCGAGCGCCTTCGAGACCGAGCGCGCCGCCGCCCAGCGCGCGCCCGCCCCGGCGAGCGTGTGCAGGGCGCTGCCCGCGACAGCGCCGAGGTGGTCGTCCTCGAGCAGCAGCACCTCGGGGTGCTCGGCGAGCAGCCCGCGCAGGGCCACCGCGCGCTCCGCGTCGAAGGCTGCGCCCGTGGGGTTCTGCCCGCGCGGTGTGACGACGACGGCACGGGCGCCGCGCTCCAGCGCGCCGGAGAGCCCCGCCGGTTGCATCCCCCGCTCGTCGATCGCAACGGGCTCGAGCGCGAGGCCCTGGGCTCGCAGCAGGTCGAACAGCGGCGCGTAGCCGGGGCTCTCGACCGCGACGCGGTCGCCCGGCCGCAGCCATGCGGCGAGCGCCCGCTCGATGCCGTCGAGCGCGCCGCTGACCACGCAGAGCTCGGCGGCGGGCACGCCGTCGGCGCGCATCGCGGCGCGCGCCGGCTCGGCAAGCTCGGGAAGCTCGGGCGCCTCGCCATACAGCGTCGCGGCCGTCGCGAGCCCGCCGAGCACGGAGGAGACGTCGGGCAGCAGCGCGGGATCGGGGTTACCGGTCGAGAGGTCGCACACGCCGTCGGGGAGACGAGCGACCGACAGGCCGCCGGCACGCGCGAGCGGGGGGCGCTCGCCGATCCGCGAGCCCCGGCGCGACTCGCTGACGACGACCCCGCGGCGCCGCAGCTCGGCGAGGCCGGCCTGGACGGTCGCCGGGCTGAGGCCACCGTCGGTGGCGAGCCGGCGCACGGAGGGAAGCCGCTGGCCGGGCGCGAGGCGGCCGCTGGCAACAGCGGCTTCGACCTCGACGACGAGCGACGCCGCGCTGCTCGCCCGCGTCGTGTACTGTATTGGCTCAGTCACGAGGCTGTACTATTACAGATTTGTGGAAGAGATTTGGAGGATCTCGTGTCGGCATCGAGCGGCGAGCGAGCAGCAACGGGACCGTTCTCGGACCGCGTCCGGCTGAGGCGCCGGCGCGACCGCGGCAGCCACGAGCGCGAGACGATCGACGCGATCCTCGACGAGGCCCTGGTCGCGCACCTCGGGATCGTCGAGGACGGCCAGCCGCTCGTCCTCCCCACGCTGCACGCCCGCGCCGGGGACGTCGTCTACTGCCACGGCTCGGTCGCGAGCCGCACGATCCGCGCGATGGCCTCCGGCGCGCCGGTCTGCCTGACCGTCTCGCTGATCGACGGCCTCGTGCTCGCGCGCTCGGCGATGCACCACTCGGCCAACTACCGCTCGGTGGTGCTGCTCGGCCGCGCGCGCCTCGTGGAGGACCGCGATGAGGTGCTGGCGGCCTTCGAGGCGATCGTGGAACGACTCGTGCCCGGCCGCTGGCACGACGTGCGGGCGCCGACCGAGAAGGAGCTGCAGGCGACGGCGCTCGTGGCGCTGGGAATCGAGGAGGCCTCGGCAAAGGTCCGCACGGGACCTCCGCTGGACGACGAGCCGGACTACGCGCTGCCGGCGTGGGCCGGGGTGATCCCGCTCTCGCTGCACGCCGGCGCGCCCGTGCCGGACCCGCGCCTGGCGGAGGGCATCGCGGCGCCCGAGTACGCCCGGCGCTACACCCGCAGCTAGGCGAGCGGATGGCCGCGCAGGTACGCCGGGGCGTCCATCGGCCGCCCGCCCGCCGGCTGCACCTCCAGCAGCTCCAGCGCGCCGAGGCTGGCGCCGAACAGCAGCCTGCCCTCGCGCGCCTGCAGCGCGCCGGGCGCCGGCGGGTCCGGGTCGGCGGCGAGCCGCGCTCGCCACACGCCCAGCGGCTCGCCACCGGGCAGCTGGACGCGCGCTCCGATGTGGGGGTTGAGCGCCCGCACGGTGCGCTCGAGCTGCGCCGGGGGGTGCGAGGGATCGAGGATGCGGTCGGCCGGCCCGATCTTCTCGGCGTAGGTGACGCCCTCGGCCGCCTGCTCGTGGAACGGCGGTGACTCGTCCAGGGTGCGGACGAGCAGCTCGGCCGCGAGCGGCTCCAGACGTCCGGCGAGCGTCCCGTATGTGTCGTCGCTCCGGATCGGCTCCTCGCCGGCCAGTGACACGGGACCCTCGTCCAGGCCGGCGGTGAGGAGCATGATGCTGACGCCGGTGCGCTCGTCGCCCGCCATGATCGCGCGCTCGACCGGTGCGGCCCCGCGCCAACGCGGGAGCAGCGACGGGTGGACGTTGAGGATCGGCTGCGCGCCCAGGAGCTGCTCTCCGATCAGCGCCCCGAAGGCGCACACGACGAGCGTCGCGGGCCCCGGCCCGGCCGCCGCGGTCGCGATGATCTCGCCGGCCGTCTCGGGATCGTTGACGCGCGCGGGCTGCGCGAGCGGCAGTCCGAGCCGCCGGGCGGCATCGGCGACGGCCGGGCTCGAGACGCGCTGCCCGCGCCCGCGCGGCCGGTCGGGCCTGCTCACGACGAGCGCCGGCCGGTGGCGCTCCTGTGCGGCGAGGCGCTCGAGCACGGAGGCGGCGAACGGCGAGGTGCCGAGGTAGACGAGGCTCACTCAGGCGGCGCTCGGAGTCCGCTGAGCCTCGCGCATCGCGCGCATAGCCTCCTTGCGTGCCTCCTTGGGAATGCGGTCCAGCACAAGGACGCCGTCCAGATGGTCCACCTCGTGCTGGATCACGCGCGCCTCGAGACCCTCGGCCTCGATCTCGAGCGTCTCGCCGGACGCGTCGCGGCCGCTGACGCGCACGGCGAGCGGCCGCTCGACCTCCACGTGCACGCCCGGCAGGCTGAGGCAGCCCTCCTCCGCCGTCTCGAGCTCCTCGCTCGTCCAGTCGATCTCGGGATTGACGAGCACGGTGAGCGGGTCGTCGACGTACGCTTTGTAGACGAGCACACGATGCAGGACCCCGAGCTGCGTCGCGGCGAGCCCGACGCCGAGCGCGTCGTGCATCAGCTCCCCCATCCGCTCGGCCTCGCGCCCGAGCTGCTCGTCGAAGCGCTCGACGGGCAGCGCGACGGCGCGCAGCACGGGGTCGCCGAACTTGCGCACCTGGCGCAGCGCCGCGTCGCGCCGCGCCCTGGTCTCCGGGTCGAGCTCTTCGACGGCCGGAGCACCGCCCTCGGCCTCGACCTCGACGTCTTCGGGCTGTGAGACGGGCTCCTCGTCCTCGCGCGTGATCTCGCTCTGCTCGCTCATCGAGCTGAGTCTAGGCGCAAGCCGCGGGCGCCGCGGGCGCTCTCAGGCGTGCCGTCGCAGCGTCGCCTGCGCGGAGCTCGTGTGCGTCGCGCCCGCCGGGTCGCTCGCGGCGATCGTCACGCGCAGCGCCAGCACGTGCTTGTGCGCGAGCAGGACGAGCGCGCGCGGGCGCAGATGCAGCCGCACGGCGACGGTCTTTCCTCCCGGAACCTTGAAGTGGCCGCTCGCGACCGTCGGCCCGTGCAGCGTGCGCAGCGTCACGATGCCCTCGCAGCTGCTCTCGCCCTGCGGGCAGGAGATCTGGACCGTGACGTAGCCCTTGGCGCCGGCGCGAAGCGAGCGCCGGGCGAGCAGCGCGTCCGGCGTGGCGGCTGCTTTGAACGGGGAGACACCCTGCTGTGCTCCGCCGATCGGCGGCGTCAGCGTTTCGAACGGGGGTCTTGCCCGGGCGGCGGCTTCTTCCGCGGCTTTTCGGGCGTTTTCTTCCGCACGTTCTTTCACGAGTTGTTCGGCCTCTTTTTTGGCCGCTTCTTCGATCTTCTTGCGGGTTTCTTCTTTTTCTTTCGCTTCTTCTTTTTCGCGCGCTTTTCTCCGAGCTTCTTCTTCGGGGGTTTCGTGGGTTTTTTCTTCGTGCGTTTCTTCCTTCTTGGCGGCGACCGTCACGCTCGTCGTCGCGGCCGCGCTCTTGAGCCCGTAGCTGTCCGTGACCGTCAGCGTGACCGTGTAGGAGCCCGGCGCGGCGTAGGTGTGGCTCGGGCTCACCCCGGAGGCCGAGCCGCCGTCGCCGAACGTCCAGCCGTAGCTGAGCGTCGCGCCCGGGTTGGGGTCGCTCGAGCCGCTCCCGCCGAACGTCGCCGGGGAGCCGGCGCTCGCGCTCGCAGGCGCTTTGATCGCGGCCGTAGGCGGCCGCACTTTGAACAGACCCTGCGCTGCCGGCGCGCCGACCCCTGAGGGACCGTCGAAGCCCGTGGTCGCGTTGCACGAGGTCGTGCCTTCGCAATCGAGCACTTCGCCTTCGTCTTTCGCGTTGATGCCACACGCGAGGCCGTGGTTGTCGCAGTAGCCGTTGCCGCCCTGGGTGACGTCGAACAGCGAGCTGTCGCCGAGGTGGCTGTAGAGGATCAGCGCCGGATAGGAGACGCCCTGGGCGCCGCCGGCGAGACCGTAGAGCCCGCTGATGAGGGGGGTCGAAAGTGAGGTTCCCCCGATCGTGAACCAGTGGAGGCCTTTGTTGACGGGTTCGCATGGTCCGCCGCAGTCGTAGCTGTCGAAGATGTCGAGCCCCGTGAAGGGGTCGGCGTCGGCGGCCACGTCCGCACTCAGCCGTTTGGTGCCGCAGCCGGTCGCCGAGAACCCCGCGACGTCCTGCTGCCAGGGCTGGGCGGTGAAGTACTTGCTGCAGCCGCCGCCGGTCACGCCTTCTTCGAATTCGCGTTCGTCGAGCGGGCCGTTGCCGTTCCACACCTTCTCGCTCGTGCGTTCGGCTTTGGCGTTCAGGCTCAGAGTCGTCCCTCCGACCGAGACGACCGACGGCAGCGAGGCGGGCACGTTGGGAGATTCGGGGTCGGGCAGCGGCCCGTCCCACCAGTCGTAGCCGAAGTCGCCGGTGGCCGCCGCGACCACGACGCCCGGGTCGTTGTACGGCGCTGTTTCCGCAGCGCTCGGTTCGCTAGAGAGCTCCGGCGCGCCGTAGGAATTGGAGACGATAGTGGCGCCGAGTTCCTCGGCCTTCTTGGCGGCGCGGGCGAGCGTGAGGCGCTGGGCGTTTTCGGCCTCGACGAGCAGGATGTGACATTTCTGGCAGGCCGAGTGGGCCATCTCGACGTCGAGCGAGATCTCCACGGACCAGCCCTTCGTGTCGGCGGCCGGCAGTTCGCTGGCCGATCCGTTCTGCCCCACCTTCTTGAGGCAGCCGTTCGTGGTCGTGCAGGCCGGCAGGCCATATTCGGTGTCGAATTTTTCGAGGTCGCCTTCGATGTTGGGGTCGTCGAAGGCGTCGACGATCCCGATCGTCTGCCCGGTGCCGGAGGCGCTCGGGTCGAAGCCGTAGGCGCTCGCGAGATCGGCTGGTGTCAGCCCTCCGGCCGGTCCTTCGGGCGCGGCCGCCGGGCGCGCGGCGAGCGGACGAACCCCGGGCTCGGCGGCCTCGGAGGCCGGCACGCGGACGCGGACGAGCGCGAAGCACGTCGCTTCATCCGGCCCCGGCGTGCCGCATGCGGGCCGCACCCGGGCGTAGCCCGAAGCGCCGAACGCCGGTGCGGTAAACAGCGCGAGCGCGCACAGGAGCGCACCGAAGCACGCCGCTCCGGACAAGCGGGCCTGCCACGAGCAACGGGCGGCCATCAATGGCTCACAACTCGCTCCAAGTCGATCCCCCCTTGACTACAGGGATCGTCGAACGTACCAGACGCCCGGTGCAGCCGTTACCGGCGGCGGAGCGTCAGCGTCGCGGTGGCCTGGCTCGAGTGGCTCGCCCCCGCCGGGTCGCGAGCCAGGATCACCACCCTCACCCGCAGCCGGCCGCGGCGGGCAAGCAGCGCCCGGGCGGCGCGCGTGAGGTGAAGCGTCACCGCGACGACGCGGCCGCCCGCGACCTTGAAACGGCCGCTCGCGAGTGTGAGCACACGCGCGCCGTTCTTCCCGATCACCGCGCTGAGCGTGCGGATCCGCACGGTGCCTTCGCAGCTGCGCTCGCCGGCAGGACACGCGATCCGCACCGTCACCGCCCCCGAGCGGCTCACCTGGAAGGAGCTGCCGCGCAGGCGCGCGTCCGGCACCGCCGCCTGTTCGGCTTTGAAGGCCGCCGCGCCCTGTCCGCCGGCCGGCTGGCCCGGCGGTTTCGCACCGGCCGCCGGTCCTTCGCCGGCGTGGCGCGCTGCTTCTTCTTCGGCGCGCCTGGCGGCCAGTTCGGCCGCGACCGCTTCTTCGGCTTTGCGCCGGGCGAGCTGTTCCTCTTCGGGCACCGGCCGGAACGCTTCGAGCGATGCGGGCGCGCCGACGCCGGACGGGCCGTCGTAGCCGGGGACGGCGTTGCAGGCGCTCCTGCGTTCGCAGCCGAAGCGCCCTCCCACGCTGCAGCCCGGGCCTTCTTCGTCGCACCAGCCATTGCCGCCGCCCGCCACGTCGAACAGCGACGGTCCCCCGAGGTGCGCATAGAGCGTCATCGCGGGGTATGAGATCCCGTTCGCCCCGCCCGCGAGGCCGTACATCGCGCTGATCAGCGGCGTCGAGAGCGACGTGCCGCCGATCGTCGACCACGCTTTTTTGCCTTTGAGTTCGGTGCATGCTTTGCCGCAGTTGTAGGTGTCGTAGACGTCGAAGCCGGTCGCCGGATCGGCGACGGCCGAGACGTCCGCGCTCAAGCGTTTTTCACCGCAGCCGGTGGCCGCGAAACCCGGCGCGTAGCGCTGCCAGAACGGCGCCCCGAACAGCACGCTGCAGCCGCCTCCGCTCACGCCCGCACGGGAGTCGCCGGCGTTCGAGGGCCCGTTGCCGTCCCACACGGTCTCGCTCGCGCGCCGCCCGTCTTCGCCGAGGTGCAGGGTCGTGCCGCCGACCGAGACGACGCCGGGCATCGACGCCGGCTCCTCCGGGCTCGCAGGAAGACCGGACACGGTCCAGCCGTCGTAGCCGAAGTCGCCCGTGGCAGCCACGATCACCCTGCCGGGGTGTTCGAACAGCGCCTGTTCGGCGGCGCCGGGTGCCGGCGGTTCCTCGGATCCTCCGTAGGAGTTGGACACCACCGCGGCGCCGAGTTCGACCGCGTTCGTCACCGCCGCGCCGAGGTTCGTCATCTGCGCGTTGCGGCTCTCGACGAGCACGATCTTGCATTTCGGGCAGGCTGCGTGCACGGTCTCGACGTCCAGCGAGATCTCGACCGACCAGCCTCTCGTGTCGGGCGGCGTGCCGCTCTGTTCGAGCTTCGTGAAGCACCCGTTTCCCTCCGTGCATGGCGCTAGCCCGTACTGCGTGCTGAAGGCCGCGAGGTCAGATTCGATGTTCGGGTCGTCGAAGGCGTCGACGATCGCGACCGTGGTTCCCGAGCCGCCGGAGCCGGGGTCGAAGCCGTAGGCGCTCGCCAGCAGCGCGGGCGTAAGGCCGCCGGCCGGCCCGAACACGGGCGCGGCCGGTCGCGCGGCGAGCCTCGAGACGCCCGGCCTGCCTGCCTGGCTCGCGGGGACCGGGACGCGCCCGAGCGCGAAGCAGCTCGCTTCGCCCGGCGCCGGTGCCGCGCACGCGGGCTCGACGCGCGCATATGCCGGTTGGGCGCCGCCCGCGGCCAGCGCGGCGGGAGCGATCGCGCACGCGAGCAAGCCCGCGAGCAGGCATGCGATCACCGCGCGCGCCGCGGTCCTCGCGGCGCTCGCGCGCGCGGCCGTCCCGCGCTCGATCCCTGAGTCCATTCTCCTGTCCCGTCCTTGCTCTGCCGCGGTCGCGTACCGCGGCAGCAGGCGAGGGAAGCTAGCAGCGCGATCGCGGCAGGACAACGCGTGACCACGACGCTGCAGCGCGCTCACTGCGGGTCGACGTCGACGCTGAAGCTGACGCCGCCGTGACGGCGCTCGGCCGCGAGCGACGCGACCGCGCGCCCTGCGGCAGCGACGGCGGCGCGGCGCTCGGGCGCCTTGATCACGATCACCTGCCGCTCGCGCCCGCGCAGCCGGAACAGCGGCGCGGGGCCGAGCACGCCGGCGCCGGCGGGGCCCTCGCCGAGGGTGCCGAGCAGCCGCTCGCGCAGCTCGAGCGCCGCCTGCCTGGCCGCTGCCGCCTGCTCGGCCGCGAGCACGATCCGGATCAGGTTCGAGAACGGCGGGTATCCGAGCGCGCGGCGGCGGTCGAGCTCCTCGGCGGCGAAGGACGGGCTGTCGTGCCGGGCGGCGTGACGGATCGCGCGCGCGTCGGGCGCCAGCGTCTGGACGAGCACCCTCCCCTCCCCTCCCCGCCCGGCCCGGCCGGCGAGCTGCGAGATCAGCGCGAACGTCCGCTCCTCGGAGCGGAAATCAGGAAAGCGCAGCGTCGCGTCGGCATCGAGCACCACGCCGAGCGAGACGTCGGGGAAGTCGTGGCCCTTGGCGACCATCTGCGTCCCGATCAGCGCTCCGCTGCGCGCGGCCTCGAAGTCGGCCAGCACCGCGCCCGGCTCGGCCGAGGCTCCGCTCCCCAGCACGTCCGCGTCCAGCCGGAACACGGGAAAGCCGCCATCGTCGAGCACGGCCGCGAGGTCGTGGGCGAGGCGCTCGGTGCCCGCGCCGTGGCGGGCGACAGACCGCGAGCGGCACTCCGGACAGTCCTCGGGCGCGCGTTCGCGGTGGCCGCAGTGGTGGCAGGCGAGGTAGCCGCCGGCGCGGTGCAGCACGAGCGCCACGTCACATTCGGGGCAGCTCCAGACGCGCCCGCACGAACGGCAGGACATGAAGTTCGACCAGCCGCGCCGGTTCAGGAGCACGATCGCCTTGCCCCCGCGCTCGCGCACGGACGCCAGCGCGGCGCTGGTGACTGGATGGAGGCCGCCGCCTCGCTCGCCCCGCATGTCGAGCACCTCGACGGGCGGCAGCGGGCGCCCGTCGACGCGCCGCGGCAGCATCAGCACCGGCATCCGCTCCACGCTCTCGGGGCGCGGCGTGGCGCTTCCCGCGATCAGCAGCGCGCCGCAGCGCCGGGCGCGCTCGGCCGCCACGTCGCGCGCGTCGTAGCGCGGATCGCCCTCGTGCTTGTAGGAGGCGTCGTGCTCCTCGTCGACGACGATCAGCCCGAGCTCGGCGACCGGGGCGAAGACCGCCGAGCGCGGTCCCACGCAGACGCGCGCCTCGCCCTCCCGCAGCCGCCGCCACTGCTCGTAGCGCTGAGCGGGCGTCATCCGCGAGTGCAGCACGGCCACCGTGCCTGGAAAGCGGGCGGTGAAGCGCGCCAGGATCTGCGGCGTGAGCGCGATCTCGGGCACCATCACGATCGCGCCGCGCCCCTGCGCGAGCGCCTCCTCGGCGGCGCGCAGGTAGACCTCCGTCTTGCCCGAGCCGGTGATGCCGTGGAGCAGCGCGCTGGCGGGTGCGCCTGCATCCGGACTGCGGCCGTCGCGCAGGGCCGCCAGGAGCGGGGCGAGCGCCGCGCGCTGGTCCTCTCCCAGCTCCGGCGGACGGGCTGCCGAGAACCCGACCTCGCGGTGGCGCAGCGGGGCCGCCGCGCGGCGCTTTCGCCCGCTCAGCCGGCGTGCCGCGCCCGGCGGCAGCACCAGGTTCAGCGCGCGGGCGAGGGTCGAGCAGTACTCGGCCGCGATCCAGCGCGCCAGCTCGACGAGCTCGGCTGGGATCCCGGGCTCGAGCGCCCGAACCGGCTCCAGGAGCCGCTCGCGCCGCACCTCGCTCGAGCCGGCGAGCTCGACGACCACCCCGAGCAGCTTGCGGGCGCCGAACGGCACCACGAGCATCGATCCGACTCCCACGCGTCCGCGGAGCTCCTCGCCGAGCAGATAGTCGAAGGGGCCCCGCAGCGCTCGCGCGGTGGTGATCGGCTCGACGCGCGCGATCGCGTGCGCTGCGGCGGAGGCACGGGACGCGACGATGCCGCCGGCCGGATCCGGCGGGGTGGCGGGCGGCAGAGCGTGCGGGGTGTCTGTCGGGGCGGCGGCTCCCACCGCCCCGACCCTAGAGGGCGCCGCGGTCAGAGACCGGCGGCCGCGCGCAGCGCCTGCGCCTTGTCCGTGCGCTCCCAGGTGAAGTCGTGGTCTTCGCGCCCGAAATGGCCGTAGGCCGCGGTCTTCTGGTAGATCGGCCGGTGCAGGTTGAGCTCCTCGCGGAACGCCCCAGGACGCAGGTCGAAGACCTCCCCGACCGCCTGGACGATCTTGGCGCGGCCCGTCCGCTCCGTGCCGAACGTCTCGACCATCACGGAGACCGGGTGCGCCACGCCGATCGCGTAGGCCACCTGGACCTCCGCGCGGTCAGCGAGCTCGGCGGCGACGATGTTCTTCGCCACCCAGCGGGCGGCGTACGCGGCAGAGCGATCCACCTTCGATGGGTCCTTGCCGGAGAACGCGCCGCCGCCGTGGCGCGCCATGCCGCCGTATGTGTCGACGATGATCTTGCGCCCGGTGAGTCCGGCGTCGCCGACGGGTCCGCCGATCACGAAGCGGCCGGTCGGGTTCACGAGGAAGTTCTTGCGCAGCTTCGCGGGGTCGTACAGATCTCTCGGCAGGATCGGCTCGACGACGTGCTCCCAGAGATCCTCGGGGATCAGCTTCTCGGCGCCCTCGTTGTGCTGGGTCGAGATCAGCAGCTTCTCGATCTCGACCGGCCTGCCGTCGACGTAGCGGACGCTGACCTGGGTCTTGCCGTCGGGGCGCAGGTAGTTGAGCGTCCCCGCCTTGCGCACTGCGGCCAGGCGCTCGGCGAGCCGGTGCGCGAGCGAGATCGGCAGCGGCATCAGCGCGTCGGTCTCGTTGCACGCGTAGCCGAACATCATCCCCTGGTCGCCGGCGCCGGCGACGTCCAGCTCGTCTTCGTCGCCCGCATCGGTCCGCGCCTCGTACGCCTTGTCGACGCCTTGGGCGATGTCCGGCGACTGCTTGTCGATCGCGTTGAGCACCGCGCAGGAGTCGGCGGAGAAGCCGAGGTCCGCGTCGGTGTAGCCGATCTTCCGGACCGTCTCCCGCGCGACTTCCTGGATGTCCACGTAGGTCTCCGTCGAGATCTCCCCCGAGACGACGATCAGGCCGGTGTTGACGAGCGTCTCGCACGCCACACGCCCGTACGGATCGTCCTTCAGGACCGCGTCGAGCACGCCGTCCGAGATCTGGTCGGCGATCTTGTCGGGGTGTCCCTCCGTGACGGACTCGGAGGTGAACAGGAACTCGGTGTCGGAAAGCTCAGTCATGGCAGGGTCGGATCAGCTCCAGTGTTCGTGGCGCACGGAAATGGGGGCCCACCCCCCCACCCACCCGCGGCGCCGGGGCTTCGAGAGGCGCAGAAGTCTACGCGGCGCGGGCCCGACCGCGCTGGCCACGCTCCACGAAGTCGATGATCAGCGGGATCCCGTCGAGCGAATACCGCGCGCGCAGCCGGTTCTCCAGGTAGTAGGCGTAGTCGCGGGTGACGCGGGCGCGCGAGTTGACCTGGATCGCAAAGCGCGGGGGGCGCTGGCCGATCTGGGTCATGTAGAGCAGCTTCAGGCGGTGGCCGGCGGCGCCGCGGCGCGAGCCGACCGGCGGCTGGCGGGCCTGCGTGGCCTCCGAGAGGAAGCGGTTGAGCTCGGGGGTCGGGATGCGGCCCGAGGAGCGCTCGCCGAGCGCGATCGCCTCCTCGAGCAGCCGCGCCACGTTGCGCCCGCTCTTGGCGCTGGCGGTCAGCACGCGGGGCCGCAGGCGCAGCTTCTCGGCCACGCGGGCCCGCTGGTGGTCGAGGTCGACGAGCGCCTCGCCGTCCTCGCCCGCTCCCACGAGGTCCCACTTGTTGAGCACGATCGCCGTCGCGCAGCCGGCCTTCATCGCGAGCTCGGCGACCCTCAGGTCCTGGGAGGTGACGCCGTCGGTGGCGTCGCAGACGACCAGCGCGACGTCGGCGCGCTCGGCCGCGCGCTGCGACCGCAGGGCCGTGTAGTACTCGACCGAGTCGCTGACCTTCGACTGCCGGCGCAGTCCCGCCGTGTCGATGAGCGTGAGGCGCCGCTCGCCGACGAGCAGCGGCATGTCGATCGCGTCGCGGGTCGTGCCGGCGACCTCTGAGACGATCACGCGCTCCTGCCCCAGGAAGCGGTTCACGAGCGAGGACTTGCCGACATTCGGCCGGCCGATCACAGCCAGACGGATCTCCTCGTCGGGCTCGCCGGGCTCGTCCGGCGGCAGCAGTTCGGCGATGCGATCCAGCAGATCGCCCGAGCCGAGGCCCTGCGCCGCGGAGACGGGGACCGGCTCGCCCAGCCCCAGGCGGTGGAAGTCGGCCGCCAGCGCCAGGTCGCCGACGCTGTCGATCTTGTTCGCGGCGACGATTACCGGCAGCGGCGAGCGCCGCAGCAGCTCTGCCAGCTCCTCATCGCCGGGGCGCACGCCGGCGCGGGCGTCGACGACGAGCAGCGCGACGTCGGCTTCGGAGAGCCCCGCCTGGGCCTGCTCGCGGATCGAGCCGGCGAGCGGATCGGCGTCCTCGAAGTCGACGCCGCCCGTGTCGATCAGCTTGAACGGCCGCCCGTTCCACTCGCATTCCAGCTCCTTGCGATCGCGAGTGACGCCGGGCCGCTCGTGCACGACCGCCTCGCGGCCGCCCGTGAGGCGGTTGATGAGCGAGGACTTGCCGACGTTCGGATAGCCGAGGACCGCGACCTTGAGCATCAGGCCAGTATGACCGGGCCCGGGCGGGCTTCCGGCGGGGAGCGCCTAGCCGCGGCGCGCCCGCGCCTGCCGCGCCGCCCGCTCCACGACCTCGGCGACCGAGAGCCCGGTCGTGTCCACGCGGACGGCGCCGTCGGCCTCGCGCAGCGGGCTCACCGAACGGCTGCTGTCGCGCTCGTCGCGCGCGCGGATCTCCTCCAGCTCCGCCTGCTCGGAGGCGCCGGTCTCGGCGGCGCGGCGCCGGGCCCGCTCCGCCGGGTCGGCGTCGAGGTAGAGCTTCAGCTCCGCCCACGGAGCCACGACGGTGCCGATGTCCCTGCCCTCGGCGACCCAGTCCCCGCTCGAGAGCAGCGCTCGCTGCTTCTCGACCAGGGCCGCTCGCACGGAGGGCTCGGCGGCGACGAGCGAGGCCTGGCGCGAGACCTCCGGCCGGCGGATCGCGGCGGTGACGTCCTCGCCGCCGAGCAGCACCCGGCCGTCCGGCTCCAGCACGACCTCGGCGCCCGCGGCGAGCGTGCTGTGATCGGCGTCCGGCGCGCGCAGCGTCAGCAGCGCCACGGAGCGGTACATCGCCCCGCTGTCGAGGTAGCGGAAGCCCAGCAGGCGCGCGAGCGCCCGCGCGACCGTCGACTTCCCCGCCCCCGCCGGGCCGTCGATCGCGATCACCATCAGACGCCCGCGCCGAGGCCGCGCAGGTCGGCGACGAAGCCGGGGTAGGAGATCGTGGCCGCGTCCATGCCGATCACCTCCACCCCCTCGCGAGAGGCGAGACCGGCGACCGCGCCCATCATCGCGAGGCGGTGATCGCCGCGTGAATCGATCTCCCCGCCCCGCAGGCCGCCGGTTCCCCTCACCGCGAACCCGTCCGCCGTCGCCTCGATCTCCGCTCCGAGGCCGCGCAGCCCCTCAACGACCCCGGCGATCCGGTCGGACTCCTTGACGCGCAGCTCCTGGGCTCCCGTGACGAGCGTCTCGCCCTCCGCGAAGCAGCCGAGCAGCGCGACGAGCGGCAGCTCGTCGATCGCAAGCGGGACCTCCTCGGGCTCGACGACGGTTCCCTCGAGCGCGCCGTACGCGACGTCGAGGTCGCTCGTCGGCTCCCACGGGACGAGCTCGTCGGAGGGCTCCTCGAGGTCCCCGAGCACGATCCCCCGCATGCGCCGGACGATCCGCAAAAAGCCGCTGCGCGTCCAGTTGACGCCGACGTCCGAGAGCAGCAGCCGCGAGCCCGGGACGAGCACGCCGGCCGCGACCAGGAAGGCGGCGGAGCTCGGGTCGGCGGGCACCGCGACGGAGTCCAGCGCAAGCTCGTCGACGTTCGCGGCGCTCACGCAGTCCCCGTCCCGAGCGATCTCGACGCCGGCCCTCAGCAACATCCGCTCGGTGTGATCGCGGCTGCGGCTGGGCTCGGTCACGGTCGTGGTGCCGTCCGCGGTCAGGGCCGCGAACAGCAGGCACGACTTGACCTGGGCGCTCGCGACGTCCAGATCGTGGTCGACCGCGACGAGGCGCTCGCCGTGAATCCTCAGCGGCGCGAAGCTGCCGGCGGTCGCCTCGAGCCGCGCCCCCATCGCGCGCAGCGGCAGCGCGATCCGGTCGACGGGCCGGCGGCGGATCGATGCGTCGCCGTCAAGCGTGAACGTGCGGCCCTGCTGGGCCGCGAGCCAGCCCGGGAGCAGCCGCAGCAGCGTGCCGGCGTTGCCGACGTCGATCGGCTCGTCCGGCTCGCGCGCCTCGCGCAGGCCGGTGCCGCGGATCACGATCTCGCCGCCGTTCCCCTCGACGAGCGCGCCGAGCGAGCGCACCGCCTGCAACGTCGAGTGGGTATCGGCCGCCTCGAGGTAGTTGGCGATCCGCACGGGCTCAGAGGACATCGCGCCGAGCAGGCCGGCGCGATGAGAGATCGACTTGTCCGGCGGCGGGGCGATCGTGCCGGAGAGGCTGCGCGTGGGGGCGAACCGGATGTTCATCTCAGGCCCGCACCACCTGGAAGCCGAGCTCGCGCACGAGCGCCTCGGCGCGCGCCGCGGGCTCCACTCCGCCGATCCACAAGGCGATCGTCCCGCGGCTGTTGTCGGGCGAGGGCGAGAGCACCATGTCGCCGATGTTCACGCCGGCCTCGCCGAGCGCGAGCGCGATCTCGGCCACGACGCCAGGCCGGTTGGGGACGTGGACTCGCAGCTCGTTGACCGACTCGCCCGTCATGCCCGCCCCGAGCAGCTCGTCGCGGTCGGCGCGGGCGCGCTCGTTCCATGCGGTGAGCTCGCCCGCGTCGCCGTTGCGCAGCATCGTGCTGACCGCGCGCAGATGGCCTTCCAGGTCCCCGATCGCGCCCAGTAGCGCGTCAGCGTTGGCGATGTAGATGTCGGTCCAGATCGCGCTGTTGGCGCCTGCGACGCGGATCGCGTCACGGAAGCTCGGGCCGACGGCCGGCACGCGCTCGGCGCCTGGCGCGTCGAGCGTGCGCGCGGCCTGCGCGGCGAGCACGTTGGCGAGCACGTGCGGCAGGTGCGAGACGCAAGCCATCAGGCGATCGTGCGTCTCCGCGTCGATCGCGCTCGGGCGCGCGCCGAAGCGCCGCAGCAGAGCGTGCAGACGCTCGTAGAGAACGCCGGCCGTGCCGGCCCGCACGGGGGTCAGGTACCAGGTGGCGCCCTCGAACAGGTCCTCGCGGGCATGCTCGACGCCCTCGGTCTCGGCGCCGGCGAGCGGGTGGCCGCCGATGAAGCGCTCGTCCGCGGAGGCCCCGGCAAGGAGCCGCTTGGTCGAGCCGACGTCGGTGACGACGCAGTCGGGACCAGCGGCCGCGAGCGCTTCGGCGACCGTCGCCGCAAGCGCCCCGACGGGCGCGGCGACGAACACGGCCTCGGCGTCGCCGACGGCCGCCGCGACGCTGTCCGCCATGCGGTCGACCGCGCCGAGCGCGAGCGCGCGCTCGGCCACCGCGGGGTCGGGGTCGTACCCGCGGACCTCGGCGCCGGCACGGGCGCGGGCGGCAAGGCCGATCGAGCCGCCGATCAGCCCGACGCCGAGGACGGCGATCCGCATCCGCTCAGCGCGTGGCCGTCCCGGCCCCGGTGGCGTTGCGATCGCGGACGGATGCTGCCAGGCCCTCGAGCACGGCGACGGTCGTCTTCCAGGCGATGCACCCGTCGGTGATCGACTGCCCGTAGCGCAGCTGCGCGTCCGGCCTGAGCTCCTGGCGCCCGGCGACGAGGAACGACTCGAGCATGACGCCGACGATCGCCTCGTTGCCGCTCGCGATCTGAGCGCCGACCTCGGCCGCGACGCCGGGCTGTCGCTCGGGATCCTTGCCGCTGTTGTCGTGGCTGAAGTCGATCATCACCCGCTCGGGGAGCCCCGCCGAGGCCAGCAGCTCGAGCGCCGCCTCGACGCTGTCGACGTCGTAGTTGGGCCGCCCTTTGCCGCCGCGCAGGATGATGTGGCAGTCGGCGTTCCCGCGCGTGTGGAGGATCGCCGGCCTGCCATTCGGTTCGATGCCGGCGAAGGCGTGGGGCTCGGCGGCGGCGCGGACAGCGTCGACCGCCACCTGCACGTTGCCGTCGGTGCGGTTCTTGAAGCCGACGGGCATCGAGAGGCCCGACCCGAGCTGGCGGTGGATCTGGGACTCGGTGGTACGCGCGCCGATCGCCCCCCAAGAGACCGCGTCGGCGATGTACTGCGGCGTGATCGGGTCGAGGAACTCGCAGCCGACGGGCAGCCCCGTGTCGAGCACGCCGAGCAGCACGCGGCGCGCGAGGTTCAGCCCGGCGTTGACGTCGGCCGAGCCGTCCAGGCGCGGGTCGTTGATCAGCCCCTTCCAGCCGGTCGTGGTCCGCGGCTTCTCGAAGTACACGCGCATCGCGATCAGCAGCTCGCCGCTGAGCCGGCCCGCGAGCTCCGCGAGCTTTCCGGCGTACTCCAGCGTCGCCTCGGGATCGTGCACGCTGCACGGACCGACGACCGCCAGCAGCCGGCGGTCGATCCGATCCAGCACGTTGTGCACTTCGCGGCGGCCCTGGATCACGACCTCGGCGTGCTCGCGGCTCAGCGGCAGCTCCTCGAGCAGCGCGTCGGGCGTGACCAGCGGCACCGCGCGGTCGATGCGGCTGTCGCGGACGTAATCGGCAGTGCGCCGCCGGTCGGCGGAGACGTCAGGCAAGGACCGGCTCCCTCCCGGCGAGCGCCTTGCCGGCGAGCGCGGCGGCCCGCTCCACGGCCAGCGTGTACTCGGCGAACTCGTCCGCCCGGAGCTGCTGCGGGCCGTCGCAGATCGCCGCGTCGGGATCCGGATGGACCTCGACGATGAGCCCGTCCGCTCCGACGGCGGCCGCCGCGAGCGACAGCGGCGTGACGAGATCGCGCCGCCCCGCGGCGTGGCTGGGGTCGACGATCACCGGCAGATGCGAGCGCTCCTTCAGCACGGGCACGGCCATCAGGTCGAGCGTGAACCGGTAGGAGCTCTCGAACGTGCGGATCCCGCGCTCGCAGAGCATCACGTTGCCGTTGCCTTCCTTCAGGATGTACTCGGCAGCCATCAGCAGCTCGTCGAGCGTCGAGGAGATGCCGCGCTTCAGCAGCGCCGGCCTGCCCGAGCGCCCCACCTCCGCGAGCAGCGGGTAGTTCTGCATGTTCCGCGCGCCGATCTGCACGACGTCGGCGACCTCCAGCACCGCGTCGATGTCGCCGAGGTCCATCAGCTCGGTGACGACGGGCAGGCCGGTCTCGGCCTTCGCCTCGGCGAGCAGCCGCAGACCCTCCTGACCGAGCCCCTGGAAGGAGTACGGACTGCTGCGCGGCTTGTACGCCCCACCTCGCAGCATCGTCGCGCCGGCGTCGCTCACCGCCCTCGCCGTCTGCATCGTCTGCTCGCGGGACTCGACCGTGCAGGGGCCGGCGATCAGCGCGAAGCTCTCGCCCCCGACCTTGCGTCCAGCGATGTCGAGCACCGTGTGCTCACCGTGCGTCCCCCGCAGGGAGGCGAGCCTGTACAGCTCGGACCCCTCCCCGCTGACGGTCTCCCTGATCGCGCTCATCTCCAATTCATCCTTTCAACGACGTCTGGGCATGTTACGGGTGCTGCCGATCCGCCCTGTTGCGGACACGTGAGGGGCAACGGAGCGCCCGTGGAGGCGGCGCCTGGTCCCGGTTCGGGACTCTCGGGATGCGCCCGCTCACGCCGGGCGCGGTTCCTTTGGCGCCTAGCTAAATCGCCAGGCGTGCGCGAACGACCAGAAATAGGCGTAGCCGGTGAGTCCTGCTGTCTGCGCCGGAGATGACACGGTCGTTCTCGCCCGTTTTTAGCAGAGATCGGAGGGCGCGTCGAGCCGTTGCAGGAGATGTTGACGGCGGCCGGCGCTCCTGTTTGGATGACAGCAGGCGGAGCACTCCGTCCACGCAACCCGAATCAGGGGGGATTACGACGATGACTGTTGCCGAGGTAGACGCGGTGGCACAGGCGTTCCACGACGGCGTCGCGACGCGCGACGCGGCCGCGCTCGCGAGCCTTTACAGCGACGACGCGCGCTTCATGCCTCCGAACCTTCCGGTGTTCGAGGGTCCGGACGCAATCGAAACGGCGATGCAGGGCCTGCTCGACGCGGGGGCCAGCTCACTCGACGTCGAGCCGCTCGACGTACGCGAAGCGGGCGACACGACGATCGAGTTCGGGCGCTACGCGCTCGGCATCGAGCCTCCGGAAGGCGAGCCGTTCACCGACCGGGGGACCTATGTCGTCGTGCACGAGCTGCAGGACGACGGCGAGACGAAGATCGCGCTCGACATCTTCAACTCGGACCTGCCGGCAGGCGGCTGAGTCCGAGCGCCCCACCGTGCCTGGGACCCGGCGCAAGCCGGGTCCCAGCCGCACCTGCCTAGAGCAGTTCGGCCAGCGCGTCGAGGAAGCGCTGGTTCTCCTCGGGGAGCCCGTAGGTGACACGCAGCGCTGGCTCGGAGCTGCCGAGCGCGCTGCCGGCGCGAACGAGCACGCCGCGCTCCACCAGGCCGGCGACGATCTGATCCTCGTCGCGTTCGGGCCCCAGCGGAACCCAGCAGAAGTTGGTCTGCGACTCGGCGGGGTCGAGTCCGAGCGCGCGCAGCCGCTCGTCCATCGAGATCCGCTCGGCCACCGTCCTGGTCACGCGGTCGAGCACGGCGTCCTGGTGGCCGAGCGCCTCGACGGCCGCGGCCTGTGCCAGCGCGTTGCAGAAGAAGGGCTGGCGAACCTGGTCGAGCGCACGCGGCAGTTCGTCCGAGCCGCACAGCGCGAAGCCGACGCGCAGGCCACAGAGGCCGTAGACCTTCGAGAAGGTCCGCAGCAACGCGACGTTCGGGTGCGCGCCCAGCAGCTCGAGCGAGGCGTCCGGGTCCTCGAGCAGGTTGAACTCGCAGTAGGCCTCGTCGACGATCACGACGACGTGCGGAGGGACCTCGGCCAGGAACGAGGCGATCTGCTCGAGTCCGAGCGCGGTGCTGGTCGGGTTGTTGGGGTTGCAGACCAGGACCAGCCGCGTCGCGACCGTGATCTCGCGCAGCATCGCCGGCAGGTCGTGACGGAACTCCGAGTCGAGCGGGACGGTGACCGCTCGCGCTCCCGACGCGGCCGCGAGATGCGGGTAAACCGAGAACGACGGCCAGGCGTACACCAGCTCGGCGCCGGGCTCGAGCAGCGCCTCGCCCGCCGCGAGCAGGATGTCGCACGAGCCGTTGCCGATCGCGATCCGGGAGTCGGGCACCTCGTAGCGCTCCGACAGACGCGTGCGCAGCAGCGAGTTGGACGGGTCGGGGTAGCGGTTCAGCCGGTCGATCGCGCTCGCGATCGCGTCGCGGACCGCCGGCAGCGGGCCGAACGGCGTCTCGTTGCTCGCCAGCAGCGCAAGGTCGTCGGTGGCGTAGCCGCCGGCCGCCGGATACACCGGGATCCGCCGGATCCGCTCTGAAAACTCGATTGCCACGCGCCTATTGTGCCGCGTGGAGGTCTGCTCGCAGCGAGCGGGTCTCCCCCAGGTAGACGTGCTCGGGGCTGTGGCCGGCGTCGGCCTCGTAGTGGAGCAGAACCCGGATCACTCGCGGCATGGAGTTCGGAACCGGTATCTCCTGCGCGCACAGCAGCGGCACGCGCTCGAACCCGACGGCGCGCGCGGCGACGGCGGGGAACTCGGCGTCGAGGTCCTGAGTGGCGGTGAACACGCAGCTGATGACCTGCTCCGGACGCAGGCCGTTTCGCCGCATGATCTCGTTCATCAGCTCGGTGGTCGCGCCGAGGATCGCCTCGGCGTCGTTGCTCTCGACGTCGGTGGCCCCCCGCAGCGCGAACATCGCCATGCGCGCGATTCTGTCAGAGCCCGTCGCCGAGCCCGGCGATCTCCCGCGCGCTGAGTCGCCGCGCCCGGCCCGGGCGCAGATCGCCGAGACGCAGCGGGCCGAACGCGACGCGCGTCAGCTCGAGGACCGGGTGCCCGACCGCCTCGCACATGCGCCGCACCTGGCGGTTGCGGCCTTCGTGGATCGTGAGCTCGAGCTCGTGCGGCGCGATCTGCGTGACCGTCGCCGGGGCGGTGGGGCCGTCGTCCAGCTCGATGCCCTCGCGCAGCCTGCCCAACGTGCGCGCGGAGACGCGCCGCCCGCCGACGCGCACGCGGTATGTCTTCGGCACCTCGTAGCGCGGGTGGGTCAGCCGGTTTGCGAGCTCGCCGTCGTTCGTGAGCAGGATCAGGCCGCCGCTGTCCGCGTCGAGCCGCCCGACCGGATAGAGCCTCAGCCCCCCGCTGTCGACGAGCTCGGTCACGGTGGGGCGCCCGTGCGTGTCGCGCGCGGTCGAGACCACGCCGGGGGGCTTGTTCACGGCGTAGACGACGCGCGGCTCGGGCCCCGCGAGCAGCTCGCCGTCGACGTACACCGATGCGCGTTCGCCGACGTCCCGCGCCGGGTCGATCACCGTCTCGCCGTCGATCGCGACGCGTCGCTGCGCGATCAGCTGCTCCGCCTCGCGGCGCGAGGCGACGCCGGCGTGCGCCAGGTACTTGGCGAGCCTCACGCGTGCGGCGAGATCGGTGCCATCGGCTGCCACCATAGGTGCTGGCCCGCCGAGGGCCACTGAGCGACATGGACCTGGACAAGCTTCACAGCACGCTCGCCGAGTTCGGCGAGCCGGCGTTCCGCGCCCGCCAGATATGGGCGTGGGCGGCGCGCGGCGCGGGCGGCTACGAGCAGATGACCGACCTGCCCGCCGCGCTGCGCGAGCAGCTCGCCGCACAGGTGCCGTTCTCCTGCCTGGAGGCACGGCGCGAGGCCGTCTCGCGCGACGGCACGGTCAAGGTGCTGTTCGCCACCGCCGACGGCAGGCCGCTCGAGGCGGTGCTGATGCGCTACCGCAGCGGTCGCCGCTCGCTGTGCCTGTCCTCGCAGTCCGGCTGCCCGCTGACGTGCCGCTTCTGTGCGACCGGGGCGATGAAGTTCGCACGCAACCTGTCGAGCTCGGAGATCCTCGAGCAGGCGCTGCACTTCCGCCGTGTCGAAGCGGTGGACCATTGCGTGTTCATGGGCATGGGCGAGCCGATGCTCAACCTCGACGCGGTGCTCGGCGCCTGCGAGCGCCTCCCGGACATCGGCATCGGCCACCGCCACACGACGATCTCGACCGTCGGCTGGATCCCCGGCATCGAACGGCTCGCCGAGACCGGCATGCCGGTGCGCCTCGCGCTGTCGCTGCACGCGCCGGAGGATGCGTTGCGCAGCGAGCTCATGCCGGTCAACGAGCGCTACCGGCTCGCCGACGTGATCGAGGCCTGCCGTGCGTTCTATGAGCGCCGCCGGCGCCGCGTCTTCATCGAGTACGTGATGCTCGCGGGCGTCAACGACCGCTACGAGCAGGCGCTGGCGCTCGCCCGTTTGTTGGAGGCCCCGCCGGCCCCGCCGACCCCGCGCGCCCGCGCCCACGGGCGGGGCGAGCGCTCGGTCTTCAAGGTCAACCTGATCCCGTTCAACCCGAGCGGCTCCGAGTTCCGCGGCTCGAGCCGCGAGTCGATCGCCGCCTTCCGTGCGGCGCTCGAGTCGCGTGGCGTGCCCGTGACGGTGCGGCTCACGCGGGGACGCGACATCGACGCGGCCTGCGGCCAGCTCGCCGCGAGCGAGCCGCGCGCGGCCGCTCCGAGCGCCGCCGGCGCTCCATCCGTTGCGTGACGAGCTGCACACCGCTGCGAAATCCCCGTGGTAGCTTTGGCGTACGGCACGGATCGTGCCGGCTGGAGGGGGCTGGTCGCCGTCCGTGTCGTTTCTGACTTCGATCCCTTTGGGGGGGAAACGACATGAGCACGACAGGCATCGACGAAGCGAAGCTCGAAGCATTCATGGGGCAGGCCCTCACCGACATGGGGGCCAACATCAGCGCGCCGCTCATGGTGATGGGCGACAAGCTCGGCCTCTACAAAGCGATGGCCGGGGCCGGCGCGATGAGCTCGCAGGAACTGGCCGAACGCACGGGCGTGGCGGAGCGCAGCGTCCGCGAGTGGCTGCGCAACCAGGCCGCCGGGGGCTACGTCGAATACGACGCCGCCTCCGACCGCTACACGCTTTCCGACGAGCAGGCGCTCGCGCTCGCGGACGAGGACAGCCCGTTCTACATCCTCGGCGCGTATGACCTGATCGCGTCCCTCTACGCGGATGAGGACCGCATCATCGAGGCGTTCCGCAGCGGCGAAGGCATGGGCTGGCACGAGCACAACGACCGCTTGTTCCGCGGCACCGAGCGCTTCTTCAGGCCCGGGTACAGGGCCCACCTCGTCGGGGAGTGGATCCCCGCGCTCGATGGGGTGCAGGAGAAGCTCGAACGGGGAGCCAAAGTCGCCGACGTCGGCTGCGGCCACGGCGCCTCGACGATCATCATGGCGGAAGCCTTCCCGAACAGCGAGTTCTTCGGGTTCGACTATCACGACGCGTCGATCGCGAAGGCGCGCGAGACGGCCGAGCGCGCGGGCGTCGGCGACCGCATCACGTTCGCGGTCGCATCGGCGAAGGACTTCCCGGGCGAGGGCTACGACCTGGTGTGCGTGTTCGACTGCCTGCACGACATGGGCGATCCGGTCGGCGCCTCTGCGCACATCCGCGACTCGCTGGCCGAGGACGGCACCTGGATGATCGTGGAGCCGTTCGCGGGCGACAGCGTCGCCGAGAACCTCAACCCGGTCGGGCGGATCTTCTACGGCGCCTCGACCGTGATCTGCACCCCCGCGTCGCTCGACCAGGAGGTCGGCCTCGCGCTCGGGGCGCAGGCGGGCGAGACGAGGCTGAGCGAGGTGATCAAAGAGGGCGGCTTCTCGACCGTCCGGCGGGCGACCGAGACCCCGTTCAACCTGATCCTCGAAGCGAAGCCGTGAGCGGCGGCTGAGCCTCACCCGGGCCGGCATGAAGAGCCGGCCCGGTCACCCCAGGCCGGCATGGAGCGCCGGCCCCGGTCACCCCGGACCGGCATGGAATGCTGGCCCGGTCACCCCGGGCCGGCATGGAGCGCTGGCCCGGTCACTAATCCTCGAGCACCGCGAGGATGTTCCCCGCGGGGTCGCTGAACCAGGCGATCGGCGGCCCCCCAGGGTTCCGTGAGATGCCCCGCTCATCCTGGTCGAAGCCTTCGTAGCGGATCGTCTCGACGCCCGCCGCGCTGAGCTCGTCGACGGCGCGCTCGATGTCCTCGACGGCGAAGTTGAGGATCGTGAACGCGGCCGGGGTGTGGTCGGGCCTCGGGTACACGATCACCTCGTAGTCGTCGGCGAGGTGCAGCGTCAGCAGGCCGTTGTCCATGTCCTGCACCTCGACCCCCAGCTGGCCGGAGTAGAAGTCCCTGGCGGCGGCGATGTCGTCGACCGAGAACCCGCTGAAAGCGCGGCGGCTCGAGAGCATCAGCCAGCTTCCCCGCCCGCGCGCGCCTCGCCGGCGCGAAGCAGCCGGTCGCGCAGCTCGGCCTGCTCCTCGGGGCTCGGGTCCCAGCGGGCCACGTCGGGGAGCTGGTCGAGGTCGCGCAGGCCGAAGAGCTTCAGGAACTGTGTGGTCGT
The DNA here is from genome assembly GCA_035569835.1 of Solirubrobacteraceae bacterium. GTDB lineage: Bacteria > Actinomycetota > Thermoleophilia > Solirubrobacterales > Solirubrobacteraceae > Palsa-744. The sequence continues at coordinate 42,817 of DATMMF010000006.1, forward strand.
CCGGTACTGGAGGGCCCCGAACTGCGAGTGGCCCGCCTCCTCGATCAGGCCGCGCTCGAGCAGCGTCGCGGTCGCGGAGTCCGCGCTGACGCCGCGGATGCGGGCGATCTCGGGCCTAGAGATCGGCTGCAGGTAGGCGACGATCGCGAGCGTCTCCGCCTGCGCCGCGGTCAGGGTCGCCAGGCGGGGCCGGCTGAACAGCCGCCGCGCCGCCTCCTCGGTGGAGGGGTCGCTTGCGAGCGTGAACCCGCCGCCGAGCTCGCGCAGCACGATCCCGCGCCGGCCGGGCGCGTATTCCTGGCCGAGCAGCGCCAGCGCGGCCACGACCGCCCCCTCCCCCGTCTCGGCCGCCGCCGCGAGCTCCGGCACGCTGAGCGGGTCGGCCGAGAGGAACAGCAGCGCCTCGACGGTGCGGGCGAGCGCGGGGGTCTGCTCGTCTTGCTCGCCGGCGGGGGCGCTCATCCGGCGAGCCTGGCCGCCGGCGGCGCGAGCGCCTCGGGCGAGGTTGCCGTGGCGCTGACCGCGATCTCCCCGAAGCTCTCCCGCTGCTCCCACGAGGCCTCGCCGAGCTTGTACAGCTCGAGCAGCGCAAACAGCGTGACCGCGATCGTCATGCGGTCGGCGCCACGCACCGCCTCGTCGAAGCTGAACGCGCCGCGCCGCAGGAGTCCGCGCAGGTGGGCCAGGCGCTCGGCGACGCTCACGCGCGGGGAGCCGATGTGGCGCAGGTTGATCTTCGGCGGCATCGCGAGCAGCCGGCCGATCGCCTCGCCCAGCAGCTCCGGGCGCTCTGAGCCCTCAGCCGCCGGCACGATCCGTCGCCGCAGCGCCAGCGGGAGCGGCGCCGCCCGGAACCGCACGCCTTCCTCGGCGGCCAGCAGCGCACGAAGGTGCCCGGCCGCGGCGCGATATCGGGCCGCGTCGAGCATGCGCGCGAGCAGCTCCTCTGCAGCCTGCTCGGGCTCGATGTCCAGCAGCTCCTCCTCTTCGCCGCTGAGCATCAGCCGCGACTTCAGCTCGAGCAGCGCTGCGATCAGGACGATGAACTCCGTCGCCGCCTCGAGGTCGAGCTCGCCACGCTGCTCGAGGTGGTCCAGGTAGGTCAGCACGATCTCCGCGAGAGGCACCTCCAGCAGGTCCACCTCTTCGCGCAAGACCAGCGTCAACAGGAGGTCGAAGGGCCCGCTGAAGACGTCGAGGTCGATCTCTAGCGAGGCGAGGCTCACGGCAGGCAATCTACCCCGGCGGGCCGACGCCCATCCGCAGGCGCACGTCATGCAGCGTCACCGAGGCGATCTCGCGGGCGCGCGCGGCGCCGCCGGCGAGGATGCGCTCGAGCTCGGCCTCCTCGGGTCGCAGCTCGGCGTAGCGCTCCTGGACCGGGGCGAGGTACTCGACAACGGCCTCCGCCACGGTCGTCTTGAATTCGCCGTAGCGGACGTCGGAGAACTCGCCTTCGATCGCCTCCGGCGCGGTTCCCCTGATCGCCGCGAGGATTTCGATCAGGTTGCCGATGCCGGGCTTCCCCTCCCCGCGGACGACCGCGTTGCCCGAGTCCGTGACGGCGCTCTTGAACTTCTTCTCGATCGCCTTCGGCTCGTCGAGCACGTAGACCGTGCCCGATTCGGAGGGGCTGGTCGTCGACATCTTGCGGGTCGGCTCCTGGAGGTCCATGATCCGCGCGCCGACAGCGGGAATGCGCAGCTCCGGCACCAGCAGCACCTCCTCGCCGCCCGCGAAGCGCCGGTTGAAGTTCTCCGCGACGTCACGCATCAGCTCGACGTGCTCGCGCTGGTCCTCCCCCACCGGGACCTCGTGCGCTCGGTAGGCCAGTACATCGGCCGCCATCAGCACCGGGTAGAACAGCAGTCCGGCCGAGACGAGCTGCCGCTGCGCGTGGGACTTGTCGCGGAACTGGTGCATGCGCTGCAACCGGCCGAGTTCGGTGACACCGCTCAGCAGCCAGGTCAGTTCGGTGTGCTCGTGCACGTCGCTCTGGCGGAACAGGATCGAGCGCGCGGGGTCGAGGCCTGCGGCCAGCAGGATCGCCAGGGTGTCGTACAGGCGCTCGCGCAGCTCCCCGGGGTCGTACTGGACCGTCAGCGCGTGCAGGTCGACGATGCAGAAGATGCCCTCGCCCCGGTCCTGGCTCGCGACGTACTGCGCGATCGCGCCGATGTAGTTGCCCAGGTGCTTGCGCCCGGTGGGCTGGATGCCGGAGAAGACCCGCACTGTGCGCTGATTCTTATCGAGCGAGGAAGATCAGCGCCGCCGCAGCGCCGGGTCGGTCAGCCAGGGCGGGTCCCAGCCGGTGTCGGCCTGGTTGACGTTCGTGCCCGGTGCGACGATCTCGTCGATCTGATCGAGCAGCTCTCCCGGAAGCCCCGGCTGCTCCAGCGCCGGCAGCTGGCTCTCGAGCTGCTCCATCGTGCGCGGCCCGATGATCGCCGCGGTGACCGCCGGATGCGAGGTCACGAAGCCCAGCGACATCTCGATCAGCGAGATGCCGGCGTGCTCTGCGACCTCGGCCAGCCGCTCGGCGGCCGCGAGCTTCGCCTGGTTGCCGGGGATCGACATGTCGTAGCGCGAGGGGATCATCTGGGCGCGGCGGCTGGAGCCGGGCGACTCGCCGCCTTTCGTGTAGCGGCCCGACAGCCAGCCGCCGGCGAGCGGGCTCCAGGGGATCACGCCCATCCCGTACTGCTGGCAGACCGGCAGGACGTCCCTCTCGGCTGCCCTGATCAGCATCGAGTACGGAGGCTGCTCGCAGACGAAGCGCTCGCGCCCGCGCCGCTGCGCCGACCACTGCGCCTGCACGATCATCCACGCCGGGAACGTCGATGAGCCGATCGCCCGCACCTTGCCGGCAGCCACCAGGTCGCTGAGCGCGCCGAGCGTCTGGTCGATGTCGGTGTCGGGCTCCGGGCGGTGGATCTGGTAGAGGTCGATCCAGTCGGTTTTCAGTCGTTTCAGGCTGCTCTCGACCTCTTTGACGAGCCAGCGCCGCGAGTTTCCGAACTGGTTCGGATCGGCGTCGTGCATCGCGCCGTGCGCCTTCGTGGCCAGCACGACGGAGTCGCGCCGCCCGTCCTTGAGCGCTTTGCCGACGATCTTCTCCGACTCGCCGCGCGAGTAGACGTCGGCCGTGTCGATGAAGTTGATGCCGGCGTCGAGCGCGGCGTGGATGATCGCGATCGAGTCGTCGTGGTCGGTGTTGCCCCAGGCGCCGAACATCATCGCCCCGAGGCACAGCGGGCTGACGCTGATACCTGTCGCGCCTAGTTTGCGGTGCTCCATCAGTCCCTCGGGGCCTCTCGGATCACCGGCCGCTTCGCGGCTTGGACCTCGTCGAGACGCCGCACCGGGGTCGTATACGGCGCCTGGCGCGCGATCTCGGGGTCCTGCTCGGCCTCGGCCAGGATCGCGGCGATCGCCTCCGCGAACGCGTCGAGCGTCTCCTTCGTCTCGGTCTCGGTCGGCTCGACCATCAGGGCCTCGTCGACGAGCAGGGGGAAGTAGACGGTGGGCGGGTGGAAGCCGAAGTCGAGCAGCCGCTTGGCGAGGTCGAGCGTCTTGATCTCCAGCTCGCGCTTCATCGGGCCGCCCGAGAGGACGAACTCGTGCATGCACAGCTCGCCGTAGCTGAGCGGCAGGCGCTCCAGCGCCCCGAGCTCGCGCAGCCGGGCGAGGAGGTAGTTCGCGTTCAGGACCGCGGCTTCGGACGCGTCGCGCAGCCCGTCGGCGCCCAGGGAGCAGATGTAGGCGTAGGCGCGCACGAAGCAGCCGTAGTTGCCGTGGAAGCCGCGCAGACGCCCGATCGTCTTCGGCCGTTCGAAGTCCAGCGCGAACGAGCCGTCCTCGCGGCGCGCGACGACCGGCACGGGCAGGTATGGCGCGATCCGCTCCGAGACGGCGATCGGGCCGGAGCCCGGGCCGCCACCGCCGTGCGGCTGGGTGAAGGACTTGTGCAGGTTGAAGTGCACGATGTCGAAGCCCATGTCGCCCGGCCGCGAGAGGCCCATCACGGCGTTCAGGTTGGCGCCGTCGTAATAGAGCGTGGCGCCGACCCCGTGAACGATGTCGGCGATCTCGGCGATGTTGGCGTCGAACACCCCGAGCGTGTTCGGGTTCGTCAGCATCAGGCACGCGACACCCTCGTCGGCCTTCGCGCGCAGGTCGTCGATGTCGATCCCGCCGTCGTCGTTGGTCGCGAGCTTGACGACATCGAGGCCCGCCATCGTGACCGTCGCCGGGTTTGTCCCGTGCGCGGTGTCCGGGGTCAGCACCTTGCGCCGCTCCGAGCCGCGGTCCTCGTGGTAGGCGCGTGTGAGCAGCACGCCCGCGAGCTCCCCGTGCGAGCCCGCCGAGGGCTGCAGGCTGACGTGCGGAAGACCCGCGATCTCGCCGAGCGCCTGCTGGAGGTTCCACATCAGCTCGAGCGCGCCCTGCGAGCCGTCGCGGTCCTGGAGCGGGTGCAGGCGGCTGTGCCCGGCCAGCGCGGCGGCCCGCTCGTGCAGGCGCGGGTTGTGCTTCATCGTGCACGAGCCGAGCGGGTAGAAGCCGGAGTCGAGGTCGAAGTTGCGCTTGGAGATGCCGACGTAGTGGCGCACGATCTCGGGCTCTGAGACCTCGGGCAGCCGCGGCGGCTGGGCGCGGCGCAAGCGCTCCGGGAGCGCCTCGGCGGGCAGCGCCGGAACGTCGAGCTCGGGCGCAGTGAACGCGCGGCGGCCGGGGGCGCCCTTCTGGAAGATCGTGCGCGCCGCCTCGCGCTGCAGCGGCGTCGGCGCTCCAGCCTTGACCGGCGGCGCGACGTGGTGGTCGTGCTGGTCGGGATGTACCTCGATGCCGGGGTCCGCGTGCAGGTGGTTCTCGTCGATCGTGCTCACGCGGGCACCGCCGAACGGTGGGCCTCGTTCTCCGCGTCCTCGGCCGCGAGCGCCGCCGCGAGAACCTCGGCGAGCCTGTCGATGTGCGCGCGCGAGCGCCGCTCGGTGATCGCGACGAGCAGGCCTCCCCGGTCCTCCTCGCGCCCGGTCAGCGCGTGCAGGTCGGCGCCGGGGTTGATGCCGGCGGCGATGCAGCGCTCGCGCACCGCCGCGACGTCGGCGTCCAGCCGCAGCGCGAACTCGCGCACGACCGGCTGCGAGTGCAGCTTCTCCACCCCTGGCAGCGCGGCGAGCGTCTCGCGCGCGTAGTGCGTCCGCGCGGCCATCAGCTCGCCGATCTCGACGATGCCGCGGCGCCCGAGCCAGGCGAGGTGGACGACCCCCGCGAGCGCGTTCAGCGCCTGCGCGGTGCAGATGTTGGACGTCGCTTTCTCGCGGCGGATGTGCTGCTCGCGCGTCTGCAGCGTCAGCACGAAGCCACGGCGCCCGTCGACGTCGTGCGTCTCGCCGGCGATCCGGCCGGGCATGCGCCGCAGGTACTCCTCGCGGGCCGCGAACAGCCCGAACGAGGGCCCGCCGAAGTCCAGGCGGTTGCCCAGCGACTGCCCCTCCCCGACCGCGACGTCCACGCCGGATTCCCCGGGCGCGCGCAGCACGCCGAGCGTCATCGGGTCGACCTGCGAGACGACGACTAGCTGCGGCCCGCCGGCCGCGCGCGCCGCGTCGCTGAGCGCCTGCGCGTCCTCGACGGCGCCGTAGAAGTTCGGCTGCGCGAAGATCGCCGCGCTCGTGCGCTCGTCGATCGTCGCCGCCCATGCATCCGGGTCGGTGAGCCCGTCGCGGAGCGCGACCTCGGCCACCTCCATGTCGAAGCCGTGGGCGTAGGTGCGCAGCGTCTGCAGCGTGTGCGGGTGGAGAGCTGCGCTCGCGACGAGTCGCGGGCGGCCGTTGTGCAGCTTCGCCAGGTACGCCGCGGCGGCGACCGCCGAGGGACCCTCGTAGGTCGAGGCGTTGGAGACCGGCAGGCCCGTCAGCTCGGAGATCGCGGTCTGGTACTCGAACATCACCTGCAGACCGCCCTGGGAGATCTCGGGCTGGTAGGGCGTGTAGGGCGTCAGGAACTCCGAGCGCTCGGTGAGCATGTCGATCAGCGCCGGCACGTAGTGGTCGTAGAAGCCGGCGCCGAGGAAGCTGATCTCGTCCTCCGCGCTGCGATTGCGGGAGGCGAGCTCGCGGAGGTGCTCGAAGACGTCCTGCTCGGGCTGGCCCGCGGGCAGGTCCAGGTCGCGGCCGAGGCGGACGGCCGGCGGGATCTGGTGCTCGAAGAGCTCCTGTGAGGAGGAGACCCCGATCGCGGCGAGCATCGCCTCGAGGTCCTCCGGGGTGATTGCTGTGTAGCGGCTCAAGTAGCTCTCAGCCTAGCCACCAGCTCGTCAAGCAAGGCTGGCCTGGTAGCTCGCCGCGTCCATCAGGGCCTCGCGCTCGGACGGGTCCGAGAGACGCACCTTCACGAGCCACCCCTCGCCGTAAGGATCTTCGTTGATGGCCACGGGGTTGCCCGGCAGCGCCTCGTTGACCGCGACGATCTCTCCCGAGAGCGGCGCGATCACGTCCGAGACCGCCTTCACCGACTCGACCTCGGCGTACGGCGCGTCCTTCGTCAGCGTGGCGCCGAGGACCGGCGGGTCGAAGAACACGACCTCGCCGAGCGAGTCCTGCGCGTACCAGGTGATGCCGAGCGTCGCCTGGGCGGGGTCGTCCGGATCGATCCGAGCCCAGTCGTGCTCGGCGTGGTAGAGGAGGTCCTCCGGGTAGCTGGCCTGGGCCATGCGGGAGCCCTTTCTGTGTCTGTGGCAGGACGGTGCGCGTGCGGCGCGGCAATCTTGCCACGAAGGGAGCCGGCGCCGCCGGCGCCGGGCTCAGGCGCGCTTCTTCACGAACGGCTTCTCGACGACGCTCGCCTGCCGCGTCCGCCCGCGGACATCGATCTCCAGCCCGGTGCCGATCGCCGCGCGCTCCGTCGGCACGTAGGCCATCCCGATCCCGCGATCCAGGCACGGCGAGAGCGTCCCGCTCGTGACTTCGCCTCCGCCCTCGATCGCATTCCCCTGCCGGGCGATTCCGGGGCCGTCGATCTCGAAGGCGATCAGCTTCTCGGCCGGCCCAGCTTCGCGCACGGCCCGCACCGCGTCGGCGCCGATGAAGCCCGTCTGCTCCTTGCAGCACCAGCCGAGCCCGGCCTCGATCGGGCCCCGCTCGACCGTGAGCTCGTTGCCGTATAGGTGGAAGCAGACCTCCAAGCGCAAGGTGTCACGCGCGCCGAGCCCCGCGGGTCTGGCTCCGCGCCTGACGAGCTGACTCCACAGGCGCGGGGCGTGCTCCGGCGAGCACAGCAGCTCGACGCCGTCCTCGCCGGTGTAGCCGGTGCCGCATACGAGCACCTCCTCGCCGGAGATCCGCGTCAGCCCCGTGCCCATCCGCTCGGGCAGCGGCCCGTCCGCCCCGGCCTGGACGATCTCGCGCGCGAGCGGGCCCTGCACCGCCAACATCGCCCACTCGTCGATGCGGTCGCTGACCCGCGCCTGCGGGAAGTCGGCCGCGACCGACTCGAACCACGCGAAGTCGGCGACGTGGTTGGCGGCGTTCGTGACCGTCAGGTAGCGGTCCACCTCGAGGCGGTAGGTGAACAGATCGTCGAGCACGCCGCCGTCCTCCCGGCAAAGGACGCTGTACTGCGCCCCACCCGGCGGGATCGCGGACACGTCGTTGGAGAGCAGCCGCTGTAGCAACTCGGCCGCCTGCGGGCCGCTCGTCTCGATCTCGCCCATGTGGGAGACGTCGAAGATCCCCGCCGCCTCGCGGACGGCCATGTGCTCGTCGCGCACGCTGGTGTACTGGACCGGCATCTCCCAGCCCGCGAAGTCGACGAGCTTGGCTCCCGCCTCCACGTGCTCCCCGTAGAGGGGCGTGCGGCGCAGGACGGGCGGAGCCGAATTCACGGCTCGCAGGCTAGCGCGAGCGCGCCGCGAGCCGGCGGCCAGGCTCCGGGGCGCAAGCTTGACACCCCGTTGACACCGGCTCGCCGCCCGCAATAGGTTCGGCACAGTGGCTTTCGGGTCCGAGCGACCCGGACGGCCAAAGAGCTCTGGGGGCGCCGAGCACAGGGGGCAGTCCATGGGGGTGAGGAGCGTCATGCGCGGCTGCGGGCTCGGACCCGCGGCTCGGCCTGTCCGCTCGCGCGCCCGGGTCACCTCCGGCGCGCCGGGGAAGCGGCGGCGTCGCGGGCGCGGCCCGCTGGCAGAGATCCGTGCGCGAGCGCGGGGAGAGGAGCGAACAATGAGCATCCGGAAACTCACTGCGGCCCTCGCGGTCGCGCTGACGCTGTCGCTGGTGGCAGTGGCCGGCGCGCAGGCGTCGGTCGTCCGCTGGTGGGTGGCGCCGCCCGTCGGCGAACTGACGCCCGGTACGCCTCTGACGGTGGGGACGGCGGCCAAACTGAAGATCACCGAAAACACCGGCGCGATCGGCAAGTGCGTGATCAAAGACGTCGAGGTCGTCGAAAACCCGGCGTCTTCGACGCTGTCGGGCGTCGATCAGATGACGGCGTTCACGGGCCTGTGCAAGCAGTACCCCTACCCGTGCACGACGAGCGAAACCGTGAGCGTGAGCGGCGTCGGCCTGCCCTGGCCGTCGGTCCTGACGGAACCGTCCGCGGGGGTGTTCGCCGATTCCTTCAGCGGTGTCGCGATCGAATTCAAATGCCAGAGCAGCGGCGCGACCGCCATCTACACCGCGAGCCTGTTCGAACCGCGGGTGCTCACGAACAAACTCGTGTTCACCTTCGCCAACAACGCCCTGAAATTCGGGATCCACGAAATCCACTTCATGGGTGTCGACAAGCTGATTCCCACGGGGGGCTTCACCAAAATCCGGGCCAAATGAGCTGATCGCGACCCGGCGGGTGGGGCCCGGTGCGGCCCCGCCCGCGGGGCACGCTCAGGGCAGGAAGCTCCCGCGTTCCGCCGGCCCTGCTTCCGCTTCTTCGGAAGGTCCACCGCCGGCACCGCGGGCTTCGGAGGGGCCGCCGGCTTCGACTTCGCCGCCTTGCTGCTGCTGCGCTTGGAGCCCGGAGCGCACGGAGGAGCCGTACGCGACGCCCTGGCCGGACTCGATCTTCTTGACGGCGGCCGAGACGGTCGCGGTCGAGATCGCGAAGCCGACGCCGGTGTTGCCAGGCTGGCCGCCTGCGCTGCTCTGGTCGCTCGCGATCTGCGAGTTCACGCCGACCACGATGCCTGCGCCGTTGATCAGCGGGCCACCCGAGTTCCCGGGGTTCAGCGCCGCGTCCGTCTGGATCGCGCCGGTGATCTTCGCTCCGTCGGGTGCGTCGATTTCGCGGCCGAGCGCGGAGACGATGCCGCGCGTGAAGGTCTCTTCGAGCCCGTACGGGTTGCCGATCGCGTAGACCTGTTCGCCGACGCGCAGCGATTCCGCGCTTCCCAGCTCGAGCGCTTTCAAGCCGAGACCGCTCGGGTCGACTTTGATCAGCGCGAGGTCGCTGTTCGCTTCTTCGCCCACGAGCTTGGCTTCACGGGTGGTTTTCGAGGAGCCCTCGCCCACGCCGATCTCGAGCGACTGGGCACCCGCAACGACGTGGTCGTTCGTGAGGATCAGGCCTTCTTCGTTCAGGACGATGCCCGTTCCCTCGTCCTCGCCTTCGGCCGTTCGCGCGATGATCGAGACGACGCCGCGCGAGTCGTTCGCATAGATCTGCGTCGCGCTGGGCGTGGTCTCGGCCGCGGGAACCGCTTCGCCTTTCGGACGCTGTGAGGACACGGCGGGAACGCGCGAGCCGCTGCTGCGCGTCGTGGTCTTCGCGGCGCCGCCGGCGCCGAGCGCGAGCACGAGCAGGCTCGCGACTGCGCCGCCTGCCAGGGCGGCCACCAACAGGGTCAGGGGACGGGTTCTCATCGCTTCGACACCTCAGGGTTCGGGGGGGATGAGAATCAGGCTGACGCGCTCCCCTGAGCACGCGCTAACGGGTGCCCGAGCGTCAGCTCAGCGCCGCGTAAAGGTTTCCTGAGGCCCGGGAGCGCTTAGCATGCCTCGCAGGCCGCGCGTGATCTGCCCGACGGGAACGCGCGTAGAGCAATCGCGTAACGAGCACACGATCAGGGGGAACCGATGTCAGTGATGATGGGCTTGCGATTGGATGTCGACCCGGACCGTTTCATGGAGGTGATCGCGGAGAACGCCGAGCTGGTCGAGTCGGTCTCTCAGCGCAGCCGCAGCAAAGGGGCGATCCACCACATGTTCATGGCCGGCGAGGGCGAGGTGATGGTCGCCGACGAGTGGGACAGTGCCGACTCGTTCCTCGCGTTCTTCGCGGAGTCGGGCGCCGAGATCGGCTCGCTCATGCAGCAGGCCGGCGTGCTGAACGAGCCGCAGCCGGTGTTCTGGCAGCCGCTGGACACGCCGGATCGTTTCTAGCGGCGCTCCGCCGCCCGAAAAAGGTGTCGTCCCGCCCGCCGCGGGCCTGCCCGCGGCGGCGAGGGCGCCTTCGCTCGGCGCCGCCGGCGGCCTAGTCCCGCAGGAACGGCGGGACGTCGATGTCGTCGTCTGAGATCTCGAGGTTCGACCGCTGGCGGTCGGAGATCCGCGGGCCGCGGTCGCGCCGGCCCTCGCGGGCTTCTCGCCGGGCCGAGCGGCCCGGCCGGTGGTCGAAGCCGGTGCCGATCACGGTCACACGGACCTCGTCGGACATCGACTCGTCGATCACGGCGCCGAAGATGATGTTGGCGTTGGGGTCGGCCGCGTTCTGGATGATCTCAGCGGCGTCGTTGACCTCGAACAGGCCGAGGTCTTTGCCGCCGGTGATGTTCAGCAGGATGCCGGTCGCGCCTTCGACGTTCTCCTCGAGCAGCGGCGAGGAGATCGCGGCCTTCGCGGCGTCCGCGGTGCGGTTCTCGCCGGCCGCCGTGCCGATCCCCATCAGCGCCGAGCCCGCGTCCTGCATGATCGTCCGCACGTCGGCGAAGTCGAGGTTGATCAGCCCGGGGATCGTGATCAGGTCCGTGATCCCCTGGACGCCCTGGCGCAGCACGTTGTCGGCCTCGCGGAACGCGTCGAGCATCGAAGTGCGGCGCTCGACGACCGCCAGCAGCTTCTCGTTCGGGATCACGATCAGCGTGTCGACGACCTCGCGCAGCCGGTCGATCCCCTCCGTCGCCTGACGGCTGCGTTGCGAGCCCTCGAACTCGAACGGCCGCGTCACGACCCCGACGGTCAGAGCCCCGATCTCGTTCTTGGCGATCTCGGCGATCACCGGGGCAGCGCCGGTACCTGTGCCGCCGCCCTCGCCCGCCGTCACGAACACCATGTCGGCGCCCTTCAGGGCCTCCTTGATGTCATCGCGCGACTCAGATGCGGCCGCCAGCCCGACGTCCGGGTCCGCGCCGGCCCCGAGCCCCTTCGTCGACTCGTGGCCGATGTTCAGCTTGATGTCGGCGTCCAGCATCGCGAGCGCCTGGGCGTCGGTGTTCGCGGCGATGAACTCCACACCGCGCAGCCCGGCGTCGACCATGCGGCTGACGGCGTTCGTGCCGCCGCCACCCACGCCGACCACCTTGATGACCGCCAGATAGCTCCCGCTGCTCTCCATGATGGTTCTGTCCGAAGCCTTCAGTAGTAATTCAGGGTTGGCAGCATACAGAGTCGCGTACCCGCCGGTCCGCTCGATTTTGCGACCCTATGCAGGGAATCTCGCCCTGTCAACGAAGGCTGCCAGTCTCGCAACGATCGTTGCAGAACGGCCGAGTCTCGACCGTTGCCTGAGGATCGCCTCGCGCGTGCCATAAAGCTCACGTTGAGCTAGAGGGTCCTCATCCACTCGGTTCGGCTTCCGCGCCTTCGGCTTCTTCGCCGCCGGCCGCCCCTCCGGACGGCCCCGCACCGGCGGGCTGCGAGGCTGCTTCCGAGCGCTTTTCTTCGGCTTCCCCGCCGGCCGCCTTCGCGCGGCCTTCCGGCGTCGCTTCGGCGAGTTTCGCCGCGAGGGTCCCGACCGTCGATTCGCCCTTGCCGATCTGCGCTTCGCCGGTGCCGCCTTCCGTTTCGCGCGGTCCCGCGCCCGCCGCGAACCCGGCCGCCGCGCGTTCGGGCGAGCGCACATCCACGTACACCGCGCCCGCCGAGCTGCTGTCGGCGAGCACGCTCGCCAGCGCGAGCCACTTCGCGTGCGGGCGCGTCGCGTCGCCGAAGTACACGAGCAGCCCGCCGCGCATCGCGACCGTCAGCCCCCGCGTCGAGAAGTACGCGCGGCCCGCGAGCCGCAGGAGCGCGGCCGGCGCCGCCCCCAGCACCGTCAGCGCCTGGCGAACGAGCTCGTTGCCGACGCGGGCGCCGCTCGCCGGCGCGACATCGTCGGCGACCGCCGGCAGCGAGGCATTTGGCAGCGTCGTCCCCAGCACGGTGCCGTCGGCGCCGACAGCGATGCGGCTGCCGCCGACCAGCAGGGCGGCAACCGGCGCACGCTCGAGCACCGTGATCCGCATCCCGTGCGGGAAGCTCGGGTCCGCCCTGACCTCGCTCACCTGCGGGAACCGTGCCACCGCCGCCTTCAGCTTCGCCACATCGGGCGCGAGTGTGCTCATCCCGTGCGCCGCTTCCGTGAGTGCGCCGTCGATGGCCCGCGCCTGGGCGCCGCGCGTGCCCGTGACGCGAACGTGCTCGACTGCGACGAGCGAGGAGTGGCGCAGCCACATCCATCCCCCCGCGAGCAGCGGCAGGACGACGAGCGCGCAGATCAGCGTGAGCCGCAGGCGGCGCCTGGCACCCAGCGCGGCGAGCAGCGGCGCAAGCGCCCGCCGCGCTCCGGCGCCGGGGGGGAAAACGCGCCGTGAGGCCCCGCCCAGGCGTCCGGCCGCTGCTCCTGCGGCGATCGTGCGGTCCATCCGGACCCTCTTCGACCTTCGCCCGCCATCCCCTCCGGCTATCGCCAGGGAAAGCGCACGTCGCCGAGCGTCTGGACCTCGGGCTCGAGCTCGACGCCTGTCGCCTCGAGCACGCGGCGGCGGCCCTCGGCCATCACCGCGACGACGTCCGCCGTCGTCGCGGTGCCTGTGTTCTCTACGAAGTTGGCGTGCTTCGGCGCGAAGCGGGCGCCGCCGACCCCCATGCCTGCCAGCCCCGCCGCAGCGAGCAGCATCCCCGCGGTGCGCCCCTCGGCGCGCGGGTCGTCCGGGTTCTTGAACGTCGAGCCGAACGTCTTGATGCCCTGTGGCTGAGCCTCGTGGCGGCGCCGGCGCATCTCGGTGAGCGTCGCCGCGAGCTGCTCGCGCTCGCCTTCTCCAAGCAGCAGCGTGGCGCGCACCACGACCTGGCCCGGAAGGAGGCTCGAGCTGCGGTAACCCAGCCCGAGCTCGCCCGGCCCGAGGCGTTCCAGCTCGCCTCCGGACGCCAGCTCGACCCACTCGAGCACGCTTCCCAGCTCGCCGCCGTAGGCGTTGGCGTTCATCCGCACGGCACCGCCGATCGTGCCCGGGATGTTGACGCCGAACTCGATCCCCGCGAGGCCCTGGCGCGCCGCCCGTGCCGCGATCGCCGGCAGCCGCGCCCCACCACCGCAGCGCACACGGAGGCCGTCGAACTCGATCGCCGCCAGCTCGCCGTCGAGCTTCAGGACGAGGCCGCGCACGCCGTCGTCCGCGATCAGCAGGTTCGAGCCCGATCCCACGACGCTCACCGGCAGCGACTCCGCGCGCGCCCACGCAAGCAGCTCGAGCAGCGCCCGCTCCTCGCCGGCGCGGGCGAAGTACTCGCCGCGGCCGCCGGTTCTCACCGTCGTGAGCCGCGCCAGCGGATGATCGCGCTCGACGCCCGGCGGCGGCTCGGCGCTCACGCTGCCACCAGCCGCCGGCCGAGCGCGTCGATGTCCCCCGCCCCCATCACGATGCAGAGGTCGCCGTCGCGCAGCTCGCGTTCGAGCAGCGCCGCGGCGTCCTGCAGGGTCGGCTCGAAGTGCACGTCGCGATGCCCCAGCCTCGCCAGCGCGCCGGCGATCAGCTCGCCGCCGACGCCTGGCCAGTCGCGCGGGTCCTCCCGCGCGGGGTAGACCTCGAGCACGACGATGAGGTCCGCCGCGGCGAGCGCGGCCGCGAACTCCTGCGCGAGCGCGGCGGTGCGCGAGTACAGATGAGGCTGGAACGCAACCACGAGCCTTCCCGTCGCGAGCGCGCGCGCCGCCTCGAGCGTCGCGCGGACCTCAGTGGGATGGTGGGCATAATCGCTGTAGATCACCGCGCCGGCGCGGCTCGTGCCGAGGCGTTCGAAGCGGCGCCCGACGCCGGAGAAGCCCTCCAGCGCGCGGACGGCGTCCTGGACCTCGATGCCCGTCAGCGCGGCGGCCTCGAGCGCGGCAGTGGCGTTGCGAGCGTTGTGAAGGCCGGGGACCGCGAGCGAGACGGCTCGCCCGCGCCACGTGAAGCGCGTGCCGCTGCCGGCGGCCTCCACGTCCTCGGCCTCGTAGCCGACCAGCGGCCCGTCGCGCAGCGCCAGGACGCTCGGGCTGTTCCACAGCACGGCCTGGCGCGCGCCCGCGAGGAAGGCGCGGAACGTCTCCTCGAGCTCCGCCAGCGAGCCGAACGTCGCGTGGTGGTCGAGCTCGACGTTCGTGACCACCGCGATCTCGACGTCGAGCTCGAGCATCGAGCGGTCGGACTCGTCGGCCTCCACGACGAGCCATTCCCCGTCTCCCCAGCGCGCGTTCGTGCCGAGCGGCTCCAGCACGCCGCCGATCAGGAAGCTCGGCTCGGTGCCGGACTGGAGCAGGATGTGGGCGAGCATGCTCGCGGTCGTCGTCTTGCCGTGCGCGCCCGCGACCGCGACCGTGCGCTTGAGCGTGCTCAGCTCGCGCAGCAGCGCCGCGCGCGAAAGCTCGCGCAGGCCGCGCTCGCGCGCCGCCTCGCGCTCGGGGTTCTCCGGCGGGACCGCGCTCGAGTAGAACAGCTCCACGTCGCCGCCCGGCGGCACGTTGGCGGGGTCGTGGCCGATCGCGACCTCGATCCCGGTCCGCTCCGCGAGGCTGCGCGCGTACGGCGAGCTCTCCCTGTCCGAGCCGGTGACGCTCGCGCCCAGCGCGCGCGCAGCGAGGGCGTAGGCGCTCATCCCGGCGCCCGCCGCCCCGACCAGGTGGATGCGCCTCCCCGCCCACGGCTGCTTCGAGTTCCCCGCCGCGCTCACGCCGCAGCCGCCTCCAGCAGTTCACGGGCGACGTCGGCGGCGGCGCGTGGGCGCGCGAGCTCTCGCGAGGCAGCGGCCATCGCCGCCAGCCGTCGCTCGTCGGCGAGCAGCGCGGCGGCCTCGCCGCCGAGGCGAGAACCGGACAGCTCCTCGTCGGGGATCACCACCGCCGCGCCGGCATCGGCCATCCAGCGCGCGTTGGAGCTCTGGTGGTCGCCCGCGGCTCGGGGGTAGGGGATCAGGATCGCCGGCAGCCCGTTCGCCGCCAGCTCGAAGACCGATCCCCCGGCGCGCGCGACGACGAGGTCGGCAGCCGCCAGCGCGCGGGCGAAGTCGGCGAGATCGAGGTACTCGAGCAGCGCGTACCCGGCCTCGGGCCTGCGCGCCGCCAGCTCGGAGTAGTCGCGCCGCCCGCAGATATGCAGCACCCGGAACGGCGCCCCGGCGAACGCCTCGACGGCCGCGAGGTTGATCGAGCGCGAGCCCAGCGATCCGCCGAACACGAGCACGCACGTCTCGTGCGCGGCCAGCCCGAAGCGCTCCCGAGCGCGCGCACGGTCGGTTTCCGGCGCCGGCACCGGGCGCCCCGTGACGACGTAGCGCCCCCCTTCGCGCCCCGGCAGCGGGAACGCCAGGCAGACGCGGCGCGCGAGCGGCGCCAGCAGCCTGTTCGTCAACCCGAGATGGCTGTCCGCCTCGGTGAGCACGAGCGGCAGGCGCAAGCTCGCCGCGGCGAGTCCGACCGGGCCGGCCACGTAGCCACCGCCGCCCATCACCGCCGCCGGCGCCAGCTCCTGCAGGATCCCGCGTGCGCGCGGGATCGCCGCCGCCGCCAGCCCCGAGGCCCGGAACGCCTCGACCGGGCTCGTGCGGCTCAGCCCCCGGACCGCGAGGCGGCGCAGCTCGAAGCCGGCGGCCGGTACCAGCTCGGCCTCGGCGCGCTCGCCGCCGATGAAGCTGACCTCCGCTCCCTCAGCGCGCAGCGCTTCCGCGACGGCCAGCGCCGGCACGACGTGCCCCGCCGTCCCGCCCGCTGCGATCACGATCCTCGGCGCTGCGCTCACGGCCCCATCCTTCCGATTCGGAGGCCCGCGCGTCGCGTCCGCGGCCGGCTCGGGGGCCGACCGCGCGGACGTGACCGGTCGCACCGCCGGCGACGTTCAGCAGCAGCCCCATCCCGGCCAGCATCACGATCAGGCTGCTCGATCCGTAGGAGACGAACGGCAGCGGAACCCCGGTCAGCGGCGCGAGCCCGAGCACCGCGAACGCGTTGAGGATCGCCTGCGTCACGATCAGCGCCGTCACGCCGACCGCGATCAGCGCGCTGTAGAGGCTGCGTGCGGACTTGGCCGCGCGCAGGCCGGCATAGGCGATCAGCCCGTAGAGAAACAGCAATGCCCACACCCCCACCATGCCCAACTCCTCGGCGATCACCGCGAGGATGAAGTCGGTGGGCGCCTCCGGCAGGTAGAAGATCTTCTGCACCGACTGGCCCGGGCCGACCCCGAACAGCCCGCCGGAGCCGATCGCGATCTGGCCCTGCACGGCTTGGAAGCCGCTGCCCGACGCGTGCGCCCACGGGTCGACGAACGACGTCAGCCGCGCACGCGCATAGGGCCGCACGAGCGCGTACAGCAGGATCAGCCCCGCGAGAGTTCCCGCGATCTTGGCGAGCGTGCTCATCGGGATGCCTGCCGCGACAAGCATCGTCGCGACCGTGAAGACGATCACGAGCGCCGTGCCGAGGTCGGGCTGCGTGAAGACGAGCAGGGCGGCCGCCCCGACCACCGCCAACAGCGGCCTGCTCAGCTCACGCAGATCGTGCACGCGGCGCGGGCGCCTGGCGAGCAGCGCGGCGCAGTACAGCACGAGCGCGATCTTCAGCAGCTCCGAGGGCTGGAACTGGAACTGGCTCGGCCCGAGCCAGCGGCGCGCGCCGTTGACCGAAACGCCGATGTGCGGCAGGTGCGTGGCGGCCACCAGCACGAACGAGACGGCGAGCAGGGGCGCGGTGATCGCATGCACTTTGGCGATCCCGTCGCGTGCGAGCACGCGCATCGCGACGAGCCCGATGCTTCCGTAGATCAGGTAACGGATCAGATAGCTGCTGCCGTTGCCTTGGCCCTGCAGCAGCGAGGTCGCGGACGACGCGCTGTAGACCATGACCGCGCCGAAGGCCAGCAGGCACATCGTCGCCGTCAACAGGATGCGGTGCTCGAGCGTCTGCGGGCGCTTCGCCTTGGCACGGCTGCCCGGCGCGCCCTTCTTGCGTCGCGCTCGCTTCGGCGCGGGCCTAGCTCTCCCTGCTGGGGCCGGTGACATCCAAGCCCCATTCGACACGAGCGAGCGGATGCCTCCGCGCCCGCGGCGGCGGCTCGGGCGCTGCCCGGCGAACGGGCCGGGGCGGGGTCAGCCCTGGGACGGCGAGGGCGCCGAACGCAGCGGGCGCGCGTCCGCGGCGGGCCCTTCCGCGTCCGGCTCGGCCTCCGCGGGCCGGGAGGGAGTCTCCTGGCTTTTCGCGGCACGGTCCTGGCGGGCACCCAGCTCGATCGCGAGCGCCGAGCCCAGCGCTCCAGCGGCGAGCTGCCCGAGCGCCCATCCCGTCCCCCACCGCGTGCGCCCGCGAAGCGCGTCGAGCGAGAGGAGGCCGGGCCCCTCAGCCGTGATCGCGAACACGATCGCCAGCAGCACGAGGTTGTACTCGTAGCCGCCTTCGGCCACCCAGGGGCCGTTCGGGGCGTGAACCTTGCGGATCGCGGTGATCATCGTCCCGCTGAGGGCAGCGGCGCCGAGCGGCGTCGCGAGTCCCGCCGCGAGCAGCACGCCGCCGCCCGCCTCGGCCACGCCCGCAACCGTGGCGTGCGCGACGCCGGGCCGCAGCTGCATCGACTCGAAGGCCTCCGCCGTCGCCTTCAGCCCGTGCCCCTTGAACCACCCCGCCAGCTTCTGGGTTCCGTGCCCGAAGAACAGGCCGCCGACGATCGCACGCAGAACTGCCAAGCCGAGTTGCATCGTGAGCCTCCTGTGAGGACGAGATGGACCTCGTTCAGCTACCCGCGCACGGTCCCGTCAACCCTCACACGCCGCGGCTCTGGCGATAGATCGTGAAGCCGATGGCGGCGCAGATCGAGGCCACGATCCAGAAGCGCAGGATGATCTTCGTCTCCGACCACGCCTTCAGCTCGAAGTGGTGGTGGATCGGCGCCATCAGGAACACCCGTTTTCGGAACGCCTGGAACGAGACGACCTGGATCACGACCGACAGCGCCTCGATCACGAAGATGCCTCCGAGCAGGATCAGCAGCACCTCGGTTTTCGTCATCACGGCGAGCCCCGCAATCGCACCGCCCAAGCCGAGGGAGCCGGTATCCCCCATGAAGATCGTCGCCGGGAAGGCGTTGAACCACAGGAAGCCGATGCACGCGCCGACCAGGCAGCCCGCCAGCATCGCGAGTTCGAACTGGCCCGAGATGAAGGTGATGCCGATGTAGGCGAGCAGCACGATCGCGGCGCAACCCGCCGCCAGGCCGTCGAGGCCGTCGGTCAGGTTGACGCCGCTGGTCGTGCCCGCGAGCACCAGGTAGATCACGACCGGGTACAGGGGCCCGACGTCGATGTGGTAGTCGACGAAGCGCAGGAACAGCACGCTCGGCAGGTGCGCCTTCTCGTGCGCGATGTACCACAGGCCGATCGAGATCGCGATCGTTGCGAGTAGCTTGGTGCGCGCACGCAGCCCCAGCGAGCGCCGCTTGACGAGCTTGGTGTAGTCGTCGGCGAAGCCGAGTGCCGCGCAGGCGATCGCCGCGGCGAACACGCCGAGCACGGGCCAGTCGTAGTTGGTCAAGATCAGGAACGGGACGGTGACCGACAGGAAGATCAGAAGGCCGCCCATCGTCGGCGTCCCCGCCTTCTGGAGGTGCCCCTCGGGCCCGTCCTCGCGGATGTGCTGCCCGAACTCGCGCGCCCGCAGGAACGCGATGAACTTCGGGCTCAAAAAGATGCAGATCAGCAGCGCGGTCGTACCGCCGAAGAGGATGCGCCCCATTCAGCGCTGTCCCGCCGGCACGGCCTCGCGCAGCGCCTCCGCGACGCGCTCGAGCCCGACTCCACGCGACCCCTTGACGAGCACGACATCGCCGGCTCCGACGAGCTGCGGCACGACCTCGGCCGCCCGCGCCGCGTCCGCCAGCGTGTGCGACTCGCCCCCGAAGCCCTGCGCGACCGCGGCGGCGAGCGGCCCGACCGTGACGAGCAGCCCGACCCCCTGCCGGCGCGCGTGCTCGCCGATCTCGCGGTGCAGCGCGGGGCCGGACGGGCCCAGCTCCAGCATGTCACCCAGGACCGCGACGCTGCGCAGATGACGGCCCTCCCGTCCCTCCCCGGCCTCCGCGGCGAGGTCATCGATCGCTGCCCGCACCGACATCGGGTTGGCGTTGTAGCAGTCGTCGATCAGCAGCACGCCGGACGGCAGCTCGGCGCGCTGCCCGCGCATCGCCGAGAACGTCACCTGCAGCCGGCCGGACGGATGCACGCCGAGCGCCCGCGCGGCGGCGACGGCGGCCAGCAGGTTGCACAGGTTGTGCGCCTGGCGGAACGACGGCTCGAGCTCGACGAGCTCGCCGCCCGCGTCGATCCGCACGCGCCCATCCGGGCCGCCCTCGAGCAGCCGTACGTCGCCGCCCGCGCCGAAGGTGACCGTCTCGAGCTCCGGGCGCATGTGCGCCTGCAGCAACAGCTCGCCGGCCGGCACCACCGCCTTGCTCCCCGGGCGAAGGCCCGCGATCAGCTCCGCCTTCGCGGCGGCGATCGCCTCCAGCGAGCCGAGCAGCTCGAGATGTGCCGGGCCGACGTTGACGATCACGCCGACGTCCGGGGCCGCGATCTCGGTCAGCTCGGCGATCTGTCCTCGGCCGCGCATCGCCATCTCCAGCACCAGCGCGCGCGTCCCGGCGGGGGCGTCGAGCACCGCCAGCGGCAGGCCGATCTCGGTGTTCAGGTTCGCGGGGCTCGCAGCGGTCGGCATCGCCCCCGCGAGCAGCGCCGCGAGGATGTCCTTCGTCGAGGTCTTGCCGGTCGAGCCGGTGACCGCGACGACGCGCGCGCCGGCGCTCGCGAGCTCCTCCCGCCAGGCCGAGGCGAGCCGCTGCAGCGCCTGCAGCGGGCGGGGGTGCACGAGCACCGTGCCTGCCGGCTCATCCGCCGTCGCCCCGAGCCGCTCGGCGGCGGCGACAGCGCCCGGGGCGTGCTGCGGCGAGACGAGCACGCCCCACGCGCCGCCCGCGAGCGCCTCGGCGGCTCGCGCGCCGCCGTCCTCGCGCTCGCCGGCGAGCCCGACGAACAGCTCGCCGGGGCGCAGGGCGCGCGTGTCGACGGCAGCCGAGGGCGGCTCCTCGCGCGCCTCGCCGCCGCCGTCGCGCAGCAGCTCGGCGCCGGATGCCGCGGCGAGCCGGCGGGCGTCCCAGGCGCTCATCCCGCGGCCGCCCGGGCGAGCGCGCCGCGGCGGGCGTCGAGCGCCTCGGCCGCGGCCGTGACGTCGTCGAACGGGATCTTGCGCCCGCCGGCCAGCTCCTGGCCCTGCTCGTGACCCTTGCCGGCGATCACCAGCACGTCGCCGGGACACGCCAGCGCGACCGCGCGGGCGATCGCTGCCCGCCGGTCCTCGATCGTCTCGAGCACGCCCTCCCGGACCTCGCCGGCACCGGCCATGATCTCCTCGATGATCGCGCCGGGCACCTCCGAGCGCGGGTTGTCCGAGGTGACGATCGTGACGTCGGCGAGACGCGCGGCGATCTCGCCCATCAGCGGGCGCTTTCCGCGGTCGCGGTCCCCGCCCGCCCCGAAGACGCACAGCACCCGCCCGTCCTGTGACCCCTCGAGGAGCTCGCCGGCGGCCGCGAGCACGTTCTCCAGCGAGTCCGGCGTGTGGGCGTAGTCCACGAGCACGGCGAAGTCCTGCCCGCGGTCGACGGGCTCGAAGCGACCCGGCACCCGCACGCCGCGCTCCAGCGTGCGCAGGACCTCCGCCAGCGGCACGCCGAGGCGATGCGCGACCGCGAGCGCGCCGAGGGCGTTCGCGACGTTGAAGCGGCCGGGCATCGGCAGCGCGACGACGTGCTCGCCCTCGGGACTTCGAAGCGTGAACGAGCAGCCGCCGAAGCCGCACCGCAGCTCGGTCGCGGAGTAGTCGGCGGGCTGCCCGACGGCGAACGTGACGGCGTTGGGAAGCTCGTCTGCCAGGCGACGGCCGTACGGGTCGGCGACGTTCACGACGCTCACGCCGGGCGCCCTGCCGTCCCCGACGAACAGGCGCCGCTTGGCCAGGAAGTAGTCCTCCATCGTCGGGTGGAAATCGAGGTGGTCCTGGGTGAGGTTCGTGAACAGCGCCGCGGCGAACGGGATCGCCGCGGCCCGCCCCAGCTCGAGTGCGTGCGAGGAGACCTCGATCGCGCACGCGCGGTCGCCTCCATCGACCATCTCCCGGAGATCCATCTGCAGGTCGATCGCCTCCGGCGTGGTGCGCACCACCGCCCGCTCCTGGCCCCCGATCACCGACTTGACGGTGCCGAGCAGGCCGCATTGCGTCCCCGCCGCCTCCAGCAGCTCCCGGATCAGGTAGGCGCTCGTCGTCTTGCCGTTCGTGCCGGTGACTCCCACCACCTCCAGCTGCTCGGCCGGCTCGCCGTACAGGCGCGCCGCGATCGGCCCCATCGCGGCGCGCACCGAGTCGACGAGCAACTCGGGCACGCCGAGCCCGAGTGGACGCTCGACGACCAGCGCCACCGCCCCGTCCCTCACCGCGGCCGGCGCGAAGCGGTGGCCGTCGGCCTGGAAGCCCGGCACGCAGAAGAACAGCGTCCCCGCGCTGACCGCGCGGCTGTCGTAGGCGAGCGAGGAGACCTCCACGTCCGCCTCCGCGCCAACCGGCCCGGCCCCGACCAGCCCGGCCAGGCCTGCGCTCAGATCGCCGAGCCTCACGGCTCGATACCCAGCTTCGGCATCCAGAGCAGTCTAGTTTCCGGTCCCGAAGGAGAATTGAGGCCTACCCGCCGGATTGCGCCCGCGCGGAGGCCGAGACCGGGCGAGGACGCCGTCAGTGGGGCTGGATCCCCAGGTAGGGCAGCGCGAAGCTCATGATCTGGCCGAACGCGGGCGCCGCGACGGTACCGCCGAATATCGAGCCGCTCTGGGGTTCGTCGACGACGACGGCCGTCAGCAGCCGCGGGTCCGACGCAGGCGCGAAGCCGATGAACGAGGCGACGTATTTGGATTTCGAGTATTCGCCGGTTTCGGGGTCGACCTTGCTCGCCGTTCCGGTCTTGCCGGCCAGCGTGTAGCCCGGGACCGAGACCTCGCTCGCCGTCCCTTCCGGTCCGAGCACGCCTTCGAGCATGTGCCGGACCTCGGCGGCGATCGTCGAGGAGAGGATCCGCCGCCCAGGCGGCAACGGCTGCGCGCGTCCGCCGATTTCGCTGACGATGTGCGGCGGGCGCAGGATGCCGCCGTTGGCGATCGCGGCGTACGCCGCCGCCATCTGCATCGGCGTCACCAGCTCGCCCTGGCCGATCGGGAGGTTCCCCATCGAGGAGCCGGAGTAGTGGTCCAGCGCCGGCGTGACGCCCGGTTCCTCACCCGGCAGGCCGACGCGGGTCTGGGTTCCGAACCCGAAGCTGTGGACCCACGCGTTGAAGCGCGTGGCGCCGAGCAGTTTGCCGATCTCGATCGCGCCGACGTTGCTCGAGCGGGCGAGGATCTGCGAGGTGCTGAGCGTTTCCACCCCGTGTTCGGTGTCGTCGTGGATCGTGCGGTCGGCGACCTGGATCTGGCCGGGGACCGAGAAGCCGCTTTCGGGGGTGATCAGCCCCTGCTGCAATGCTCCCGAAACAGCCACCGCCTTGAACGTCGAGCCCGGTTCGTAGGGGAAGTTGACTGACCTGTCGCGGCGCGCTTCGGGCGAGAACGCGCCCGGGTCGTTGGCGTTCTCCTGCGGCCAGTTCGCGATCGCGAGGATCGACCCGTCGCGAGGATCCATCACGATCGCCGTCGCGTCTTTCGGGCTGAACGCCTGTGCGACCGCCCCGAGCACGTCTTCGGTCCGTTGCTGGATGTTCGCGTCGAGCGTCAGCTTGACGGCCGCGCCCGGCGATTCGGGGTGCGGTTCGGAGATCGAGACCGGTTGCCCGATCGCGTCGCTGACGACGCGCCGCTGCCCCGTGCGTCCGTGCAGCACGGATTCCAGCTCGAGCTCGATCCCCGATAGGCCCTGCCCTTCGGTGCCGACCTGGCCGAGCACCTGCGCTGCGAGCGTCCCGCGCGGATACACGCGCTTCATCACCGGCGTGCCCGTGACGCCGGGGATCTTCAGCGCCAGCACCGATTCGGCCTGGCGCGCGGGCATTCCGCGCGCCAGGTAGACGAAGCCGGTGCGCTGCGAGAGCTTTCGCAGCAGCTCGTTCTGCGGCTGGCCGATCACCGGGGCGAGCTTTGCGGCCGCCGACAGCGGGTCGCTCAGCAGATACGGGTCTGCCGAGACGTCGCGGGCGGGCTCGGAGATCGCCAGATCGACGCCGTTGCGGTCGGTGATCGCGCCGCGCTGCGCGACGACGGTTTCGTGGGTGGTCTGCTGGTCGCTGGCCGCCTGACGCAGCGCCGCGCCACGGAAGACGCCGAGGTAGGCGGTCCGGAACCCGGCAAGGAGCAGCAGCAGAAACAGCAGGGCGAAGATCGCGCCGATGCGGTTCTGGACGACCGCCACGGCCGCCTAACCGCCCGGGGCGAGAGCCCCGCCGCCAGCTTGTGCCCCTTCGTGGAGTGCGCCGGTGCTCGTGCTCGGGCCGCTGCTCGTTTCACCGCCGCCGCTGCTCGGGGGCGCTTCTTCGCCGTGTGCGGCTTCGGTGCTCGCAGCCGCCGTGGACGAGCTCGGCGCTTGGGTTTCGCTCTGCGCCGTGGAGGGTTCGCTCGCCGGCGTGCGTTCGCCTGCCGCTTCACCGCCTTCGCCGGACGGGGCCGAGCCGCTCGCCGAGCTCGATTCGGCCGAAGCCGTTGTTTCGCCCGAGGCAACACGCGCTTCACCGGCCGGGGCCGCGCGGAGCGCCGCGGCCGCCTTGCCGATGTCGCCGGCGGGCGGGCTCCCGAGGAACTTCAGGCCGGCCACCGAGAACAGCTGCATGCCGAGCTTCGCCGCCTGGGTCTCGACTCGCCCGCCGGACGCAAGTTCGGAGTTTTCGACGCTGAGCGCCGCGTTCTCGCGCTGCAGGGAGCCCTCGCGCTCGAGCGCGCGCCCGATCCCGGAGTTGAGCCGCAGCAGCCCGAGCTGCAGCGTGACGATGCCGATCAGCGCGAAGGCGACGATGCCGATCCAGACACGGCTGCGGATCAGCCGGTCGAGCAGCCGGTGCCCGGCAACCGCGTCGAGGCGGCCGAGCAGCGCGATCGCGCCCAGCGCGAGGCCACCCTCGCGGTGCGCGGGCACCGTGCGGCCGCGCGCCGGCCCGCCGGGACGGTGGGGGCGGGTGGCGGGACGATGGGGATGGGTGGCGGGACCCGATACCCGCCGGGGGCGCGGCGGCGCCAGCGGCCGGCGCCGTGGCGCGACGGGGCTCGCCGTCTGCGCCTCGGCGGCGGCCGGCGGGCTCACGAGGGCTCCTGCGCGAGCTTCTGCGCGGCGCGCAGCCGCCCGGATGCGGCGCGCGGGTTCGCGGCGAGCTCCTCGGGCGAGGCGACGATCGAGCGGCGCGTGAGCAGCGCGGCTTCCGGCTCGCGCCCGCATGCACACACGGGCAGGTCGGGCGGGCAGATGCAGCCCTGGGCGCGGTCGGCGAGGAAACGCTTGACGCGGCGGTCCTCGAGCGAGTGGAAGGAGATCGCGGCGAGGACCCCGCCGTCGCGCAGCAGCTGCCACGCGAGCGGCAGCGCACCCTCGAGCTGGCCGAGCTCGTCGTTGACCGCGATCCGCAGCGCCTGGAAGGAGCGCTTGGCAGGGTGACCTCCCGCGAATCGGGCGGGCGCGGGGATCGCGGAGCTGATCGCGTCGACGAGCTGCTGCGTGGTCTCGATCGGGCCCCGGCTGCGGGCGCGCACGATCGCGCGGGCGATCGCGCCGGCGTGGCGCTCCTCCCCGAGCTCGCGCAGCGCCCCGGCCAGGCGGCGCTCGTCCCACTCGGCGACGAGCCGGCGCGCCGTCAGCTCCTGTGTGGGGTCCATGCGCATGTCCAGTGGCGCGTCGTATGAGTAGGAGAAGCCCCGCTCGCGCGTGTCGAGTTGCATCGAGGACATGCCGAGGTCGAAGTAGGCGATGTCGGCCGAGAGCCCCTCGGCGGCGAGCTCGGCGAGCGCCTCCGCGTACCCCGCGCGGATGAACCGCAGCGAGCATGCCGTCTCTGCCGCGAGCTCCTCGAAGCGCTGCTCGGCCAGCGGGTCGCGATCGATCGCGACGAGCGTACCCGCCGGCCCCAGCCGCTCAGCGACCATGCGGGCGTGGCCGCCGTCGCCGAACGTGCAGTCGATCGCGGTCTGCCCGGGCTGCGGATCGAGCAGCGAGAGCAGCTCCGAGGCGAGCACGGGTGTGTGTCCTGCGCGGGGCATCGTCCCATCGTGCCCCACCGAGAGCGCGTTCCGGGCCGGCGAGGCCGCTCGCCCTCGGGGCCCGCGGGCGCCGCCTGCGCCGTTGGGGCGCCGTGCCAGCTCGGCGGGCGCCGGGCGCGCCGGCTCGGCGAACGCGCCGGGCGGCGCGATCTCAAGCAGCGTCGTCGACACGAGCGGTCACCTCCGCGACGCCGCTCAGCAGCGTCGATCGATGCTCTGCCCAGGTGGTGCGATCCCACAGCTCCATGCGGTCGCCGGCCCCCACGACGACGACGTCCTTGGCGAGCTTCGCGTGCTCGCCGAGGAAGCTCGGCACCATGATGCGGCCGGCCGCGTCGAGCTCGGTGTCGTGCGAGGAGCCGTAGAAGAAGCGCTCGAGCTCGGTGCGGCGCGAGGACAGGGGCGGAAGTTCGGCGATCGCGCTGCGCGTGTACTGGTCGTACTCCTCCGGGCGCCAGACGCCGATGCAGGGCTCGAGGTCGACGGGCATCGCGAGCACGACCCCGTCGGCGAGGGCGGAGCGGTAACGCGCCGGAACGGTGAGGCGGTTCTTGGCGTCGAGCGTGTGATCGAAGGTGCCGCGAAACGGGGCCACTGCGGAGACTCCCCTGCCTTGCTTGAAAGGAGCCGAGGTGGAGGAGTGGGAGGAGCTCCTCCACCCCGGCTCGCTGCGGCGAACATAACCCACTTCCTCCCACAATGCAACCCCATTTGCACATTCTCTCCCACCACACCGTCCCGGCACTTCTCGAGACGGCGAGATCGCAGGCCGGGCGGGGCTGAACACGCCATCAGGCCGCACGCGACGGGCAGCGGCGGGGCGCAAGCGCCCGTGCAGCTCGCGGATCTGGTCGCGCGGTTGCAGCGGCGCCCCCTCTCCCCCGTCCCCGAAACCTGCGGCGGCGCGCAGCGAGAGCGAATACGATCGCTCGCGCCTTGCGAAGCGAACGTCAGCTCTCGCGGATCGTGCCCGCCGCGCCGGCGGCCTTGGCGGCGCTCGCACTCGCGCTGGGCGGCTGCGGCTCCTCCTCACACCCGTCGGGGACCGAAGCGGACCCGGCCACCGCCGTGCCCGCCGCGGCCCCGGCGTACGTCGGTGCCACCGTGCGCCCGTCGGGATCGCAGCAGAGCGCGGCGGAAGCCGCAGGCAAGGGGCTGACCGGCTCGCCCGACCCGTACGCGCGGCTGCTCGGGCTGCTGCGCACCCCAGGCTCGCCGCCGCTGGACTACCAGCGCGAAGTCGCGCCGTGGCTCGGACCCCGGGCGGGACTGTTCGCCGGCTCGCTGCGCTCCGCCGAGGCGCTGATCGGCCCGCTCGCTTCGAGCCTCACAGGATCCGGCGCGATCGCGGCGCTCCAGTTCTCCTCGGGCGGGCTCGACGGCGCGCTCGTGATGGACACGAGCGACGCCGGCGCGGCGCGCTCGTTCCTGGCCACCCAGGCCAAGCGCGCCGGTGCGCACGCGAGCAGCTACCGCGGCGTCTCCTACGAAGTGTCGCCCGGGGGCGTGGCGTTCGGGCTCGTGGGGCGCTTCGCCGTGATCGGCAGCGAGGCGGGGCTGCGCGGGGTGATCGGCGCCACACAGGGAGAAGCCGCGCTGTCCTCGACGCCCGGCTACGCGAAGCTCGCCTCCTCAGCGCCCAGCGAAGCGATCGCGCACCTGTACGTCAACCCGGCAGCGGGCGCGCCGCATGGCTCCGGCCAGAGCCTGCTCGAAGCGATCGCCGGGTCGCGCCCCACCTACGCCGCGCTGACGCTCGCCTCCAGCTCGCTGAGGCTCGACGTCGATTCGCTGGCCGGGGGCGCCAGCGGACTGCTGGCGCCCGATCCACAAGCCGCCCAGGCGCTCTCGCAGCTGCCGGGTGAATCGTGGCTCGCGCTGGGGATCGGCCACGCCGGCACGCACCTGGCGGGAGCCGCGGCGGCCCTGTCGGGGCTCTCCTCGCTCACCGGCTCCGAAAGCGCCGGCGGCACGCTCAGCCTCGGCGGCCTGCTCGGCGGGCTGACGCAGCCGCTGCGGATCCTCGGCGCCCGAACGCCGGCGGCGCGCCGCGACTTCGCGTCGTGGATGGGCCCTGCGGGGATCTTCGCGGCCGGATCGGGCGTGCTCGAACTGCGCGCCGGCGTCGTGATCTCGTCCACCAACGCGACGAGCTCGCGCGCCGCGGTCGCCAAGCTCGGCGCCCGGCTGCGAGCCGCGGGCAACGAGGTCAGCAGCGCCACGATCCCCGGGACCGATGCGGCGATCGCGGTGCGGCTGCCAGGGCTCCCGCTGATCCTGAACGTCGCCTCCGGGTCCTCGCCGAGCGGCCCGAAGTTCATCCTCGGCCTGGGCGAAGCGTCGGTCACGACCGCGCTCTCGCCGTCGAGCACGATGTCCGCGAGCTCGGCGCGCTCCGCGGCCTCCTCGGCGCTCGGCGAAGGGATCGAACCGAGCGTGATCGCCGACTTCCCCACGCTGCTCGCGCTGTTGGAAGGCGTCGGGCTGACCGAAGACCCGACGGTCTCTTCGCTGCTGCCCTACCTCAGGGCGAGCAAGACGCTCGTCGGCGGAGGCCGAACGCTGGAAGGCGGCGTCGAACGCTTCCGGCTCGTGCTCGCGCTGCGCTCGGCGGGCGGCTGAGCCCGGCTCAGGGCACTTCGATGAGCCTGTAGAAGACGGGCTTCCCGCCCTGCACCCGGTCGACGGCGAAGCGCCGCAGCGTGGTTTCGCCTTCTGCCAGCACGCTGTAGCGGCCGATCACCGACGGCCGGTTGCGCGTCGCGAAGTAGGCGCGGATCACATCGGGCCGGTTGTTGCCGTTCGCCCCGGCGCGGTGGATCGCGTCCAGCACGCCGGCCATCGCCTCATAGCCGTACAGCGCCCACGGGCCGGCGGAGTGGTGGAAGATCCGCGCGTAGTCGCTGAGCACGCGCCGCGCCGAGGCCGGGTAGGCGTTGACCGGCAGCACCGGGGTCGTCAGGTAGGTGGCGGCCGCCGCCGACCCGAGCGAGGACGTGAACGTTTCGGTGGCGAGGCTGCTGGTGCCGAGCAGCAGCAGGCGCGGATCGGCTTCGTGCAGCGCCGTCAGCAGCGCCGTGGCGCCCGCGCTCGCGCCCGCGGCGAGGAACACCGCCTGCGCGTGGCTCGAGCGGATCTTGTTGATCTCGCCCGCGTAGCTCGCTTCGGCGGCGAGCTGGATGCTGTCGTGGGCGGCGACCTTCACGCCCGCCTTCTGCGCGCGATCGGCGACGAGTTCGGCGAGCGGCGCCTCGAACGGGTCCTGGTCGTCGATCACGTACAGGCTGTGCACGCCGAGCATCTGCATCATCAGCGCCTGAGCGCCGGCCTGCACGGGATCGCCGCCCTGCAGGCGCACGAACGTCCGCTTGCCGCTCGGGTAGAAGCGGCCGGGCTCGTCCTGTCCCGCGTCTTCGGAGGACGTCAGGCCGACGTAGGGGCTTGCCGGGCTGACCTGGAGGATCCCGGCCTCGTTGATGAGGGGGAGCGTGACGGCCGTGGCGGGCGAGCCGAAGTCGCCCAGGTAGGCGATCGTGCTCGTGTCCTGCGCGGCCTGCTTGGCGGCGGTTGAGCTTTCGCCGGGGCTGGTCTGGCCGCTGAGCGGGTTGACGTCGTCGAGCGAGACGTAGGCGACGTGGAAGGGACCGACGCGCCCGCCGGCCTGCGCTAGCGCCAGCTTCTCGCCGCCTTCGATTTCACGGCCGATCACGGCGTTGGGTCCCTCCAGCGGGAGGCTCGAGTAGACCGTCAGCTGATTGCCGGTCGTTTCCTGCGCCGAAACGACGCTGCCGCATCCTGCGAGCGCGGCAGCTGCCACGGCGAGAGCGGCTAGGCCCGGCCAGCGCGTGGGCACAGGGCGCTCAGCTGCGGCGGCCCGGCAGGTAGGCCGAGAGGATCTTCAGCGTCGCGCCGATCAGGATGATCACGGTGGCGATCAGGAAGGCGTCGAAGCCCTTGGCGCCGAGCGCCCAGAGCACGATCCAGACGATCAGGCCCGCAGTGGCGGTGAGGACCAAACCCATGCGCGCGGAATCCTAGCTGCCGGCCGGGCGATCGGTCGCGGCGAGGCCGGCGGCGAGCGCCGCGACGAGCTCGCCGACGCTCTCAGCCGGGACCTCGGACTCGGCGGCAGCGCGCACGAGCCGGGTGCCGACGATCACCCCGTCGGCCCCGGCGGCGGCCGCCTGAGCGGCCTGCTCGGGGCTCGAGATGCCGAACCCGAGCGCGACCGGAGCCTCGGTGGCGGCCTTGGCGCGGGCGACGACGTCCGCGAAGTGCTCGGCGAGCGCGTGGCGCTCGCCGGTGGTCCCGACGACCGAGACCGTGTACACGAACCCTCTCGCCCGGGCGCCGATCGCGGCGAGCCGCTCCGGCGGCGTCGTCGGCGCGACGAGCGGCACGAGCGCGATGCCGCGCCGCTCGCACTCCTCTTGGACCTCCGGAGCCTCGCCGAAGGGCAGGTCGGGGACGATCAGCCCGCACGCGCCGGTGCGCGCGAGGCGCTCGACGAACGCCGCGGCGCCGGGCGCGAAGACCATGTTCGCGTAGCACATCAGCACGACCGGCACGCTCGCCGACAGCGCGCGCGCGACCTCCAGCACGCCCGCCACGTTCGCCCCGGCCTGCAGCGCGGCGGTCCCGGCCGCGTGGATCACGGGCCCGTCGGCGAGCGGATCCGAGTAGGGCATCCCGAGCTCGATCACGTCGGCCCCGGCGCGAACGCAGGCTTCGCCGATGCGCGCCGACTCCTCGAGCGAGGGGAACCCACCCATCAGGTAGGGCATCAGGGCGGCTTGCTTGCCGTTGTCCCGGAAAGCGCCGGCGAGCCGCTCGACGCCCGCCGAGGCCGAGGCGCTCGCCTCGCTCTCCTGCTCGTCGGCGCCGGCGATGCTCACGACTCGTCCTTTGCGAGCACCTCGGCGAGGTCCTTGTCGCCGCGTCCGGACAGGCACACGAGGTCGAGCTCCCCGTCGGGCTGTGACAGCGCCCACGCGAGCGCGTGCGCGGTCTCGAGCGCGGGGATGATGCCCTCCTGCCGCGTCACCAAGCGGAAGGCCGCGAGAGCTTCGGCGTCGGTGACCGCGACATAGCGCGCCCGGCCGGTGTCGCGCAGGTGCGCGTGCTGGGGACCGGTTCCGGGGTAGTCGAGCCCGGCCGAGATCGAGTGGGCCTCGAGGATCTGACCCTCCTCGTCCTGCATCACGGCCGAGCGCGCGCCGTGCAGGATCCCCGCGCGGCCACCGACGGTCAGGGGGGCTCCGTGGCGCGGGGTGTCGATGCCCTCGCCGCCCGCCTCGACGCCGATCAGCTCGACCTGCTCGTCCTCGAGGAAACCGCTGAAGATGCCGAGCGCGTTCGACCCGCCCCCGACGCACGCGATCACGCGCGCGGGCAGCCGCCCCTCGCGCTCGAGCATCTGCGCTCGGGCCTCGTCGCCGATCACGCGCTGCAGGTCGCGCACGAGCGCCGGGTAGGGCGCGGGGCCGACGACGGAGCCGATCACGTAGTGCGTGGTCTCGACGTTCGTGACCCAGTCGCGGATCGCCGCCGAGGTCGCCTCCTTGAGCGTGCGCGCGCCGGCGTCGACGGGCCGAACGGCGGCTCCCAGCAGTTCCATCCGCTGCACGTTCGGTCGCTGGCGGCGCGTGTCCTGGACCCCCATGTACACGACGCATTCGAGGCCGAGCAGCGCGCACGCAGTCGCGGTCGCGACGCCGTGCTGGCCGGCCCCGGTCTCGGCGATGACCCGGCGCTTGCCCATGCGCCGCGCCAGCAACGCCTGGCCGATCGCGTTGTTGAGCTTGTGCGAGCCCGTGTGGTTGAGGTCCTCGCGCTTGAAGTACAGCGGCCGGCCGAGCGCCTCCGAGAGCCGGCGGGCACGATACAGCGGCGTCGGGCGCCCGGCGTAGTCGCTCAGCAGCGCAGCCAGCTCCTCCCGGTAGTCGGGGTCTGCGCGTGCGGCCACCCACGCCTGCTCGAGCTCGGCGAGTGCGGGCATCAACGTCTCGGGCACGAACTGCCCGCCGTAGGGGCCGTAGCGGTGCTCCGGCGCGCCGTGCTCGACGCGGCCCGGGGCCTCGGGGGCGCTCACCGCGCCTCCGCGACGGGGTGGGCCGGCTCGCCGGCCGGCGGCGCGAAAGCCTGGTCGGCCTCGCGCACGGCCGAGAACAGGGCCGCCATCCGCGCGTGGTCCTTGTGCCCCGGCGAGCCCTCGGTTCCGCTGGCGCTGTCGAGCGCGAACGGCCGCACGGCCGCGATCGCCGCGCCCGCGTTCGAGGCGTCGATCCCGCCGCTCAGGATGAGCGGGACCTGCGAGCGGCGGCTGCGCAGGAGCTCCCAGTCGAACGTCTCTCCCGTGCCGCCGCGCAGCCGGGGGCGTCGTTTCGAGCGCGCGTCCAGCAGATGGAAGTCGACGTGGTAGCGCTCGACGTCGCGCACATCGCCGGGGCCCGAGACCTGCCGTGCACGGATCACCTTCGCGCCCGTGCGGCGCCTCGCCTCCGAGCAGTAGGACGGACCCTCATCGCCGTGGAACTGGAGCATCGTCAGCCCGAGGTCGCGAGCGGTGCTGACGACGTTGTCGAGCGGCTCGTTGACGAACACGCCGCACAGCTCGGCCCGCCGTTGCAGGGCGGCCGCGATCCGCAGCGCCTGCTCCGGCGCGCAGCGCCGGGGGCTGCCCTCGGCGAAGATCATGCCGAGCGCCCAGGCGCCCATCGCCGCGGCCGCCTCCGCGTCCTCGAGGTTCGTGAGGCCGCAGATCTTCACGCGCGTGGCCATCAACCAACCGTAGCGCGGCGCTCTGGAGCGCCGCGCTACGGGACCGCCGAGGCCTGGGAGCGCGCCTGGCGGGCGCCCCCGAACGCCTCAGCCTTCGGGGCCGCCTTCTTTTTCTTCGCTGCTCTGCGCGGGGGCCGTGGCCGGGCGCTTGCCGAGCGTGACCGTCACGCTCTTCGGTTCCCAGCCGCCGTGGCCGTTGGGGTGCAGCAGTTTGACCGTCACCGACTGGCCCGGCTGCTTCTCGCCGATCACGGTCGCGAGGTCTTCCGAGCCGGCGATTTCCTTGCCGTCGACGGACTTGATGATGTCCCCGCCGATCGCGACCGACCCGGCCTGGGTACCGGCGGCGACGCCGCCCTTGATGCCGACCTTGTCGGCGGGCGAGCCCTTCTGGACGCTCTCGACGAGCGCGCCGCTGTTGGTCGGGAGGTTCAGCCCGGAGAGCGAGCCGTCGATCGTGATCGAGGTCACGCCGAGGTAGCCGGCGCTCGAGACCGTGCCGCCCTTCTCCAGTTTGCCGAGCTCGGACTTGGCGGTGTTGATCGGCACCGCGAAGCCGATGCCGACGCTGCCGGTGCTGCTCCCGCCGGTCTCGATCTGCGAGTTGATGCCGATCACCTGACCCTGGGAGTTGAGCAGCGGCCCGCCCGAGTTGCCGGGGTTGATCGGCGCGTCGGTCTGGATGACGTTGTAGATCGTGAAGCCGTTCGGCGCTTTCAGCTGGCGCTGCAGCGCCGACACGACGCCGGTCGTGAGCGTGCGCTGAAGGTCGAAGGGGTTGCCGATCGCGTAGACCGGGTCGCCGACCTGAGCCTTGCTCGAGTCGCCCAGCGTGACCGGGTGAAGCGTCAGCCCGTCGGGGTGGATGCGCAGCACGGCGAGGTCGTTGGAGGGGTCCTTGCCCACGACCTGCGCTTCGACCGTCTTGCCTTTTTCGAAGCTCACGGTGACTTTGACGGCGTTCTCGATCACGTGGTAGTTCGTGAGGATCGTGCCGTTCGAGTCGATCACGATCCCCGAGCCGGTGGCGGTGCCTTCGCGTGAGGATTCACCGAAGCCGAACGGCGATTCGCCGCTCTGCACGATCGTCGAGGTCACGAAGGCGACGCCGGGTGCGTCTTTGACGTAGACCTGGTGGGGGGTCAGACCGGTGCCGCGATTGGATGCGTTTGAGGGGGCCGCGGTCGGCGTGGGAGCCTCGACCGTCGTCACCGTCCCGTTGCTGCCGAGATCACCTGCGGCTGCAAGCACGGCGACGACGATGCCTGCACCCAGCAAAGCGGCGATGAAGGGGATGGCGAAGAGTCGTCTCATGGCAGGAGAGGATGAGCGCGGGGTGTGAAGGACATATAAAGGGTTTGGGGGGAGTGTCTAAAGGCCGCCGCGCAGGACGGCGAGCGCCGTCTCGGGGTCCTGCGAACGCATCAACGTCTCGCCGACGAGCACGGCGTCGACCCCCTGGCGGGCGAGCGCCTCGAGCTGTGCCGGCTCTGAGATCCCCGACTCCGAGACGACCAGGGTGCCCGGTGGCATCAGCTCCAGCAGCCGCTCGGTGCGACCCACGTCGACCGAGAAGTCGCGCAGGTCGCGGTTGTTGACGCCGATCATCTCCGGCGCATGCGCCGCCGCGCGTTCGAGCTCCTGCTCGTCGTGGACCTCGACGAGCACGTCGAGGCCGAGCTCCGTCGCGGCGGCGTGAAGTGAGGCGAACTCGTCGTCGCTGAGCGCGGCGACGATCAGCAGCACGGCGTCGGCGCCGGCGGCCCGCGCCTCGAGCAGCTGGTAGCGGTCGACCACGAAGTCCTTGCGCAGCAGCGGGAGCGAGGAGCTGCGCCGCGCCAGGCGCAGGTCCTCGAGCGAGCCGCCGAAGTTCGCCTCCTCCGTGAGGATCGACGCGGCGACGGCACCTCCGCGCTCGTACGCGACCACGCTCGCCTCCAGGTCCGGCGCGTCGTGCAGCGGGCCGGCCGACGGCGAGCGCCGCTTGAACTCCGCGATCACGCCGATTCCCGGCGCCGCGAGCGCGTCGCGGAAGCGGCCGCAGGCACGCGCGTCCGCCGGCTCGGCGAGCGGCAGCTCGCGGTGGCGGCGCTCGACCGCCTGCCTGGTTTCGGCGAGGATCCGGTCGAGCACGGTTCCGGTCGCCTGGCTCCCGCCCCTGGGCGCGCTCACCGCGCGGCCTCGCTCGGCGCGTGTCGGCGCGTCGCCTCGACGAACCCTTCGAGCGCGCCGAGCGCGCGACCGTCGGCGATCGCCTCGCGCGCGGCCTGGACGCCGTCGGCGATGTCCGCGGCGGCGCCGGCGGCGTAGATCGCGGCGCCGGCGTTGATCGCGGCCAGTGCCTCCCCGCCGGGGCGCGCGCCAGGCGCGCTCGCGCCGTCCAGTATCGCGCGCGTGACGGCCGCGTTCTGCTCGGGGCTCCCGCCTGCGAGCGCCTCGCCGCCGTCCGCGGAGATGCCTGCTTCCTCGGGGCGCAGCACGTAGCTGCGCAGCTCGCCGCCGTCGACCTCGACGACTTTCGTGGGCGCGGCGGCGGAGACCTCGTCGAGGCCGTCCTCGCTCGCGACGACGAGCGCGCGCTCGACGCCGAGACGGGCGAGCGCGCCGCCGATCGTCTCGAGGAAGGCGGGGTCCGATACGCCCACGAGCTGGCGGCTCGCCCCCGCCGGGTTCGTGAGCGGGCCGAGCATGTTGAAGATCGTCCGCACGGCGAGCTCGTGGCGGACGGGTACGACGAAGCGCGTCGCCTGGTGGTGGGCCGGGGCGAACATGAACCCGAAGCCGGACTCGTCGATGCAGGCGGCCACCCCGGGCGGCCCGAGGTCGATGCGCGCGCCGAGCGCCTCCAGCACGTCGGCGGATCCCGACCGGCTCGTGGCGGAGCGGTTGCCGTGCTTCGCGACGGCACAGCCGGCGCCCGCGGCGATCAGCGCCGCGGTGGTGGACACGTTGAACGTGCTGCGCCCGCCGCCGGTTCCGGCCGTGTCGAGCAGGTCCTGGCGGTCCGTGGGCACGTGGGCCGCCAGCTCGCGCATCGTGCGGGCGAGGCCGGTGAGCTCCTCGACCGTCTCGCCCTTCGTCCGCAGCGCGATCAGGAAGCCGGCGATCTGGATCTCAGAGACGTCCCCGTGCATGATCTCGGCGAGCACCTCCGCGGTCTGATCTGCGGACAGGTCGCGGCGCGATGCGAGCGCGTCGATCGCGCTCGTCAGGACGGTGCTCGGCACCTAGCTTCGCTCCAGGAAGTTGCCGAGCAGCTCGCGGCCCTGTTCTGTCAGCACGGACTCCGGATGGAACTGCACGCCCTCCGCCGGGAGCTCTCGATGGCGCAGTCCCATCAGCACGCCGCCGCCGCGCGCGGACTCCTCCAGGCAGCCGGGCAGCTCGTCGCCGACGACGAGCGAGTGGTAGCGGCCGACGGTCAAGCCGGGGTGCAGGCCCGCGAAGATCGTGCGGCCGTCGTGCTCGATCGTCGTCGCCTTGCCGTGGATCGGGTCGTGGAGCTTGACCTCCCCCCCGAACGCCTGCGCCAGCGCCTGGTGCCCGAGGCAGACGCCGAGCGTCGGCACGCCGGCTTCGGGGAAGCGCCGCACGACCTCGAGCGAGATCCCGGCCTCGTCCGGGGTGCACGGCCCGGGCGAGACGACGCAGCGCTCGTAGCCTCCCGCGAGCAGGTCATCCGCGCTCGCGCGATCGTTTCGCACCGTCTCGACGTCCGCCCCTAGCTCGCCGAGGTACTGGACGAGGTTGTAGGTGAACGAGTCGTAGTTGTCGAGGACGAGGACTTTCATCGCGCCGCGGGCAGCGTAGCCCACCGCGCGCGGCCTCCCCGCCGGCGCGGTGGGGTCCTCTCAGACGCCGCGGGTCAGGTGTCGTCGGGCGGAGGCGGCGGCAGATGCCGGTCCGCCGGCGGGACCTCGTCCTGGCGCAGCGTGAACGGTTCGGTCGGTTTCTGTTTGTAGTTGAACGCCTTGCTGAAGTTGTAGGCCGTGGCGTCCAGTTCGTCCACGGGAGCGACGTGCAGCACGCTCTCCATGTACGCGAGGATCGAGCTGTTGGTCGCGACGTCTTTGTCGACGAAGCCCGGCTTGGCGTACGGGCTCACGATCACGAGCGGGAGCCTGATACCGAGGCCCGCCACCGGGGGTTTGACGTGGTCGTAGAAGCAGCCGCAGTCGTCGTAGTAGATGAAGATCGTCGTCGAGGCGCCGTCGGGGCCTTCCTGGATCGCCTTCACCTCTTTCGCGATGTATTCGTCGCCGAGGCCCATCGAGGTGCCGTTGTGCTGGCTGGTCCCACCGGTGACGGTGGTCGGGGTCAGGATCGCGAAGTTCGGCAGGTTCCCCGTTTCCGCGTCGCTGAACAGCTGTTTGGC
Source organism: Solirubrobacteraceae bacterium (assembly GCA_035569835.1). GTDB lineage: Bacteria > Actinomycetota > Thermoleophilia > Solirubrobacterales > Solirubrobacteraceae > Palsa-744. The sequence continues at coordinate 79,675 of DATMMF010000006.1, forward strand.
TTCGTGCATGTCTTTTTTCTGCGGGCCGTCGAGGCACTCGGCGAACGTCGGGCAGATCGCCCATTTGTACGGACCGGCGTTTTCACGTTCTTCTTTGGACCCTTCCTGTTCGCCCGGCTGCGCCGCGTAGATCCCCCACGTCAGCCCGGCTTCTTCGATCCGGTCGCCGACCGTCGGCACGTAGGAGACCGGCGTTTCCTTGAAGGCGCCGTGACCTTCCTTGTCGGGGACGCACGAGGGCTCCATTTTGATTTCACCGCCGGGCGCGATCCATTCGGCCTCGTCGTGGGAGTCGCAGCCCCAGCCCGGCCCCTTGCCCTGTCCTTCGTCGACGAACTTGGGGTTGTTGCCCACGAACCCGTCCAGCGTCTGGGCGAAGAAGTCGAGGTGCCCGCCCCAGGACGGGACGATGTCGCGCGAGAAGAAATGGTCGCCGATCGCGCCCCTGCGCGCCATTTCCCAGAGGTTCTTGACGTGTTCTTCGCCGAACTGGGTGTAGCACTGCCTTTCTTCGCAGCCGCCGACCTGTTCGAAGCCGTTCATCTTGCCTTTGTTCATGGCCGTCAGCTGCGCTTCCTGGCCGTGTGCGACCGGGGGCACCTTGTCTTCGGCCACGCTCAGCGGGATCGTTTCGCCTTTCTTGTTTTTGCCGCTCGTCGCGAACTTGCAGGTCGCCGGTTTTTCTTTTGCGCACAGCTGGCCGAGCACGTTGTCGAAGCTGTGGTTCTCCTGCAGGATCACCACAACGTGGTGGATCGGGGGTGTCGTCGTTCCGCCGGCGGGCGCTGCGGCGCCTCCGGACAGCACAAGCCAAGCGATCGCCGCCAGCGCCGCGGCCGCCGCGGCGGCGCCGGTGACTCGCGTTCTGCGAACCCTCCGCCCCCCGTACATGACGATGCCTCCTCTGATTTCCCGATCGCGGCTTGCGCGCCGCGGTGCTGCATTGATTGTTGGAACGCGGGCCGCGGGCGAAGGTTGGGGAGCTTCGCGCGATCGTAACTAGGGCCAGTCGGGCTGCTCGCACGCCAGGGCGATCGCTCGCGTCGCGGCGCTCATCTTCGCCACCGACTCGTCGTACTCGTAGTCGGGCCGCGCGTCGGCCACGGTGCCGCCGCCCGCCTGCACGTGCGCGACGCCGTCCTTCACCACGACGGTGCGGATGTGAATCGCCGTGTCGAGGTCGCCCGCGTAGCTGAACCATCCGACCGCTCCGCCGTACCCGCCGCGCTTGACCGGCTCGAGCTCGTCGATGATCTGCATCGCGCGCACCTTCGGCGCGCCCGAGAGGGTGCCGGCGGGCAGCACAGAGCGCAGCGCGTCCAGCGCGCCGACGCCGGGCCGCAACGTGCCCGAGACCGAGGACACGATGTGCATCACGTGGCTGTAGGTCTCGACCTCCATCAGCTCGTCGACGTGCACGGTGCCGTACTCGCAGACGCGCCCGAGGTCGTTGCGGCCGAGGTCGACCAGCATCACGTGCTCGGCTCGCTCCTTCTCGTCCTCGAGCAGCTCGGCGGCGATGCGCCGGTCCTGCTCGGCGCTCGCGCCGCGCGGGCGCGTGCCCGCGATCGGCTTGGTCGAGACGTGCCTGCCGCTGACGGTCAGCAGCGGCTCGGGGCTCGCACCGGCGACCTGGAAGTCGCCGAAGTCCAGGAAGTACATGTACGGGCTGGGGTTGACGGCGCGCAGGCCCCTGTAGATCGAGAACGCCTCGACGGGGCTCGGCGCCGACCAGCGCTGGGAGGGCACGACCTGGAAGGCGTCGCCCGCGTAGATGTACTCGATGATCCGCGCGACGATCGCTTCGAACTCCTCGCGGGGCATGTTCGACTCGAACGCGGGCACCTCGCGCGGCGGGCGGGGCTCCTCGCGCGGCACCGGGCCGGCGAGCGCCTCGCGCACCTCGGCGATCTGCGCCACCGCCTCCGCGTAGGCACGCTCGACGTCCGGTTGCGCGGCGAGGTCCGCGTTGAGGAGGATCGTGATCGTGTGCCTGAGGTGGTCGAAGACCACGAGGCCGTCGGTGAGCATCAGGGCGAGGTCTGGGAGCCCCACGGGGTCGGGGTTCAGCTCGCCGAGCGGCTCGACCGTGCGAACGAGGTCGTAGCCGAACATCCCGACGGCGCCGCCGGTGAAGGGCACCTCCTCCAGGCCCGCGGGCACGGGCGCCTGGCGGACACGGCCCACGCGCTCGGCCGCGAGCGCGTATGGATCGCCGCCGTCGGCGAGCGACCAGCGCACCACTTCGTGCGGCGCGAAGCCGATGAAAGACCAGCGCCCGACGCGCTGGCCCTGCTCCGCCGACTCCAGCAGGAACGCCGGCTCGCCCGGGGCGAGCGCGCGGATCTTCAGGAGCGCCGAGACGGGCGTCTCGCAGTCATCGACGAAGCTGACCGCGAGCGGGATCAGGTTGTGCTCGGGAGCGAGCTCGCGCGCCCGCGCGAGCGTCGGCGCGACCGCGAGCGTCGCGGCCCGCGCGCCCTCGGGCGGCTGGGCGCTAGGCGCGACGGCCATCGAGCACCCGCTCGGCGTCGCTGAGCGAGCGGCCCCTGCTGCGCAGCAGCACGAGCAGGTGGTACAGGACGTCGGCGGCCTCTTCGTCGACGCGCTCGTCGCTCTCCTCGCGTGCCGCGCGAGTGACCTCCTCGGCCTCCTCCATCACCTTCTCGCCGATCCGCGGCGGGTCCTCGAGCAGTTCGACCGTGTACGAGCCGGCGGGCCGCTCGCCGGCCCGCGCGGCGAGCGTGCGCTCGAGCGCAGGGAGCGTCTCGTAGGGGGCCGCGGGCTCCAACGCGCCGCGGTGAAAGCAGCTGCGTTCGCCGGTGTGGCACGCCGGCCCGGCCGGCTCCACGAGCGCCAGCAACGTGTCGCCGTCGCAGTCGAGCCGCAGCGCCCGCAGCGTCTGGACGTTGCCGCTCGTGCCCCCCTTGTGCCATTGCTCGCCGCGCGAGCGGCTCCACAGATGCAGCTCGCCGGTCTCGCGCGTGCGGCGCAGCGCCTCGGCGTTCATGTAGGCGAGCGTCAGCACCTCGCCGCTCCCCCAGTCCTGCACCACACATGGAACGAGGCCCTGCTCGTCGTAGCTGACCAGCTCGTCGATGGGCTGCTCGTCGGTCTGCTGCTCGGCGGCGGACATGCGGACGATTGTAGGCGCGCCGCCTCGCCGCGGCCGGACCGGCGGGCGCGGTGGGCGGGGTGGGCGGGCCCCCTTTTTTCGCCGGGCGCCTGCGAGACTGCCGGCGATGCAGGCGCTTCTCGATCGCAGGCTGATCGTCGTGACGGGCAAGGGCGGGGTCGGCAAGTCCACGATCGCCGCGGCGCTCGGGACGCTGGCGGCGCAGGCCGGGCGCCGGGCGACGATCGTCGAGCTCGGCGGCCAGTCGCGCATGGCGGAGCTGTTCGGCCGCCGGCCCGGCGAGCCCGGCGAGGAGCTGCGGCTGCGCGAGGGGCTGTGGGGTCTCACGATCGACCCCGACCGCGCGCTGCTCGAGTGGGTGCAGGAGCTCGGCGGGCGCGTGTCGAGCCGCGTGCTCGGATCGAGCGGAACCTTCCAGTACTTCGCCGCCGCCGCGCCGGGGGCGAGAGAGATCGTGACGATGATCAAGATCTGGCGGCTGGCCGGCGGGCGGCGCACCTCGCGGCGCGGGCGGGATCTCGTGATCATGGACGCGCCGGCGACGGGCCACGCGCTCGGGATGCTCCGCTCGCCGGAGACGTTCGGCCGGATCGCGCGCGTCGGGCCGATCGTGCGCGACACCTCCCATGTGCGCGAACTGCTCGCGGACCCCGCGCGGAGCGCCTACGTGGCCGTCGCGCAGGGGACCGACATGGCCGTGACCGAGACGCTCGAGCTGCAAGATGGGCTCGAAACCGCCGTCGGGCGCGAGCTCGACGCGGTCGTGCTCAACGCGCTGCTGCCGCGGCGCTTCAGCGCCGAGGAGCTCGCGCTGCTCGACGCGCGAGCCGGCGGCGGCGCGAACGGCTCGGGCGTGCCCGCGGCGGCGGCGCGCGCGGCCCACGAGGTGCACGCCCGCGCGAGCTATCAGCACGGGCAGGTGACGCGCCTGCGCCGCCGAGGCTTGCACGTGCTGCCCGTGCCGTTCGTGTGGACTGCGGCGCTCGACCTCGAGGCGCTTGAGCAGATCGCCTCGCGCCTCGCTCAGGGCCTCGAGCGAGCCGGCGCCGCTAGCTGATCCCGAGCCGGTCGAGAAGGCCCTCGTCGGCGCGCCAGTCGCGCCGCACCTTCACCGAGAGGTCGAGATGCACACGGCCGCCGAGCGCAGCTTCGATCTCCTTCCGCGCGGCGATCCCGATGTTCTTGATCATGCTGCCGCCGGAGCCGATCAGGATGCCCTTCTGGGAGTTCGTCTCCACCCAGATCAGCGCCCGAACGCGGGTGACCCCCGCGCGCTCGCCGGGTGGCTCGATCTCCTCGACGACGACCTCGACGGCATGCGGCACCTCGTGGAAGGTGCGGCGGATCGCTGCCTCGCGGATCAGCTCAGCGAGCGTCAGCTCCTCGGGCTGATCGGAGGCCGTCTCGGCGGCGAACACGAACGGGCCCTCCGGCAGCATCGTGGCGAGATGGGCGATCAGCTCCTGCACGCCGGCGCCGGTGCGCGCCGAGATCGGGAACACCTCCGCGTCGAGCTCCAGCTCGCCGGCGTGCGCGAGCGCCTCGAGCAGCGCCTGATGCGAGAGCCGGTCGGCCTTGTTGACGGCGATCACCGCGGGTGTGGAGGCGACGGCCAGCCGGCCGGCGATGAAACGGTCGCCGGGCCCCACCCCCTGCTCGCCGTTGATCATCAGCAGCGCCGCGTCGGCGCCGTCGAGCTCCTGCTGGACGCGGCGCGCCATGCGCGCGGTGAGCGCGTCGCGAGGGCGCTGCACGCCCGGCAGGTCGACGAGCACCAGCTGGGCGTCGCCGCGCTCGTGAACGCCCCGGATCGCGCGCCTGGTGGTCTGCGGCTTCTCGGAGACGATCGCGACCTTCTCGCCCACGACGGCGTTGACGAACGTCGACTTGCCGACGTTCGGGCGCCCGGCGAGCGCGACGAAGCCGCTGCGGGTCACGACTCGGATCGCCCCAGCAGCTCGGCCTGCAGCGCCAGCATCTCGCCGCGGTCGCGCTCGTGGTCCATGCCGAGCAGGTGGAGCATGCCGTGGACGATCGCCTCCTCGAGGTCCGCCGTGCGCGGCGCGCAGATCACGATGTCGCCGAGCTCGCGCGGCTCGCTGGCGGAGCCATCCGCGCCGTCGATCGGGAACGACAGCACGTCGGTGGCGCGGTCCTTGCCGCGGTGCCCGCGGTTCAGCTCGGCGATCCGCTCGGCGCTCACGAACTCGATCGCGACGTGCCCGCTGTGCACGCCGTGGCTCGAAGCGGCGAGCTCGCACAGGAGTTGGAGGCGCTCCGGCGGGGGCGCACCTGGCGCGAGGGTCGCGCCGAACACCTCGACGTCGAGCATCGCCGCCTCAGGCGCTGCGGATGGCCGGGCGCGCGGGCGGCTCGTCTGCGCCTGTCGTGCGGGCACCCTCTTGGCGCTGGGAGTGGGCGTCGTAGGCCTCGACGATCCGCTGCACGAGCTTGTGGCGGACGACGTCCTCGCCGCCGAAGCGCACGAACTCGACGTCCTCGACCGAATCCAGCACGCCGCCGACGACGATCAGGCCCGACTGCTGCTCGCGCGGCAGATCGACCTGCGTGATGTCCCCCGTTACCACCATCCGCGAACCGAAGCCGAGCCTCGTCAGGAACATCTTCATCTGCTCCGGCGTCGTGTTCTGTGCCTCGTCGAGGATCACGAACGAGTCGTTGAGCGTCCTTCCACGCATGAACGCCAGCGGCGCGATCTCGATCACGCCGCGGTCGATGTGGGCAGAGACCTTCTCCGGGTCGAGCATGTCGTGGAGCGCGTCGAACAGCGGGCGCAGGTACGGATCGACCTTCGCCATCATGTCCCCGGGCAGGAAGCCGAGCCGCTCGCCGGCCTCGACGGCCGGGCGGGTGAGGATGATGCGGTTGACCTCGTGGCGCGAGAGCGCCGCCGCGGCCATCGCGACCGCGAGGAAGGTCTTGCCGGTGCCGGCCGGGCCGACGCCGAACGTGATCGTGCTGCGGCGGATCGAGTCGACGTAGCGCTTCTGGTTGACGGTCTTCGGCGCGACGCGCAGCCCGCGGTGCGACCACACGACATCCTCGAGCACGCGCGCCGGCGATTCGTGCGCGTCGAGCGCGCCCGTGACGGCGGTGATCGTGCCCGGGCCGATCTGGTGGCCGCGGGCGATCAGGTCGGAGAGCTCGCGCACGACGCGCTCGCCGACGAGCGTGTCGCTCTCCTCGCCCTCGAAGGTCAGGATGTTGCCGCGCAGGAACACGCGGCAGTCGAGATGCGACTCCAGCGCGCGCAGCACCGCATCCTGGCTGCCCGCCAGTTCGGCGGCGACTTCGTTGGAGAGCTCGAGCTGCGTCCTCATCCCTGCAGCGCGGCCCTCACCAGCCCGGACACGCGCTTGCCGTCCGCACGGCCGTCGACGGCCGCCATCGCAACCCGCATCGCGCTTCCCATGTCCTTCGCGCTCGTCGCGCCGCTCTCCGTGACGGCTCGCTCGACGATGCCCTGAAGTTCCGCGTCGGACAGCTCCGCGGGCAGGTAGGAGCCGATCAGCTCGCCCTCGGACTCCTCGCCGGCTGCCAGCTCCTCGCGCCCGCCGTCGCGGAACTGCGCGGCGGCCTCGAGACGCCGCTTGCGCTCGCGGCGCAACACCGCCAGCTCGTCGTCGTTGCCCTCCTTGGCCGCCTTCTGCAGCTCGGAGAGGACCAGCCGCAGCGCCCCGACCTTCTCTTTTTCGCCGGCGCGCATCGCCCCTTGAAGGTCGGTTTTGATCTGGTCGACTATCGCCATCCTCGTCTCAGGATACGCCGCCCCCGCTCCTCACCCGTCCGCACCGGCGGAGCCCTTGGCCGCGCCCGCCTCCGCGCGCCGCACCGCCGCGTCTTCCATGCCCGCCTCGCCGCGCCGCTCGGGAGCGGAACTGGCCTCGACGAAGTCGCCGGGAAGCGTGATGATGCGCGCGCCGCGGCCGTGTGTGACGAACGACAGCGCCCAGCGGGCGAACACGAACAGCCGGTTCGCGAAGCCCTCGAGGTACCAGAGGTGCACGACCACCCATGCGTTCCACGCGAGCAGGCCGCTGAGCTTGATGCCTTTGACGTCGGCGACGGCGGCGCCGCGCCCGATCGTCGCGAGGTTGCCCTTGTCGTGGTAGTGGAACGGCTTCACCTCTTCCCCCTTGAGGCGAGCGCGCACGAGCTTCGCCGCGTAGCGGCCCTCCTGCATCGCTACCGGGGCCACGCCGGGGTAGAGGACCGGCTTGCCGTCCTCGCCGCGGACCGCGACCATGTCGCCGAGCGCGAGGATCTCGGGGTGACCGGCGAGCGAGAGATCCCCTTCGACGGTCAGGCGCCCGGCGCGATCGGTCTCCGCGCCCACGACCGACGCCAGCATGCTCGCGAGCGGCGACGCTTCGACGCCCGCCGCCCAGACGACGGTGCGCGAGGCGACGCGCTCGGTCTGCCCGTCCGGGCCGCGCACGGTCACGCCGCGCGCGTCCACGCCCACGACCGTGCGCGAGAGCAGCGGCGTGACGCCGATCTTCTGAAGCGAGCGCTCCGCCTTCTCCGACAGCGATGGCGGGAAGCTCGCGAGCACGCGATCGCCGGCCTCGACGAGCACGATCCGCCCGCTGCTGGGGTCGGCCGCGCGGAAGTCGCGGCGCAGGCTGTCGCGCGCCAGCTCGGCGACCTGGCCCGCCATCTCGACGCCGGTCGGCCCCGCGCCGACGACCACGAACGAGAGCCACGAGGCGCGCAGCTCCTGGTCGGGGGCCATCTCCGCGGCCTCGAACGCGCTCAGGATCGCCGAGCGGGTGACGAGCGCGCTCTCCAGCGACTTGACCTCGTGGGCGAACTCGCGCCACGCGTCGTGGCCGAAGTACGAGTAGTGCGAGCCGCCGGCGACGATCAGCGTGTCGTAGGGGATGCTCGGCGGTGCGGGCACGCCCGCGACCGGGGCGAGCTCCAGCCGGCCGGCCTGCGCGTCGACGGCCTGTGCCTCCGCCATCAGCACCTGCACGTTGCGCGCGCGCTTGAAGATCGCACGCAGCGGATAGGCGATTTCGCCGGGCGAGAGGGCGCCGGTGGCGACCTGGTAGGTGAGCGGCTGGAAGAGGTGGAAGTTGCGGCGGTCGACGAGCGTAATCTCGACCGGCGCGCCGCGCAGGTGAAGCGCGGCCTGCAGGCCGCCGAAGCCGCCGCCGACGACGACGACGCGGTGTGCGCTTGCCGTCTGCATCGAGTGCCCCAAGGCTAGCGGCGGACCCGATCAGCGCAACCGATCATCTAAGGTGCCGTCGCGTGAACGACGCCCTCTATGCCGAGGCACTCGCGCCATTCCTTGCCGAGGCGGAGTCGCTTCGCCCGCGCGGCGCCGAAGTCATAGACGCCCACACCCACCTCGGGCTCGACGAGGACGGCCGCTCCCTGGAGCTCGAGCAGCTGCTGCGGCTGCTCGACGCCGCCGAAGCGCGACGCGCCTGCGTGTTCCCGCTGCACGACCCCGAGCGCAAGCCCGCCTACAGCGTGCCAAACGACCGCGTTCTGGGCTGGGCGGGCGAAAGCGACGGGCGGCTCGTGCCGTTCTGCCGCCTGGACCCGGCCGAAGGCGCGCTCGCGGAGGCCGAGCGCAGCCTCGAGAAGGGAGCGCGCGGGATCAAGCTGCACCCGCGGGCCCAGGACTTCGTGTTCGACGGCGGCGACCTCGACGAGGTCTTCAAGCTCGCCGAAGAGGCGCGCGTGCCCGTCCTGATCCACGCCGGCCGGGGCCTGCCGCCGCTCGCCGAGGGCCTCGCCGACTTGGCGCTGCGCCACCCCGGCGCGGCCCTGATCCTCGCCCACGGCGCGATCTGCGACCAGGGCATCCTCAGCACCCGCCTCGCCGGCCACCCGCGCGTGCTCTACGACATCTCGTGCTTCTTCCCGCTCGATGTGATCGAGCTGTTCGCGCGCGTGCCCGCCGAGCGGATCGTGTTCGCGTCGGACCCGCCGTACGGGGCACCGTCGACGACGCTGTACATGGCGCTGCGCGTCGCGCGCCAGGCTGGCCTCGATGAGGCGACGACCAAGCTGATGCTCGGGGGCACGATGGCCGCGCTGATCGACGGCGAGGAGCTGCCGGCCGAGACGCCGCCGCGGCGCGGCCCCTCGATCACCGTGTCCGGGCGCCTGATGCGCGCCTACGGCTACGCCAGCCTCGTCGGCCCGGCGCTGTTCACCGGCGTGGCGGCGCAGGCTGCGGCGATGCTCGACATGGCGATCGCGGCGACGCGCGATCCGGACCCGGGCCAGGACGGCGAGGCGCTCGAGACGATCGGCCGCGCGCTCACGGCCGCCGGGAAGCTCGCCTCCGAAGAGGACGGGATCCGCGCCGCGATCGACCTCGTGTACCGCTCGAACGTGCTCGCCGCGACGCAGATCGCCGACGGCGCCTAGGCGCGGACGAGCCAGAGCGCGCCCCAGCCGTCCGCGACGCGGCGCGTCCGCTCGCGCATGTCGAGCGCCGTTGCGAACCCGGCGGCGGCCTCGTCGAGCTGCTCGACCAGCAGCCCGCCCGCGACGAGCCCGACCGGCGCCGTAGCGATCGCGGCGCCTAGGTCGCGCAGCAGCGGCGCGAGCAGGTTCGCGAGCACGATCACGGGCCGTCCCGGCGGAGCCGGCTCGCCGTCTCCGACCCAGGGCAACGGCTCGCGCCGGAGATCGAAGCGGCGCGTCGCCAGTTCGACTCCGTTGACGGCGGCGTTCTCCGCGGCCGCGCTGACGCTCTCGGACTCGTTGTCGAGCCCGAGCAGGGGCCCGTAGCCGAGCTTCGCCGCGGCGATCGCCAGCACGCCCGAGCCGGTGCCGAGATCGAGCACGGCCGCGGGCGGAGGCATCTCCGAGCGCAGGAGCAGCAGCAGCTCGAGGCACAGGCGCGTGCTCGCGTGGGCGCCCGTCCCGAACGCCTGCCCGGGGTCGATCACGAGCTCGATCACACCCGCGCCGCGCGCAGCAGCAGCCGCGGCGACGGGCTCCCACGGCGGGCGCACCCGCAGCGCGGGCAGATCCACGCCGGGCGGGGGCTCGACGAGCACCGGGCGGTGGAACTCCCGCCAGCGCTCGGCCCAGTCGTCGGCCACCTCCGTTGTGGAGATCTCGACCGTGGTCCCTCCGGCGAGCGCCCGCAGGGCCGGCAGCGCCGGCAGCTCGCCCGGAGCGCCGTAGACCGCGTACTCGACGCGGCCGTCCTCGAGGGCGGACTCCTCCACGCCGGCCGGCGCCAGCTCCAGCAGCTCGGCCAGCGCCCGCTCCGCGTGCTCGCGGGCGACGCGGACCGCCAGCCTGATCACGCCGCGTGGCTGCCGAGCGCGCGCCGCAGCTTCGCGAACAGCGACTCCTGCGAGCGGAGGTTCTCCTCGCCGAGCGTCTCGTCGAGCGCCACGAGCAGCTCCCGCTGCGCGTCGTCGAGGCGGCGCGGCACGACCACGTTGACGACGACGCGCAGGTTCCCGCGTCGCGAACCCCGCAGCGCCGGCATCCCCTCGCCGCGGACGGTCAGCACCTCGCCGGGCTGCGTTCCAGCCGCGACCTCGAGCGGCGCGCTCCCCTCGAGCGTCGGCACCTCCACGCTGGCGCCGAGGGCGGCGAGCGTCGCCGGCACGTCGATGGCTGTGATGAGGTCGTCGCCTTCGCGCACGAAGCGCTCGTCCTGGCGCACGCTCACGAGCACGTAGAGGTCTCCGGGCGGCGCGCCTGCGGCGCCGGCGCTGCCGTGGCCGCTCATGCGGATGCGCTGGCCATCGGCGATGCCCGCGGGGATCTCGATGTCGAGCGTGCGCGAGACGGTCAAGAGCCCCGCGCCGCGGCAGACCTCGCACGGCTGCTGCGGGATGCGCCCGTCGCCGTGGCAGCGCTCGCAGATGACGGTCCGGACCATCTGGCCGAGCAGCGTCTGGCTGACGCTCTGGAGCTGGCCCGTGCCGCCGCAGCGCTCGCACGTCTCGATCGGGGTGCCGGGCTCGGCGCCGTTGCCGTGGCAGCGCTCGCAGCGGTCGATCGCCTCGTAGGCGACCTCGACGGTCGTCCCGCGCGCCGCCTGCAGGAGGTCGATCTCGACCTGCACGGCGACGTCCCCGCCCTGGGCGGCGCCGAAGCCACCCGAGAAGCCGCCCCCGAAGAAGGCGTTGAACAGGTCGCTGATCGAGCCGAAGCCCTCGAAGTTCGGGGCATACCCGCCGGAGCGCAGCCCGTCGTGGCCGTAGCGGTCATAGGTCGCGCGGCGCTCGCGGTCAGACAGGATCTCGTAGGCCTCGGCGGCCTCCTTGAACTTCTCCTCGGCCTCGGGGTCGTGGTTGTTGACGTCGGGGTGCAGCTCGCGCGCGAGCGCGCGGAAGGCCTTCTTGACGTCCTGCTCGGAGGCCTGGCGCTCGACGCCGAGCACCTCGTAGGGGTCGCGTGGCATGCGGGGGCTAGTTCCCTGCGAACGCGTCTTCGACGAACCGGGAGAGCTCGTGCGCGGCCTCGCGCACCCCGACGATCGCGCCGGCGTAGTCCATTCGCACCGGTCCGATCACAGAGACCGTGCCGAGCTTGCGCTGCGCCGGCCCGTAGCCGCTCGCCACGACGGCGAGCGAGTGCATCGCGGGCAACTCGTTCTCGTGGCCGATCCGCACGTAGACGCCCGGCTCGGCCAGCGCCGCGCGCAGCACGCGCAGCAGCGCGACACGCCGCTCGAGCAGCGCGATCAGCTCGTTCACGCGGCCGGCATCCTCGATCTGGCCGGCCTCGAACAGGCGCGCGGTGCCGTCGAGGTAGATCGCGTCCTCACCCTCGACGGCGAGCTCGCCGAAGGCGGGGCCGAACTTCCTCAGGAACCCGAGCTCGCGCGCCGAGAGGCTGGGGTCCGACAGGCGCGCGATCAGCATGCGGGCACCGAGGCCGAGCCCGACGAGCCGCTCGTTGAGGTACTCACCCGCCCAGGCGACCAATCCCGGGTCGACGTCCTGCTCGAACGTGGCGAGCATCTTCGAGACGGTGCCGGTGGAGCTGATCACGACGATCAGCACGGCGCGCGGCTGCAGCTCGAGCACCTCGATGTGGCGGATCGTCGCGGTGTTGATCGAGGGCGCGGACACGACCGCCAGCAGGTTGGTCATCTGCGAGAGCGTCTCGGTCGTCGAGCGCATCGCCTCGTCGATCTCGCGCCGCAGCGTCAGCTCGAGCCGCCGCGGGGCGGCCGGCAGCGCTTGCTCGGAGCTCAGCAGCCCATCGACCACGTAGCGGTGGCCCGCGTCGGTCGGCACGCGCCCGGCCGAGACGTGGGGGTGGTCGAGCAGCCCGTGCTCCTCGAGGAAGGCGAGCTCGTTGCGGACCGTCGAGGGGCCGCAGTCGAGCGCGGGGTCGGCGGCGATCGCGCGCGAGGGCACCGGCTGCCCGGTGTGGAGGTACTCCTCTACGACCTTGCTGAGGATGCGCTGCTGGCGCGCGGTGAGCATGGGCCTGATTGTAGGCCCGTGCCTGGAGGCCCTCGGCCGGCATCGAGCGCCTGCCGAGCCCGCGCGGGTGGACGCTAGATCTCGATCTCCGCTTCCGCGTTGCGGATGATCTGGTTGCCGTCCTGTTCGGCGACGGTGTCGATGAGGGCGGTCCCGTGGTCGGTGAGCTCGCGCACCGTGCCCGTCACCACGACCTCGTGCTCGGGCAGGCCCATGCCGCGGAACTGCACCTTCAGCCGCTTCAGACGCGCCGCGCCGCCGGCTGCCTCGGTCTGCGCGCGAGCGAGGAGCGCCATCGTCCACAGGCCGTGGAGGATCCGCCCGGGCAGCCCGACGGCTTTGGCGAACTCCTCGTCGATGTGGATCGGGTTGAAGTCGCCGGAGGCGCCCGCGTAGCGCACGGTCAGGTACTTGTCGGGGGTCGCGCGGAGCTCCGGGATCTGCTCGCCGGGCTTCAGCTCGGCCATCGCTCACACGCCCCTGACGATGTTGGTCCAGGTCCCGCGGCACACCTGCTCGCCGCGCTGGTTGGTGGAGATCGACTCGAACACGTAGTAGCCGCGGCCGTCGGCTTCGGAGATGTCCTTGACCGATGCCGTGATGGAGATCTCATCGCCGGCGACGACCGGCTCGCCCCACTCGAACTCCTGGCCGCCGTGGACCATCATCGCGAAGTTGAGCTCGATCTCAGGGTCGAAGATCGGCGGCCCAACGGCGGGCGCGCTGTAGACGACCGCGAACATCGGCGGCGCCAGGAGGTCGGCGTAACCGGCCGCCCGGGCCGCGTCGAGGTCCATGCAGACCGGATCGGTCTCCCCCACCGCGCGCGCGTACTCGCGGATCTTCTCCCTGCCGACCGCGTAGGTGACGGGCTCGTAGGTCTTCCCGATCGCTTTCGTGTTGACGGGCATCGCGCGGCGGGAGTCTACGCGCACGCCCACAGGGGCGGGGCACGGGCCTCGCCGGCGCGACGAAGCCCGGCTCCCGTCGGCCCGGCCGCTAGAACGGCTCGCCCGCGCCGTCGCCCGCAGTGGCACCGACGAGCTCCTCGGCGCCCTCCGGGCGCTCGCCGGGCGAGTCGATGAACTGCACGTTGTCGGCGATGATGCTGACGCTCTGGCGTTTCTGCTCCTCGGAGGTCTCCCACTCGCGCCAGCTGAGGCGCCCGTCCACGCACACACGCCTGCCGCGGCGCATGTACGCCGCGACGTTCTCGCCATGGGGACCGAAGACGGACACGTCGAAGAAGTTGGGGCGCTCCCCCCACTCGCCGTCGGGCTCCTTGTGACGCGTGTTGTTCGCGATCCGCAGGTTGCAGACTGCCGTTCCGGACGGGATCGAGCGCAGCTCGGGGTCCTGTGTGAGGCGACCAACCAGCACCACGCGGTTGATGTCGTGCATCGATGACGCTCCTTGGCTAGAGGGTTTCCAGACCCCCCACGACGGTCACGTTACGGACGCACTGCGATGGCTCGCGCGAGCCGCTGCGCGGCGCCCGGCCGGTAGGGTGCCCGGGATGAGCGAGCGCGTGCTGATCCTCTCCTGGGAGTACCCGCCGGTGATCGAGGGGGGCCTGGCGCGCCACGTGCGCAAGCTGGCGGAGGCGCTTGCGCGCCAGGGCGTGGTCGTGGACGTGCTCACCCGCGGCCTCGGCCGTGGCGAGCAGGAGCACGAAGCCGCCTTCCAGCGCATCGCGGGCGTGAACGTGCACCGCGTCCCGGAGCCGGGCTGGCCCCGCGACCTCGACCGCTTCGTGGCGTGGGTCGATCAGATGAACGAGGACATGCTGGCCGCCGGTGAGGCGCTCTGCCAGGAGCACTGCTACGACCTCGTCCACGGCCACGACTGGCTCGTCGCGAAGGCGGCGGGGACGCTCGCCGACCGCATCGGGATCCCCTACATCACCACGGTCCACGCCACCGAGCACGGGCGCCACCAGGGCTGGGTGCAGGACCAGCCGCAGGCGCACATCCACGGCGTCGAGCGCTGGATGGCTCGCCGGGCCGAGCGCGTGATCGTCTGCTCGTACTACATGCGCGGCCACGTCGCCGACATCTTCGACCTCGACGAGAGCCGCGTCACGGTGATCCCCAACGGCGTCGATCCCGCCGACCTGCGCCCGGTCGAGGACCTGCAGGCGCTGCGCGCGCAGTTCGCGCGCCCCGACGAGCGGCTCGTGCTGCTCGTCGGCAGGCTCGTCTACGAGAAGGGCTTCCAGCTCGCGCTCGACGCGATGCCCGCGCTGATCGAGCGCGTCGGCGACGTGCGCTTCCTGGTCGCCGGCAGCGGCACTCACGAGGGGGAGCTGAAGGCGCAGGCGCAGAGGCTGGGGCTCGACGGCCACGGCACGTTCCTCGGCTGGATCGGCGACGACGTGCTCCACTCGCTCTACCGGATCGCGGACCTGTGCGTGGTGCCCTCGATCTACGAGCCGTTCGGCCTGGTGGCGCTCGAGGCGATGGCCTCGGGCTGCCCGTGCATCGTCGCGGACACGGGTGGCCTGCGGGAGGTCGTGCCCCACGGGGAGCGCGTGGGCCTGCGCTTCAACGGCGGCGACGCCGAGCACCTCGGCGTGATGATCGAACGGCTGCTCGTGGACGCGGCGCTGCGCGACCGGCTCGTCACCGAAGCATCCGAGTACGTGCTGCGCTTCGACTGGGAGGACATCGCGCAGCGTACGCGCGCGATCTACGATGAGACCCGGCTGGGCGTCAAGCAGGGCGCGCCCAGAGGTTGAGACGAGGCTGAACGGGGAGAGCGAGATGGCTGAGGCGCTTCAGGCTGAGGGGACCGAGATGTTGCAGGGGCTGATGCAGAACGACTTCCAGCTCACGCTGAACCACATCCGCCGGCGCATGCAGACGGTCAACGAGGGCGCGGAGGTCGTGACCCTGCTGCCCGACGGCAGCGTGCAGCGGATCTCGCATGCCGCGCTCGCAGACAGGGTTGACCGGCTGGCCCGGGTGCTGAGCGAGCTCGGGGTCCGCCAGGGCGAGCGCGTCGCGAGCTTCGCCTGGAACAACCAGCGCCACATGGAGCTCTACGTGGCCGCGCCGTGCATCGGCGCTGTGCTGCACACACTCAACATCCGCCTGTTCGAGGAGCAGCTGACCTACATCGTCAACCACGCCGAAGACCGCGTGATCTTCGTCGACGACTGCCTCGTGCCGGTGCTCGAGAAGCTGGCGCCGTCGTTCGAGACCGTGGCGCACTACGTAGTCATGGGCGATGGGGACGCGGGGTCGCTCCCGAACGTGCTGCGCTACGAGGAGCTGCTCGAGCAGGCCGGTGCCGGCCCGTTCGAGTACCCCGAGCTCGACGAGCGCCAGGCGGCGGCGCTCTGCTACACGAGCGGCACCACCGGGAACCCGAAGGGCGTCCTGTACTCGCACCGCTCGATCGCGATGCACTCCTCGATGACGCTGATGACCGACGGCAACGGGCTCTCGCGCAAGGACCGCGTGCTCGCGGTCGTGCCGATGTTCCACGCGAACGCGTGGGGCCTGCCTTACGGCGCAGCGCTTGCCGGCGCCGATCTGATCCTGCCCGACCGCTTCCTCGGCGCAGAACCGCTCGCGAAGCTGATCGCGGCGGAGCGCCCGACGCTGATGGGCTGCGTGCCGACGATCTTCCAGGACCTGCTGCGCTATGCGGACGAGCACCCGGACGTGGACCTGTCCTCGCTCACGAACGCGGCGTGCGGCGGCTCGGCTGTGCCCAAGCAGCTGATGAAGGACTTCGAGGACCGACACGGCGTGCGCATCTACCAGGCGTGGGGCATGACCGAGACCAGCCCCGTCGCGACCTACTCGCGACCCAGCGAGGAGCACGGCCGCGACGAGGCCCACTGGGAGGACCGCGCCAAGCAGGGGCGGCCGCTGCCGTGGGTCGAGCTGCGGCTCGTCGGCGACGACGGCGAGGTGCCGTGGGACGGGGAGTCGACCGGCGAGATCGAGGTGCGCGGCCCCTGGGTCGCCTCGCAGTACTTCCGCGATCCCGACCCCGAGAAGTTCGACGACGGCTGGCTGCGAACCGGCGACATCGCCGCCGTCGACGAGAAGGGCTACGTGCAGATCACCGACCGCTCCAAGGACGTGATCAAGTCGGGCGGGGAGTGGATCTCCTCGGTCGAGCTCGAGAACGAGCTGATGGCCCATCCCGCCGTGATCGAGGCTGCCGTGATCGCCAAGCCCGACGAGCGCTGGGCCGAGCGCCCGCTGTGCTGCGTGGTGCTCAGCAGCGAGGGCGCCGCGAGCGCGGACGAGCTCGTCGAGCACCTGCGCAGCCGCGTCGCGAAGTGGTGGCTGCCCGACGAGTTCGCGTTCATCGCGGAGATCCCGAAGACCAGCGTCGGGAAGTTCGACAAGAAGGTGCTGCGCAGCCGCCTCGCCGACGGGAGCCTCGAAGGACGCGTGAAAGTGTCCTAGAGGGCGTTTTGGCGCGCATTTTCGGAGGTAATGTCGCACCCGTGGAGTGCCGCCCGCCGATGCAACTGATACACCTTTCGCTGCATGGAATGCAGGCGCCGGCCCCTAAACGGCGAAACCAGCGGCAGAAGCTTGCTTTTTGCAGCGCTTCGACCGTCACTAAAGGCGGCCCCGGGGGAGGCCGAAACACCCACGGAACCACCAAACGGAGGTTGGCATGACTCGGACCGATGTCATGGCCTCGAGTAGGCCACGGACACCAGGTGAAGCGCCCAAGAAGACTGGACGCCGCGCGCGGCGGAAGCTCGTGACCCTCCCCGTGCTGCTCGTGACGGCTCTGGCGCTCCTGGCTCCGGCCACGGCCCTCGCCGCCGAAGGCACCTCGGGTTACAACCAGGAACCGAAACCGCCCACGACGCCGACGACGCCCACGACGCCGACGACGCCCAGCACGGGCACGTCGCCGTCGAAAGAAGAAGGCACGCCGTCGACCACCCCGACCAAAGAAACGGAACCGACGAAAAGCGAAAGCAGCCCGGCCAAAGAAACGGCGAAAACGCTGCCGTTCACGGGCTTCGACCTTCGCTGGAGCTTCGCGATCGGCCTCGCGCTGATGATCGCGGGCTTCTCGATCGTCGGTCTGCAGCGCCGCCGCCACTCCGAGCGTTAGCTCAGAGCACAGGCACGTTTCAGAGCCGCCGGCCACCAGCCGGCGGCTCTTTTTTGCGTTCATCGTCCGTTGCATGACGCAACTTTGGTAGCCTCCATGTGGGTTTCATCACAAAACCGAACCCTCAAGATCAAAAAAGGAGGCCCGAAATGTCCGACCGCAGCGCGCGTACGCAGGGGCGGGAGGTGGTCATCGTCGAGGCGGCCAGGACACCGATCGGCCGCGGCCACAGCGCGAAGGGCATCTATCGCGACGTGCATCCGAACGAGTTGCTCGGGACCGCCTACCGGTCGGTCATCGAGCGCGCCGGGATCGAGCCCGAGCTCGTCGAGGACGTTGTGGCCGGCTGCGTCTCGCAGGTGGGCGAGCAGTCGAACAACATCGCCCGCAACGCATGGCTGCAGGCGGGCCTGCCGGTCGAGACCCCTGCGTCGACCGTGGACCGCCAGTGCGGCTCCGGCCAGCAGGCCGTGAGCTTTGCCGCCGGCCTGATCGCCGCCGGCATCCACGACGTGATGATCGGCGCGGGCGTCGAGCACATGGGGCGCGTGCCGATGGGCTCGAACATCTCCGACGAGGAGCTCGGTACGCCGTTCCCGCCGGAGCTGATGGAGTGCTACGAGCTGATCCCGCAGGGCCTCTCCGCCGAGCTGATCGCCGAGCGCTGGGAGATCCCGCGCTCCGAGCAGGACGAGCTCGGCTTGCGCTCCCACCGGCTGGCCGCACGGGCAACGACCGAGGGGCGCTTCGACCGGGAGATCATCCCGATGCAGATCGACGGCGAGACGGTCGCCGCCGACCAGGGCATCCGCTACGACACGAGCCTCGAGCAGCTCGCGGCGCTGAAGCCCGCGTTCAAGCCCGACGGCACGGTCACGGCAGGCAACAGCTCGCAGATCTCCGACGGCGCCGCGGCCGTGCTGCTGATGGCGCGCGAGAAGGCCGACGACCTCGGCCTCGCCGCACGGGCGCGGATCTTCGACGCGACGAGCGTCGGCGTCGACCCGGTCATCATGCTCACCGGGCCGATTCCCGCGACGCAGCGCCTGCTGGAGCGCAACGGCATGGCGATCGACGACCTCGACCTCATCGAGATCAACGAGGCGTTCGCCTCGGTCGTCTGCGCGTGGCGCCGCGAGCTCGAACCCGACATGGACCGCGTCAACGTCAACGGGGGCGCGCTCGCACTCGGCCACCCGCTCGGATCCTCGGGCGCGAGGCTGATCACGACGCTGCTGCACGAGCTCGAGCGCAGCGACTCCGAGCTCGGGCTGGTCACGATGTGCACGGCCGGCGGGACGGGGACGGGGACGATCTTGCAGCGGGTCTGATCTGAACCGGGGTCGGGGGGGCTTCGCCCGTCGCGGCAAGCTCGCTCGGCGGACCAGGCTCCCGTGCGGCGCGCGTCCCGAGGCGCATCGGCTCGCGGCGGTCCCGAAGGCCCGGCGAGCGTCGGAGCCTGGGGCGTGCTGCGTGTCATCGCCTGGAGGGTGCTCGCCGTCGTGGCCGCAGTGCTGGCCGTGCGCCTGGCCGCCGACCTGCTTCACGGCTCGATCGGTCGATCGTTGCGCGGCGGTGCGGGACGGGTGGCGGGACGGGTTCCGCATCTGCCACGGCCTGACCCGCCGCTCGGCGTGGAGGCGCCGTCCTGGCTGTGGCCGGCGCTCGCGGCGCCGGCGGTGACGATCGCCGGGATCGCTCTGCTTTCGACGATCGCGCGCACCGTGTCGCGACGCCGGCGCCGCTACGTGCGGCTTCGCGTTGTTCCTTACGCGACCGACCACGCGGACGCCTACGCGCTCGCGCGCATGTACGCGGCTCTGCACGCAGCACTCGTCGAGCGCTGGTGGCGCCGGGTCGTGCGCGGCCAGCCCTCGGCGGCGCTCGAGGTCTGGTTCGAGGGCTCCGGAACTGGACGCGGCGGGGCGTGGCTGGCCGTGACCTGCCCCGCCGGGCGCGCTCCCGCGCTCGAGCCGGTCCTGCGCACGGCCTACCCCAACGCGCGGCTCGCGGAGACAGACCGCGACGCTCGGCCGCCGGCGGTGCTGCTCAGGCTGCGCAAGCACGCCGGCTTCATCCGCCGCACGGCGACGGCCGAGCGGTTCGAGCGCGACCCGGAGCCCGCAGTCGACGGCCTGCTCAGAGCGATGTCCGGCACCCCCGGGCCGGCGCTCGTTCAGATCGCGCTGACACCCGCCCCGGCGGGCGTCGAACGGCTCGCGAAGCTGTTGTTCAAGCAGCGCGAGGCGGAGCTGAGCCGCCGCCGGCGCGAGCACCTCGTGATTCGCGACCGCTCGATGGTCGAGGACGCGGAGCTGCGCGGAGGGCTCGAGGTCCAGCACCGCTCGCTGTTCTTCGCGGACCTCCGCATCCTCGCCCCGGGACGCGGCGACTGCGAGCGCATCGGCGCTGCGCTGCGCGCCCGCCGCGCCGAGAACCGGCTCGTCGAGCGAGGCGCCGAACTGCGGCACGGGCGCCTCGGCCTCTGGGCCAGGCGGCTGCGCCGGGGCGAGGGCAACCCGCTGCCGGGGCTGTGGCACCACCTTCTCGCGCCGGCCGAGCTCGCCGAGCTCTGGCAGCTGCCGAGCGTCGATTTCGCGGCGGTCCCCGTGGCGCGCAGCTCGCTGCCGCTCGCGCCGGCGCCACCGAGCGTGATGCGGCCAGGCGCCGGCCGCGGGACCCTGCGCGACTCGCTCGGACCGGTCTCGATCCACGCCGGGCTCCGCCGCCAGAACGTCGCCGTCCCGGGCACGGTCGACCAGGGCAAGTCGAGCTTCCTCGTGGCAAGCGTCGCGGAGGACATGCGGCGCGAGCGTTGCGCGGTGATCGTCCTCGACCCGAAGGGCGACGCGGCCGAGGCGGCGCTGAGCGCGGTGCCCCGTGGGCGGGTCTGCACCCTGCTCGACCTCGCCGACCCGACCTGCGGCTTCAACCCCCTGCGTGTCGACGCCCCGGCCGACGTGATCGCCGACTACGTCGTCGAAGCGCTCAAGAACCTGTTCGACCAGTCGGACATACGCGCCTCATCCGACCGCTACCTGCGAAACGCGGTGATCGCCGTGCTCGCGCACGACCGCGCCGGGACACTGTGGGACGCGGCGCGGCTGCTGTCGGTGGGCGAGGAGGGCTACGCGTACCGCCGCGCCGTCGGCGCCGCGGTGCGCTCGTTGCCCGAGCTGAAGGAGATCAGCTCGTTCTTCACCTCCGAGCTCTCAGCGCAGCTGGCGGACGCACGGAGCGCGACTACGGCCAAGCTGGACGCGCCGGTCAACAAGCTCGCGAGGCTGCTGAACTCGCCGTCGATCAAGCGCGTGCTGCTCAACGAGTCGCTGCGCGTCGATTTCGACCGCGTGATCGCGCGCGGCGAGGTGCTCGTCGTGAAGGGCGCCCTCGGCTCGATGGGCGCGGGCAACACGTCGGTGCTGATGCAGCTGCTCGTCGGGATGCTCGACGCGGCGCTTGCCCGCCAGCAGGATCTCGTCGCGGCCGGCGACAGGATCGCTGTCGCGCTCAAGGTCGACGAGGCGCCGCTCGTGCTCAACCGCGGCTTTGCAGAGACGATGGCGCTCAAGCGCTCGGCGGGACTCGAGACGGTCGCATGCTGGCAGACCGACGCGCAATGGACCGAGCGCGAGGTGCGCGACCAGCTCGACGCGCTGTTTGCGCACCGAGTCTGGTTCGCGACGGCCTCCGCCCGGGACGCGCGCGCCTCGGCGCAGCTCGCGATGGCCGAGTTCTCCGACACTGTGCGGCCGGGCATCGCGCGGCTGTCGGCGCTCGGCCATCCGGAGGTGCGGCTGCGCCTTCCCCGTCACCATGCGATCGTCAGCCTCGTCACCCCGGACGGCCGCGCGCCGGCGTTCATCGCCGAAACCGTGCCGATGCGGGTCGACCGCGCGCGAATCGCCGAGCTCGCCGCCGAGCAGGCCGCGCGCGGCGCGCGGCGCATGACCGACCTGCGCCAACCGCACTGGGAGCGCCCGGAGTCGGGGCGGGAGGGCGTCGCTCGGCCGCCGGCTGCGGGCGCCCGGGGCGCGCCCAGCTCCGCGGCGCCCGCTCATCCCGAGGTCCCGTCGCGCCTCGGCGCGGTCGCGCCCGCGCGCACGACGCTCGCGTCCTCAGATGCCCCGCCCCCGCTGCCGAGCACGGTCGCGCAGAGCTTCCGCGAGCTGCTCGACCTCGACCGCGCGAGGGCAGCCCGCGCTGTGCGGCGCGCTGGGCCCGGCTCAGCCATCGAGCTCGACCCCTCCGACCTCGAGGCCCTGTCGCTGCTGGCCGCGCTCGGGCACGTGCTCAGCAGCGACGTCCACCGACGGCTCGCGCCCGCAAGGGCTCCGACGAGGACCCAACGACGGCTGAAGAGGCTCGCCGACGCGGGCTTGATCGAGCGGCTTCAGTTCCACCGTCCCGACGGGGGCGGCGTGCCGATGTGCTGCTCGATCGCGCCAGCCGGACTCGCGGCCCTGGAGGCCCACGAGATCGAGCTGCCCGCCGCGGCCGGCGCGACGCCCGAGCGCGACGGCGCCCTGCGCCAGGTGCGCCACGAAGCCCATGTCGCGGCCTGGGTGATCGCGCTCGCCGGTCTCTGCGACAGCATGGGCCTGCGCGGCCGCGCCGGATCGGTGCTGGCGGTGCCCCGGTCGCCGTCGGGACCCGGGCGGCCGCTCGGCCCGCAGGAGCTGCGGCTGCCCGGCGGCCGGGTGCCGCACGACTTCCTTCGCACGAGCGGTCCGGGGCGCGTCGAGACCGAACGCTTCGACACGCTTCGACCGGACGCGACCGTTTCGATGCGGCGCGCCGGCCGCAAGTTGCTCGACCTGATGGTCGAACGCGACGACCGTCTCGCGGCCCCGGCCTGGGTCTCGAAGCTCGAGCGCTATGACCACTTCCTCGCCGGATGGAGCACGCACACCTCGCGTTACGGGCCTCGTGGCGCGGCCCAGGCCATCGTCGTCTTCGTGTGTCGCGATCGGGCGCGTGCCCGCGAGTGCGCGCGCCGCGCCGACAGCCTGCTCGTGGCGTGCCGCGCCTACGCGGGCGATTACCCGCAGAGTTGGGAGTATCCGAGCCGCGGTGGGATCGTGTTCGCCGCCGAGCGCGACGTGCACGAGGGCGTGCTGCACGCCTGGGCAACGCCCGAGCTGCCGCCGCTCGTGCGTGCGTCGCTCGCGGACGGTGATCCAGCGGCAGGCGAGGCGAGGGCGGTGGGCGTGACGATCCTTCCGGAGCCTGCGCGCGGCGCCTAGGCCGGTTCGGCGGCGGGCTCCTGCGGTGATCCGCAGAACGCACAGCGGTGAGCCGGCTTCGGGATCTCGCTCAGGCATTCGCTGCACGGATGGGTTTCGGAGCTCACGTCGGGCTGGGTCTTGCGACGGCGCATCAGCGCGTTGACGGGCACGACGACGAAGAAGAAGACCGCCGTGGCGACCGAGACGAACGTGATCAAGGCGTTCAGGAACGAGCCGTAGCGGAACACGCTGCCGTTGATCGTGAACGTGAGGCTGGAGAAATCGTGCTTGCCGACTATCGCGGCGATGACCGGCGTAACGAGGTCCGCCACGAGCGCAGTGACGAGTGCCGTGAACGCGGTGCCCACGACGACCGCGACCGCGAGGTCGACGACGTTGCCTCGCAGGAGGAACGCCTTGAATTCGTTGATGATGGTGGGCGTCTTCACATTCGCTCCTCGCGAGCGATTCGATGGCGGCGCTCAGCTTCCTTCCGGCGACAGGTCGCGCCGGCCTACTGCTGGATCCCCGCTTTTCTGAGCGCCGCGTCGCGGTCGGTGTAGAACTCCGCACGGGTGATCTTGCCGTCCATCACGGTCCAGATCGCGGCGTCGACCTGCTCGACCTCCGGGTCCTGCGGTTCGTGCCGCCCGTAATCGCGCACGAGCACCAGGACGCGGTCACCGAGGTCGATGACGTCCTCGAGCTCAGTCCGGTAGGTCGCCCAGGGCTCCATCCAGTCGAGCCACGCCGCACGAAGGCCGTCGATACCCGAATAGGTCGTCGACTGGCCGAACAGCGGGATCGAGCACTCGAAGTCGGGGTGCACCACCCGGGCAAGCATCTCGCGCACGGTGTGCCACCTCCCCTCCTCACGGAACAGCGCGGCTATGTCCACCCCGGGCTGCGGCTGCACGGCGCGAACGAGCTCGACGTTCTGGAGGGACATCGGCGGGAGTATCGCGGAGCGACGCGACGCGCCCCTGGAAAGCAAAAACGCCCGAGTTGTCGGGCGATCGTTCAGTACCGCTACCGGGATTCGAACCCGGGTTTCCGCCATGAGAGGGCGGCGTCCTAGTCCCCTAGACGATAGCGGCGCGCCTGCGGCGGCCATCGACGCTAGCAGAGCAGGCGTCGCAACGCGGGTGCGATATCTTCGCTTGCCCGCACGCGGATGTGGCGGAATTGGTAGACGCGCACGGTTCAGGTCCGTGTCTGGGCAACCAGGTGGAGGTTCGAGTCCTCTCATCCGCATCGAGGCTCGGCGGGCGTGCCGAGCGGCGAGGACCCAACGGGGGTGCACATGGCGGAGCCGCAGAACTCGAACCTGCTGGCGGATGCAAGTCCTCCCCTGACGCCGGCGCAGCTGGCGAAGTTCGCGGAGCTCGGCGAGGAGCACATCGCGAGTGTCGGGGAGAAGCTCTACGAGGCGGGGGACCCGAGCTTCCCGTTGATCGTGGTCATCGAGGGCGAGGTCACGATCGTCGACGAGCAGGGCAACGAGGTGATCCGTCACGGGCCGTCGCGGTTCCTCGGCGAGCTGAACCTGCTCTCGGGGCAGACGGCCCTGGTCTCGGCGGTGGTCACCCAGCCGCTCCGCTACATCGTGGTCGGGCGCGAGGCGATGCGCTCGCTGATGGTGGAAGACGCGCCGCTCAGCGACCTCCTGCTCTCGACGTTCATCGCGCGGCGCGAGCTGCTCCAGCAGACGCAGGTCGGACTCGAGATCACGGGACCCCGCTCCTCGCGCACGACGCAGCGCATGCTCGACTTCGCGCGCAGCAACAGGCTGCCGTTCACCTGGCGCGACACCGAGCGCGCCGACGAGCAGGAGGGCGCGGCCGCGGTCTCCGGCCTCGACGAGTCGAGCCTTCCGCTGGTGCGGCTTCCCGGCGGAGAGGAGATGCGCGGCCCGACACGCGGCGAGGTGTCACGCGCCCTGGGGCTCGGCCGTGATCTCGCACCGCGAGAGGAAGTCGACCTGCTCGTGGTCGGCATCGGACCCGCGGGTCTGGGCGCCGCCGTGTATGGGGCGTCGGAGGGGCTGCGCACGATGGCGCTCGACAGCACGGCGCTCGGCGGGCAGGCGGGCTTCTCGCGACGGATCGAGAACTACCTCGGCTTTCCGGCGGGGATCACGGGATCGGAGCTGACGAGCCGTGCCGTCACGCAGGCTCGCAAGTTCAACGCGCAGCTCGCCACCCCTTACCGGGCAGTCGCGCTCGAACCGGAGGGCGACGGCCACGTTGTGCGCCTGAAGGAGGGCCAGGAGATCGCAGCGAGGGCGGTGCTGCTTGCGACCGGAGCGCAGTACCGGCCTCTCCCGGTGAAGGGCGTGGGCGAGTTCGAAGGAACGAGCGTCTTCTACTCGGCCGGGCCCGCGGAGGCGCAGCTGGTGCCCGAGAGGCGCGTCGCCGTGGTGGGCGGCGGCAACTCGGCCGGACAGGCGGCCGTGTGGCTCGTGCGCAACGGGGCTCACGTGACGCTGCTCCACCGCCGCCAGGACCTGCGCGAGACGATGTCCGATTACCTCGTGCGCGAGGTGGAAGATCACGGGGTGCTGGTTCGGGGCAGCTGCGAAATCATTGCCGTCCACGGCGCGGAGGGGCAGCTGGAGGCGGTCACCCTCGCGAACGGCGAACGGATTCCCGTCTCGTTCCTGTTCCTTTTCCTGGGCGCCGAGCCTCACACCGACTGGCTCGGGGATTCGGTCAAGCGCGACGACAGCGGGTTCATCCTGACCGGGGCCGCCGCGGGTGCGGAGACGCTGCTCGAGACGAGCGTGCCCGGCGTGTTCGCCGCGGGGGACGCGCGTTCAGGCTCGGCCAAGCGGGTGGCGGCCGCGGTCGGCGAAGGGGCGATGGCGATCCAGCTCGTGCACGCGTGGCTCGCGACGCTCGCGACGGCGGGAAGGGCCGTCTAGGTCACCAGCGCTAGGGCAGCTCGAGGCTGTCGCCTCGCGGCAGCCGGTCGGGACCGGCGAGCCCCTCGTCGCGAGGATCGACCGGTGGCCCCGTCGCAGGCGAGAGCTGGAAGTCGCGGACGGCCCGCACCGAGAGGACCCCCAGCGTCAGTAGCACGGCGACTCCGGCGGCGACATACAGGGTTGTCGAGATGCCGATCGCGATCGCGATCGGGCCGACGAGCGCGAGGCCGATTGGCTGCAGCGCATAGGTCCCGAGGTGATCCCACGAGCTCACCCGGGAGATCTCCTCGGCCGGTATCTCCCGTTGCAGGGCGGTGAACCACAGCACGTTGAAAAAGCTGGCCGTGAGCCCCGCCAGCAGTCCGAACAGGACGATCAGCGGCAGCAATTCGCCGCGACCGAGCAGGATCAGCAGCGGCGGCTCCGCGATGATCGGCAGCAGGAAAGCAACGCGCAACGGGAACCGCGGGTGCCAGCGGAGCCCGACGGCGCCGCCAAGCACCGCACCGACCCCGGTCGCGGTGCTGATCGCCGCCCACGCGCCGGCGCCGCCGAGGTGCGCCCGCGCCACATCCGGGCCGAGGACGTCCAGCGGCGCGAAGACCACCACGAGCGTCAACGGCAGTGCGGCGACGCTCGCCCAGAGCCACTTGCGGCCGGCAAACGCGCGCCACCCCTCTCGCAACTCCACGAGGGCGCTCCTGCGTTCGGGGCGGCTCACATCGGCGAGGCGCATGAGCGACAGCGAGAACGCGCTGACGAGAAACGCTCCGGCGTCGAACGCCAGGCCCCAGCCGGCGCCGGCCGCCACGACGAGCACCCCGCCGAGCGCCGGTCCGACCACCGATGAGAGGTTTTCCGCGACCCCCATCAGGCTGTTGGCGTCCTGGAGGTCCTCCGGGGCGACGAGCTCCGGCACGATCCCGACCGAGGCCGGGCCGAAGAAGGCGCGCGCGCCGCCGTAGACCGCTTGGAGCACCGCGAGCTCCCACACCTGCGCGGTCCCGGCGAGCAGCAGCGCCGCGGACGCACCCTGCACCCCGGCGCGAACGACATCGGAGGACAGCATCATCGTCTTCCGGGGCAGGCGATCCGCCAGCACGCCGCCGAGGAGGACGAACGCGACCAGCGGCAGGGACTGCGCTGCGAGGACCACGCCGAGGTCGCGCACCGACCCCGTCAGCTCCAGGATCGCGAACGACAGCGCCACGGGCGCGACTCCGTCACCGACGGACGAGACGCCCTGCCCCACCACAAGGAGCCGGAACGACGGGCTCCGCCAAGCGCCTCGGGTCATTCAGAGGAGGCTATACAGCGCCGCCGCCGGCAACCCGGGCTCCGCGCGCGGCCTCGGGCGGTCGCGCGCCGGCCCAGCTCGCGCTGCGCCGGCGCACCAGCGCCCCTGCTCCTGCTAGTCGCCCGAGTCGTACTTGAAGGAGATCCCGAGACGGACGCGATAGTTCTTGATTTTCCCGCCCTCGATCGAGACGTCCTGCCTGAGGACCTCGGCGATACGCAGATCGCGGACCGTCTGCCCCGCAGTCTCGACTGCGTTCCGCGCGGCCGCCTCCCACGACTCGTCGCTGACGCCGATCACCTCGGTCACGCGATACACACCGTCGGCCATAGCTCCTCCTGTTCTCGCCTGCTGTGAACCTGACTCTCGCACGCCTGCGCCGGCCGCGCCAGCCCGAGGGATGGTCCGCGGCGGCTGCTCAGCGCGGCCTTGTCGCCCGCTCGACCGCCTGCCCGCGCACCGTCAGGTGCCAGGCGTTCGCGGCGCCCTTCTCCTGGCCGTCGCCCGTGTTCTCGACAAGCTCGAGCCGTGCGAGGCGATTCAGCAGCTTTGAGATCTGGCCCTGGTCGGCGATGCCCGAGCGCTCGGCGATCTCGCGGTTGCTCGCGCCCGGTTGTTCGGCGATCACCATCAGAACCCGCACGGTCCTGTAGGTGAGGCGCATCTTCAGGCCGTCGAGCGGGTCGCCGCGCCGTCCCGGGGGCTTGCGGCCCCGTGCCCGGACCGGGTCGGGCGCGGGGCGCTCGAGCTCGCGCTCGGCAGCCTCCGCGCCGAGGTAGGGCAGCACGATGATGCTCATCAGCTGCCCGAGCAGCCCTGTCAGCGGCGTCCCGTCGCCTTCGAGCACTCGGGCGTGGAGCACCGCGAACACCGCTCCAACCACGCCTTCGGCCGTGACCGCGGGCGGATCGCATGCATCCGGCTCGGCTCGCCCGCGGTCGATCGCCGCCGCGAGCTCGGCGAACGCCTCGGCGCGGCGCTCGAGCACGCGGTCCCCGGCCGCGAGTGCCTCCACGACGACCAGCCGCGTCAGCGCCGGTTCCTCGTCCATCTGCGCCAGCAGCCTCGCCAGCGCGGCGCGGATACCCTCACTCCACGTTTCCTGCCCGGCGTATTCCTCGACGAGCACGGCCCGGCCCTGTTCGACCGCCTGGTCGAACGCAGAGAGGAAGCAGTCCTCGCGGTCGCTGAAGACGTCGTAGAAGGTCTTGCGCGAAACGCGGGCCCGGCTGATCACCTGTGCGACCGTCATCCCGGCGTAGCCCACCTCGTCGACCGCGTCGACCGCGGCCGCGAGCATCCGTCCGCGCTGGATCTCGGTCACCTGTCCGCGCGGCAGCCCGCCGGGGCCCGGGCGCAATCCGGTGGTTGGTCGGGGCCTATATGTCAAAGCCATCGTCTCGCCTGTCGCCGTTCAAGTCGCGCGTTCGTGGCCATCGGGCCGGTCCACGCCTTGCACGAGGGTCGTATGGATTGATCTCAGCGTCGAGGAGCGTTTCTCACTCCGCGGGCTCCGCGATCCGGGCAAATTCCCGTCATCTGGCCCGGCAGTGGTCATCCCACTTCTAGCCCCATACCCATCCCTGACGCCTAATACACATCGGCGGCCCAGGTGTCGAGGCAAAAGGCACGTTTCCGCCGGTATGTCGTCCGGCGCAACTGCGCGGCCGGTTCTGTCTTTCGGTACTCATCCGGTATCCGGCGATGGTAGACGCCGTTCAGGCGGCAAACTCACCCGCTTGCGCGACGGGCCCCCCGCCTTGCGGCCATGCGCACCGGCGCGAAAACGCCCGTGCAGCCGCCCCGCCTCGGAGTGCAGTTGCCCCGCAGCCAGCTGCATTCGCCCTCGCCGCACCGGGGCGCAGCGCGAGTTCGCGGTGGGTCGCTGGATGGACGCGACGGCGCGGCTCCCTTCCTCGCCTCCGGCTGAAACGGGCTGCTCGAGCCCCGCGCGCGGGCGACGGCAGACGGGCACGGGCCCGGGCGTCGCGACCGGTCGTAGTAGCCGAACGAACCACACCGTCGACGCCCAGGAACCAAGATCCGCCCTACCACAGCCTCGAACGGCCACGACCGGCGCTCGCGCGGCGCCGCCGCAACGGGTGCAAACCGAGCAGAGGATGAGCGCCGCGGCGCGGCGGATGAACGTGTCCTGCGCCGCTACAGCGAGAACGGAACGGCGCTCCGCGAGGTGGTCGTGCGCGCAGATGGGACCGGCGGGCGTCTGGTCATCGACCGCGACCTGCTGGACGGCGGGCAGCGGCTTCTCGCCCGCCTCTCGGCCGACGAGCCGATCGAGAACGCGGCGCTCATCTGCGCCCACTACCTCGAAGCGCCCCCGGAGCGACGGCGCTGCCGTCCTCCCGCACGTCACGACGAGCTGCCCGCCTCCCCATCGCGTGGCAGACCCGCGGACACCGGCGACTGGTCGGTCACCACGGACGGCTCGCTGCACGCCCTGCGCGCGGTTCCCTGCCGGATGTCGATCCCCGAGCTCCGCTGGACGAGGGCCGGCGCCCGGGGCAACGGCGAGCCCGCGCCGGTCAGCCTGCGCTCGGCGATCGCCCTGCTCGAGAGCTACGAGCCCTTCTGCACATACACCCGTGAGGCGATCGCCCGCCACGACCGCGACAACGCGCTCTCCACCAGCGTGATCCGTACGGAGCTGGCGCGGGTGCTGCGCTCGCCCATCGTTCTCAATCGCGGCCTGCGCGAGGCGGTGATGGCCCGGATCTCCTGCGAGGAGATGACGATGAGCGAGATCGCGATCCGCTGCGGACGGCTGAAGTGCGACGCGAAGGGAAACCGCTCCGGCGAGACGAGCTGGCTGGCGCGGCGCATCGGGCTGCTCCCCGAGGGCGGCCAGAGCGCTCCGACGCCGTGGGTGCACACGGACGTCCTCGCGCTGATCGCGCGCGAGGGGCTCGGCATCGCTCCCCGCGAGGTCGAGCTGGGGTGAGCGCGGACCCCGCGATACTGGTCGTCGAGTCCGACCGCAGGCTGGGCGAGGCGCTCGCCAGCCAGCTTGCCGCCGACGGCTTTCGGGTCGAGCTGGCACGCACCGTCAGGCACGCGCGCATGCTCGCGTCCGAATCGAGGCCCGAGCTCGCGCTCCTCGGCCACCTCGAGAGCCCCCGCGGCTCGCTCGAGCTGCTCGAGGAGATCCGGCGCGCCGACGGCGATCGCGGCTGCTGGGACAGCACGATGCCGGCGATGGTGATCGGTGGCTCCGGCCGAGAGCTCGAGCTGCTGCGCGCCTTCGAGGCCGGCGCCGACGATTTCCTGCCGATGCCGCTCGGCTACCTGGAGCTGAGGGCGCGCCTGCGCGCGCTGCTGCGCCGCGTCGCGCCTCCGGCCGAGGACGAGAGCGCGCTCGAGGTCGGGCCGCTGCGCGTCGACCTGACTGCACGGGCGGCCTCGCTGCGCAGTCGAACGCTGCCGCTGAGGCGGATGGAGTACGAGCTGCTCGTGCGCCTCGCGCGCGAGCCCGATCGCGCCTTCGCGCGCGAGGAGCTGCTGCGCGAGATCTGGCGCTACCGCTCCGCCGGCTCAACGCGCACAGTCGACACCCACGCCAGCCGGCTGCGCGCCAAGCTGCGCGCCGCCGACCCGGCTCCGTGGGTGGTCGCGATCTGGGGCATCGGCTACCGCCTGAGGTGAGCAGGCTCCCGAGCCGCTCCCAAGGGATCGCGCTCGCGCCTAGAGCGTCGAGCCGGGCCTGACACGAGCGCCGCCGAGCCGTCCCCGGCGCGGCACCGGCCTCAGAGAGACCTTCGCCTCGGCGCCGCCGGGGCAGCCACCGGCTGCCCACGGGCAGCCCAACCAAGGAGAGACAGATGAACATCCGCAACTTCGCGTCCGCGCCCATCGCCGGCGAGACGCTCCCCCACGAAACGCATCAGCTCGCTGCCCTCGGCGGGCAGCTCCTGTGCGCGGCCGCGCTCGGCGCGGCGGGCGCGGTGCTGCTGCGCCGCCGGAGTCTGCATTGGACGTGGGCGCTCGCGGCGCTCGCGCTCGCCGTGCTGCTCGCGCCGCTGCTTGGGGGCGCCGGACGGATCTCGATCGTCGTTGCGGCCGTCGCGGCCTTCCGGGCCAGGCGCCGCCACCGCGACGACCTCGAAGCCGGGGCCGACCTCGCCCGGTCCGCACGCGCACGGCTGACGCCGCTTGGCGCGGCCAGGATCCTCGCTGCGCGCCTGGGTGGCTCGCCGGCGATCGAGACGCTCCCGGGCATGCGGCGCGCGCCGTCGGGCCTCCGGGCACGAACGACGCTTCCGGGCATTGGGCGCGGGCCGTCGGGCCTCGGGGCACGAACGACGCTTCCGGGCATTCGGCGCGCCGCGTCGGTCCTCGCGCCCGACCGCGCCCGCGGAGACAGTGGCACGCTGCTGCTCGGACGCGACACGCGGGGGCGCACGGTGCGGATCCCCTTCGGCGCCGGCGTGACCGGTCACGCCCTGATCGTCGGGGCGACCGGGTCCGGGAAGACCGTGACGCAGACGCTGCTCGCCGAGCGCGCCATCGCGGACGGCCGGGCCGTGATCGCCGTCGATCCGAAGGGCGATGCCGCGATGCGCGACCGGCTCGGAGCCGCCGCTCTGCGCGCCGGGAGGCGCTTCGTCGAGTGGACGCCGGCGGGTCCGTCCACGTATAACCCGTACAGCCGGGGCGGCGAGACCGAGATCGCGGACCGCCTGCTGGCGGGCGAGCACTTCACCGAGCCTCACTACCTCCGCCAGGCACAGCGCTACCTCGGCCACGCGATCCGTGCGTTGCGGGCGTGCGGGCGCGAGGTGTCGCTCGCGGCGATCGTCGAGATGCTCGATCCCACCGCGCTCGAGGCGGCGCTCCGAGAGGCACACGAGCACGCGGCGGAGAGCGGCCATTCCTACCTCGATTCGCTCACCCCGCGCCAGCTTCGCGACCTGGCCGGGATCCGCGACCGCCTCGCGATCCTCGCGGAGTCCGAGGTCGGTCGCTGGCTGCGCGGCGGAGGCAGCGACTCCTTCGAGTTGCTCTCGGCCTGCAGGTCTGCGTCGGTCGTGTACTTCGGCTTGGAAGCCGACAGCCGTCCCCTGGTCGCCCAGATGCTCGGCGCCGCCATCGTCCAGGACCTTCAGAGCACGGTCGCCGCCCTGCAGAGCTCGCCGGCGCCGGCGCTCGCCGCGATCGACGAGTTCTCCGCGCTCGGAGCCCGTCACGTGACGGCTCTGTTCGGCAGGGCACGCTCGGCGGGGATCTCGCTCGTGCTCGGCACGCAGGAGATCTCGGACCTTCGGGTCGCCGGCGCGGAGCACCTGCTCGAGCGCGTGCTCGGGAACGTCTCGCTGCTGGTCGCCCATCGCCAGGTCGTTCCGGCCTCGGCCGAGCTGCTCGGCCGGATGGCCGGCACGCGCGGATGCTGGCGGGTCAGTTGGGGCGGCCGGGGCACGACGCGAACGCGCGGGTTCGAGCCGGTGCTCGAGCCCGAGGCGCTGATGAGCCTCGCGCCAGGCTGGGGCGTCGTGATCTCGTTCGGTGCGGCCCGCTCGGTCGCGACCGTGCGTGTTCGCGCATGCGGAGGTGAGCGCTGATGGCGACCCAGGCACGCATGGAGGCGCCTCCGGCCGGAGCGCCGTCGCGCCGGCGCGAGCTGCTGCGCTGGGTGGCCGGGCTCGGCGCAGTGACCGCCGAGTCGCTCGCAGCGCGCGAGGGCCGAGGAGAGCCGTCCGCTCGCGGAGCGCTCGGAGCCGCCCGGCAGGCCGGCCATCTCGCCGGCTGGGACCCGCTTCGCGAGCTGGCCACGCTCTACACCGTCACCCGCGCGGGGATGCGCGCGGCGGGTCTCACCGGCATCGAGCCGGCTCGCGTCAGCGCCGCGAGCGCTGCACACGCCGCCGCCTGCTGTTCGGCGGCCGTCAAGCTGGAGCGCGCATTTCCCGGGCATGCGGTCCTCGGCGAGCCCGCGATGCGCGCCGCGCTCCGCGCCGGCGATGCGGCTTGGACGCGAAGGAGCGCCCGCCGCGGGCAGCGTCCCGACCTGCTGCTCGTCCCCGAACAAGGGGCCCGCGAGAGGCCGATCGCCGTCGAGGTCGAGCTCAGCGTCAAGTCGCCGCAGCGGCTCGAGCAAACCTGCCGACGCTGGGCGCGCGACCGCGAGGTGGCGGGGGTCATCTACTTCGCCCCCGGCCATGTACGCGGGCCCCTGACGCGCGCGGCCGCGCGGGCCCGCGCCCAGGAGCAGATCATCCTCATCGACCTCTAGCCTCGATCGCCGCGCCGCCGGCAGGCCGCAGCGTCGGTCAGGCCCTACGCTGGAGGCGTGCGCTGGCTGGTCGACGGCATGAACGTGATCGGTACCCGCCCCGACGCGTGGTGGAGGGATCGCCACGGCGCCATGGTCCGGCTCGTCGACCTGCTCGAGCGGTGGGCGGCGCGGACCGGCGACGACGTCACGGTCGTATTCGAGCAGCCGCCACGCCCGCCGATCCGCTCGACGGTGATCATCGTCGCCCATGCCCCGAAGCCGAAGGCGGACTCGGCCGACGATGAGATCATCCGGCTGCTGCGCGACATGGCCGAGCCCGGCAAGGTACGGGTTGTTACATCCGACAGCTGGCTCGGCGACCGTGTGCGGGCGACCGGCGCGACGGTCGAGGCGGCGGCCGCCTTTCGCGCGCACATCGAGGGCGACGAATGATCCCGGAGACGCGCTACACCCGCAGCGGAGAGGTGAGCATCGCCTACCAGGTGGCCGGGGACGGCCCGCTGGACGTGCTCTTCCTTCCCGGCTGGATCAGCCAGATCGAGCAGCTCTGGGAGGCACCCGGAAACCGCCGCTTCCTGGAACGCCTGACGAGCTTCGGCAGGCTGATCATGTTCGACAGCCGCGGCACGGGCCTCTCCGACCACGGCCTCGGGGGCTTCTCGCTCGAGCAGGACGTCGCCGACGCGCTGGCCGTCCTCGACGCCGCCGGCTCCGAACGGTCGGCCGTGATGACCTACGCGGGGGGCGGCCTGGTCGGAGCCCGGCTCGCGGCCGAGCAGCCTCAGCGGATCGGTGCCCTGATCATGTACGCGTCGTTCGCGCGCACGACGTGGGCCCCCGACTACGAGTGGGCGATGACCAAGGAGGAGCGCGAAGGCGTCACGCTGGACGAATTCCGAAGGTGGGGCGAGCCCGACAACGAGCTGATGAGCCGGCTGGCGCCGTCGATGGCCGACGACCCGGCGCTGACCGCGTGGGTCGCAAGGACGCAGCGGCTCACCGCCAGCCCGAGCGAGGCGAGGACGATCGTCGGGACGCTTGCGGACGCTGATGTTCGCGACGTGCTGGAGCAGATCCGGATTCCCACGCTGATCATGCATCGCCCCGCCGAGCAGGTGTGGGACGTGCGCCACTCGCGGTACCTCGCCGACCACATTCCGGGGGCCCGCTACGTGGAGCTCGAGGGCGCCGATTCGCTGCCCTTCATCGGCGACAGCGACGCGATCGTGCAGGAGGTCGAGGAGTTCCTCACGGGCGGGCGCCGCGGCGCCGACGTGGAGCGCGACCTGCTGACCGTGATGTTCACCGACATCGTCGACGCGACCGCGCGCGCCGCAAGCCTCGGCGACGGCCGCTGGCGCGATCTGCTCGCACACCACGACGCCGTCGTGCGCGAACAGCTCGTCCGTTTCGGCGGGCGCGAGGTCAAGACGGTCGGCGACGGCTTTCTCGCGACCTTCGACGGAGCACCGTCGCAGGCGCTGCGCTGCGCGCTCGCCGTGACCGAGGCCGCGCGCGCGGTCGGCGTCGAGGTTCGGGTGGGCATGCACACCGGCGAGTGCGAGCTGATCGGCGATGACGTCGGCGGCATGGCCGTCCACATCGCCTCGCGCGTCGTCGCGCTCGCCGGGGCCGGCGAGGTGCTCGTCTCGGGGACCGTGTTCGGCACCGTCGTCGGCGGTCCGTTCGAGTGGACCGACCGGGGCTTTCACGAGCTGAAGGGGGTGCCCGGGCCGTGGCCGCTGTTCTCGCTGGCCGTGCGCGCCGGGCGCAGCGACTCGCAAGCCGCCCGGGGCGCCGGTACTCCGGCGTGAGAAACCGGCACGGCCGTTGCCGGAGAGCTTGAGCGCCGCCCTCGCCCACCCGGAAAGGAGACCGTGGCCCCCGACCAGCTCGCCGCCCGTCACTTCACCGCCCAGGACGCGCTCCCCGACGGCGTCGCAGCAGTCGACGTGCGGCGACTGAGCTCGGTCCTGCGCGGGCTGCTGCTTCTCGACGGGACCGTCTCGCGAGCGCTGGAAGCGGAGACGCTGCGCCCGGTCCAGGTCGAACCGGTCGCCCACGACGACTGCGAGCCGTCCGCGGCGGTCGCCGCCGCCCTGCAGCTCGCGTCCGGCGAACGCTGCATGCGCCGCCGCGTCGTGATGCGGATCGCGGGAGCGAGCCCGATCGTGTGGGCAGAGTCGTTCGTCGTTCCGGAGCGGCTTCCCGCCGCGTTCCTGAACGCCCTGACCGCGAACGCGAAGGGGATCGGGGGCTCGCTCCAGGAGCTCAGGCTGGAGAGCGCGCGCGAGCTGCTCTGGTTCGGCCTGGCCGGCGAGCCGGACTGGCCCGAGCCCGCCGGCAGTGGCGCAGCCACGCTACGCCGCGCCTACCTGCTCTTCACCGGCGGTGAGCCTGCGCTGCTGATCACAGAGGACTTCGCCGTGGACGAGAACGACGGGGTGCTCTCGCTCGCCGGGGCGGGCGCCGATGGCTGACGCGCTCGCGGCGATCGTCCCGCCGGGCGTCGTGGTCGTCGAGCGGGGATGGGTCGCCGCGCGCGAGGGACCCGACGCGGACGGTCTCCCCCCTCTTCATCCGGTCGAGGAGGAGTTGATCGCCGGCGCGAGCCAGCGCCGCCGGCGCGAGTTCGCCGAGGCGAGGGACTGCGCACGCGAGGCACTCCGCTCGCTCGGCGCACCGGCGCAGGCGATCCCGGCCGGGCCCGACGGCGCTCCGGTCTGGCCGCAGGGCGTCGTCGGCAGCATCACCCACAAGGGCTCCTATTGCGCCGCGGCCGTCGCGCGCTCCGCCCAGCTGGCCGGGCTGGGGATCGACGCCGAGCCCGATGAGCCGATGCCCGCGGGCGTGCTCGAGACAGTCGCCTCCCCGCGCGAGCTCGAGCAGGTCGAAGCGCTGCTCGCACGGCGGCCGGGCGTCGCCTGGGACCGTCTGCTGTTCGCCGCGAAGGAGGCAGCCCTGAAGGCGGCACACCCGTTCTCGGCTCCCCAGGGGGTGCGGGGGGTGGAGGTCGAGCTCGACGCGGTCGCGGGCTCGTTCACCGCCGTCGCCGGTGCCCGCCTCGGCGTTCCCGCGGCGCCTGAGATCCACGGGACGTGGGCCACCTCCCACGGAAGGATCCTCGCCGTCGCGAGCGTGCCGCCGGAGGCGGTCGGCAGAGCCTGACGCGAGCTCGCGGGCACACGCAGATCGCGAGCTTCAGCTCGGTCGTGAACCCGGAGAAGCTGAAGCACCCCGGGCCGGTCGGGAACTTCAGAGAGTTGGTGCGCGCTGAGAAAGGGGCGTCCTGAAGCCCACACCCGGCCTCCGGCGCCGACGAGCGCCGGTGAGATTTCATCGGGGCGCCGGGATTTGAACCCGGGACCTCTCGGACCCAAACCGAGTGCGACTACCAGACTGCGCCACGCCCCGTTCGCGCTGAGTTTACTTCCAGCTCCGCTGGGTCAAGTCGATCCACGCCTGCAGCCTCGCTCGCAGGTAGGTATCGGCGATCGTGACGCTCAATACTCCATAGCGCGACCTCCAGATCCTGCCGGTCAGCTGGTTGCTGTTCGACTTCCTGAGCAAGCGAACACTGTCGGGCGGCGCGTCCAGGAGCCCGCACCAGAAACGCGCGAGCTGCTCGGGGTCCTGGTCGGCGTGAAACTGGAGCCAGAAGAGCGGCGGGCGCTCCGTGAGACGTCGCAGCCACCGCGTCGCGTGCAGCACCACCAGCGGGTCCGAGTTGGCCAGCCCCACACGGTTGCGATCGCGCTTGTACCCCTCCCCGATGTAGAGACAGATGAAGTCCCGGAAGGTCGCGTCCGCGCTCAGTCGCGGATAGCTCTCCACCCCCTCCCGATAAGCCGCCTCCCGCAGCAGCCGGTACTTCCTCCTCATCGCCCGTGTCCCCTTGCGCTGCGCCTCCGAGGCGAAGCCGCCGCCGGGCCCCGATCCCGGGATCGGCATATCGCGAACCCAGTAGTAGATCGTGGAGCGGGGCAGCGCCAGCCGTTCGGCGAGCTCGTCGATCGTCAGCCGGCGGTCGGCGCGCAGCGAGCGGGCCTTTTCACGTAGATAGAACGGATGCGCCATGTCGAACGTATGTTCGCATCGGGCGCGGACGGTACGCGAGGCCGGCGCTGCTAGCCTCCGCGACCCGATGGCCGACGTCCAGCCGCTGAGGGCTCTCCACTACGAACCGAAGGTCGTCGGCGAGATCGCCGACGTCGTCGCTCCTCCTTACGACGTGATCGACGACGGCCAGCGGGCCGCGCTGCTCGAGCGCTCGCCGTTCAACGTCGTCGCCGTCGACCTCCCGCGCGCGGAGCACTCAGGCCGCGACGTCTACGAGACGGCCGCCGACCTCTTCGAGAGCTGGCAGCTGCAGGGCGTCCTCGCCCGCGATGCGGAGCCGGCGATCTGGGCGCACACCCAGGAGTACTCAGGGCCCGACGGCGTTACGCGCACGCGCAGCGGCTTCTTCAGCCGCGTGCGGATCGAGGGCTACGGCCCCGGCCGGGTGCGCCCGCACGAGCGCACCCACCCCGGCCCGAAGGAGGACCGCCTGCGCCTGACCCGCGCGACGCGCGCGAACATCTCGCCGATCTTCTCCCTCTACTCCGACCCGCAGGGCGCCGCCTGGGCGGCGCTCGAGCCCGCCACCGCCGAGCAGCCCTGGGCCGACGTCACCGACGGCGACGGCACCCGCCACCGGCTCTGGCGCGTGACCGACCCGCAGGCGATCGCGGCCGTCCAGGCGGCGACCGCCGGCGCCGAGCTGCTGATCGCCGACGGGCACCACCGCTACGAGACGATGGAGGCCTACGCCGACGAGGTCGGCGGCGAGGGCGACCACCGTTACATCCTGATGTGCCTCGTCGCTCTGGAGGACCCCGGCCTGACCGTGTTTCCGACGCACCGGCTCGTCAGCGGCCTGGACTCCGCCCGGTGGGAGGCGCTCGACGAGGCGCTGCAGCGCGACTTCGAGATCGAGGAGATCCCGCTGGAGCAGCTCGCACCGGCGCCTCAGGGCGACGAGCCCAGCCCGCTCCAGATGGGCTACTTCGATTCGCGCTCCCAGCGCCCGCTGCGCCTCACGCTGAAGGACCAGGCGATAGCAGACGCGGCGCTCGCCGCGCACTCCGAGCCGTACCGGCACCTCGATACCGGTGTGCTCGAGACGCTGATCCTCAAGGGCGCACTCGGACTGAGCGACGACGACATCTCCCACTTCAACGGCATGTTCTACGCGCGGGACACGGATGAGGCGGTCGCGATGGTGCGCTCGGGGGACTACGACGCCGCCTTCGTGATGCGCCCGACGCCCGTCCGCCAGGTGCGCGAACTGGCGGCCGAGGGCGAGAACATGCCGCCGAAGTCGACCTTCTTCTACCCGAAGCTGCTGACCGGCCTGCTCTTCAACCCGCTGAGCTGAAAGGTCCGCTCGCCACACCTATCCGCGTGCGGAGCTAATATCGGAGTGACCGAGGGAAGCACCGAAGGAGGCAATTGCATATGGCTGACCCGCAAGGGCTAACACGGATGAAAGCCACTGCACGGCGCGACGGAGTGCGGCTCCGCCACACGGTGCAGGTGCGCGATCATCAGCTCGTCGTCGACGAGCTCCCTGAGGACGGCGGAGACGACGCCGGTCCGGACCCGCTCGAGCTGCTCGCCGTGAGCCTTGCCTCGTGCACGGCGATCACCGTCGAGATGTACGCAGCGCGCAAGGGCTGGGACATCGGCCACGTCGAGGTCGACGCCGAGTACAGCAAGGCCGAGCGCGGCTGCCCCACGAAGTTCCAGCTCGTCATGCGGCTTCCAGACGACCTCCCCGAGGAACAAGTCGAAAAGCTTCGCGTGATCGCGGCCAAGTGCCCCGTGCACCGCGCGCTGGAGGGCGAGGTCATGTTCCAGGAGCGCATTGAGCGCGTACACCTGGCCGCCTGAGTCCTCAGCCTCGCCGAGCATCAAGCCCGGAAGGGCCGAGCCGGTTCCCGCCGCCGTGCTGGTCCCTATCTACCGAAGCGGCCGCGCCACCTACCTGGTCCTGACGCGCCGCCGCTCCGACCTGCGCCGCCACGCGGGCGAGATCTCCTTTCCCGGCGGACGCCGCGATCCCGCCGACCGGAGCCTCGAGACGACCGCGCTCAGGGAGGCCGAG
The DNA here is from genome assembly GCA_035569835.1 of Solirubrobacteraceae bacterium. Taxonomy (GTDB): domain Bacteria; phylum Actinomycetota; class Thermoleophilia; order Solirubrobacterales; family Solirubrobacteraceae; genus Palsa-744. Next base: position 119,206 of record DATMMF010000006.1, read on the forward strand.
GAGGAGATCGGCCTTGCTCCCGACCGCGTCGAGCTGATCGGCGGCCTGCCGCCGACGTCCACGTTCGCGACCGGCTACCAGATCCACCCCTTCGTCGGGACGATCCCCGCCGGGGTCGCCTGGCGCCTGTCCCCGCGCGAGGTCGACTCCGTGCTCGAGCTGCCGCTCGCCGAGATCCGCTCCGGCCGGACGGTCACGCGCCTTCAACGCCGCGGCATCAACTTCCTCACCGACGCCTACGTCGTCGGCGACGATCTGATCTGGGGCGCCACCGCGCGCATCATCGAGAACCTGCTCGGACGCCTCGACGACACCGGTGAGCAGCCGCGCCTCCTGGGCGGCGAGGACCACTCGCCCACGACACGCCCGGGCCAATCCTCGCCCGCGGGCGAGGCAACCGCCTGACTCAGCGCCCCCCGGCCGTGCCGCCGGTCAGGCTCGCCCAGATGTCGCCGCCGAAGGCCTCGGAGGTCGCGATCGCCGGCAGGCTTCGCGGCCACAGGCCGCCCACCGACACCATCAGCGAGCCGAGCAGCGCCAGCCACGCGCCCTCGCGCAGCGACAGCACGACCGCGGCTCCCGCGGGCGACGGCGGGGCGATCATCCGGTAGAGCACGCAGCAGCTCGCGACGATCCCGAGCAGCACCACGGCGCCGCCGGCACCGGCGGGCACCCTCGCGCCGGACCGCGCGAGCGGAAGGAGCGTGTCGAGCAGCGCGAGGCCCGCGAGCACGAGCAGGATCACACCCAACGCGCTGAGCGCCTGCTCAGCCGTAAGCGCGCCGAGCTGCTGTCCCGCCAGCGCGGCGAACGTGGTGTGCAGCCCGCCGGCGTTCCAGGCCAGTGTGCCCGCGCCGACGTGATTCGCGAGCTGCCGGCCGAGCGAACCCGCGCCCGCGGCTGTGAACCTGATCCCGTACCAGGGGAGAAAGACCGAGCCGGCGAGGAGCGCCGCGCCCATCGACGACACCAGCAGGCCGTATCGGGAACGCTCGGTTGTCATCTCCCGGACCCATCGACCGCCGTCTTGCAGGGCTTGATCCACCGCGCGGAAGCTGCCCGGACGTACTACTCGCCCAGCAGCGTCCCCACCGCCGCGCGCGCCTCGTCGAGCCAGCCCGCGAGCTCGCCGGGATCGTGTGAGAGCACGGCGGCCGGGATCCGGTTGGCATCGGTCAGCCGCCGCACGATCTCCTCGCCCGCGGCCGCCGCGGCCGCGGGCACCACCCCCCCGCACCGCTCATAGATCACGCCGCGCACGGTTGTGTCGATCGCCTGCGTGAGGAACAGCTCGAGCCTCGTGGTGAACAGAGCCGCCAGCTCGTCCGGAGACCCCTCTGCCGTCGCCAGCAGCCAGCACGCGATCGTGACGCTGTCGAGCGATCCGCGCAGCGTCGCCAGCCGGTCCGGCGTCCCCACCCAGCACTCCGCGCCCACCGCCTCGATCGCCGCGCGGCCGCGCTCGCTGCGAGTCGTGATACGCACCGCGTGGCCGTCGGCGATCAGCCCCTCAGCCAGCCGCCGGCCCCGGCATCCGCCGCCGACGATCAGGATCCGCGCCACGGCGGCGGATCCTATCCGCGCTCTCCCGACGGCCACCGCCGGCCGGGCCGGAGGCCGGTGCCCGCGACAGAACCCAGCAGCCCGCGCGCCACCGTCACGGAGCGCCCAGTGGCGCCCCGCAACAGAGCCGCAACAGCATCCGCCCCGCCCTCAGGCGGCGAGCGGGTGCAGGCGCTCGAGCACCTCCTGGCGGTCCGTGCCGTGCGTGCGCAGGACCTCGTTGAAGTCACTGCCGTACACGTCGATGACGGCGTCCAGCACGTCCACGGTCGTGAAGCACTGCGCCTGGCGGCGCGCGGCGGTCGCCGCGGCGACGTCGCCGACGCGGTCGACGACATCCTCGCCGTCCCGCGGCGCGCTCTCATGGGCCTCGCGCGCGGCGCCTTCCAGCGGGCCCTCGCTCACGCCCAGCGACTGCAGCACGGCTCCAGCCTCGCCGTGCAGGCGGATGATGCGCAGCCAGCGCTCCGCCTCCTCCTCGCGCGATGACGCGAACGGGATCGCGGTTGAGGCCATGCCAAGGACCAGCGCAGCGTCCAGATCTGGGGTCGGTTGCTCTCTCACAGCGCTACCTCCTGGGTGCGTGCCAGTGCGCGCGCGCGAAGCGGCGCGACGTTGTCGTGTTCCACTGAGACCCGGGTGCCTCCGCTGCCCAGGTCGACCTTCAGCAATGCGCTACCACGCTCTCCGGCGAGAAGGCGAGCCTGCTCGACGACGCTCGCGATCTCGCGGTCCTGCAGGCCCGCGGCCCGCAGGAAGCGGTGGGCCCGCTTCCCGTCGGCCTCGCGCCGGTCCACCACGAGCTCCTCGGCGATGATCTGCGGGGCCTGCGCTCCGCCGGTCACGTTCAAGAGCGTCGCGGCCATGTCGTCGGGACGACGGTCGGTCTGTTCCGCGACGCGCTGGAGCAGCTGATCCGCGCTCGGCGGCGCGCCGGCGACGCCGGCCTGCTCGCGCACAGACGCGAGGGCCTGCGCCAGCCGGCGCTGGCCGTAGAGCTTGCCGTCGGTGCGGGCCTCGATCACGCCGTCGGTGTAGAAGAGCGCAGTCGTCGAACCCGGCACGGAGACGGCGGTCTGGCGTGAGCCCGTCGCGGCGCCGGCGCCGATCGGGGGCGCCGAGGCGGCGATGATCGCCGAGTCCGGGTCCAGCCCCGTGAGGATCGGGTGCGGGTGCCCCGCGGCCGAGTAGGTGAGCACCCGCGCGCGCGGGTCGTACACGGCGAGCACGACCGTCGCGAACGAGCCGCCGAGCTGGCGCTCGAGCGCCGGGGCGGCCGCCCGCAGCGCCTCGCGGGGCGAGAGCCCCGCCTCGAGGTAGGCACGCAGCGTGTAGCGCAGCAGCGTGGTGTGGGGCAGCGCTTCGCGCCCGTGGCCGGAGACGTCGCCGACGATCACCGCGAGCAGACCCTCGGGCAGCGCGAAGACGTCGTAGAAGTCGCCGCCCGCACCGGGGCCCGAGGCGGGACGGTAAGCCGCCGACGTGGCGACCGGACCGAGCCGCGCCGGCAGCTCCGGGAGCAGCGCGGCCTGCAGAAGCCCCACGTCCGCGAGCAGCTCTTTGCGCTGGCGCTCGAGCCGCCGCGCGCGGCGCGCGGCGAGCGCCGAGCGGACGCCGAACGCGGCCGCGGCGAGCGCGAGCGCGCCGATCAGCAGCCACAGCGCCGTCGGGATCACCCCGACGATCTGCGTGACCGTCCGTACGAGCGGCGATTCGTGGTGCGAGGCGGAGCCTCCGTGCTTCGCGTGACCGCCGTGTCCGGCGCCGCCGGCGGTGGCTGCCGCAGCTGAGGTGGGGACGAGCACGCCTTCGAGGCCGAGCGCGGTCGCGGCGCCACCGGCGGCGCCCGCCGGCGCGTTGGCGGCGGCGCGGCGCGTGCGCGCGGCTCGCCTCGCCCGCGCTGCGTGGCCCGTGCGCGAGCTCGCGACGGCCGCTGCCGGCGCTTGCGCGGTCGGTGCGCCACCCGCGGCGGTGTTCGACACGCCGCCCGCGGCCACAGCCCCGCGTCCGTTTTCGGCGCCCGCGGCTGCCGCGTTCAGTTCGCGCCCTTCCCTGGCTTCGCGCGCTTCGCGCTGCTTGCGGCTTTCCTTCAGCCGCCCGCCGGGAGCCGTTTCGCGTTCGCGGCGGCGCTGTTCGGCCTTGCGTTCGTGTTCGCGTTCGAGTTCGCCGTGCGTTTTGTGCGTCTTGCCGGCGGCCGCGAGGCCCTGCGCCGAAGCGCCTGAGCGCGCGGCGGGCGCGGCGGTGCCCGAGCCGGACGGCTTGTGCGCGCGCCGTTCGGCGACGCGCTGGGCCTTGCGCGCCGGGTCACGGCCGTGCGCGTGCTGGGTGCCGGAGGCGGCGCTCGGCGCAGCCGCTTCGGCGGAGGAGTCTTCGGGCGCCGCGGCGGCGTTGCGTTCACGCCGGCGCGCGACGCGTTCCGCCTTCGCCGCGGCGTGCGTGGAGGACGCGGCTTCCGGCGCGGGGGCGCCCGAGGCGGGCGCGGGGGTCGTTTCGGCCGTCGTCGTCGGCGCGGCGCGCTTGGCGGCGGCGCCACCGGGCGCGAGCGCCAGCAGCGCAATCAGGATCAACGCGGCGAGCGCCAGGCTCGCGAGCGGCGCGGTTCGGTGGCGTGCGCCGGCGGGAGCAGGCATCAGCCGGCCGCCGTCGTGCTCCCCTGGACGTAGCCCAGCGCATCCTGCAGCGTGGGGACGAGCTCGAACATGCCGTCGAGGCCTGTCAGTTCGAAGATCCGCAGCACGTTCTCCTCCGAGCAGGCGATCGCCAGCTTGACGCCCGGGTCCAGCGCGCGCTGTGCGCCCACGAGCACGCCCAGCGCGGTCGAGTCGATGAAACTGACACGCGAGAGGTCGACGACCACGTGCCTGCTGCCGGCCGTCTGGAGGTCGGCCAGCGCCCACTTCAAGCTCGGGGCCGACGCCAGGTCGAGGTCGCCCTCCACGCTCAGCAGGCTGGTGTCGTCGGCCAGCTCACGGCGGGTGATGAGGAAGCTCACCTCGCCCGAATCGGTGTCGCTCTGGTTGTCCTTAGCCGCCTGCATGTGTGCTCCCTACCTCGAGGTTCAAGTCACCAGCCCGCCCCAGCGCCGGAAGCCCGAACGCGGGCGGGACACGATTGCCTTCGGCAGATCGGACCGCGACCTTGACGCCACCTGCAACCTCTCGTACAGGTGTCCGTCTCTGCGTAGACGGGTTTGACTCCCCCCATACGGGGTATTGCCGCACGTTCAACCCTTCCTGGCGGGCCCGGCTTGACTAGCATCCTCGCCCTGATGTCCGACAGCGAGGCAGCAAGCCAGGCCACGAGCGACGTCGTGACGATGGACAAGATCGTCGCGCTGTCCAAGCGCCGCGGCTTCGTCTTCCCCTCCTCGGAGATCTACGGCGGCGTCGGCTCGACCTACGACTACGGCCACTACGGCGTGCTGCTCAAGAACAACGTCAAGGCCGAATGGTGGCGGGCGATGATCCAGGATCGCGACGACATCGTCGCGATCGACACCGCGATCCTCCAGCACCCTCGCGTGTGGGAGGCCTCAGGTCACCTCGAGGGCTTCACCGACCCGCTCGTCGACTGCCGCACCTGCGGGCAGCGCTACCGCGCCGACCACCTGCAGGAGCTGCAGTGCGGCCGCAAGCCCTCCAAGCACCCGGGCGAAACGGACGAGTGCTCGCTTACGGAGGCCCGCGACTTCAACCTCATGTTCGAGACGACGATCGGGCCGGTCAAGGAGTCCGGCTCGACGGCGTACCTGCGCCCGGAGACCGCCCAGGGCATCTTCATCAACTTCAAGAACGTGCTGCAGTTCTCGCGCAAGAAACCGCCGTTCGGGATCGCGCAGGTCGGGAAGTCCTTCCGTAACGAGATCACCCCCGGCAACTTCATCTTCCGCACGCGCGAGTTCGAGCAGATGGAGATGGAGTTCTTCGTCCCACCACCGGAGGCGCCGAAGTGGTTCGAGCACTGGCTCGCCGAGCGCGAGCGCTGGTACATCGAGCTCGGCATCCGCCCCGACCACCTGCGCCTGCGGGCGCACGACGCCGACGAGCTCTCCCATTACTCCTCGGGCACCAGCGACGTCGAATACCTGTTCCCGATCGGCTGGTCCGAGCTGGAGGGGATCGCCAACCGCGGCGACTTCGACCTCACGCGCCACGCCGAGTACTCGGGCGAGAAGCTCGAGTACTTCGACCAGGGCACGGGCGAACGCTACGTGCCGTATGTGATCGAGCCCGCGGCCGGCGCCGACCGCGCGCTGCTCGCCTTCCTGGTCGACGCCTACGACGAGGAAGTCGTCGAGCGCGAGGGCGCCGGCGAGGGCGAGACGCGCACGGTGCTCAGGCTCCACCCGCGCCTGGCGCCGGTGAAGGCGGCGATCCTCCCGCTCGTGAACAAGGACGGCCAGCCGGAGCTCGCACAAGAAGTGCACCGCGCGCTGCGCGAGCGTGTGCTCTCCGAGTACGACGCCGGCGGCGCGATCGGCCGGCGCTACCGGCGCCAGGACGAAATCGGAACCCCGTTCTGTTTTACGATTGACCACCAGAGTCTCGAGGACCGCACGGTGACGCTGCGCGACCGCGACTCGCTCGCGCAGGAGCGGCTGCCGATCGACGGCCTCGCGGAGGTCCTCGAGCGGCGGCTCGCAGCACCCTGGACGACACCGAAGCAGGACCATTGAAAGGACCCCATGGACTTTGAGCTGAGCGACGAGCAGCGCCTGATCAAGCAGACGGCGCGCGAGTTCACCGACAACGAGATCGTGATCCAGTCGCGGGAAAACGCCCGCAAACACCACTTCGATCTCGACCTGGTCAAGAAGGTCGCAGACCAGGGGTACCTGGGTGCGGTGGTTCCCACCGAGTACGGCGGCGCCGGCCTCGACTACCTCTCCTACGGGCTGATCGTCGAGGAGATCGGCCGCGGCGACTCGGCGATCCGCACGGTGATCTCGGTGCAGACCTCGCTCGTCTGCTCGGGCATCGTGAAATGGGGCACCGAGGAGCAGAAGCAGAAGTACCTGCCGAAGCTGTGCTCGGGCGAGTGGCTCGGGTGCTTCGGCCTCACCGAGCCGGACACCGGCTCGGACGCCGCCAATCAGCGCACGCGCGCCACCAAGACCAACGGCGGCTGGGTCATAAACGGCAACAAGATGTGGATCTCGATGGCCAACCACGCCAAGGTCGCGGTGATCTTCGCCCAGACCGACCCTTCGCTCGGGGCGAAAGGCCTCGCCGCCTTCCTCGTCGACACCGATCAGCCGGGATTCAAACCGCAGGAGATCGAGCACAAGATGGGCCTCCACGCCTCCGACACCGGCTCGATCGCGCTCGAAGACGTCGAGGTCTCCGAGGACGACGTCTTGGGGAGCGTGGGAGACGGGTTCAAGGTCGCGATGTCGAACCTCGACTCGGGCCGCTACTCGGTCGCGGCGGGCTGTGTCGGCATCTGCCAGGGGTGCGTGGAGGAGTCGGTCAAGTACTCGACCGAGCGCCAGCAATTCGGGCGGCCGATCGCGAGCTTCCAGCTCGTGCAGGCGATGATCGCCGACATGACCGTCAAAACCGAGGCCTCGCGGATGCTCGTCTGGCGGGCGGGGTTCCTCAAGGACCAGGGCAAGCCGAACACGCTCGAGACCTCGATCGCGAAGCTCCACGCGACGGAGGCCTCGCTCGAATGCGCCAACATGGCGATTCAGGTGCACGGCGGCGCGGGCTACGTCGACGACCACCCCGTCGAGCGCTACCTGCGTGACGCGCGCGTGACGACGATCTACGAGGGCACCTCGCAGATCCAGAAACTGATCATCGGCCGGCAGATGACCGGCATCAGCGCGATGGTCCCGGCCTAGATGGCGACCGGCCAGCCCGCGCGCGTGATCGGCGTCCTCGGCGCCGGGACGATGGGCGCGGGCATCGCGCAGCTGGCGTGCCGCTCGGGCGCGCAGACACTCCTGTATGACCCGATCGGCCCCGCGCTCCAGAAGGGCGAAGAACGAGTGCTCGACGGGCTGCGCCGCGAAGCCTCGAAAGGCAAGCTCAGCGCCGAGGAGGCGCAGGCCGCGGCCGAGCGGCTCGTGACGGTCGAGGAGCTGGCTGCGCTCGCCGACTGCGAGCTCGTGATCGAGGCCGTGCCCGAGCGCTTGGAGCTCAAGCACGCGATCTACGGCGAGCTCTCTGAGATCGTCGCCGCCGACTGCGTGCTCGCGACGAACACGTCCTCGCTGCCGGTGACCGCGATCGCCGCCGGCGCCAGCCGGCCCGAGCGCGTCGTCGGCATGCACTTCTTCAACCCGGCGCCGGTGATGGCACTGCTCGAGGTGATCGCCGGGGTGCGCTCCGGCGAGCCGGCGCTCGAGATCGCGCGCGCGACCGGCGAGGCGATGGGCAAGACGGTGATCGACGCGACCGACGGACCCGGGTTCCTCGTGAACCGCTGCAACCGGCCCTTCGGGCTGGAGGCGCTGCGCATGCTGCAGGAGCGGATCGCCGGCATCGAGACAATCGACCGGATCGTGAGGATGGAGGGCGGCTTTCGCATGGGCCCGTTCGAGCTCATGGACCTGGTCGGCGTCGACACAGGCCTCGAGGTCTCCAAGAGCTTCTACGAGCTGAGCTTCGGCGAGCCACGCTGGCGCCCCTCCCCCATCTCGGCGCGCTACGCCGCCGCGGGGCTTCACGGGCGCAAGAGCGGCGCGGGTTACTACGACTACAGCGGGCTCGCCGAGGGCGGCCGCTATCGCGAGGAGGACCCGCCGGCGCCCGAGCCGCCGCCCGGAGCCGGCGAGGGGGCGATCGTGATCTCGGGCGAGAGCGTGCTGGCCGGTGAGCTGCGCGAGGCGGCCGCACGGGCGGGCTTCGAGGTACGCGGCCCGCACGAGCCGAGCGGCGGCGTGCTGCCGTCGCTGATCGTCGAATGCGAGCGCGAGCCGGTCGACGCTCGCGTCGGCGGCGGCCTTGGTGCGGACGCCGTCGAGGGCGGCGCCGCCCGGCTCGTGCTGTGCGCGCGCGGGTCGCTCTCGGCGCTGGACCCCGGCGGCAGCGCGGTCGGCTTCCACGTGCTGCCGAGCTTCGACGAGGCGCGGCTGGTCGAGCTGACGCGCTCGGAGACGAGCTCGCCGCTGGCGGCCGAACGCGCGGAGCGCCTGATCGCGGCGCTGGGCAAGCACGTCGCGTGGGTCGGCGACGCGCCCGGTCTCGTGCTCGGACGGATCGCCTGCCAGGTGATCAACGAGTCGGCGTTCGCGTTCGGCGAAGGCGTCGGCGCGGCGGCCGACATCGACACGGGAATGAAGCTCGGGCTGAGCCACCCGCGCGGACCGCTGGAGTGGGCCGACGCGATCGGCCTCGACCACGTGCTCGCCGTGCTCGAGGCGCTCTGCCGCGAGTACCGCGAGGAGCGCTATCGCCCGGCGCCGGCGCTGCGGCGGATGGTCGCGGCCGGGCGCACCGGCCGCGCCGCGGGCGCGGGCTTCTTCGATTACTGAAGGACGCCTCACGAAATGCGCGCGCGACCCGTTGAACCTTCGTGAGCTCGGCGCCGCCGCCCTTCCAGGCCTTCCTCGATGAGCACCGCGAGGCTGTCTGGCGTTTCCTGGTCGCCTCCGTCGGGCGCACCGACGCGGACGACTGCTTCCAGGAGACCTTCATCGCGGCGCTGCGCGCCTACCCGCAGCTGCGCTCGCGGCGGCGGGAGCACAACCTGCGCGCGTGGGTGCTGACGATCGCGCACCGCAAGGCGCTCGACGCGCATCGCGCGCGTGCCAGGCGGGCGACGCCCGTCGCCGACCCGCTGGCCGTCTCTGATCCCGCGGCTCCGGCCGCGGACGGACGTGACGAGGAGCTGTGGGAGGCGGTGGACGGCCTGCCCGAGCGCCAGCGCTCGGCGGTGGTGCTGCGCTTCGTCGGCGACCTCGCGCACCGCGAGATCGCGACCGCGATCGGCTGCTCGGAGGAGTCCGCCCGCGCCTCGCTTCACGAGGGCCTGTCGAAGCTGAGAAAGGTGGTACCGGCATGAACGGCGATTTTGTTGATCGAGATGAGGATCGAACGGTGCGCGCGCTGCGACGACGCGCGAACGCATCAGGCAGTGCGGCTGCGGCTTCACGAGTCACGGACGAGGCCGCCGCGGCGGCGGCGCGCCTGGCCGACCGCGCGGCGGCCGAGGAGCTGCTCGACGTCGCCTACGCGACGATCGACTCGCCGTTCGGGCCGCTGCTCGCGGCGAGCACCCGCCGCGGGCTGGTCCGGCTGGCGTTCCCGGAGGAGCACGAACAGGACGTGATCGAGCGGCTCGCGAGCCGGATCTCGCCGCGGGTGCTGCGTGCGCCCGCGCGCTTGGACCCCGTCGCGCGCCAGCTCGACGAGTACTTCGCCGGACGCCGGCACGCGTTCGAGACCGAGCTCGACTGGTCGCTGATCGGCCCGTTCGGCCAGCGCGTGCTCGCGGCGACGGCCGCGATCCCGTATGGCAGCGTGCTCAGCTACGCGCAGGTCGCGGGCGAGGCCGGCAGCCCGCGCGGCTCGCGCGCCGCCGGCAACGCGCTCGGCTCGAACCCGATCCCGATCGTGATCCCGTGCCACCGGGTGCTGCGCACCGGGGGCGCGCTGGGCGGCTACGGCGGCGGGCTGCCGCGCAAGCGCTGGCTGCTCGAGCTCGAGGGCGCGCTGCAGCCCGAGCTCGGGAGCTGAAAGGCGCGAGCCGGCGCGGCCGAGCCGGCGCGGCGCGTTTCGAGAAGCTACTCGGCGGTGTCCGCGGCCGGCGCGTACTGCGTCTCGGCGGGGTCGCCGAGGGGCATCCCCGCGGGGATCGGCACGCCCGGCGTGTCGCGCAGGTACCACTCGGCGTCGAGCGCCGCCTGACAGCCCGAGCCGGCGGCGGTGATCGCCTGGCGGTAGGTGTGGTCGACGAGGTCGCCGGCCGCGAACACGCCCGGCAGCTTCGTGCGCGTCGAGCGCCCGTCGGTGATCACGTAGCCGCTCTCGTCCACGTCGAGCTGACCGCGCACGAGCTCCGACTGGGGCTCGTGGCCGATCGCGATGAAGGTGCCCGAGACCAAGAGCTCGCGCTCCTCGCCCGTCTCCACGTTCTTCAGCAGCGCATGGCCGAGCGCGCCGCTCGAGCCCGCGACGAACTCCGTGACGGTGTACGGCGTCAGGAACTCGATGTTCTCCTGGGCGCGCGCCCGCTCGAGCATGATCTTCGAGGCGCGGAACTCCTCGCGGCGGTGCACGATTGTGACCTTCTTCGCGAACTTCGACAGGAAGATGGCCTCCTCCATCGCGGAGTCGCCGCCGCCGACGATGATCGTCGTGGCCTCCTTGAAGAACGCCGCGTCGCAGGTCGCGCAGTAGGAGATGCCGCGCCCGGCGAGCTGGTCCTCGCCGAGCACGCCCAGCTTCTTGTGCTCGGCGCCCATCGCGAGGATCACGGTCATCGCGCGGTACTCCTGATCCCCGACCCAGACGCTGTGCACGCCGCCGAGCTCCTGAGACAGCTCGATGCGGTCCGCCTGGTCGGTCGCGAGCCTCGCGCCGAAGCGCTCGGCCTGGTCACGGAAGCGCTGCATCATCTCCGGGCCCATCACCCCGTCGGGGAAGCCCGGGTAGTTCTCGACGTCGGTCGTCTGCTGCAGCAGCCCACCCCACGCAAAGCCCTCGATCACGAGCGGTTTGAGGTTCGCCCGCGCTGTGTAGAGCGCCGCCGTGTACCCGGCGGGACCACTGCCGACGATGATCACGCTCTCGACGTTCTCGCTCATCCGATCCATCCGATCCGTATTACTTTACTTTTTATAGTGTACCAGAACCGGGCTGTTTGTTACGCGTGCGCGGACGCCCTGGCGGGAGCGCTGGGCGCGTGCTCGCCCGGATCGAGCATGCCGGATCTTTCCTCCGAGCGCCAGCGCGCGACGGTGTGCCGCAGCTGGAAGTACGCCACGGCGCCGGGGAAAGTGGGCAGCCAGAACGAGATCGCACGGTAGGACAGGACCGCGAGCGTCGCCAGTTCGAGGTTCACGCCGAACGCCGCGAAGGCGCCGATCATGCCGCCCTCCACGCCGCCGATGCCACCGGGCACCGGCAGCAGGTTGCCGAGCGTGCCGACGAAGTAGGCCATCCAGATGACCGTGAACGGCGGCGGCTCGCCGAACGCGTGGAACATCGCCCACAGCACCGAGATGTCGAACCCCCACCAGGCCAGCGCGCCGAGCACGCCGGCGTCTTTCGCCCGCACCACGTCCCACGCCGTGCGCACGCCGCTCGCGACGAGCCCCGGCACGGTCGCGGCGCGCGCGTAGAAGCGCGCGAGGCGCCCGCCGCCCGCGGCGCGCGCGTCGAAGCGCCGCTCGACATCGCCCGGCAGCACGGCGATCCCGGCGGCCGCCGCGAACAGCACCGCGGCGACGATCGCCGGCACGAACGTGATCGCGAACGAGCCGCCGCCCGGGAACAGCCCGAGACCCAGCCCGAGGCCGTCGATCAGCATCGAGCCCGCATAGACCGTGTAGAGGATCACGTTGAAGGCCACGAGCCGGCACGCGACCAGGCGCGATTCCATTCCCGACCTTCGCAGCGCCCAGGCGGTCAGCGCGATGCCGCCGGCGCCGGCGGCCGCGAACAGCCTCGTGGCGGCCAGGCCGGCCATCGTGATCTCGTAGCTGACGCGCCAGTTGAGCCGCCCCAGGTGGCTCTGCGGGTGGGGCCGCTTCACGAACACGGTCCGGAACAGAATGATGTAGCCGCCGAACGACAAGGCCTCGAGCACGATGCCGATCGCGACCCACCATTTGTCGCCGCGCTCGATGCGGTTGACGGTCTCGCCCGCGGAGGTCAGCTTGGGCAGGACGAAGTACAGGAAGCCGATCGCGGAGGCGATGAAGACGGCGAACACCACGACCTGGCGCCGGGTGAGCCGCACACGCGGCATCTCCTCCTCGCCGTGGTGGTTGAGCGTCGGCGGCTCGGGCGGTTCCGTCGCCCCCCCGGTTTCGCTGCCGTCCGCCATGCCTCCCGCCGATCCGCCTCTCAGCTCGTTTGGTGTGCCATGCCCTCCAGCGCGCCGATCGCGCTCCCGACCCGTACCAGCGGCTTCCCGGCCCAGCGCTCGGAACGCCGCACCGCGACCGTCAGCGCGGCTCCTGCGAGCAGGTCCACGATGTAGTGCTCGCCGAGATACACCAGCGCGAACCCCAGCGTCGCCGTGTACGCGAACCCCAGCGCACCCGCCAGCGGCCCAACCTCTGCGAGCAGAAGGGCGGCCATCAGCGTGGTGGCGAAATGCAGGGACGGCATAGCGGCCAGAGGGTTGCCTCCGAAGACACTGTAGAGCGAGCCCCAGCCGTCACGCCAGAAATGCTCGCCGTACTCGACCATCATGCGCCGCACGGCGAGCTGCTCGCCTGGCGCCCCGTCCTCGCGCGCGCCGGCCGCGTACCACGGCGGCGCGGTCGGCACGAACCAGTAGAAGGTGGCGCCGATGTCGAACACGGCGTAGGTCAGCACCGCCGCCCGTCCGAAGCGCTCGGGCCGTCGCAGCATCACGTACAGCAGCGCAGTGTGCGGCACGGCGAACCAGCTCCAGTGCGTCCACACGAGGACCCGGTCGAGCGCGCGCCATTCCGCTCCGCCGGGCCCGGTGCGGGCGAGCGCGCGCTGCAGCCGCGAGCTGGGCAGCTCGCCGAGCCCGATCAGGCGGTCGGCGACGATCGGGTAGGCGACCTGCACACGCGCGCGCTGGGCCTCCTCGTCGTCGTGCGGGGTCTTGTAGGCGGCCAGGTAGGCCCACATCTGCAGGGCGCAGATCGCGACATCGCGCCGCTGCGAGCGGCGCACCGCGACCGCCAGCCCGAGGGGGGCGGCGAACGCCATCGTCTGCATCGCCGCCGGCGCGACGGGGATGCGCTTCCTCAGCAGCGGCGCGGCGAGGCCCGCCGCCACCATCCCCCAAGCGGTCGCCCGGATCGCCTTGGACAGCCGCACGCGCGGGGAGGCTACTCGGAGGCGGCCGCGAGCGCCGAGCGCGAACGCGCCGCGGCGGCGACGAGCGCGCCCACCACGGGGCTCTCGGGGTCGGCCTCCGGATGCCACTGCACGCCCAGCACGAAGCGCTTGCCGGGCAGCTCGATCGCCTCGGCGAGCGCGTCCTCGAACACGGACGTGCCACTTACGACGAGACCGGCGCCGAGGCAGTCGACACCTTGGTGATGGTGAGACTTGGTCGTGTGCACCGGCTGCCCGGCGGCCTCCTGAGCAAGGGAGCCTTCGACGAGATTCACCTCATGATCTGAGCCTTCGAAGGAGCCGACGACGCGCCGGTGCTCGCCGTGGCCGAAGCGATCGGGCAGGTGCTGGATCAGGGTTCCGCCGCAGGCGACGTTGATCAGCTGCATGCCGCGGCAGATGCCGAGCAGCGGCAGGTCGCGCTCGATCGCGGCGCGTGCGAGCGCGATTTCGAAGCGGTCCCGCTCGGGCACCGTCTCGACCGTGTGGGGGTCGCGGGGCTCGCCGTAGCTCGAGGGGTCGATGTCGGCGCCGCCCGCGAGGATCAGCCCGTCGAGGCGCGAGAGCACTTCGTCCGGGTCCTCGATCAGCTGCTCGTCGGGTGCCAGCATCAGCGCCAGGCCACCGGCTCTCTGGACCGCGAGCACGTAGTTCATCGGCAGCAGCGCGGCGTCGAGCTCCCACACGCTCCAGCGAGCCTTCTCCAGCACTGTGCAGATGCCGATCACGGGTCGGGCCATCGGATACACCATAGGATCAACTCCCCCGGGGCGCCGGCACGGCGGGTCGATCGCGGCGCGGCCGCACGGCGCAGGACTTCAGGAGGCCGCCGATGAGCGACAGCGACACGCAACTGCAGACCGTGAACCTGACGATCGCGGATGGTGTCGCGACGATCGAGCTCAACCGTCCTCAAACGCTCAACGCGTGGAACGGCCAGTTCGGCGCGGATTTGCTGAGCGCGGTCGAGCGCTGCCGTGCCGAGGACGTGCGCGCGGTGCTCTTGACGGGCGCCGGCCGCGGCTTCTCCTCGGGCGCTGACCTGCGCGAGCTCGGCGGCGGGGCGGCATCGCCGGAGGATCGGCCCGACGCCGTCTACCGGCAGCTGACCCAGGTCTACCACCCGATCATGGTGGGCATCCGCGAGCTGCCCAAGCCGGTCCTCGCCGCCGTCAACGGGCCCGCCGTGGGGATCGGCTGCTCGCTCGCGCTCTGCGCCGATCTGATCGTCGCCGCGGAGAGCGCGTACTTCCTGCTCGCGTTCGTGAACATCGGGCTCGTCCCCGACGGCGGCTCCTCCCTGTGGCTGCCGACGCGGATCGGCCTGGCTCGCAGCGCCGAGCTGTGCATGCTCGGCGAACGCCTGCCGGCGGCAAAGGCGCTCGAGTGGGGGCTCATCAACCGCGTCGTGCCGGACGAGACGCTGATGGAGGAGACCGGCGCGCTCGCGGCGCGGCTCGCGGCCGGGCCGACGCTGTCCTACGCCGGGACCAAGCGCCAGCTCAACAACTGGCTGTTCAACCGGATGGACGAGCAGCTCGACCTCGAGGCACAGATCCAGCGCGAGATGGCCGGCAGCGAGGACTCGCTCGAGGGCGCGATGGCATTCGTCGAAAAGCGGCCCGCGCGGTTCGCCGGCCGCTAGACGGTCAGCCCGCCGACCTCGTATCAAACGTCATCAAGCGCATCCCGCGCGGGCCTGAATAGAATCCCCGCCGCCTTGGGCCACCTGCTCGACACGACGCTCGCCTTCTTCACGCCGCAGTCGGGCGGATCGCCACAGGCGAACCACATCGACAGCCTCTACAAGATCGAGCTGTACATCGGGCTGGTGATCTTCGTGGCGGTACAGGGGGCCCTCCTCTACGCCCTGATCCGCTTTCGTGCGCGCAAGCATTCCGTCCCCGCGCAGATCCGCGGTAACACCCGCCTGGAGGTCGGCTGGACCGTCGGCGCCGCCGTGATCCTCGTCGCGCTCGCGGTCATCACGTTCGTCAAGCTCGGCTCGATCCAGAACCCGCCCAACTCCGGACCGGAAGGCAGCAGCCTGGTCGGCGACGACCTCGCGAACTCGGAGTACGCGAGCGTCGAGCGCAAGCTGCCGCCCAACGGCAAAGCGCTCCAGATCCACGTGATCGGCCGCCAGTACATCTGGCAGTTCGTCTATCCGGGCTCCAGCGAACCCGACGGCCTCGGCGCGCCCTACTCCTACGAGGAGCTCGTCGTCCCGACCAACACGACGATCACCCTCGACGTCCAGTCATCCGACGTCGTGCACTCCTGGTGGATCCCCGAACTCGGCGGCAAGGTCGCGGCCGTGCCCGGCTACCACAACTACACGTGGATGAAGATCTCCAAGCCCGGGATCTACCGCGGCCAGTGCTCGATCCTCTGCGGCCGCGGCCACGCCCGCATGATCGCAACGGTCCGCGCGGTGCCGCCCGCGACGTTCGAAGCCTGGCTCGCGGGGCGCAAGCAGCAGCTCTCCGAAGCCAACAAGGCCGCCCAGGTGGCCCGCGAAAAACTCAGCAAGCAGACCGGCGCCGGCCAGGTCGAAAACCCCTAGCAGACGAGGAGACCAGCGCAGACGATGGCCACCTACGCAGCACCGGTCCCTCAGATCACCACGCACCGCGCCGCGCCCGAGCCGCGCGGCTGGACGAGCTGGATCACGACGACCGACCACAAGCGGATCGGGATCATGTACATCGTCACGACGTTCGTGTTCTTCATCCTGGGCGGCGTCGAGGCGCTCATGATCCGCCTGCAGCTGGGGGCTCCGAACAACACGCTGGTGACCCCGACGGTCTACAACCAGCTGTTCACGATGCACGGCACGACGATGATCTTCCTGTTCGTCGTGCCGATGATGGCCGGGCTGGCGAACTACTTCGTGCCGCTGATGATCGGCGCGCGCGACATGGCGTTCCCACGCCTGAACGCGCTGTCCTACTGGCTGCTGCTCGCCGGCGGCATCGTGTTCTACTCCTCGCTGTTCTGGAACCCGCCCGAATCCGGCTGGGTCAGCTTCCTGCCGCTGGCGAACTCGAACTTCTCGCCGAGCGGCGGCGAGGACGCATGGATCTACCTGATCCACCTCACGGGACTGTCATCGCTGCTCGGCGCGATCAACTTCTACGCCACGATCGCCAACATGCGCGCCCGCGGCATGAGCTGGGGGCGCCTGCCCCTGTTCGTCTGGGCGATCCTCACCTACTCGGTGCTGCTGATCTTCGCGCTGCCGGTGATCGCGGCGGGCGTCACGATGCTGCTGACCGAACGCCACTTCGGGACCCACTTCTTCGACCCGACCGAGGGCGGCTCGGTGCTGCTGTGGGAGCACCTGTTCTGGTTCTTCGGGCACCCCGAGGTCTACATCATGGTGCTGCCGGGCTTCGGGATCATCTCCGAGATCCTGCCGGTGTTCGCGCGCAAGCCGATCTTCGGCTACAAGGCGATCGCCGCGTCGACGGTTGCGATCGCGTTCCTCGGCTTCCTCACCTGGGCGCATCACCTGTTCACGTTCCCGTTGCCCGAGGCGCTGCTCGTGTTCGTGATGCTGAGCTCGTTCTTCATCGCGGTGCCGACGGGGGTGAAGGTGCTCAACTGGGTGGCGACGCTGTGGCGCGGCGCGATCGAGTACCGGACGCCGATCCTGTTCTGCGCCGCCGCGATCTCGATCTTCACGATCGGCGGGATCTCGGGCATCTTCCTGGCGACGTTCCCGATCGACTGGCAGGTCAACGAAACGTACTTCGTCGTCGCGCACCTGCACTTCGTGCTGCTCGGCGGCTCGGTGCTGCCGATCTTCGCGGCGATCTACTACTGGTTCCCGAAGATGACGGGCCGGATGCTGAGCGAGGGGCTCGGCCGGCTGAGCTGCGCGCTGATCTTCATCGGCATCCTGGTCACGTTCCTGATCCAGCATGTGATCGGCCTCGACGGCATGCCGCGGCGCGTCTACGAGTACTCGCCGGTCGGCCACCTGCAGCTCTACAACGACATCTCGACCGTCGGCGCGTTCATCCTCGCGGCGGGCGTGCTCGTCACGATCGTCAACGTCGTCAAAAGCCTGCGCACCGGCCCGGTCGCGGGCCCCGATCCGTGGAAGGCCAACACGCTCGAGTGGTTCACGCCCTCGCCTCCGCCGGTCAACAACTTCGACGTCGTGCCGCTGGTACGCTCGGCCGAACCGATGAAGGACATCCGTCGTGAGGTCGAGCGTCGCAGCACCGGTGCACCGGGCAGCGGCGCGACCGTGCCGGCCGGCGCCCGCCAGGTAGGCGTCTGATGGCGCAGGCCCGCGCCGGCGCCGCAGGCCAGCCGCTGGGCGCCGCGAACGTCGGTCTCGCACCGCGCACGCGCCAACTCCTTTCCGATTACCTCGAGCTGACCAAGCCGAAGGTCCAGTCGCTGCTGCTGTTCATCACGGTCGCGACGATGTACGTCGCGGGCGACCCGTCACCGGGGCTGGTCGCGCTCACGTGCCTCGGCGGCTACCTCTCCGCCGGCGGCGCCGGCGCCGTCAACCACTGGTTCGACCGCGACATCGACGCTCAGATGAAGCGCACCGCCTCCCGGCCGATCCCCGCGGGCCGCGTGGCGCCGCGCTCGGCGCTGTTGTTCGGCTGCGCGCTGGCCTGCCTGTCGCTGCTCGAGCTCTCGACCTTGGTGAACCCGCTCGCGGCGGTCTTGTCGTTCTCCGGCTTCCTCGGCTACGTGCTCGTCTACACGGTCTGGCTCAAGCGCCGCACGCCGCAGAACATCGTGATCGGCGGCGCCGCCGGAGCCGTGCCGCCGCTGGTCGGCTGGGCGGCCGTGACCGGCTCCGTCAGCGGCACTGCGGTGATCCTGTTCTTCATCGTGTTCTTCTGGACGCCGCCGCACTTCTGGGCGCTGTCGCTGCTCATGAAGGACGAGTACCGGAAGGTCGGGGTGCCGATGCTGCCGGTCGTGCGCGGCGAGCAGGAGACGCGCCGCCAGATCGTGCTCTACGCGGTCCTGCTCTACGCAGTGACGCAACTGCCCTTCTGCGCCGGCGGCTTCGGCGTGATCTACCTGGTCGCCTCCCTGCTGCTCGGCCTCGGCTTCATCGCGGGCGCGGTCGTGCTGTTCCGCCGCGCGGACCGGCGCAGCGCGCTGCACCTGTACCTCTACTCACTGGCCTACCTCGCGCTGCTGTTCAGCGCGATGGTCGCCGACGCGCATCTCTAAACCGCGCATGGAGCGCGCGGTTTAGCCGCCGCCGCCAAGCGGCGCCCTGTATTCTTCCCGGCTCCATGAACCGCCGACTCGCGCGCAAGAACATCCGCACGGGCCTGATCGTCGCGGCGATCTGCATGTTCGTGTTCGGCATCACGTTCGTGATCGCGGCCGTCTACGTCTCGTGACGCCGCTGGAGCCAGAGGCCCCGCCCGTCGGCGAGGAGATCCACCTCCCCGGGCCCTCGATCCTGCCGGTGCTGACCGCGGTCGCGATCACGCTCGCGCTGGTCGGCGCCACGACCTTCTGGGAGCTCTCGATCGTCGGCGGCGCGCTGCTGATCGGCTGCATCGTGCGCTGGATCAAAGACGCGCGCCACGAGCTCGACGAGCTGCCGCTCGACGCGAGCGAACAGTGAGCACGGCGCGCTCCGCGCCGTCCTGAGCTACTCCTCGAGGCCGAGGTCGGCGATCGCACGCGCGCCGTCCAGGTAGACGACGAGTCTCGTGACGCGCCCGCCGTCGAGCTCGAAGTAGTTGCCGACCGAGCGCTCGTCGAACTCGAGCCCGCTCAGCCGCCCTCGGCCGCGGTTGCGCACCAGCACGAGGATGCGGTCCTCCTCGATCACGCGGTACTCGACCGGTTCGGCGCGGAAGCCGCTCCAGTCGCGCAACCACTCGCGCCAGGCCGTGTCCATCGAGCCGATGCCGCTCGCCTGGGCCGGTTCGGGGCCGCCGACGTAGGAGAACTCGATCTGCGGGTGCGCCCAGTCGGAGCGGCTGAAGTCTCCCCGCTCCCAGCCGGCGTATATCGAGCGCACGAGGTCGAGGTTGGCGGACGTGCTCATTCCTCGACGCCGACGGCCTGGAGGGCCTCCGAGCGGTCGCGATAGACCTGGCTCGAGGTGATGCGACCGTCGCGGACAGTCACGACGTGCGCATCCGGCAACTCGATCGGCAGTCCGCTGCCGCCGCCCCTCGCCACCACACGCACGAACACCACCACCCGGTTCCCGACGTCGAAGAAGCGCTCGGTCTCAAAGCGCCACTCCGACCAGGCGGCCCGCAGCATGGCGAACAGCTGAGCGACGCCCTCTCGACCGGTGAAGACGGGGTCGCCCTCCGGATAGCCGCTGGGGAGCCGGAGCTCGAACCCCTCGTCGAGGACAGCATCGAAAAAGCCGTCGATCACGGCGGGCTCCTCAGCCGGGTCCACGTCCCGCAGGCCGGGCAGCAGCGCATACCAGCGACGGACGAGCTCCACGTTCTCGCGCGACACGCCCCTACGCCCATTCATCCGCGCCGCTCGGCGGGGGCGCCGGGAACCGGCTGCTCCCTCAGGCCGACAGCCCGGAGCGCCTCGTCGCGGTCCCAGTTCACGTCGAGCCGAACGGCCCTCCCGTCGCGGAGCGTCCAGATGTGGGCCGTGTGGCGGATGTACACCGGCACGCCACTCTGCTTTCCCCGCCCGCGCTCGATCGCGAGCGTGACGACTTGGTCTCCCGCGTCGCGGATGTCCTCGACTTCGGCTCGGTACTCGCTGAACGCGTCGTAGATCGAGGCGAGGTAGCGCGCCAGGCCTTCGTGTCCCCTGTAGCAGGACTCGATCCCGGGCCACGCCGAGCGCGGGTCGGGGTAGACCTCGATCGCCGGATCGATCGGCCCCATCATCTCCGGGTCGTTGCGCGACCAGCCGTCGTAGATGCCGCGAACGATCTCGACGTTCTCGCGCGACACCGCCCTAGACCTGTCCCCCGGGAAGAGCTCCACCGCACATCGCCGACCGAGTATCGACGATCGGCCCCGCCGCCCGCCGCCCCACCGCTCCTACACCGTGATACGATACATCGCCTCACGTACTAAGGAGCCGCGTCAATGAGATCGGACCCCTCTCTTCTGGTGCTCTCGAGCCTCGCCGGCGGCGAGAAGCACGGCTATGCGATGGTCGCCGACATCGAGCAGATGGCCGGCGTGCACCTCGGCGCGGGGACCCTCTACGGCGCGCTCTCGCGGCTCGAGACGCAGGGGCTGATCGAGCCCGTCGCCCCGGCGGGGCGCAGGCGCCCCTACCGCATCACCGGGGCGGGCTCGGAGGCCCTGCAGAGCCAGCTCACGGCGCTGGCCCGCGTCGCCGACACGGGCCTGACGCGGCTGCGCGCGAGCGGAGTGCGCGCATGAGCGCCCGGATCGCCGCAGCGCGCTGCCTGTTGCGCCTCTACCCGCTCGCCTGGCGCCGTCGCTATGGGGAAGAGATGGAGGCGCTCGTCGAAGACGACCCGCCGTCGGCGCGCGCGCTTCTCACGCTTTTGACGGGCGCACTGCGTGCGCACCTGCGTCCCGGCGCGTGGCGCCGGCAGCTGGCGTCTGGCGAGCGCATGCGGCTGTCCGTTTGGGCGACCTTCTGCTGCTGGATCGGACTGTCGATCGCGGGCGCGGTGTTCCAGAAGGAGACCGAGGAAGGAGCGTTCACGACCGCGACCTCGCAGCACGGCGCGCTCGGCCTCGCGCGCGGGGTGGTGATCGCCGGCGCGGCGCTCGGTGCCGGCGCGATCGCCGTCGGCGGCCTGCCCCTGCTCTGGCAGGCCGTGCGCGAGGCGTGGTCTCGCCCGCTGCGCAGGACGCTGCTGGCGGGACTGGTGCTCCCGCCGGCGGGACTCGCGCTGTTCGCGGCCGTGACCGCGGTGGTGCTGGCAGTCGCGCCGGCCCACTTCAAAGCCACCTCGACGGGAGAGCGCCTGGCGTTGCTCGGCCCCTGGTGGGCCGCCGGCGCGGCCTTCGCGCTCGCGTGCGCGCTCGCGCCGCGGATCGTGCTCGACCGGCTGGACGCCTCGCCGCAAGCGCTGCGCCGGGCCTCGTATGCCGGCCTCGTCCTGCTCGTCGCGATGGCGCTGGTGACGTTGGGGCTGGCCGGCTACTGCATCGCCCTGGCACGCGCGGCGCCTCCGCTCTCCTCGCAGACGGGCGGGCCGCTCTGGCCGAGCACGGGTCTCGTGCTGGCTGGCGGCGCGGCCCTCGCCGCGGCCTGCACCGCGCTCGCCGCGGTCAGCGCGACGAGAGCGTTCGCGGCCGCCCGCGCCTAGCCCCGCGACGCCGTGGAGCGCCGGGCGCGGTCCCTCAACCGCGCCCGGAGCTATGCGAGGGTGCGCCCGCCCCCCGACGGGCACACCACCCTCTCACCCCACGGCCACCCGGGCTGGCACCGGACAGATCGCGCCATCGTCGGTCCAGCAGCGCACGATGTCGCGCACCGACAGGATCCCGATCGTCTCGCCGCCGTCGAGGACGATCAGATGGCGAAAGCTTCCACGCACCATCGCTGCCGCCGCCTCCTCCAGCGACCAGTCGGGGGCCGCGTAGACGACGTCTCGCGTCAGGTGCTCTGCGACGGTCTCGGCACCCGGGTCCTGCGCGTTGCCGATCGAGATCAGGATGTCGCGCTCCGTGATGATCGCGGGCCCGTTGCCGTCGGGGTCCATCACGACCGCGGCGCCGACCTTGCGCTCGGACATCAGCCGCGCGACGGCCTGCAGGCTGTGGCCGGGGCCGACCGTCAGGACCGTGCGGCTCATGCCTTCGTGTACTTGCATCCCTCGCCTTCGCGCTCGTGGATCAGGTGCGCCCACCCGGGCTGATCGCCTCGCGGTGATGCTTACCCTGGCGATCCGCCGTGCAAGCGCTCGAGGATCGCCTTGCAACTATTGCCTCAATCTACTGGCTCCCGACGGGCCAGTCAAGCTCGGAGCGGTCCGGGGACGAAGCCATTAGGATCCGGCTCCCGATGAGGAGGAGCCTCGGAATGCAGCTCACGGCGACCCGGCTGGGCGGGGGCTTTTCGCGTGTCTAGGCGCCGCTCGCTGACGATCGCCGGGATCGCGGCGGTGATCTCGATCGCGATCGCGATCGTGATCAGCTTCGCGATCCGCTGGTTCCCGCCCGCGGCCTCCGAGCAGGCCCACAACACCGACCGCCTCTACCACGTGCTCGTGATCGCCTCGATCCCGATCTTCGTGCTGGTCACGGCCGTGATCCTGTACTCGGTGTGGCAGTTCCGGATGCGCCCCGGCGAGGAGCTCAAGGACGGCCCGCCGATCCACGGCAACACCCGCCTGGAGGTCTTCTGGACGGCGCTCCCGACCGTGCTGCTGCTCGGCCTGATCAGTTACTCGTTCGTCGTGCTCCACGAAAACGAGAAGAAACCGGCGCGCGAGATCGACATCGGCGTGACCGGCCAGCAGTTCGCCTGGAGCTACCAGTACCCGCCGTCGGTGACCGGCGGCAAGCCGCTCGAAAGCACGAAGCTCTACGTGCCCAAGGGCGTTTCGGTCGAGTTCAACATCAAAACCAAGGACGTGATCCACGCGTTCTGGATCCCGGCCTTCCGGATCCAGGAGGACGCCGTGCCGGGCATCACGACGCACTGGCGGGCGACGCCCACACGACTCGGCACCTACCCGGTCGTCTGCAACCTGCTGTGCGGGCTCGGCCACTCGCTGATGCGCTCGAAGATCCACGTCGTCCCCGAAGCGAGCTTCAAGTCGTGGCTGGCGTCGCAACTCAGCAGCGCGAGCACCGGCGCCGCGGCCTCGACGACCACCGCCGGGGCTACGGGATAATGTCCGCGACCGCGATGAGCACCACCACGGCCCCGACCCCGACTCCCACTCCGGTGCGCAAAGGGGTCCTTGCCAGGATCAAAGCGCCCGGGTTCATCCGCGGCGGGATCTTCTTCCTCGGCGGGATCGCATTCGCGACGTTCCTGACGTGGATCGTGAGGGCCTCGACGGGGCACTCGACCTACCACAACTTCCTCTCCTGGGAAGCGATCCTCACGGTCTCGCTGCTCGCCGCGCCGCTGTTCTTCCTCGTCGGCTTCGGCGGCTTCGACTACTGGTTCTACTGGGCGGCCGGCCGCAGGACGCGACCGGAGGACCACTCCGGCCACGGCGCCTACACGTGGAAGGACTACTTCCGGATCAACACCGACCACAAGGTGATCGGGATCCAGTACACGGTCAACTCGTTCATCTTCCTGCTGATCGGCGGGCTGATCGCGATGCTGATGCGCGCCCAGCTCGCCCAGCCCGGGTCGCACTTCGTCGACGCGAACACCTACAACGGGCTGTTCTCGGTCCACGCCTCGCTGCTGATCTTCCTGTTCATCATCCCCGTGTTCGCGGGGCTCGGGAACTTCGTGATCCCGCTGATGATCGGCGCGCCCGACATGGCCTTCCCCCGCCTGAACGCGCTGTCGTTCTGGCTGCTCCCGATCGCCGGGGTGATGATGCTCGCCAGCTTCCTGGTGCCCGGCGGCGCCTTCGCGGATGGGTGGACCGCCTACGCGCCGCTGTCCACCGACGCGCCGATCGGCCAGACGTTCTTCTCGATCGCCGTGCAGTTCGCGGGCGCCTCCTCGATCATGACCGCGCTCAACTTCCTGGTCACGATCATCACGATGCGCGCGCCCGGCATGAGCTTCTTCCGCATGCCGCTGCTCGTGTGGGCGAACTTCGCGACCTCGCTGCTGGTCGTGATCGCGACCCCCTTCATCGCCGCCTCGCAGTTCTTCATCCTGCTCGACCGCGCGCTCGGCTTCAACTTCTTCAACGCCGCCAAGGGCGGTGACGTGCTGATGTACCAGCACGTCTTCTGGTTCTACTCGCACCCGGCGGTCTACATCATGATCTTGCCCGGGTTCGGGATCATCAGCGAAGTGATCGCCGTGAAGGCGCGCAAGCCGATCTTCGGCTACCGCATGATGGCCTTCTCGCTGCTGGCGATCGTCGGGCTCGGCTTCACCGTCTGGGCGCACCACATGTTCACCTCGGGGATGGCCAACTGGATCCGGATCCCGATGGCGATCACGACCGCGATCATCGCCGTGCCGACCGGCATCAAGGTGTTCTCATGGCTCGCGACGCTCTACCGCGGCGTGCTCCATCTCGATACGCCGATGCTGTTCGCGCTCGGCTTCATCACGACGTTCACGCTTGGCGGGATCAGCGGGATCATGCTCGCGATGATCCCGTTCGACATCCACGTCAGCGCGAGTTACTTCATCGTGGCGCACATCCACTACGTGCTGTTCGGCGGCTCGCTGATGACGATCTATGCGGGCGTCTACTACTGGTTCCCGAAGATGACGGGGCGAATGTTCGACGAGCGCCTCGGCAAATGGCACTTCTGGACGACGTTCGTGTTCTTCAACCTGACGTTCGCGCCGATGCACATCCTCGGCCTCGAGGGCATGCCGCGGCGCGTATCGACGTACGCCTCCGAATTCGCCGGCATGAACCTGTTCATCTCGATCGCGAGCTTCGCGCTCGGGTTCAGCACGCTGATCTTCCTCTACAACATCGTCACGAGCTGGCGCGGCGGCCCGGTCGCCGAGGCCAACCCGTGGCGCGGACTGACGCTCGAGTGGCAGGTCTCCTCGCCGCCGCCCGTGTTCAACTTCGACCGCGTGCCGACGGTGGTGGGCGGTCCCTACGAGTACGGGGTCCCCGGTGCCGTCCACGGCATCTTCGCCCCGACCCCGGCCGCTGCCCCTGCCGGCGGCGGCGTGCTGAGAGAGCCGAGCCGATGAGGAGGGCGCAGTGAGAGAGGTGCTGGTGGTTGCAAGCCGGACGCTCGGCGGGGGGAAGCTGCTCGAAGCCGTGCGCGCGCGGGCGGCCGATGGGCCCGTCCGCTTTCGCCTGGTCGTTCCCGCGACCAAGCCGGCCGCGGGCCTCGTCATCTATGACGAGGCGGTGCGCGAATCCGCGCAGGTGCGCGTCGACCTGGCGCTCTCGGCCCTCGCGGAGGAGGGACTCGAGGCGACCGGCGAAGTCGGCGACCCGGATCCGTTCTCGGCGACGATGGACGCCGTCAGCGAGCGCCGGCCGGACGAGATCATCGTCTCGACGCACCCGGCCGCGAGCTCGGGCTGGCTGCGACGCGATCTGGTCGACCGCATCCGCAACGCGACGGGCCTGCCCGTCGAGCACGTCGTCGTCGACATCGAGGGCGAAGGGCTGCCGTTCAAGGCCACGCTCGTGATCGCCAACAAGACCTCGAGCGGCGAGGAACTGATCGCGCGCCTGAAGGAAATGGCCGCCGACGGCGAGCAGCACCTGTTCATCGCCGTCGTCCCGCAGGCCGACGGCAGCGGCGCGGCGCCGCGCGAGGCGCGCGCACGGCTCGCGAGCATGCTCGACAAGCTCCGCGAGGCGGGCCTGCTGAGCTCGGGCATGATCGGCGACCCCGACCCCTACAACGCGGCGATCAACGCCATGGAGCTGTTCAGGGTCGACAACATCGTGATCTCGACGCTGCCCGACCAGCGCTCCGGCTGGATGCGCTCGAACCTGATCGGGCGCGTGCAGGCCGCGAGCCCCGTGCCGGTCGAGCACGTGGTCGTCGACACCAACGCCCCCGCACCGACCGGCGCATCGATCTCGTGAGGCCGGAGGCCGAACACCGGCTCAGGGCGCGGGGCCGGATGCCCCGCGGAGGTACCCGATAGATGGAGGCAGCCAGCATCGCCCACGCCGGCGGGCACGCTCACGACGAGCACCACGGCCCCCCGCCCGCGAACCGCAGCTCCCGCGTCGAGCCCCAGCTGCTCGGGATGCTGCTTTTCATCATCTCCGAGGTGATGGTCTTCGGCGCTTTCTTCACGGCCTACTTCTTCATCCGCATCGCCCAGGGCGACCCGTGGCCCGCGATCGGCACCCACCTTCCCGTCGAGGTGGCAGGCGTCAACACCGCGATCCTCGTGTCCTCGTCGTTCACGATCCACTGGGCCGAGTCCTGCATCAAGAAGGGCAACCACCGCGGCCTGAAGGCGGGGATGCTGCTCACCTTCCTGCTCGGCTGCACGTTCCTGTTCGTGCAGATCAACGAGTACGCCAACATCGGCTTCGCCCCGCAGGACGGCGCGCAGCAGACGATCTTCTTCTCGCTGACGGGGCTCCACGGCGCACACGTCTTCATCGGGCTGTGCCTGCTGCTGTTCGTCACGATCCGCTCGTTCCGCGGCCACTACAGCCCGGAGCAGCACCGCGGCGTCGACGTGCCGGGCATCTACTGGCACTTCGTGGACATCATGTGGCTGGTCGTCTACACGACCGTCTACATCCTCTAGCTGCGAGCCGGTTCAGGGGCTCGCAGACCAAGCGGAGCAAGGACGCAGTGAGCCAAGTGTGCTCTGCACACGAGCGAGCGAGGACGCCGCTCCGCGCGGCGTCTGCGAGCCGGTTCAGGGGCTCGCAGACCAAGCGGAGCAAGGACGCAGTGAGCGAAGTGTGCTCTGCACACGAGCGAGCGAGGACGCCGCTCCGCGCAGCGTCTGCGAGCCCCTGATGCTCAATCCGCTGCGCTCGGAGGGAGAGGCCTTCCGGCTGCTGCTCTACGTGCTGGTCGTGGCGGTGGCCGTGATCGTGCTGGTGCTCGTGGCGCGCGCCATCTTCTGAGCGCACGACGCGCCGGAAAATCCGCGGCACGTCCCTAGCCCCTCCCCCAAGAGGCGAGCGGCCTCCGTCCTCAGTCGCTCAGCCCGACACGCCGGATTGTGCGACGCACGACGGACCGGGTCGTGCCGCGATCTCTTCTTACCCCGGATGGGGCGCCGGCGAATCAGGCGCCCGCGCGGATCAGGCCCCGGCGGGCCGGAACCCCGAGCAGACGAGGCGCATCCACTCGATGCGCCCGTCCTCACCTGCGGTCAGATAGCCCTGCTGCTCGACCACGAAGCTGCCTTCGGGGTTCGCGACCGAGAGCCGGTAACGAAGCTGCTCGCGGTCGGCGACGGCGCCCACCTCGACGGTCTCGAGCGCGCGGACCTCGTCGGACTCCTCGAACCAGTTGCCGAGGACGATCTCGAGAACTGCCTCCGGGTCATCCGCCTCCCAGGCGCGGCGCGGCGTGAGCGCGCGAAACTCGATCGCCGGGTGCAGCATCGCCCGCAGCGCGTCGGCGTCCTTCGCCGCCAGCGCGCTCGCGAACCTCGATCCGGCGGTCGCGGCGCTCGCCATCGCGCTATTTGACGGTGAGGTGGCCGAACATCCCCGCGGCGCGGTGCCCGGGGACCTCGCAGAAGAACGTGTAGGTGC
Source organism: Solirubrobacteraceae bacterium (assembly GCA_035569835.1). GTDB lineage: Bacteria > Actinomycetota > Thermoleophilia > Solirubrobacterales > Solirubrobacteraceae > Palsa-744. Next base: position 147,052 of record DATMMF010000006.1, read on the forward strand.
CCGGTTTGAGCGTCACGGTGACGCTGGCGGTGCCCTTGGTGATGATCGCGGTGTGGCCGACCACAGGACCGGGGCCGCTCGATTCGTGCGAACCAGCTTCGAGGGCGAGGTTGTGCGTGACGCCCGACATGTTCGGCATTTCGATCGTCACGCTGCCGGGCGTCGCCGTCGCCTTGTTGGTCGCGTACGCGAGCTGGCCGGTCGGGTTCGCCGGGATCGTGAGCTTGCCGTTCTTCTCTTCGGCGGGCTTGCCCGAGCCTGGAGGCGCGACCGCCGTCGCGAGCAGCCCCGAGTCCTTGCCGGGCGCCGCCGCGACTTTTTCCACGTATGCCGCGATGTCTTTGGCCGTCGCCCCTTTCACGAGGTTCTTCGGCATCGCGCCTTCGGGGTTCGGGATCTTGATCTGCTCTTCCACCACGCCGCGGATCGTGCTGCGCTGGAGCCCTTCTTCGATGCTCGCCCTGAACGCTTCGTCGAGGTTCGGCCCGACCACCCCTTTGGTTTCGGCGTGGGCGAGCGTGTGGCAGGAGCCGCACTTGGCGACGAACGCCTTCTTGCCGGCGATCAGGTTGGCGTTGTCGGCACCCTTGACTTCTCCGCAGCCTGCCGCGACGAGCGCGCCCAGCGCCAGCAGCAGTGCGCCGCCCGCCCCGAGGCGGGGGGCGCAGACGGCACGGGCCAGCCGGCGCCGCGGTCCCTGCAGGGCGTCTTCGGTGCTCATCAGCGGCCGGAACACTATCCGAAGCGGCGGCTGCCCGGCCCCGCAGCGGGACACCGCGAGGCGCGGTCCGCGGCCGGACCGGCCGCGCCCGCCGGGAGCCCGCTGCGCCGCGTCTCAGGGCCGCGCGAGCTCGTCCAGACGCCCCTGCGCAGCGGCGATCACGCCCTCGGCCACGCGCTCCCAGGACCATCGCTCCCGGACGCCGGCGACGAGCCCCTCACGCGTGGCCGCGAGCAGCGCGGCGGGCGCCTCGAGGGTCGCTGTGACGCGCTCGGCGATCGCCTCGACGGCGTCGTCGTCGACGGGGAAGCTGAGCCAGCCGCGGGCCTGGGGCGGCACCTCGGAGGCGAGCGCCTCGGCCACCTCCGCGAGCCCCGAGTGACGGGCGACGATCGGCACGGCGGCGCAAGCCGCCGCCTCGGCGGCGACCATCCCGAACGCCTCGGGGAACGTGCTCGGCGCGACGAGCGCGCGGCAGGCCGGCAGCAGCTCGGCGAGCTCCTCGTGCTCCAGACGGCCGGTGAACACGACTCGCTCTCCCAGCGCCGCCGCGGCCGCGAGGTAGCGCTCGCGCCGCTCGCCGTCGAGCTGCTCGAGGAACGCGAGCAGCTGCCGCAACGGCTCGGCCGGCGCGCCCTGGCCCTCCAATGCCCTGCCCTGCAGGGCGATCGTGCGAGCCCGCTCGAGCTCGCCGGCGGCCAGTGCCGCGAGCAGCTGTTCGAGTCCTTCCCGATAAGCGCCGAAGCCGACGACGACCAGGCGCGCGGCGCTCGCCCGTTCGAGCACGAGCGGCCAAGCGGCGAGCAGCAGCTCGACGCCCTTGCTGACGATCAGCTTGCCGACGTAGGCCACGAGCGGCTCGCCCTCGGGCGCGAGCCGCTCGAGCGCCAGCGCGCCTTCGGCGGGGTCGCGGTCGAACGCGCTCGCCTCCCTGCCGCGCACCGGGCGCGCAGGCTCGTCCGCCAGCCGCGCAGCCAGCGCTCGCACGCCCGCTGCGGCCGCCGCGGGATCGCGCGGGGCAAAGCGCGCGACGTCGACGCCCGGCGGGCCGAGCCGGGTGCGCTCAGGCAGCGAGGGGTCCGCGATCGTCGCCCACAGGCTCGCCGCCGTGTGGTGCGAGCCGACGAGGACGCCCTGCGCGAAGGCGATGCCCTCGCGGGCGGGCTCGAGAAACCGCCCGGGGTTCGGCTTGACGGTGTACTCCAGGGCGCTGCCGTGGACCTTCACCGCGTAGGGCACCTCGCGGTCGAGGCCGCGAGCGAGGATCAGCGGGCCCATCACGAGGTGGTTGGCGAGCGCCAGCTCGGGGCGCGCGAGCGCGGCCACCTCGGCGACCGCGGCGACGTTCGCGCCCACGTAGGCATCCACCTGCTCGGGCGTGCACTCGGCGAAGGGAACGGCGCGGACGCCCTCGTAGCGGTCGGCGACGTACACCGGCAGCAGCCCGCCGATGTTCGGCCGGTACATCGTCGCCTGCCCCGGCCCGGCGCCGGCGTGTCCGGCCAGCGGGCGCAGACGCAGCTCGCCCTCGTCCCAGTCCACGGCGGTCGACAGGAATGCATGCTCCTCGGGGTGGCGCTCCTGACAGAGCAGGTGAACGTCGTGGCCGAGCCGCACGAAGGCCTCGGCGAGCCTTGCGTTGTAGACGTTCGACCCGGTGCCGCCGAGCAGGTAGCCGTGGAAGACCAGGATGCGCACGGAGGAGCAGCCTACTGCCGCCCTCCGGCCCCTCCGCTAGAGTGCCCGGCGATGAGCGTCAGACAGCGCTACCGCCTGCGAAACCCCTCGACCGGCCGCGAGATCCTGTTCGAGGCGGAGCCCGGCGAGGTGTATCTCGACCGCGACAGCGGCGAGACGCTCGAAGTCGTCGGCGCCGTCCTGCCGCTCCCGCCCTCGGAATCGCAGCTGCCGTGGGCGGTGGAGAACCTGCGGTTCTGCCCGTGGTGCCACGAGATGGCGCAGCGCGACCTCAACGACTGCCCGACCTGCGGCAGGCGCATGGGCCCGCCCGCCGCAGCCGGCTGACGGTCGCGATGACGCGCGTGCGCCTCGTCACGGTCGCCTTCGCCGCGGTGATCTGCGCCCTCGCGCTCGCGGCGTGCGGCGGCAGCAGCGTCTCCGACACGGTGCCGAAGGCCACGCCCGACATCTACCCGCCGAACGACACCAGCGCCGAAAAAGCCGCCGCGTCGACAACTTCGACCTCGGCGACGAAACCGACCAAAACCTCCACGAGCAAAGAATCGTCGGAAGCCGAAACCGGCAGTGAAGGCGAAACGCCTTCAGGCGAAAGCGGCGGCACCGCCAGCGAAGGCACCGCCTCGGGCGGGACCGCGGGCGAAGAAAAAGAAAAAGCGCCCGAAAAAAGCTCGAAACCCGAAGAAGGCGCCTCGAGCCCTACTGGCGGGGCGAGCGCGCCCTAAGGCGCTACCGCTGTACGGCTGACCCAGCCGGATCTCGGCGCCTGGACGAAGCGCTGAGCTGCGCGTAGGCCAAGCAGATCAAGGACTGAGAAGCCCGCCGCCGCGCGAAGCGTGCGGACGCACCGAGCGAGCGAGGACGCTGTCTCGGGATAGGGCCAGCGCTGAGCGGCGCGTAGGCCAAGCAGATCAAGGACGCAGGGAGCGAAGTGTGCGCGAGCACACGAGCGAGCGAGGACGCCGAGCTGCGCCGGCATACGCGCCGCTCAGGGGGTTGAGATCTCTGTGGCGCTGTAAGTCAGGCGCGCCGTCTGGTACAGGCAGAAGTACTGCACCGCCGAGCCGATCTGCGTGTGCGCCGTCTGGCTCGAGGTCGTCGTGCACTGCTTCTTCGGCCGGCTCGCCCGCCAGGAGGTGTCGTTGCCGAAGCCGAGCGCGAGCGCGGGCGCCCAGGTGGGGACGGTCAGCGCGACCTCGTCGTTCTTTTTGACCGGGAGCGTCGTTTCGAGCGCGAACTGCGCGGTTTTGCCGAAGTACTTTTCGAGTTTGATGGTGGGGCTCTGCGCGATCAGCTTCCACGTCAGGTTGGGCTTCTTCTGCGGGCGCAGGATCGCGATGCCGGCTTCCGAGACGCCACCCTCGTTGGAGTTGAAGAACTTGGTCTGCGTCGCGCTCGGCTTACCGAGCGTGACCGTCCAGGCGACGATCGTGCCGTCGCGCGGAACGCCACCGGGGTTGCTCGCGCTGCCGACCTTGACCTGGAAGCCGGTCGTGCGGCTGACGGCGAGGCACGGGCTGCCGGGGCAGCTGGCGACGGTCGGCGGGGTCGTGGTGCCGATCACGCCGACTTCGGTGAGCCGGGCGGGCGCCGCCGCCGGAAGTGCGAGCGCCAGCAGGATGCTCGCCGCTGTGAACGTCTGGATACGTCGTTTCATGCCTGCCCTCTAACACGCACTACAGCCGGATGTAGCGGTTTGACTATTTCTCTATCTCCCGCTCAGTTCCTGCGCGGCCTCGGCGATCTGCTCCCCATCCCCCGGAGAGGGGACCCACGGCAGTCGCAGCGGATCGCCCTCGTAGCGGGGGATCACGTGGATGTGGAAATGGAACACCGTCTGCCATGCGGCCGCGCCGCAGGAGTTCAGCAGGTTCACGCCGTCCGCGCCGAGCCGCTCGTGCGCGCGACCCGCGAGCCGGCGGGCGGCGAGGATCGTGGCCTCCAGATCCTCGTCCTCGATGTCGAGCAGGTCGCGCGAATGCCGCCGCGGCACCACCAGCGCGTGGCCGCGCGTCGCCGGGGCGATGTCCATGAACGCGATCGTGCGCTCGTCTTCGTCGACGATCGTCGCGGGCAGCTCGCCGGCGAGGATCTTGCAGAAGATGCAGTCAGGGTCGGACATCGGCGCTGATCCTAACCAGCCTCCGCCGGGGCGGCTCCGCCGCCGCCCGAGATCCTACGAGCGTACGAGAGCGCCTGCTCGCGGTCGGCGATCTCGCCGGCGAAGCGCGCCTCGGCCAGCTCCTCGAGCAGGCGTCCCAGGGCGGGCCCCGGCGCGAGCCCGAGCTCCGAGCCGAGCTCATCACCCCGCAAGAGCGGCGCCGGAGCCGGCTGCTCGTGCCAGCGCAGGGCGTCGTCCATGACCGCGGCGGCCAGCCGCAGGTGCGCGTCGATCGCCTCGCCGGCGCGGCGCCCGCGCGTCGCCAGCCGGTCGGCGACCGACAGCAGCGTGACGTCGGCCTGCACGGGCGCGCATTCGCGCAGGTAGCGGTACAGCGTGCGGCGGTCCAGCGGCTGGGGCTCGTGGACGAGGAACCCGAGCCGCAGGTGGTGGCGGACAAGGCCCGCGACGTGCGCGCGGAGCCGCTCGCTCGAGCGCAGCCTGCCGAGCACCTCGCGCGCCAGCTCCGCGCCGAGCGCGTCGTGGCCGATGAACGTCACGCGCCCGTCCTGCGGGCGCACCGAACGCGTGAGCGGCTTCGCCGCGTCGTGCAGCAGCGCCCCCCAGCGCAGCGCCTGGCCCCGCGTCATCTCGTCGGCGAGCGGCTCCGCGAGCAGCGCCGCGACGCGCGGGCGCTCGGCGCCGATCGCCGGCGCGGCCTCGCCCTCCGATCCGCCGCCGGCGGTGGCGGTCAGCTCCACCGCGCGGTCGAGCACCTCGAGCGTGTGGCCGTAGACGTCGGCGTGGTGGTAGGCGCTCTGCTCGACGCCACGGAGCGCCTCGATCTCGGGCAGCACCGCGCCCAGCGCGCCGAGTCGCGACATCAGCTCGATGCCCGCGCGCGGCCGCTCGGAGGCGATCACGCGACGCAGCTCGACGAGCACGCGCTCGCCGGAGACCCCGGGCAGGCCCGCGGCGGACGCCTCGGCGAGGCGCACTGTCTCGGCGTCCGCCTCGAGGCCGAGCTCGACCGCGAGGCGCACGAGGCGCAGGACCCGCAACGGGTCGGCCTCGAAGGCGCCCGGGCCGGCGGCGCGCAGGCGCCCGGCGCGCAGGTCCTCGGCCCCGCCGAGTGGGTCGATCCGCGCGCCGCCCGCGATCGGCTCGGCGATCGCGTTGACGGTGAAGTCGCGCAGCGCCAGGTCGCGCTCGATCGTGTCCGCCCGCAGCGGCTCGAGGTCTACCTGCCAGCTGCCGTCCCTCGCGACGATCCGCCACGCCCCGAACTCGCCGGACAGCTCGAAGCACGCCGCCGGCGGGCCGGCGTCGGCGACGGCGCGGGCTGCGCTCGCCACCTCGCCCTCGACGACGATGTCGACGTCCGCCGTCGAGCGCCCGAGCAGCTCGTCGCGGACCGCCCCGCCGACCAGCCAGGCCGGCCGTCCTGCGAGCGCTCGGCGGGCGTCCTTCAGCCCCTCGCTCACGCGCTCGCGCCGCCCTCGCCGGCCCTCGCGGGCTCTGCGCGGCCGGAGGCCGGTGCGCCGTCGACTGCCACTTCGCCCGCCTCGGCACCCGGCGCCTCGGCCGCAGGCGCTGCGATGCCGTCGCGGTGGTAGCGGCGCGTGACGCGCGGCGTCAGCCCACAGGTGATCTCGTAGTTGATCGTCCCGAGCCGCGCCGCGAGCTCCTCGGCGAGGATCCGCTCGCGGCCCTGGCGCCCGATCAGCACGGCTGGCTGCCCGGCCAGCGACTCGTCCAGGCGCTCGCCGAGATCGACCGTGACGCTGTCCATGCTGACGGTGCCGACGAGCCCTCGGCGCTCGCCGCCGATCAGCGCCTCGGCCTCGTTCGACAGGCCGCGCCGCCAGCCGTCCCCGTAGCCGATCGGCAGCAGCCCGAGCGCCGTGTCGCGCGAGGCGACGAAGCGCCTGCCGTAGCCGGCGCTCTCCCCCGCCCGGCAGAGCTTGACCTCGGCGACGTAGGAGTCGAGCTCGAGCGCGGGCTCGAGGCCGTGCGGGGCGGGATCGCTGCCGAACGGGTCCATCCCGTAGACGGCGATGCCGCAGCGGACCATGTCGAAGTGCGACGCGGGCTCGCGCAGCACCGCGGCGCTGTTGGCGGCGTGCACGATCACGCCCGGACGGCTGTCGGCGAGCGGCCGCGCCCAGCGCGAGAACGCGTCGAGCTGCGCGGCGAAGAAGCCGTCGTCCTCGGCTTCGTCGGCGGTCGCGAAGTGTGTCATCAGCCCCGCGAGGCGCACGCCCTCGGTCGCCTCGGCGGCGGCCACGACCGCGCTCGCCTGCTCGGGGTCGCGCGTGCCCAGGCGCCCCATGCCGGAGTCGAGCTTGACGTGTACCGCGCCGCCGCCTGCAGCCGCGACGGCTCCCACCCCGGTCTCGTTCCACACCACGACCTCGCCGCCATCGGCGAGCGCCTGGCCCAGTTCCTCACGAGTCATCGCCCCCATCACCAGCACCGGCACCTCGCGCAGGCCAGCCGCGCGCAGCTCGCGCAGCTCCTGTGAGCTGACGACCGCGAGCCACCCGGCGCCGCCCGCGAGCGCCGCGCGAGCGCTCGCCACGGCGCCGTGGCCGTAGCCGTCGGCCTTCACGACGGCGCATAGCCGCACGCCGGGGGCGACGCTGTCGCGCAGCCGCGCGCTGTTGCGCTCGATCGCGGCGAGGTTGATCCGGGCCCGCGCCCGCTCGGGGCTAGCCACGGCCTGCGCCCTCCCCGCGTGCGGCGCCGAGCGCTTCGATCACGTCACTCGCGATCACGGCCTCGACGGCCCCGGCCGAGCGCGCTGCCAGACGCCCCGCGCGGGAATGGAGCAGCACGCCGGCGGCGGCCGCGGCGAACGGCTCCAGGCGCGCCGAGAGCATCGCCGCGATCACTCCGCTCAGAACGTCGCCGGTGCCTGCCGTGGCGAGCCCCGGGCTGCCGCCGGGGCTGACCGCGACCGTTCCTTCGGCGTCGGCGATCAGCGTGTCGTCGCCCTTCAGGACGACGACCGCGTGCGCGCGGGCAGCGAGGGCGCGCACCCAGCGCAGCCGCTCGCGTTCGATCTCGGCGCTTGCGCGGTCGACGAGGCGCCCGAGCTCGCCCGAGTGCGGCGTGAGCACCGTCGGCGCGACGCGGCTGGCGAGCTCCTCGGGCCGGCGCGCGTGCGCGTTCAGCCCGTCGGCGTCGAGCACGAGCGGGACGCGTGCGGCGCGAGCCAGGCGGCGCGCGAACGCGATCGCGCCCTCGGCCTGACCGAGGCCCGGGCCGAGCGCCAGCGAGCCGCCGCGCACGGTCGCGTTGAGCACCTGCTCGACGCCCGTGTCGTCGAGCGAGCCTGCGGCTTCGGGCAGCGAGCGGAACATCACCTCGGGCACGCCACTGCCCGCGAGGACCGGCTGCACGGCGGCGGGCACGAACGTCGTGACGTAGCCCGCCCCCGCCCGCATCGCGGCGCGCGAGGCCATCGCGGGCGCCCCGGTGAGCCCGACGGAGCCACCGGCGATCAGGACATGGCCGGAGACGAACTTGTTCGAGGCGCCGGTGCGTCGCGGCAGCATCGAGAGCAGCGAGTCGCGTATCAACCCGATGCGCGCGGGTGCCGGCGCCCCGCGCGGGATCCCGATGTCAACGGTCTCCACGCGGCCGGCGTGGTCCTTGCCGGGCCTGATCCACAGCCCGGGCTTGGCGGCGTGGAACGTGACGGTGGCAGTGGCGTGCACTGCCTCGCCCTCGACCACGCCCGTTGAGGCGTCGACCCCGCTCGGCACGTCGACGCTTACGACGGGAGCGCCGCCCGCCCCGCCCGCCTGCTCGATCGCGGCGATCGCCTCGCCCGCGGCCCCGTGGGGCGCGCCGCTGAAGCCCGTGCCGAGCACGGCGTCGACGACGACCGCCGGGCGCTCGAACGGCGCCGGGTCGGCGCGCTTGCCGGCGCCCGTCCACGGGCGTCCGTCGAGCCGCAGCGGCCCGGGCCCGGGCAGGCGCTCGAAGTTCGCCGCCGCGTCCCCGCGCAGCTCATCGGGCGGGTCCGTGCAGACGACCTCGACGTCGCGGTGCGCCTCGCGCAGCAGCCGCGCCACGACGAGCCCGTCGCCGCCGTTGTTGCCCTTGCCGCACACGACGGTCACGGGCCCGTCCGCTGCGAGCCGCTCAACGGTGCGCGCGACGGCGGCGCCGGCGCGCTCCATCAGATCCAGGCTGGGGACGCCCTGCTCGTCGATCGCCCAGCGGTCGGTCGCGCGCTGCGTCTCGGCGTCGGGGAGCGGCGTGAGCCATGCGGGAAGCTCCTGCACGACAGCGATGCTAGATGCTGGAATGGCGAAGAGGCCGCCGGCGGCGCGCCGCCCGCGCGGGCGCTACTCGACGGTGACGGTCTTGGCGAGGTTGCGCGGCTGGTCGACGTTCAACCCGCGCCGGCGAGCGATCCGGTAGGCGAGGAGCTGCAACGGGATCACCGCCAGCAGCGGCTGCAGCATCCAGTCGAGGGCGGGCACAGTGATGAGCGCGTCGGCGTGCTCGGCGATCCGGTCGTTGCCCTCAGTCGCGATCGCGATCACGTGGGCGCCGCGGGCGCGGACCTCCTGCATGTTGGAGGCGACCTTCTCGAGCACGGGCGAGTCGGTCGCCACGCAGACGACCGGCGTGGACTCGTCGAGCAGCGCGATCGGTCCGTGCTTCATCTCGCCGGCGGCGTAGGCGTCCGTGGCGATGTAGGAGATCTCCTTGAGCTTCAGCGCGCCCTCGAGCGCGACCGGGAGACCGATGTGGCGTCCGATGTAGAGGAAGAAGTCGTCGTCCCAGTGCGCGGCGGCGATCGGAGCCACCTGCGCGTCGGCGCTCGTGAGCACCTGGTCGATGCAGTGCGGCAGCCGCTTGAGCTCGCCGACCAGCTCGCTCAACCGCGCGGGGTCGAGCTCGCCGCGCAGCTCCGCCAGGCGCAGGCCGAGCAGGTACATGGCGGCCACCTGGCAGGTGAAGGTCTTTGTCGCGGCGACGCCGATCTCCATGCCGGCGCGCGTGAAGATCACGCCGTCCGCGGCGCGGGTGGCCTCCGAGCCCATCACGTTCGTGACGGCGAGGACCCGGGCTCCGCGCTCGCGCGCGAGGCGCATCGCGGCGAGGGTGTCGGCGGTCTCGCCCGACTGCGTGATCCCGATCACGAGGTCGCGCTCGCCGACGACCGGGTTGCGGTAGCGGTACTCGGAGGCGATGTCCATCTCGACGGGCAGGCGCGCCCACTCCTCGATCGCGTAGCGGCCGAACAGGCCGGCGTGGTAGGAGGTGCCGCACGCGACGATCACGATCCGTCCGACGTCCTCGAGCAGCGACTCGTCGAAGGCGCCCTCCTCCTGGAGGTCGACGCCGTCGCGGCGCGCGGTGCGGTCGGCGATCGCGTCGGCGACCGCGTCGGCCTGTTCGTGGATCTCCTTGAGCATGAAGGTCTCGAAGCCTGCCTTCTCGGCCGTCGCCTCGTCCCAGTCGACCGTCTCCTCGGGCCTCTGCACGGGCGTGCCGGCAGCGTCCATGATCGAGACGCCGTCGCGGCGGAGCACGGCGATCTCGCCGTTTTCGAGGTACTGCACGCGGCGGGTCTCGGCGAGGAAGCCGGGGACCGCGGAGGCGACGAACTGCTCGCCGTCGCCGCGCCCGACGATCAGCGGGCACTCCTTGCGCGCGCCGACGAGCACGTCGGGCTCCTCGAGGCTCATCGCGACGAACGCGTAGTGGCCCTCGAGTTCGGAGTAGGCGGCGCGCACGGCCTCGCCGAGGTCGCCGTCGTAGAGGTCGGCGATGAGGTGCGCGATCACCTCGGCATCGGTCTCGGAGCTGAACTCGCTGCCGCCGCCCTGCAGGCGCTCCTTGAGCAGGACGTAGTTCTCGACGATGCCGTTGACGACGACGTGCACGCGGTCGGCGCTGTCGGAGTGCGGGTGGGCGTTCTGCTCGCTGACCCGCCCGTGCGTGGCCCAGCGGGTGTGGCCGATCCCGGTGGTGGCCGGCCGCTCGGCGACGGCGACGGCTGGGCGGGGTGAGCGGGCATCCTCTTCGTCCGCGAGCTTCTCGCGCAACGCGTCGAGGTTGCCGACGGCACGCACCGCCTCGATCCGCTCGTCGGCGATCAGCGAGATGCCGGCGGAGTCATAGCCGCGATATTCGAGCCGGGTGAGCCCGGCCAGCAGAAGATCGCGGGCCGGGCGCCCGCCGACGTAGCCGACGATGCCGCACACCGGAAGGAGGATATCGGGGGGCGCGACCCCGCCAGAGACGTCAGCTTCCGGCGCGGGCTCGGTAGGCGCGCACCTTTTCCCGGTTGCCGCACACGGCCATGTCGCACCACGTTCCCGAGCGGTTGCGCGAGAAGTCGTAGAACGCCCAGTGGCAGTCGTCGGCCCGGCAGGCCTTGACCCGCCGCCAGGTGCCGTCCGACATCGCCTCGGCCACAGGCACCAGCAGCGCGGCGAGCGCACCGTAGGGACCGCCGACGCACGGTTCTAGCAGCGAGCTCCCGTCGCGGAAGTGGACGCTGAGCTCCCCGCGCCGAGCGGCCGCCTCCAGCTGGGCGTTCGCCGGCTCGTCCTCGGGGCCGCCGTTGTTGGCGAGCATCGCGGCGCGCAGCGCCTCGCGCAGCGCGAGCGCACGCTCGTAGTCCTCGGGGCCGGCTTGCTCTCCGCTGCCCATCAGCTCGCGGCCGGTGAGCCAGCGCGTCAGGTCCGCCGGGCCCTCGACGAGCTCGCCGCTGTCGGCGTCGGCGGTGTTGACGAAATCGATCACGAGATCGAGCCGGTGCGGTGCGCTGCGTTTGTCTGACATCTTCCCTGAAACCTTCGTACAATTATGGTAGGTTACGAGCTACAACACCACCTATTTCCAATCGGAGGTGTCATGACCATGCTACAGCACGAAGGATCGTTCCCCGCCCAGGCGCGCCCGCTGCCCGCGGCGCCCGCTGTGCCCGAGCCCGGCGTGGCGCTGCGCGCGCTGGCGCGGCTGCGCTGGTTCTCGCTCGACGTCCGGCTCGCCGCCGGCGAGGACCCGTCGCGCTCGCGGCTGCTCGCCGCGCAGGCGGCGCGGCTGACCGACCCGCGCCGGCGCGAGCTGCTCGCGGCCGCGATCGGCGGCCTGCTGCTCGCCGCCGAGCGGGGCCCGCGGGCCGGCCGCGTCACGCCCAGCCGCAGCGCGCTGCTTCGCAACGAGGCCTCCGCGCGCGAGCTCGCCCGCCGCGTGGACTCGACCGCGACGCTCTACGCGCGCGGCCTTGCCCGCCTTGAGCTGCTGATCACGGATTCCACGGGACCGGCGTGGGACGGCGGTCCCGGCGAGTTGGCGGCCGAGCTCGAGCGCATCGAAACGGAGCTCAGCGGCGGCGCGGCGGTGCAGGACTCGCCGCGTCGCACCGCCGCTGCGCGGGCGCGCTCAGCGCGCCGGCTGGCGCGGATGCGCGCTGGGAGGGGCCGCGGCTCGGCGCCCGGCGCGCCGGGGTTCGCCGGCGACTCGTTCGTGCTGCCCGACGGCTCGTGGTTCCACGGCCGTCGCGACTCGGCCTAGCGCGCGCCGAGCTCGTTCTCGACGAGCGCGACCAAGCGCGAGCAGACGCTCTCCGCCTCCTGCTCGGTCGGGGCCTCGACCATCACACGCACGAGCGGCTCGGTGCCGCTGGGTCGGATCAGCACCCGCCCGCGCCCGTCGAGCTCGCGCTCGGCGTCGCGGACGGCCTCGTGCACGCGCTCGGCGCCGTCGATCGAGCTGCGGTCGCGGACGCTGACGTTGACGAGGCGCTGCGGGAGCTTCTCCATCGCGCCGCGCTCGGAGAGGTCGCCGCCGGCGAGCGCCTCGAGCGTCAGCAGCGCGCCCGCGATCCCGTCGCCGGTGCGGTTGAAGCCCAGGTCGATCAGGTGCCCCGACTGCTCGCCCCCGAGCGCCCAGCCGCGCGCCCGCAGCTCCTCGAGCACGTAGCGGTCGCCGACGGAGGTCACGACCACCTCGATGCCCTCGTCCTGCATCGCGGTATGGAACCCGTAGTTGGTCATCACGGTCACGGCGACGCCGTCGCCCGGCAGGCGTCCCTGGCGGCGCAGGTGGACGGCCGCGAGCGCGAGCAGCTCGTCGCCGTCCACAACCGCTCCGCGCGAGTCCACGGCCAGCACGCGGTCGCCGTCCCCGTCGAACGCGAAGCCGATCGAGTGGCCGCCGTCCGGCACCATCCGCGCGAGCTCCTCGATGTGCGTCGAGCCGCAGCCGTCGTTGATGTTGCGCCCGTCGGGACTCGCGGCGCGAACGGTGACGTCGGCGCCGAGCCGCCTGAAGATCTCGGGCGCGAGCATGTAGGTGGCGCCGTTCGCGCAGTCGAGCAGCACGTCGAGCCCGTCCAGGTCGAGATCACCGAAGCGCGTGCTCAGCTCCCGCAGGTAGTCCTCGCCGGCGCCGTGCAGCTCGCGGACGCGCCCCATCGCGGGCGGGGGCCCGGGCTCGCGGCCGGCCTCGAGCGCGACCTCGATCGCCATCTCGGCCTCGTCGGAGAGCTTGTAGCCGTCGCCGCCGAAGAACTTGATGCCATTGTCCTGGAAGGGGTTGTGCGAGGCCGACAGCACGACGCCGAGATCGAAGCCGTAGCGCCCGAGCAGCAGCGGTGCCGCGGGTGTCGGCAGCACGCCGCCGAGCAGCGCGTCGCCTCCGGCGGCGGCCACGCCCGCGGCGACGGCCGCCTGCAGCATCTCGCCCGACTCGCGCGTATCGCGCACGATCAGCACGCGCGGGCGCTCGACAGGCAGGTTCGCGGTCGCGACGTGGGTGAGGGCAAGCGCCAGCTCGGCGGTCACAAGCTCGCCCGCGACGCCGCGAACGCCGTCCGTCCCGAACAACTTGCGGGTCATAGGCGCTTTTAGCGCTTGGAGAACTGCGGGCGCTTACGCGCCTTCTTCAGGCCGGCCTTCTTGCGCTCCTTGGCGCGCGAGTCGCGCGTCAGGAAGCCGCGGCGCTTGAGCTCGCCGCGCAGGTTGGGGTCGGCCTCGAGCAGGGCGCGCGAAACGCCGTGGCGTAGCGCCCCGGCCTGCGCCGAGATGCCGCCGCCGTGCAGGCGGGCGACGACGTCCATGCGGTCCTGGTAGCCGACCGTCTCGAGCGGCTGGCGGATGTTGCGCTGCAGGGTCGTGCGCGGGAAGTGCACCTCCAGCGCGCGCCCGTTGACGAGGTAGGTGCCCGTCCCGGGCCGCAGCGTGACACGTGCGATCGCCGTCTTGCGCTTGCCGGTCGCCCGGTAGCGGGCGCCCGAGGCGAGGTCGATCGCGGCAGTCGAGATCGGCTCGGCGAGCACCTCCTCGTCCTCGCCCTCGCCCTCGGCCTCGGCCACGGGGTCCGTCGCGTCCTGAACGACCTCCTCGACGGCGTACGGGTCCTCGTACTGCTCGGTGCGCCCCAGCGGGTCGGCGCCCTCGGGGACGATGTCGACCTCGAGGTGCGCGCCGGGGACGGCGGGTTTCGCGGTGGCGCTTTCAGCGGCCTGCTCGTCGGCGTCTTCGGAGCCCTCGTCCTCGGCGGCATCCTGCGCGGCGACGTCTTCGGCCTCCTGGGCGGCCTCGAGGGGCGCGTCCTCGGCCGAGCCCGCGATCTCCTGTGCGTCGGCGGTCGGGACGGCGTGTCCCTCTCCGCCCGGCTCCGCGGCGACGGGCTCGGGCGGCTGCTCCCCCCCGGCCTCCTGGGCCTCCTGGGCGGCCTCGAGCGCAGCGTCCTCGGTCGAGCCTGCGATCTCCTGAGCCTCCTCGCCGGGAACGGCGTGCTGCGGCTCGTCGGGGGTCTCGGGTGCGTCGTCGTCTGCCATCAGACCTCGATCTCGAAGGGTTTGGGCTGCTGGGCCGTGTGCGGGTGCTCCGGCCCGGCGTAGATCTTCAGCTTCGTCAGCTGCTTTCGGGCGAGCCGGTTGCGGGGCATCATGCCTTTGACGGCCAGCCTGATGATCTCCTCGGGGCGGCGGGCCTGCATCTCCTCGAAGGTCCGCGAGCGCAGGCCGCCGGGGTAGCCGGAGTGCCGGTAGTAGCGCTTGTCCTGGCGCTTGTTGCCGGTGACGTGGATCTTCTCGGCGTTGACGACCACGACGAAGTCGCCCGTGTCCACGTGCGGCGTGTACTCGGGCTTGCGCTTGCCGCGCAGCAGGTCGGCGAGCTGCGTCGCGAGCCGGCCGAGCGTCTTGCCGTTCGCGTCCACGATCAGCCAGTTGCGCTCGCGGTCGGAGGCCTTCGCGGTGTATGTCCTCGTCGAGGGTGCCATGGGCGTCAAAAAGCCACGCGGTCCCGCGCGGCGAGCGGCCCATGATAACGAGTGCGGGCCCTCATCAGGTGCGTGCCCGGAGGATCGCCCGGGCGCCGTGAGCGGGGATCATCGTGACGTTGCGGTGACGCGGCCTTTCAGGCGCCGGATCGGCCGCCTCGAGGTCGGTCCGCCGCGCGACCGCGCGCAGCACCACGCGCTGCTCGGCCATCGCGAGCGTCGCCCCCAGGCAGCGGCGGATGCCGCCCCCGAACGGGATCCAGGTGTATGTGCCGGGCTTCACGTCCAGGAACCGCTCCGGGCGGAACTCCCCCGGCCGCGGGTAGAGGTCTGCGCGATGGTGCAGCAGCAGCACGCTGACCAGCACGGGCGCCCCCGCAGGCAGCCGCCAGGGCCCGAGCCGCCAGGGCACGCGCACGCGGCGGCCGACGATCGGGATCACCGGCCGGGAGCGCATCGCCTCGTGGATCGTCGCCTCGACGTAGTCCTCGCCGCCACCCGAACGCACCTCCTCGCGCAAGCGCGCGTAGGCGTGCGGGGTGCGCAGCAGCCGCTCGAACGCCCACGCGAGCGAGTGCGCGGTCGTCTCGTGGCCCGCCAGCACGAGCGTGATCAGCTCGTCGCGCAGCTCCTGGTCGGACATCGGCTCGCCGTCCTCGTATCGAGCGGAGAGCAGGAGCGAGAACACGTCCTCGCCGCTGCGTCCTTCCTCGCCCGCGGCGCGCCGCGCCGCGATCGCTGCGTAGATCGGGCGGTCGAGGCTCTCGACGAACCGCATCGTCACGCGCGGAGGCTCGGTGCGGCCGACGTTGAGCAGTTCCAGCGCCTGCCCGAGCGGGCTCCCCGCGAGGCGCACCGCGGCGCGGATCGCGTCGCGCAGCTCGCGCTCGGGCGTGCCCGGCGCCGGCACCCCCTGCACCCCGAAGATCCCTGACAGGATCACCTCCAGCGTGACCGCCTGCATCGCGGGCGCGAGCGCGAACGGCTCCCCCACCGGCCAGGAGTCGATCTCGCGCTCGGCCACCTCGGCGATCATCGCCGTGTAGCGCTCGACGGCGGCGCCGTGGAAGCTCGGCAGCAGCAGCTTGCGCTGGCGCAGGTGCGCCGGCCCGAGCAGCGTCAGCACCGAGTTCTCCCCGACGATCGGCCGCAGCGGTGATTCGGCCGTCATCGACGGCGCGAGCTCCGGGTCGGCGGTGAACAGCGAGCGCGCGTGGTCGGGGTGACTCGTCATCACGAGGTTCTCCCCCGTGGCGACGCGCATCACGAAGGTCTCGCCGAGCTCGCGCGCCGCGCGGAACACGAAGTCCGACTGGCGCATGATCAGCCGCAGCGACTGCACGACCCGCGGCAGCCGCACGGCCGGCGGCATCGGCGGCTGGAAACCGTCTCCCTGCGAGGGCCCTGCCTGCGAAGGCGGCGCCTCGCCGACCACCGGCTCCTCGGGGACGGACGACGGCGCGGTGGCGACGGGGGCGCTCAAGGCCTCACGAGGCTACTCCGACTCAGCCGGAAGGATCGTCGTCGCTCGCAAGGACGCAGTGAGCGAAGTGTGCTTCGCACATACCCCTACGGGGCACAGGCGAGCGAGCGAGGACGCCGCAAGCGGCGGCGAGACGAGGGCTGAGCCGGAAGGATCGTCGTCGCTCGCAAGGACACAGTGAGCGAAGTGTGCTTCGCACATACCCCTACGGGGCACAGGCGAGCGAGCGAGGACGCCGCGAGCGGCGGCGAGACGACGGCTGAGCTACTCCCACTCGATGGTGCCCGGCGGCTTGCTGGTGATGTCCAGCACCACGCGGTTGACCTCGCGCAGCTCGTTGATCATGCGCGAGGCGATCGTCTCCAGCAGGTCGTAGGGCAGCCGCGCCCAGTCGGCGGTCATCGCGTCGTCGCTCGTGACCGCGCGCACGACCACCACGTAGCCGTAGGTCCGCTCGTCCCCCTGCACGCCGACGGTGCGCACGTCGGGCAGCACGCAGAACGACTGCCAGAGCTCGCGGTAGAGACCCGCCTTGCGGATCTCGTCCTGGAGGATGTAGTCGGCCTCCCGGAGCACATCCAGGCGCTCGCGGGTCGCTTCGCCGCCCACGACCCGGATCGCGAGGCCGGGGCCGGGGAACGGCTGGCGCCAGACCAAGCGCTCGGGCAGGCCCAGCTCCGCGCCGACGGCCCGGACCTCGTCCTTGAACAGCGCCCTGAGCGGCTCGACGAGGTCGAACCGCAGATCCTCGGGAAGCCCGCCAACGTTGTGGTGGGACTTGATCGTCGCCGCGCCGGTGCCGCCGCCGGACTCGATCACGTCGGAGTAGAGCGTCCCCTGAACGAGAAATCGAGCCTCCCCCTCCCCGTCTTCGCCGGCGAGCTTGGATGCCTCCTCCTCGAAGACGCGGATGAACTCGGCACCGATCGCCTTGCGCTTGGCCTCCGGCTCGGTCACACCGCGAAGCTTCTCCAGGAACCGCGTCTCGGCGTCGACGGCCACGAGCGGGACCTTGAAGGTGTCACGGAAGGTGCTGATCACCTGCTCGCCCTCGTCCTTTCGCATCAGGCCGTGGTCGACGAACACGCAGGTGAGCTGGTCCCCGACCGCGCGGTGGACGAGCAACGCGGCGACCGAGGAGTCGACGCCGCCGGAGAGCCCGCAGATCACCTTGCCGGCACCCACCTGCTCGCGGATCCGCCGCACCTGCTCTTCGACGATCGAGGCGGCGGACCAGTTGCGCTCGCAGCCGCAGACGTCGGTCAGGAAGCGAGTCAGGATCTCCTGGCCGTAGGGGGTGTGGACCACCTCGGGGTGAAACTGGATTCCGTAGATCGCGCGCGCGCTGTCCTGCACGGCCGCCACGGGCGAGGCGGTCGACGATGCCAGCGCGGTGAAGCCCGGCGGCGCCGCGTACACGGTGTCGCGGTGCGACATCCAGCAGGTCTGCTCGCTGGGCAGACCCTCGAGCAGTACCCCGGGCTCGAGCACGTGCAGCTCGGAGCGGCCGAACTCGCCGACGTCCGCCTGCTCCACCCGCCCGCCGAGCGTGTGGACGAGCAGCTGCATGCCGTAGCAGATGCCCATCACCGGCACGCCGAGCTCCAGCAGCCGCTCGTCCAGCGCCGGCGCGCCGTCGGCGTAAACCGAGGCGGGACCGCCCGAGAGCACGATCCCCCGCGGTTTACGCGCGGCGATCTCCTCGATCGGTACGTGATGCGGGAGCAGCTCGCTGAACACGCCGCAGTCGCGGATGCGGCGGGCGATCAGCTGCGAGTACTGACCCCCGTAGTCGAGGACGACGATCTCTTGCTCCGCGGTGGGAGCAGGCACGGTCGGCTTGCGCTGCCCAACCTCCGGCTCGGGGGCCGTGGCGGCGGGGCTAGTCATTTACTAGCGCTGCGACCTTCCCGTTCGTGGCGCCCATGCCCACTTCCTGGTCGCGCTGCAGCGCCTTGCCCTCGGTCTGCAGGGAGGGCGCGATGACCACCTCGGCGCGGTTGAACTCCGCGAGGTCCTTGTGGCCGCAGGTCGCCATCGAGGTCCGCAGGCCGCCGAACAGGTTGAACGTGCCGTCGTTCTCGCGCGCGGGCCCGATCAGGATCTCCTCGAGCGTGCCGTTCTGCGCCGTTGCGACGCGCGCGCCGCGCGGGAGGTCCGGATGGAACGTGGCCATGCCCCAGTGGAAGCCGCGGCCCGGCGCCTCGAAGGCGCGGGCGAGCGGCGAGCCGATCATCACGGCGTCGGCGCCCAGCGCGATCGCCTTCGAGACATCGCCGCCGTTGCGCATCCCGCCGTCGGCGATCACCTGGCAGTACTCGCCGGTCTCGAGCATGTGCGTCGAGCGGGCGTGGGCGACGTCGGCGATCGCCGTCGCCTGCGGGACGCCGATGCCGAGCACGCCGCGCGTGGTGCACGCCGCGCCGGGGCCGACGCCGACGAGCACGCCGGCCGCGCCGGTGCGCATCAGGTGAAGCCCCGTCGGGTAGGAGGCGCAGCCGCCGACCACGACCGGGACGTCGAGGCTCGGGATGAACTCCTTGAGGTTGAGCGGCTCGGAGACGGTGGAGACGTGTTCGCCGGAGACGACCGTGCCCTGGATCACGAGCACGTCGAGCCCGGCCTCGAGCGCGATCTCGTGCCACTGCAGCACGCGCTGGGGGGTCAGCGAGGCGGCGACGACGACTTTCTGCTCCTTGATCTCCTGGATCCGCTGCGCGATCAGCTCGGGCTTGACCGGCTCGCGGTACATGTCCTGCATCTCGCGCGTGGCCGTCTCCTTCGGGAGCAGCGCGATCCGTTCGAGCTGCTCCTCGGCGTCCTCGTACCGAGTGAAGATCCCCTCGAGGTTGAGGACCGCGAGGCCGCCGAGGCGGCCGATGACGCCGGCGGTCTCGGGCGAGACGACGCCGTCCATCGCCGAGGCCATCATCGGCAGCTCGAACTGGTAGGGCCCGAGCTTCCAGGAGATGTCGATGTCGTCGGGGTCGCGGGTTCGCCGTGAAGGAACGATCGCGATGTCGTCGAAGCCGTAAGCCCGACGACCCTTCTTTCCACGTCCGATCTCTATCTCCATCGTCGAATCCTCGCAGTCGGCACGGACGAAAAGACCCCGCTCTTGGCGGGGCCTGACGGGTTGCGGCGGAGCGCCCTGATCGCCTGTGAAAAGGCGGCAGCCAAGTCCCTTCGCAGAATAGCAACGGACCTGTCCCGGCCCCCCGGCCCGCCGGCGCGCCTGAGGCCCTTGGATATCCTCGACCGGACCGTGAGCGAGGGGACCGACAGGCGCTACGACCCGCACGCCGTGGAGGCCCGTAGACAGGCCTTCTGGGCGCAGCGCGACGCGTTCCGAACGCCGCCGCCGGCTGAGGATCAGCCGCATCTGTACATAAAGCCCTCGGCGCCGTTCACTTCCGGCAACATCCACATCGGCCACGTCCGCTCCTACTCGATCGGCGATGCCTACGCGCGCTACCGCCGCGCCCGCGGTGACGACGTCCTGTTCGCGTTCGGCTTCGACGCGTTCGGGCTGCCGGCCGAGCTCGGCGCGATCGCCGGCGGCGAGTCGCCCCACGACTGGGTCACTCGCTGCGCGGCCCACATGTCCCAGCAACTGCTGCGCCTCGGCTTCTCGCTGGACTGGGAGCGCACGTTCCTGAGCTCCGACGCGATCATGTACCGCTGGTCGCAGTGGCTGTTCCTCGTCCTGCTCGAGCGCGGCCTGGTCTATCGCGGCACGGGCACCGTCGACTGGTGTGACACCTGCCAGACGACGCTCGCCTCGATCCAAGTCGAGCCCGGGGGCACCTGCTGGCGCTGCCACAACCCGGTGCGCCTGATCGAGCTCCCGCAGTGGCACTTCAAGGTCAGCGCCTACGTCGAGGAGAACGACGGCCGGCTGTCCGAGCGTCGGTCGAGCGGCAAATGGGACAAGCTCGCGATCGACTCCCAGCTCGACGTGCTGGGGCGTGTCGACGGAGTCGAGGTCGACCTGACGGCCGACGACGGCACGGTGCTCGCCGCCTTCACGCCCCACGCCGACTCGGCCGGAAACGCCGCCTTCGCGATGGTCTCCCCGCGCCACCCGCAGGCCGAGGCGTGGGCCACCGATCCAGAGGTGGCGAGCCAGCTGGAGCAGATGCGCTCGGGCGGCTGGGAGCGCAGCGCCCGCGACGCCGAGACGGTGCCGGTGATCGACACCGGCATCGGGCTGGCCGGCCCCGGCGGCGCGCGACTGCCGGTCGTGATCTCGCCGGTCGTCGACGCCCGCTTCGGGACCACGATCGCCCTCGGCGTTCCCCTGTCGGACCGTACCGACGAGGTGATCGCCCGCAGGCTTGGCATCGACCCGGAGGACGGCGCCGAGCCCGCCGCCGTCCAGGGCGCCCGTCCGGCCGTTCGCTACAAGGCCTCGGACTGGGTGATCTCCCGGCAGCGCTCATGGGGTTCGCCGATCCCGATCGTCTACTGCGAGGGCTGCGGGACGGTGCCGGTGGCGCTCGATGAGCTGCCGGTCGTGCTGCCACTCGACATCCGGCCAACCGGGACCGGCAACCCGCTGGCCGAGGACGAGGATTTCGTGAACACGACGTGCCCCTCCTGCGGCGGGCCGGGCCGGCGCGAGACCGACACGCTCGACTGCCACTTCGACGCGCTGTGGCTGTGGGTTCCGGCCTGCGTCCCGCCCGAGGAGCGCGGCCAGACACTGGAGGAGATCTTCGCGCTCGGCGACCTGCGTTACTGGCTGCCCTCCGAGCGACTCGTGGCGGGGTCGGACAGCGGCAACTTCGTCTTCGACCAGCGCACAGTCACGAAGGCGCTGCGCGACATCGGCCCGCTCGCGTTCCTCGCCGACGGCGAGCCGTTCGCCGGCTGCCTGTTCCACGAGATGGTGATTCGGGACGGGCGCAAGATGAGCAAGCACCTCGGCAACGTCGTCGACCCCGACGAGCTGATCGCGCGCTACGGCGCCGACACGGTCCGGCTCGCCGTGCTGTACGCCGCGCGCGCCCAGAAGCCGTTGAACTGGAGCGACTCCGCGGTGCTGCGCTGCCACCGCTTCCTCGGCCAGGTGTGGGAGTACACGGTTGCGAAGCTGGCCCAGGCGCCCGAGGCGGTCGAGAAGGACACGAGCGAGCACCTGCGCGTGAAACTCGGGCAGTGGTGCCAGGCGGCGGTCGAGCGCACGACCGCGGAGATGGACGAGCTCGAGATGCACAGCGCGGTGCGCAACCTGATGCGGCTGTTCGACCGGATCAAGGACTTCGAGAAACGCGTGCTCGCGCGCGAGCCGGCGCTGAGCGCGGCCAACCTCGAGGCGCTGACCGCGGCGCTTGCGGTGCTCGTGCAGATGCTCGGGCCGTTCACGCCGCATCTCGCCGAGGAGCTGTGGCTCGCGCTCGGCGGCGAGGAGGGCATAACACAAACACCTTGGCCCGGCGTATCGTTCAAGGTGCCCGCATGAGCACCCAGACCGCACAGGCCCCACAGGGCTCCCGGCAGCGGACGCGCTCGTGCGCGACCGAGCTGGTCTGCCACCGCTGTGAGAAGCAGTGGCCGCTCGACACGGCCGTGTTCGCCTGCCCGGACTGCGGCAAGGGCCTCGACATCGTCTACGACTACGAGCTGGCGGCGAAGCATTTCCGCGAGGTGCCCGCCGAGGAGCGCCCGCGCAACATCTGGCACTTCGAGGAGCTGCTGCCGATCGTGGACGCGCGGGCACAGGCGCGCGTCGGCCAGTTCTCCGGCTACACGCCGCTGATCCGCGCCGAGCGCCTCGGCGCCGAGCTGGGGATCTCCAACCTGTACATCAAGGACGACTCCTCGCAGCGTCCGAGCTTCTCCTATAAGGACCGCGTCGTGTCGATGTCGATCGCCCGCCTGCTGGAGAAGGGCAAGACCGAGATCGGCTGCGTCTCCACCGGCAACGTCGGCACGGCGACCGCCTCGTTCGCCGCCAAGGCCGGTGTCGACGCCTACGTCGTCTACCCCAACCGGCTCGAGGCGACGAAGGCGGCCGGCTGCATGGCCCTGGGCGCGAAGGTGTGTCAGGTCGAGGGCAACTACGACGAAGCCAACCGCCGCTGCCGTGAAGTCGCCGAAGCCAGCGGGATGGAGTTCACGAACATCACGCTGCGGCCGTTCTACGCCGAGGGCGCCAAGACCGCGGCGTTCGAGATCGTCGAGCAGCTCGACTGGCACGCCCCCGAGCACATCCTGAGCCCGGCCGCCGGCGGCACGCTCTCCTCGCGCATGCACAAGGGGCTGATCGAGCTGCAGCGCCTGGGCCTGGCCGAGACCGACCGCACGGCGATCCACATCGCCCAGCCGAGCGGATGCAACCCGATCGCGAGCGCGATCCTCTCCGAGGAGGCCGAGGTCGTGCCGGTGATGCCGGAGACAGCCGCGCACTCGCTGGCGATCGGGGCGCCCGGCGACGGCTACCTCGTGATCGACGCGGTCCACAAACGAGGCGGCACGGCGGCATTCGCATCCGATCCCGAGATCTTCGCCGGCATCGACCTGCTCGCCGCGACGGAGGGCCTGCTGACCGAGCCGGCCGGCGGCACCACGATCGCCGTGCTCGAGAAGCTCGCCGCGGCGGGACGCTTCGGCCCCGACGAGACCGTCGTCGTGATGATCACCGGCAACGGCATGAAGACGCTCGACGAGCACCCGCCGAAGCCATGGCCGGCGAAGGTCGAGTGCGAACGCGACGCGATGATGACGGCGCTCGACGAGCTCAAGGGCTCGGAGAAGCTGATGGACGCCGCCCGACGCCAGCTCCAGCCCTGAGGAAGAATGGCCGGCATGGACGACTTCGACCTCGAACGCCGCCGCCGCGAAGAGCGCCGCGCGGTCGACGAGGCGGGGGGCGGCCAGTCCGAGGGCTTCGAGCTCGCCGAGGAGGAACTGATCGAACACTCCTCTCACGGCGACCAGCACTCGGACTTCAAGATCATCGCCGACGGCGCCCAGGAGACTCCCGAGGACCCAGCCGAGGAAACGGTCGAATACGGCGAGCCCGACGAGGAGATCCCGCCGGACCTCTAGTGGCCGCGCGTCCGAGCTGTCAGAGCCCGGACGCCGGCTGGGCTAACATCCTGGGCTCGCGGGCCGGCCGTCGGCGCGCGACCGGAAAGCACGCTGCGCCAGCAGTCCAGGGCCGACCGGCACACGCAAACGAGGGAGCGACCGTGTGTCGAGGAGCGAGGCCCCAACCGATGTGCCGTAGAGAGAGCGCCGAGAACCGTGTGGAGGCCGTGCGATGAGCCCGCCGGACAGGAACACCCTCCAGATCAGGACCGAGAGCGACGGACCGAGCGGCACCGTCTGGCTGGCCGGGGAGCTCGACCTCTCCTGCGCCGGCCAGCTCGATACGGCGATCGCCGAACTCTGCGCCGGCGGCGCGCGGCGCATCGTCCTCGAGCTGGGCGAGCTCGAGTTCATGGACTCGACCGGGCTTCGCTCGGTCCTGGTCAGCGACGAACTGTGCAAGGTCAGCGACTGCGAGCTGCTGATCGGGCGCACGAGCCGCCAGGTCGAGCGGCTGTTCCAGGTCTCGGGCGTTGCGAAGCGCCTGCCCCGCCGCGCCGACACGGACGCCGACGCCGAGCGCGCCTAGCCGGGACCGGCGCCGGCCTCGCCGTCCTGCTTTCGCCATGAGCGGCGGAGCACGAACGCAGTCACCAGCAACGCCGCCGCGTAGAACGCAGCGACGGCGATGCCGACGGGCCCTCCGTCGCTGCGAGCGAGCGCGATCGCGCTGAAGAGCACCCACTGTGCCACGAGCGCCGTGACCAGCCGGCGGCGCGCCCTCCTGACCTGAGCCGGATCGCGGTCGCGCGGCTTGGCCGCGGCGCCGAGGTAGGACGACGCGGCTCCTACCCCGGGAGCGGACGCGCCGATCAGCTCATGGGTGGCAGGAAGCGCGATCACGACCTTCCCGGCCGGGTCGCCTGCGAGCCAGACCGTCTCGCCCGCGTGCCTGGCCATGCCTTCTCTGCGCCAGCGCCACGTGCTTGCCAGGCCCAGCACGGCCGCCGCGCCCGAGGGGGAGCCCTCGGGCGTGACCTCGAGCCCCGGGCTCGCCAGGCGCAGGCGTGCCCGCCTGCCGACCCGGGGAGCGGCGCCCACGCGGTACGGCCGCCACGGCGAGCTCGCGAGTAGCCCTCGCCACCGCCGGGCGCGTACGAGCGTGACCGCTCCGCCGACGAACATGAACAGCCCCGCGAACAGCGCGACCATCAGCGGGACCACCGTCCATGAAGGTTCGTTCTTCTCTTCGGGCGTGCGGATGTCCGACGGGTGCCTCGGGTCGTAGACCACGGTGACGGCGTAGCCGGGCGCGTAGGAGGCGCTCGTTTCGGTGAGCGAGATCGTCCCGTGCCAGAGCCGGCCGCCCACGACGTAATCGACTTTGACCGAGCCGCCGCCGCGGGCGCCGCGGGACACGCTCGTGACCAAGCCCTCGACCCGGCCGCCGTGCTCGAGCAGCCAGCGAGCATGCTGCCCCTGGATGCTCACGACGACGAGGAACGCCACGAGCAGCGCCACGCCGGCGAGCGTGATCCACGCGCCGCGCCGTCGATAGCGGTGCAGAGCCGAACTCGTGGCGGGGTCCCCGAGCGCGGGTCCTGCGGGGACGTCCGCGGGGGTGCTCGGCGATGGGTCCCGGGCGGCGATGCCGGCAGGCGCGGAGACGGGCTGTCCGAACGCGTCCGTCGAGCTCCAGGACATGGGAGCTGATCGGCAGTGCGCTCGCACAGCTGAAGGCCGCCCGGTCCGGTTGCCCGTCCCAGCGAGCGCCGGGCGACACGGCGCGCGTCACGCTGCAAGCAAATAGAAAGGCCCCGCCGGGGCGGGGCCTTTCCTTAGTGGGTCGATAAGCCGGATTCTGTCGTTGGGCAGCCATCCATCTGTGCGGCCTACCTGGACCTCGGCGGGCAGCCTGCAAGCGGTCCTGTTCGGCCTTGCATCGGGTGGGGTTTGCCCAGCCGCCGCGTCACCGCGACGCTGGTGCGCTCTTACCGCACCATTTCACCCTTGCCGGCCCGCCGTTCACGTGGGACGGCGGACGTAGGCGGTTTGTTTCTGTGGCACTTTCCCGCGGGTTTCCCCGGGTCGATCAATCGACCACCTCGCCCTGCGATGTCCGGACTTTCCTCGAAGGCCCGAAGGCCTCCGCGGCTGCCTGACCCACACGCCCACGGTATCGCGGGCGCGCGCGTCTGTCGAGGGGGCTAGACCCGGCGAAGCAGGCCGACGACCTTCCCCAGCACCTTGACCTCCTTGCTGCGGATCGGCTCCATCGTCTCGTTCTCGGGCTGCAGGCGGATGTGGTCGGGTTCGCGGAAGAAGCGCTTGACGGTCGCCTCCTCTCCGAGCAGCGCCACCACGATGTCGCCGTCACGCGCGGTCTCCTGCGAGTGCACGACGACGTGGTCGCCCTCGATGATTCCGGCGTCCTTCATCGATTCGCCCCGGATGCGCAGCAGGTAGTTGCCGTCGCCGCCGCCCGCCATGTCAGGGATCGACACGTAGTCCTCGATGTTCTCCTCGGCGAGCATCGGCTGGCCGGCGGCGACCGAGCCGAGCACCGGCAGGCCGTCCGAGCGCACGATCCCCTTCACGCTCTCGACCGCCGATCCGACCCCGCGCTCGAGCATCTCGATCGCCCGCGGCTTGGAGGGGTCGCGGCGCAGGAGTCCCAGCTTCTCGAGGTTCGCGAGGTGGGCGTGGACCGTCGAGGAGGAGGCCAGGCCGACTGCTTTGCCGATGTCCCGCACCGTCGGCGGATATCCGTACTTCGCGGAGTACCTGCGGATGAAGTCGAAGATCTCCTGCTGGCGCTTGGTCAGGTCCATGGATGGTTGGCTCCCCATTCGATTTCCCGCTAGCGTGCGACGAACATGTGTTCGCACTGTAGCGCTGCCTCTGGACGGATGCAAGACACGACAACGGGCTCGCGTCCGGCGCGTCATCGGGCGGCGCGAGGAGGGCTCGGACGCCCGCCCCGCGGGGCTATACTCGCGCCCTCTGCGCTCGTGGCGGAATTGGTAGACGCGCAAGGTTGAGGGCCTTGTGGGCTTCACGGCCCGTGGTGGTTCGAGTCCACTCGAGCGCATGAGGAGCCCCGCTCAGCGGGGCTTTTCTGTCGCCGCAAGCGTTTCGTCTGCGGCCTCGGCCCAGTGTTCCAATTTGTGGCGTCGGGCAAGTCCGCACATTCTTCCGGGAGAGTCTTACCGAGCGCCGAGCGCCGAGCGCGCACCGGGAGCCGAAGAACCAACCGAGCGCAATACTGGCGCGATGGCCTTCGCTCCCCCCGCCCGGCACCTGTTGCGCGCAAGGGACCTCGCGGACGCTCGCTACGCCGAGCCGTTGGGGGTCCACGAGATGGCAGCCGCGGCGGGGCTCTCAAAGGCTCATTTCAGCCGCGAGTTCCGGCGGGCGTTCGGGGAATCGCCGTACGCCTACCTGCTCACACGGCGCCTGGAGCGAGCCGCGGCGCTGCTGCGAAGCACGGACCGCTCGATCTCCGATATCTGTCTGTCCGTCGGGCTGACGAGTCTCGGCTCCTTCACCACCAGCTTCACGCGCACGTTTGGGCTGTCTCCCGCGGCCTACCGCCAGCGCTTCCCGGCGGCCGCCGATATGGCGCTGGTTCCCGGCTGCGTTGTGCGGTCCCATGGTCGCCCGCAGAAGCGCACTTTTCGAGAAGACAGGGGCGAGCAACCCCTCTAGCTTGACTGCATCGTCCCCTGTTGAAAGGAAAGCCCAGTGTTCAAAATCACAAACGCCCAACTGTGGGTCCAGGACCAAGAGGAGGCGTTGGCCTTCTACACGGAGAAGGTCGGCATGGAGATAGCCGCGGACGTCACGCTGCCCGAGCTCGGGGGCTTCCGCTGGCTCACGGTCTCGCCCCCTGGTCAGCCGGAGGTGTCGATCGTGCTGATGGCGATCCCCGGTCCGCCGATTATGGACCAGGAGACCACCGAGCAGGTCGAGAACCTGATGGCCAAGGGCTTCGCGGGAACGGTGTTCCTCACGACCGACGACTGCCAGAAGACCTACGAGGAACTGACTGCCCGCGGCGTCGACTTCCACGAACCTCCAGAAGAGCGTCCGTACGGGATCGACTCGGGCTTCCGCGACCCCTCTGGCAACAGCATCCGGCTCAGCCAGGTCCGCGACCTCGCCGAGCTGGAAGCGATCGCCGCGAGCGATTGAGATGAGGCATCGGTGCTGGTCGGGCGTGTGCGGTCCGCAGGACGGCCTCCACGCCTGACTCCAGCCAGGGCGGGGTGCGGGGGCGGAGCAACGCGAGTCTGGCCATATACGTGCTCACACTCCGCGCCGGCGAGGTCGTGCAATGGCGCGGCTGCCTCAACCCCGTCGCCGTCTTCGACGCACTCACGGGGCGGCACGCTCACGCCGACGCCCTGGCCGTGCCGCCCCGTGCGAGCTGGCGAGCGTGAGGGAGGTGTCGGAAGCGATCAGAGGGAACGACCGCACCCCGCTCGTCACAGCCCGGTCCGAACGGTGATCCGGCCGGCGTCGGCGGCATGCATGAGAGCCTCATAATCGCGTTCGTTCTGATCGGCATATGCGTCGGCAAAGACGCAAATCGCCCGGTCGAACGTGTTCCCGGCTCCGAGATAGCTGCCGATCGCGACCGCGTCGCCTGAACGTGCGTGAGCGCGCGCGAGGGCCCAGCCGCACAACTCGGCGTAGCGGGCGAGGACGTCCGCGTCGAGCACGTCGACGGGAGCGGAACCCTTGCCGTCCCACAGCTGGCGAACGTAGAAGTCGCGGTTGATGCCGTCGATCCACTCGGTTGTCCGGATCCACCCCAGCATGACGTCGCTCGCCGCCTGCATCAGCCGCTGGCCCTCCACCACGCGCCGTCCGTGGTTCTGGTACTCGCTGCGGCCGAGATACGGCTCCAGCACCGATGGCTCGGCCTCCTTCATCTGCAGGAACAGCGGGTCGCGGTCATCGCGGCCGAGCATCAGCACGATCCAGGCCCGCGTGCCCACGCTGCCCACCCCCACGACCTTGCGCGCGGCGTGGATGTACCGGTATCGCTCAAGGAGCCCCCGCCGGTCCCGTGACAGCGTGCGGCGGTAGTAGTGGACGACGGCGTCGACCGCCGCGGCGAGCGTCTCCGGGTCATCGGCGCGGGCGAGCTCCTCGATGGGGACGATCAGCGGCGGGTCGTGGACGATCCGCGGATGCCCGTCCACTATCCGTGTCAGCTTGGCGAACGCACGCAGTGAGTCCTTCGCCCTCGCCTTGGCGATATTGCGTTCAAAATACCTGAGCTGCTTCCGGTTGACCCGCGTTGCCCACTCGCGGACGATCTCCTCGATGTCGCGATCGAGGTGCACATACCATAGTTCCAGTGTCCGCAGCCGAGCGAAGCTGCGAATGGCCTCCCGGTAGGAGCGTGCGACGGCGAGATCGATGGACCGCCGCGCAGCTCGATCGAAACCGCGATCGCGTCCGGCGACCTCGAAGCTCGCAACCAGGCGCTTGACGTCCCACTCGAACGGGCCGGGGAGCGTCTCGTCGAAGTCGTTGATCCCGAACACGAGCCGGCGGTCCGGACCGGCAAATGTGCCGAAGTTGGAGAGGTGGGCATCACCGCACAGCTGGGCCTTCAGGGCCGTACGGGGCTCCTGCGCGAGGTCCCAGGCCATCACGCACGCGGCCCCCCGGAAGAACGTGAACGGCGAGACGAGCATGCGGCCGTACCGGATGGGGATCAGCTCCGGCAGACGGGTGCTCGCCTGCTCCTGGAGCAGCTCAATCGGATCCGGCCGGGAGGGGCGCGGTTGCCAACCGCCGTGTGTCGAGCGCGGAACCGTCGCCCGGGCTGCCTTGCCGAGCTCCCGCCGGTCGGTCGTACTGGGGTGGCGGAGCCGGGCCCGGGCGGGCTCTGGCCGCCATCGCGCCACCGAAGTCAACAGGCGCGCCTGTCAGCGGCCGCCCGCCGCGGTATGCGGGCTGCCATCCGGCCGGACGGTGGCGATGACCGACGGGTTGGGCTCAGCGAGAAAGGCGACCAGCTCCGGCGGAGGGGTCGCTTGGGCATGGCCGTCCGACGATCGCCGCTGAACGTCGGCCTGAGGCACGGGTGAGGCGCCCTTCGCTTCCTCGTAGGTCACGACGTATTCGCTCACCGTAGATGCTCCGAACCGGTCGCTCTGCGAATGCTACCTAGCGTGCCTGGCGGGACCGTATCGGACTCCTTGCCGGCGCTCGCCGCGGTGCTCGGGATGCATCCAGATCTCGTGCGCCACGCTGACGCGTGACGCGCCACCCGTTGTCGTTGTTACAACGATCCTTGTGCACAAGCGCCGGTTCTGACGTCCATCGCTCGCGTTCGGTGCGGGCCGTCAGTTCGAGCGCCGAGGGTCGGACTGCGCGGCTTCGGCCCGTACGACAGCGAGCCGCAATGGCTCAGTACCAATGAGTGCCTGGAAACGCGAGATGAATGGCGAGAGAGCTGTCAGGGCGAGACCGGCGCGTCGATCGACCGGGCCTACGCGGACCTCGCTGATGAGCACCGCACCGCCCCGATGGCGCTCGGTCCACTGCGCGAACAGGACGCGCACGGTGCCGGGCACAGTCCAGCGCCGGAACGCTTCTGGTCCGTCGAGCGGTGCGAGGCGGGGCTTGGCCGACCAGATCCGTCCGCACGCGCCGACGAGCAGGCGGCGCTGACCGCTCTCCAGGATGACGAACGGCGGGCTCGTGAACATCTGCTCGTAGGTCTGTTGGCTGGCGGCCTGCGGTATTCGCCAGCAGATCAGCCGGCCCAACAGGCCGGACTCGCCGATCCGCACCTTGCGGGCCGCCTCCCAGAGCGTGTCGACGTCGCTGCGAGCAACCTGTTGATTGCGGGTGCGGATCCGCGGGTCCGCGAGCCAGACGTCGAGGTCGGGCTGGCTCAGCGCCACACACCCCACATCACCACGCCGCCTCCGAGGCTCACCGGGCGCGCATGGACCTGCTCGATTCCCGCGTCCTGCCACATCGCGATCACGTCCTGCAACTGCCGACGATAGAACTGCTCGATGTTCGGTCTCTGCAAGCTTCCGGCCGCATGCCAGTCGCGGGAGACCACGCGACCCAGCAGCCGCAGACCCAGCCTGCAATGGAGGCGCCAGGCGAGTCGGACGGGCAATCGAGGAGGCACGTGGAACTCGAGCGATGCCACGGCGCCTCCGCCCTTGACGACTCGCGCCAGCTCGCGCGCGAGCTCTCGGACCATGCTCCGACGCCAGTACGGGTCTTGGCCGAAGCTGAAGAGTGCGGCGATCAGATCGTCGTGGCTAGGCAGCCCCGCGAACAGAGCGAGGGCCTCTCGTTTTCGAGGCGAGACCTCGGGGCACTCTGCCGCCTGCGGTGGCTTTTCATCCATCGACTTCCCTCCGTTCTTCGCCCCGACGTCTGTTGCCCACGCTAGACGGTGAGGAGAGGAGACCGGTACTGTCTGCGCCGCTTTAGCCAGCCCGCTGCCTGCACGTCAGAGCCCGGACCAGCTTGGCTTCGCTCCGGTCCTCGGCGTCTGTTATCCGCCTCGCCCGTGCTCCCCCGGCGTGGCAACATCGTGGCAACGCTCGCTTGTCCATATGCGTCCGATGCGTTCGCGAAAGCGCGCTGTTTGGACGATTAGGGCGCTCCTGTAAGCACGTTGCGGGGCTGTACGAGTTGAGGGCCTTGTGGGCTTCACGCCCCGTGGTGGTTCGAGTCCACTCGAGCGCATGGGGGAGTGCCCGGAAATCGGTGAATCCGCGTTTCGCGCGCGGGAGCGCGGTTTCCGATGGCGGACCGTGGTGTACGACTTCCTCGGGCGGGCCCGCCAGGCCCATGGTTCGGTGCGCCCATCGACCAGGCTGGGGCGGGAGCGCCCCGGGTACTGCCGGGCTTGTGGGTTAGCCTGCCCCGGTAGAGACTCCCCGGCACAGACGCCACGATCGGAAAGACGCTGATCGACCGCCCCCCGACGGCTCGCGAGAACCCGACGATCAGGCTCGGCCTGATGACTGCCGCGGGGATCGCCGAGGAACTCGGCAGGGAACTCGCCCAGGAACTCCCGGCCGAGCTCGCAGCCCGGGTCTCCTCCGAGGTGCGGTGGGAGATCCCGGTCGTGACCGACGAGTCGGCTGCCCGCGGTGGTGCCGGCACCGAGGTCATCGATATCGCGCACGAGCGAGTGCTGCGCGAGGACTGGCGACTGGGGATCGTGTTGACAGACCTGCCCCTGCGCATCGGGCGCCGGCCGGTCGTGGCCGACGCCAGCGCCACCCACGGAGTGGCCGTCGTCTCGCTCCCGGCGCTCGGAGCCGTGCAGATGCGAAGGCGCGCACGCGATGCCGTGGTGCGGCTCGTCGACGGGCTCGTCGGGGAGAGCCTCGAGCTCGGGGGACGCGAAGGCGGGGGTCGGCGACAGCGCGTCCGTCGACGCCTACGCGAGATCGCACGAGCGGAGCGGACCCTTCACCCCGATGACGACAACGTCGACGTACGGCTCGTTGCCGCCGTCGTGCGCGGCAACGCCCGGCTGCTGGCCGGGATGCTCCGCGCCAACCGGCCATGGCGGCTGACCGCAAGACTCTCCCGCGCGCTTGCCGCAGCCGGAGCCACGGTCGTCTTCGCGCTCGTGACGGCCGAAGTGTGGAACCTGGCCGCCGCGCTCAGCCCGTGGAGACTGGGCGCGCTCAGCGTCATCTCGACGGCGGCCGTCGTCGTCTTCTTGATCCTCGTCCACGGCCTGTGGAGGCGCCGGCCGGCGGGCGCGGGTCGCGAGCAGGCGATCCTCTTCAACGTCGCCACCACCCTGACTCTGGTCATCGGTGTCGCGTCGCTGTACTGCGCGCTGTTCGTGATCGCCCTGGGGGCTGGAGGGCTGATGCTCGACGATCGCGTCGTGTCACAGTCGATCGGCGAGCATGCGAGCTTCGCCACCTACCTGAAGATCGCCTGGATGACCACCTCACTCGCCACCGCCGCAGGAGCCCTCGGCGCCGGCCTCGAGAGCGACGCCGCCGTGCGCGAAGCCGCCTATGGATACCGCCCGGAGCGCGAGACCGAGCGGGAACGCAAGCCAGCCGCAGCGCAGCGGGCACGACCGGGCTGACCGCCGGAGGACCCGCTCCGAGCGATCCCGGCTTTCCGCCCGGACTCCGCGGGAGCGTGCTGGCGGAGCGTTCGCGGGTGGTGCGATGGGTTGAGGTCGTCGCTTGGGTTCGTGGCCTTGGTACGCGCCATATCGGCAGTGATGGACCACATAAGTCGCGGGGAGCTCCGCGATCGCAAGGTCGACCGCGCACCTCTGCGTGCCTCCGCGCCCCGCGGTGGCCGTGGGAAATCGCCGGTTTTCGGGCCCTCGTCCCTCCCTCGTCACGGGTTTTCTGCTTACGACGTCGCTGGCTCCCGCGCGGCAGATGTCGCCGCGGTCACCGCCTGGGCGCGGTCGAATCGGTGGACGAGCACCGGACAGTGGGCGTGCGTGGCGCAGTGCACGCCGACAGAACCGAGCAGGATGTCTGCGAACTCGCCGTGGCCGCGGCTGCCGACGACGAGCAGGTCGGCGTCACGGGAGGCGTCGACCAGGACGGGCCCGGGGTGACCCTCGATCACCTGGCCTGTGAGCTCGAGCGTGGGGTGAGATCGGTGGATCGCGGGCAGTGAGTTGTCGAGCACGCGTTGCATCTCCGCCGCGGGGTCGTAGTCGTCGAAGGTTCCGGTTTCTGGATAGGTGCTCGGCAGCCGCCAGGCCGCGACGACGACGAGAGCGGACCCGGTCAGATCAGCCTGCCGTGCCGCCCACTCCAGCGCGGCGAGCGAGGACGGCGAGCCGTCAATGCCGGCGACGATTCCCGGCCGAGGCGGCTCGGTTGCGCCCATCAGCGGGCCTCTGCTTTGTGAGAGGGGGTGGTTCGAAGGATGCGGTGCATGGCTTTCTCCTCGGGGTGAATGGTGGACCGAAGATTCGCCGGCGCCTCAGAGCAGGCCCGCTTGCGGAGACCGTGGTCGGCCAGCGTGAAGAGCAGCACGATGATGCTGGCGCCGATCATGATCACGGCGATCTGGTGCAGACCGTGGTCGGAGACGTGATTGTGGAACACGACGCTCAGGATCGCGGCGGAGCCGATTGAACCGATGTAGCCGAAGGTGCGCAACAGCCCCGCGGCCGTGCCGATCTGATGCGCGTCGACCTGGATGTAGAGCGCGGTTTGGTTGGCCGGCGCGTACGTTCCCACCGTGACGCCGAAGATCAGCGTGACCGCGATGATCCCGATCACCGGCGTGCTTGTTCCGAGGAGCAGCACGCCGATCGCTCCGGCGATCGATGTGACGGCGGCCGCGATCAGGGGTCCCCGCACGAGGTTCCGCTGCGAGATCGGTCGTATAAGCACCGCGGACAGGCCGGCCATCGGAAGGATCAGCAGGCCGGCGTCCTGCGCCGAGTAGCCCCGGACCACCTCGAGCCACTGCGAGACGCCGTACAGGACCGTGTAGATGCACAGCGACGTCAGCGCGAAGCGGAGGTAGGTGCGGCTGAGCGCGAGATTGGTGGCGAGAAGGCGCACGTCGAAGAACGCCGGTCTGGCGCGCAGCTCCCACACGACGAGGGCGATCCCGAGAGCGCCGGCAAGGGCAAGCGCGACCCACTGGCGCTGCGGAAGCCCGTCGAGGAACACCAGCAGGGCGGCGATCGCTCCGCCGAAGGCGACGATGCCCACGAGGTCGATTCGCTTAGCGATCCGGCGAGCGCTCCGGGAGCCGACAAGGGCGGGGTCGCGAGGGAGCCAGGCAGCGGCCAGCACGAGCGCTACGACCGTCACCGGCACGTTCGCGAAGAACACCGAGCGCCAGCCGAAGGCATTGACCAGCACACCTCCTATCGGCAGCCCCAGGGCCACAGCCGCCGTGCCGGCGATCTGGAGTCCTCCCAATACGCCACCGGGTGGCGCGGCCATCCCGGCGCTCTCGGCCCGCCGCCGGATCATCAGCATCGCCGACGGGTACCCGCCGGAGGTGCCGATGCCGATCAGGACGCGGGCGATCACGAGGATCGTGATGGTGTGG
>DATMMF010000007.1:0-25636 GCA_035569835.1 Solirubrobacteraceae bacterium
GGCGCCGTTCATGTAGAAGGGGTCATACGAGTTCCCGCTCATGTGGAAGCGGACTTCGCCGAAGCCGGTCTCGAGCGCCGCGAGCACGAACCGCACCGCCCAGACCGCGGAGGCGCGGGTGTCCGAGACGCCGACCTTGCCCCCGCAGGAGACGGAGTTGGCCTCCGAGATGACGGCGGGCAGGCCAGCCGCTCGGGCATCCGCGGCGACCCAGGCGAGCCGCCGCGGCTCGCCGCCGATGCTCGGCGACAGCAGCCCGTGGATCGTCGCTTCGCGGAGGCTGCGGCAGACCGTGAGCGGGTAGGCATGCACGCCGACCGTCTGCGGGTGAAGTGTCGCGAGCACCCGCGGCAGCGACGCACGCCAGTCCGCCGGGATCGCCAGTTCCGGCCCGATCAGGGGGAGCGGGCCGACCGCGCGGCGGAGGTAGCCGGCGACCTGCAGGTAGTTGAAGACCGTCTTGGTTTCTTCCCCGGGCTGCTGCTTGGTGAGGGAGAGGTAGTTGGGCAGGTAGTAGTGGTCCGGCTCGTTGCCGATCGAGAAGTCCAGGCGTGAGGTGGCCGCCTGCTCGGCGCTCGCGACCATCGATTCGGCCCACGCTAGCTGCCCGTCGCGCGCGTTCAGTCCGATCGTCAGCGGCTCCTTGGTGACGCTCAGCAGGCAGTGCAGCCGCGTCCAGAATTCGCTCGGCAACGGGTACCGCGTCACCGCTTCCCAGCTCGGCGCCGGGCCCGAGGGGGTCAGTCCGGCGGGCATCGTGAAGTCCTGGCTCTGCCCCTCCAGCGCGAGCTGGGGCGAGCCCAGCCGCAGCAGCTCCGCCTGGAGCGCCGGCGGCGGGCACGCCGCGTTGCCGAGGTAGGCGGCGATCAGGGGGTACTCGATCGAGAGCCCGACCGGCGCGCGCGCGATCGCGACGCCCGGTCCGCTCGTCAGGGCGGGGGTGAGAGCAAGCTGCGGCAGCGGAATGCGCTTCGCCTTGTGCTTAGCGGCGGCGGCCGGGGGGAGCGCGAGCAGGGCGCAGGCGGCCACAAGCAGCGCCAACCGCTTGCGAGGCCCCGCGCCGCCGCGGTGGAGGTGCGTCCTCATCGGCTGTCCAGTCTGACGCAAGACGCAGCGGCGCGCGCGGGGCCTGAGAGGATGTGGGCGTGGCGGCGCCCGAGCGGTTCACCGAGCAGGAGCGAGAGCTTCTGGAGCCGTTCGTCTCGGATCTCGACGCGCCGGTGTTCGCGCTCCGCAACCTGCCGGAGACCACGCGCGGCGCCCTGTTCGCCCGCTACTCGCGCTACCCCGGGACGCTGCGCAGGCTGCTGCTCGACGAGTTCGCCGCGGAGCTCGATGACGACGCTGGGTATGCCGGGGTGGGAACCGGACGCGCAGAGCAGCTCTTCGAGCGCGTGTTGGGCGAGTACGGCGACGACTCGGTCGCGCAGCTCGCCGGCTTTCACGTCGCGTGCGAGTGGGTCTCCAACCTGCTCACCAAGGTGATCGAGCGGCCGCGGCTCGGGGCCTACCTCGAGCAGTCGACCCGCTACATCGCCTTCGACCGCCCGCTGCCCGGCTTCGGCTACCGCTACTACCGCAGCCCGGCGCTGGGGGCCGAGTACGAGCGGGCGATGGACGCCTGCTTCGAGGACTACGGCTCGCTGCTCGCCGCGCTGACGCCGTGGCTCGCCGAACGCTTCTCGCGCGGGGAAGGCGAGTCGCCCGGCGCGCACGAGCGGGCCGTGCGGGCGAAGGGACTCGACCTCGCGCGCGCGCTGCTGCCCGCGGCGACGCTCTCCCACGTGGGCATCTTCGCGAGCGCCCAGACATTCGAGCGCCTGGTGTTGCATCTGCGCGCCGAGGAGCTGCCGGAGGCGCAGCGCTGCGGCGAGCTGATGCTCGCAGCGCTGCGCAGCGTTGCGCCGGCGTTCATGACCCGTGTCGACCGGCCCGACCGCGGCCTCGCGTGGAGCGAGTTCCTGCGCCGCCGGGCGGCCACCGAGGCGAGCGCCGCGTCGCGGCTCGGCCTCGCGGCGCCGGGCGGGCGAGACGCAGCGGCCGAGCCCGGCGTGCGCCTCGTCCGCGTCGAGGGCGACGAACGAGAGCTGCTCGCGGCGCTGCTGTTCGAGCGTGCGGGCGTCAGCGAAGAGCGGATCGCGGCGGTGCTCGCGCGGCTCGCCGGGGAGGAGCGGATGGCGCTGCTCGCCGAGCTGCTGTCGGGCCGCGAGAACCGCCGGCAGCTGCCGGGCCGCGGCCTCGAGACGCTGCGCTACCGCTTCGAGATCGTCTCCGACTACGGCGCCTTCCGCGACCTCCAACGCCACCGCATGCTGACCGCGCAGTGGCAGCCGCTCGGTCCTCACCTCGGCGCGAGCGTTCCCGAGGAGGTCAGCGCGGCCGGCCTCGACGCGCTCTACGAACGCGCGCTCGATCGCTCCCGGGGGGCGTGGCAGGCGCTGTGGGACGCGGGGCTGCACGCGCAGGCGCCGTACGCGCTGTGCCTCGCCTACCGCATCCGTTACGCGCTGGAGATGGATGCGCGCGAGGCGATGCACGTGGTCGAGCTGCGCTCGGGTCGCGAGGGTCACGCCTCCTACCGTGCTCTCGCGGCGCAGATGCACGAGCTGATCGCGACCGTGCACCCCGCCGTGGCAGAGGCGATGGTGTTCCGCGACCGCAGCGCCGAGCCGCGCCTCGAGCGCATCGTCGCCGAGCTGCGGGGCGAGCAACGGCGCATTTAGGATGGCGCGATGGACGTGCCGGCGCGCCTGCTCACCGACACGGCGAGGCTTCCCTCCCGTGCCCACGCCGACGACGCGGCGTTCGACCTCCACGCCGACGAGGCGCTGGAGCTGGCGCCCGGCGCGCGGGCAGCGGTGCCGACCGGCGTCGCGCTGGCGCTGCCGCCCGGCACGGCCGGCCTCGTGCTGCCGCGCTCGGGCCTCGCGGCGCGCCACGGGGTCACGGTGCTCAACGCGCCCGGGCTGATCGACCCGGGCTACCGCGGCGAGGTGATGGTGATCCTCCACAACAGCGACCGCGAAGCGCCCTTCGCGATCGAACGCGGCGATCGCGTCGCGCAGCTGCTGATCGTGCGCGGCGAGCAGGCCGAACTCACGCTCATCGACGGCGTGCTCGACGCGACGGCGCGCGGCGCCGGGGGGCTCGGCTCGAGCGGGCGTTAGGCGCGCTGCGGGCGCCGCCGGACGCGGCGCCCGCAGGCGCCTCTAAGCGGGAACGGCCACCTCTTCGTCGCTGTAGATCTCCCCGCGCTCGGCCTTCTCGACCAGCGAGGCGGGGGGCTCGAAGCGCTCGCCGTACTTCGCGGCCAGCTCTCGCGAGCGCGCGAGGAAGCCCGCGACGCCTCCGTCGTATCCGTTCACGAACTGGAGCACCCCGCCGGTCCAGCCGGGGAAGCCGATGCCGAAGATCGAGCCGATGTTGGCGTCCGCGACGGACTCGATCACCCCCTCGTCCAGGCACTTGACGGTCTCGATCGCCTCGATGAACAGCATCCGCTCCTCGAGGTCCTTCAGCGAGATCGAGGCGGGGTCATCCGTCTCGGGGAACAACTCTTTGAGCCCCTTCCACAGGCCCGCGCGCTTCCCGTCGTCGTACTCGTAGTAACCGGCGCCCTCGAGCTTGCCGGCGCGGCCCGCGTCGAGCATCTTGTCGACCACCTGGAAGGAGGCCCGGTCCTCGAACACGCCGCCATCGGCCTCGATCGCGGCCTTCGTCGCGTCGCGGATCTTCCTGGCGAGCTTCAGGTTGAGCTCGTCCGAGAGCTGCAGCACCGGCGCCGGGTAGCCGGCCTGGTTCGAGGCCTGCTCGATCGACGCCGCGGGGATGCCCTCCAGGAGCATGCCTACGCCCTCGTTGATGAACGTGCCGATCACGCGGCTCGTGAAGAAGCCCCGGCTGTCGTTGACGACGATCGGGGTCTTCTTGATCTGCTTGGCGAAGTCGAGCGCCCGGTAGAGCGTCTCGTCGTTCGTCTTTGCGCCCTTGATGATCTCGAGCAGCGGCATCTTGTCCACCGGGCTGAAGAAGTGCAGCCCGATGAATTCCTCCGGCCGCGAGACGCCCTCGGCGAGACCCGTGATCGGAAGCGTCGAGGTGTTCGACGCCAGCAGGGCGCCGTCGGCCAGGTGCGGCTCGATCTCGGCGAACACCTGCGCCTTCACGCCGGGGTCCTCGAACACCGCCTCGATCACGAGGTCCGCGCCGTCGGCCGCCGCGGGGTCGTCCGTGGGCGTGATCCGCGCCAGCAGCTGATCGCCCTGCTGCTGCGTCGAGCGCCCGCGCGAGACGGCCTTCTCGACGAGCCCCAGCGAATAGGACTTGCCGCGCTCGGCCGCCTCGAGCGAGACGTCCTTCAGGACGACCTCGATCCCGGCTTTCGCGCATACGTACGCGATCGCGGCGCCCATCATCCCGGCGCCGAGCACGACGACCTTCTCCGCACGGAAGGGCTCGATCCCCTCCGGACGGTCGCGGTCGCCGTTCACGCGCTGCAGATCGAAGAAGAACGCCTGGATCATGTTCTTCGCGACCTGGCTGGTCACGAGGTCCACGAAGTAGCGGCCCTCGATCTCGCTTGCGTTGTCGAAGTCGACCTGCGCGCCCTCGACAGCCGCGGCCATGATGTGGTGCGGCGCCGGGTAGTTCGCGCCCTTGAGCTGCTTGCGCAGGTTCGCCGGGAAGGCGGGCAGGTTCTGCGCGAGCTTCGGGTTCGAGGGCGTGCCGCCGGGCATCTTGTAGCCCTTGACGTCCCAAGCCTGGACGGTCGGCTCGTCGCTCGGCTGCGCCTTGATCCAAGCCTTCGCGGCGGGCACGAGCTCATCGCGCGTCGCGACGACCTCATCCACGAGGCCGATCTCCAGCGCCTTCGCCGGGCGCACTTCCTGGCCCTGCATCAGCAGGTTCATCAGCGCGTCGACGATGCCGAACATGCGCACAGTGCGCACGACCCCGCCCGCGCCTGGCAGCAGCCCGAGCTTGACCTCCGGGAAGCCCAGCTTGACCTTGGGATCATCGAGCGCGACGCGGTGGTGGCAGGCGAGGCAGATCTCCAGGCCGCCCCCGAGGGCCGCGCCGTTGATCGCCGCGACGACCGGCACCCCGAGCGTCTCGAGGCGGCGCAGCTGCGCCTTGCCTGCGCGGACCATCTCGGCGATCTGCGGCGCGTCGTCCTTGCCCGCCGCGCGCAGGTCGTTGAGATCGCCGCCCGCGAAGAACGTCTTCTTCGCCGAGGTGATCACGACGCCTGAGATCGAGTCCTTCTCGGCTTCGAGGCGCTCGACCGTGGCGGCCATCGATTCCGCGTAGTCGCGGTTCATCGTGTTCGCCGACTGGTTCGGGTCATCGAGCGTGAGGACGACGATGCCGTCCTCGTCCTGCTCCCAGCGGATCGTGCTGTTGGACGCCTTCTCCCCGGTGATCCGCGTGCGTCCGTTCGCCTGCGCGTCGCCGTTGGCCGCCATCTAGATCGCCTCCACGACGGTCGCGATTCCCATTCCGCCGCCGACGCACAGCGTCGCGAGCCCGTAGCGCCCGCCGGTCCGGTGCAGCTCCTCGATCAGCGTGCCGAGGATCATGCCCCCGGTCGCGCCCAGCGGGTGACCCATCGCGATCGCGCCGCCGTTGACGTTGACCTTCTCCATGTCGAGGCCCATGTCGCGCACGAAGCGCAGCACGACCGCCGCGAACGCCTCGTTGATCTCGACGAGGTCGAGGTCCTCGACCGTGAGGCCGGCCTTCTCGAGCGCCTTGCGGCTCGCCGGGGCGGGCCCGGTCAGCATGATCGTCGGGTCCGCGCCCGACAGCGCCGTGGCGAGGATCCGCGCCCTCGGCTCCATGCCCATCTGCTCGCCGGCCTTCTCGTTGCCGATCGTCACGAGCGAGGCGCCGTCGACGATGCCGGAGGAGTTGCCGGGCGTGTGAACGTGGTCGATCTTCTCGACCCAGTGGTACTTCTGCAGCGCGACCGCGTCGAAGCCGCCCATCTCGCCGATCGCGGCGAACGACGGCTTCAGGCCGCCGAGCGTCTCGACGGTCGTGCCGGGCCGGATGAACTCGTCGTTGTCGAGCACGACGTTGTCGTTGAGGTCCTTGACGGGGATCACGTTGTTCGCGAAGCGCCCCTCCTGCTGGGCGCTCCACGCCCGTTCCTGCGAGCGCGCCGCATACGCGTCGACGTCCTCGCGGCTGAACTCCTCGAGCGTCGCGATCAGGTCGGCGCTGACGCCCTGGGGCACGAACGAGGTGTCGTAGTTGGTCTCCGGGTCCATCGCCCAGGCGCCGCCGTCGGAGCCCATCGGCACGCGCGACATCGACTCGACGCCGCCCGCGAAGACGAGGTCCTCCCAGCCGGAGGCCACCTTCTGCGCGGCGATGTTCACCGCCTCGAGGCCCGAGGCGCAGAAGCGGTTGACCTGCACGCCGGCGACGGTGTCTGGCAGCCCCGCCTTGATCGCAGCGGTCTTGGCGATGTCTGCACCTTGGTCTCCCACCGGCGACACGCAACCCAAGACCACGTCGTCGACGCGGGTGGGGTCGAGTTTCTCGTTTCGCACGAGCGTCTCGTGCATCAGCCCCACGACGAGGTCGACCGGCTTGGTGGCGTGCAGCGACCCGTTGAACTTGCCCTTCCCTCGCGGCGTCCGGATCGCGTCGAACACCAGCGCCTCAGCGGCTGCCATCTCTTTGACCTCCAGGACTCGAAGACTTCGGCGGCGGCGAACGCTACCACAAACGTTCATGCATGAACGCAAATATGATTAGGATGAGTGATGGCGAGCGAGACGGGAACAATCCAGCGCCGCAGCCAGGCGGAGCGCAGCGCGGCCACCACGCAGGCGCTCCTGGACGCGACGATCGCCTGCCTTGTCGAGGACGGCTACGCGAACACGACCACTGCGCGCGTCTGCGAGCGCGCGGGCCTCTCGCGGGGCGCGCACCTGCACCACTTCCAGACGCGCCAGGCGTTGCTCGCGGCGGCGATGGAGCACCTCGCGGCGCGGCGCGCCGAGCGCCTGCTGGCCGACGCGGAGCGGCTGCCGCCCGGGCGCGAGCGGCTGTCCGAGAGCCTCGACCTGCTCTGGGAGGGCTATGCGAGCCCGCTCTACCAGGCGGCGCTCGACCTGTGGACGCACGCGCGCACCGACCCGGAGCTGCGCGAGCGCCTGGAGCCGGTCGAGCGCGAGCTCGACCGCCAGACGCTGCACGTCAGCCGGATGCTGTTCGGCGAGCTGGCCGAGGCTCCCGGCTTCGACCGCCTGATCGAGATGGCCCACGCCACGATGCGCGGGCTGGCGTTGCTGGACACGCTGCATCCCGGCGGCGGGCGCAACCGCCGTCAGTGGCCGAGCTGCCGCGAGCGCCTGGTCGAGATGTTCGAGAGAATCCAACGGGAGGAGAGCAGGTGAGCCACCGCACGTTCGTGATCGGCGTCGGCATGACGAAGTTCGCCAAGCCGGGCACCAAGGACGGCGACTACCCCGACTGGGCGCGCGAGGCCGGCGAGCGCGCGCTGGAAGACGCCGGCGTCTCCTACGAGCTTATCGAGCAGGCCTTCGCGGGCTACTGCTACGGCGATTCGACCTGCGGTCAGCGCGCGATCTACGGCCTTGGGTTGACCGGCGTGCCCGTCGTCAACGTCAACAACAACTGCTCGACGGGGTCGAGCGCCCTCTACCTCGCGCGACAGGCGGTCAAGGGTGGGCTCGCCGACTGCGCGCTGGCGCTCGGCTTCGAGAAGATGGAGCGGGGCTCGCTCGCGGCCAAGTACACGGACCGCACCAACCCGATGGACCACCACATGCAGGCGCTGCTGGAGCTGCGCGAGTGGGAGGACGCGCCGCCGGCCCCGCAGATGTTCGGCGCGGCCGGGCGCGAGCACATGGAACGCTACGGCTCCGAGCCGCGCCACTACGCCTGGATCGCCTGGAAGAACCACCACCACTCGGTCAACAACCCGTTCGCCCAGTTCCAGACCGACTACACGCTGCAGGAGATCGAAGCGGCGCCCGAGATCTACGCACCGCTGACGAAGCTGCAGTGCTCGCCGACCTCGGACGGCAGCGCGGCCGCCGTCGTCGCCTCCGAGCGCTTCGTCGAGCAGCACGACCTGTGGGACCGTGCGATCGAGATCGCCGGCCAGGCGATGACCACCGACACCTCGAGCAGCTTCGAGGCGCGCTCGGCGATCCGTGTCGTCGGCTACGAGATGTCGCGCGAGGCCGCCGAGCGTGCGTACGGCGAGGCGGGGGTGGACGCCTCTGCCGTCGACGTCTGCGAGCTGCACGACTGCTTCAGCGCTAACGAGCTGATCACCTACGAGGCGCTCGGCTTCGCCCCCGAGGGCGAGGGGCACCGGCTCGTCGAGAGCGAAGCGACCACCTACGGCGGCAGCGGGCCGCTCGTGAACCCGTCCGGCGGGCTGATCTCAAAGGGCCATCCGTTGGGTGCCACCGGGCTCGCACAGTGCGCCGAGCTGACGTGGCAGCTGAGGGGCACCGCGCAGGAGCGCCAGCTCGACGGGGCCGCCGTTGCCCTGCAGCACAACATCGGGCTCGGCGGCGCCGCGGTGGTCGGCGTCTACCGGCGCCCGGGCTAGGCCCATATCGAGCATCCTCCCGCGATGCCACTACGTCTGCGACCGCTCCGGTCCGAGGACGAGCCCGAAGCGCTCGCCGCGCACGAAGAGCTCGCCCGCGAGGACTTCACGTTCCTGCTGGGATGGGAGCCCGAGATGTCCTGGCCGTCGTACGTTCGCAAATGCGAGCGCCACCGCGCCGGTCTGGACCTGACGCCGCCCTTGGTCCCCGCCACGTTCCTGGCCGCGGAAACCGGTGGCGCGCTGGTGGGGCGGATCTCGATCCGGCATGAGCTGAGCGAGTACCTCGCCGAGGTGGGCGGGCACGTCGGCTACGCGGTGCGTCCGGCGTATCGCCGGCGCGGGTACGCGACAGAGATCCTGCGCCAGGGGGTGATCGTGGCGCGTTCGATCGGAATCGCGGACGTGCTCGTGACCTGCGACGAGGGAAACGACGCCTCGATCGCGGTCATCGAGCGTGCCGGCGGCGTACTCGAGGACATCCGTCCCGATCCGGACGGTCCTCCCAAGC
This sequence comes from Solirubrobacteraceae bacterium, assembly GCA_035569835.1. Taxonomy (GTDB): domain Bacteria; phylum Actinomycetota; class Thermoleophilia; order Solirubrobacterales; family Solirubrobacteraceae; genus Palsa-744. The sequence continues at coordinate 9,111 of DATMMF010000007.1, forward strand.
GGCGCTACTGGATCAGCTGAAGCCCCCTGCGGGCCGCCCGCGGTTCGTGGTCGCGGGCGGCCCTGATCCGGGGGGTTTCTCTCTAGATGGCCCCGTTCACCAGCGTGGTGAACTCTTCCTGGCCTTTGACGTTGGGGTGGTAGCTTTCGGACAGCGGGTTCGACTGGCCGTTGAGCCATTCTTCTTTGGCGCAGACCTCGTGCGCTTCGAAGGCGCTCGTCGGGTTGACGAATTTGAAGCCCCTCGCTTCGGCCTGTTTCTTGATGACGGCGTCGAGTTTTTCAGCCGATTCGTTCATTTTCTTCTCGTTGCCCGAAGTGAGGAAGTTGACGTTGCACGTCGTGCCTTCTTTGGTGAACAGCTTCGGGTAGCCGAGCACGATCACCTCAGCAGTGGTGGCTTTCGAGCGAATGTCCTTGTACGTCGTTTCGAGCTTGCCCGGCAACGTTTTTTCGATGTAGGAGTTGCCTTCGCTGATCGCGCTGCCGCAGGTGAAGTAGTACAGGGCGCAGTTGATGATCACGTTGCTGAAGCCGGCGTCGTTGCCGCCGATCGTGATCGTCACCAGCGCGGTGCTGCTGGTCAGTTTGCCGAGCTGTTTTTCGATCACTTCGCCCGTCTTCGCGCCGCTGCACGCTTCGAAGTTCAGCGTGTAGCCACGTTTGGCGGCGATCTTCGGCCCGTACGCGTCGGGGCTGCGGTCGCATTCACCGGATTCTTCGTAGAACACGCGCGTGCCCACGCCGGACGAGTATGAGTCGCCGAGCGCGGCGTACTGCGATGCCGAGGCCGATGCGGCCGGTATCAAAAGCCCGGCCGCGAACGCGGCAAGGCACATGACGCGGGTCACTTTCCCCATCAGGTTCCCTCTCCCCTTCCGTGAATTTCGCCCCGGGCCCCCTGAGCCGGGTGGCTGGCTCTCCCCGGGTGCCTGTACGACAAATCTATCCGCGCTGATTCACACGAGTCAACCCCAATTTTTCACAAGGCTGAATCGGGCTGAAAATGGATGGTTAATTGTCCCGCCGGGACAATCACACTCCGGCGCGTGGCGCGAATCCTGTCCCGCAGTGACAGCGAAGAGGACCGGCGGGCGGGCCTTCAGGCCTCGACGGGAGCGGCGGACACGGCATCGTGGGCCGCTCCGGCCGGCGCGAGATGGCGCGTCAGGAAGTACAGCTCGTCGGCCACGGAGCGCTCGAACGGCTCCCCCCGGTAGACGTCGAAGTGGCCGACCGGGTACGTCCTGACCTCGGCCCGCCCGGTCGCCAGCCACGCGGCCTGCTCGGCGGCTTTCGGCGGCGCGACGGCGTCGCGGTCGGCGATCTGCACGAGGATCGGGCACGGCAGGCTGTCGGCCTTCAGGCCCGGACGGTAGAGCGCCGCCGTGATCGCGAAGCGCGCGGCGAACTCGTTCCGCCAGGTCGGCCCCGTGATCGCGCGGTAGCCGGGCTCCGCGTCCGGCGTGCTCATCGCCGCGAGCGTGCCGGGCGCGGCGACGATCGGCAGCGTCAGCGGCGGGCGCCCTCGCAGCCCGCCGAGCGCGTCGCGAATGCCGGCGAGCGTCATCTTGTTCAGGGCGCCGGGACCGGCGTAGCGCAGGACGTTGAGCATCGTGGCCCGTCCGTCCATCGCAGGCGACTGCGAGATGACCGCGGCGACGCGGCCGTCGGCGACGGCGGCCTCGACGACGTGGCCGCCCGAGAAGGAGGTGCCCCACAAGACGATCCGCTCGGGGTCGACCCCATCGAGGCGGCGGGCGAACGCGACGGCCGCGGCGTAATCCTCGAGCTGGGAGCGGACGGAGACGAGCTGGCGCGGCTCGCCGCCGCTCGCCCCGAAGTGGCGGTAGTCGAAGGCGAGCGCGTCGAGCCCGGCGGCGGCGAAGCGCTCGGCGTAGGGCATCAGCCCGGAATCCACGGTGCCGCCGAAGCCGTGCGCGAGCACGACGCAGGGCCGGCGCCCCCGCGCGCCCGCGAAGGCGTCGCCCACCCCTTTCAGGTGCTCCGCGGCGATCGGCGTGCCGGCGCTTGAGAACTCGACGGTGCTCACGCTGCTCGCTATGCGGCCTCGACGACGGCCGCGGCCGCCGCCCGCCCTGCGGTGTCGCGACCCGTCGGGGCGCCCTCGCGCGCGCGGCGCTGCCCGGCCGGGATCGTGCGCTTTTCGAGCTCGCGCTTGTACGAGTACCACTCGAGCTGCATCGTGTGGCGCGGCTTGGCGACGAAGTGGCCGTTGTGGAACGCCTCGTCGGTGACGATCTCCCGCTTCATCTGCTCGTCGCCCGGCGGCGCCCAGTCGCCGCTGAGCCAGCGCGCGGCGAGCTTCGACTGCAGCTCCGCGAACGGGAAGATCGTCGGGATCGCCTGGCCGAGACCGATGAAGGCGAGATCGTCGATGCCGGGTTTGAGCATCCGCTTGAAGAGCGGCAGCACGTTCTCGGGCGCGCTCAGGAAGTCGGGCTCGAAGAACGGGAAGCTGATGTTGTAGCCGGTCGCGTAGATGATCGCGTCGACCGGCTCGACGCTCCCGTCGGCGAAGCGCACCGCGTCGCCGAGCAGCTCGGCGACGTCGCCCTTGGCGACGGCGTCGCCCGCGCCGAGGCGTCCCAGCAGCTCGCTGGAGACCGTCGGGTGGGCGTCGAGGAAGTTGTGGTTGGGGGTCGGCAGCCCGAAGTCCTCCATGCGCCCCGAGAAGATCCGCGGCAGCAGGCGTGCCATCCGCCGCTGCAGCTTCGCCGGCAGCATCGGGTTCGTCTTGACGACCTGGTCGGCCGGTTTGCCGAACAGGTACTTGGGGACCACGTAGGCGCCCGAGCGGGTCGAGATGTAGACGGTCTCGCACATCGTCTTGCGGGCGAGCTCGGAGACGATGTCCACGGCGCTGTTGCCGATGCCCACGACGAGCACGCGCTTGCCCTGCAGCTCGAGCGGGTGACTCGGGTCGACGTATTCGTGCGAGTGGATCTGCGCGCCGTCGAAGGAGCCGGGGAACGAGGGCCAGCGCGAGTCCCAGTGGTGCCCGTTGCACACCAGCAAAGCGTCGAACACCTCGGTCGAGCCATCGTCGAGCGTGATCGCCCAGCCGCCGCGCGGCCCGCGCTCGGCGCGCGTCACGCGCGTGTTGAAGCGGATGCTGCGCCGCAGGCCGAACGCGTCGGCGTAGTCACGCAGCCACTCGAAGATGTGGCTGTGGTGGGGGTAGTCCGGATAGCGGTCCGGCATCGGGAAGTCGCGGAACGAGATCGACGGCTTGGAGATGTCGATGTGCAGCGAGCGGTAGGCCGAGGAGACGCCGTTGGGGTTCTGGAAGTACCAGTTGCCGCCAACGTCGTCGGAGGCCTCGAAGCAGGTGTGCGGCACGCCGAAGTCATCGAGTGCCTTGCAGGCGGTGAGCCCGCTGACGCCGGCCCCGATCACGCAGACATTCGGCGGCGCTGTTCTCATGGCCGCATGCTAGAGGCCGCGGGCCGGCGCGTGCTGCGCGACGCTCTCAGCTGGCCGCGAGCGCGGCGGGCCGGCGCTCGGCCCACGGACGCGCCGCTTCGAGCTGCGCGCAGAGCGCGATCAGCTGCGCCTCCTGCCACGGGCCGGCCGTGAGCATCGCCCCGACCGGGACTTCCTCCTCGGTCCAGTACAGCGGCAGGCTCGCGGACGGCAGGCCGGTGACGTTGCCGAAGGCCGTGAACGAGACGCTCGCGACGACGTCGAAGACGGGCTGGTCGGGGGCGGCATGCGCGGCCTCGACCGTCGCGCCCGCGACCGGCGGCAGGATCGCCGAGGTGGGAGTGAGCAGGACGTCGAATTCGCTGCCCCAGCGAGCGACCTCGCGGCGGCTCAGCAGCTCGAGCGTGCGCGCGGCGAGCACGTAGTCGTAGGCGCCGGTCTCCCCCGCGAGGTTGCGCTGGTGCTGGATGTGCGGCTCGGTCGCCCCCCACTCGACGCCCTCGTAGTCGGCGAGGCCCCCCTGGGTCAGCGCGATGAACGGCGGCACCATCTCTTCGGAGATCGTGGGCACCTCGACCTCCTCCACCGCGTGGCCGAGCTCCTCCAGCAGCGCGGCCGCGCTGCGGGCGGCCGCCACGCACGCCTCGTCGGTCGGGATCCCGAGCGGCGCCTGTGCCATCAGCCCGATCCGCAGCCGCCCCGGATCGGCACCCGCATCCTGGGCGAACGGGTGCTCGGGCGCCGGCGCGTTGTACCAGGCATTCCGGTCCGGGCCCGAGATCGCGTCGAGCACCGTCGCGGAGTCGGCGACGGTCCGGGCCTCGACGCCCTCGACGACGGCCCCGAGCCAGCTCTGCGCCAGGCGCGGGACGCGGCCGCGGCTCGGCTTCAGCCCGAAGACCCCGCAGTAGGAGGCGGGGATCCTGATCGAGCCGCCGCCGTCGTTGGCGTGCGCGATCGGGAACATGCCCGCGGCGAGAGCGCCGGCGGCGCCGCCGCTCGAGCCGCCGGGGCTGCGGTTCGGGTCCCACGGGTTGCGGCTCGCCCCGAAGCGCAGGTTCTCGGCCGCGGTGATCACGCCGAACTCCGGCGTGTTCGTGCGCGCGCACAGCACGAAGCCGGCGGCCGCCAGCGCCTCGACGACGAGCTCGCTCTCCTCGCTGGGCCCGTCGGGCGCGCCGCGCGAGCCGAAGGTCACCGGCCATCCGGCGACGGGAGTCAGATCCTTGATCGGGATCGGCACCCCGAGGAAGGGCGCGTCTTCGCCCTCGGCGATGCGGCGGTCGGCGGCGGCGGCCGCGGCGCGCGCCTCCTCGTCGTTGCGCCACGTCACCTCGTTCAGCTCGGGGTTCAGACGGTCGACGGCCGCGAGGCACTCCTCGAGCAGCTCGGCGGCGGAGACCTCGCGTTGCCGCAGCGCGGCGGCGAGATCGAGCGCCGGGGTGAACGGGCTCAGGTCGGCCACGCGGCGAGCCTACACGGATGCGCCTAGACTTGCCGGCGATGGGGGACTACGACGTGCGGGGCAGGACGGTGTTCGTCACGGGGGCCGCGCGCGGGATCGGCGCCGCGACCGCGGAGCGCATGCACGGGCGCGGCGCCAACGTGGCGCTCGTCGGGCTCGAGCCCGAGCGCCTGCGCGAGAACGCCGAGCGCCTCGGCGACCGGGCGGCGTGGTTCGAGGTTGACGTCACGGACCTCGGCGCGCTCGAAGCCGCGGTCCGCGGCACGGTGGAGCGCTTCGGCGCGATCGACGTCGCGGTCGCCAACGCGGGCATCGCGTTCACCGGCACGCTCTCGACGGCCCCGGTCCAGCAGGTGGAGCGCACGCTCGCCGTCAACCTGCTCGGCGTGTGGCGCACCGACCGCGCGGTGGTGGGAGAGCTGCGTCGCAGCCGCGGCTACCTGCTGAACATCTCCTCGGCCGCGGCGATCACGCACGCGCCGATGATGGGTCCCTACACCTCGGCCAAGGCCGGCGTGGAGGCGCTCACCGATGCGCTGCGCCTCGAGCTTGCGCCGCACGGGGTCGGCGTCGGCTGCGCCTACTTCGGCTTCCTCGACACGGACCTCGTCAAAGCCAGCTTCGCGCTGCCCTCGGTCGAAGCCATGAACCAGCAGCTTCCTGGCTTCATGCGCAACCCGGCCCCGCTCTCCAAGGCGATCGACGCGATCGAGCGGGGCATCTCCCGGCGCTCCGCGCGGGTCTGGTCGCCGCGCTGGATCGGGCCTCTGCTCGCCGTCCGCGGATTGCTCCAGCCGCTCACCGAACGCCAGGCGCTGCGCAACATCGACGCGCTGCGCGCGGACGTCCGGATCGCGGAGAGCTCCGAGGAGGCCGAGACGATGGACCCGCTGCTCGGCGTCGCCGCAGAGGCTCTGCCGGAGCGCCAACCGACGCCTACTCCGCTCGGCTGACGGCCGGCGCGATATCGAACGTGGCGGGCGAGATCAGTCCTCGCCCACCGTAGCGTCTGAGTCCTCGCCCTCAGCGAGGATCTTGTACAGGTCGCGGCGCGTCCGCGTGAGGACCTCCTGTGCGCTGCGCATCTGCGCCTCGCTGCCGGTCCGCATCACCTGCGCGAACGCGAAGCCGACCTCGCGGATCAGCTTGCCGAGCTGGTGCGCGAGCGGGCTGAGCTCGTCGCTCATCTGCTCCCACGGCGCGGGACGGTCTGCGCCCCGCTCTTCGACGGCACTGCGGCCAGAGTCGGTGAGGACGTAGACCTTGCGGCCCTCGTGCTCCTCGGTGGCGATCAGGCCTTCGTCCTCGAGCTGTGCGAGCGCGGGGTAGACCGAGCCGGGGCTCGGGCTCCAGACGCCCTCGCTGCGCTCCTCGACCTCCTGCATGATCTGGTAGCCGTTACGCGGCTCCTCTGCGAGCAGCAGGAGCGCCGCCGTGCGGATGTCGCCGCGGCGCGCCTTGCGGCCGCGCCCGCGCGGTCCCCGCGGTCCGAAGCCTGGGCCGGGGCCGAACTCGCCCCAGCGCCCGCCGAGGCCATGGCGCCGGTGACGCGGCCCTCGCGCCCCGCCGCCGCGCGGTCCACAACCGCTTGGTTCATTGGTAAATCCATGCATCTTGAAACTCCTATCGTGAAATATCAAAGTAAGTACACGATATATCGTTATACGGAAAACGTCAACCCCCTCCTCGCGGGGAGCGAGGCTCGGGGCAGGCACGGGTCCGTCGGCCCGGCGCCTAGGCGGCGTAGCGTTCGGCCGCGCGAGCGCGGGCCTTGGCGGCCTCGACCTCGCGGTCTTTCGGCGGCGCGTTCGTGACGAGCTCGCCGAGCAGCCGGCGCGAGACCTCAGCTACCGCCTCGACGGCCTGCTCGAAGGCAGCGGCATTGGCCTGCGACGGCTTGTTGAAGCCACTGACCTTGCGCACGTACTGGAGCGCAGAGGCGTGGATCTCCTCGTCGGTCGCCGGTGGCTCGAAGTTGTAGAGGTTGCGGATGTTTCGGCACATGCGGCGATCGTATCGCTGGCCGGCCGGGCCCCCAGAAAAAAGCGCGAGTCAGTGCCTGAAGTGGCGGCGATCCGTCGCCACCATCGCGGCCCCGGCCGCGTCGACGGCGGCGACGACCTCGTCGTCGCGCACCGAGCCGCCCGGCTGGATGATCGCCGTGACGCCCGCCTGCAGCGCCAGCTCCGGCCCGTCGGCGAACGGGAAGTACGCGTCGGAGGCGAGCGCCGCGTCCTGCAGCAGCCCCGGCTGGAACTCGCGCGCCTTCTCGACCGCGATCCGCACCGCGTCGACGCGGCTCATCTGGCCGGCACCGATCCCGATCGTGGCGCCTTCGCGGGCGATCACGATCGCGTTCGAGCGGACGTGGCGGCACACGACCCAGGCGAACTGCATGTCGAGCCATTCCTGCGCGTTGGGCTGGCGCGCGGTCAGCACGCGCATCTGCTCGCGCGTCTCGTCGACGACATCGCGGGTCTGCACGAGGCGCCCGCCGAGCACCGGCTTGCCTTCCAGTTCGGCGCTCGGCGCGGGCCAGTGCGGCAGCTCGAGCAGCCGCACGTTTTTCTTCTCCTGCAGCAGCTCGAGCGCGTCCGGCTCGTAGCCGGGCGCGAGCAGCACCTCGATGAACTGCCTGCCCAGGCGCTCGGCGGCGGCCGCGTCGATGCGGCGGTTGACCGCGATCACACCGCCGTAGGCGCTCTGCGGGTCGCAGGCGAAGGCGTGTTCGTAGGCGTGGCGGACGTCGTCGCCGACGGCGCATCCGCAGGGGTTGTTGTGCTTGACGATCGCGCACGCCGGACGGTCGAACTCTTCGACGAGCTCGCGCGCGGAGGCGAGGTCGAGCAGGTTGTTGAACGACAGCTCCTTGCCGTGGAGCTGGTTCACGCCGTCGAGCAGGTTCGTGGGCGCGCCGACGCGCGCGTAGAACGCCGCGCGCTGGTGCGGGTTCTCGCCGTAGCGCAGGTCCATGACCTTGGTGAGGGATTCCTGCAGCGACGCGGGCAATCCCTCCTCGCCTCCCCCTTCACGGGCGGCGAACCAGCCCGCGATCGCGGCGTCGTAGCGGGCGGTCGTCGCGAACGCCGTGGCCGCCAGCCGGCGGCGCGTCGCGAGGCTGAGCCGGCCGTCGCTCTCGCGAAGCTCGGCCAGCACCGGCTCGTAGTCGGCGGGATCGACGAGCACCGCGGCGAAGTCGCTGTTCTTGGCGGCCGCGCGGATCATCGTCGGGCCGCCGATGTCGATGTTCTCGATCGCCTCCTGCTCGCTCGCATCGCCGCGGGCGATCGTCTGCTCGAACGGATACAGGTTCACACACACCAGGTCGACCTGCTCGATCGCCTGCGCGGTCGCCGCGTCGAGGTGGCTCGGGTCGTCGCGGCGCGCGAGCAGCCCCGCGTACAGGCGCGGGTGAAGCGTCTTGACGCGCCCGTCCATGATCTCGGGGAAGCCCGTGAAATCCTCGATCGCGCGCGCGCCGATGCCGGCCTCGGCGAGCGCCCGCGCGCTGCCGCCGGTCGAGACGATCTCGACGCCCAGCTCGCGCAGGCCCCGTGCCAGCTCGACGAGACCGCTCTTGTCGGAGACCGAGAGCAGCGCGCGGCGGATCCGCACCTCGCCCGGCTGAGCCGGCTCCACGCCCTGCGGGGTGCTCATCACGTCGCTCTCCGAGGTCACCCCGAGAGCCTACCCAGCGCCGGCGCGCGGGGCGGGCGGGGACTCATTCACGGTGATCCGCCGTGGGTTCGCCGGATCGGCCGACAGCGCGCCGGCCGCGAACAGCCGCACCGCCTCCGGCAGCAGCGCGTGCTCGAGAGGGCGCAACGCGGCGAGCACCTCATCGGGCGTGGAGGGCGAGGGCAGCTCGATCGCGCGCTGCAGGATCACAGGCCCGGTGTCCACGCCCGCGTCGACGAAATGCACGGTGACGCCGAAGACCTTGACCCCGTAGGCGAGCGCCTGCTCGATCGCGCCGATGCCGGCGAAGGCGGGCAGCAGCGACGGGTGCACGTTGATGACGGCGCCCGGGAAGCGTTCGAGGAAGGGTTCGCCCAGCAGCTCCATGTAGCCGGCGAGGACCACCAGCCGGGCGCCGGTTTGCTCGATCCAGTCGGCCAGGGCGCGGTCGCGCGCGTCGCGGTCCGGGTAGTCGGCGCGCTGGAACACGTTTGTGGGCACGTCGCTGCGGCGTGCGCGCTCGAGCGCACGTGCGTCCGGCGTGCTCGACGCGACCGCAACGATCTCGGCCTCGCGGCCGTGGACGGTGTCGAGCAGCGCCTGCAGGTTGGTGCCGCCGCCCGAGACCAGGACGGCGATGGGAAGCGGCTCGCTCACGCCGAGGGGCGGGGCTGCCGAGCGAACGCGTTCCTCACGGGGGTCAGGGTACGGCAGAGGCCTGCGGCCGGCCTTTGACAGCGCCAGCGATTCGGGGGACCGTGGATTCCGCGATCACACGCCTAGGCGTCAAGCCAAGCCGAGTGGACAGAGTCGTCGCGGTCAACCGGAGGCATCGTTGATCCGGTCTATCTCGGCAGCGATCTCGATGGCGGCGGTCTGCAACGAGACGACCGCCTGAACCAGAACAGCGACCGTGGTCTCGAGCCGCTGTATCTCCGCCTCCGGCTCGATGCTGCGCACCGGCCCTTCAAGGCGGTCCGTCGACGGCGCGACACCGCCGACCCCCGTCACGGCCCTGATTCGATCCTCAAAAGGTCCCATTCGCCCATACGCTACCGGGAAGCTTTCCCCGGCCTGTCGAGGGATTGACCAGCGGCCACCGGGAGTCAGGCGGCCCGGACGCGTCGAAGCAGCGACCGGGTAGCCAAGACGAGTCCGACGGGCAGCCACGCCCCGACGAACAGTCCGCAGAACACGAAGAGGATGATGACTCCGGTCAGCAAGTCGCCGGTGTCGCGGTGAAGGAGCCACGCCTGCGTTGCGCGGAGCGCGACGAACATCGTGCCGATGAACGCCGCGAGGATCGCCCCGTCAACGGCGATCGTGAGTACCCAGCCCAGGATCGTGGCGCCCGCGATCATCGTGGGTACTATCGGCGCGAACCCGCCGCGTTCAAGGGGGGTGGCTGCGATTCGCCGTAGTGGCGGATACTGCTCCAATGTCCGAGGAGTCCACGACCCGCGACCCGCTCGAGCTTACGCGCCTTGCCCTCGAGGCTGCGAACCAGCGCGACAGCGATGCGGTAATCAGCTTCTTCGCTTCCGATGCGGTCTTCGCCGGGCGGGCGCTGGGTGACCTTTTCGAAGGCCGAGCGGCAATTCGTGACTTCTTGGACGAATGGTGGGCCGCCTTCCCCGAGGGTCGCTACGAAGTCGAACGCTTCGTCGTCCTCGACGACGGGGTCGTGCTTGCGGTGGTCAACCAAGTAGGTCGTCCGGTCGGAGTCGATGGTGAAGTCCATCAACGGGAGGGATGGGCGATCTGCTGGTCGGCCGATGGCCTGATCGTGCGATTGGCGGTCCGCGCCGACATCGACGAGGCCCGCGCCGCCGCCGAAAGCCTCGCCGAGTCGAGAGAGCAGACGTGACGAGTCTCGCGGAGTTCTCCTAGATGTCCAAACGAGCCCAGGTTCTCGCCGTCGTCGTAGTCGCTGCAGTGCTCATCGTTCTCGCGCTGCTCGGCGTCGCTACCGTCTGGCTGGCGCCAGCCGGCGTCTACATGCTCCTCGGACTCGGCGCGGCCCTGCTCGCACGCAAGCTGCGACGCGATGTCTAGCTCGTGCTCCATCAGTGATCGAGATCACATCTAGTCATTCGCTGTATAAGCGCGGGCCATTAGCTTCGCCCGAGCAAAGCGCGCAGCAGTAGACGCCAGCGCGATACTCGCGCTAGTTTGGGCGGGGCGCATACCGATATCCGGAATGACGGGCCAACAGCCCTCGTTTCCCACGACATCACTACCTCCAGGGAGTTCCGATGGATACATCCAAGGCCGGGCAGCTGATCGCCGAACAGATGGAGGCGCTTGACCGAGACTTCGGCGACCGTGAGGATCTAAAGATCGGGGGCGGGGTCTCGATCGTCCTGATCGAAGGCGAGGACGGCTCGTTCTTTCGCATTCGCAGCAACATGGGCCACCCAGCGATGACGCTCGGTGCGATGCGGATGGCAGAAGACGAATTCCTCCGCGCCCTACGTGAGCCGGGGGGAATCGAGCGCGAGGGCGAGGACGAGGACTAGCGGGGCCGCACCGTCGATGCAGGATGTTGACGACGTTCTGGCCCACAGCCAAGAACTCTTAGACGCACTGCACCCCGTCTACGACCAGTCGCTGACGGCACAGGACGCCGGCCACAAACTCAAGCCCAAAATCAAGGCCATCTTGGGCGAACAGCGAACGGCGCTCGACTATCTGGCGACAGGCGTCTACTCCGCCTACGGCGACGGGAGCGCGACCGGACCGCAGGTTCGGTACCCATTCGCCAAGTCCGAGAAAGGCTTCGACAGAGCAATCGACAAGACGATGCCGGGCGTTCGTGCCGGCCGACCTGATGTCGCTCGGGCCATTGGGCGCTACCAGCGATATCGACCCGGCCAGGAGTGGCTGAAGTGGCTCAACGGCCTTAGGACGCAAAGCGCCCACGCCCGGTTGATCCCCCTCGTGCCCGAACTCGGCGAGCGCTACGAGTTCACTGGCGGCTTGATCGTGATCGCGCCCTCGGGAGCGACGTTTGCCCATCCGATTCTCGGCGAGTCGGCGAGCATCGAACAGCTAGTCGGCGTAGAGGCTACGTACAGGCGCTCGCTCTACCTAGGCTGGCGCTTCACGGACCCGGATCGGCCCGTGTTGCAAACGCTCCGTGAGATTCAGGACGGTGTCCGCGTTGCCTCGGGGGACGTTTGCCGGGTAGCCGGTCTGTAACGGTCAATCAACACCGCTGCCCTCTCGTAAGCGGCCTCCTGCGCATCGGTCGTGTCGAGCGTGTACGCGTTTGAGTACCGCATGACATCGGCCAGGGCAGCACAAAGCTCCCGGATCGCTCCGGGTTCATCCAGCCCAGGTCGGATGTCGCCAGCACACGACATGATGTGTCTAGTGGCTTGACAAACCCCCGTTTGTCTAGTAGCTTTACATTATGCCTCCGGTCAACCGCCACGAACCGCAGCGCGCCGACTCATCCGAGTCGCAGCTTTCGCTGATGGAGTCATGCGGGAGTTCCCCGACGACGCCACATGCCTAGAGCACCTGTGGCGCACGAAGTACGCGCCGGATGGCGAACACGCCGACTGCCCCAAATGCGAGCAGGAGCGCGTGTTCAAGAAGTACGCGACCAAGCAAGGCCGCCAGTCGTGGACCTGCACCGGATGCGGCCTGCACGTCCACCCGACCGCAGGGACGATCTTCCAGGGATCGTCCACGTCGCTGCATCTCTGGTACTACGCGATGTACCTGATGACGAGCACTCGCTGCGGAATCTCTGCCAAGCAGCTAGAGCGCCAGATCGGCGTGTCTTACCGGACCGCCCATCGGATGCTGCGGCTCATCAGAACCGAGTTGATGAAGGATGACGGCACGATGCTGGCCGGCGACATAGAGGCCGACGAGGCATCCGTGGACGGGAAGCCCCGCAAGCCGCAGGGCAAGCACCCCTACCTGACCATCGGGCCGTCGCGCCGCTCCGAGGCTCAGAAACTCCGCGAGCGTAGTAGAGCAACCGTGTTCGCTGCCGTCGAACGCGGCGGGCGGATCAAGGCGACCGTCCTACCCTCGCGGCGCGGTCCTGGCCTCAACCGCCAGCTGGTCCAGTGGGTCCACCCCGAGTCGATCATCATCACCGACGAGTGGTCGTCCTACAACGGCCTCGACCGGCACTTCATCGCCCATAGTCGGATCAATCACTCGACAGGGATGTACGTCGAAGGCTCAACGCACACAAACACCGTCGAGGGCTGGTTTGGCCACCTCAAGCCATCGATCAAGGGCACCTACAGGCAGGTGTCACACCGCTGGCTACAGGGCTACCTCAACGAGTTCACGTTCCGTTACAACGAGCGCTACTCCGACACGCCCATGTTTCGCACGCTGCTTGCGAGGGCCGCAGAATGAGCGCTGTCGAGGCGATCCGCCAGGCTGCCGAGGTCCGCGCCGCAGCCGACGCGATGAAGAGGCGCGCCACCGACGAACTACGCGAGAACGCTCGCAAGGCGCACGACGAGGGCGTGTCGATCAGTCAGATCGCTCGGGAGGCGAATCTGACTCGTCAGGCCGTTTACGACCTCCTGCGACCTTCCTGACGAACTCGTCGAACTCCCCGCGCGAGGGGATGCGGATCGTCATCGGCTTGCCCTTCGCCGGTTTTGTCTGCTGAGTAGGCTCGTCGTCGTCAGCCACAGGGGGAGGGTAGCGCCGCATGGAGCCGTCGTGGCGCCGGAAGATCGACCGGGCCGAGCATCACCTCCGTGACTTCGAGAGTCGGGTCGCTCCCCTGCGCGAACGTCGCGGTTACCCGGTGAGCGAAGGGTTCGAGGCCGAGGGTCAGGAACGGCTTTGGGTATGCCGCGTCGAGATTCCCGAACCCGACGATCCCCTCCTGCCGATCATCGCCGGTGACCTCATGTTCAATCTTCGGTCGGCGCTGGATCACCTCGCTCACGCCATGGTCCGCCGAGCCACGTGGCAGACAGCCTTCCCGGTGTTCACGGTCGACCCGAACGAGCGAGACGCGACGACGGGGGATTACCTCCATCCGGAGGACCGTGATCGGTGGCACGGGATCACGAAAGGCTTTCCGAAGCGGGCAATGCCCATCGTTGAACGCGTGCAGCCGTACCACTTCAAGCGCCACGGGCGTGATCCTCGGTACGGCGCGCTTGCGCTCCTTCGGGCCTTCCAGAACGCCGACAAGCACCGTCGCCTCGCGTTTATCGTCTCCGGCCTTGAGAACCCCGTCATGTGGTACTGGACCGGACTCGTGACGAAGAAACGGGTCCCATACGAGCGAATCCCCGAGGACGGCAGGCTGCCCCCAAGCACAGTCGTATACCGGGGCTCCCAGCCCCTGCCGCCGCATATGCACATGGAGGCGGAGGGGGTCCTCGACGTAATGATCGGCGACGGTACGAGCCGGGAGTACTACAGCTGCCCCGGCATCTTCGAAGGGATGGTCCGCGACGTGCGCGGCATCCTCGACCGGTTGGAGCCCTACGCGACCCATCTGCCGCCCCCTCCGCGGCGATAGCCGCTTATACAGCGAATGACTAGATGTGATCGAGATCACACAAACGGGGGACGATGTCTGCCGACATGTAGGGAAGGGCGGAGAGGTCCTGCAACACCGGACCGAAGGACAAGACCATGTCACTGCTCATCGCCCTCATCATTGCCATCGGCCTCGGCTCCGCGACGCGCGCGGCCCGCGGCCACAGGCTGATCTCGACTCACTCCTACAACAACCGCTACAACGACGCCTCGGCCGCGCGGCACGACCGCGTGGACTGAGCGCCCTCAGCCGGGCCGGGGCCCCAGCCGGGTCGCCTACGCCCGGCTGAGCGACGCCTCGACGATGTCGAGCGCTTCCTCGCCCGGCTCGAGCGCGTACTTGCCGCCGGCGCCGTCGGTGCCCGCCAGCGGGTAGGTGCCGGTGAAGCAGGCGTCGCAGTGCGTGTCGCGCGTCGCGCCCACCGCCTCGTAGACGCCGTCGAGCGAGAGGTAGTGCAGCGAGTCGCACCCGAGCTCGGCGGCGACCTCCTCGGTGCTGCGGCCGTGGGCGATCATCTCCTCGCGCGTGGACATGTCGATGCCGTAGTGGCACGGGTGCTTGATCGGCGGCGCGGAGATCCGCATGTGAACCTCGGCCGCGCCGGCGTCGCGCAGCATCTGCACGATCTGGCGCGTCGTGTTGCCGCGCACGATCGAGTCGTCGACGACGACCAGCCGCTTGCCGTCCACGACCTCGGGCAGCGGGTTGAACTTCAGCCGCAGGCCGTGCTTGCGCAGCTCCTGGCCGGGCTGGATGAACGTGCGGGCGACGTAGCGGTTCTTTACGAAGCCGTCGTCCTGGGGCAGCCCCGCGGCGCGCGCGAGCCCGCGCGCGGCGGCGTTGCCCGAGTCGGGTACGGCGATCACGATGTCGGCCTCGACCGGTGCCTCGCGCCAGAGGATCTCGCCCATGCGCCCGCGCGCCACCTGCAGCACCTGGTCGTTCATCCGCGAGTCCGGGCGGGCGAAGTAGATGTACTCGAACACGCAGAAGGCGTGGCGCTGGCCGCCGGCGACCATGCGGCTCTGCAAGCCGTGCTCGCCCAATGTGACCAGCTCGCCGGGCTCGACGTCGCGCAGATGGCGCGCGCCGATGATGTCGAAGGCGCACGACTCGCTGGCGACGCAGAACTGCTGCTCGCCCCCGTCGGGCGCGTCGAGCACGCCGATCGACAGTGGCCGCAGGCCCGCCGGGTCGCGGAAGGCGACGACCCGGTCCTTGGTCATCGCGACGACCGAGAAGGCGCCGCGCAGGCGCGGCAGCACCTCGGCGATCGCGTCCTCGATCTCCTCGGCAGGGTTGGTGGCGATCATCGCGGCGATGATCTCGGAGTCGGAGGTCGAGCTGAAGCTGACGCCCCGCTCGAGCAGCTCGGCCTGCAGCTCCAGCGCGTTGATCAGGTTTCCGTTGTGACCGAGCGCGATCTCGCGTCGCGAGCCGTTCGTTCCCTCCGAGCGCTGCACCGGCTGGGAGTTCTCCCACGCATTCGAGCCGGTGGTGGAGTAGCGCACGTGGCCGATCGCGAGGTCACCCGCGAGCGTGCGCAGGTCGTTCTCGCTGAAGACCTGGCTGACCAGGCCGAGCTCGCGGCGCGTGATGATGTGACCACCGCGATCGGCGGCGGCGATGCCCGCAGACTCCTGACCCCTGTGCTGGAGGGCATACAGGGCGAAGTAGGAGAGTCTGGCCACCTCGTGGCCGGGCGCGTACAAACCGAACACGCCGCACTCGTCGCGCGGTCCCTCACGCATCTCTTGGAACGCTAGCAAGCGCGTGCCGGCGCCCGGGGGCCCCGCTGGATCGCCGGCGTCTCCGCGGGCGCTCATGCGAACCACCCGGCAAGGCCCTCCGCGTGGACGGCGGCGAGTTCACCGAGCCCCGCGTCGATGACCTCGTGGCCGTCGAGCGAGACCCGCAGCCGCTCGCCGCCGACGCGCCCGAGCAGGCGCACGTGCGTGCGCGCGGCCAGCGCCCGCAGACCGGACTCGGGGCCGCTGACGAGGATCCCGCCGACCCCCTCGCCGAACAGCGCGGCATCCGGGGTTCCCTCCGGCCAGCCCGGGTCGCCGGGCCCGTCGTCCGGGCCGAGCGCCTCCCAATGGCCCTCGCCGAGCGTGACGTCGGCGCCGAGGCGCCCCGCGATCGCACATTCGGCCAGCGCGACCGCGACGCCGCCCTCGGCGACGTCATGGGCACTGCTCAGAGCGCCCGAGCGAACCGCGTCGCGGACGGACGCGAGCGCTTCTACGCTCGCGTCCAGGTCGATCTCGGGCAGGCCGTCGGGCAGCTGATGGCCGCGCAGCTTGGCCAGCTCGGAGGCCGCCTGCGAGGGCGCGAACGGGCCGACCAGCGCGATCGCGTCGCCGGGGCTGACGAAGCCGAGCCGCCCGGCCCGGCG
>DATMMF010000008.1:0-10120 GCA_035569835.1 Solirubrobacteraceae bacterium
GGACAAGCTGCGGCGTATCCAGGAGATGACCGCCGAGCTCGGTCTGAACCTGGCGGGGGTGGAGCGCGTGCTCGACCTCGAGCGCCAGCTGGAGAAGATGAACACGCGGATCGAGCAGCTGGAGCTCGAGGCGCTCGAGGCAGAGGCGAAGCTCGCCGAGCAGCTGGAGGAGGTGCGCCGCTCGTTCCGAGCGGAGCTCGCGGTGCCCTACCGCGGCGGCGAGCTGGTGCGAATGGCAGACATCCGCCGAGCGTGGCGGCGACCGAGGGGAGGCAAAGGTGGCGCCTAACGGATCCGCAGGCAACCCGATGGCCCAGCAGGCTCCTGAGGAGGAGCAGCAGAGTCCCCTGGAGCGCTTCGGGCGCGACCTCACGGCGGTGGCCCAGGAGGGCAAGCTCGATCCGGTGATCGGGCGCGACGAGGAGATCCGCCGCGTGATCCAGGTGCTCTCCAGGCGCACCAAGAACAACCCCGTGCTGATCGGCGAGCCCGGCGTCGGCAAGACCGCGATCGTCGAGGGGCTCGCGCAGCGCGTCGTCTCGGGCGACATCCCTGAGACGCTTCGCAACCGGCGCGTGATCGCGCTCGACATCGGCGCCCTGATCGCCGGGGCGAAGTACCGAGGCGAGTTCGAGGACCGGCTGAAGGCGGTGCTGAAAGAGGTCTCCGAGGCGCAGGGGACGATCATCCTGTTCCTCGACGAGCTCCACACGATCGTCGGTGCGGGCGCAGCCGAAGGCGCGGTCGACGCCGCCAACCTGCTCAAGCCGATGCTGGCGCGCGGCGAACTGCGCGCGGTCGGCGCGACCACGCTCGACGAGTACCGCAAGCACATCGAGAAGGACGCCGCCCTCGAGCGCCGCTTCCAGCCCGTGATGGTCGGCGAGCCGTCGGTCGAGGACACGATCGCGATCCTGCGCGGGCTGAAGGGCCGCTACGAAGAGCACCACAAAGTCCGCATCCAGGACAGCGCGCTGATCGCGGCGGCGACGCTCTCCGCCCGCTACATCGCAGACCGCTTCCTCCCCGACAAGGCGATCGACCTGGTCGACGAGGCGGCGTCCGGCATTCGCATCGAGATCGACTCGGTGCCCGTCGAGATCGACGAGGTCGACCGCAGGGTGATGCAGCTCGAGATCGAGCTCGCCTCGCTGGAGAAGGAGACGGACCAGGCCTCGGCCGAGCGCCGTGAGGCGCTCGAGCGCGAACTCGCGGAACTGAAGGAGCGCTCGGCCGAGATGAAGGCGCTGTGGCAGGCCGAGAAGCAGTCGATCGAAGGCGTCTCAGAGATCAAAGAGCGCCTCGAGCAGGCCCGCATGGAAGCGGAACGTGCCCAGCGCGAATCTGACTACGAGCGAGCCTCGCAACTTCTGTATCAGGAGATCCCCGAGCTCGAACGACAGCTCGCAGAGCACGAGCAGAGCGAGGCGGACGGCGCAGGCCCCGCCGGGGGCACGGTGTTCCTCAAGGAGGAGGTCGACGCCGACGACGTCGCCGATGTCGTCGGGCGCTGGACCGGGATCCCGGTCAGCCGCCTGCTCGAGGGCGAAACCGAGAAGCTGATCCACATGGAGGAACGGCTGCACGAACGCGTGGTCGGCCAGGACGAAGCCGTCGACTCCGTCTCGACCGCGCTGCGCCGCTCGCGGGCGGGTCTCCAGGACCCCAACCGGCCGATCGGCACGTTCCTGTTCCTCGGCCCGACCGGCGTCGGCAAGACCGAGCTGGCGCGCGCGCTCGCCGAGTTCATGTTCGACTCCGAAGAAGCGATCATCCGCATCGACATGTCGGAGTACATGGAGAAACACTCCGTGTCGCGGCTCGTCGGCGCGCCCCCCGGCTACGTCGGCTACGAAGAGGGCGGCCAGCTCACCGAGGCGGTGCGCCGGCGCCCGTACTCGGTGGTGCTGCTCGACGAGATCGAGAAGGCCAACGGCGACGTCTTCAACATCCTGCTGCAGGTGTTCGACGACGGGCGCCTGACCGACGGCCAGGGCCGCACGGTCGACTTCAAGAACACCGTGATCATCATGACCTCGAACATCCCGATCCCCGAGGACGCGAACGACGCCGAAGCACGCGAGGCGCTGCTGGCGAACTTCAAACCCGAGTTCATCAACCGCCTCGACGACATCGTCCGCTTCAAGCCGCTGCGCCGTGACCAGATCTCCGAGATCGTCGAGTTGCAGGTGCGCCAGGTGCTCGCGCGGGTCGCCGAGCGCGGCGTCTCGGTGACGCTCACCGACGACGCGAAGACGCTGCTGGGGAACCTCGGCTACGACCCTGCCTACGGGGCGCGGCCGCTGCGGCGCGTGATCCAGAAGGAACTGACCGACAAGCTCGCGCTCGCGCTGCTGAAAGGCGACATCAAGGAAGGCGATTCGGTGACGGTCGAGCCATCGGACGGGGAACTTGTGATCGAGAAGGCGGGCGAGCGCGTGGGGGCGGCCGTGTAGGGCGCCATGCCGGCCGACGGCGCGCGACGAATCGTCGTGCCCCTCCACACCCCCAGTCATTCAGCAGCGATCCCAACGCAGACCCACCCGCGTGATGCAGTGACCATACGGGCTTGCGGTCGTGGTACGAACGGCCGAATCGTGCGGGGGGAGCGGATCCCCCGCACGATCGCCGCGTGCCCGGCCGCCCCTGCGGACTACTGTTCGACGCGCGAGAGCGAGCCGACCTGCTGGGCGCTCAGCTGAGCTTCGACCAATTTGATCTTTTCCGGTGTCGATCCGCTGCCGCAGTTGAGCTCCCAGTGCCCGGAGGTCGCGAGCGTCGAGGCCGCGAGCAGCGTCACCACCGCGCGCCCGTTGTATTCCGTCGTCCCGATCGGTTCGATGGTGGCATCTCCATCGTCGTGACTTTCATTGACGTCGTTGACCAGTTCGCACTCGACGATCGTGCGCTTGAGCGTCTGGTCGATCGCCTCTACCTTGGCGGTGACCACGTAGCTGCCCGGGGGCACGGCCACCGAGTCCACCGTCACGCTTTCCGGGAATTTCACTTCCACGAACCCTTCGTTGAACGCCGTGTAGGCGTTACTGGGGCCGATCGGGCCCTGTTTGCCTTCCACACCTGCGGTTCCGGGCACACCCTGGGCTCCCTGTTTGCCCGGGAGGCCGGTGGCGCCGGTCTTGCCGGTGTGGCCCTCTAGCTTCTTGATCACCTTCGGGTTGATCTGCTTGGTCGAGTTGATCAGGTAGTGCTTGGCGGCGATCGCGCCGCCGGTCATGGCGAAGACGAGCGCCAGCGTCGCCACGACGTTGGCGTAAGTGAGATGTCTGCGCACCGAGTCCCCCCTGGGTCGATTACGTCTGCGGACCCGAGACTACTCTCGCGCGCAGCGGGCGGGCCGTGGTGCGGACGGATCGCGCGGCCGCGCGATTCCGGTGCGCGCGCGCCGCGCCCGAACCCTTCTTACGGATCGTCGGTGGCGCTCCATCCGTCGATCGGGTAGAACGCCCGTGACGACGAGCCCCGAGCGAGGAGACCCGATGCCCACCTACATCATGCTCTCGACCCTCACCCCCGAGGGCGTCCAGACGGTCAAGAACAACCCGCAGCGGATCCGCGAGGTCAACAACGAGGTCGAGCAGCTGGGCGCGAAGGTCAAGGCGCAATGGGCGACGCTGGGGCACGTCGACTTCATCTCGATCATCGAAGCTCCCGACGAGGGCACGATGGCCCGCGTCTCGCTCGAGCTCGGCTCACGCGGGACCGGGCGCTACGAGACGCTGGCGGCGATCCCGGTCGACGACTTCATCGCCTCGCTGTAGGGCCGCTCGCGCTCCCCGCTGCGCCCGCGCCGTCGGGCGCTCAGCCTGCGACGAGGAAACCCGAGAAGGAGCAGGCCGGTTTGGCTTTGCCTTCGAGGAACACGCCCTGGTTGGCGGCGCCGGTGACGCTGGCGGAGCTGGTGTTCGACTCGGCCGAGAACAGGCCTTCGCCCGTCCCCGCGAACGCAGATTCGTGTTCGGCGGTTTCGCCTTCGGCGGGTTCCGTCACGACCTGCATTTCATGAGCTTCCCCTGCTTCGACTAGTTCGCCTTCTTCGTTGGGAGCGCTGACGAACGCTTTCCCCGACAGCACCTCGAGGTAGGTGGCGGCGACGGTGTTCCCGCCTTCCTGGTAGCAGTGGCCAACCAGCTTGAAGGGCGGAGATTCGACTAGCACGACCCGTTCCGGCGCGGCCTTGCTGGCGCCGGCGTTCGCGACGGTCGTGCGCCAGTGGGTCGCGGGGGCGGCGAGTTTGCCTTCGGGACCCTGTTCGCCCCTTGTGCCGGGTTCGCCTTTCGGCCCCGTTTCGCCTTTCGGCCCGGTTTCGCCTTTCGGCCCCGTTTCGCCTCTGGCGCCCGGCCCGCCGGCCGTCCCGTCCGCGCCCGCGGTCCCCGCGGGGCCGGCCACTCCCGTCGCACCCTGCGCCCCGTCCTTTTTCAGTTCTTTGAGGACCTTCGGGCTGATCTGCTTGGTGGAGGTGATCAGGTAGTGGCTCGCGGCCGCGGCGCCGCCGGCCATTGCAAAAAAGAGCGCGAGCGTCGCAGCGACGTTCGCGTAGGTCATCCGTGCCCTGAGCCGCCCCTCCATGGTCAAGCCAGGCTAGCCAGCGCCCGCTCGTGATGCGCTAGACGAAGGTGCAGTCCCTGCTTTGGCGGTCCCGGAGCCGCCCGCGCCAGCGAATATGCTCACGCCAGATGAGCCCTCAGCAGAGCAGCGATCGCCCCGCGCCGCGGGGCGGCGGTCCGACGAGCGAGCACCCCACCGGCGAGGGCCGCCCGACCGGCACGCCCGGGATCTCGCTGGTCCCGGAGCCGACGGCGGGCGAGGAGGTGCAGGCACAGCTCGAGGAGTTCGACGTGGACGGCGCGCTCGTCGGAATCGTGATGGGCTCCGAAAGCGACATGGAGCAGATGCAGAAGGCTGCCGACGAGCTCGAGAAGCGCGGCATCGCGCACGAGGTGCGCGTGATGTCGGCCCACCGCCAGCCCGATCTCGTCGCCGAATACTCCAAGTCGGCTCGAAGCCGGGGCCTGCGCGTGGTCATCGCCGGGGCGGGAATCTCGGCGGCGCTGCCGGGCGCCGTGGCGGCTCACACCGAGCTGCCGGTCATCGGCGTGCCGCTGTCCGGCCGGCTGAGCGCCGCTGGTGGCCTTGACGCGATCCTCTCGATCGTGCAGATGCCGCCGGGGGTGCCTGTCGCCTGCGTAGGCCTCGACAACGCGCGTAACGCGGCCGTCCTGGCGGCCAAGATCCTCGGCGCCTGAGTGATCCCCCGCTACACCCGTCCCGCCCTCGGCAGCTTGTGGACCGACGAGGCGCGGATGGAGAGCTGGCGCCGCGTCGAGGTCGCCGCCTGCGAGGAGCTGCCGGGGCTGCTGGGCGACGCCGGGCCGAGCGAGGAGGAACTCGACGCGATCCGCAACGCGACCTTCACCGTGGAGGCGGTCGACGAGCGCGAGAAGGTCACCGATCACGACCTGGCCGCGTTCGTCGACGTGCTCGCCGCGTCGGCCGGCCCGGCGGGTCGCTGGATCCACTTCGGGCTCACCTCCTCGGATGTGCTCGACACGGCGCTTGCCCTGCAACTCAAAGCTGTCGGCGAGGAGGTGCTCACCGGTGCCGACGAACTCGTCGCGACGCTCGTGCGCCGCGCCCGCGAGCACGTCCACACGCTGTGCGCGGGGCGCACTCACGGCGTCCACGCCGAGCCGACCACGTTCGGCGTCAAGCTCGCCGGCTTCGCCTTCGAGGCGGACCGCAACCGCCGCCGCCTGCGCCCCGCCTTCGAGGCCGTCTCCGTCGGTGCCCTGTCCGGCGCCGTCGGCACGTACGCCGCGACCGACCCCGAGTACGAGGGGCGCGTGCTCGCGAGGCTCGGGCTCGGGCGCGAGGACGTCTCCACCCAGGTCGTCGCGCGCGACCGTCACGCCGAGCTGCTCAGCGCGATCGCGCTGGCGGGCGCCGGGCTCGAGCGGTTCGCCTTCGAGATCCGCAACCTGCAGCGCACCGAGGTCCGCGAGGTCCAGGAGCCGTTCCGGGAAGGCCAAAAGGGCTCCTCGTCGATGCCGCACAAGCGCAACCCGATCAAAGCCGAGCAGATCACCGGGCTCGCGCGGGTGCTGCGCGGCAACGCGGTTCCCGGGTTCGAGGACGTCGCGCTGTGGCACGAGCGCGACATCTCGCACTCGTCGGTCGAGCGCATCGTGCTGCCGGACTCGACGATCCTGATCGACTACCTCCAGCACCGCACGATCGCCCTGCTCGACGGCATGACCGTCGACCGCAACCGCATGCTGGCTAACCTCGAGCTGACCCACGGCGCGCTGTTCTCGCAGCGCGTGCTGCTGGCGCTCGTGGAGTCCGGCTGGGAACGCGACGAGGCCTACCGCGTCGTCCAGGAGCTCGCCCAGCACGCGTGGGACCAGGGCATCCCGATGCGCGAGCTGCTCGAAGCGGAGCCGCGTGCGGCCGGGCTCGACATGGACGAGATCTTCAGCTTCGGCCACTACATCCGCTACTCCGAGCACATCGTCTCGCGGCTCGACGCGATCGCCTGAAGCGGCCGACGTCGCTGGTAGCATCGCCTCACGTGACGAGCCTCGCCGACCTCCCCTTGATCGCCAGCGGGAAGGTCCGCGAGATGTACTCGCTGAACGGGGACTCGGGGACGCCTCGCCTGTTGATGGTCGCCAGCGACCGGATCTCGACCTACGACGCGGTCCACCCGACGCCGATCCCCGACAAGGGCCGCGTGCTGACCGGCCTGTCGGTGTTCTGGTTCGAGAAGACGGGGCACATCGTCCCCAACCACCTGATCTCCGCGACCGAGGGCGTGCCCGAGGAGGCGCGCGGGCGCGCGCTGGTCGTCAAACGCCTGGCGATGCTGCCGGTGGAGTGCATCGTGCGCGGTTACATCACCGGTTCGGGCTGGAAGGACTACCAGGCGAGCGGCGCGGTGGCCGGCATTCCGCTGCCCGCCGGCCTGCAGGAGTCAGAGCAGCTGCCCGAGCCGATCTTCACCCCCTCCACGAAGGCCGAGGAGGGTCACGACGAGACGATCGACTTCGATGCCGCCGCCACGCTCGTGGGCGACCCCGAGCTGATGGAGCGCGTGAAGCAGGCCTCGATCGACCTTTACTCCTTCGCCGCGGATCACGCGCGCGAGCATGGCGTGATCCTCGCGGACACCAAGTTCGAGTTCGGCATGGACGAGAACGGCGAGCTCGTGATCGGCGACGAGGTGCTCACGCCTGACTCCTCGCGCTACTGGCCCGCCGACGGATATGCGGTCGGGCACGGTCAGCCGAGCTTCGACAAGCAGTACGTCCGCGACTGGGCCTCCGACAGCGGCTGGGACAAGCTTCCGCCGGCGCCGGCGATCCCCGACGATGTCGTCGCGGGCACGAGGCGCCGCTACATCGAGGCCTACGAGCGCATCACCGGCGGCTCGTTCGCCGACTGGCTGGCGCTGACCGGAGCGGCATGAGGGCGAGAGTGCTGATCCGGCCGAAGGCCGGGATCCTCGACCCGCAGGGGGTTGCGGTCGAGCGCGCGTTGCCCGCGCTCGGCTTCGACGGCGTCGAGAACGTCCACGTGGGCCGCCTGGTCGAGCTCGACGTGGCGGAGGAGGGTCAGCTTCAGCCGCTCTGCGAGAAGCTGCTCGCCAATCCGCTCGTCGAGGACTACGAGATCGAGATCGTCAGTTGAGGGCCGGAAGGCCAACGGGTTCCCCATGAAGTTCGGCGTCCTGCAGTTTCCTGGCTCCTGCGACGAGGTCGACGCGCTGGAGGCGGCGCGGCTCGTCGGGGACGCCGAGCTGATCTGGCACCGCGACCGCGACCTGCAGGGCGCTGACGCGATCATCGTCCCCGGTGGCTTCTCCTACGGCGACTACCTGCGCGCGGGGGCGATCGCGCGCTTCTCGGAGGCGATGGAGTCGGTGATCGCCTTCGCGCGCGACGGCGGCCCCGTGCTCGGGATCTGCAACGGCTTCCAGGTGCTCTGCGAGGCGCACCTGCTCCCCGGCGCGCTGCTGCCGAACATCAACCTGCGCTTCACCTCCCGCCAGGTCCGGCTTGAGGTCTCCAATGCCGAGACCGCGTTCACCAGCGCCTGCCCGGCGGGACGCACGCTCAGCATCCCGGCCAAGCACTCGTGGGGGCGCTACCACGCCGGCGAGCAGACGCTGGCGGCGATCGAGGACGCCGGTCAGGTCGTGTTGCGCTACGCGCCCGGGGAGAACTTCAACGGCTCGGTCGCCGACATCGCCGGGGTCTGCAACGAGGCGGGCAACGTGATGGGCCTGATGCCCCATCCCGAGCACGCCGTCAGCGAGCTGACCGGCGGATCGACCGACGGCCTGTGCATCTTCGAGTCGATGCGCCTCGCGGTGCAGGGAGCAGCGGTGTGAGCGCGCCGGCGGAGGCCGAAACGGAGACGCTTCCGACCCTGCAGGACGCGCTCGCCCTCGGGCTCACCCAACGCGAGTACGAGCTGATCTGCGAGAAGCAGGGCCGCGCGCCGAACCAGGTCGAGCTCGCGATGTACTCGCTGCTCTGGAGCGAGCACTGCGCCTACAAGCACTCGAAGAAGCTGCTGCGCACACTGCCCACCGAGGGCGAGCACGTGGTGATGGGACCGGGCGAGAACGCCGGCGCCGTCGACGCCGGGTCGGGCCTCGTCTGCGCGTTCAAGGTGGAGTCGCACAACCACCCCAGTGCAGTCGAGCCGTTCCAGGGCGCTGCCACGGGCGTCGGCGGGATCCTGCGCGACATCTTCGCGATCGGCGCGCGCCCGGTCGCGGTCCTCGACTCGCTGCGCTTCGGCGAGCCGGGGGAGAGCGCGCGGGCCCGCTATCTCCTCGACGGCGCGGTCGCCGGGATCGGCCACTACGGCAACTCGGTCGGCGTGCCGACCGTCGGCGGCGAGGTGTACTTCGAGGCACCCTACGAGCAGAACTGCCTCATCAACGCGATGGCGCTCGGCCTGGCGCCGCGCGAGCAGCTCGTTCGCAGCGCGGCCGCCGGCGTCGGGAACGTGCTCGTGCTGTTCGGCGCCTCGACCGGCCGCGACGGCATCGGCGGCGCCTCGGTGCTGGCCTCGGCCGAGCTCGGCGAGGACGACGACAAGCGTCCCACCGTGCAGGTCGGCGACCCGTTCGAGGAGAGCAAGCTGCTCGAGTGCTCGCTCGAGCTGCTCGAGCTCGGGCTGCTCGTCGCCCTGCAGGACCTCGGCGCCGCCGGGCTGACCTCCTCAGCCTCGGAGATGGCCTCCAAGGGCGGGGTCGGGATCGACATCGACATCGACGCCGTGCCGCTGCGCGAGGCGGACATGGAGCCGTTCGAGGTGATGGTCTCCGAGTCCCAGGAGCGGATGCTGTGTGTCGTCGAGCCCCGCAACCTCGACGCGGTGCTTGCCGTGTGCGAGAAGTGGGAGGTCGGCGGCGCGGCGATCGGCACCGTCACCGACACCGCCAGGATGCGCGTGCTGCGCGACGGCGAGGTGCTCGGCGACATGCCCGTGCCGGCGCTCGTCGACGAATGCCCGCTGTATGACCTGCAGCCGGCCAAGCCGGCGCAGCCGCTCTATGAGCCACCGGCCGCGGTGCTGGAGCCGAGCGGCGCCCCGCAGAAGACGCTGTTCGCGCTGCTGAGCAGCCCCAACCTCGCCTCGCGACGACCGCTGTATGAGCAGTACGACTCGATCGTCGGCTCGCGCACGGTGCGCCGCCCCGAACAGGCCGACGCCGCCGTGCTGGCGCTCCCCGACGGGAGCGCGCTGGCCGTGAGCATCGACGGCAACGGCCGCCGGGTCGCAGCGGATCCGCGCCGCGGCACGATCGCCGCGACGCTCGAGTGCGCGGCGAACCTCGCGTGCGTGGGCGCGGAACCGCTCGGCACTACCAACAACCTCAACTTCGGCAACCCCGAGAAGCCGCACATCGCATGGCAGCTCACGGAGTCGGTCGCCGGCCTCGGCGAGGCCTGCCGGGCGCTGCGCGCGCCGATCGTCGGCGGCAACGTCTCGCTGTATAACGAGGGCGCCACCGGGCCGATCTATCCGACGCCCGTGATCGGCATGGTCGGGCGGCTGCCCGATGCCCGCCGGGCCGGGCGGCTCG
>DATMMF010000009.1:0-22868 GCA_035569835.1 Solirubrobacteraceae bacterium
CACGTAGATGCTGAGCACGAGCGCCAGGCCGTTCAGTACCACGTTGGGCGGCACCTGCTGCAGGCCGAGCGCATTGCGCAACAGGCTCAGCACGACGACCAGCTTCGTAAACGACGTGACCATGACGGCGACGAACGGAACCAGTGCCAGCACGATCACCGTCAGCAGTGCCGACGATGGGGAGAATTGGGTCAGGTCCATGGCCGCATGGCGCGCGAAGGCGGAAGGTTCAAGGATTCTTGGTGCGGATCGCGAGCGCCCAGCCGTCGCCCCACGGCACCAGCTCGCCCTGTGCAAGGCAGCGGGCTGACGCCCCCGGCGCCCCGCGCGACCACAGGGCGGCGGCCGGGCTGACCGGCCCGATGCCACCGTCGAACCAGCCGGCCAGCCGGTCGCAGCCGACGACGCCCACCATCCGCATCTGAACCTCGTGGGTCGAATCCACGATGGCGTGCACCGGGCCGCGCTGTTCGAGGGGGGGCCGGCGCACGGCGTGCGGCGGCAGGAACTCGACGGGGACGCCGGCGCCGGGATGCGCCGTCTCGATCGCAGAACGCAGTCGCCCGCGCCACGGCGACGACAGCGATTCGGGAAGCAGGACCACTCCGCCCGGTTCGAGCAGCGCCAGCTCGTCCGCGCTGAGCGACTGCTGCGAAATCGCCAGCACCGCCGGTACGCGGGCCCAGCGCAGCGCGTGCGCGAATTCGCCAGACGGCGCCGGCCGGCTGCGCAGCAGCGTCCAGCCGATCTCGAGCGAGGCTGCCGGCAGGGACTCCTCGCCGGCGGGCGACCAGCTTGCACTGGCGACCTCGGCGGCGGTCCGGCGCGCCGGCGAGCTTCCAACCCAGCGCCAGTTGAGCGGCGCGCCGCACCAGGCGTCGAGCGCGCCCAGCAGCGCATTGCAGTCGGCGAGCACGATCGCGGCATCGGCCGCATGCCGGACCGGCGTGCGGATCGACAAGCGCAGCAGCCCGGCATCGGTCGTGGCCTCGAACCAGGCTGCGGCGGCCGCGCCGTAGCCGAGCGTCGCGTGGGCGCCCGCGCCCATATCAGGCTTGCTGCGTGATCATGACGCGGGTCAGCTCCGCCACTGACCGGACTCGCATCTTCGTCATGCCGCGCGCCCGATACAGCTCGACGGTCTTGATCGAGATGCCGAGCCGGTCGGCGATGTTCTTGTTGTAGACGCCCAGAATCACGTAGCCGAGAACCTCGCGCTCGCGCGGCGCGAGCCTGGCCTCGAGTGCGCGGTAACGGGCTTGCGCTTGCACGCGCTCGTCGCTCAACAACGGCGCAGGCGGCCTGGCCGCCGGTACCGATGCGCACGCGCTGCGGTCGGCGAACGCCGAGTCAAGCGCGGCGTCGAGCTCGCCGGCGTCGACCGGCTTCTCGAGAACCGTCAGCGCGCCGCGCTGCATCGCGCGGACCGTGCCCGGAACGTCGGCGTCGGCGGTGACGTAGATGACGGGCATCCTGGCGCCGCGCTCGAGCAGCGCGTCGTGCACGACGAGGCCGGAGACGGGCGGCATCCCGAGGTCGAGCAGCAGGCAGGCGCAATTGCCATGATGGCGGCGCGCGCCGGCTGCGAGCTGGTCGATCGCTTCGCCGGCGTCGCCCCAGGCGGTGACGTCGAAGCCGGCACCCGAAAGCCGGGCGCGGGTCGCCTCGCGGAAGTCGGAGTTGCCGTCAACGATGTAGACGGTACGTGCAGTCATCGGTCGGATCCTCCCTTCGGCCCCAAGCCGCGACGCGCGGTCCGGGCGGAGCGTCACCGTTGTGTTGCAATTCGCGCGCTGCTCGTTCAAGTCGATTCGTCGCCACCGCGATCTTCGAGCGCCCCGGCGATCCGGACGCGGGAAGCGATGCCGCGCCGGCGCAGGCGGTCGGTCAGCTCGGGCGCATGCTGTGCAAGGATCTCGGCCGCGAGCACCGGCGAGACGACCGTGACAGACCATGCGGCGCTCTGGCCAGGCCCGGGCGGTGCCGACTCGGCACGCAGATCGAGCGCGACGCCGTTGCCGTCGCGGATCGAGGCTTCCCAAGCGCTCGGGTCGGCGTCGACGGCTGTCGGGGCGAGCATCGAGTCCGCGGCCGCCGCTGCGGCGCTCGCGCTGGTCGCCTCGATGCCGGCCGTCGGCCCGTCGCCGCCGTCCCCGCACGGCGCGGGTGGCGGCCAGGACAGCCCGGCTGGCGGTGCGTTCGGGCCGGCGAGCGCGCAAGCCTGGCTGCTGCCGTTGCCCGGGGCGCCGTCTTGCCCGCCGGCATCATCTCCCGCCCCGGCGTCGTCGGCCGCGAGCCTCTTTTCGTGCAGCGCGCGCGCGAAGGCTTGTTCGGGCTGCGATCCGGCCGCTGCGGTGGCCGCGCCGCGCGGCGGGGTCCGCGCTGCGACGCGATCGCCGGTGACCATCATCGCGCCCTCCAATCGCCTCGGGGCAGCGACTCGGCCTCGCGCTCGAGCCTGCGCTCGCGCTCGATGGCCAGCTTGCGCCGTGCGCGGCGCGCAAGATCATCGGCAACCTGCTCGCGCCGCTGAGCGCTCGCGAGGTCGGCGCGCGCGCGCTGCAACGCTTTCTGTGCACCGTCGAGTCTTTCGCGCGCGGTCAACAGCTTATCCTCCGCGCGCTCGAGCTGGTCGGCGAGCTGCTGCTGCCGCGTGAAGATCAACGACGCCCAGCGTGGCAGCTCCGGCGCCAGCGCCGGGCCGATCGCCTCGCGCAACCCGTCGAGCGACGCGCGGATCGTCTCCACCCGCTCGAGCCGCTGCGCAACAACGGCGTCAGCCGCGTCGACCGCTGCGCGGGCGCCGGCAACGAGCCGCATGGCGCGCTCGACGCGCAGGGTCCGGATCCGGCGCAGCACGTCTACGTCGCCCAGTGGCAGGGCCGTGCTCATTGGACGATCTCCGCCAGGCGCGCGACCGTGGCGTCGAAATCGCTCGCCTCGTCGATGCGCTGTCGCAGGAACGCCCGCAGCGCATCGATCCGCTCGATCGCGCGGTCGGCGGCCCGATTCGGTCCGCCGGGCTGGTACTCGCCGATCCGAAGCAGGAACTCGACCTCGCGATAGGCGTTCAGCAGCTCGCGCAACGCGGCTGCGCTGTCCTGGTGTTGGCGCGAAGCGACGCGCGTGAACACGCGGCTCACGCTGGCCAGCACGTCGATGGCCGGATAGTGGTGCGCCTGCACCAGGTCGCGCGACAGAACGATGTGGCCGTCGAGGATCGAGCGGACCTCCTCCGCGACCGGGTCGTCGTCGTCTTCCACAAGCACCGTGTAGAACGCGGTGATCGAGCCCACCGTGTCGTTGCCGGCCCGCTCGAACAATCGCGGCAGCTCGGCGAACACCGACGGGGGATAGCCGCGCCGCACTGGCGGCTCGAGCGCCGACAGGCCGAGCTCGCGCAGCCCGCGCGCGAACCGGGTCATCGAATCGACCAGCAGCAGCACGCGCAGGCCCTTGCGACGGAAGCCTTCGGCAATGGCGGTCGCTGCGTACGCGGCGCGCACGCGTTCGAGCGCCGGCCGGTCGGACGTCGAGACAACGACGACCGAGCGCGCCAGACCCGCCTCGCCGAGGCAGTCGTCCAGGAATTCGCGCACCTCACGGCCGCGCTCGCCCACCAGCGCGATCACGTTGACGTCGGCGCGCGCCTGGCGCGCCAGCATTCCGAGCAGCGTCGACTTGCCGCCGCCGGCCATCGAGAAGATGCCGACCCGCTGGCCCTCGCCGACCGTCAACGCCGAATCGATCGCCCGCACCCCGGTCGGAAAGGGTGACGCGATCGGGCGCCGTGCGAGCGGTGAGGGAGCCGGGGCGTGGAGCGGGTTCGGGCGCACGCTCGACTGCGGCAGCGGCGCGCCATCCAGCGGTCGTCCGAACGCGTCGACGACGCGACCGAGCACGCTTTCACCGGCGGGTACGGTCGCGTCGTCGGCCAGCGCGCGGACCGCGGCGCCGACCGGAAGCTGCCGCAGCGACCCGTACGGCGCCAGCATCATCTCGCTGCCACTGAAACCGATGACCTCGGCCGACAGCGTCGTACCGCCGTCGGTCTGCGCTGGATCGAACACCTCGCATTGTTGACCGATGCGCGCGTGCAGTCCGGTCGCCCGCAGCACGGTGCCGGCTGCCTGGACGACGCGCCCCAGTTCGGCGACGGTCCGCGCCGACTGCAGCGCGCGCTGCAGCCGGGCGGTGGGCATCGCGTCGGCCAGGTTCATGCGGTCTCCCAGGCCTGCGCAATCCTGGCAAGCCGCACAGCGAGCGCGGCATCGACGACGCCCAGTGCCGTCTCGATCCGGCAGTCGTCGGGCGCACAGCCGGGATCGGCGCGGACCTCGATGCACGCGCCGTTGGCGCAATCGCCGACCCGTTCGTCCGCCAGGCTTTCGCGGACCGCATCGACACGGTCGGGATGGATGACCAGCGTCACTGCAGGAGCGGGAAGCATTTCGTCCAGCGCGGACCGGGCGAGCGCGACCAGCACCACCTCGGGGGCGAACTGGCCGAGGATCTTGCGCACGACCTCGAGCGCCAGTGAACCGACCTCGCCGCGCAACCGGTCCCGTTCGGCGGCGGCTGTGGCGGCGAGGGACGAGAGGGTCGTCGAGATCTCCTCGCGTGCCTCGCGCCGGCCCAGTTCGAGCCCTTCGATGCGCGCCGCGGTCCGCGCTGCGTCGGCAGCTTCGTCGATCTTCGCCGCCCGGCTTGCGGCCAGGTCCGCGACGCATTGGCACAGCGCTTGCGCATCGAGCAGCGGCCCGACTTCGGCCGCGGTCAACACACGTCGGCGCGACGCGATGGCGACGTCACGGTCGCGCTGCCAGAGCAGGAAACTCATTGCGTCTCCGGCGCCGCCGTGGCGAGCGTCGCGCCGATCCGCCTGGCGTGCTCGATCAGGCCGCGCGCGGCCTCGGCCGCCAGCTGCAGCGCACCGCCAGCGCGACCGCACAGCGCAATCGCCGCGGCCTGTCCCAAGGGACTGTCGGAAATCGCGGCGGCCTGCACCGCAGCGCCCGCCTGCCGGAGCCATTCGGCGATGTCGCTGCCGCCATCCGGGGCGACCACGATATGAGGCGCGACGTCCGGTGCGGCGGGATCGGCGAGCAGCGCGCGCAGGAATGCCTCGCCGACCGCGGTGCGCGCCGCGGCGAGCCTGCGCCGGTCGATCCACAGGCGGATCGCCGCCGTGTTCAGGGTGGCACCGATCCTGCGCTGCTCGAGTGCCAGTTCCGTGTCGGGGACCGCCAGCCACGCCGGTCCGCGATCGAGCGCATCCCAGTCGAGGGCGGCGGCGGCATCCGGTGCCGCCTCGAGCAGCCGTGTGGCGATCGCGGCGCGGCGGCGGTGCCGCTCCAACCCGGGCGTCGCGCTCATCGCGCGCCTTCACCGTCGCGGCGACGCCACCAGAGCAGGCCGCCGCCGGCCAGGGCCAGCAGGCCGACCGAGCCGCCGAACAGCGTTTCGGCCTTCAGCGGTCGCGCAGCCGGAGCCGCCGCGCCGGTTCCGGCGGGACGGGCGTCGGCCGGAAACAGTGCCACGGTGACGTTGTCGTACGCGAGACCCTCGATGCTGTTGACGACGAGCGCCTTGATCTGGGGCACCTGCGCCGCGAGGTTGCGATCCGGGCGGTGCTTGATGAACACGGCGGCGGCCGACGGCTGCGGCTTGTCCGACAGCGGGCTGCGCTCCGGCACGACCAGGTGGACGCGCGCGGTGACGACGCCGTCGATGCCCGAAAGCGTGTTCGAGATCTCCTGCGACATCGCATGCAGCAGCCGCGCGCGCTCCTCGAGCGGCGTCGAGACGAAACCCTCGCGCTTGAACACGCTGCCCATGCTGTCGAATGCCTCGCGCGGCAGCCCCTGGGCGCTCAGCGTGCCGACGGCGGCCGGGAAGTCGTCGCTCGCGGTCAGTACCGAGAACTGCCCCTCCTGCGAGCGTTTTTCGGAGTCGATGCCAGCGGCCTGCAGCGCGGCGACGACCTCGTTGGCCTGACGCTCCGACAGCTGCGAATACAGTTCCTGCCTCGCGCAGCCGGCCAGCAGCGCGATCGCAACCGCGAGCGGCGCCAGGTGTCTCGAAAACCGGGCAACCGAGGTCATCGTCGGGCTCCCTACGATTGCTGACGGAACAGCTGCTGCAGGCCGTCGGCCGTGCGGTTCGCGATGTTCGACGTCAGCTGGCAATGGAACATGAACTCCTGGCAGCGGACCGTCAGCGTGACGATCTCGCTCGGGCTCATCTCGCGGCCAGCGGCCTGGGCCAGCTGGGCATCGTTCGACAGGCGGGCCGCCTCGCCGTTGATATGGTCGAGCGGCCGCAACATCGCCTCGGCCGCCGCGCTCGGCGCGCGGACCGGCTGCGCTTCCAGGTGTCCGCCGGCGCGCGCGAGCGCCTGCTCGAAGTGGTTCAGGTCGCCCAGCGACAGGTTGTAGCCGGCCTGCCCGGCCGCGCCGCTTGCCTGTGCGGCCGGAGCTATCGTGCTGGCCGCGGGGGCGGCGATCGCGATCGTCATGACGCGTCTCCGGGGAGGGCTACTGCTTGCGGGCCATCGCCTCGAGCGCGTCGCCGACCGACGTGAGCGACGTGTGCGAGCTGTCGGACAGGAAGGTCATCTTCAGCGATTCGGCCGTCAGGGTGGTGATCGCCGAAGGCGAATCGCTGCCGCCGTTGCTGATCGCGTCCGAATCCTGCTGAAGCACGTTGGCCTGGTTGTCGAGCGCCTGGCCCCACGCCTGCGCCATCGCGTCGAACCAGCTGTTCGTGGCGTTGTTCGCGCTCGTGGGTTTACTTGCCATCGGTGCGGCGGCGAGCGTGGACAGCGTCGTGGGGGTGGTGGAATAGGTGGCCATCGTGTTCTCCTTTCGAGGTGGGTTGCAGCAACGGGCTCAGAAGTTCAGTGTCGATTGGCGGCCGTCGCGCTCGAGCTGCAGCCGTTGCGGCTCGATCTGCGCGATGCGGTAGCCGGAGGGCAGCAGCGCGCCGACGAAGTAGCGGGCGCCATCGGCCGTGACGATGTAACCGGGCCCGCCTTGCGCCGGTGCCGGGACCAGCGACGCGATCCGCTTGTTCGGGTCGTCCCCGACCGGCGGCGGCCCCGGCGGCTCCGCGGGTACGGTGTTGGAGACCTCCAGGTTTTCGAGGCCGCGCACGTCGCGCCGGACCACCTCCTCGGCACGCGCGAGCCGATCGGCATCGCGCTCGGCGGCCTCGGCCTCGACGCGGCCCGGTGCCGCGACCCGCGCCTGGACCGGGATGCCGTTGACGCGGAACACCTCGATGACGTCGCGCAGCACCTCCTCGTCGACGTCCAGGTCGAGCTGCGGCGGCGGTTGCACGTGATGCTGCGCGAGCCACGCGTCGAGGCGGCTGCGCTCGGCCTGCGTGGCGACGCGGCCGTGAAGTCCGATCAGCCCGTCCGCACCGCCGGTCGCGCTGACGCCGTGAAAGCCGCTGTCATGCAGCGCGGCAGCGAGCGGCTTCGGGTCCGCTGGCGGCGCCGCGGCGATCCGATGCGCGGCCAGGAGCGACCCCGTGCAAGCCAGCAGCACGGCGCCGCCGGTCGCGGCGAGCCAGAACTCGGCGCGGCGCAGCAGCGGGGCGCGGCGCGCCGGTCGCGTCGCCCAGGCGGGTGCCGGCGCCGGCATACCGTTCGATCCGGTGTCGGTGGGGACGGGCCAGCGCTCGATGTCTGCGCGGCCGAAGGCGATCGTCGCAGCGCCGATCCTGAGCGGCACATGGACCGACCAGGCCACCTGCCCGCCGGCGGCGTGACGACGGCCGCCGAGCTCGACCTCGCCGTCAAGCACCTCGAGCAGCGCGTCGCGCCGGTCGATGGTGACGCGCGCCCGCGCGTGCCCCGAGGAGTCCGCCGCATCCGGCGCCCCCGGCTCGTTCAGAACGATGTCGCAGCCTGCCGCGGCATCGTCGCCGTCGCGCAGCGCGCCGACGACGAACGGGACGCCGCTCTCGACCGTGGCGCGCGCGCCGCGTTGCGGGCCATCGAGGATCCGCAGCTCGAGCGCGGCCTGGACCGCGGAATCGAGCACGGGCCCGAGACGGGGCGGCGCATTGCCGCCGGGGCTGAAGCCATCCATGGTCAGTTCCTCCTCGGCGGGGAATTCGAAGGCGGCGACCCCCCGGGCTGCTGCGCCGGGGCGATGAAGTCGTCGCCTTCGGGTCGCGCGGGCACCGCGGCTGGCGCGGCGTTGGCCGGCGCCACCGGCAGCGTGTCCAGATCCAGCACGACGGATGCCCGCTTGACCGGGGCGGCCGCGCTGGCCACGAGGCCGGTGCCGGTCGCGCCCGGCCTCGCCGCGGCCAGGCGCGGCGTGATCAGGAAGATCCGCTCGACGCGTCCGTCGTCGCTCTGGCGGCTCTTGAACACGTTGCCGAGAACCGGGATGTCGCCGAGGCCGGGGACCTTGTCGACATTCGACGAGTTCGACTCGCGCACCATGCCGCCGATCAGCAGGCTTTCGCCCTCGTTGATCAGCGCCTGCGTATCGATCGTCGAGCGTGTGACGACCGGGATCTGGTCGACCGTCTGCCCGGTGAGCGAGCCGTCCTCGACCTTGACCATCAGCTTGATCCGCGTGTCGTCGCGGTCGCGGAACACGTGCGGCGTCACGCGCAGCGAAGTGCCGACCGTGACGTCGAAAAGATCAACCTCGTAGGAGCCGGCGACGCGGACGTAGAACGTCGAAGTGTCGTCAAAGGCGGCCTCGACGTTCGACAGCGTGACGACTTGCGGTCTCGAAACGATGCGCGCTGCGCCGTCGCTCTGGAGCGCCCGGATACTCGCGGTGAACTGCGCGAGCGAGCCGAGCACGGCCGAGGCGACGGCGCCCGGCCCTGTCGTGGGCACCGTGCCGCTGAAGCCGATGTCCTGCCGCGCGTTGTTCCAGTTCCAGTTAACTCCGAGGTCCCGCACCCGGTCGATATTGACGTCGATGATCGTCGCCTCGATCTCGAGCGTCTGCGGCTCGACGTCGAGTGCGGCGATCAGCTGGCCGTAGCGCGGCAATCGATCGGGGGCGTCGCGCACGATCACCGCGTTCAGGCGCGGCTCGGCCTCGATCGACACCTGGCGCGGATCGAACGCCATCGGCGCAGGCCCGCTGTCGGGGGCGGGCGGTGGTGCGCCCGCCTGTGCCACCGTGCTGAGCGCCGCCACCAGCGTGTCGACGCCGTTGCGTGGATGCGCGGCGTCGGCAGCGGCCGAGACGCCCTGCGAGGCGAGGCCCTGGCCCTTCAGCTTCGGCCGGGATGGCCGCAGCGCGATGTCCTGGATCGCGGCGCCGGCTGCGTGTGCGCCGACCAGCGATCGAAGGATCGACGCAACGCCCGGTACGACGATCTGGTGGCCCGCGAACGTCACCGTCGTGTCCTGGGCCCACGCGTAGCGCAGGTAGAACACCTGGAAGTCGAGCATCCCCGGCGTCGGCGGCGCCGAGGCGGCCGCCTGCGCGGTCTGCGCGGCGCGGACCAGGTCCTCGATCTGCTCGATGAAGCGCGGCGTGCCGATCGCCACCAGATCGCCGTCGGCGGTGGCGTGGACCGTGTCGCGCGCATCGGGCAGTCCGAGCTCGTAGCTGCCGCGCAGCGCGCGCTCGGCGATCGTGCGCGGCACCGCGAAGGTCCTGGTCGCGAGCTCGCTCGCAGGCACGACGTGCATCACCGCGCCGTCGAAGTAGCCGACCAGGTTGTAGACGCGGGCGACGTCGTGCAGCACCTTGTCGGCGGAGCCCGAGAACGTGCCGTTGACGGTCCCGGTGACCTTCGGGCTGATCGCGACCGGTACTTCGACGTCGGCCGACAGGTCCTGGAGGAACTCCGCGATCGGCTGCTCGCGCGCGGTGATCGAGACGGCCCGCGCCCCGTTGGGCAGCGGACCGGCGTTCGCGATCGAGGCTGCGAGCAGCACGGCGAGGGGGGCGAGGCGCAAGCGTGTGCGGTCCATCTAGGCGGCCTCGGCCAGCACTTCTGCCACGGGCACGAGCTGGAGGGTGGGGACCAGTTCGCGGTAGGAAAGGACCGGCGTATCGAAGCACTCGGCCTCGATCAGGCTGCGCAGGGCCACGCGCAGCTCCGGCTCGGTGACGACGGCGGCGGCGCGGCCCGCGCGGATCGAAGCGACCAGCGTGGAGGCGATCCGTCGCAGCTTTTGTTCGGCGCCAGCCACCGGTGAGCTGGCGCCGGGGCCAAGGATCGCGCGCAGTTCGGCTGCAAGCTCGGGCCGCGGCAGCACGGCGCGCAACGTCCCCTGCGGCGCCACGCGATGGCAGATCTGCCGGCCCAGCGCGACGCGGGCGCCCTCCAGGAGCATCGCGGGCTCCTTCGTGCCGGAGTCGGACAGCGCCTCGAGGATGTCGCGCAGGTTGCGGATCGATACCGACTCGGCGACGAGCCGACGCAGCACCTCGGCAATGCGGGTCAGCGGCACCGTGCGCATCACTTCCTTGACGACGTCCGGTACGTCGCCGGTGGCGCGGTTGAGCTGGTTCATCGTCTCCTGGATGCCGACGAAGAGCCCCGCATTGCGGCGCAGCGCCTGCCGCACGGGGCCGACCAGCGCATCGGCGGTGGCTTCCGGCTCGAGGCGGCCACGGCCGATCGGCGCCTCGAACGCGAGCAGTTCCCACTCGTTGGCATCGTGCCGCCCGTGCAGGTGGATCTTCGGCAGCGCCAGGCCCAGGTCGAGCTGTATCTCTTCGAGCAGGTCGGCCAGCTGTTGGGCCGTCGCCTGCGCCGCGGCGCCCGCCAGCAGCGCGGACGGAACCTGCAGCAGCAGCGCGACCGCGGCAGGCGCCGGCGGCGGCGTTGCGGTGACCGGCGCGGGCGTCGCCAGATGCCGCACCAGACCGCGCAGGGCCGGATGCCGCAGGCGCGCGATGCGCTCGCGCCACGCCGGTGTCAGCAGGACGCCGCTGACGGCCGCGACCAGCCCGAGCAGCACAAAGACCGCCTTAGGGAAACCGGGCACCGCCGACATCAGCAGGCAGATGCCGCCGGCGACGAGCAGCACGCGCGGCTTCGCGGTGACCTGCTTGCGAATCGCGTCGCCCAGGTGGCGGTCGTGCTCCTCGTCGGTGGTCCGCGTTACGATCAGCCCGGCGGCCATCGCGCCGAGCAGTGCCGGGATCTGCGCGACCATGCCTTCGCCGATCGTCAGGATCGAGTAGCGCGCCATCGCGATCCCGATCGGGAGGCCTTGCTGCATGACGCCGATCGCCAGGCCGCCCAGCAGGTTGATCAGGATGATCACGATGCCGGCGATCGCGTCGCCCTTGACGAACTTCATCGCGCCGTCGAGGCTCCCGTTCAGTCTGCTCTCGAGCTCGAGCGAGCGCCGCCGCCGCCGCGCCTCGTCCTTGTCGATCAGGCCGGAGCGCAGGTCCGAATCGATCGACAGTTGCTTGCCCGGCATCGCGTCGAGCGAGAAGCGGGCGGCGACTTCGGCAACGCGCTCGGCGCCCTTCGCGATCACGATGAACTGCACGACGGTGATGATGAGGAAGACGACCAGACCGACGACCAGGTTGCCGCCCGCAACGATCTTGCCGAAGGTCGCGATGATGTGGCCGGCGTCCGCCTGCAGCAGGATCATCCGGGTCGTCGCGATCGAAAGCGACAGCCGGAACAGCGTCGTCATCAGCAGCACGCTCGGGAAGGAGGAGAAATCCAGGGGCGAGCCGACGTAGAGCGCGAGCAGCAGAAGCAGCAGGCCGATCGAGATGTTCGCGCCGACCAGCAGGTCGATCAGCCATCGCGGCAGCGGCAGCACCATCAAGGCAACGATCGCGACGACCCCGGCGACCAGGATCAGGTCGCTGTAGCGGGCGAATACGCTCTCGGCGTCCGGCGCATCCGCGGGCAGCGCAGCAGCCAGTCTCATTGCCGTTCGCCGCGCGCGACCAGCGCTCCGTCGTCCGAAACCGCGAACATCGCGGTCAAACGGCCGTAGACGGCCAGGACGTCGTGCACATAGGCCTGGGTTTCAGGATACGGCGGCACGCCCCCATAGCGGTCGACCGCTTCTTCGCCGGCGTTGTACGCCGCGAGCACGCGGGCCAGGTCGTCGCCGTACCGGCCGCGCAGCGCCCGCAGGTAAGCGGCACAGGCGCGCAGGTTCGTGTCTGGATCGAGCAGCGAGCGCTCCGGGTTATCGATGCCGAAGCGCCGCGCGGTGGCCGGCATCACCTGGGTCAGCCCGAGCGCGCCGGCCGCCGACACGGCCGCGGCACGGTGGCGCGATTCCACGTGGGCGATCGCATGCAGCAACAGCGGATCGACGCCGTAGATGCGCGCGGCGGTGGCGACGGCTGGCTCGACCGACAGGATCCGCTCGACGTCGCGATCATCGGGTGCGGCCGCAGGCGCGGGTCGCGGGGCCGGCGCCGCCCGGACCGGCGCGCCGGGCGGCGCGCTCATCGTGATCGTCGCCGATCCGCGCTCGTACAGCAGCAGCTGCGCCGCGGCGCGGGGAGCCGCGCTCGGGGCCAGCTCGCAGCCGCTCTCGATCAGCGCGAACCTGCCGGCTTGAACCGACACAATGGCGCCAGAGTCGGGCAGCGCGCCGCTGCAGACCTCGGCTCGAACCTCGAGCGTCGCGACGGCGACGAGCGCTGCAGCCGCGACGAGCAGGCGGTGGCAGGCCGCGCGTTGTCGATGGGAGGGGGCCATCAGGGCAACTCCGAGTTGGGAGCACTCCCAATCAGTTGCCCGGCCGCCCGGATCGGTTCAAGTTTCAGAAAAAGCCCCGAGTGGAACCAAAACATCTGCCCCTAATCTCCGGGCGTCAGCTCCAGCGAGGCGTGGGCAAACACCCCGTCGGTCGCATCCTGCAGCGCACTGCGGACCTCACTCAAGGCAGCGAACGGCTGCGGTGCGAAGCTGTCCGCCCCCGGCGCCGCCGGCAAGCGCGCCAGCACGTCGCGCTCGGTTGCGAAGCAGGCGACGGTCTCTGAAACTCCCCGCGAGTTGAGCGCGATCTCGAACGGCATCGTGCCGGGCAATTTGAGGTCACTTGCCGTCCCCACCCGCGCCTCGCGCTGAAAGTGGTTCGGGAAGAAGCGGACCACATGGCGGTCCTCGTCAAGCAGGAAGCAGTAGACGTACGCGTCGCGGCTCGGTCGCACCAGCAGCCGCACCGTGTCTCCGCGCCGCAAGCGGCGGGCGTCGTTCTCGGTCGTGAGCCGCAGCGCGAGCGATGGGGCCGACATGGGCGGCGTCATCGCCGCGGCAGGCGGGGGATCAACCGGGGCAGGCGCGGTGGCCGCAACCCGCGTTGCCACGCGACCATGATCCGCGCTCAGGTACGCGTTGAAGAAGTCGAGCGTGACCTTCGCCTCGCGCGTGAGGCCGAGCGCTTCGCGGTATTGCGCCAGTGCGTCCTTCAGTTGCAAATTGACGGCGCCGTCCACGGGGCCGGCGTAGACGTTGCGCGTGCGCAGCTGCTCCTGGACGTAGCGGATCATCTCGGCCGGATGCGCGGCGAGCGCGTCGTACCAATCCTTGATCTCGGCGGCGACCGCCTCCTGGGTCGGCGGTGCCCCGAGGCAGCTCCAGTACGGAACGTGCGCCAGCCGTCCGACCTGCTCGATCGCGGCGAGCTCTGCGAGCGTGCGCGACGTCTGTTGCAGTGCCTCGGAAGGCGCCGAGGCCAGCTCGAACGCGATGCCGAACTGGCGGATCTCGGCGTTGCCGGTGTAGTCGCCGCCTTTGCGCGCCAGTGTCGCGGAGTGGCGCGCGGCCGACCCGGCGATGATGGTCGCGTCCGATCCGAGCAGGGACGCGTCGAGGCTGAGGGTCGTGCTCGAGCTGCCGTCGTCGGCGAGGCTGAGGGCGCCGCGCAGCGAATTGCCGGATCGCGATGCGTCATTCGCGCCCGGCGCAACGAGGCGGATCGCGCGGCTGCTGCGCGTCATGTCCGAGAC
Organism: Solirubrobacteraceae bacterium; assembly: GCA_035569835.1. Lineage (GTDB taxonomy): Bacteria > Actinomycetota > Thermoleophilia > Solirubrobacterales > Solirubrobacteraceae > Palsa-744. The sequence continues at coordinate 13,941 of DATMMF010000009.1, forward strand.
TGCAAGGGTCAGAAGGTCCGCGGAGCCGGTGCCGAGGCGGTGCGTCGGGTCGGCGACCGGTTCGACCGCGAGCGGTACGTCGTGGATGCCGTAGTCCAGCAGCAGCCCGTCCATGCATCGCAGCTCCGAGGCGAAGCTGGTGATCGCACGGGTCGGAACCGCGTACGGCCGCGGCTCGGTCATTCGGCTGTCTCGGGGCGAGGCGCAGCCGGCGAGCAGCGCGAGCAGCGCAACGCCGAGCGCGACGAGCGGTGCAACGGAGTCTGTCGGTCGCGGGCGCAACGAGGGCGATGTGGTCATCTTTGGACCAGGCTCCGGATCGGAGTGGCTGGCGAGGTGCGATGGCAGTCGAGTACCTTGAATTCGACGCGCTGGTCGATCGCGTCACGGCCATCCTCGGTACCCAGTCCGGACAGGTTCTCGTGGAAGCCCTTGCCGACGGCGAGCGTTCGCGATGCGATCTCCGGATCGATCGCGTCGATCCGGTCCTTGACCGTCTGTGCCCGCAGCAGCGACAGCCTCCCGCTCGCCGACTCGTCACCCTTGCGGCTGGTATGGCCTGCGATCTGGAGGCAGCCGCGGTGGATCTCCGCGCGCTGCGCGACGAGGGCGAGCCACAATTCGTACGCTGGCCTTGCCTGCGCATCGTCGAGGAACTGCGTGGCGCCGGGACGGAAGTGGAACCGCACCCCCAGGCGGCCTTGAGCTAGGCCGAGGTCCACGATGCGGGCGAACGCCTGCTGCGCATCGCTCACGCGGTCCAGGCGCGCCGCCGCCAGGTACAGGCCGCTTTCGATGCGAAGTTGCGGATCGCCGCCTTGCCGTCGCGCCTTCGTAAAGGCCGTGAGCGCCTCGCGCAGGCGTCCTGTCTCATACGCTTCGATCGCCGCGCTCACGAGGGCGGAGACGGCGAGGCCGTCCCGGTAAGCCGGATCGATCGGCGCGCCCGCAATCGCATCGTTGCATGCGCGCGTATACGCCTCGATCGACCCATCGGGCGCCCAGGCCGGCATGTCGCCATAGAAACGCGTCGGCGTCGCGTCCACACCCCCCAGCCGCGAACGCGCAGAAGCGGCCGATACCACGACGCCGCGCTGAAGATCCAGCAGCGCCAGGCGGATCGCATAGACGAAACGCGCGCCGGTCGTGCGGCCTTCGCGGTCGAGTGGCGTCACCGTACCGATCACGACCAGCGGTCGCCGCGCCACGCTCTCGGGGGAGAAATCCACTGTCTGCAGACGCGGAAGTCGATCGTGCACCGCACTCACCAGTCGCTGCTCGACCACCTTGGTCGCGCCGGTGTGGAAACCCGTCGACGCGTCGATCAGGGGATCGACCACCAGCGACGCAGACGGTGCTCCCTGACCCGCAGCAACCGCCAGGTCAAGATCGGCTCGCTCGAGCAGCTTGGCGACGGCTGCTTTCAGTGCTTCGTCGAATGGTTGTGGTGGCTCGGTTTCCTTGGGCGCTGCTGACGCCGCCGGCTCGTCGCGGCTCGGCGGCGCGGGCGAAGGGCCGTCAACCGGCGTCGCCGAATCCCGCATCGCCGGGTTCTGCGCGGCCTGCCGAAGCGCGGCGGGAAGACAGTTTCGCTGCAGGTAACCCGCATCCGGGGCGGATATCGAGTCACCGATTCGCAGACGTCGAGCCAATTCGGCACAATGGTCCGTTGCATGCATCGCTTGCGACGCCTTCGGCAGGGCGTCCGGCCGCGCGGCGGCCGGGACCGGCAAGCCCGCGAACAGCATCTGCGCTCCCTGCTGGGCCTGGCGCGCCTCGCCCCGCATGGACGAGGCGTCGGCGACGGCGCGAGGGGTCGGATTGAAGCTGAAATCGACCGTCAGTGAACTGTTGACCCAGGGTACCTGTTGCTCGTTCGTTTCGCGCAGCACATCGACCAGGACGTTCTTGAACATTTTCTCGACTTGGACGTTCTCGGCGAGCATCTCCTTCGCCAGGCTGCGCGTGTAGATGCTGTCGCTATCGGGTGGTCCGTCTTGCGATGCCTGGCCCGGCGCGGATGAGTAGGCGATCAGAGCTCCCGACGCCGACATCTCGGCGAGGCCTCCTGCTCGAATCAATCCGCGGCGCGCGCGGCTCGAGGCATAGGGGTCGTCGCGGCAGGCATCCAGGATGACGATGCGGACGCGGGCCCTGGCGTGCTCGATTCGCCTGACGAGCTGTTCGTCGATCTCGACCGCGTCGTCGCGAACTTCGTCCTCGTCGCGAAGATTGATGTCCACCGGCAGCAGGTAGTTGCGGCCCGCGATCTGGACGGCGTGACCGGCGTAGTAGAACAGGGCTGCCCCATCCTCATCCTGCAGGCGCCGCACGTAGTCGCGCAGGACGCGTCGGAATTCCATGATGCCGAGGTTTTCACGCTCGGTGACTTCGAAGCCGAGGCGCCTCAACGTACTGGCGATCAGGCGGGCATCGTTCTCCGGATTGTTCAGAGGCGCCTGCGGATACCGCGCATTGCCGATCACGAGTGCGACTCCGCGCTCGGCCGCCACCGTGGCGGCGACGGGGCCCAAGGCGCCCAGCACGCAAAGCGCGAGCCCGCCGATCAAGCGCGCCTGCCACCGGTCAGTCGTTCGCACAATCATTCGCTGGCTGCTCTTGCCCTGGAGACGGATCGCGGGTGCTCAAACGGCCCGACGGCGCCCATTCTGTCCGAGCCGGACCTGCGCAGTCCTTTCGTGGGCCTGAAAGAACCTTGAAAAATCGATGACGAAAGTCACCGACGGATTGAGCTGCGAACGCGTAAATTGGTTCGATCTAACGCGTGGCATCCGGCCGCAAATCACCGCGAAGAACGCAATCACGCCGGGGCCAAATTGGAGTAGGGAACAAGGCGATGCGTCTTGGAAGCCTGCCGGCCATGCTGCTCGCAATCCCGGCGCTGGCGCTCGGGGCCGAAAGCGTCGCGACGATCACAATTCTCGAGGGCAACGCGGCCATTTTGCGCGCAGGGTCGCGGCTGGCCGCCGACGAGGGCGTCGGATTGCAGGTCGACGACGTCCTGGAAACCGCTTCGGGGGCGTTCCTTCGGCTCGAATACACCCCCGGACCGATCCTCGACCTGGGCGCGGGCACGCGGCTGATGCTTGGATCCTATGCATCGACAGGCACCGCCCGCCCGGCCCTGTATCTGCTTGCTGGCTGGTTGAAACTGACCAGTCGTGGGGAAGCAGCAAGTCAGGCTGTCAGTGCCGCCTCACCGCGGATGGACCTGGCCGACTTGAAGGGTGTCGCTGTGATGCACGTTGGTGTCCGTACGTCGACGGCCTTCATTGAATCCGGACACGCCTGGGTGCTCGACCGCCGGTCGCGCTTTGCCGAGTCGATGCAACTTCGAGGCGGCGACTACATCGAGTTCGAGGGGCCGAAGGTGCCAGTGCGCGCATCCGGGCCATCGGCGGCATTTCTTGCCGCGGTGCCGGTCCCGTTTCGCGACTCGCTGCCCGCCCGCCTGCCGGTTTTCGCCGAGCGAAACGTCGCCCCGCGCGATGCCGGAACGTTCAGTTACAAGGACGTCGAAGCCTGGTTGAAGGTCGACCGCACCCTGGGCCGCCGCCTCGTGCGCGTGTGGGGAGCGAAGGCCGACGAGCCCGCGTTCCGCGCCGGCCTGATCGCGAACCTGGCGGAGCATCCGGAGTGGTTTCCCGTCCTGTATCCCGACTGCTGCGATACGACCCCGGCGGATAGCGGCAGCTCTCGGCCGGTCAGGTCTCCTCCCGGACCCGCCGCCCCTTTGATTGCGGCTCCGCTGCAGCCGAGGTCCCTTCCGACCAATTCACGCCCGGACTAGCCGGATCACAATGTCTGTCGCCGCCCATTCTGCAACGCACTATCGCTTCGGGCCGTTCGAGCTCATTCCGCGCGAACGACTGCTGATCGTCGACGGTGTCTCGTGCGCGATCACTCCGAAGGCCTTCGACGTTCTGAAGGCGCTCCTCGAGCGGGCAGGGCACCTCGTGACAAAGAACGAGCTGTTCGACGCCGTCTGGCCGCAGGTCGTCGTCGAAGAGAACAACCTCCAGGTCCAGATTTCCGCGCTTCGGCGGATCCTCGGCCAGGGAGCGATTGCCACCGTACCCGGGCGTGGCTATCGCCTCATGCTCGAATTGCAGGGCCGGGAAGTACGCGACCAGGAGCCGCAGGGCGCCCACACGGGGCGCCGTGCGCCGGAATTGACGTCCAACGTTCCGGAGCTGGCCACCCCGCTGATCGGGCGCGATGACGACGTCGCGGCTTTGACTCACCTGCTGCAGACGCTGAGGCTCGTCACGATCGCGGGTCCGGGCGGCATTGGCAAGACACGACTCGCGCAGGCGGTCGCCCTGGCGGTCGTCCGTGATGGCCGGGACCGCTTCCAGCACGGCGCGGTGTGGGTCGAGCTTGCCGCCGTCTCGGACCCCACGCTCGTGGCCAACTCGATTGCGGCCGCAGCGCACCTGCCGGCAGGCCACGGCGCCGATCCTGTCGCCGGGGTGGCTGCCGCGTTGCGCCCCTTATCGCTGCTGCTCGTGATCGACAACGCGGAACACCTCGGCGACGCGGTGCGTGACGTGGTCCAGGCCGTGCTCGCGACGGCCCCGCACGTCACGCTGCTGGTTACGAGCCAGTCTGCGTTGAAGTCAACCCATGAGCGCGTCTACCGGCTCGCGTCACTGCAGGTTCCAGAAGCGCCCGTCGACGAACGCGAGGCCCTGGAGTTCGGCGCCGTCGCCCTGTTCTGCGAGCGCGCCGCCGCCGCCGATCGCAGCTTCGTGCTGGGCCGCGCAACCGTCGCGACCGTCGTGGAGATCTGCCGTCGATTGGACGGCGTCGCGCTTGCCATCGAGCTCGCGGCAGCTCGAGTACCCCTGCTCGGCGTGGCCGGCGTGGCCGAACACCTGGATCAGAGGTTTCGGCTTCTTGTCTCGGGCGATCGTGCGGCTGCCTCGCGTCAGCAGACCCTGCTCGCGGCCCTCGATTGGAGCCACGAGCTGCTCACGCAGCCGCAAAGGCTCGTCTTCCGACGACTTGCCGTATTCACCGGGAGCTTCTCGCTCGACGCCGCGCGTACCGTTGTCGCCGACGATCGAATCGACGAGTGGACCGTCGTGGACGTGATCGGCGAGCTCATCGATCGTTCGATGGTCGTTGCGACCGGCGGCGACAATCCACGTTACGTCCTGCTCGAGACGGGTCGCAGCTACGCACAGATGCGTCTGGCCGAGGCAGGCGAAGAAGCGCAGTTTCGCGCGAAGCACGCGCAGGCCATGCAGGCGCTGTTCGACCGCGCCTTCGATGACCGCTGGCAGTTGTCGGACGCGGCGTACCGCGACCGCTACGAGCCGGAGCTCGACAACCTGCGTGCCGCGATCGCCTGGTCGTCGGATCACCAGCCTGCACTCGGGGTTGCGCTCGTGGCCGCGTCGGCACACCTGTTGCTGCTGGTTTCATCGCTCGTCGAGGCGCGCCTGCTGTCGGACCGCGTGCTGGACCTTACCTCGATCGACGGCGCCGGATCCGTTGACGCGCGCTACTGGAATTCGCGCGCCGCAGTCTTTGCGGATCGACCCGACAAGGTTTCGCGGACCGCCGCGCTGCGGGCACTCGAATTGAGCCGCAACATCGGCGACCCACGCGAGGCCTACATCGCGCTTCATCACCTCGCCCATAGCCACAGCGGTATGGACCAGAAGGCATCCGCGCTGGCGCAAATGCGCCTGCTCGAGCACCCCGCATGGCCGCCGCGGCTGCTCCTGCTGCGGCGCACCGGTGAGATCATGGTGTCGAGGGCCGGCGGCCGGCTCGACGAGGCGCGGCGCCTGCTCGAGGAACAGATTCAGCTGGCGATCGCCACAGGCGCCGACGACCTTGTCTCGTCGTGCCTCGACCAGCTCGCCGCATTGTCCCTTGCCTCCGGGGATCTGGACGCCGCCTTGTCGGCTGCGCAGGAGCTGGTGTCGCGGTTCCGCAGCCGACGCAACCTGCGTCGGCTGTCGGCGGCCTACGCGGTTTACCTGAATGCCGCGCTGCTCGGCGGTTCGACCGCGCAAGGACGCGCCGCAGCGGGGGAATTCATCGCGATCGATCGCCGCCTTGGGTGGTCGTACCTTCATCGCGCACTGGACGCCCTGGCGCTGCTCGCCGCGCTCGAGGAGCGCCTTTCTGCGGCCGCCTTGCTGGCCGGATATGCAGACGCGGCGCATGCCGCGCAGACGAATTTTCGAGTGCGCGAGCCCGGCGTCCACATGACCCGTATGCGCGTATGGGAAATCCTGCGCCGACGCCTCGGCGCCGAGAACCTTCAGGCCGCGATGGAAGCGGGCGCCCGCCTGGGTCCCGAGCAGGCGTGCACGATGGCGCTCGCCCACGACGAATCGCTCCACACCAGGGCTGCTGTGCCGGGAGGCGGTTGCTCGAGTGCGCCCGCGCCTTTCGAAAACCTGAAAGAAGACTGAACCGCTGGCGGCCAGGCCGCAACTTATGGACGACGCGAAAGCAAAGGAGCTTCTGGGTCGAATTGCCCGCCAGGACGAGGCGGCGTTCGAGACGATTTACAAAGCGTTCAGCCGTCGCGTTTTTGCGTACGCATTGAACATGGTGAAGGAGCCGTACCGGGCCGAGGAAGTTCTGATGGACACGATGCACGAGGTCTGGCGCAGCGCGGCACGATTCCGCGGTGATTCACTCTTCAGCACCTGGCTGATCGGGATCGCCCGCAACAAGGCGCTGCTCGTCCACCGCGGCCGGCGCGCCGATGAATCGCACGACGACCTCGACGACGTTGCGGAGACCGAGGTCGACGAACTCGCGCCCGAGGGCTTCGCCGAACTTGCCGCCAAGCAGCATCGCGAAGGCGTCCAGGCCTGCATGCGAAAACTATCGCAAGAGCATAGGGAATGCCTGCTCCTGGTCTTCTATGAGGGGTGCTCGCTGGCCGACGTCGCGCACGTCCAGGGCGTTCCCGAGAATACTGTCAAGACGCGCCTGTATCACGCACGCCACCGCATCAGGAACTGCCTTCGCCTGCTGATCGAGCGCGAGGGTGCCGACAGCGGAGCGTGTTCATGAACCGGCGACTTTCCGAACTGCTGCCGTGGTACGCGAACGGCACGCTGAAGGCCGAAGACCGTGAATGGGTCGATCGTTGCCTCGCCGCCGACGGCGACGCGCGGGCCGAGCTCGAGTGGTATCGCTCATTACAGTCGACTATCGCGCAGTCGGTGAGCGGCGTCCCGCCGGATCTGGGCCTGGCGCGAACGCTGCAGCGCATACGGGCCGATCGCCCGGCGCTTCGCGAACGAATCCGCGGCTGGCTGGGCGCCGCCGGTCTTGGATCGGTCGCAGCCCTGGCGCGGCCGATTGCAGCCATTGCAGCGGTCGGCCTCATCGCCGTGCAAGGCGGCGTCATCTACTCGCTCGTGCGCCACGGGCAGGACGATGCGCAACAGATCCGCGCCTTGCGCGCCCTGCCCACCGACGAACGCCCTCTGTTGCGCGTGAATTTCGCGCCGGATGCCAAGGAGGCCGACATCCGACTGCTGCTCAGCGCCGTGGAAGGCAGCCTTGCGGGTGGACCGGGACAGCTCGGCGACTACTACGTGCGGGTACCGGCCGGTGCCGAGAACGCCGCGCTGAACCGCTTGAAGCACGACCGTATCGTCGCGGCGGTCCAGATCGTCGCCGGCCTGCCGACCGCCTACTGAACCGAACAGGATCGTTGCGTGACATCCGGATCGTCATGGCCCAGGCAAGTCGACCCCGGCCGGCGGCGCGTCATTCGCGTGCTCGTCGCCGCCGCCGGCGCTGCCGGATGGCCCCTTGTGCCGGCCACTGCATCGGGCGCGCCCGCCTCCGAGGTGCGCAGGTCGGCACTCGTCATCGGCAACGGCAGGTACAGGATTGCTCCCTTGAGAAATCCGGTCATCGATGCCCGTGCCGTCGCGGCAGCCCTCGCCGACCTCGGATTCGCGGTGGATCTGAAGATCGACACGTCGCGGCGCGAGCTCATCGAGGGCTTGCGGCAGTTCGCGCTCGCCGCGGATCGGAGCGACGTGCGCGTGCTGTTCTATGCCGGCCATGGCGTTCAAGCCAAGGGGCGCAACTACCTGCTGCCGGTCGACGCCGAGCCGACGAGCGAATCCGACATTGCGCCAACCGCCGCCGATGCGGGTGAATTCATCGACCGCCTGGGCGAAGCGAAGCACGGCATCAACATCGCGATCCTGGATGCCTGCCGGATCAATCCTTTCGCGGGTGGCGTCGTAGTCGGGCCTGACGGACGACGCCTGACGTTCCGCGGCCTGACCCCATCGGGCCTCGCTCCGCTGGAGGCTCCGGTCGGAACGCTCGTGGCGTTCTCGACGTCCCCGGGGGGCGTTGCCCTCGACGGACCGAGTGGCGACCACAGTATCTATGCGAAGCATCTGCTGCAGCACCTGGCGGCGCCCGGCCTCGCCATCGAGTACCTGTTCAAGCGCGTCCGGATCGAGGTCGCACAGGAGACCGGGCGCGTCCAGGTTCCGTGGGAATCGTCGAGCCTGACGGCGGATTTCTGCTTCCGACCTGGCCGCGGCGGGGGATGCGACGACACCGCAGGCTGACCCGCGGGCAACGACGCGGCGTTGGCGCGTTCTGCCGGATTTCCAGTACTAGCCGCCGCGAAACTGGACGCGGCGATTCTCGGCGGCCTCGGGTCGCGTTCCAGACAAAGGCCTGCGCCGTCCGAACCCGGCCTCCCTGAGGCGCACCGGGTCGATGCCCTGTGCGCGGACGAGATAGTTCTTGACTGCCGTTGCCCGGCGCAGCGACAGAGCGAGGTTGTAGTCGTCGGTGCCGATGGCGTCCGTGTGCCCCTCGATGGTCACGAGCCGCGATGCGGGCAGGCGGCGGATGCCCTCCGCGATCGCATCGAGTTGCCGCCTGGCGACC
>DATMMF010000010.1:0-260384 GCA_035569835.1 Solirubrobacteraceae bacterium
GAACTCGACGCCGCGGAGGAACTCGACGCCGCGGAGGAACTCGACGCCGCGGAGGAACTCGACGCCGCGGACGGGATCGACGCCGACGGCTGGGTCGACGCCGAGGCCGAGATCGACGCCGAGGCCGAGATCGATGCCGAAAGCGGGATCGACACGGAGCGCGACTTCGAAGTTGAGCGCGGGGTCGAGGTCCACGCCGAGCCCGACACCGAGGCCGAGCAGCAGCAACGCACGCCCGAGCCCCTCGACATGGGCGCGGCGGCCGAGACAGGCCCCGCCCTACATGGACCCGAGCCCGACCCCCGCGCCGGCGCCGGCGCCGGCGCCGAGCACCCGGAGCACCAGGACCCCTCTCCAGCCGCCCCGCAGCCGGCAGCGATCGCCGAGCATGTGGAGGCCGTCCTGGAGGCCGTGCTCGACCGCCTCGGCGCGGCCCACCACCGCCCCTTCTCGCGTTCCTAGCCGGGCGGGGCGCGCAGCCGCAGCTCGGCGCCCCCAGACTCGATCGCCGCTGCGGCTAACATCACGCGCCCAATGGCAAGCAGCGCACACGATCGCCAGGCGGACGCCGCCCTGCTCGCGACATCGCGCAGCGGGCACAAGAAGCCGCCGCGCCAGAAGGCGCCGGAGACCTACGAGGAAAAGCTCGCCCAGCTCGAGGAGCTGCGCGAGGCGGCGCTCCACTCGGCGCCCGAGGCCGAGGAGAAGCAACACGCGCGCGGCAAGTACACCGCTCGCGAGCGCGTCGAGAAGCTGCTCGACCCCGGCTCCTTCCAGGAGCTCGACACGTTCGTGCGCCACCGCACATACGACTTCGACATGCAGAAGAACCGGCCGTGGGGCGACGCCGTCGTGACGGGCCACGGCACGATCGACGGCCGCCCGGTCTGCGTCTTCAGCCAGGACTTCACGGTGTTCGGCGGCTCGCTCGGCGAGGTGATGGGCGAGAAGATGGTCAAGATCATGGATCTCGCGGCCAAGATCGGCTGCCCCGTGATCGGCATCAACGACTCCGGCGGCGCGCGGATCCAGGAGGGCGTCGTCTCGCTGGGGGCATACGGCGACGTGTTCGTCCGCAACGTGCGCTGCTCCGGCGTGATCCCGCAGATCAGCCTGATCATGGGCCCGTGCGCGGGCGGCGCGGTCTACTCGCCGGCGATCACCGACTTCATCTTCATGGTCAAGGAGACCTCGCACATGTTCATCACCGGCCCCGATGTGATCAAGACCGTCACCGGCGAGGAGGTCGGCTTCGAGGAGCTCGGCGGCGCGATGTCGCACAACACCAAGTCGGGCGTCGCCCACTTCGCCTCCGAGGACGAGGACGCCTGCCTGGAGGACTGCCGTTACCTGATCAGCTTCCTGCCGCAGAACAACATGACGACGACCCCCCGCGTCGCGCCGAGCGACGACCCGAACCGGATGGACCCGGAGCTCGATCACGTCGTCCCCGACAACGCCAACAAGCCCTATGACATGCGCGACGTGGTCCGTCATATCGTCGACGACGGCGAGTTCTTCGAGGTCCACGAGCACTACGCCAGGAACATCATCTGCGGCTTCTCGCGCCTCGACGGCTTCACGATCGGAATCATCGGCAACCAACCGAACCAGCTGGCCGGCGTGCTCGACATCGACGCCTCGGCGAAGGCCGCGCGATTCGTGCGCACCTGCGACGCCTTCAACATCCCGCTCGTGACGTTCGTGGACGTGCCCGGCTTCCTGCCCGGCACGAGCCAGGAGTGGGGCGGGATCATCCGCCACGGCGCGAAGCTGCTCTACGCGTTCACCGAGGCGACGGTCCCGAAGCTGACCGTGATCACGCGCAAGGCCTACGGCGGCGCCTACGACGTCATGGCCTCGAAGCACATGCTCGCCGACTTCAACTTCGCCTGGCCGACGGCGGAGGTCGCCGTGATGGGGCCCGAGGGCGCGGTCAACATCATCTACCGCCGCGACATCGCGGGCAGCCCGACGCCCGAAGAGCGCCGCGCGAAGCTGATGGAGGACTACAAGGCGCGCTTCGCCAACCCCTACACGGCCGCCGAACGCGGCTACATCGACGACGTGATCGTCCCGCACGAGACGCGGCCGAAGCTGATCACCGCGCTGCACACGCTGCAGACCAAGCGCGAAGCCGGACCGAAGCGCAAGCACGGCAACATCCCCTTGTGAGGAGAGGAACGCGCCCGTGCCCAACCGCCGCCCCCAGCTGAAGCTGATCGCGCCGTCGGCCTCGACGGAGGAGGCGGCCGCCGTCGTGGCCGCGCTCGAACGCTTCATGCGGGACACCGCGACCGCCCACGCACCGGCGCCGGAGCGGCTCGACGGCTGGCGCCGCGCCGCGCTGGAGGAGGGCGTCTCACGCGAGCCCGAAACGGGGCTCCCGGACCCCTGGATAAATACCTGAAAGCCGCTAGGCTTTAGCCCCTAAGTCTCGTCCACCGCCCCCAACCCACCAGCCCGGGTCCACGCCCGGACAGGAGGTCTGCAAACCGATGGAGCCAGTGTCTGTCCCCGCCGCACGTGGAACGCTCGAGGACCCCGAGGTCCTCCAGAACGTCCCGGGACACGTGATCCCGATCCTCCAGCGGGAGTACGACGACTTCAAGACCGAGGCGACCAAATTCCTCGACGGCCAGACCGAGGAAGACGAGTTCATCAAGTTCCGCCTCAAGCAGGGCGTCTACGGGCAGCGCCAGCCCGACGTCCAGATGATCCGCGTGAAGCTGCCGTTCGGCGGCGTCACCCCCGAGCAGATGGAGTCCTTCGCGAGCGTGATCGAGAAGTACGTGCCGCTTCGCAAGGGCCACATCACGACGCGCCAGAACATCCAGATGCACCACATCCCGCTGCCCGAAGTCGAGGCGCTGATGCGCGAGATCGGCGAGACCGGGCTCTCCAGCCGCGAGGGCTGCGGCAACACGATGCGCAACGTCACCGGCGACCCGTGGGCCGGCGTCGCCGCGGACGAGCTGTTCGACCTCACGCCCTACGCCGGCGCCTATGTCCGGTACTTCGTGCGCCACTCGACCACCCAGGCGATGCCGCGGAAGGTCAAGACCGCGTTCGACGCCTCCGAGCAGGGACGGGCGATCAGCGAAATCCACGACGTCGCGTTCCGTGCGCGCGTCCGAGACCTCGACGGCCGCGAGGTACGCGGCGTCGAGATGCTCGTCGGCGGCGGCACCTCGATCATGCCCCGCCAGGCGCCGGTGCTCTACGAGTTCCTGGAGCTCGACAACGGCGAGTACCTGAAGGTCACCGAGGCCGTGATGAGGATCTTCGACCGCCAGGAGTGGCTGCGCGTCAACCGCGCCCGAGCGCGCATCAAGGTCTTCGTCGACAAGTACGGGATCGAGGAGCTGCGCAACCAGGTCGAGGAGGAGCTGAAGGGCGACTGGGTCGCCGAACGCGACTTCTCGATCGAGCACCGCCTGTTCCTCGACGACGAGCGCGAGAGCGCACCGGCGCCGCCCGCCGCCTACGGCTCGCCCAACGGCGACGTCGGCGAGTTCGAGCGTTGGCGCTCGACGAACACTCAGCCCCAGAAGCAGGACGGCTACGTGACGATCGAGGCGAAAGTGACGCGCGGCGACCTCACACCCGAGCAGTTCCGTGGGCTCGCACGGATCATGCGCGAGTTCTCCGGCGGCTACGCCCGCACCACCGTCCAGCAGAACCTGGTCCTGCGCTGGGTCCGCGAGGAGTCGGTGTACGACGTGTGGCGCGCCCTCTCCGAGCTCGGCCTCGGCGAACCCGGCTCGCGGGAGCTCGTCGACGTCGTCTCCTGCCCCGGCACCGATTCGTGCAAGCTCGGCATCACGAGCTCGATGGGCCTCAACCAGGCCGTCCAGGAGCGGGTCGAAGAGATGGGCATCGAGGACGAGCTCACGCGCCAGATCCACATCAAGATGAGCGGCTGCCCGAACGGCTGCTCGCAGCACCACGTCGCCGACATCGGCTTCTACGGGGCCTCGATCAAAGTCGGCGACCACCAGATCCCGGCGTACATCCCGCACGTGGGCGGCGTCTACGAAGGCGGCCCGGTCGAGTTCGGCAAGCGCCTGAAGCTGCGCCTGCCGGCCAAGCGCGTACCGGAGGCGGTCGAGCGCTGGATCCGTCACTATGAGGCGGACCGCGAGGAGGGAGAGACGTTTGGCACGTACGCCGAGCGCGTCGGGACTGGTGCGCTGGAGGAGCAGGTGAAGGAGCTGTCGATGCCGGTCGACTTCTCCCTGGAGACGATGAACACGTTCATCGACTGGAACCGCGACGTGCCGTTCGAAGTGATCCGCGGCGAGGGCGAGTGCGCGGTCTGAGCGACGAGCGATGACGGCGCCAGCAAACGACGAGAGGCCGGAACCGATGCCACCAGTTCACAGCACCTCACACCAGAGCCGGGGGATCGGGGAGACCGAGCCGGCGCTCCGTGCCGGCTCGGGGCTCGACCCTTCTCTGAGCCTCACCCACACGCTCCGCGAGGCGGCCCGTCACGGCCGTGACGCGGTGCTGCTGTGCTCCTTCCAGAAGGAGGAGTCGGTGCTGATCGACGAGCTGATGCAACTCGACCAGGGCACCGGGCCTGCGGTCCGCATCGTCACGATCGACACCGGTGTGCTGTTCGAGGAGACGATGCAGACGTGGCGCGCGTTCGAGCAGCGTTACGGCGTCGAGATCGAGGTCTTCGACGCGAGCAACGCGCAGCAGCCGTGGAGCGGCCCCGAGCACTGCTGCTCCGTCGCGAAGGTCGCGGCGCTGGAGCGCGCCCTCGACGGCGCCGGCGCCTGGATCACCGGGATCCGCCGTGAGCAGGGCCCGACGCGCGCGGAGACGCTGCCCATCGAGCGCGACGAGAAGCGCGGGCTGTGGAAGTACAACCCGCTGGCGCACTGGACCGACAAGGACCTGTGGCGGCGGATCCACGAGCGCGACCTGCCGTACAACCCGCTTCACGACCAGGGCTACGAGTCGATCGGCTGCGCGCCGTGCACGCAGCCCGGCGCCGGCCGCGAGGGTCGTTGGGCGGGCACCGAGAAGACCGAGTGCGGTATCCACGTGGAGGTCGTCGAGCCGTGAGCGTCGCCGCGCGCCCCCAGCTCAGCCACCTGAAGGCGCTCGAGTCCGAGGCGATTCACGTGATGCGCGAGGTCGCCGCCGAATTCGAGCGGCCGGTGCTGCTGTTCAGCGGCGGCAAGGACTCGATCGTGCTGCTGCGCCTCGCGGAGAAGGCGTTCCGGCCCGCGCCCTTTCCATTTCCGCTCATGCACGTCGACACGGGCCACAACTTCCCCGAGGTGATCGAGTTCCGCGACCGCCGTGTCGCCGAGCTCGGCGAGCGCCTGATCATCGCGAGCGTCCAGGAGTCGATCGACAACGGCAGGGTCGTCGAGGAGACGGGCCCGCGAGCCTCGCGCAACCGCCTGCAGACGGTGACGCTGCTGGACGCGATCTCCGAGCACGGCTTCGACGCGGCCTTCGGCGGCGCGCGTCGCGACGAGGAGCGCGCGCGGGCCAAGGAGCGGATCATGTCCTTCCGCGACAGCTTCGGGCAGTGGGACCCCAAGGACCAGCGCCCCGAGCTGTGGAACCTCTACAACGGCCGTATCCACAAGGGCGAGCACGTGCGCGTGTTCCCCCTGTCGAACTGGACCGAGCTCGACGTGTGGGAGTACATCGACGCCGAGCAGCTCGAGATCCCCTCGATCTACTTCGCCCACCGCCGCGAGGTCTTCAAGCGCGACGGGATGCTCTACGCGATGAGCGAGTTCGCCGAGCTGATCGACGGCGAGAAGGTCTTCGAGGAGACCGTCCGCTACCGCACGGTGGGAGACATGAGCTGCACCGGCGGGGTCCGCTCGACGGCCGCCACGCTCGAGGACGTCGTGCTGGAGATCGCCGCGACGACGGTCACCGAGCGAGGCGAGACGCGCGCCGACGACCGGGTGTCGGAGGCCGCGATGGAGGACCGCAAGAAGGCCGGCTACTTCTAGGCCGCGATGACCCTCGACCTGCTGCGCTTCACGACCGCCGGCTCGGTGGACGACGGCAAGAGTACCCTGATCGGGCGCCTGCTCTACGACTCCAAGCAGGTCTTCGAGGATCAGCTCGACCAGGTGGCGCAGGCGAGCGAGCGCCGCGGCGGCCTCGGCACCCTTGACCTCGCGCTGCTGACGGACGGCCTGCGCGCCGAGCGCGAGCAAGGGATAACGATCGACGTGGCCTACCGTTATTTCGCGACGGCGAGGCGCCGCTTCATCATCGCCGACTGCCCGGGACACCAGCAGTACACGCGGAACATGGTGACCGGAGCCTCGACGGCCGACGTCGCGGTCGTGCTGCTGGACGCCCGTCGCGGCGTACTCGAGCAGTCCAAGCGCCACGCGTTCATCAGCGCGCTGCTCGGCATCCCCGAGATGGTCGTCGCCGTCAACAAGATGGACCTGGTCGAGCACTCGCGGGAGCGCTATGAGGAGCTGGTCGAGGAGTTCGCGGGTTATGCCGAGAAGCTCCCGGGCGCGGGCGGCATCACCTACATCCCGATGTCCGCGCTGAACGGCGACAACGTCGTGCACCGCTCGGAGGCGATGGGTTGGTACGACGGCCCGGTGCTGTTGGAGCACCTCGAGCAGGTCGAGGTCGCCTACGACCACCCCGGCGCGAAGCCGGCGCGCTTCCCGGTCCAGTGGGTGATCCGCCCGGCGAACGGCAACGGCTCGGATTACCGCGGCTACGCCGGCCAGCTCGCGAGCGGGGCGCTGCGCCGCGGCGACGAGGTCACGATCGTCCCGGGCGGCGGGCGAACCCGGATCGCGGCGATCGACACCTTCGACGGCGAGCTCGATGAGGCGAGCGCACCGATGTCGCTGACGCTGCGCCTGGAGGACGAGCTCGACATCTCGCGCGGCGAGCTGATCTGCCACCCCGACGAGGCGCCCGAGATCACCCAGCAGCTCGAGGCGGATGTGTGCTGGATGCACGCCCAGTTGATGCGCCCCGGCGGGCGCTACGTGCTCAAGCACACGTCGCGGACCGTGATGGCGATCGTCGACGAGATCCAGGACCAGCTCGACACGCACACGCTCGAACGCATCGGCGCGCCGACCGAGCTCGGGCTGAACGACATCGCGCGCGTGCGCTTGCGCACGAGCGCCCCGATCGCCTTCGACCCGTACGCGCGCAACCGCCGCACGGGCAGCTTCATCCTGATCGACGAGGCCAGCAACGCCACCGTTGCCGCCGGGATGATCGCTCAGCCGGCGCTGACGAACTAAGCTTCCCGCCCGATGTTCGAGAAGGTGTTGATCGCCAACCGCGGCGAGATCGCGATCAGGATCGCCCGTGCGCTCGACGAGATGGGCATCGCGAGCGTGGCCGTCTACTCCGAGCTCGACCGCGACGCCCCCCACGTCGCGCGCGCCGGCGAGGCCTACAACCTCGGCGACGGACCGGCCGCCGATAACTACCTGAACATCGAGAAGATCCTCGACGCCGCCGCGCGCTCAGACGCCCAGGCGATCCACCCCGGCTACGGCTTCCTGGCCGAGAACGCCCCCTTCGCCCAGGCCTGCGAGGACGCGGGCATCGTGTTCATCGGCCCGCCTGCGAGCGCGATCGAGGCGATGGGCTCGAAGACGCGCGCCAGAGAGCTGATGCAGGCAGCGGGTGTCCCGATCGTGCCCGGCACGACCGAGCCGGTCGCCAGCGTCGCCGATGCGCTGCGGATCGCGAGCGAGCAGATCGGCTTTCCCGTCGCCGTCAAGGCCGCGGGCGGCGGGGGCGGCAAGGGCTTCCGCGTCGCGCTGAACGCGGACGAGCTGGAGGGCGCGTTCGAGGGCTCCAGCCGCGAAGGCGAGAAGTTCTTCTCGGACCCGACGGTGTACCTGGAGCGCTACCTGCAGGACCCCCGCCACGTCGAGGTGCAGATCCTCGCGGACAGCCACGGGAACGTGATCCACCTGGGCGAGCGCGACTGCTCGATCCAGCGCCGCCACCAGAAGGTGATCGAGGAGTCGCCTGCACCGGAATGGGTCGTCGACCCGCAGATCCGCGAACGCATCGGCCAGATCGGCGTGAACGCCGCAAAGGCTGTCGACTACGTCGGCGCCGGCACCATCGAGGGCCTGTTCGCGACCCACGAGGACGAACCGGGCGAGCCCGAATATTTCTTCCTCGAGATGAACACCCGCGTCCAGGTCGAGCACTGCGTCACCGAGATGACGACCGGCATCGACATCGTCAAGGAGGGCATCCGCGCCGCCGCGGGCGAAGAACTGGCCTACGCGCAGGTCGACGTCGAACTGCGCGGCCACTCGATCGAGTGCCGCATCAACGCCGAGGACGCCTCCAAGAACTTCGCGCCGGCCCCGGGCAAGATCGGCCGCTACAAGGAGCCGGCGGGCCCGGGCGTGCGGGTCGACTCGGGCGTCGCCGAAGGAGGCGAAGTCTCGCCCATGTACGACCCGATGGTCGCGAAGCTGATCGTCTGGGACGCCGACCGCGAGCAGGCCACGCAGCGCATGCTGCGCGCGCTCGACGAATACGAGATCGAGGGCCTGAAGACGCTGATCCCGTTCCACAAGGCGCTGCTCGAAACCGACGACTGGAAACGCGGCAGCACCTGCAAGGACCTGCTCGAGGACAAGGACTGGCTGAAGAAACTGGCCTTCGGAAAAGACGCCAAGGGCGCCGAGGTTGAGGAGTCCCAGACCGTGGAGCAGACCTACGAGGTCGAGGTGTCGGGCAAGCGCTTCGACGTCCGCGTGCTCGGACCACCGTTCGCAGGCGGCGGCGCCGCGGCGAGCAACGGCGCAGCCCCGGCCGCGGCCAAGGCGCCGCGCCGGAGCGAGCGCAAGTCTGCCGCCGGCGGCGGACCGGACACGCTGGAGGCGCCGCTGCAGGGCAACATGTGGAAGGTGCTCGTCAAGGAGGGCGACGTTGTCAGCGAGGGTCAGCTCCTCTGCATCATCGAGGCGATGAAGATGGAGAACGAGATCACCGCCCACAAGGCGGGGAAGATCGTCGCGCTGCCGATCGAGGAGGGCGCCGCGATCCAGGCCGGCGCCCCGATCGCCACGATCGTCAGCGAGGACGGCTAGCCGGCCAGCCGCTCGAGGTTGCGCGCGTGGATCGCGCGCATCTCGCGTGAGCGCCGCCCCTCGGGCAGCTCCGCCTCGCCTCGCTCCAGCACCGCGCTCAAGTAGGCGGCGTCCTCCTCCAGCACATCGCCGGCGCGCTCGGCGTCGAGGATCGGCCCGTGGCCCGGCACGACTAGCTCGACGCCCGCAAGCAGCCCACCGAGGCGCTCCAGCGTCTCGAGGTACTCGCGCGCGCCACCCCCCTCGCTCAACATCGGGATCTCGACCGGCGAGAGGTAGTCGCCGCAGGCCAGCACGCCCGCCCAGGGCACGAGCACGGCCATCCCGTCGGCCGTGTGCCCGCCCGTCGGGTGCAGCTCGAGCCGCCCGGCACCGATCTCGACGTATCCCGGGACGGGCAGCGGCTGCGGCGCGCCGAGGGCGAGTGGGCGCTCGCGCTCGAGGTAGAGCTCTTCGTCGAACGAGCGAAGCTCGCGCTGCGCCGCACCCGGCTCCTCGCCGATGCGTTGCGCGCTGCTCTGGGCGACGCCCAGGGAGACGCCGGGGAACGCGAGCGGGCCGAGCAGGTGGTCCCAGTCGGCGTGCGTGGCCAGGAGCCCGCTGGGCGCGGGAAAGCCCGCCTGGCCGAGCAGCGAGGGCAGCAGCTCGAGCTCTTCGGGGAGCACCGGCGAATCGATCACGAACGTCTCCGCCTGCGGCGCGCCGGCCGGCACCTCCACGACGCCGAACGGCCCCTCGGGGGCGGCTCCTTCAGCCCTGCCTCGCACGATCACGCAGTTGACCTGCAGCAGCGCGCTGGTGACGGCGATCACGTCCGGGTGCAGGGCGCGGGCCCGCACCGCGGCCTAGGAGACGCCGAGCAGTTTCGCGGCCTCTTTGAGGTTCGAGACCTCGGCGGTGGGCTTTTTCGCGGAGGGCTCGAGCGTCTCTTTGCTGCGGTTCACCCAGATCACGGGAACCCGTTGTTTGAGGCAGGGGGCGACGTCGTGGTAGTAGCTGGCAGCGACGTGAACCCACCCGCGCTTGCCGCCGATCCTTCGAGCGCACTCGGTGAAGTGCGGCGGCTCGGGCTTGTACGAGCGCACCTGCTGCGCCGTCACGACGAGGTCGAAGTCGATCGGGATGTGGCGCCGCGTCTGCCCGAGCAGCTTGTCGTCGATGTTCGAGAGCAGCCCGAGCTTGTACTTCTTGGAGAGCTTCTGAAGCTGCGTGTTCGTCTCCTTGAAGGGCTGCCAGCGCTGGACCGAGTCGGGCAGGAAGCCCGAGCGCGAAGGCTCGAGCGGCCAGTCCATCCGTTTGGCGATCTCGAGCGCCGTGCGCCGCAGCACCTCGGCATACAGCTCGTAGGAGCCGCTCTCGATTTCACGCTCGATTTCGTGGAACATCGGGATCAGCACGGCGCGGTCGATCTCGACCCCGTCCCTGGCCGCCTCCTTGGAGAAGGCTTCGTAGATCCCGGTCTCCCAGTCGATCAGCGTGCCGTAGACGTCGAAGGTGACGAATGTGACGTTCTTCGGAATCGGCGGCATGGAGCGGGCATTATGCCGCGCCCGCAGCTAGCCGCGCGGCCAGCCCGCCGCCGCCGCCAGCGATCTTGCGTTAGAGTCCCGCGCCGCAAATGGACCTGCTGGAGTACCAAGGCAAGCAGCTTTTCGCGCGGCACGGGCTGCGGGTCTCCTCAGGGAAGGCGGTCGACTCCGTCGAAGCGGCCGTCGCTGCCGCCGCCGAGGTCGGCTACCCGGTCGTGGTCAAGGCGCAGGTTCTGATCGGCGGCCGCGGGAAGGCCGGCGGTGTGAAGCTCGCCTCCGGCGAGAGCGAGTTGCGAGAGCACGCCCGGAACATCCTCGGCATGGACATCAAGGGCCACACCGTCCACACGGTCTGGATCGAGCACGCCTCGGACATCGCCGCCGAGTACTACGCCTCTGTCCTGCTCGACCGTGCCGCCAAGAAGCCGCTCGTGATGTTCAGCGTCGAGGGCGGCGTCGACATCGAAGAGGTCGCTGAGAAGACACCCGAGAAGCTGATCCGCGCCCACGTCGACCCGCTCGAAGGCCTCACCCGGGAGCAGGCGCTGCAGATCGCCCGCGACGGCGGCGCGGACGCCGACGTCGTCGAGGGCGTCGCCGACGCGCTGGTGGCGCTGTACGAGGTGTGGCTCCAGGAGGACGCCACGCTGGCAGAGATCAACCCGCTGATCGTCACGCCCGATCGCGAGGTGCGCGCCCTGGACTCGAAGGTCTCGCTCGACGGCAACGCGCTCTACCGCCATCCCGAGAACCAGTCGCTGTCCGACAGCGAGAACGAAGACCCGCTCGAGCGCCGCGCAAAGGAAGAGGGCGTCCAGTACGTCAAGCTCGACGGCGACATCGGCATCCTCGGCAACGGCGCCGGGCTCGTGATGTCCACGCTGGACGTCGTCGCCCAGGCCGGCGGACGGCCCGCGAACTTCCTCGACGCGGGCGGCGGGTCGAACGCCGAGAAGATCCGCGGCGCTGTGGAGCTGATCCTCGCCAACGACGCCGTCAAGGCGGTCCTCTTCAACATCTTCGGCGGCATCACGCGCGGCGACGAGGTCGCCGAAGGGCTGATCGCCGCCTTCGGCGAGCTCGACGAGCACGGCAAATCGATCCCCTTCGTCGTGCGCCTGGACGGCACCAACGACGAGCAGGGCCGCAAGCTGCTGCGCGAGGCCGCGCTGCCCAACGTGTACCCGGCGGCGACGATGAACGAGGCCGCCGAGAAGGTCGTCGCGCTCGCCTCCGGACGCGCCGCGGGAGCGCCCGCCTGATGTCGGTCCTCGTCGACGAGAGCACGCGCCTCTGCGTGGCGGGCATCACGGGCCGCGAGGGCAGCTTCCACACGCTCAACAACCGCCGCTACGGCACGAACGTGGTGGGCGGCGTCACGCCCGGCAAGGGCGGCCAGGACGTCGAGGGCATCCCGGTGTTCGACAGCTGGGAGCAGGCGGCGGCGGAGGTGCAGCCGAACACCGCGATGATCTTCGTCCCGCCCCGCTTTGCCGCCGACGCGATCCTCGAAGCCGCCGCGGCCGGCGTCGCGCTCGTCGTCACGATCACAGAGGGGATCCCGGCGCACGACGAGCTGCGCGTGTACAACACGCTGGTTCGCGACTTTCCGGGCACCCGCCTGATCGGCCCCAACTGCCCGGGCGTCCTCTCCCCCGGCAAGGCCAACGTCGGGATCATCCCGGCCGCCTTCTTCAAGCGGGGCAACGTCGGCGTCGTCTCGCGCTCGGGCACCCTCACCTACCAGATCGGCAACGAGATCGCCCAGGCCGGCTTCGGCTGCAGCTCGATCGTCGGCATCGGCGGGGACCCCGTGCCGGGCTCCTCGTTCGTCGACATCCTCGAGCTGTTCGAGGCGGATGACGAGACCGAGCTGGTCGTGCTCTCGGGCGAGATCGGCGGCTCCGCCGAGGAGGAGGCTGCGGACTACATCGCGCAGCACGTGAGCAAGCCCGTCGTCGCCTACATCGCCGGCTTCACCGCGCCTGCGGGCAAGCAGATGGGACACGCCGGCGCGATCGTCTCGGGCTCCTCGGGAACGGCCGCCGCGAAGGCGCAGGCGCTCGAAGCCAAGGGCGTGCGCGTCGGGCGCACCCCGACGGAAACCGCCGCGATCGCCGTCGAGGTGCTCGGCGGCGCATCTGTCTCGGCGGCCTGAACCACGCGCGGGTCAGGCGCGAACCAGTGGCGAGCGCCGGGACGCCGGCACGGAGCGCCGGCCGACCCTCCGTTCAACAGGGCGGCCGATACGCTTGACCGCATGGACGACCGCGAGCTGACACGCACGCTCCAAGAGCTCGAGCGCAAGCTCGGCGAGCTCGAGGGCGCGCTGAAGTCGATCGCCGCCTCGCCCCCTGCCGCGGGCGGCGACGCGCACGCCGGGACCCCGCCGGAGCCCGAGCCGGCCCCGTCGTTCGGCCGCATCGTCGACGAATCGCTCGAGCCCGCCGAGCAGAGCCCGGGCGCCGCCGCCACGAGCGAGCCGGCCCCGGCCCCCGAGCAGCGGCCCGCGCCACCCGCGGCGGTGGCGACCCCGCCCCCGGCGCCCTCACCGCCGCGCCTGGGCGTGCGCCGGGCGGGGGCGCCGCCGACCGCGCGCACGCCTCCGCCGCACACCAAGCCCGAGGCGAGCTCCCCGTTCAGGAACCCCAGCCCGGCAGCCGCCTCCCCCTCCCGTCCCGGCCCCGGGCCGGCCGAGCTGCTGCGCTTCCGCGAACGGCTCGAGCGCGCCGGGCGCGAGCTGACCCACGAATACGACGAGCTGCTCGGGCGCCTAAGCTACGCCGCTGTGCCATCGACCACCGGACCCACGATCTCCTTCGCGCGCGGGGTTCCCTCGCTCGACATCATCGACGTCGACGGGCTGAAGGAAGCCGCCGTGCGGGCCTTCGAGAGCGACCCCGAAGGCACGACCGCCTACGGCACCGCGATCGGCTACCCGCGGCTGCGGGCGTGGATCGCCGACCGTCACGGCGTCGAGCCCGAGCGCGTGATGGTGACCAACGGCTCGCTGCAGGCGGACGCGTTCCTGTTCGATCACCTCGTCCACCCGGGCGACGAGGTGATCGTCGAGAGCCCGACCTACGACCGCACGCTGCTGGGCCTGCGCGAGCGCGGCGCCCAGGTGCACGCCGTCGAGCTGGAGGCTGACGGCATCGACACGGCGGCCCTCCAGCGCCTGCTCGACGGCGGCGCGCGGCCCAAGCTCGCGCACGTGATCCCCAACTTCCAGAACCCTGCCGGCTACACGCTGTCTGTGCAGAAGCGCCGGGCCCTGCTCGACCTGGCCGCGCAGCACGACTTCATCATCCTCGAGGACGACCCCTACGCCGAGCTGCGCTTCGCGGGCGAGCCCGTCCCGACGATGCTCTCGATCGACCCGGAGCGCGTCGTCTACGCGTCCTCGTTCACCAAGACCGTCGCCCCGGGGGTCCGGGTCGGCTACCTCGTCGGCCCGACGGCGCTGATCGCCGAACTGATCAAACGCGCCACCAACACCTACATCTCCCCGAACATGGTCTCCGAGTCGCTCGTGTACGAGTTCTGCGCCTCCGGTGCGATCGAAGGCTCGATCGAGACCGTCAAGCGCGCGCTCGCCGAGCGCGCGAGGACGCTGACGGAGGCGCTGCGCAGCGAGCTGCCGGAGGCAGAGTTCGTCGAACCGCAGGGCGGATACTTCCTGTGGGTCACGCTGCCCGAGGGCACCGACGTGGACCGTCTCTTCGACGCCGCCGCCGAGCGCGGTGTGACGTTCGTCAAGGGCACCGACTTCCTGCTGGAGGGGGGCGAGAACACGCTGCGCCTCGCCTACTCGGGCGTCACGCCCGAGCAGATCGAGGAGGGCGTGCGGCGCCTGGCGGCCGCGTACCGCTCGCTCTAGCGGCTGCGGACGATTCGCTCCGCGGCAGCGCGCGCGTCATCGAGCTGCGGGTACACGGCCACCCGCGCAATCAGGCCGTCCTCCCACAGCACGACGGCTGCATACGGTTCTTCGACGAATCCACCGCCCGTGCGGGGTCTGCCGCGCTGGGACATGAGCACGAACGTGACCCCACCTCCGAGGTCGTGGAACTCCTCGAGTCCGAGCACGTAATCGTCGAAGACGGCGTTCCAGTCCTCGATGAAGGCCCGGATCGCATCGCGCCCCTCGATCACCTCCTGGCCGACCGGCGAGCGGTCCCAGACCGCTCCCTGCGCGAAGACGCCAACCGCGGCGCCGAAGTCACGACTGGTGGCGGCCTCGATGTGCTCTCGAAGCAGCCGCTCGGGGCCCTCGCGCGCCGGCTCGCCCGCCACCGCTAGCGCCCGTAGCGCTGCTCGCCCAGCACGAGCTGCTCCGGCAGCGCCGTGCGCGGGGGCGGGGAGGGGTCGGCGATCACGGAGACGGTCTCGGCGACGCTCGGCGTGACCGCCGAGATCGTGCCGTCGGCGGCTCGCAGCACGACCTTCGCGTCGTCGCGCTCGGCCACCGTCCCCTTCAGCCCTGGCTCGAGACCTGAGGCCTTGAGGTAGCGGAGCAGGTCCTCGGCCTCGTTCTCGAAGCGCAGCACCTGGACCTTGGCCCCCACCTCGACGTCGCCGAGCGGCACGCCTGCGAGCCGCGAGCCGGCCGCGATCGGATGGCCGTGGGGGCAGGTCTTGGCGTCGCCGATCGCGGCGAGCATGCGTTCCTCGAGCACCGGTGACATCGCGTGCTCGAGCCGCTCCGCCTCCTCGTGCACCTCGTCCCAGGGCACACCGAGGACATCCGTCAGGAAGCGCTCGATCAGGCGGTGGCGGCGCACGATGCCCTCGGCGTGCTCGGCGCCGCTGTCGGTGAACGAGATTGCGCGGTCCGGCGCGCGGGTGACGTAGCCGTCGCGTTCGAGCCGGCCGATCATCTCGTGGACGGTCGGCGCCGAGAGCTGCATCGCGCGCGCGATGTTGGCGCCGGTCATCGGCAGCCCGGCCTCCTGGAGCCAGAACAGGATCTGCAGGTACTCCTCCTCGGCGACCGTCGCGGTCTCGGCAGTCATTTGGGTGATCGTAGCCGCGCCGCGCCGCGCGGCTCAGGAGGCGAGCTGGTCGTAGGTGCACTCGCGCGGCGGCTTGTCCTCGCGCCAGCGGCGCAGCTTCGCGCCGTGGCGGATGCGCCCGGCCGAGACGTGGTCGAAGTCGATCTCGACGACGAGCTCGGGGCGCAGGCCGATCCACTCGAGCTCGCGCCCGGCGCTCCAGCGGCTCGGATCGCCGGCGCCGCGCTCGCCCGTCTCGTACGGTTTCAGGAAGCCGACGAGCCGCTTCTTCTCGGCCGCGCTCAGGCCCGAGCAGTGCCCTACGACGCGAAGCTCATCGCCGTCGTAGAGGCCGAGGATCAGCGCACCGACCGTACCCTCGAGCTTCCCGGGCCGCCAGCCGACGAGGACCGCATCGATCGTCCGCACGCGCTTGACCTTGACCATCCCCTTGCGCTCGCCGGGCCGGTACGGCGCGTCGCGCTCCTTGGCGATCGCGCCCTCGGCGCCCTGCAGCCACTGCTCGGCCTCGGCGGCACTGGCGACGGTCGGCATCAGCTCGACCGGCGAGGCGGCGAAGCGCTTGTCATCCAGCAGCGCTTCGAGCGCGGCGCGGCGCTCGGTGAACGGCTGCTCCAGCAGCTCCTCGTCGTCGCGCGCGAGCAGGTCGAACGCCACATAGACCGCGGGCGTCTCGCCCGCGAGACGCTCGATCCGGGAGGCGGCCGGGTGGATGCGCTGGCCGAGCGCGTCGAAGTCCTCGTGGCCCTCGGCGTCGCGGACGACGATCTCGCCGTCGAGCACGTAGCGCCCGGGCGGGAAGGTGAGCTCGGGGAAGTAGCGCCCGAGCGGCCGTCCGTTGCGCGACTGCAGGAACACGTCCTCGCCGTCGACGAACGCCAGGCAGCGAAAGCCGTCGAGCTTGATCTCGTAGCAGTACTGATCGCCCTCGGGCAGCTGCTTGCGCGAGAGCGCGAGCTCCGGCGCCACGGGCGGCTTCAGCGGCAGGCTCATGCGCCGCCTTCCTCGGCGCTGCCCGTCTTCGGCTTCTTCGCGCGGCTCGGCTGCACCCTCTTGGGCTCGCCTTTCTGCTTGCGGAAGTGCGGCGGCCAGGGGGCGTCGCCGAGGCCCTCGCGCTCGTCGCGAGCGGCAAGGTCGAGCAGGCCGTCGAGGCTGCCGGGGTGCTCGTCGATGTCGGCCGCCGGGTCACCGCGCTCGGCCAGGCGCGCGGGAACCGTGCGCAGCGTCAGCTCGGCCGGCTCGACGTCCGGGACCTCGTCCCAGTCGAGCGGGCACGACACGCGCGCGTCGGGCACCGCGCGCACCGAGTAGGCGGAGGCGACCGTGCGGTCGCGGGCGTTCTGGTTGTAATCGATGAAGACGCCCTGGCGTTCCTCCTTCCACCACTTGCTCGTCGCGCGACCGGGCATCCGCCGCTCGACCTCGCGCGCGAGCGCGAGCGCCGCGCGGCGCACTTCTTCGAACCCGTGCTCGGGCACGATGCGCACGTAGATGTGGATGCCGCGGGACCCCGAGGTCTTGGGGAAGCCGAGCAGGTCGTGCTCGCTGAGCACGTCGTGCGCGCCGAGCGCGACCTCCCGCACCTCCTCGAACGGCACGCCGGGGCTGGGGTCCAGGTCGACGCGCAGCTCGTCGGGCCGGTCGAGGTCGTCCCGGCGCACCGGCCAGGGGTTCCAGTCGATCACGCCGAGGTTGACCCCCCAGACGAGGTGCGCGGCGTCGTTGGGGAGAAGCTCGCGCGCATGGCGCCCGCTCGGGAACGTGACGGTCGCCGTTTCGATCCACGGTGGCGCGCTGTCCGGGACCCGCTTCTGGAAGAACGGCTCGCCCTCGACGCCGTCCACCCACCTCTTCATCACGGTCGGCCGCTCGCGCAACCCGCGTACGACCGCCTGCTCGCATTCGACGTAGTAGTTGGCGAGATCGAGCTTCGTGATGTTCGCCGCGGGGAAGTAGAGCTTGCCCGGGTTGCTCAGCCGCACCTCGTGGCCCGCGACGACGAGGGTCTCGTGCTCTGTCTTGGCGGCCACGCATGGAAGGATGCCCGATCGTGAGTGCCGGGACAGCTGCGATCCGCACCCGCGCGCTGCTCGCCTGCGAGCCGTTCGGAGCCCGCCTCGGGGCGAGGAGAGTCGCCGCGGCGATCGCCGCCGGGCTGAAGGACGGGGGCCGGCCCGAACCAGACTTCGTCGAGCTGCCACCCGACGCGGACGACCACCGCACCGCCGAGGCGCTCGCGGAGCAGGACTTCCACCGGCGGATGCTCGCCTCGCGCGCGGTGGTGATCGCCGTCGCCGCCCTGAGCGAGCGCACCCTCGCCGGCAGCGCGGCGTTCGAGGTCGCGACGCTCGCGCGCCAGTCGGGCGTGCCGTGCTACGCCGTCGCCGCGAAGGTGGCTCTGAACGCCTTGGACCTGCGCATTCTCGACCTACAGCTCGTGCTCGAGGCCCGCGGGACGGCGTCGCTCAGGAGGGCGGGCGCACGGCTGGCGGAAGTCATATAGGACGTCCGACGCGCGAGAGCCGAGCCGGGCAAGGACACAGAACGCACGTGAGCGAGCGAGGGCGCCGGCTGCCGCGGATCAAACCTGGCAGGAGGGGCACCAGAAGGTGACGCGGTTGTGCTCCCACTGCCCCCGCTGCCGGATCGTGGCGCCACAGCGCGGACACGGCCGGCCCGCCTGGCGGTAGGTCGCGTGGGGACGGTTGTGGCGGCCGTCGCGGACGGAGCGGGTCATTTCCTCGCGGGCGAACGCGATCGCCGCGAGTACCTGCTCGTCGCCGACGTCGGCGGTCGGCCGCCACGGGTCGAGCTCGGCCGCCCAGCAGCACTCGGCCTTCCACATGTTGCCGATGCCCGCCACGGTGCGCTGGTCGAGCAGCGCGTCGCCGATCGGGCGGGTCGGGTCGTCTTCGCGCAGCCGCCGCAGGAACAGCCGCTCGTCGAAGCTCTCGCCGATCACGTCGGGGCCGAGCGCGGCAAGGCGGGGGTCGGTTCGCGCCCGCGCGTCGCTCATCAGCTCGAGCACCGGCCCGCCGTACTGGACCGCTTCGGAGCCGCCCCCGGCGAGTACGAGCCACGCGCCGCGCACCGACCCCTCCCCTTCGGGGCGCACCGACCAGCTGCCGCTCATGCGCAGGTGCGAGTGGATCGTGAGCCCGCGCTCGAAGCGGAGCAACAGGTGCTTGCCGTGCGCGTCTACCGCCTCGAGCGTGCGCCCCGCCAGCTTCTCCGGCCAGCGCTCGAAGCGGTGGCGCGGCTGCGGCGTGGAGATCCGCTCCGGCGCGCGCCCAGCGAGCGCCGCCCGGATGCGGCCAGCCGCGCGGTGGATCGCGTCGCCCTCTGGCACACCCCTACGATGACAAAGCGCCGCCGTCCTGCCGAGGGCCTCGTGCCTGTCCGCCTTCGCGGGCGGCCAGCTCCCCGATCACCTCGTAGGCGAGCCGTGCGGAGTCGGCGACGGTCCCGTAGTCGAGGTTGGCCGGCACGTCGCTCGGGAGGTGGTAGTTGGCCGGCGCGCGCCAGTCGGTCAGCGAGACGAGCGTCGCGGTGGGGTGCCCTGCGCGGCTCGGTATGACCGAGTCCGTCGAGGAGCGCGCGAGGAACCCCCGCTCCAGCGGGATCCCCAGGCGCGCGGCCGCGTCCGCGACGAGATCCCGCAGCCACGGCCCGCTGTAGCGCTCCATCCAGATCGGCCCCTCCCCCTCGAGCATGATCAGGTGCGGTGAGCCGACCGTGTCGAGGTTCAGGAAAGTCGTCCGCCCCGGCGGAAGCCCCGGACCGTGGCGCGCCATGAAGGCGCGGATCCCGTCCTGCAGGGTCTCCTCCGCGCCGCAGGAGACGAGCAGCACGCGCAGCCCCGCCGGCCGCTGCGCCGCGAGCAGCTCGCCCAGCGCGACGAGGCAGGCAACCCCGGAGAGGTTGTCGTTGGCGCCCGGCACGGTCCGGCTGCGCCACATGTCCGCGGCCAGCGCTGTCGCGATCGCTCCGGCGGCGATCCCGGCGCGGGCCGGAGCGCGCCTGCCTGCGAGCGCGCTCAGCAGCGCTCCGAGCGGGGCCACGAGGCCGAGCCACCACTGCGGCAGCGAGTGTTTCGCCCGCGCCAGGCGCTCCGGGTTGCGTTCCCACGCGCGCCGCAGCAGCGACTGGTCGAAGATCAGCCCCGTCTGGGGAGCGTCGTGGTGGGCGATCACGACGACCGTCTCGATCGCCTCGCCGTCGCCCGCATGAGCCACGACGTTCACGGTCCCGCGCCGGCGGCGGATCAGCCTGCGCAGCACGCGCGGGCCGTTCTGGGCCTCGTCGACGAGCCCGCCGGCCGTCACGCAGGCGAGCAGCGCGGCGGCCGTCCGCCGGCCGCGCAGCGCCGCGGCGGCGGCCGCGATCCCGCCCAGGCCGATCACCGTCGCCGTGGGCGGGAAGGTCCCCCACGACGGCTCGTCCTCGAGCCGCGCCTGCACACCCTCGATCGCCGCCAGACGTGCGGCGAGCCACTCGGCCGCCTCCCGCTCGCCCGGCGAGCACGGCGTGCGGTCGAGCGGCGCCAGGCGCTCCACGACCTCGCGGAGCGTCTCCTCGAGCCCGGTCACGGCCTCTGTCGCAGCGCTCACAGGAAGCATTGTCCCTCGCCGCGGTATGTCGGCGCCTCGCCGACGATGCGCTCGCCCTGCAGCAGGTACAGGCTCGCGAAGCGCTCGCTCAGCTCCCCGGCCTTGGCGTGGCGGAAGTACACCCGGCCGCCGATCTCCAGGCCGTCCGCGGCAGCGCCGAGCAGAGGCGTCTGCACCTCCCCGGCGCCCTCCTGCCCGTCGAGCCGCAGCCCAGCCGGCAGGTGCGGCCGGGGCAGGCGCGCCGCGTCGGCCGGCCCGGAGGCGTGATAGCCGCCGCCGAGCACCGTCACCACACCCCGGCCGGGGCGGCGCACGACGGGCAGCGCGAACAGGGCGGCCGGCGTCCCGGAGAACGCGCTGTAGGCATCGAACAGCAGCGGGGCGTACAGCCCGGAGCCAGCGGCCACCTCCGTCACCGCGGGCTCGGCGGAGGTGCCGTGCAGACTGCCCGTGCCGCCGCCGTTGACGAACCGCAGCGGCGGCGCGCCCGCACGCTCCAGGGTGGCTGCGACTGCGGCGACGATCGCCGCGCGCCGGCCCGCGAGCTCGCGCGCGGAGCGCGACTGCATCGCCCGGATCGCCCATCCGCGCAGCGGATTGCCCGGCGGATCGTCGCCGACGCCGGCGATCTGGGCCTCATACGCCATCAGGCCCACGAGCCGCAGCCGCTCTCGCGCGAGGACCGCTTCCGCCAGCGCGGCGGCCTGCTCGGGCGTGCGGACGGGGGAACGCCTTGCCCCTATCCGCACGAGCCCGCGAGCGGCCCGCCACCCCGCGTCGACGTCCAGGCACACCTCGACCGGGCCGCCCGGCTCGCCGGCGAGCGCGCGCTCGATCAGGTCGAGACCCTCCACCGAGTCGGCCATCAGGGTCACCCCGGCCCCGCTCGCCGCCAGCTCCCGCAGCGCCTGGCGATCGGTCGTCGGGTATGCGACGAGGATGTCGTCGGTGTCGTGAGCGGCGAGCCACAGCGCCTCGGGCAGCGTGAACGCCATCGTCCCCGAGAAACCCGGCCGCGCCAGCACGCGCGCTTGTAGCTCGCGGCAGCGCAGCGACTTGCTCGCGAGCCTGATCGGCTTGCCCGCGGCGCGGCGTTCCATGTCCTCGGCGTTCGCGTCGAGCGCGTCGAGGTCGACGAGCGCGAACGGCGCCGTCAGCTCAGCGGTCGCGCGCTCCAGGCGCTCGTACTCGCCACCGCGCGCCGCCGGCGCGCGAGGAGCCTCTGCCGCGCGCGTAGAGCTCACCGCGCCACGCTCGGAGCTCCGGGCGCGCCCGCCGCGGGCCCGCTCGCCGAGGCGAAGGGGCGGGCGGGACCGAGCACCCGCTCGGTCCACTCGTTCGTGAAGGTCCCGTGCGGATCCAGGCGCGCGCGAAGGCGCTGGAAGGCGTCCCACTCGGGGTAGCGGCCCCGCAACGTCGCCGCGGTCTGGAAGTGGCGCTTGCCCCAGTGCGGGCGCCCTTCGAAGCGGTCCATCACTGCCTCGACGGCGCGGAAGTAGGGCTCCCACTCCATCCCGCGGTACATGTGCACCGCCACGAAGCCGCTGTCGCGTCCGGCCGCCGTGCTCAGCATCGCGTCGTCGGCGGCGACGGTGCGGACCTCGATCGGGAACGGCACTCTGAAGCCCTCACGCGGGATCAGCTCCATCACGGCGGCAACGGCCTCGGGCGTGCGCGCGCGGGGCAGCGCGTACTCCATCTCCGTGAAACGCACGAGCCGGGGGCTGGCGAAGACCGACGCGGAGCGTTCGACCCGCGTGGAGCTGCCGGCCAGCTTCGTGACAAGCCGGTTGAGCTGCGGGATCCGGCTCGGGAAGCGGCGCCCGGCGCGGCAGAGCGCACCGAAGGCGTGGTTGGTGAGCAGCACGTCGTTCGCATATGCGACGGCGCGGTGGCGCGGCCTCGCGGACTCGTCGGTGCGGTTGTTCGTCCGCGTCAACGCGACGTCCGCGTGGGGAAACACGAAGAACTCGAAATGATCGTTGCCGAGCGCGCGCTCCTCGAAGCCCGCCAGCACGTCTCCCAGCGGTGCCGGCGCATCGACGCCGCGCAGCGTGAAGGCCGGCACGCACCGCAGCGTGACCTCGGCGATCGCGCCGAGAGAGCCGAGGCCGACGCGCGCCGCCCGGAACACATCGGGCTCGCACTCCTCCGAGCAGACGAGCGTGGAGCCGTCGGCCAGCACCAGCGTCAACTCGGCGACCTGCGAGGAGATGTTCCGAAGCCGCGCGCCGGTGCCGTGCGTGGCGGTCGAGATCGCGCCGGCGATCGTCTGGATGTCGATGTCGCCGAGGTTCTCCATCGCGAGCCCCCAGGTGTCGAGCTCGGCGCCGAGCTCGCGGATCGTGATCCCCGCCTGCACCTTCACGAGGCCAGACGGCCGGTCGGCCTCGAGCACGCGGTTCATGCGGCCCATACCGATCATCACGCCGTCGGTCAGCGCGATGTCGCTGAACGAGTGCCCGGCGCCGGCGACGCGCACCGTGAGCCCCTGCCCGGAGGCGGCCGCCACCGTCTCTGCGAGCTCGGCGGTCGTGCCCGGCGCGACCCTCCGCGCGGGCGTGCAGCGCTGATCGCCGGCCCAGTTGCGCCAGCCCTCGGGCGTACCCTTTCGATCGTTAGGCTCGGGCATCAGATGGACGAGCCCGAGCCTACTGCGAGCCCGGCCGCTCGGCCAGCGGGAACGCTCAGAGCGCGTCCCGGGCCGCGGCGCGCGACGGTCGTGGGCGCCGGCTCGTTCGGGACCGCGCTCGCGGTGCTGCTCGACCGCGGCGGCCTGCGCACGACCCTTCAGACCCGCACCTCCCAGCAGGCGACGGCGCTCGAGAGCGCACGGGAGAACGCCGCGTACCTGCCGGGAGTCCCACTCCCCGCCGGGGTGCGGGTCGAGCCCACCTCAGCAGGCACCACGCGCGCCGACTACGTGTTCCTCGCCGTCCCCTCGCGCACGATCGGCGAGGCGATCGACTCCCTCGTCGCGGTCGGGCTCGGCGCGCGGACCGCGCTCGTCTCCGTCGCGAAGGGGCTCGTGCCGCCCACGGGCAGGACGCCGACGATCGTGCTCTCCGAGCGCTTCGGCGCGCACCGCGTGGCGTGCCTTGGCGGCCCGGCCCATGCGCGCGAGATGGTCCGCGACGGCGCCGCGCTCGTGGCGGCCTCGCTCGATGAGGAGCTCGCGCGCTCCCTCTCGCAGATGTTCAACCGCGCCGGCGTCGTGTGCGAGCAGTCGAACGACCCCGTGGGAGTCGAGCTCGCGGGCGCTGCCAAGAACGCGGCCGCGCTCGCGGCCGGAGCCACCGAAGCGCAGGGGCTCAACGCCGCCGGGGCGGCCGCGGGGCACATCTTCGCCGAGGTGTGGCGGTATGCCGAGACGCTCGGGGCGCGGCCGGAGTCGATGATCGGGCTGGCGGGCGCGGGCGACCTCGTGGCGACCGCGCTCGCGCGCGAAAGCCGCAACCGCCGGGCCGGGGAGCTGCTCGCCGGGGGCGTGCCGGCCGCCGAGATACCGCAGCGGGTCGGGCAGGAGGTCGAGGCGCTGGAGACAGTCCCGCTGCTGGCGCGCGCGCTCGAGCGGGCGGGGGTGAACGCGCCGGTGACCGGCGCGCTCGGTCGTTTGATCGCCGGCGAGCTGCCGCTGTCGGAGTGGGTCGCGCTCGTGAGGACGACCGTGCCGCCGCCCGCGCTGTGGCGCCGGCGCCCGCGGCCCGGGTTCTGGCGGCGCGTGTGGCGGCGCCTCACCGGGCGCCGTCCGGCCTGAGGCGCCTCACTCACCCATCAGCGTGCTGATGACGGCCTCGTAGACGCCGGGGCCGTTCCCCGCCCCGGCGACCCGCACGTTGTCCGCGGGTGCGATCGCCTCGCGGATCGAGGGGTCGCGCTCGACGGCGTTCCCGACCAGCCAGAAGCTCCCGACGTGCTCGGCGCAGGCGAGGTCCTCCCGCGAGTCGCCGACGGCGAAGGTCTCCTCGCGCGCGTAGCCGCGGACCCGGCGGTGCAGGGCCACCGCTGCGGCCTTCGAGGCCCCCTGCGGGACGAGGTGGTAGCCCCGCACGTGCGGCAGCGCCGCGAGCTCGGGCGAGCGGCGGTTGACGACGCCGTTGTCGACGAGCCGCAGGCCGCCGTGGCCGTGCTCGGCCAGCAGCTCGTCGGCCTCGAAGGCGTCGATGAGGCCGCGGAAGAGGTGCGAAACCTCGCGGTTCAGGTGCCACGGCTCGTGGTACTCGAGCCGGCCGCTGTAGTGCTCGAGCAGCAGCGCCGGCGCGCCGGTCTGCTCGATCTGCTCGGCGATCGTGAGCTCGCCGGGGACCATGCCGCCCGTCAGCCAGTGTTCCTCACCGTCGAGCACGAGGCATGCGCCTGCCTCGTATATGTACGCGCTCTGCCCGAACAGGCGCGCGTCCTCTTTGACCTGCGCCTGGCGGCGCCCGGACATCAACACGATCTCCACGTCCGCCCGCAGGCACGCCTGGAGCGCGCGCACGCCCTCGATCGTGACATTGCCCTCGCCGTCGTGGAGCAGCGAGGCGCCGCGGCCGAGCAGCGTCCCGTCGAGGTCCAGGTACAGGCAGCGCACGCCGCCCGGCCCGCTCACCCGCCGGCCACCCGCAGCGCGGAGCGATCGGCGAGCGAGGCAAGCGCTGGACGTTCGACCGGCGCCTCGCCGGTGCCGCGCAGGCGCCCTTCGGCCGCGAGCCGCACCGCGATCGTGGCGAGCACCGTCCGGGCCATCGGCTCGAGCTCTGCGAGCGGCTTGTGGCGGTTGCGGTGCTCGTCGAGGTCGACCTGCGCCATCGCGCCCAGGCCGACCGCATGCCAGGCGTCGATCAGCATCCCGGTCTCGACCCCGTAGCCCGTGACGAACGGCAGCCGTTCGAGCAGCTCCCGCTTCGCCGCGACCTCGCCCGCCAGTGGTTGGCGGACCGCGGCCAACGGCGGGTAGAACAGCTCCAGCGCCGGCCTGGCGGTGAGGTGGTTGACGCGACCGCCGCCCTCGCCGGGACGCTCGCCGGGAGCGCTCAGCGGACGGCGGTAGAAGCCCTTGACGAGCTGCACTCCGGGCTCGCAGAGGAGCGGCCCCAGCAGCCCTGTGACGAACTGGGGGGAGAACCCTTCCGTGTCTGCATCGATGAAGCAGACCAGCTCGCCCGTGCAGGCGTCGAGCGCGCGCCACATCGCGTCGCCCTTGCCGAGCACGGGGCCGTAGCCCGGCATCAGCTCTGACTCCTGGAGCACGCCCGCCCCGGCGCGAGCTGCGATCTCGGCGGTGCCGTCTGCAGAGGCGGCGTCGATCACGAGGATCTCGTCGAGCACGCCCTGCGCCCGCAACGTATCGAGCACCGCGACGATCGCGCCGACGGTGCCCGCGCACTCCTTTGCCGGCAGGCAGACCGTCACGGAGCGCTCGCGGGCCGCGGCGATCCGCTCCGGCGGATACAGCGAATGGTGGAAGGTGCGCAGTTCGTCCTGGACCGGCACAGGGGCAGGCGGCATCGCCTCTACTATCTCAAGTCCTTGCCGGTCGACCTGCGAACAGAGCCCTGGAGCGCCCTGCTCGACGAGGGGCGTGCGGACGGCCGGCTGGTGCGCGAGGCGCGCGAGGGGCCGAGCGCGGCCCGTCACGCCGACGCCCCCGCCGAGCTCGACGCGCGCGTGCTCGCTGCGCTCGGCCGCGCCGGGGTGCAGCGCCTCTACGAGCACCAGACGGAGGCGATCGAGTGTGCCTGGACCGGGCCCACGATCGTCACGACCGGCACCGCGTCCGGCAAGTCGATGTGCTTCAACCTGCCGACGCTGGACGTCCTGTGCCGCGACCGCCGCGCACGCGCGATCTACCTGTATCCGACCAAGGCGCTGGCGCAGGACCAGGCGCGAGCGCTGGCCGCGTTCGGGCTGGGAGGCCTCGTGCGCCCGGCGATCTACGACGGCGACACGCCGCGCGAGC
Source organism: Solirubrobacteraceae bacterium (assembly GCA_035569835.1). Classification (GTDB taxonomy): domain Bacteria; phylum Actinomycetota; class Thermoleophilia; order Solirubrobacterales; family Solirubrobacteraceae; genus Palsa-744. The sequence goes on from DATMMF010000010.1 coordinate 26,194, forward strand.
AGCGCGCCCAGATCCGCCGCAGCGCCAACATCGTGCTCACCAACCCCGACATGCTGCACGTCGGGATCCTGCCCAACCACGCCGCCTGGGCCGACCTGTTCGCGAACCTCGCGGTCGTCGTCGTGGACGAGGCCCACGTCTACCGCGGCGTGTTCGGCTCCCACGTCGCCAATGTGCTGCGCCGGTTACGGCGCGTGGCGGCTGCCTACGGGACCCAGCCGCGCGTGATGCTGGCCTCCGCGACGATCGCCAACCCGGTCGAGCTCGCCGAGCGCCTCACGGGGCTCGAGGGGGTCGCGCTCGTGGACCGCGACGCATCGCCGGCGCCGCGGCGCAAGATCGCGATCTGGAACCCGCCGCTGACCGACGAGGCGAGCGGCCAGCGCCGCTCGGCGCTCGGTGAGGCCGCCGAGCTGCTCGCCGGGCTCGTCCGCGAGGGGGCCCGGATCATCTGCTTCATGAAGTCCCGCAAGGGCGTGGAGGTGCTGAGCAGGCTCGTCCGCGACGACCTCGCCACCGAGGACCCCGAGCTGGCCGAGCTCGTCGCGCCCTACCGCGCCGGCTACACAGCCCAGCAGCGTCGCGAGCTCGAGGGCCGGCTGATGCGTGGCGAGCTGCGCGCGATCGTGACGACCGACGCCCTCGAGCTCGGCATCGACATCGGCGAGCTCGACGGTGCGCTCGTGGTGACGTTCCCGGGCACGGTCGCCTCGCTGCGCCAGATGTGGGGCCGGGCGGGACGGCGCGGGCGCGGGCTCGCCGTCTTCCTGGCCGGCGAGGACGCGCTCGACCAGTTCTTCTGCCGGCACCCGGACGAGTTCCTCGACCGGTCCGTCGAGGCGGCGATCCTCGATCACGAGTCACCGCTGATCTACCGCCGGCACATGCTCTGCGCCGCCCACGAGGGACCGCTGTCCCGCGCCGACGCCGAGTTCCTCGGCCCGCGCTGGGAGGCGACGGCGGAGCTGCTCGAGAGCGCCGGCGAGCTGCGCCGCCGCGAGGGGGTCACGGGCGTCAGCTATGTCCCCCGGCAAGCCGGCTCATACCCGGCCGCCGACGTCTCGCTGCGCTCGGCTTCGCCGGAGAGCTTCGCGATCGTCGACGTGTCCTCGGGAGAGCTGCTCGGCACGACCGAGGCCGCGCGCGCCCACTCGACGATCCACGAGGGGGCCGTGTACATGCACCTCGGGCGCTCCTATGAGGTCCGCGACCTCGACCTCGAGCGCCGTCGCGCGCTCGTCGCGCCGTTCAACGGCGACTGGTACACGCAGCCCAAGCGCATCACGGACACAGAGATCGTGCGGCTGCTCGACCGGCGTGAGGCGCTCGGCGTGCGGCTGTCCTTCGGCGAGGTGAGCGTCACCGAGACGGTGCTCGCCTACCAGCGCCGCCGCCTTGCGGACCACTCGCAGCTCGATCTCTCGGCACTGGAGCTTCCCCCGACGAGCTTCGAGACGCAGGCGCTGTGGTTCGAGCTCGACGCGGCCGAGCTGGCCGAGCGGGTCTCGATGGAGCAGCTGCTCGGCTCGCTGCACGCGACCGAGCACGCGCAGATCGCCGTCCTGCCGCTGATCGCGATGTGCGACCGCTGGGACATCGGCGGCCTCTCGACGAACGTGCACCCGCAGACCGGGGTGCCGACGATCTTCCTCTACGACGGTCACCCGGGCGGGATCGGGATCGCCAGAACCGCGTTTCAGCGCTTTGAGGAGCTGTGCGAGGATGCGCGGCGCCTGATCGCGGGCTGCACTTGCGAGCACGGCTGTCCCTCGTGCGTGCAGTCGCCGAAGTGCGGCAACCTCAACGAGCCGCTGTCGAAGGCGGGCGCCCTGGTGGTGCTCGAGGGCCTGCTGGAGCGCGCCGGCGATCCCGCCGCGCAGACGACCGAGCCGGCGCCGCTCTGATCGACAGTTGCGGCTGTTAGTGCAGGAGAACCGGGCGCGCCGGGAGAAACCCCAGCCGATGGCCGGCCTCCGAGACATCGTGTCCCACCATTTCGCCAAGTCGGCACGCCCGCTGTTGATCGCGTGCCTGTGTCCGCTCCTCTTCTACGTGGCGCTCGCCGCGACGGCCGCAGCGTCCGCGGAAGCGCCCCCGCGCCAGTCGCTGATCTTCGAAGGCCCGGGCGGACGGACCCCGCTGACGCAGTGGGTGCTGCGCCGAGACCCCGCGAACGCCGGAGTACGGAAGGGGTGGGCGCGAGGCCGCTTCTCAGGCACGACCGTGACCGTGCCCAACGTCGTCAACCCGACCCCCTACAGCGGGCGCGCCGGGGGGCGCAACTACCTCGGCTCGGTGGCCTGGTACCGCACCAGCTTCACGGCCCCGGCGGCGGGACGCTATGCGCTCTCGTTCTACTCGGCCAACTACAAAGCCGAAGTGTTCGTGGACGGCCGCCGCGTCGGCGCGCACCGCGGCTCGTACCTGCCGTTCTCCTTCCAGCCGACGCTCGCGGCCGGCGCGCACACGATCGTGGTGCGCGTCGACTGGCGCTTCCCGCAGCGGCAGGCCGAAGAAGGCTTCCACCGCACGTGGTTCAACTGGGGCGGGCTCGACGGCGAGGTCGACGTGCGGCCGCTCGGCCCGAGCGAACTGCTCGCGCCGACGATCCAGACCACGCTCGGGGCAGGACAGGCGCTGGTCAAGGTCGGGGTGCAGGTGCGCAACTACGGACGGGCACGGACGATCGTCCCCGAAGGCTCGCTCGCCGGCCCCGGGCGCACGATCCCGCTCTCCTTCGCCCCCGTGGCGCTCGCGCCCGGAGCGAACACGACCGTGACGGCGACCGCGACGGTGCGCGAACCGGCGCTGTGGTCGCCCGCGGCGCCGAACCTCTACACGCTCGAGCTCGCCGTGCCGGGCGAGAGCAGCTACTCCGCACGCGTGGGACTGCGCCAGATCAGCTGGCACGGGCAGGAACTGCTCCTGAACGGCCAGCGCCTGCACCTGCACGGGGCGACGATCCAGGAGGACGTGCCGGGGCACGGCGACGCGCTCACGCCGGCCGACCAGGACGCGATCGTCGCCGAGCTGAAGGCGATCGGGGCGAACGCGGTCCGCGCGCAGCACCCGCTCGACCCGGCGCTGCTCGAACGGCTCGATGCGGCGGGCCTGCTCGTCTGGCAGGGCGTCGGGCCGGTCGAAGGCGCGGGCGCGTGGTACTCGAAGACCCCGCGCCTGGAGGCCGAAGCCGAGCAGCAGGTGCGCACGACCGCCGCTGCCGCGGCTCTGCATCCGTCGATCTTCGCCTGGAACCTGGTCGACGAGATCGCCCGCAACGGCCGCGACCAGGCCGAGGTCCGCTACGTGCGCGACTCGACCCGCTGGCTCCACGCGCACGACCCCGATCGACTCGTCGCCGTCGACGTCTGGGGCCGCGATCCCCCGAAGCAGGCCGGTCCGCTCTACTCCGAAGTCGACGCGGTCGCCGAGACCGACTACACGGGCTGGTACGAAGCGCCCGCGGACAGGCCCGCGCAGCTGGCGGCACGGATGCGCGCGCGGCTCGCGAGCATGGCACGCACGTTCCCGGGCAAGGTGCTCGTGATCAGCGAGTTCGGCGCCGAATCGAACACGCTCAACCGGCCCGGTGCGCCCGGCAGCTACGCCTTCCAGGCGGCGCTTCTGAAGAACCACATCCAGGTGTACGCCGCCGACCCCGGGCTCAGCGCGATGTTCGTGTGGGTGCTGCGCGACTACCCGCTGACGCCGACGTTCAGCGGCGGCTCGATCCACAAAGTCATCAAGCACCTGCGGCTGATCGAAGGGCTCAATCAGAAGGGGCTCTACACCTACTCCGGCACGGCGAAGCCGGCGGCCGCCGCCGTCGCCGGCCTCTACAACGCGCTCCCGCCCGGCTGAGCCCTCAGCCGGGCTTGTTCCCGGCCGCGATCTTGCGCAGGTCGACCGTTTCGTCGTAGAGCTTCGCGTCGACGCCCGCGGCGAGCGCGACCTCTCGCAGCGGCCGTCCCGAGGCCGTCGCCTCTTTGACGATCTCGGCCGCGCGGTCGTAGCCGATCGCCCCGTTCAGGGCGGTCGCGACCGCCAGCGTGGCGCCGGCGGAGGCGGCTGCGCCGGCGCGATTGGGCTCGATGCCGTCGACCGCCTTCTCGGCGAAGGCGACCGAGGTCGTGCTGAGCAGCCGCAGTGACTGCAGCAGGTTGCGCGCGATCAGCGGGATCCGCACGTTGAGCTCGAACTGCCCCTGCATGCCGCCGATCGTGATCGCGGTGTCGTTGCCGATCACCTGGGCGGAGACCTGGAGAACTACCTCGGGGATCACCGGATTGACCTTGCCGGGCATGATCGATGAGCCCTTCTGCAGCTCGGGCAGGAGCAGCTCGCCGATCCCGGCCCGCGGGCCCGAGCCCATCAGCGCCAGGTCGCCCGCGATCTTGCTCAGCGAGACGGCGATCACCTTCAGCGCCCCCGAGAGCTCGACGAGCGCGTCGCGGTTGGCCTGCGCCTCGAACGGGTCGAGCGGCGCGGCGATCTGCTTGAGGCCCGATTCCTTCCGCAGCCGCGTGCGGACGCGCTCGGCGAAACGCGGGTGCGTGTTCAGTCCCGTGCCGGTCGCGGTGCCGCCCAGCGGGATCTGCCCGACGTGCACGAGCGCGGCCTGCACCCGCTCGATGCCGAGGGCGATCTGGGCCGCGTACCCGCTGAACTCCTGCCCGAGCGTCACCGGGACCGCGTCCATCAGGTGCGTGCGGCCGGACTTGACGATGCTCCGGAAGGCCCTGGCCTTGCGGGCGAAGGAGCGTTCGAGCTGCTTGAGCGCCGGCAGCAGCTCGTTCTGGGCGACGTCGAGCGCGGCGAGGTGCACGGCCGAGGGGAACACGTCGTTCGAGGACTGGCCGTAGTTGACGTGGTCGTTGGGATGCACGCCGGCGCCCGCGAGCGTGGCGATGACCTCGTTGGCGTTCATGTTGGTCGAGGTGCCCGACCCGGTCTGGAAGACGTCGATCGGGAACTGCCCGTCGTAGGAGCCGGACGCGACCTCCGCGGCAGCACGCTCGATCGCGCGTGCCTTGCCCTTTCCGAGCAAGCCGAGTTCGCCGTTGACGGCGGCGGCCGCGCCCTTCAGGCGCGCCAGCCAGTGGATCACCTCGACCGGGACGGTCTCGCCCGAGATCGGGAAGTTCTCGACGGCCTTGCTCGTCTCGCCGCCCCACAGCTGCTTTTCGTTCGGCATCGTCGCTCCTGGTCGGGAGCCAGGAACCCTATCCGTCCACCGCGGTCAGCCGCAGAAGGCAGCGAGCTCGCGGGCGAGACCGACGGGGTCGTCGTAGGCCATCAGGAAGCCGGTGCTCGGCAGCACGCGAAGCTGGCCGTGCGGCAGCAGCCCGAGCGCCTCTTCGGCGCCTGCCAGCGGGTGCATCCGGTCGGCGTCGGCCCAGAGCAGCAGCACCGGCATGTGCAGCCGGGGGTAGAGATCGAGGAGCTGGCGCTGGGCCCCGCGCGGCCAGCCTCGCGCCGCGCGCGACCACGAGCGTGCGAGGCTCGAGTTCCCGGGCACGTCGGCAAAGGCGTGGCGGAACAGATCCGCGGCAGCCGGGTTCCCGCGCGCGCTCAGCGCGATACCGCGCTGCGGCCTGAACGCGGCCGCGGCCGCGTAGGAGAGCGTCACGTCCAGCCCGGGCACCGCGGCCAGGCGCGCCGCGCTCTGGATGGCGGCGCGCCGGCCGCCGCGCGCCGGCGGCACGTGCATGCGGTTCGGCATCAGCACGAGGCGCTCTGGGGAGATGCGCCCGAGCTCGATCGCACGGAGCAGGATCTCGGCGCCCGCGTCGTGGCCTGCGAGCAGCGGCCGCGGGCCGAGCACCTCGTCGCTGAATCCGGCGATCACGTCCGCGAACCAGTCGAGCGTGTAAGGGTGACGCGGGCGCTGCTCGGAGTCGCCGTGCAGCGGCAGGTCGGGCAGCACGACGCGGAAGCGGTCGGCGAGCTGCTCGACGGCGGGTTCCCACTCCTTGTGGGAAAGCAGACCTGAGTGCAGCAGCGCCAGCGGCGGCCCGGTGCCGGCCTCGCGGTAGGCCACGCGGGCGCCGTCGCCATGGTGGTAGAGCCGCAGCCGCACGCTGCAATCGTAGGCCCGCCCGCGCGATCGGCGATTGGCGCCGCGCGCTCGCGGGAACATGCCCGCCATGGCCGCCGACCCCGCCCCGCCGACGCTCTCGCTCCTCGTCCACCGCGCCGTGGAGGTCACCGAGCTCGGCGCGCCCGAGCCCGAGCTGGACGAGCTGCTCGCGCGCTTCGAGGACGCCGACGAGACGGTGGGAGCGAGCGAGGACGTCGCGCTGACGGTCGACGAGGCGCTGGGGCGGATCGACCCGGACTGGGAAGAATCGGGTCCGCTCGCGATGGCTCGCTCGGTGGTCGTCTACCTCGCCGTCCGCCCGGAGGAGATCGGCGCCGAACCAGCCGAGCTGCTGCGGCTCGCGGCCCGCGCCGAGTTCGACGGGCGACCGCCGCCGGCGGTCTCCGAGTGGCTCAGCGGCGCGGGCGTCGAAGCCTGAGCGCCGGACGCACTCAGAAGCGCAGCGTCGCCGCGATCCCGCCGAGCGGCCCGAGCTCGGGGCGCTCGCGCAGCGCCAGGATCTCCGCCGACTCGTCGACCGCCGCCCGCACGGCGTCGTCCACGATCGACTCGCGCGGTTCGGTGGCGGTGCCGTCGAACGGGCATCGCTCACCGCTCAGGCCGAGCCAGCCGTCGTGCGGGCAGCGCACGCCCGCGGCCTGCAGGTCCTCGTCGTAGAGCAGCGTCGCGACGCGCCGTTCGAACACGGCCGAGAGCACGGCCTCGAGGCCGGCGGCCGCGCGCCCGTCCTCGCGGCCAAGGTGCGCGCGCAACTCGGCCAGGACCTGCTCCTCGCGCTCGGCGCGCTCCTGCTCGAACACCGGACCGACGGCACGCTCGACTTCCGCGACGGAGACGTCCGGCACGTCGAGCGTGAGGCGCTCTTCGTGAAGCACGCGGCGGACTTCCGGGTGCAGGGCATCGATGACCTCGTTCCACATGAACTCCGGGCAGCCGATCAGGAGCTGGTCGAAGGGCACCACGCGCTGCGTTTCTTTGAGCACGTCCGCGACGTGGCGGATGTGCTGGCGCACTTCTTCGTGCTGGCCACGCTGGTAGCGGGCCTGGGACCAGCCGCCCGTCTCCTGGCGACCCCAGACTTCGTCGTCCACGGTGAGCGCTTCACGTAGGCCGTCGCGCGAGGTACGCATGAAGCGCGCGATGCGCTCGTCGACGAGCGCGATCACCACGCGCTTCTCCTGCGGCACCTGCGTCAGCGGCTCGATGAACGGGACGTCGCCGATCGCGTGGCGGTCGCTCACCGGGCGTTCCAGTCGCAGCAGCTCCTCGAGCTCGAGCGGCGCCGACAGGAACAGCGCGACCGACCGGGCGCCCTGCGCCCAGGCGGCATCCGTGGGCTGGAGGATCTCGCGGGCGCGCTCGAGCGATGAGCGCAGCGCCGTCAGCTGCTCGTGCGGGCGCTCCTCGCTCTCGATCTCGCGGTGGGCCGCGTCGAGCAGGGAGTCGATCTCCGAGCTCCGCGCGCGGGGCGTCGCGAAGCGGTCCGGGTCGAGGTTTAGGTACAGGCTGAGCACCGTCGGCCCGGAGTCACGGAGCTCCGCCAGCCGCCGCAGCCGCGCCTCATCGAGGTCGTTCGCGACCGGCATGCGCCCTCACCTGCCCTGACTTGGGACGATCACTCGACGATGAGTGTCCCACCACCGTCGCGGGGCCGTCGTCTGGCCGCCGTGCTCGCCGGCGTTCTCGCCGCATCCCTGCTCGCGGCGGGATGCGGGAGCACGACCGCAGGCCGGCCGCTGGCCGTCGGGCCGCCTGCGAGCCTCCCGTCTTCCGCGCGTTCCCACATCGTCTTGGTGGTGCTGGAGAACCGCGAGTACCCCGAAGTGATCGGCAGCGGCCTGGCCCCGTACATCAACTCTCTCGCGAGCAGCTACGGGCTCGCCACCGCGAGCTACGCCGTCACGCACCCGTCGCTTCCGAACTACCTCGCGCTCACGAGCGGCTCCACGCACGGCATCGAAGCCGATTGCACCTCCTGCAGCGTCTCGGCGCCGAACATCGTCGACCAGCTCGAAACCGCCGGGCTGTCGTGGAAGGGGTACATGGAGGACCTCCCCCACCCGTGCTTCCTCGGCGCGAGCGCGGGCGGCTATGCCAAGAAGCACGACCCGTTCGCCTACTACACCGACGTCGTCTCGGACCCCGCCCGCTGCCGGCGGATCGTGCCGCTCACCGCCCTTGCGGCCGACCTGCGCGCCGGCACGCTACCGGCGTACTCGTTCATCAGCCCGAACCTGTGCGACGACGGGCACGACTGCTCGCTCGCCACGGCCGACCGTTTCCTGGCGCGCACGATGCCGGCCGTGATCCACGAGCTCGGCCCGCGCGGCTTCCTCGTGCTGAGTTGGGACGAGGGGACGCTCGACACCGGCTGCTGCGGCGATGCCCACGGGGGGCGTATCGCCACGATCGTGGCCGGGCCGGGCGTCGCGCGAGGCGCGCGCGCGGCGCAACCGCTCGATCACTACGGCGTGCTCGCGACGATCGAGCGCGCGCTCGGGCTGCCGCTGCTCGCCCACGCTGCCGACCCGGGTGCGGGCAGCCTCGCGCCCTTGTTCGCCCAGGCGCCGGTCCTACGCTGAGCCGCCCACGGCCATCGCACCTAGAATCGCGGCCGTGAGCGCCGAGCACCCGCTGATCCCCGACCGCGAGGTCGACCCGCGCCGCGAGCTGCCGGCGATGGAGCTCGAGGTGCTGGAGCGCTGGCGCGAGCGCGACGTGTTCGCGGCCTCGCTCGCCGCGCGCGACGGCGCCCCGCGGTGGGGCTTCTACGAGGGTCCACCGACCGCCAATGGCCCCCCCGGCTCTCATCACGTGCTCGCGCGGGTGTTCAAGGACATCTACCCGCGCTTTCACACGATGCGCGGCCGTCGCGTCGAGCGCAAGGGCGGCTGGGACTGCCACGGGCTGCCGGTCGAGATCGCAGTCGAACGGCAGCTCGGGATCAAATCGAAGGCCGAGATCGAGGAGTACGGGATCGCGCGCTTCAACGAGCGCTGCCGCGAATCGGTGTTCATGTTCCTGGCCGACTGGGACCGCCTGACCGAACGGATCGGCTTCTGGATCGACCTCGAGCACGCCTACCGCACGCTTGACGAGAGCTACATCGAGTCGGTGTGGTGGGCGCTCTCGGAGATCCACGCCCGCGGGCTGCTGTATGAGGGGCGCAAGGTCGTCCCGTACTGCCCGCGCTGCGAGACGACGCTGTCCTCGCACGAGGTCGCGCTCGGCTACCGCGACGTGGTCGATCCGAGCGTGTACCTGAAGCTGAAGGTGGCGGGCGGCGATGAGCGGCTGCTGGTCTGGACGACGACGCCGTGGACGCTGCCGGGCAACGTCGCACTGGCCGTCTCGCCCGGCGCGTCCTACGTGACGGTCGCCGCCGGCGAGGAGCGCTACGTGCTCGCTGAGGACCGCGTCGCGGCCGTGCTCGGCGAGCACGCTCAGGTGCAGGAGCGCTTCAGCGGCGGCGAGCTCACCCAGCGTTTCGCCTCCTACGAGGGGCCGATCTTCGACCTCGGCCCGCACCGCGCGTTCCCGGTCCTCGCCGATGACTTCGTCACGACGGACGACGGCACCGGCATCGTCCACCTCGCCCCCGCCTTCGGCGAGGACGACTACCGCGTCGCGGCCGAAGCGGGCATCTTCGACCCCTCGCGCCCGGACACGCTGCTGAACCCCGTGCGGCCGGACGGCACGTTCGACGAGCGCGTCCGCGCCCGCGGCGGCCGCCCCTACGCGGGCCGCTACGTCAAAGACGAAGAGGTGACCCAGGAGCTGATCGACGAGCTCGACCGCGAGGGCATGCTGCTGCGGGCCGAGGAGTACGAGCACTCCTACCCGCACTGCTGGCGCTCGGAGAACCCGCTGATCTACTACGCGAAACCGTCGTGGTACATCGCGACCTCGCAGCTTCGCGACGAGCTGCTCGCGTCGAACGAGACCGTGCACTGGTACCCGCCGCACGTCAAGGAGGGCCGCTTCGGCGACTGGCTGCGCAACAACGTCGACTGGGCGCTCTCGCGCGAGCGTTACTGGGGGACCCCCTTGCCGGTGTGGCGCTGCGAGAGCGGGCACGTCCACCTCGTCTCGTCGTTCGCCGAGCTCGCCGAGCGCTCGGGCGATGCCCTCTCCGACCACCATCGCCCGTTCGTGGACGGTGTCACCTTCGCCTGCACCGAGGCCGGCTGCGAGGAGCCGATGCGGCGCGTGCCCGAGGTGATCGACGTGTGGTTCGACTCGGGCTCGATGCCCTTCGCGCAGAACCACTACCCCTTCGAGCACGCCGACACCTTCGAGTCCGCGTATCCCGCCGACTTCATCTGCGAGGCACAGGATCAGACGCGCGGGTGGTTCTACTCGCTGCTCGCGATCGCGACCCTGCTCGGCAAGCCCGCTCCGTACCGGAACGTCGTCTGCCTGGGGCTGATCCTCGACGAGCAGGGCCAGAAGATGTCCAAGTCGCGTGGCAACGCGATCGAGCCGTGGGAGGTACTGGACCGCTTCGGGGCCGACGCGTTTCGGTGGTACTTCTTCACCTCCAAGCAGCCGTGGGACGGCTACCGGTTCTCAGTCGAGACGATCGGCGAGGGCGTGCGGCTGTTCCTCAAGCAGCTATGGTCGACCTACTACTTCTACGCGCTGTACGCGCGCGCGGCGGCGACGGACCTCTCGAACGTAGCTGCGGAGGGCGTGCCGGCCGATGACCTCGACCGCTGGGCGATCTCGCGCACGGCGGCGACGGCCGAGCTCGTCGCCGAGCGCCTGGAGGACTACGACGCCACGACCGCGGGCCGCGCGATCGCGGAGCTCCTCGACGAGCTCTCCAACTGGTACGTGCGCCGCTCGCGGCGGCGCTTCTGGGAAGGCGACCCGGCTGCGTTCCAGACGCTTCGCAGCTGCCTGCTGGCGACCGTGAAGCTGCTGGCGCCCTTCTGCCCGTTCATCGCGGATGAGATCTACGACAACCTCGACGGCGAGCTTGCGAGCGTCCACCTCTGCGACTTCCCCACGGCGGAGCAGATCGGCCCGCGCGACCCCGATCTCGAAGCGGACATGGAGATGGCGCGTGAGGCCGTGCGGCTCGGCCTCGGCGCGCGCGGCAAGGCGAAGATCAAGGTCCGCCAGCCGCTCGGCGAGGCGGTGGTCGTCGCCGCGGGACGCGAGCGGGAGGCGATCGAGCGGCTGGGCGAGATCGTCCGCGAGGAGCTGAACGTCGCCCGGCTGCGCTTCGTCGCGGCCGCCGACGAGCTGGGCAGCTATGAGATCAAGGCCAACTACCGCAGCCTCGGGCCGGTCTTCGGCGCCGAGATGCCGCTCGCCGCCGGAGCGATCGCCGCGCTGGATGCCGGGCACGTGGCCGAAGCGCTGCGCGACGGCGAAACGGTGGGCATCTCGATCGCCGGACGCGACCACTCGCTCTCCGCCGAGGATCTGATCCTGACGCTCCGCCCGCCGGAGGGCTATGCGGTCGAGCGCGAAGGCACACACGCGGTCGCCCTCGATCTCGAGATCGACGAGGCGCTGCGCGAGGCCGGCCGCGGTCGCGAGGTCGTCCACGCGGTCCAGAACGCGCGCAAGAACGCGGGACTGGCCGTCGAGGACCGCATCGAGCTCGATCTCGACGGCGACCCCGTGCTGGTCGAGGCTGCGAGCGCCAACCGCGAATACCTCTCAGAAGAGACGCTCGCCGTGGCGGCCCGCATCGGCGCCCAGGACGGCGCGGCTCCTTCGGATGCGCCCTACTGCGAGCGGGCGACGATCGAAGATCAGTCGCTCGCGATCGGGATCAGGCGCGCCTAGGCGGCGGTGAGCGCCGGCTCGAGCTCCTGCTCGAGGCGCTTCTTCGGGTAGGCCCCGATCACCGTCTTCACCGGCTGGCCGCCCTTGAAGAGGATCATCGTCGGGATCGACAGCACCTGGAAGCGAGCCGCCGTCTGCGGGTTCTCGTCGATGTCGAGCTTGACGATCTTCAGGTCCTCGCGCTCGGACTGGATCTCCTCCAACACGGGGGCGACCACGCGGCACGGCCCGCACCACGGCGCCCAGAAGTCGACGAGCACGGGCTTCTCGGCCTCGAGCACCTCGGCGTCGAAGTTGTTGTCGGTGATCTGGGGAAGGTTGCCTGCCATCGCGTCTCCTCTTCGCTCGGTGGTCACGACCCACTATACAAAATGAAGGACCCCGGTCCGGGGGGACACCTCACTCCCCCTTCGCCGGCAGCGAACGGGCGTACGCCACACCGACCGAGACCCAGCGGTCGAGGTCGGGCTGCTTCGTCACGCCCTCCGGCGCGATCCGCAGCCAGCCGTCCATCGACCTCCCCCGCATCTCGAAACGCGCCGCGTGGGGCTCGGAGACCAGTGCCTCGGTTGCCGCCGGGTCACAGCGCAGCAGCAGGCCGCCCTGGCCGGCCGCGCTCACGGCCATGTTGCCGCCGACGAGGAAGGCGAGCCCGCCGAACATCTTCTTCTCGACCACCCCCGGCTCGGCGGCGAGCGACTCGCGGATGCCGTTGGCTAGATCCTCGTCGTAGGCCACGCCGCGATTATGCCGCGACAGCGATTCTCAGCGGATGATCACCCGCCACCCCTCGAAGACGCGCACGACCGGCGGTTGGATGTGCGTCAGCGCGACGAACAGGTGCGGCGAGACGTAGACCTCGACGAAGGCCGAGGCGACGAGCAGCGGCACCGCGATCAGCACCGTCACGAGCGTCGCCGCGAGCAGCTGGTCCCACTCCCCGCGCCGGCTGGCGATGATCCACGCCGCGAGCGGCAGGAACAGGGCCACCAGCTCGGGGATCGCGTGCGGCAGCACGCCGAGCAGAAGCAGGCCGGGCGAGACGTGCAGGAAGTTCGAGATGCCCGCGAGCGTGTGGCCGATCAGGTAGGCCTGCGCGCTCAGCGAGAACGTCGTCGCGCACACGACGAAGGCGATCGCGATCCGCCCGCCGTGCTCGTGCAGCCACCGCGAGAGACCCTGGTGGTGCTCCGCCTGCATCGGCAGCGACGCGCCGGCGATGAAACCCGCAACGCAGGCCATCGCGTGCAGCGCGAGCACCAGGAAGTTGTTGCGCAGCACGCGAAGGACGTCGCCGTCGTCGCCGACGGCGAACGGGGGCTGGAGCTGGAAGATGCGCGTGTAGCCCGAGTCGAGCGAGGCGATCAGCCACACGGCTGCGAGCAGCCCCGCAGCCGCCACCGCCGACCCCGCCGCCCACCGCCCGACGACCCGCCAGGGATGGGGCTGCCACGCCTCGAGCGTCGCGCGGGTGTGCTTGACGCCATGGGCGAAGGCGTACGCAGACGAATCCATCTCTCATACCTGCATCGGCGGCGCCCGACCCAAACTGAAGCGCCCCGCGAGCGGGGTTCAGCCGAAACGGAGCATCGGCACGAGCCACATCGCCTCGGCGGCGATCCGCCAGTGCATCTTGCTCTGCCCGTGCTCGCGGTCACGGAAGGTGATCGGCACCTCCACGACGCGAAAGCCGTTCTGGACCGTCCGGTAGGTCAACTCGACCTGGAAGGCGTAGCCGCGCGAGCGCACCGTCTTGAAATCGATCGCTTCGAGCACTTCGCGCCGGAAGCACTTGAAGCCTCCCGTGAGGTCGCGAACCTTCAGCCCGAGGATGATCCGCGCGTAGGTCGAGCCGCCCTCGCTGATGAACCGGCGTAGCAGCCCCCAGTCGGTGACGCCGCCGCCAGGCACGTAGCGCGAGCCGAGCGCGAGGTCGGCGTCCGTGCGCGCCGCATCCAGCAGCCGCGCGAGGTCCGCGGGGTCGTGGGAGAAGTCGGAGTCCATCTCCATCACGTAGCCAGCGCCTTCGCGCAGTGCGTGATCGAAGCCCGCCAGGTACGCCGGACCGATGCCGCCCTTCTCGGTGCGGTGCAGGACCCGCGCCCACTCGTGGCGCTCTGCCATCGCGTCGGCCAGCCGCCCGGTGCCGTCAGGCGACCCGTCGTCGACGACCAGGATGCGGAAGCCCTCGGGCGCGGCCGCGGCGAGCACCGTAGCCGAGGCGTTCATGATCGCCTCGATGTTCTCGGCCTCGTTGTAGGTGGGGAGGATCAGCCACGGCTCGCCGGACACGGCTGCGTACCCTAGAGCGTCGGCAAGACTGCACCCTCGCCCCCTGGCCGGTCTTTCGAGCGACGCGAAGGGCCCTCTCGTCCTAGGCTGGTCGGGTGCCGAGCGCGAGGGCCACGAAAGCGAAGCCGCCCGCGGGGAAGGCCGGGCGGGCGGCTCCGAGCAACGCCGAGATCGCCGACGCCCTGTCTGAACTCGGCGACCTGTACGAGCTCGATGGAGCGATCGCCTACCGCGTCGCCGCCTACCGCACCGCGGCCAAAGCGGTACGCGACGCGTCGGCGTCTGTCGCCTCGCTCGCCCTCCAGGGCCGCGCCACCGAGCTGCCTGGCATCGGCAACACGCTGCAGGAAAAGATCGTGGCGCTCACCGAGACCGGCTCGATCCCCGCCACCGAGAAGCTCCGCGCGAGGTTCCCGGCCGGCCTCCTCGCCCTCACGCGGCTGCCGGGACTCGGGCCGAAGCGCGCACGCTTGCTGTACTCCGAGCTCGGCGTCGATTCGCTGGAGGCGCTGCGCACGGCCGCTGAGGGCCAGCGGCTTCGCACCGTCAAGGGCCTCGGCCCGAAGTTCGAGCAGAGCGTCCTGAGCGGGCTCGCCAGAGCCGAAGCGGAGCCGCCCGAGCGCTCGGGCCGCGTGCTGCTGCCGCGCGCCCGCGAGATCGGCGACGCGATCGTCGCGGGCCTCGTGCGCGAGCCGGCCGCGCCCGGGCTCCACGTGCAGCTCGCCGGCTCGATCCGCCGCTGCGCGGACTCCGTCAAGGACATCGACATTGTCGCCGTCACCTCCGACCCTCCGGCGCTGGTCGAACGGCTCGCGGCGCTCGAGGAGATCGAGCACGTCAGCTCCTCGGGCGGCGCCGGTGCGCGCGCCCGCACGCACGCCGGGATCGGAGTGGACCTGCGGATCGGTTCGCCCGCCCAGCTCGGCAGCCTGCTGCAGCACTTCACGGGCTCGGGCGCCCACAACGCAGCCCTGCGCGAGGCCGCCGTCAGGCGCGGCCTGCACGTCTCCGAGTACGGCATCCTCGACGACCGTGAGGGGGGCGAGCCGGTCCCCTGCGCGACCGAGCAGCAGGTCTATGAGCGCCTCGGGCTCGCATACATCGAGCCCGAGCTCCGCGAGGATCGCGGCGAGCTGGAGGCGGCGGCGCGGGAGGGCGGGCTGTCCCGGCTGATCGAGCTCGGCGACATCCGCGGCGACCTGCACAGCCACACGATCGCCTCCGACGGCCGGTACACGATCGAAGAGATGGGGCGCGCGGCGCGCGAGCTCGGCTACGAGTACCTCGCGATCACCGACCATTCCGCGAGCCACGGGTTCGGCAACGCGGTCTCGCCCGAGCAGCTCGAACGCCAGATCGAGCTCATCGCCGAGGCCGACGAGCGGCTCGATGGCATCGAGCTCTTGGCCGGCACCGAGGTCAACATCCTTCCCGATGGCTCGCTCGACTACGACGACGAGCTGCTGGCCCGGCTCGACTGGGTGATCGCGAGCGTGCACACCGCCTTCGGCGCGGGCGAGCAGGCAATGACCGAGCGCATGATCGCCGCGATCGAGCATCCGCTCGTGCGCGCGATCGGCCACCCGACGGGGCGCAAGATCGAGGGCCGTGCGCCCTACGCCATCGACCTCGATGCGGTGTTCGCCGCCGCCGCGCGGACGGGCACGATGCTCGAGATCAACGGCAACCCCGACCGCCGCGACCTCGCCGACGTGCATGCGCGCGCGGCCGCGCGCGCCGGGGTGTGGATCGTGATCGACTCCGATGCCCACCGCACGGGCACCCTGCAGAACATGCGCTGGGGCGTCGCGACGGCGCGGCGCGCGTGGCTGAGCGCAGAGCAGGTCGCGAACACGCGGCCGTGGGCGCAGCTGCGACGAGACGATTAGGCGCGAGCGCCCCCGGCTGGCGCAGCGGCACCCGTGCGAGCCGCCAGGCAGCCTGCGCCTGCCGGATAGGGCGCAGGGCCGCCGCGCCGCCGCAGCGGCACCCTTGCGAGCCGCCAGGCAGCCTGCGCCTGCCGGATAGGGCGCAGGGCCGCCGCGCCGCCGCAGCGACACCCGTGCGAGCCGCCAGGCTGCCTGCGCCTGCCGGCTAGGCCGCCGGCGCGCCCAGGCGGGGCAGCAGCTCCTGCGCGACCAGCCGCTGCACGGCCTCGCCGCGCATCGGAGCCAGTTCGCGAAGCGCCCGCTCGGCGTAGCCGGCGCTGTCGCGACGGCCGAGCGCTGCCGCCAGCGCCGCCGGCAGGTCAGCGTCGACGAGGCGCTCGTCGAGCCGCCGCGCGATCGGCAGCGCCGCATAGGGGCCGGGCGCCGGCGTGCTCGCCAGCAGGCAGCCGTCCGCGAGCGCCTCGAGCTGGGCCTGTCCGTAGTCCTCGCGCCGAGGCGCGGTCACGAACACGCGCGCGCGGCGCAGCAGCGCGCGGTACTCCGACTGCGCCAGCCGCCCGGCGTCTCTCACGCCCGGCTCGCGCTCGAGGTCGATGCCCGCCGCGCGCAACTCGTCCGCGCCGGCGCCGGCGACGAGGAGCTCGCCTCCGTCCGCGACGCCCTCTTCCCGCACCGAGCGCCACGCCGCCAGCACGCGGTCGAGGCCCTTCTTGCGTGGGTTCCCGGCGTAGGTGATCGCGGCGATGTCGCGAACGGCCGCCGGCGGGCCGGAGGGATCGACCGGCAGCGGCACGACGAGCGCGCGCTCGGCGGCGGAGGCGAGGCGCGGACCGGCCTCCGCGAGGGCGCCGGCGCTCAGCGGCAGCAGCAGGGGCGAGCGCGCAAGGCGACGGCGCTCGAGCGGGCGCTGCCACAGCCCGTGGCGCGCCGGGCGGTTGCCCGCGGCAGTCGCATCGAAGCGGATCGCGCCCGGGCGCGGCCACAGCAGCGCCGCGGTCGTGGTCGAGTAGATGACCGCCTGGGGCTCGGCGCGGCGCAGCGCGGCCTGGGCTGCCGACCGGGCCGCGCGCGCCCACAGCAGGTCGGTCAGCGCCAGCGTGCGGACCTCGGGGGGGCGTTCGGCCACCGCGAGCTCCACGCTCGCCCCCGCCCGCCGCAGCGAAGCCGCGAGCTCCTCATCGGCTTCGCGCAGGCCGGTGGTCGATGCCAGCGATACAACCAGGACATCGAGCCGGCCGGCGCGGCCCGCGCCGCCCTCGGCTTTCATCTCAGGTCACGGCCCCGTTGACGTTCTCGGCCCGGCTGGACTTGAAGCCGGGCGTGCGCAGCAGCGCCATCGGGCGCAGCGGCGAGGTTTTGCGCACGTAGAAGCTCGCTCCATCGCGCTCCTCGATCGCCGCAACGGCGCCGTCCTGGCGGCGCCAGGCGAGCGACCAGATGATCGCGAACCCCGCCGCGATGCCCGGCACCTGCGGCGCCAGGAACGCGAGCCCGCCGGCCAGCAGCGTGAAGACGAGCAGCGGCCACAGCCTGTTGAGCAGGATCGCGCTCGGGTGCTGCTCGGGCAGCGACGTGCTGGCCTTGGCGGTCGCGAGCAGCCGTGCGATCGGCGGGCTCGTCGCGGCGCGCCGGCCGGCGCGCAGTCCGATCACGCTCGCCACCAGCCACCACCCGGCCGCGATCAGCACGAGCGTCTGGTCGGAGGACGCCGCTCCGGCGAGCACCGTGACGATCGCCAGCGCGGTCGCGGCGCCGGCGCTCAGCAGCACGGTCGTCCTGAGGAAGTCGACGAAGCGCACGCCGCTACAGCAGCGCCTCGAGGAGCCCCCGCACCCCTCCTGGCCCGTCGACGGTGAGGTCGGCCTCGCGCGCGAGCTCCGGCGGGGCTTCGTCGGAGCGCACGGCCACGCACAGCGCTGTCTCGAGCTCGCCGGACTCCGCCATCCGTCGCAGGCCGTGGAAGGCGTCCAGGTCCGTCGTGTCGTCGCCGACGTAGACGGCGACGAGCACGTCCCCACCGTTCAGCAGCGCCTGGATGCCGAGGCCCTTGTCGAACTCGACCGGCGGGCGCACCTCCAGCACCTTGCGCCCCCAGTGCACCACGAGGCCCTCGCGCTCGGCGTCGGCCGCGATCTCGCGGACGGCGCGCTCGGCCGCCTCCTCGTCGGGCGCGCCGCGCCAGTGGAAGGCGGCGATCGCGCCCTTGTCCTCGCGGCGCACCCGCAGGCGCTGGCGCTCGGGCGTGCTCTCACGGTCGGCGAACTGCCTGACGCGGTCCGCCCACGCCTCGAGCTCGGGGTCGACTTCGGGGCGCGTCGCGCCGGGGCGGAGCAGCTCACCGCCATGATTGCCGATGTAGGTGATCGTCCCGATCGCGACGATCTGGCGGGCCGTCGCGGCGCGCCGCCCGCTGACGCAGCCGACCACGTGGTAGCGGCGCGAGACCTCGATCAGGACGGCCCGCGTCGCCTCGGGGACATGCGCGTCGTCGGCGTGCCGGACGATCGGCGCGAGCGTCCCGTCGATGTCGAGCAGGATCGCCGCGCGGTCGGGCTCGGAGCGGATCGGCGTTAGCGCCTCCACGAGCGTTGCGGCTGGCGACACGGGTCTAGTATGCCGCGCTTGAAATGGGCCCGCCCACCCCGCCCACACCGTCCACTCGTGCAACTACCCGCCCACCCTCTCCCGGGCGCGACGCGCGCGTTCTCAAGCTTGCCGCGATCGGCACGCTCGCGGGCCTCTTCAGCGGCCTGTTCGGGGTCGGAGGCGGCACCGTGATCGTGCCGCTGCTCGTGATCTGGCTCGGCTACGAGGAGCGCATGGCGACGGCCACGTCGCTGGCGGCGATCGCGTTCATAGCGGCCTTCGCCGCCGGCGTCCAGGGGCTGTACGGCAACGTCGACGCCGGCGACGCGGCGCTGGTCGGGATCCCGGCGATAGGCGGCGTGCTCGCGGGCACCTGGCTGGCACAGCGCGTGCCCGGCCGGACGATCTCCCTCCTGTTCGCAGCCGTGCTCGTCGGAAGCGCCGTCGAGCTGGTGCTCAGGTGATCGGGGCGATCGCCGTCGGCCTCGCCGGCGGCGTGATCGCGGGCCTGCTCGGCGTCGGCGGCGGCGTGCTGTTCGTGCCGGGGCTCGTGTTCTTCCTGGGCCTGGACCAGCACCACGCCGAGGCGACGTCGCTGCTCGCGATCGTGCCGGTCGCGCTCGTCGGCACGCTGCGCCAGGACAGCTACGGAAACGTCTGCCGCCGCGACGCGCTCGTGCTCGGGCTGCTCTCGCTCGCCGGCGCGGCCGGCGGCGTCGCGCTCGCGAACCAGCTCTCGGGGAGCGTGCTGCGCGACGCGTTCGCGGCGCTGATGGTGATCGTCGCCGCGCAGCTCGTCAGGCGCACGCTCGGCGAGCGGCCCGAGGAGCCGGCCGCGGGATCGTCCTCTCATCGCTCTTGCTCGCCCGCGAATGACCTAGACTGATCCCGATGGGACTTGACAACCCACTTCACATCGCCTTCCTGGTCGTGATCCTGCTGCTGGTCTTCGGCGCGAAGCGTCTGCCCGAGATCGGCCGCTCGCTCGGCTCCGGCATGCGGGAGTTCAAGGACTCGATCAGCGGCGAGGCCAAACAGCCGCCGGCCTTGAACGAGGCCCAGCCCGCCCAGCAGCCGGTCCCGCCGCAGCAGACCCAGCAGGCTGCCCCGGCGC
Organism: Solirubrobacteraceae bacterium; assembly: GCA_035569835.1. Taxonomy (GTDB): domain Bacteria; phylum Actinomycetota; class Thermoleophilia; order Solirubrobacterales; family Solirubrobacteraceae; genus Palsa-744. The sequence goes on from DATMMF010000010.1 coordinate 45,977, forward strand.
AGCCGCCTGCCGCGGCTCAGCAGCCCGCCCAGGCGCCGGCCGAGCCGAGCCACCAGTAGGGGAACTCGCGGCCGCCCCCGCGCCGCCAAGCGGCGCGGCTAGTGGATGACCGGGCCGGTTTCGACGGCTTCGAACGCCGAGCCCGGGACCTGCTTGAGCGTGTTGATGCTCGCTTCGATCCAGCCGGGTGAGGGCGCGCCGGTGACGTACCAGGGCGAGCCGTTGTCGGCGACGATCAGGCCGTAGCGCTTCAGCGCCTGCAGGATCACGAGCGCCTGGCCGCTGAAGCCGGAGGTGTCGTACCCGGCCTTCAGGCGCAGCCGCAGGCCCATCGGCGGCAGAGCCGGGTCGGTGCTGCTCGAGGCGTAATGCGTCGCCGGGTGAATGTAGCCCTTCTGGGTGCGGGGCACGGTGACGCGCAAGGCGTGTTCGATCGCGCCTTCCGCCACCTCCTGGTAGCGGACGAGCAGCGGGAAGATCGGCAGCCCCGCCGCGTCGGCCGAGGTCCACCCTTCGGGCCGCAGCGCGTTGCTGCGCAGGTTGAAGACCGCGCCCGACGCCGCCTTCCAGCCCGCGCCGTGGCGCGACGCTTTGTACAGCTCGTAGAGCATGCACGACCCTTCCTGGACGACGAGCACGTGCTTGTCGCCGTGGCCGCGCTTGCCGCCGCCCTCGATCGCGGCCCCCGGCGGGATCGGGTAGGGGCCCGGATCGGATTCGCTGCCGTAGGCGGTGAACTTGATCGGCACCTTCGGCTGTTCGGGACCGACGACCTCGAAGGGGATCCCGTAGGAGGGGTTGTTGCCGAAGTCGGGGTGCAGGTGCGCTTCGAGGCCGATGCTTTCGACGTAGGCCTGCGAGTTCGGGCTCTCGGGGAGCGTCGCCACTTCCTCGTTGATCGGGTTGTCGGCCGGGAAGACCGGGCAGCCGCCCGCGGCGGCCGTGCGCAGCGTGTGGCGGTGCCGCGCGTTCGCGCCCGCCGGCAACGGGAAGGCGAGCACCGCGAGAAGCGCGACGGCGAGCGGGAGCGCCGCCGCGGCGCGAGGGTGGTGGCCTCTCACGCGGCCAACTGTAGACCGCCGGCCGGGGTGCTCGTCGGGGCGTTGGACGAACCTACTGCGGGTCGGAGAGCACGGCTGGACGCGCCTCTTCCAGGAGCGAGGCGCCGCAGTGCCAGCAGAACGCGGCGCCGCGGCTGTGCACCGCGCCGCACGAGCGGCACTGGCCGTGGATGCCCGCCTCGGCGCCGGCCAGCAGGCGCTGGACCTCGTCGAGCTCGGCGTCGGCCTGCTGGAGCTCGGCCGCTTTGCGGGCGATCACGTCGAGCCGGTAGTGGTCGCGGATCGCCATCTCGTAGGCGAGGCCGCCGAGGTCCCACGTCAGCTCCGCGACCCGTTCGGCGAGCTCGCGGCGGCATCGGCGCAGCTGTTGCATCGATCCGGCCGGGCCGTTCGCCTCGGCGGCGATGCCCCCCACTGGGAGCAACACGCCCGTCGCGACCTCGCCCGGCTTCTCCTGGCTGCCGTTCGCGGACGCCACGATCAGCCCGTTTCGATCGGCTGCGCGCCGAGCGCGTTGATTTCTTCCTGGTGCTTTTTGCCGGTGCTCTGCGTGAGTTTCTGGACCTTCGCTTTGCTCACGGGCTTGGGCGCCGCCGGCGGGGCCTTTTCCTTGGCCGTTTCGTGCTTGCCGATTTCTTCGTCTTTCTTGCTTTCCGCCGCGCTGGCTTTCGAGTGGGCCGGCGTCGACGGTTCGCTGCTCGGGGTCGTGGAGGCCGCGCCCGTGCTCGCTGCACCGACGGCGCCGAGCCCGGACAGGCCTTCGATTTTCACCGTCTGGTTGGCCGGCGTCTTGCTCTGGCTGACCCAGTGCCCCACGAGCAGCCCGGCGAGCAGGAACAGCGCGAGCACGATCAGCAGACCCATCAGCCCTGAGTTGCGGCGCAGCCAGCCCGCGGCGCCCTGCTGCTGGACGGGCACGTAGCCCGAGGGGGTCAGCTCGAAGCCGCCGGGCGCCCAGGCGGCGGGCAGCGCGCCCGCCGGGGGCGGCGGCGGCGAGGACGGCGTCAGCACGTCGAGGAACGCCAGCCGCACGGGCGAGACCGGACGACCGCAGCTCAGGCAGTAGCGCTGGTCGGCGACCAGCGGCGCGTCGCAGTTCGCGCAGGTCGTCTCGGGCTGCTGCTCTTCGCTGGGAACGGGGATGAGGCTCATGGGCTTCTCGCTCCGGTCAGCCGAAGGCGCCGCTGACGTAATCGCGGGTGCGGGTCGCGCGCGGCTCGTCGAACACCTGGGCGGTGCTGCCGTACTCGATCAGGTCGCCGAGGTACATGAACGCGACCTTGTCGGCGATGCGGTGCGCCTGGGCGAGGTTGTGGGTGACGACGACGACGGCGAGGTCGCGGCGCAACTCGCCGATCAGCTTCTCGATCGTGTTCGTCGAGATCGGGTCGAGCGCGCTGCAGGGCTCGTCCATCAGCAGGACCTCCGGGCGCGGCGCGATCGCGCGCGCGATGCACAGGCGCTGCTGCTGGCCGCCGGAGAGGCGCAGGGCGGGCGCGCCCAGGTTGTCGCGGACCTCCTCGTAGAGGCCGGCGCGCTGGAGTGCCTCCACGACCTGCGGTTCGAGCTCGCGGCGCCCTGGCCGCCTGCGCGACTGTTCGCGCAGCGCGAAGGCGACGTTGTCGAAGATCGACATCGGGAAGGGGTTGGGCTGCTGGAAGACCATCGCGACGCGAGACCGCAGCCGCGTGTCCGGGATCTCGTGGATGTCATCGCCGTCGAGCAGGATCCGCCCCGCACGCGCCGCGGTCGGCGTGAGCTCGGTCAGCCGGTTGAGCGTCCGCAGCAGCGTCGTCTTGCCGCAGCCCGAGGGGCCGATCAGGGCCAGGACCTCTCCCTGGTGGATCGACAGCGACACGGACTTGACCGCCGGCTTGGCGCCGTAGTTGATGCTCACGTCCTCGAGGCGAATACGCTCGGGCCCGGCGGCCGAGACGGCGCGCCGGATCGACTCGCGCTCGCTGGGAGGCGGCGCCGGGGCAGGCGTGCGGTCGAGCACGATCGTGCGCACGGGCGGGACGGTCTGAGCTCCGCTCGGCGTCTCCTCGCGAGTGAGCGGCTCCGGCGCGGCGGCGGCGTGCGGACGCACGCCGAATGCGGAAGGCGCGGTCTCGGCTGTCTCCTCGTCGCGATCCATCTCTGCGCGCAGCGGATCGAGCAACATCTCCTCCGGGCTCATTCGCGCACCTTCTCCATCTCGAACATCATGTTCATCGGTTTACTGAGCTAGAGACGTTAGCGTGTGTCGAGGGGTCTGTAAAGGACGCGACGAGCCCCTGCGACGGCGCTCAGACGACCGCCCCGGCGACGGTCAGACCGGTCGCGTCGGCCTGCGAGCGGCCGATCCGATCGACCAGCAGGTTCAGGGCGAGCACCGCGAGCAGCAGCACGAACGCGGCAGCGTAAGCCTTCTGAGGGGCCCCGCCTTCGCCCGCGGGTGAGTTTTCGAAGATGTAGCCGGTCAGCGTCGTCCCGGTCCCCCGCAGCAGCCCGACCACCGGCACCGACCCCTGTGGTTCGATGCGCAGCGTCGCGCCGAGCAGCAGGATCACGATCGCGGTGTCGCCGATGATCCGGCTGATCCCCAGCGTGACGCCGGTCGCGATGTTCGAGCGCACGCTCGGCATCAGAACGCGGCGGATCGTCGCGATCCTCGTCTTCCCGAGCGCGTACGCGGCCTCGCGCACGTGCGCGGGCACCGACTGCAGCCCGTCGCGGGTCGCGGCGTAGATGAACGGCAGCGCGATCAGCGACATCATCGATCCGGCGGCGATGAACGAGCGCCCGAACACGCCGCCGCCTTCGGCCGTGAACGAGAACGGCGCGAACAGGCCGAGCTGGAAGACCGTCAGCCCGAACAGCGCGATCAGGATGTCGGGCGTGCCGGCGACGATCTCGATCGTCGACTCGACGACGCGGGCGAGCCAGGTGGGCCGGCCGTACTCGACGACCCACAGGGCCGCCGCGACCGCGAGCGGCGTCGCCAGCAGAAGCCCGATCAGCGTCAGGATCGCGGTTCCGAGGATCGGGTCCAGGAACCCGCCGGTTCCCGACTGCGAGGTGCCGACCTGCGGATGGCTGAACAGCAGGCTCGGGCGCAGGTACTGGATGCCGCGGACCCCCATGTAGATCACGATCGCGGCGGCGATCAGGCACAGCAGGATGCCCGCACCCCATGCCATCGCGAGCACGAGGCGGTCGGTCCAGCGCCAGTGCAGAGGAGAGGAGCGCTGGCCGGGGCCGTGAAGCATCGGCCTGCGGGCGGGCGCCTCGTAGGGCTGCAGCGTGCTCACGCGCGCACCTGGTACTTGCGCAGCGGCAGCTTGATCAGATAGCCGCAGACCGACAGCACGAAGCCCGAGACGAGCATCAGCAGCGCGAAGGCGTAGAGCGAGGATTTCAGCGCCGGCGCGCCGATCCCGTCCCGGAAGTCGATGATCGTCGACGCGAGCGTCCGGAACGGCTCGAACAGGAAGGTGACGCCGTCGCTCGGGCGGGGCGCGAAGTCGGTGCCGCCGGAGACCATCGCGAGCATCACCGACTCGCCGAGCGCGCGGGCAGTCGCCAGGACGGCGGCGGCGATGATCGCCGGGCGGGCGGCCCGCACCGTCACGGCGAGGATCGCGCGCACCGGGTTGACGCCGAGCGCGATCGCCCCCTCGCGCCACGAGTTCGGCACGGCCGCCAGCGCCTCGCAGGTCAGGGCGACCATGATCGGCGTGACCATCACGGTGAGGATCACGATCGACACGCCCACCCCGAAGCCGCTCAGCTGCACGGTGTTGGCGAGGGATTCCTTTTCGTGCGGGCTGATGACGTGGTTGCCGACCCAGGGCACGAGCACCAGCACGCCGATCAGGCCGTAGACGACCGATGGCACCGAGGCGAGGAGGCGGATCACGGGGACCACGATGCGCCGCAGCCGCCCGGGGGCGAGCTCGACGATGAAGATCGACGAGCAGACCGCGATCACCAGGCCGATCAGGACGGCGGGGACCGTGGCGATAAGGGTCCCCCAGATCAGCGGCCACGCGCGCAGGTAGTAGGCCGAGCCCGATGGGTGCGGCCCGGCGCTCTGCATCGCTTCGGCCTGCTCCTTGAAGCTCTTGCCGGAACCGAGCCAGGAGAGGCCGTTGTGCTCGAAGATCGGCCACGCCTGGATCGTGACGAACACGATCATCGCGATCACGACGGCGCCGACCAACAGCGACGCCGCGCCGAGCGAGATCTCGGCGCGGCGGTCACTCCACGGGGATGTCAGGCGCTCGAGCACCTGCTCAGCTCACGAGAGCGGAACCCACTGCGTCGAGATGATCGACTTCGCTGCGGTTGATTTCTCGATCCAGCCGATGAACGCCGAGGCGGCGCCGGTCGCTTTGCCTTTGGTCACCTCGTAGAACCGGGCCGTGCCCGAGTAGGTGCCGGCTTTCACCGTCGACGCGCTGCATGCGGTGCCGTTCAGGCCGACGGCGTGGACCGTGCCTTTGTCCGACTGGTAGTTCGAGACGAAGCCGATCGAGTTGGGGTCGTTTTCGACCGTCTGGCGCAGCAGACCCTCGGACGGCTGTTCAGAGGCCAGCGAGGAGACTTTCTTGCCTTCCAGCAGGATCGTCTGGAAGTTCGTGAGCACGCCGGCCACCGATGTGCGGCTGACCAGGTCGATCGTGCCCGAGGCGGTGGCTCCCGGGACCCCGCTCCACGCGCGCGTCTTGCCCGTGAAGATCGCGATCGCCTGCGTTGTCGTGAGGTTCGGCAGCGGGTTGGCCTTGTTCGTGATCATGCAGATCCCGTAGCGGGCGATCGGGTAGAAGACGAGGCCTTTCGGGTCCGTCGAGAGCGGATCGCGTGAGACGTCGCCGATCGTGACGCGTCCGGCGGCGACGTCGTTGATGCCGATCTGTGCCCCACCCTGGGTGATCTTGAACTTCACTTTGTGCGGGTGCACTTTGTTGTACTTCGCCGCGAGCAGCGAGACGAGCGGGTACGAGGCCGTGGCCCCGCTGATGGTGATCGTGGTGAGCGCCGAAGCGGCCGCAGGCGCCGCGACCCCGGCCACGCCGGCCACCAGCAAGGCAGCGGAGAGACGGCGGATGCGATTCATCTGACAGGGACTCCCTCTGGTTCGGGTCAGTTGACAACTGTTTGACAACCGCGAGGCCCGAACATATCATAATCCCGATCAAACCGATCCAGATACCCTATTTTATGGGGAATCAACCCTTTCTCTTGGATCAACCCTCTTTCTTGGAATGGACGCCCCGAACGACACCGAGCCCCCTTCGCCTGAGCGCCCGACGCCGCCGGGCCGTGTCCACCTGCCCTCGACGCGTGCCTCTGCGGTGCTCGCGGCGGCGATGCTCGCGATCGGCGTCGTGGTCGGGGCTGCGATCGGCCCCGCACCCGACGCGTCGTTTGCCGGAGGCGTCCCGAACCTGGCACAGCGCCTGCCCCTGCTGATCGCCGCGCTCGAGTCCCACCACGCGGCCCCCAAGCCGAGCCCGCCCGCCCAAGCCGCCGCCACCACCGCCGAACCGGCCTCCGCTCCCAGCAGCCAGAGCGCAACGCCGAGCGCGGCGTCGACCACGCCGGCCACGACCCCCGCGAGCTCGCCCGCAGCCGAAGAACCCGCCCCCGCAAGCATCCCGGGCGCGAAGAGCAAACCAAAGCTGCCCGCTGTCACGAACGTCTGGCTGATCCAACTCGATGGCGGGACGTTCGAATCGGCCGCCTCGCAAGCCGCCGCAGCGCCGTACATCACGAGCCAGCTCCTGCCGGCGGCGACGCTCCTCAGCAGCTGGTCGGCGCTCGACGCCGGCGCCTTCGCCAGCGAGGCCGCCGTGGCAGAACCGCCGCCGCCGGGCGCGACGCCGCCGATCCTCCACTCGATCGTGCAGCCGCCGTGCCCCGAAGGCGCGGCCGGCGCAGGGTGCGCTCCTGAAACGCCCGGTCAGCTCACCACCGCCGACAGCTTCCTGAAGGCGACGCTCGCGACGATCACCAACACGACGGCTTACAAAGAACACGGCCTCGTCGTGATCACGTTCGCGACGGTGGGCATCCCGACGCAGTCCGAACTCCCGGCGGGGGCCTCCACCTCGCAGCTGACCTCCCAGCCGCCGGCGGGGGTCGCGCTGCTCTCGCCCTTCGCGAAGGCGGGCCGCTCGAGCGTCGCCTTCAACCCGACTTCACCCAGGCAGAGCCTCGAAAAGCTCCTGCGCTGAGGGAAGAGCCAGCATCAACGAACGAACGGAGACCCCCGTTGCACCCAACAGAAACAGCCCACCGTAAGGCACGCCTGTGGCTGCTCGCGATCGTGGGCTGCGTGGCCCTGCTGCTCACGATCCCGGCCACCGGGCAAGCCGAAGAAACCAAGGAATCCAACCCCAACAACTACAACTGCCTGGGCAGCCTCGCCAAGGGGACGCCTGAACCGGGCAACGAAGGCCAGCAGGTCGCGTACAGCTTCTACTGCAACGGGCCGATCACCGGCTACCAGCTCCAGTCTCAGGTGCCGATCACCAGCGCGCCAGAACCGCCGAACGTCAACGCGATCGAACCGGGCCTGAAAATCGGGCCCCAGCTCAAGGACACCTTCTCGTGCGGCGGCGAACTCCCCGGTTACGCGGTCAACTGCGTGGGCTCTGCGAAATCGGGCTGGGAGAAGATCGCCGGGCAGTTCGCGACCGAAAAGAAGCTGTGCGCCGAGCCGCGCGTCGATGCACTGCTGACGGTCACCTACGCCTCTGTGGAAAAAGGCGTCATCACGCAGGCGATCTCGGGGCCATTCGACCTGGGCCGCCCGCAGGGCTGCCCGCCGGACGCCTGGTCGGGGGACACGCGCCTGAACCCGAAACCGCTCGTCATCCTCCACAAGAAGTCGAGCAAGAAGCACAAGAAGAAGAAGGCGAGCGCGAAGAAAGCCGCGCACAAGGCGGCCACGCACCACTAGCCCGTGCCTGGCGCGCGGCCCGTCGCCGGGGCGGGCTGCGCGACCGGCCGGGGAGCCATCCGGGTGGCCGGCTGAGCTGCGCGCGGTGAGGCTCGCGGGTCTTACGCTCAACTCGTGAGACCTCGCCACCCCGCGCTCGCCGCGCTCCCGGTTCTCGCGTCGGCATTGCTCTGCTGCTCCGCCTGCGGCGCCTCAGCGGCCCGGCCGCACCGGCAGGGCGCGGCCGCCAGCTCGCTGCCCGCCGCGCCGGCGGCCTGTGCTGAAACCGTCGCCTCGACCCTCGGTGTGGTCGCCGCCAGGATCTACCGCCAGGCGGCCGGCGGCCGCGACGTCGCCCAGGCGGTCCACCGCCTCACCAACTCCGCAACGCTGAGCGCCGCCGCGCGCGCCGGAAGCGCATCGGCGACCCGCGCGGCCCTGAACGCGCTGCTGCTCGGGCAGATCGCGCGCGTCGAGGTGCTGCGCGGCGGACGGGTGCTCGCCGCCGCCGGCTCGGGCGCAGCGGTCGCGCCGGTGGCGGGGACGCTGCCGGGCAGCGCCGGTGCGCGCTACGTCCTCTCGGTGCAGTCGGACCGCACCTACACCCAGGTCACGAGTCAGGTCACGGGCGCCCAGGTGCTGCTGCTCGCGGGCGCGCGCCGGGTCGCGGGGACGATCGCGTTGCCGGCCTCCGCGCGCGTGCCCGCGAGCGGGGCGCTGACGGTCGACGGCCGCTCCTACGGCGTCGCCTCGCTGCCCGCGGCCGCCTACCCCGCGGGCGCGCTGCGCATCGCGCTGCTCGTGCCTGCGAGCGAGCTCACCTGCCCGGCGAATGCGGCGCCGACCCGCGCGGCCGTGCTCGGCCGGGTCGGCGAACGGATCTACGAAGCCGAGCAGCACAGCGCGGTGGTCGCCGCGACCGTCCGCCGGATGGAGAACACAGGCGCCTTCAGGGCAGCCGTCGAACGCCACGACGCCCAGGCCGCGCGCCAGGCGATCCTCGGCTTCTTCGCGGCGCACATCCATGTCGTGCGGGTCCGAGTTCTTGTCCGCGGCCGGCTGTTGGTGGACGTTGGAGGGCCCTACGCCCTGGCCCCGGTCACCGGCACGCTGCGAAGCGGCGGGCGCGTTCTCGGCAGCTTCGTGACCGCGATCCAGGACGACGCCGGCTACCTCAAGCTCGCGCGTCTGTTCACGGGCGCTCAGGTCCTGATGCGCCTCGGCTCGAAGCAGATCATGGGCACGCTCGACCCCGGTCCTTCGAAGGTGCCAGACGACGGCACCGTCGCCTACCGCGGGCACACCTACGAAGCGCACTCGTTCACCGCGACGGCGTTCCCCTCGGGGCCGCTGCGGATCTCGCTGCTGTTCTAGCGCCCGGGGGGCCGCGGGACTACAGCAAGCTCGTCGTCATGCGTTCGACCTCGGCGATCGAGGTCGAGCCTTCGCGAACCTTCTGGATGCCGTCGTCGCGCAGCCGCTTCATGCCTTCCTCCAGCGCGACGGCAACCATGTCGTCGACGGAGGCGTGCTCGAGGATCAGCGTGCGGATCCGCTCGCTTACGGTCATCACCTCGTACAGCCCGACGCGGCCGCGGTAGCCGCTGCCCGAGCAGCGCGAGCAGCCCACCGGTCCGTACGGTTCGGCGCCGGCGAGGTCGTACTCGGCGAGCACGGAGTCGGGCAGCTTCTCCGGCTCCTTGCAGTGCTGACACAGCGCGCGCACCAGCCGCTGAGCGACGATGCAGTCCACCGCGGATGAGACGAGGAAGGGCTCGATGCCCATGTCGATCAGCCGTCCGAGTGCGCTGGGGGCATCGCGCGTGTGCAGCGTGGAGAGCACGAGGTGCCCGGTGAGGGCGGCCTCGACGGCGATGTGCGCCGTCTCGCGGTCGCGGATCTCGCCGACCATGATCACGTCGGGGTCGGCGCGGAGCATCGAGCGCAGCCCGACGTCGAAGGTCACGCCGGCCTTCGGCGCGATCTGCATCTGCTTGACACCGTGGATGCGCTGCTCGACGGGGTCCTCGATCGTGAGAATCGAGCGCTCGCCGTCGTTCACCACGTGAAGCGCGGCGTAGAGCGTGGTCGACTTGCCCGAGCCGGTGGGTCCGGTCACCAGCACCGCGCCGTTCGGGCGCTTGATGGCGGCGCGGAAGCGCTCGAGCTCGGCCTCGTGCATGCCGAGCGACTCGAGCCCGTCGACGACGACGCCCTTGTCGAGGATGCGAAGCACGGCGCCCTCGCCGTGCACGAGCGGCAGCGTGACGACACGGATGTCCACGCGCCGGCCGTCGACGGTGAGCGCGAAGCGCCCGTCCTGGGGCACGCGGCGCTCGGAGATGTCGAGGTCGGCGAGGATCTTGATGCGCGAGACGACGCCCGCGGCCATCTTGCGCTTGACCGTCGCGGCCGGGGCGAGGACGCCGTCGACGCGGAACAGCACCCGCGTGTCGCCCTCCTCCGGGTTGACGTGGATGTCGGAAGCGCCCTGCTGGATCGCCTGGGCGACGATCGAGTGCACGAGCTTGATGATCGGCGCGTCGCTGTCGGCCTCGTCGACGAGGACGCTGGAGGCGTCCTGCTCGCCGTCCTCGGCCTCCTCCTCGGCCAGGTCCTCGATCGATTCGTCCATGCGCGCGAGGCGCTGGAGCAGCAGGTTGAGGTCCTCGACGGAGGCCGCCGCGGGGCGGATCCGCCGGCCGGTCATCATGCCGATGTCGTCGATCGTCAGAACGTTGGTCGGGTTCGCCATCGCGAGCACGAGCGCGCCGTCCTCGGAGTAGCCGACGGGCACGGCCTGGTAGCGCTTCGCGGCAGAGACGCTGACCAGGTTGACGGCACCCATGTCGAGGTCGTAGACCGACAGGTCGACGAAATCGAGCCCGAAGCGCTCGGCCACGACGCGGGCGAGCTGGTCGTGGCGCAGGATGCCGCGCTCGACGAGCACGAGGCCGGTCGGACGGCCCTGGGCACGGGCGGCGGTGACGGCCTCCTCGACGGTCTCGAGCTCCGCGAAGCCGAGGTCGACGGCGACCTCGCCGATCATGCGGGTCGAGCGGCCGGGGTTCTTCGGTGGGTAGAGCCCGGTGTCGCCGCCGCGGCCGGGCTGGCGCGGCACCTGGCGGCGCTCCTCGCCGCTGCGCTCGCCGCCGGATCCCTCGGCGCCGACGCCCTCGGTCTCCTGGACGCCCTGGGCGGCCTCGTCCACGACCTGGTCGTGGTGCTCGGCATCCGGGCGTGCGTCGCCGCCAATGGTCTGCATGGCGCTGTCGCCCATCATCTGTGTCTATCGGCAGCCGAAAAGCGCCGCTTGACAGCTGAGCGGGAAAAGCTCGCTTTGAACAGCTGAAGATGTCAGGAGCGTGACTGCGAGAGCCCCTGCTCCACGGCTCCCTTGACGCCGGCATCCAGCGCGTTCAGGCGGTAGAGCGCCAGCGCCTCGCTCGAGGCGAAGCGTCCTCCGGGAGCCTGGTCGGCCCCGTGGTGGCACAGGACACAGTGCTCGAGCTCCAGCAGGCGCTCTGCGGACAGCGTCGCAGGCGCGTGCCGGGCGATCAGCCGCAGGCCGAGCTCGACGTGTCCGAGCAGGGCGCCCTCGCGGCTGCGCCCGATCTCGGCGCCGTAGGTGAACTCGCGGGTCTTGCCGAGGTCGTGGACGAGCGCGGCCGCGATCAGCAGGTCGCGATCGAGCCGCGGGTGAAGCGTGCAGAGCTCGACGGCCATCGTCGCGACGGCGACCGTGTGCTCGAGCAGCCCGCCGAGGTAGGCGTGATGCCCGGAGGGCGCGCGGCCCGCCGCGGGCGAGGACCCGCGCAGGGCAGCGGGCGAGCATGGGGCGATGCGCAGCCGGCGGCGCAGATCGCGGTCGGCGAGCAGCGCGTCGAGCAGCGCCCGCAGTCCCGGGTCGTACACCTCGCGCGCAAGGTGCTCGAAGAAGCCTTCGAGCTCGTCCACGTCGCGATAGCTGGCGGGCAGGAAGCGAGCCGGGTCCGCCTGCTCGCCCTCGGCGCGTGCGATCGCGTCGATCTCGATCTGCAGCTCGTCACGGAAGCGCGCGACGCGCCCGGCCACGCGCACCAGCTCGCCGCGCTCGAAGCGGCCGGCGAGCAGGTCGGCGTCGCGGAACGCCCGGCCGACGATCGCGCCGGTGCTGTCGCGCAGCTCGACCGTGAGGTATGGCGCGCCACTGCGGCTCAGCAGGCGCTCCTTGCGGGTGCACGCAAACACCCCCTCGACCTGCTCGGCGGCGCGCAGCGTGGCGACCGTCTGGAGCGGTGCGTCGGGGGCGTCGTTGGAGGTGGCGGCGGCGATCGGCGCATGATGTACGGTGATCCGGATGCAACCGCTGATCTGGGACAGGCGTCCCGACGGCCTGCGCGCCCCGGCGATGGTGTGCGCTTTCCAGGGCTGGAACGACGCCGGCGACGCCGCCTCGAGCGCCGTTTCGTTCCTCGCGGCATCGCTCAGCGCGAAGCGCTTCGCGCGCATCGATTCCGAGGACTTCTACGACTTCCAGGCGAACCGGCCGACGATCACGCTCGACGGTCGCGAGCGCCGCGAGATCACGTGGCCGAGCGTGGAGATCTTCGAGGCGACGGCCCCGCGCGCGCCCCGTGACCTCGTGCTCGTCCAGGGGGTCGAGCCCTCGATGAGGTGGCGCTCGTTCAGCGCCCACCTCGTCGACCTCGCCGAGGCGCTCGGCGTGCAGGTCGTCGTTTCGCTCGGCGCCCTGCTCGGCGACGTCCCCCACAGCCGCCCGGTCGCGATGACCGGTCACGCCTCCGACCCGACCCTGCTCGACCGCCTGGGGATCACGCCCTCTGTCTACGAGGGCCCGACCGGCATCGTCGGCGTGCTTCACGCCGCGTGCGCCGACGCCGGGCTCCCGTCGGCGAGCCTGTGGGCCGCCGTGCCCCATTACGTCGCGGCGGCTACCAACCCGAAGGCGGCACTCGCGCTGCTGCGGCGGATGGAAGTGCTCGTCGGAGTGTCGATCGACGTCTCCGAGCTCGAGTCGGCGGCCGGCGACTACGAGCGCCAGGTCGGGCTGGCGGTGCAGAGCGACCCCGACATCCAGGCGTTCGTCGAGCGCCTCGAGCAGGCGGCCGAGAGCGACGAGCAGACCTCGCCCGCCGAGGTCCCCTCAGGCGACGCGATCGCGCGGGAATTCCAGCGGTTTCTCCGCCAGCGCGGGCCCGAGCGCTAGAAGCCCGCCCGCGGCTCAGACATGGCCGGTGACGGCCAGGCCGACCCCGACCGTGGGGCCCTTCATCAGTTCCTCCTGCGCGAGATCCTCGGCGTCGTCGCCGTTGGATTCGTCTTTTTCTTCCGTCGCGCTGGGCGAGCCGGGCGGGGCGCCCACGGTGCCCAGGACCACCCCCCAGTTCCCCTTCGTCGATTCGAACTCGTTCTTCGTGCAATCGCCGGTCGGCGGGTTCTTGCACGAGTAAGTATCGCCCGCCCACGTTGCGAGGACGCCCTTGCTGTTCGCCACGAGAATGCCGTTTGAGAGGACTTTCGCCCGCTCGCGCTTCTGCAAGGCGCTGATCACGGCGCTGGAGCCCGTCACGTGGGCGACGCCGACGCTGAGGATGTGGTGCGGAACCAGTTCCAGCGTGGGTGTCTCTGCCAGCCATTTGGCCGTGTAGAGGGTGGAGGTGTAGCTCCCGAAGGGCGTGTTGAAGGTTTTCGGGTGGCCGTGCGTTTCCCGACAGGACCCTTCGAGTTCGAGTGTCCCGCCGGCGCCGCTGGCGATTATCCACGCGCAGAGGTGCACGATCGGAACCTTCTGCGCTTTTTTCGGCGCCGACTTCGCTAGCCCGGGCGCCGGCGCCGCCAGCGCCACCGCCGCCAGAACGCACGTCACGCCGACCACCTGCCGCCTCATGGAATACCCCCCTGGATCGCGTCCGGAACTCGTCCGAAGTGTACCTCCGGGCGCACCACGCTGGGCCTTCCGTCCAGCGGCTACAGCGCCGCTGCCGGACACACGATCCGGTAATCGCACATCGAGCACGCCGCCGGTGAGGGCGTCGGCTCGAAATCCTGGGCGAGGATGCCCTCCCCCGCCTCCATGACGATGTCGCGGACCGCGTCCGGGTCGCGATCCTCGCAGGGGACGGGCACGATCTCGTCGTCGAGCACGTAGTAATAGGCCTGGCGGGAGGACTCGAGTTTCCAGTCCGCGCGGGCGGCGAGCGCGTACAGCGACAGCTGGACGTCGTCTCGCAGCTGCTCCGCCGTCTTCGGCCGCGAGGTCTTGTAGTCGATCAGCTCGTAGGTCTCGGCGGCTCCCTCGACGCCGGCGAGGCGGTCGACGCGGTCGACGCGGCCGCGCAGGTGGTGCGGGCCGAGCCGGAACGAGAACGGCCGCTCGAACCAGACCGGCTCGCAGGCCCGCTCCTGCAGACGCTCGTGGTAGCGGACGAGCGCCGCGCGCGCCTTCTCGAGCAGCTCGCCTTCCTCCCCCTGGCGGCCAAGGCCGGCGCGGCGCCAGGAGGCGTCGAGCAGTCCCAGCAGCTCGTGCAGGGTCGTTCCGCCGGCGGTGTGGTGGCGCTCGAGCACCTGGTGTACGACGATCCCGAACCGCTGGTGGATCGTCTGCTCGGTCGGGATCCGCAGCACACGGGCGAACTTGTAGCGCAGCGGACATGAGCGGTAGGTCTCGATGTCGGAAGCCGAGAGCGCGACCCCGCCGCCGCGGCGCGGCAGGAACGCGCGCAGGGAGAGCTCGTCGCGGAAGCCGATCGCGGGCGCCGCCGAGCCGTCGCGCTCGGCATCGAGCAGACGCTCGTCGAGCGTCGATGTTTCGAGGATCTCGCGCTGGAGCGGCGTCGCGGCTGCGAGCAGCCGCCCGTTCACGTCGGAGAGCGCCTCGGCCAGCCCCTGGCCCGCGGCGCGCTGCATCAGGGCGGCGACCTTCAGCAGCTCGAGATAGCGGACGACGCCGTGTGAGATGTCGAGGTCGGTGTCGAGCCGCAGCTCGCCGAGGCGCCCACCGATCCGCTCGACGCCTTCCATCAGCTCCTCGCGCAGCAGCGCCGCGACGTCGTGCAGCAGCGCCGCGTGCTCGCCGCCCGCCGGCCCAGACTCGTCCTCGACGAGGGCCGCCTCGCCGCCGCCGTCGCCCTGTTCGGGGCTCGCGGCGAGCGCGGCGGCGGCCGCCGCGGCGGCGGCCGCGTCCTCCTCGGCCTGCGGCAGCACGGTCGCCAGGTGCCGCGCGAGCTCGCGGGCGCGGGCGGGACCGCCGGCGTCCGGGGAGCCCAGCTCGCCGGCGAGCGCGAGGAGCCGTTGCATGCTCTGGCGGCGCTCGGCGATCTCCTCGGGGGCGAGCAGCGACGCCGAGCTGCCGGCTGCGCCCAGCCGCTCGATCAGGCGCGCGAGGAACTCGCCGGGGTCGAGCGTGTCGAGCTCGGCGCTGGCGGCGCGGTGCAGCTCGACGAAGCGCTGGATGCGCTCGCGGGCCTCAGGGGGGACCTGGGAGGACTCGGTGGCGGCGGCGAGCCCCACGACGAGGTCGAGCTTGCGGCGGCGCGCGACCTGGATGACGCGGGCGAGGTCGACCTGGCGGAGCCCGATCGGCGGCCTCGCCAGCGCGCGCACGACCGCGGCGGCATCCTGAGGATCGACCAGCAGGCGCAGCCAGGCCAGCACATCGCGCACCTCGGGACGCTTCATCAGCGCCCCGCCCCTGGCCGTCTCGCCGCCGAGCGAACCGCGGGACGGAGCGGCAGCGGTCCTCGAGGCAGGCACGGTCCAAGGATACGCGCGGGGCGACGCCCGCGGGAACGGGGAGCGGCGAGCTCCCGCGGCTACGCTCTGTGGATGGACGCGATCGACTGGACCACGGCGCAGCGGATCGGCGAGCTGGTCGCCGGCGCCGGCGCCCGCGTGTCCACGCCCGCAGGCGTGCGAGCAGACGCCGTCGAGCCGCGGGCGCACGAGTTCGCGATGCGCGTCTCGGCCTACAGCGGCCTGCCGCTGCACGGCGCCCTGCCGCAGCTCGAGCTGGTCGACCGGCCGTCGTGGATCGCCGCGAACCTCCAGACGATGCGCCCGATGCTGGCGCCTCTGAGCGAGCGCCTGGCAGAGCAGAGCGGCCGCCTCGCCGGCCCGATGCGCTCCGTCTCGGGGCTGCTGCTGGGCGTGCAGGTCGGCGCTCTGACCGGGATGCTCTCCCAGCGTGTGCTGGGCCAGTACGACGTGTCGCTGCTGGACCCCGCAGTGGAACCGCGGCTGCTGCTGCTCGCGCCGAACCTCTCGCAGGCGGCCGCGACCCTCGAGGTCGACCGCGAGGAGCTGCTGCTGTGGGTGACGATCCACGAGATCACCCACGCGGTGCAGTTCTCCGGCGCGCCTTGGCTGCGCGGGCACATCGGCGGGATGCTCACCGAGCTGCTCGAGGGCCTGCAGATGACCCTGGGCGGCCGCGACGCAGACGGAAGCGCAAACGGCAACGGGACTCACCCTCCGTCCGGCTCGCGTGGCGGCCTGGCCGGGTGGCTGCCCGACCCGGGCGAGCTGCGCGAGATGCTCGAGCGCGCGCGGCGCGGCGAGGTCCTGCGGCTGACGCTCGGCGAGGACCGCTGGCGCCTGGTCGAGCGGATGCAGGCGACGATGTCGCTGATCGAGGGCCACGCCGAGCACACAATGGACGCGGTCGGCGCCGAGGTGCTCCCCTCGCTGCCGCGGCTGCGAGCCGCGATGACGCGCCGCCGCGCCCAGCGCGGGCTGCCGTGGCGTGTGCTGGAGAAGCTCCTCGGCCTCGAGCTGAAGATGCGCCAGTACGAGGTCGGGCGCCGCTTCTGCGACGCGGTCGTCGAGGCGGGCGGCCCCGAGACGCTCGCGCTCGTCTGGCGCGGCCCCGAGGCCCTGCCGAGCACGCAGGAGCTCGAACAGCCCGCGCTCTGGACGGCCAGGATGACGCCGGCGGCGGCCTGAACGCCGCGCCCGCCGACCCGAACGCACGTTCCACCTGTTACAAGCTCGGTCTTCATAAACACCCGTAGTTACGGGCTGTCCACAGCCTGATAGGATCTCGCTGTAACGATCTTTCGCAAACGGGTTACAAACAGATGTTCGCCCGCCCAGCCGAACGGGTAGAGGCGAACAACAAGCCCACACCCGTACCTCGCGCCCGGCGAGGAGGACATAGGAGATCGCACCAGAGATGCCCACTGCCCCGAAAGCTTCTAAACCCCGCGCCAAAGCCGCCCGTAAAACGGCTTCGCGCAAACCCGCCAAAACCACCGCTCGCCGCACCACCGCGACGCGGGCGAAAGCGACGCGCGCCAAGGCGGACCGCACGCGCGCTGCCAACGAGACGCAGGCCGCGCTGCGCGACAGCCAGAAAGCGGCCCGCGAGAGCGCCGGCGTCGTCGGCGACTACGCCGAGCGCGCCGTGCTGATCCCGGTCGGCGCAGCGCTGATCGCCCGCGAACGCGTCGTGACGACGGTCAGCGACACGATCTCGAGCTACTCGACGCCGACGAAGGCCCAGGCCCAGCTGCGCAAATTCGAGCGCCGCGGCGCCACGGCCCGCAAAAGGCTCGAGCGCGAGGTCCGCAAAACCCGAGTGCGCGTCGAGCGCGAACTGCGCCAGCGCCGCAAGAACGTGGAGCGCACCGTGAACGACGCGGTCCGCGACATCGAGAAGCGCCGCGACGCGTTCACGAAGAACGGCAACGAGCTCGGCGACCGTGTCCCCGAGTTCGCCAACCAGGTCCAGGAGCGCATCCTGAGCCTCGTCTAGGCACCCTTACCCCGCCCGGCCCGGAGAGGGACCGCAGCGGGAGAGTCTGCCGGCCTCATATCCCGCCGGCAGTAGTAGCACCCTCTCCTCCCTCGACCCCCGGGCGGCCCCCACCGCCCGGGGGTCTTTTTTTGTGGATACTGAGCCCCGGTGGGGGAAACGAACGCGCAGATCGTCGAAGCTGCCTACAAGCGCTTCGAACAGCTGGGATCGCCGGAGTCGACCCTCGTCGGCCCGGGGTTCGTCTGGGACATGACGCACATGGCGAGCTGGCCCGAGCAGCGCCTCTTCGAGGGCCGCGACGGGATGCTGCAGTTCCTCGCGGAGTGGACAGCTTCCTGGGAGGACTGGCGCCTGGAGGTCGACGCGATCCACGAACGCGGGGACAAGGTCGTGGCGCTGTGCCACCAGCACGGCCGCTCGAAGGCTTCGGGGCTCGAGGTCGAGATGGTCTTCGCGCAGGTGTGGACGATGCGCGACGGCCAATACCGGCGCATGGAGATGTACTCCGACATCGACAACGCGTTCGCCGACGCGGGCATACGGCTCTAGCGAGCCGGGGGCGCCAAGCGAGGCGCAATCGGCCGCGCACGGCCGCGCCTCATACAATGCAAGGTCGATGCCGACCAACGAGGACATCCGCAAGGCGCTGGAGGTCGTGATCGACCCCGAGCTGCACCGCTCGATCGTCGAGCTCGACATGGTGCGCTCGATCGAGGCGAGCCCGAACGGGGTCGTGGACGTGACCGTCTCGCTGACGACACCCGGCTGCCCGATCAAGGGGCACTTCCAGACGGCCGTCGCCGACGCGGTCTCCAAGCTCGAGGGCGTCTCCCACGTGAACGTCTACTTCGACGTGCTCAGTGACGAGCAGAAGTCCGCGCTGCAGCAGAAGCTCGGCCGCGGCGGCCCGCTGCCGGCCGGCTCGCTGGCGCAGGTCGCCAACGTGATCTGCATCGGCTCGGGCAAGGGCGGCGTCGGCAAGTCCACGCTGACGGCCAATCTCGCCGCGGCGCTCTCGGCAGAGGGCAAGCGCGTGGGCGTGCTCGACGCGGACGTCTGGGGCTACTCGATCCCCCGCATGTACGGCCTCGGCTCCACGCGCCCGTCGGTCTCGGCGCAGCGCAAGATCATCCCGCTCGAGGCACACGGCGTGAAGGTGATGTCGATCGGCTTCTTCGTCGAGGAAGACGCAGCGGTCGTGTGGCGCGGGCCGATGCTCCACAAGGCGCTGACCCAGTTCCTCCAGGACGTGGAATGGGGTGTGCTCGACTACCTCCTTGTGGACCTGCCGCCGGGTACGGGCGACGTCTCGATGACGCTCGCGCAGCTGCTGCCGCAGGCCCGCTTTCTGATCGTGACGACGCCGCAGGCGACCGCGCAGAAGGTCGCGCGGCGCGCCGCCCAGATGGCCGACAAGGTGTCGCTCGAGATCTGCGGCGTGGTCGAGAACATGTCCGGCTTCACGACGCCCGGCGGCGAGCGCTTCCAGATCTTCGGCGAGGGCGGCGGGCAGGAGCTCGCCGACGAGATCGATGTTCCCTTGCTGGGGAAGGTGCCGCTGACGATGCCGCTGCGCGAGCAGGCGGATGCGGGCACCCCCCTCGCGATCGAGGACCCCGACGACGCCGCCGCCCAGGCGATCCGCCACGCGGCCCGCGGCCTGATCGCGATCGCCCCCGTGCAGCTGCCCACGCTGCCGCTCGTAGAGGCCGAGCCAGCCGCTCCGGCCGCCGAGGACCGGAAACCCGTGGGCATGTCGCTGCCGATGGCCTGAGCACCAGGCCCGGTCAGGACAAGCGACATGCCCCCATCCCCGCCCGCCGGGCCGACGGCTCGCGCGGGCATGCACCGCCTCGCGGGGGCGCTCCCGCGCGCTTGACAACCACCCGGCAACTAAAGGATCTTCCTCTTTCGATGTCCACCCGAGAGCAGCAGGAGACAGACGACCAGCAGCCCGAGCCGCAGCAGACCGAGGCTCCGGCCGATGACAGCGCCGCCGTCGCGGAATTCGACGAACGGCGCGCCAAGATGGAACGCCTTCGGTCCGAAGGCGTCGACCCGTACCCGCCCGTCACGCTGTGGGAAAAGCGCGCCAAGATCGCCGACGTACGCGCTGCGCACGTGCCCTCCGAGCTCGAGCAGGGAGCGCACCCGGACATGCGCTACGTCGTCGCGGGCCGGCTGATCTCGCGTCGCGGTCACGGCAAGCGCAGCTTTCTCGACCTGCGCGACCTGTCGGGATCGATCCAGATCGTGCTCCACGCCGACACGCTCGGGCAGGAGGCTTACGAGCGCATCCTGAATCTCGACATCGGAGACATCGTCAGCGTGGACGGCTGCGTGTACGTGACGATGCGCGAAGAGCTGGCGCTCGAGGCTCAGGAGGTCACGCTGCTCACCAAGTCGCTGCGCCCGCCGCCCGACAAGCATCACGGCCTCGGCGACACGGGAACTCGCTACCGCTATCGCGAGCTCGACCTGATCGCAAACCAGGAGACGCGGGAGCTGTTCGTCACTCGCAACAAGATCATCCTGGGTATCCGCGAATGGCTGGCCGAGCGCGACTTCATCGAGGTCGAAACGCCCGCGCTGCAGTCACTGGCCGGCGGCGCCGGGTCGCGGCCCTTCACGACGCATCACAACGCGCTCGATCGCGACCTCTACCTACGTATCTCCGTCGAGCTGTTCCTGAACCGGCTGATCGTCGGCGGCATGGAGAACGTCTACGACATGGGAAAGGTGTTCCGCAACGAGGGCATCTCGCCGAAGCACTCGCCCGAGTTCACGATCATCGAGTTCATGTGCGCGTATTCCGATTACAACGACGTGGCGACCGTGACCGAAGAAATGTTCCGCGACGTGGCTGCCAAGGCGCTCGGGCGGACGAAGATCAAGAGGAACGGCGAGGACATCGACCTCGCCAAGCCCTGGAAGCGGATCACGATGCGCGAGCTGATCCAGGAACGGTTCGGGCTCGACATGCTCGAGTCCACCCGCGAGCAGCTCGCGGAGGTCCTCGACGAGCCGATGGATCCCCAGGCGACCTGGGCCGAGGTCGTCGCCGATATCTACTCCGAGAAGATCGAGTCGACGATCAACCAACCGACGCACGTCTTCGACTTCCCGTTGGAGCCGTTCCCGATCACGCGCAGGCATCCGGTTCACCCGGAGCTGGCCGAACACTTCGACGCTGTGATCGGCGGTATCGAGCTGGTCAGCGGTGACACCGAGCTCAACGACCCGGTCGACCAGTGGGAGCGATTCGTCGACCAGCGCAAGCGGCGCATGATCGACGACGCTGACGTCCCGCACCCGAACGACGAGGAGTACGCGCGCGCAATCGAGTACGGCTACTCGCCGACGGCCGGCGGCGGTATGGGCGTCGACCGGCTCGTGATGATCCTCACCGAACGCGACACGCTGCG
This sequence comes from Solirubrobacteraceae bacterium, assembly GCA_035569835.1. Taxonomy (GTDB): domain Bacteria; phylum Actinomycetota; class Thermoleophilia; order Solirubrobacterales; family Solirubrobacteraceae; genus Palsa-744. The sequence continues at coordinate 67,148 of DATMMF010000010.1, forward strand.
CGAGGTGATCCCGTTCCCGATCGTGAGGGATCTGAAGTGAGCGCGCCAGGCGGGCCTCCGGTCGGCCGCTCGAAGCTGGGCCTCGACCCCGGCGTGGTCGAGGCCTGCCGCGAGGCGGCTCGGCGCATCGCGGGGGACGTCGCGGCGCACATCGCGGGCAGGACCACCGTCTCGGTCGAGCGCAGCGTGACGCGCCTGCTCGGCGTCGACGGCGCTGACGACCTCGAGGTCCCGCTGCCCAACGTGCTCGTGGATCACGTCCACGACCGCGGCGGCCTCGACCGCGGCATCGCGTACTGGCTCGGCAACGCGATGCTCATGAGCGGCAAAGGTCCGCAGCAGATCGCCGAAGCCGTCAGCGCCGGCGAGCTGGACCTTCTCGATCTCGAGCGCGGCGAGGACGAGTCGATCCGCGCCTGCGTCAGCGACGCGACTCGCGCGAACCTCCAGGACATCGCAGCGGGGTTCGAGCGGCGCGCAGAGATGCGCGAGCGAATTGGCGACCGCGGCGGCACGCTGCGTTACGTGCTCACCGCAACCGGCGACGTCTACGAGGACGTGGTGCACGCGAAGGCCGTCGCGCAGGCCGGCGGCGACATCGTGGCGGTGATCCGCTCGACCGCCCAGAGCCTGCTCGACTACGTCCCCTACGGACCGACGACCGAGGGCTACGGCGGCACCTTCGCGACCCAGGCCAACTTCCGCATCATGCGCGAGGCGATGGACGAGTGGTCCGAGGAGCACGGCCGCTACATCCGCCTCTCCAGCTTCTGCTCGGGCCTGTGCATGTCGGAGATCGCCGCGATGGGCGCCCGGGAGGGCTTCGACAACATGGTCAACGACGCCCTCTACGGGATCCTCTACCGCGACATCAACATCGTGCGCGGCCTGATCGACCAGCGCGTCTCGCGGATGATCAACGGCTGGTTCGGCGTCACGATCAACACCGGCGAGGACAACTACCTGCGCACCGCCGATGGCATCGAGGCAGCCCCCTCGGTCACGGCATCGCAGTTCATCAACTACCAGCTCGCCCGCGACTCCGGCGTTCCCGACGCGCAGATCGGGCTCGGCGACGCGTTCGAGATCGATGTGCCGGTGACGAACGGCTTGCTGTTCGAGTGGGCGCAGGCGCAGCTCACGCGCGAGCTGTTCCCCGCGTGCCCTGTCAAGTACATGCCGCCGACCCGGCACATGGACGGGAACCTGTTCCGAACCCACGCTGTGGACGCGCTCTTCAACCTGGTCACGATCGCGACCTCGCAGGGGATCCAGACGATCGGCGTCCCCACCGAGGGCATCTTCACCCCGCACATCCAGGATCGCGTGCTCGGTCTGCAGAACGTCGAGTACGTCTTCAACACGGCGCGCGACCTCGGCGAGGAGATCGAGTTCAAGCCCGGCGGGATCATCCAGAGCCGGGCCCACGAAGTGCTCGCCGGCGCGCTCGTGCTGCTGGAGCGGATCGCGGATGTGGGGCTGTTCGCCGCGATCGAGCAGGCGACGTTCGGCGACGTCAGCCGCCGCGTGGACGAGGGTCGCGGCATCGACGGCATCGTCGAGACGGGCGAGAGCTACATGAACCCGGTCGTCGAGCTGATGAGCGCCGCGCCGCGCGAGGGAGCCCCCGCGAGCTATGCCTAGAGACGTCGATCTCCACGCGGTGCGGCCCTACGCCGACCATCTCGGCGACGGCCTCGTGCAGATGAGCTTCACGCTGCCCGTGCCCTATTCGCTCGCGGCGCGGAAGGCCGCGCTGGAGCTCGCCGCGAAGATCGGCTTCGAGGAGCCCGAGGTCGTTCACTACGAGGAGCTGACCGAGGGGTACACGTACTTCGTGATGTACGGCCGCTGCGTGCAGAGCGTCGACTTCTCCTCGCTCCAGGGCGAGGGCTTCGACATCGAGTACATGAGCGAGGACGAGATCGAACGCTTCGTCGAGAAGAGCGTCGGGCGCACGATCGTCGTCGTCGGCGCCAGCACCGGCTCGGACACGCACAGCGTCGGCATCGACGCGATGCTCAACCTCAAGGGCTACCACGGTCACCACGGACTCGAGGGCTACCACACGTTCGAGACCTACAACCTCGGCAGCCAGGTGCCGAACAGCGTGCTCTTGAGCAAGGCGATCGAGGTCAACGCCGACGCGATCCTCGTCTCGCAGACCGTCACCCAGCAGAACCTGCACGTGCAGAACCTGACCGAGCTCGTCGAGATGGTCGAGGCGGAGGGCCGGCGCAGCCAGCTGATCCTCGCCTGCGGCGGGCCGCGCGTGTCGAACGAGCTCGCGAAGGAGCTGGGTTACGACGCGGGCTTCTCCAAGGGCACCTACCCCCACCACCTGGCGACGTTCATCGTTCGCGAGCTGGCCGCAAGGCTCTCGGGCGACCGGGTTCCCGCGGCCGGCTGAGCAGTTGGCGACGCTCGCCGAGCTGAGCGCGCAGACGCCTCGCCTGGCGCTCGTCGGGCTGGCCAAGAACACCGGCAAGACCGTCGCGCTCACAGCTCTGCTCTCCGAGCTGGCCGCGGCCGGCGAGACGGTCGGGGTGACGTCCGTCGGTCGCGACGGCGAGAGCCACGACGTGATCGACTTCCGCATCCAGAAGCCGCTCGTCACGCTCCGTGCCGGCGACCTCGTCGCGACGACCGACGGGCTGCTGCGGGCGAGTGGCGTGCCTTACGAGCTGCTCGAGCGCACCGGCATCCGCACGCCACTCGGCGAGGTGCTTCTGGCGCGCCTGAACGGCCCGGGAACGGTCGAGATCGCCGGCCCGTCGGCCGCGGCGGACACCCGCGAGGTCGCGGATCGCATGCTCGAGCACGGCGCGCGCCGCGTGGTGATCGACGGCGCGATCGACCGCCGCGCAGCGTCCTCGCCCGAGGTCTCCGACGGCCTCGTGATGTCGACGGGAGCGATCCTGAGCGAGGACATGCGGGAGGTCGTCGAGCGCACCGCCGAGGCCGTCGCGCTCGCGCGTGTTCCCGGACTGGGCGACTCCCCGGAGGACGCGCGCGTGAAGGAGCTGGCCCGCACCCTCGAGCCGGGTGGCGGCTTTTTGCTCGACGAGGGTTTGAACGTGTTCCCGCTGCCTGCGGGTCGCTTCGTGCTCACAGCTGAGCCGGCTGTGATTCAGGCCTTCCTGCGAGACGGCGGCACCCAGCCGCGCTGGCTGCTCGTCTCGGGAGCACTGCCCGAGCGGTTCCTCGACGGGCTCGTGGGATACGCGCGTCGCCTGGGGCAACCGCTGAAAGTGCTCACGTCAGACCCGACACGCGTTTTCCTCGCCGCGCGCGGTGTCGAGCACTACGCCCGCGCGGGGATCGAGCTGCGCGTGCTGCGGCCGATCGACCTCCTGGCCGTCACGGTCAACCCCGTCGCCCCGCAGTCGCACAGCTTCGACTCGGCGGCGCTGCGGGGTGAGCTGGCCGCAGCGATCCCGGATCTGCCGATCTTCGACGTGCTGCACCCGTCCTACGCCGGGGCGGCAGCGCTGATGCCGCGCATGCGCGGCGCGAGCGCCTGATCGCGGCACCGCTCGACGGCGGCCCGCACTCTAGACGCCGCGACCGTGGCGGAACCGCGCCCGCCAGGCGGCGGCGCTGCGCGGGAGCCTCGGGTGAGCGAGGCGAGCCCCGCGCCAGACCGGGGAGTCCGTCGCGCTCGCGCGCGAGGCGCCACCGGCGCGCAGGTCGCGCTGGCGCTCGGCAGCCAACTGGGATGAGAGGTGGTGGCTCATGTTCATGTTCCTCACCTTCGCCGATCGGGATCGCGAGCCCAACGCATTTAGACTGGGCTAAATGGTTGGCGACGCTTCACCGGACCCGGAACGATGAGCCGATGATCGAAGCCCGCTTCGACACAGAGGCCCTGACGAGAGTCCGCTTCGCGATCTCGCCGATGTTCGAGATGACGCGCAGCGTCAGGGCGCTCAAAGACCCCGCCGGCTCGGCCCTGCACCTGCCGTGGATAGAGCAGACGCTGCCCCGCCTCGACGGCCTCGATCTCACGCCGCTGCTCGCGTTGCAGAGCGCGCCGGAGTACCACCCCGATTTCGTGCACCCGCCCCCGAGCAGCCCGGTCGTCGAGTTCGAGGACGAGCTCGAGACGATGCTCGAAACGCCGGACGAGCAGGTCGTGGCTGAAATCCGTTACGCCTACGAGGGCGAGCAGCTCCCGGAGGTGCTCGAACGCTTCATCGAGAACCCGCGCAGGGCGATCGAGGATCTCGCGGCCCTGATGCGCGAGTACTGGGAGCGCGCTCACGCCGACCACTGGGCGCGGATGCGCTCGCTGCTGGAGCATGACGTCCTCTACCGCTCGCGCCAGATCGCCGACGGCGGCACTGCGCGGCTGTTCTGCGACCTCGACCCGGGTGTCAGATGGAGCGACGGCGTGCTCACGATCGGGGGCAGCTGCGAAGGCCAGATGGATCTCGACCAGCGCGGGCTGCTGCTCATGCCGAGCGTCTTCGTGTGGCCTAAGGTCACCGCGCTCACGCTGGAGCCGTGGCAGCCGACCGTCGTCTACCCCGCCCGCGGGGTCGGGATGCTGTGGAGCCCCGACGAGTGCACCGCGCCCGAAGCCCTCGAGCGGCTCGTCGGGCGGACCCGCGCCGCGCTGCTCAGCGCGCTGGACTCACCCCGCTCGACCACGGAACTCGCCGGTGAGCTGGGGCTCACCGCCGGCGCGATCTCTCAGCACCTCGCGGTGCTGCGCGACGCCGGCCTCGTCTCCGGACGGCGCGTTGCGCGGTCGGTCCTCTACCTGCGCTCCGAGCAGGGCGACGCGCTGGTCGACGGCTCCACGTCCCGCGAGACCGCGGTCGCCTAGTTCGTAGGCAGTCCGCTTCAGCTCCGCATCGCCGCCGCGGCGCTCCCCGCGATGCGCGAGGAGGAGGGAGTCGAGGACCGAGGCGCCTAGCCCGTCGCGGCAGCGCCGCCGCCGGCCGCGAAGTAGTCGGCGTTGATCTGTGTGTACTTCTGCCACTCGTCGGGGAGCTGGTCCTCGGCGAAGCAGGCATCGACCGGGCACGCCTCCACGCACGCGTCGCAGTCGATGCACTCCTCGGGATCGATGTAGAGCATCTCGGCCGCGTCGTATCCGGGCTCGTCTGGCGTCGGGTGAATGCAGTCGACGGGGCAGACCTCGACACAGGAGTTGTCCTTGGTGCCGATGCACGGCTCGGCGATTACGTAGGCCATTCGCTTCTTTCTCTGAGTCGTTTTCGGAGGGCTCTCGGCGAGAGGGGCATATTGTACGAATCATGCTGCTTATGACCGGCGCGACCGGCCTGGTCGGCTCCAGCCTGCTGCGCCGGCTGCTCGGCGAAGGCACCCAGGTCCGCTGCCTGGTCCGCGATCCCCGCCGCCTCGGCACGCAGCGGGTGCGGGTCCAGATCGCGCTCGGCGACCTGACCGACCCGCCCTCGTTTCGCAACGCGTTGCGCGGCGTGGACACGGTTGTGCACCTGGCCGCGGCGATCCGCGACCAGCCGGGCGGCTCCATCGAGGAGCTCGACGGGGTGGCGACGTGGCGGATGGTCGAGGCCGCCGAGCGCCAAGGGGTCGAGCGCTTCGTGTTCTTCTCGGCGCTCGGCGCCTCGACGCACCACCGCACGCGCATGCTGCGCGCGAAGGCGCTCGCCGAGCAGGCGGTGGTCGAGGCCGATCTGCACTCGGTCGTGTTCGCTCCCTCGATCGTCTATGCGCCCGGCGACGCGTGGCTCACCCTGCTGGAAAGGCTCGCCCTGCTGCCGGTGATGCCCGTCTCCGGGCGCGGCGAGGCGCGCTTTCAGCCGATCTGGGCCGAGGACGTCGCCGACTGCGTCGTGGCGAGCCTGGGCGACGGTGACGGCGCCGGGGCGGATGGGGCGGCGGTGAACGGCTCCAACCACCGCCGGTATGAGCTCGCCGGCCCAGAGACGCTCAGCCACAGCGACATCGTCCGCGCCGTGCTGCGCTCGCTCGGCCGCAACCGCCCGCTCGTGCATGTGCCGACGCCGATCGTCTCGCGCGCGCTGCGGGCACTCGAGGCGGCCGCCGGCGAGCGGGCGTTCGCGACCTGGGACGAGGCCGAGCTGATGGAGGTCTCGATGGTCTCGGCGCGCGGGAGCGCCGACGTCCAGGCGCTCGGCGTCGCTCCGCAGCGCATGCAGGCTGTGCTGGACGCCGCCGCCTAGGCTCGGGCGCTCAGGAGACCCACTCTCCCACAGGCGCGCGGCGCCGCGTCCAGTCGCTCGCCTGCTCCAGCTGCGACGCGAGCGCCAGCAGCCGCTCCTCGCCGGCGGGCAACCCGACGATCTGGACGGCCAGCGGCAGCCCGTCCTCGCCTTCGTACAGCGGCAGCGAGATCGCGGGCTGTCCGGTGGAGTTGAAGACCGGAGTGAACGGGGTGAACAGCCCCGAGCGGGTGAACGTCTCCATCGGCTGCTCGGCGTGGGTGTCGAGCGTGCCGATCGGCAGAGGGCGTTCGGCCAGCGCCGGCGTGAGCAGCGCGTCGTACTCCGAGATCCACGCGACGAGACGCCGCGCGAAGGCCTGCAGACGCACCGCCGCAGCCTGCTGCTCGAGCGTGCCGAGCTTGCGGACCATCGAGAAGATCGCCCAGCTCATCGGCTCCATGTCCTCGGCGGAGACGCCGTCCGGGCCCTTCCCGGAGACGTTCGCCGAGTAGGCGATCGACAGCGCGATCTGCGACGCGAACACCATCCCGAACAGCTCCGAGAGGCCGTCCTGGCGCCACGGCGGGTCGGCCTCCACGACCTCGTGGCCGAGCGAGCGCAGCAGCTCTGCTGCCTCGTCGGCGCCGCGCGCGTTGATCGGGTCGAGCTCCGCGGCGGCGGTCGGCGGCTGCATGCTGAAGGCGATCCGCATCCGGCCCGGCTCCGGTGAGGCCGCCTCGGCGAACGGCCGCGACGGGGGCGGCGCCCACGTCGCGTCGCCGGGCTCGTAGCCCGCGAGCACGTCGAGGATGGCCGCCGTGTCACGCACGCTGCGCGTGAGCATCCCGTCGATGCCGAGTGAGGAGTCGCCGAGCTCCGGGGCCACCGAGATGCGCCCGCGGCTCGGCTTCAGGCCGACGAGCCCGCAGCAGGCCGCCGGGATCCTGATCGACCCGCCGCCGTCGTTGCCGTGGGCGACCGGCACGAGACCGGCGGCGACCGCCGCGGCCGCTCCGCCCGAGGACCCGCCCGGCGTGCGTTCGAGATCCCAGGGGTTACGCGTCGGACCGAAGATCCGCGCCTCGGTGACCGGCAGGATCCCGTACTCGGGGAGCGTCGTGGTGCCGACGATCACGAACCCGGCGCCCCGCAGCCGGCTCGTCACGTTGTGGTCGTAGTCGACGACGTAGGACTCCATCAGCGGGCAGCCGTAGGTGAGCCGTTTGCCGGCGACCGGGCGGTTGTTCTTGATCGCGACGGGCACCCCCGCGAACGGGCGCTCGTCACCGGGGGCGATTCTCTCGGCCGCCGCCAGCGCCCCCTCGGCGTCGATCTCGACGAACGCGTTGAGCGAAGGGTTCAGCTCCTCGATGCGCTGCAGCGAGAGCTCTACGAGCTCGCGCGAGGAAACCTCACCGGAGCGGACCATCGCGGCCAGCTCCACCGCGTCGCGGAACATCAGATCGTCGTCGGGCATCGTCGCTCCTCGCCGTCGGTGCTGGCCACCCGGACGCGCGCAGGGAGCGGCGCCCGCCGAGGCTCCAGCCTACTTTGCGCGACCGGGCCGGCGCTTCATGCCCGCCCGGGGCAGGGACCGGCCCCCGCGCTCCATGCCGGCCCGGGGCGGCCAATCCTGCGACGATATGGGCCTGCCCAGAAGGCAGCACACCCCGTCAAGCATCAAGCTCAGAAAGCGAGTGCCATGAGCGCGGTTCAGTCAGCACCCGAGGTGCAGTCCGGCCTCGAAGGAGTAGTCGCCTTCGCCACCGAGATCGCCGAGCCCGACAAAGAGGGCGGCGCGCTCCGTTACCGCGGAGTGGATATCGAGAACCTGGTCGGACAGGTTCCCTATGAGCAGGTCTGGGGCCTGCTCGTGGACGGCCGCTTCAAGCCGGGCCTGCCTCCCGCCGAACCGCACGCGCTGACCGTCCGCTCCGGCGATCACCGCGTCGACGTCCAGTCGGCGCTCGCGATGCTGGCGCCCGAGTGGGGCTTCGGGCAGCTGATCGACATCACCGACGAGGAGGCGCGCGACAACCTCGCCCGTGCCTCGGTGATGGCGCTCTCGTTCGTCGCCCAGTCCGCCCGCGGCGCCGGCCAGCCGCCGGTGCCCCAGAGCGAGGTCGACCAGGGCCGCTCGATCCCCGAGCGCTTCCTGATCCGCTGGCGCGGCGAGGCCAACCCGGACCACGTGAAGGCGATCGACGCCTACTGGATCTCGGCGGCCGAGCACGGCGTCAACGCCTCGACGTTCACGGCCCGCGTGATCGCCTCGACCGGCGCCGACGTCGCGGCGGCTCTCTCGGGGGCGGTCGGCGCGCTGTCGGGACCGCTGCACGGCGGTGCCCCGTCGCGCGTGCTCACGATGCTCGACGAGGTCGAACAGATGGGCGACGCCGAGCGCTGGGTCTCCGAAGCGCTCGACCGCGGCGATCGGCTGATGGGCTTCGGGCACCGCGTGTACCGCGCCGAAGACCCGCGGGCGCGCGTGCTGCGCCGCACCGCCTCGGAACTCGGCTCGCCGCGCTTCCAGGCCGCGGAGGCGCTCGAGAAGGCGGCGCTCGCCGAGCTGCAGGCCCGCCGCCCCGACCGCGTGCTCGCGACCAATGTCGAGTTCTGGTCGGCGGTCGTGCTCGACATGGCCGAAGTCCCGCCGGACCTGTTCACGCCGCTGTTCACGTGCGCACGCGTCGCGGGCTGGTCGGCGCACATCCTCGAGCAGAAGCGCGAAGCGAAGCTGATTCGGCCGACCGCCAAGTACATCGGCGCGGGGCCGCGGTCGGTGGCGGAAGTCGAAGGCTAGGCCGCCGCCGAGCCCCTCAGAACAAGCGAGGGCCCGGCATCCAGCCGGGCCCTCGCAACATCATCGGCAGCCGGGCAACCCCGGCTTAGGCCTGAAACCGGCCTACATCATGCCGCTCATGTCCGGCATCCCTGCGCCGGCACCTGCGGCTTCCTTCTCGGGGACCTCGGCGACGATCGCCTCGGTGGTGAGGATGTTCTTGGCGATCGAGGCCGCGTTCTGCAGCGCAGAGCGCGTCACCATCGCCGGGTCGATGATCCCTTCGGCCACGAGGTCGACGATCTCGCCGTTGGCCGCGTTCAGGCCGTGGCCTTTCTTAGCCTTGCGGACGTCGTTGACCACGACCGAGCCCTCCAGGCCGGCGTTCTCAGCCAGCTGGCGAAGCGGCTCCTCGAGCGCCCGGAGCACGATGCGGGCACCTGTGCGCTCGTCGTCGGAACCGTCGGCCGAAGCGCCGTTGTCGCTGACCGTGACGGCGGAGGAGGCCTGCAGCAGCGCGACGCCACCGCCGGGCACGATGCCCTCCTCGAGCGCCGCCCGGGTCGCCTGCAGGGCGTCCTCGACACGGTGCTTCTTCTCCTTCATCTCGGTCTCGGTCGCAGCGCCGACCTTCACGACCGCCACGCCGCCGGAGAGCTTCGCGAGCCTTTCCTGGAGCTTTTCGCGGTCGAAGTCCGAATCGGTGTTCTCGATTTCGGATTTGATCTGGTTGATGCGGCCTTTGATCGCCGCCGCGTCACCGGCGCCGTCCACGATCGTCGTCGTGTCCTTGGCGACGACCACGCGACGTGCGCGGCCGAGCTGGGAGACCTGGGTGTTCTCCAGCTTCAGGCCCATCTCCTCGGTGATCACCTCGCCGTTGGTGAGGATCGCGATGTCCTCGAGCATGCGCTTGCGGCGGTCGCCGAAGCCCGGCGCCTTGACCGCGACGCCCGTGAAGGTGCCGCGCAGCTTGTTGACGACCAGCGTCGCGAGCGACTCGCCCTCGACGTCCTCGGCGATGATCAGGATCGGCTTGCCCGACTGGATCACCTGCTCGAGCACCGGCAGCACGTCACGCACCGAGCCGATCTTCTGGTTGGCGATCAGGATGTAGGGGTCCTCGAGCACTGCCTCCATGCGGTCCTGGTCGGTGACCATGTAGGGCGAGATGTAGCCCTTGTCGAACTGCATGCCCTCGGTGAACTCGAGGTCCATGCCGAAGGTCTGACCCTCCTCGACGTTGACCACGCCGTCCTTGCCGACCTTCTCGATCGCGTCGGCGATCACGTCGCCGATCTCATCGTCACCGGCCGAGATCGTCGCCACGCGGGCGATCTGCTCCTTGCCGGAGACCTCCTTGGACTGGCTGGCGATGTTGCCGACGACCTCGTCGACGGCCTTCTCGATCCCGCGCTTGAGGCCGAGCGGGTTCGCGCCCGCGGCCACGTTCTTCAGGCCCTGGCGAACGATCGCCTGGGCGAGCACCGTCGCGGTCGTCGTGCCGTCGCCGGCGACGTCGTTGGTCGCCGTGGCGACCTCGCGGACGAGCTGGGCGCCCTGGTTCTCGAAGACGTCCTCGACTTCGATCTCGCGAGCGATCGTGACGCCATCGTTGGTGATCGTCGGCGCGCCGAACTTCTTGTCGAGGACCACGTAACGGCCCTTCGGGCCGAGCGTGACCTTGACTGCATTGGCGACAGCGTCAACGCCGGCCTCCAGGGCCTTGCGCGCTTCCGCGTCGTACTTGAGCTCCTTGTGTGCCATATCTGTCTCAGTTCTCCTTGTGGACTAGGCGACCTTGGCGAGGACGTCGGACTCGCGCAGCACGAGCAGCTCCTCACCGTCGACCTTGATCTCGGTCCCGCCGTACTTGCTGTAGAGGACCTCGTCGCCCTCCTTGACATCGAGCGGGATGCGCTTGCCGTCCTCGTCGAGCTTGCCGTCACCGGCAGCGAGGACCTTGCCCTTCTGCGGCTTCTCCTTGGCGGTGTCGGGGAGCACGAGCCCACTGGCCGTGGTCTCCTCCTCCTCGATCGCCCGTACGATCAGGCGATCGCCCAGGGGCTTGAGCTTCATGTTCAGAAAACCTCCGTCTAGAAGACTGTGGTTGTGCGGCCGGGAAGGCCGAGACTGCAAATGTGTGCCGGCCCTACGGGCCGTCCAACTTGGCACTCTCGGGGGGAGAGTGCCAACTTCATACTGAATATATAGAAGATCTGGGGGAAATCCAGGCCCCCAAAGCCAATTTCTGGCCCTTGTGGACCCCGACCGGGCGGCTCCCTACCGCGATCGGGGGAGGCGGGCGCTAGTTCTGGGCGCCGCCGAAGCCCTTGATCGCCTCGGTCATCGCCGAGGGCGTATCGAGGATCTGCGAGAAGCGCACGACCGTGACGACGTCTTCGGGCGAGACCGAGCGGCCGTAGATCTGTTCGAGGAAGTTGATGAGCTCCTCGTGACGGCGGAACTCGGGGTTGTCGTGCTTGATGTCTCGCGGCGAGAGGTCGGCGAGGCGCATCACCTCGACCTGGTCGATGACCGCTTCGAAGATGCGCTGGCGCGGCGAGTACTGGTAACCGATCGTGACGAGCACGAGCTGGTTCTTGCGGTACTTGCCGGACTTGTCGCCAAGGCGGATCGTCGCGGTCTTGCGCCCGCGCTTGAGCTCGTCGGCGAAGATCGTGGAGTAGAAGTTCAGGACCTGCATCGGGGCGCAGGCTACCGTTCTTCGGCCAGGTAGGCCCTCGCGAGACTGACCATTTCGCGCTCGGCGGCGTGGCTGAGCTCCGCCTCCGCCGCCTCGAGGCTGATCCAATGCACCTCTTCGACCTCGTCGTCGTGCTCGGAGATGTCGCCGCCCACCGCCTCGAAAAGGAAGAACTGGACTTCCTTGCCGATCGTGCGCCCGTGACGGCGGTACCAGTAGCGCGTCTCGCCCAGCTCGGTGACCGGTTCGGCGAGCACCCCAGTCTCCTCGCGCACCTCTCTCGTCGCAGCCTGCACGGGCGTCTCCTCGCCGTCGACGTGGCCCTTCGGCAGTGCCAGCACGCGCGAGCCGTCGGCGGCGCGGCGCGTCGGCACGATCACGACGACCTCCCCGGCGCTCACGACCACGCCCCCGGCCGAGAACTCGCGCGTCTGGCGCTTGCTCGGCCGGCCGGGCGGGGCGGCCGGGACCTCCTCCTCAGAAGACATACTGCTTGAGCGCCTCGGGATCGTGGACCACGAGTCGCCCCCGCCCCTGCGAGATCACGCCGGCCCGCTCGAGCACGGCCAGGAAGCGGCTCGCCGACTCGCGCGAGGATCCAGCGAGCTGGGCGAGGTCTGCCTGGGTGGCCGTCACGAGCACCTCGCGGCCGGGGCGACCTTCCGCGACAGCCTGCGCGACCAGATCCGAGAGCACGACCGCGACCCGGCTCTGGACCGTCTGGAACGACTGCCGCGAGAGGCGCTCGTTGGTCTCGCGCAGGCGCCGGCCGAGCGCGACGGCCAGCTTCATCGCGATGTCCGGATGCGCAGCCATCAGGCGTCGCATGTCTGGACCCAGCACTCCGATCAGGCTGAGCTCGCCGATTGCCTCGACGGTCGCGGAGCGGCGCTCGTCCTCGAACATCGCGAGCTCGCCGAAGAAGTCTCCCGGACCGAAGGTGGCGAGCGTGATCGTGCGCCCGTCGCCGTGGGTGCGGATCGCGCGCGCTTGCCCCTCGCGGACGACGTAGCAGGTGTCGCTGGCATCCCCCTCGCGGAACACGGCCTGCCCCGGCTCGAACGTCCGCGGCACCGATACCTGCGCAACACGCTCGAGGTCGTCGGGCTCGAGGGTCGAGAACACGGGCACGCGCCCGAGTAGCTCGACGACGTCGCCAGAGCGCGTATCCACGCCGCAGGAATACCACAACCCCACGCGCCGCAACCCGCGGGCCGCGACGGGGTTCGGATGTATGGTCAGACCATGTCGCTCGCCAGCCAGTCACGTGCCCTCGCGGCCTCCGTTGCGCTCGCCGCCGTGCCCCTCGCCTGGGTCCTCGAGGGTGAGGCCGCCGCGGCGCCGGCCCCTTCTCCACGCCCCGGCAGCGAAGCGGCGCTGATGCAGTCGCTGCTGCGCTCGCGCGAACTCTGGGCGACGATCGACGTGTGCTCCCCCGCCGACGAGCAGAACTACGTCGGCGTGCGGGGTTCGATGCCGGGCGACCGCCACGCCCACGACAAGATGTACATGCGCTTCCGCCTGGAGTACATGAACACGACGAAGAAGACCTGGGCCGATCTGACGAGCGCGACGTCGCCGACCTTCGTCTACGTCGGCCCTGGCAGCGGCGTGCGCCAGGGCGGGCGCAGCTTCCAGCTCGTCCCGCGCACCGGCAAGCCGGCGGTCATGCTGCGGGGCGTCGTCGAATACCAGTGGCGCCGCGGCAAGACGGTCGTCCAATCGACGAGCCGCGCAACCGGCCCGGGGCACAAGAGCGTGGCCGGTGCCGACCCGCCGGGTTACAGCAGCGCCACCTGCTCAATCGGCTGAGGCGCCCTCGGGCGATGCGAACAGCCGCGGGTCGTTCGTGATGATGCCGTCGACGCCCATCGCGGTGAGCCGGGCGATCTTGCGCGCGTCGTCGACCGTCCACACGTACAGCTCGCCCCCGCCGTCCCGCACGGCGCGCAGGAGCGATGGGGTGACCACGCGCCAGTGCGCCATGATCGCGTCGTAACGGCCCGCCAGGAGCGCCGCGCGCACCTTGCGCGGCAGCATCGCGCGGTATCCGGAGAGGATCGCGAGTGCGGGGATCGCGGTCAGCATGTCGGTCGTGTAGTCGCGGCGCACGCGGGGGACCGACCAACCCAGGCGAAGCGCCGGCTCCGCGGCGCGGATCTGCGAGAGCCCGTCCGTGAACATGCCGCTGACCAGCGTGCGCTCGATCAGCCCGTGCTCGCGCAACGCGTCGACGACGCGGAGCTCGTAGCCGGGCAGCTTCACGTCGACGTCGAACTCGATGCCCTCGAAATCGGGCCCGGCGAGATGCGCGAGCGCTTCCTCGAAGGTGATCGGCGCGCGGCTGCGCGCATCCTCGTAGTCGTGGGCGACGAGCAGCCTTCCGGTGCCCGCCTCGTGCTCGCTCAGCACGTCCAGCTCGATCATGTCAACGCCTTCGCGCAGCGCGGCGTCGAAGCTCGCCAGCGTGTTGCCCGGCTCGATGTGGGCGGCCCCCTTGTGCCCCACCCACCGGGGGCGCCGCTGGTCGGTCTCGCTGCCCACCGCCCCACCTTCGCAGAGCGGGCGGACCGGCGCGCGGGTCAGGCCGCAGCCGGGCGGCGCTGCCGATCGGCCAGCGCCTCGATCGCCGCGCGCGGCCCGACGTACGGCGCCAGCACCGTGAAGGCGAGGTGGTCGGCGAGCGGGGGCAGCCGCGAGAGCCTGTTGTTGGAGACGAACGTCGCGATGACGCCCCACAGCGCGCCGGTCACCGCCTCCTGGGCGATCAGCGGTGCCCGCATCGGCGCCGGCCCCTGCTCGGTCAGCATCGCTGTGAAGCCCTCCACGGAGCGCGTCATGCGCCCGATCATCGCCGGCCCGACTTCGAACAGATTGATGAAAGCGATCCGCAGCAGCGCGCAGCGCGCGACGAGGTGGGTGACGAACGCATCGATCGTCTGGCAGACCGCCTGCTCCCAGCTCGCGGCGCCCTCCATCGCGGGCCGCACGCACTCAAGCGTTTCGGCGACGAACTCGTCGAGCACCGCGAGGAAGCACTCCTCCTTGCCGGCGAACTGGCGGTGGAAGGCCTCGGTCGAGACGCCGGCGAACTCGGCTATCTGTGCATCGGTGAGCGCGGCGTAGCCTTGATCGAGGGTGAGGTGGACGACCGAGCCGAGCATTCGCGCGCGCTTGCCCTCGCGCGTGAGGAACGCGGCGGGCACCGGCGGCAGGTGCTCCGAACGCGCGAGCGTCAGGTTGCGCAGTTTCGCGCCCGCCGGCATGCGGTAGGACTCGATCCAGTCGAGGACTTCGTCGCTGAGCTCGGCGAGCTCGCGATGGCGGCGCTCCAGCAGCCTGTTGAAGACAATGTTGCGGACGCCGCTCACCACCACGCGCGAGGTGAGCTGCGGGTAGCACACGTCCTCGGGCGCCAGCGAGAAGGCGCTCGCCACGCTGCGCTCGAAGACGAGGCCGGCGAGCTGCATCCGTTCGCGAGCGCGAGGGCCTATCCCGAGCGCGTCGACGAGCACGAGCCGCGGCCCCTTCGGCGCCCGGGCGATGCCGCCGAGCAGGGACTGGCAGGAAGAGTGCATCCGGTTCGCCCAGCCGCGCTCGGACAGCCACCCGTGCAGCAGCCGCCGGCGCGCCTGGGCGACCATGACGTCGTAGGTCCGCAGGAAGCACTCTTCCTTGTTGGCGAACAGTTCGTAGAAGGCACGCCGCGAGACGCCGGCCAGCGCGATCACGTCCGCCACCGTCGTGTCCAGGAAGCCGTTTCGCGAGACCGCCTCGATCATCGCGCCGTACAGCCGGCTGCGCTGGTTGCGCTGCACCTCCTCGCGGGCCATCCCGCTCGGGCCGTGAGGCAGGCGGCGGTACATCGGCGCCGGCTGTTGCCTTGTTCTGATCATCCCCATAATTCCAACCTACTGGACTTGGGTAGGCCTGCCTAGCTGTCTCGGTACCCCCTGCGGCGGCGTCCAAGTTACACATTCGTTCCAATACTTCCACTCGTGTCTCCGTCGCAGACGGCCGTCTGACAGACAGCGGTATGCACTCAGCGAAACAGGCCCTGCAAGCGCCGGTGTTCCACGCTGCGAAGAGCGGCGGCGGACGCTCGCGGGACGCTCAGGCGCTGAGCGTGAGCCGGCGCGGGCCGGCCTGGAAGCCGAGCTCGCCGAGCGCTCGGACGTATGTCGAGGAGATCGCCGGCGCGCCGTCGATCCGCTCGAGCGCGAGCTTGCCCGCGCGCCCCGTCCGGACGGCGTCGGCGAGCGCCGCCAGCGCCGTCTCGACGGCGTCGCCGTGCCCAGGGGCTGCCTGGCCGGCGGAGGGCGCGTCGGGGGTGAGCGTCACGAGGCCGCGCCCGCCGCGCTCGACGTACAGCACGGGAGCCTCGTCGACAAGCACGACATATGCTCCGCTCACGCGCGCGGGACGCCGCTCGGCGCCCTCGCGCCGCGGCCACGGCAGCGCGGCGCCGTAGGGCTGGGCCGGGTCCGCGGCGGCCAGCACGAGCGTGGCCGGCTTCTCGCCGTCGCGGCGCGGCGCCGCCCGCAGGCGCTCGACCGCGCCCGGCAGCGCGAACTGCGCTCCGCCCATGCCCTCGATGAAATAACCACGCCGGCACACTCCCAGCGTCTCAAGCCTTGCGAACGTGTCGTAGAGCATCGCGAACCCGCCTTTGATCCCCTCGGCGAGCACCTGCTCACGCGTGACGATCCCGTAGCGCTCGAGCAGCAGCTCGGCGAGCGTGCGCCGCCGCTCGACCGCGCCCGCCGTATCCGCCGGGTCGCCGAAGACCGTCCCTGTCAGCGACCAGCGGCCCTGGACCTGCGACTGCGCGCCGCTGCTGCGCCGCGACGCAAAGCGCGAGCGCCCGGCGCGCTGCGCGCCGCCGCGGGTGCTCCGGCCCGCTCCCTCGCCGCGCGCCAGCGACAGCTTCGGCGCCCGCAGGGGCGCCCATGCGTCATTGGTCACCTCGCCGGACCAGACGAGATCCCACAGCGCCTCGCGAAGCGCCTCCGGCGGCGCATCCAGCTCGGCGAGCAGCTCGGTGAAGAACGCCGGAGCGCGCGTCAGGCGGGCACGTAGCTCCTGGTGCTCGGGGTCGTCGAGGCCGGCGCCGTCGCCGCCGCGGCCCGGTGGGGGGCCGATCGCCGCCGCGTCGTCGCGGAAGTAGATCGCCACGCGCCCGCTGCGCCCTAGCGCGCCGGCGCCGACCCACACGACCTCGCCGCTCGCGCACAGCGCGTCCAGCCAGGTCTGGGAGTAGGCGCCGGTGCGGCGCGGCAGCACGTCGCGCTCCCAGATCTCGACGGGCAGCGCGAGCCCCTGCAGCGGCACGAGCACTTCGCGCAGACGGTCGATGCCGGCGCCCGCGCGCGTGTGACGGTCGACGCCCTGCCATGAAGGCAGGAACGCGGCAAGCCTGCGCTGGTCGGCCGGCTCGATCTCCTTGCGGAGCGCCGCCAGCGACGCGCGCCTCAGCCGGCGCAGCACCTCGACATCGCACCAGTCGCGCTCCGAGCCGGAGGGCCGCAGCTCGCCGCGGACGAGCAGCCCGTCGCGCTCGAGCTCGCGCAGCACGGCGCCGGCGTCGACGCCGTAGCGGGCGCGCACCTCATCGGCGGAGAACGGCCCGTGCGTGGCGCCGTAGCGGGCGACGAGCTCGCGCAGCGCGTCCGGCACGTCGGCCAGGAACGCCTCCGGCAGGCCGCCGGGCGGCGCGGCGCCGAGCGCATCGCGGTAGAGACCCGCCTCGTCGGCGGCGATCAGGCGCCGCTCGCCGCCGACGCGAAGCTCGACGGCGCGGCGCTCACGCAGCAGCGCCTCGATCAGCGCGGCGCCGTCCACGCCCGGGAACACACGATCGCTGATCTCGCGTCGATTCAGATCGCCGACGCGGCGCAGCACGTCATGCAGGCCGTCGCGGTCCGTCGCGCGCGTCATCTCCGATCGGCACTGCAGGTCCTCCTCGACGCGTTCGAGCGCTCCCGGGTCGATCAGCTCGCGCAGCTCCTCCTGCCCGAGCAGCTCGCGCAGCAGGTCGCGGTCGAGCGACAGCGCCGCGGCGCGGCGCTCGGCCGCGGGGGTGTCCCCCTCGTACATGTAGGTCGCGACGTAGTCGAACAGCAACGAGGACGCGAACGGCGAGGCCGTCTGCGTCTCCACCTCCACGAGCGAGATCTCCCTGGTCTGCAGCGCGCGCAGGATCTCCTTCAGCCCCGGCAGGTCGAGCACGTCCTGCAGGCACTCGCGATAGGTCTCGAGCACGATCGGGAAATCCTCGTAGCGGCGCGCGACCTCGAGCAGGTTCTGCGCCTTCAGGCGCTGCTGCCAGAGCGGCGTGCGTTTGCCCGGGTAGGCGCGAGGGATCAGCAGCGCGCGAGCCGCGTTCTCGCGGAAGCGCGCGCCGAACAGCGCCGAGGAGCCGAGCTCGGAGACGACCGCCTGCTCGACCTCCTCGGGCTCGATCATCAGCAGCTCGGCGGCCGACGGCAACGACTCGGCGTCCTCCGCGTCGAGGTCGGGCAGGTGCATGATGATGCCGTCGTCGGTCCAGATCGGGTCGGCCTCGATCCCGAAGCGCTCCTGCATGCGCGCCGAGAGCGCGAGACCCCAGGCGGCGTGCACGCGCCCGCCGAACGGGGACAGCAGGCACAGCCGCCAGTCGCCGATCTCGTCGCGGAAGCGCTCGAGCACGAGCGTCTGCTCGCTTGGCAGCACCCGCGTCGCCTGCTGCTGCTCGCGCAGGTAGGTGAGCAGGTTCTGCGCGGCCCGGCGGTCGAGGTCGTAGTCGCGCTCGAGCGTCGGCTCGTCCTGGTCGACCGCCCACCGCGAGAACTCACCGATCGCCGCCCCGAGCGCCTTCGGGCGCCCGACCGAGTCGCCCCGCCAGAACGGCACCGCTCCGGGCGCGCCGGGTGCCGGCGTGACCGTCACGCGGTCGCGCGTGATCTCCTCGATGCGCCACGTCGAGGCGCCGAGCAGGAAGACCTGCCCGGGCCGCGCCTCGTAGACCATCTCCTCGTCGAGCTCTCCGACGCGCCTTCCGTCGGGCAGCGTCACGGCGTAGAGGCCGCGGTCGGGGATCGTCCCCGCGTTGGCGATCGCGAGCTGGCGCGCTCCCTTCCTGGGACGCACGACGCCGGCGAGGCGATCCCACACGATGCGCGCGCGCAGCTCGCCGAACTCGCGGGAGGGATAGCGCCCGTCGAGCATGTCGAGCACGTTCTCCAGCAGCTCGCGCGAGAGCTCGGAGTACGAGTGGGTGCGCCTCACGAGCGCGTGCAGCTCGTCCACGTCGATGCCGTCGTCTTCGGCCGAGACGGCGATCGCGACGATCTGCTGCGCGAGCACGTCGAGCGCGTTGCGCGGCACCACGGTCGGCTCGATCGCACCCTCGCGCATGCGCCGCGCGACGACGGCGCACTCGAGCAGATCGCCGCGGAACTTCGGGAAGATGCGCCCGCGGCTGACCTCGCCGACGCCGTGGCCCGCGCGGCCGATCCGCTGCAGGCCGCGCGCGACCGACTTCGGCGACTCGATCTGGAGAACCAGGTCGACCGCGCCCATGTCGATGCCGAGCTCGAGCGAGGAGGTGGCGACCAGGCACGGCAGCGCGCCCGCCTTCAGCAGCTCCTCGACCTTGGTGCGCTCCTCGCGTGCCAGCGAGCCGTGATGGGCACGCGCGATCTCGACCGGCGGCGCGGTTGTATCGGTCCCCCCCTCCTCCTCCAGCTCCTTCGCCGCCAGCTCGTTGAGGCGCAGGGCGACGCGCTCGGCGGAGCGGCGGTTGTTGACGAAGACGATCGTCGAGGTGTGCTCGCGCACGAGCTTCAGCAGCTCGGGGTAGATCGCCGGCCAGATCGAGGCGCGCGTCGACCCCCCGCCCTGCACGGCCTCGAGGCCCGGGTCCAGCGGGTCCGCGTGCTCGGATGGCGGACCGCCTGGCTCTGTCATCGACTCGACCGGCACCTCGATGCGCAGGTCGAGGTCCTTGCGCGCGCCCGCGTCGACGATCGTGACATCCCTGCCCGGCCCCACCAGGTAGCGGCCGATCTCCTCGAGCGGGTTCTGGGTCGCGCTCAGCCCGATGCGCTGGAGGGCCGACGCGTCGGCGGCGAGCGCGGGATCCGCTGTCTGGCGCACGAGCGACTCGAGGCGCTCGAGCGTCACCGCCAGGTGCGCGCCGCGCTTGGAATGGGCCACGGCGTGGATCTCGTCGACGATCACGGTCCGGACCTCGCTGAGCATCTCGCGCGCCTGTGAGGTCAGGATCAGATACAGCGACTCCGGCGTCGTCACGAGGATGTCCGGCGGCTTGCGGGCCATCGCGGCACGCTCCTTCTGCGGCGTGTCGCCGGTCCGGATCGCGACCGTCACCTCCTCGGCGCCGATGCCCCGCAGCGGCGCCCGCAGGTTGCGCTCGATGTCGTAGGCGAGCGCCTTCAGCGGGCTCACGTACAGGACGCTCGTCCGTCGCTCGTCCGGCGCGCCGTCGCGGGCGCTGAGACCGTCGAGCGCTGCGAGGAACGCAGCGAGCGTCTTGCCGGAGCCGGTCGGCGCCGAGACGAGCACGTGATCGCCCGCCGCGATCGCGGGCCACGCCTGCCGCTGGGCGGGCGTCGGCTCGCCGAATGCAGCGCGGAACCAGTCGGCGACGGCAGGGGTGAAGGGCAGCTCGCTCACGCGCTCTGAGCCTAGCGCCGGGCGGGCGTGCGCTCAGATCGCCTGCTGGCTCTGCAGCGCGCGGCCGTACTGGCGCTCGTAGTAGGCGCGATACTCGCCGGAGCGGATCGGCTGCCACCACTCCTCGTTGTCGCGGTACCACGCGACGGTGTCGGCAAGGCCCTCCTCGAAGCGCACCGTGGGCGCCCAGCCGAGCGCGCGCACCTTCTCCGATGAGAGCGAGTAACGGCGGTCGTGCCCCGGACGGTCGGCGACGTGCTCGATCTGCGACTCGGAGGCCCCGGTGAGCTCGATGATCCTTCTCACGACTTCGATGTTCGCCTCCTCATCGGGGCCGCCGGCGTTGTAGACCTCGCCGAGCTGCCCGTGCGCGAGCACGTGCCCGATCGCGCCGGCGAAGTCCCGTGCGTGGATCCAGTTGCGGACCTGCATGCCGTCCCCGTACACCGGCAGCGGGTCGCCGTGGAGGGCGTTGAGGATCATCAGCGGGATCAGCTTCTCCGGGTACTGGTAGGGCCCGTAGTTGTTGGAGCCGCGGCAGATCGTCGCCGGCAGCCCGTAGGTGTGGAAGTAGCTCTGGACCAGCAGGTCGGCGCCGGTCTTCGTCGCCGAGTACGGCGAGGACGGCCGCAGCGGGCTCTCCTCGGTGAACGTGCCCTCCTCGATCGAGCCGTAGACCTCGTCGGTCGAGACCTGCAGGTAGCGCAGGTCTCGCTCACGGGCGGCCTCCAGGAGCACGTAGGTTCCCAGCGCGTGTGTCTTGACGAAGGCGTCGGGCTCGGCGATCGAGCGGTCGACGTGCGTCTCGGCGGCGAAGTTCACGATCGCGTCGGGCCGCAGCTCGTCGAGGGCGGCGGCGAGCGCCTGCGCGTCCTCGATCGCGGCCTTCCTGAACCGAAAGCCGGGGCGGTCGGCCACCTCGCTCAGGTTCTCCTCGCGGCCGGCGTAGGTGAGCTTGTCGTAGACCGTCACCTCGTCGCCGTGCTCCAGAAGCCGCTGGCGCGCGAAGGTGGAGCCGATGAAGCCGGCGCCGCCGCAGACGAGCAGCTTCATCGAGCCTTCGCCCGTGCCGTGGTCGCTTGGTTCATGCCCGCATCATCCCAGCGCGCGCCGCGAGGTACCCCGCGAGCCCGTCCTGCCACGGCGGGAGAGGCAGCACGTCGTCGCGTTCTGTCTCGAGCGCCGACCAGGCCGGACGCGGCGCCGGGCGCACGAACTGCTCGCTCGTCGTCGGCTCGACGCGGCATTCGACCTCGGCCTGGCGGAAGATCTCCTGGGCGAAGCCGTTCCAGGACACGTGCCCGCCGCCCGTCAGGTGCACGATCCCCGCCACCCCCCGCTCGAGGAGCCCGAGCAGGGCCGGCGCCAGGTGGCCCGACCACGTCGGGGAGCCGACCTGGTCGGTGACGACCTGCACGGCGTCGCGCTCCTCGGCGAGGCGCAGCATCGTCGCGGCGAAGTTCGCGCCGTCGACGCCGTACAGCCAGGCGGTGCGCGCGACGGCATGCCGCCGGGAGGCGGCGAGCACCTGCCGCTCGCCGTCGAGCTTGGTGATCCCGTACACGCTCTGGGGCCCCGTCTGGTCACGCTCGAGGTACGCGCGCGGGTCCCCTGCCTCGTCGAGCGGGGCGGTGCCGTCGAAGACGTAGTCGGTCGAGACGTGTACGAGCGGGACGCCGGCCGCCGCGGCCCCGCGTGCCAGCACGCCCGCGCCGTCGGCGTTCACGGCCCGCGCGGCGTCGGCCTTTTCCTCCGCACCGTCGACGTCGGTCCATGCCGCGCAGTTGACGACGCCGTCGAGCCCGTCCGGCCGCGCGTTCAGCTCTTCCAGCAGCGCAGCGACCGCCGCCTCGTCGGTGATGTCCAGCTCCGGCAGGTCAACGAGGATCAACTCGTGCCCTGCGCGCTCGCCGGCCCGGGCAACGTCGTGGCCGAGCATTCCCAGCGCGCCTGTGACCAGGACCCTCACAGGATCGAGATATCGGAGTTGTCGCCGACCATGAAGCGGTACGCGCGCGGCTGGCGCTGGCCGCGGCGCACGGTGACGTTGCGTCCGAGCAGCGAGGACTCCATGCGCCCGTCGAGCTCGCAGACGGTGCAGCCGGCGAGCAGGATCGAGTGCTCGACCTCCGCGCGCGTGATCTGGCAGCGCTCGCCGATCGCCGTGTAGGGACCGATGTAGCAGTCCTCGAGCACCGTGCCTGCGCCGATCACGGCCGGCCCGCGCACGCGCGTGCGCTCGAGCCGGGCGCCGGCCTCGACCACGACGCGTCCGTCCACCTGGGAGTCGATGAGCTCGCCCTCGACGCGGGCCACGAGGTTGTCGAGGATCAGACGGTTGGCCTCGAGCATGTCCTCGAGACGTCCGGTGTCCTTCCACCAGCCGCGGACGATGTGGGGCTCGACGCGCAGCCTGTTGTCCACGAGGTGCTGGATCGCGTCGGTGATCTCCAGCTCGCCCCGCGCGGAGGGCTCGATCGCACGCGCCGCGTCGTGGATGCCGGCCGTGAACATGTAGACCCCGACGAGCGCGAGATCGGTCGCCGGCTCGCGCGGCTTCTCGATCAGTCGCCTGACCGGACCCGGCGCGCCGTCCGCGCCGCCGTCCTCGAGCTCGGCCACCCCGTAGTTCTCGGGGTCCGGGACCGGGGTGAGCAGGATCAGCGCATCGGGTTCGTGCTCGCGAAAGGCGCTGACGAGGTCGGTGATGCCTCCCTGCAGCAGGTTGTCGCCCAGGTACATGACGAACGGGCTCGAACCGAGGAACGGCTCGGCGGTCAGGACGGCGTGCGCGAGCCCGAGCGGTTCGTCCTGGACCACGTAGGTGATGCGCACGCCGAAGCGCTCGCCATCGCCCGCGGCCGCTTCGATCTCGGGGCCCGTCTCCGGCGCGATGATGATCCCGATCTCCTCGATGCCGGCCTGCGCCATCGCCTCGATGCCGTAGAACAGCACCGGCTTGTTGGCCACGGGCACCAGCTGCTTGGCGCTCGTGTGGGTGATCGGACGCAGGCGAGTGCCCTTGCCGCCCGACAGGATCAGGCCCTTCAGAGGCTCCATCGCGTGAGAACAGTAGCGACGCCGCCTCGTGCCGACCCTCACCTGAACCGAGCCGTCCAACTTTTCGCTTCTTCGGACACTCTTAACCCGATCAGCCGATATTTCCATCTATCATCCGAGACCCTCCACAACCACTTGAGGCGTGAAGCTCGGAGCTAGCGTCGACGAGGAGTCGCCCCCCATGCCGAGAACGAAAAGCCCAGCGAAGCGAAGCGGCGCGCAGGAGCCCGCCTGGTCGATCCCCAGCCTCCGCGAGCCCCGCTATTCGCAGTCGCTCGAGCGCGGGCTCGCGATCCTGGGCTGCTTCACTCCGTCCCGTCCGGTGCTGGGCATCGCCGACATCGCCGACGAGCTGGGCATGAGCCGCTCGACCACGCACCGCTACGTGATCACGCTGGTCGCCCTCGGCTACCTCGAGCAGGGCGCGTCGCGCAAGTATCGGCTCGGGCTGCGCGTCACCGACCTCGGCATGTCGGCCCTGAACTCGACCGGCCTACGCGAGCACGCGCGCCCCTACCTCGAGGAGCTGCGCCAGCGCACCTCCTACACGGCCGGCCTCGGCGTGCTCGACGGCACCGAGGTGCTCTACGTGGATCGCGCGCGAAGCTTCCGCCGCGGCCAGAACCAGATCGACCTCGGCCTGCAGGCCGGCTCGCGGGTCCCCGCGCACGCGACCGCGATGGGCAAGATGCTGCTCGCGCACCTGCCCGAGAGCCAGCTTCGTGACACGCTCGCCGAGCTGAAGCCCTCCAAACAGGGCCCGAACACGATCACCTCCAAGAAGAAGCTCCGCGCAGAGCTCGAGAAGGTGCGCGAGGCCGGGTTCGCGGTCGACGACGAAGAGCTCGCGCCCGGGCTGTACGCGATCGCCGCGCCGGTCCGCAACGAGAGCCGCGACGTCGTCGCCGCGGTCAATCTCGCCGCGCCCAGCTCGTTGATCGCGCTCGAGGAGCTCGTCGACGCGCTCGGGCCTCATCTCGTCACGACGGCGGACCGCATCTCTGCGCGGCTCGGCTACCGCCGCGACGACGAGCGTAACCATTAGCCTTCGCGGCCCATGCGCCGCCTCCTAGCCTTTGCATGCCTGACAGCGCTCGCGCTCGGCGCCGCCGCCTGCGGCACGACCACGACGACCGCCGGCTTCCACGGCGCCGAACACGAAGTCGCCCAGACGGTCGCCGACCTCCAGTCGGACATCAGCTCGAGCGAACGCAAGAAGATCTGCGAACGTGACTTCGCCGCGCCGGTCGTCGACAAGATCGGCGGCGTGCAGGCGTGCGAAGCCGCCGTCAAAAACCGGCTTTCGGAGATCGACAACACCGAACTGCAGGTCGAATCCGTGAAGGTCGCCGGCAACACCGCGACCGCTCAGGTCAAGAGCGTCTACGGCGGGAAAAAGCAGCTGCGCACGGTGACGCTCGCCAAGGAAGGCTCGCGGTGGAAGATCACCGCGATCTCCTAGATGGAATCAACCATCTAAGCGCGTCAGTAGGAGCCGCCGAGCTTGCGGTGGTCCCAGCTCGCTCGGCGTTGCTCGACGAACTCCAGACCGACCCGCTTCGCCGCCTGCTTGTCGAGCATCTCGCTCACGGCGTCGGGCAGCTCCACCACCGGCGGCTGGCCGCGCGGGACCGCGTAGCGCGCGAAGATCTCCTGGCCGAGCGCCCGCACCGCGTCCGTGTCGCGGTGGATCCGCACCTCGCACTCGAGCATCACGCCCCGCAGCTCCTCGTATGACTCGGCCGCCTCCACCTGCAGCGTCGCGCGCGGGTCGCGCTCGACGTTGCGGACCTTCTGCGAGGAGGCGTACGTCCACGACCACAGCCGCGGGCCGGGCGAATCTCCCTCGGCGACCTCGCGCAGCACGTACCAGAGCGGCATCAGGTGCGGCCAGCCGCGCGGCCCGAGCGTCGCGCACGTCACGGTGCGCTCTTCGGCGAGGAACCCGGCCACCTCGGCGTCGCTCATCGTGATCTGATCCCGCCGGCTCACCGCCGCTGTGCTCCGCACGCCATCCGCGGATTATCCCGTGCCGGCTCGGGCTCGGACGCCCGGGCCGGCTAGACGGCCGCGAGCGAGGCGTCGCCCTCGCGCAGCTTCGCCACCGCGGCGCGCACGGCCTCGCGCGCGTCCTGCGGCTCGAGCAGGGCGGCGTCGCCCGCTTCCCTGAGGATCTCCCGAACGAGCCAATCGACGCCTGCGAAGCTCAGCTCGACGATCACCGAGCCGTCGGAGCGCTCCTCCACGACGCGGCGCGCCTCGCGCGCCCAGCGGGCGCGGTCCGGCGAGACCCACACGCGGGCGCTGCGCGAAGCCTCGACCTCGCCGGTGCGCAGCCAGCCGTCGACCTCGGCCGCCGGATCCACCTCCGGGCGGGGCCGGAAGCGCTC
Source organism: Solirubrobacteraceae bacterium (assembly GCA_035569835.1). Lineage (GTDB taxonomy): Bacteria > Actinomycetota > Thermoleophilia > Solirubrobacterales > Solirubrobacteraceae > Palsa-744. Next base: position 92,927 of record DATMMF010000010.1, read on the forward strand.
GTCGGTCACCGCCGCGCTCTTGACGCGGTCGAGGCGGAAGTGGCGCACGCCGTCGCGCTCGGGGTCGAAACAGGCGACGTACCACCCCTCGCGGCCGTTGGTCAGCGCGTACGGCTCGACCCTGCGAGACGAGATCTCGTCCTCGTTCTCCTTGTAGTACTCGAGCTCGATCAGCCGCCGGCCGGTGATCGCCTTGGAGATCGTGCGGGCAACGTCGGAGTCGTCGCCGGAGGTGGGCGCGACCTGCAGCCCCTGCTCCATCGGGTCCTCGCCGAGCGCCGCGACGATCTTCTTGCGCGCGGACGTGAGGGAGCCCTCGGGGATGTGCTCCCCGATCAAATCGATCGCGGCGACGAGCGCCTTGGCCTCGACGGGCAGCAGCCGCGCAGGCCGGTCGAAGTTGTCGCTGTAGGGCTCGGGGTCGACTTCGATCTCGCCGTCCTGCTCGTTGATCTCCGCGTAGAGCACATAGGAGCCCCCGCCGAAGTTGACGACGTTCAGGACGCCGAGGTCCTCGCGCAGCTCCTCCTCGCTGATCTGCAGCCGCTCGCGGATCTCGGCGATCGAGATGCGCTCGCCGCGCCGCCCGGCGTCGATCAGGATGCTCGCGAGCGTGACGAGGCGGGCGAAGCGCTCAGGGCGGATCGCCGCCTCGGGCCTGCCCTCCTCGCCCTCGCGCCGCGAGGAGCGCTTGGCCGCGCCGGCGCCCTCGTCCTCGCGCTGGGCGCGCTTGCGGCGCGCCGGCGGCGGCTCCTCGTCGTGCAGCTCGCGCAGCCGCTCCACGCGCTCGCGAAGCTCGGTCAGAAGCTCTCCCGGGCCCACGAGCCGCGCGTTGACGCCGAGCCCGAGGACCCATGAGACCAAGCTGCGCGGGTCGGAATAGGCCGTCACGAACAACCGGTCGCCGTCCTCGAACGGTCCGAGGCCCTCGGCCTGATCCCCCTCCAGCTCGGCCGGGTCGAGCACCTTGCCGTAGCGCCCGAAGTGACGTTCGATCTGCCACGCGATCCGCTCGGAGATCAGGATCCGCGCCTCGCCGCGCTCATCGCCGAGCTGCCAGTCGGCGCGGTTGGCGTAGGCGCGCGGGTCGAAGTCCTCCGGGCGGTGGAAGTCGTGCTCGGCCTTGGTCGCGTAGGAGACCTTCCCTCGGATCCGCGTGAGCCGGAACACGCGGATCGCCTCCCGCTCCTGCGAGTAGCCGAGCAGGTAGAACTCGCCGCCCTGGAAGAGCAGGTGATACGGGTCGACCTTGCGGGTGGAGGTCTCGTCCCGGCCCATCGTGTAGTAGTCGAAGACGATCATCTTGTTGCGGAAGATCGCGGTCTCGACCTTCGCCAGGCGCGCGGAGAGCTCGTGGCCGCCCGCCGAAGCGGTGATGCCGAGCGCGACCGACCGCTGCTCGGGCGCACGCAGCGGGCTCGGGCGGCCCCAGGTGATCTGCTGCAGAGCAAGCCGCAGGGGCTCGGCGTAGGCGAATTCGCCGTCGAGCAGGCTCAGCGCGGTCTGCAGCGCCGCCAGCTCCTTGTCGGTGAAGGCGATCGGCGGCAGGTGGAAGTTCTCGGGCCGCAGCGAGTAGTTCTCCTGCTCGGCGGCCCCGTCGGCCGGCCGCTCGACCGTGAGCTGGATGCGCAGCGACTCGAGCTCCGAGCGGTCCGCGTAGAACCGGCGCGCGAAGGCGTCCTCGTTCATCCCGCTGTAGCCCTCGACGTCGCGCCGGATCTCCAGCGCCGTCACCGGCCGCCGCTCGGCCATCAGATAGGAGATCAGCGACAGCTGGCGGATCAGCTTCTCGGTGTCCTTCGCCATGGCAGTGAAAGATAGAAGCCGACGGCGAGAGGAGCACACCGCCGCGAACGGACGGCCCCGCTATTTGCGGCTTTCAGGCAGCGACGCGGCTCGGCGCGGGCTCTGCGTCGCGCCCGCCCGGCGCTTCGATGCCCTCGGCCGCGGCCTCGCCGCCGGCGCGCGAGAAGAAGGCGCCCGACCCGAGCGCGCGGTCGAACGGCGACCAGCGGCTGCCCGGCGCGAGCTCCTTCTCGAGCCGGTCGAAGCTGCCCAGGCGCCCGCCGAGGTTGTCGACCATGTGCACTAGCGTCGCCTCGCGCGTGCACGGGACGACGGGGCTGCCGTGCTCCAGCGCGCCGTGGTGGGAGAGGATGATGTGGCCGACCGCCTGCGCGAGCTCGCCCGGGAAGCCCTCGATTTCCTCGATCAGCCGGCGGATCAGGTAGTAGCCCAGCGCGATCTCGCCGTGTAACCTGCCGGCGTCGCTGAGCTCGATCACGAGCCCGGCGCTCTCGTAAGCCTCGAGCTTGCCGATGTCGTGCAGCAGCGCGCCCGTCACCGCGACATCGCGATCGACGCCGCCGAACGTGGCGCTGATCGCGCTGACCGCCTGGGCAACGCCGAGGCAGTGCTCCAGCAGGCCATGCCGGTAGGCCTGGTGGTAGTGCTTGGCGGCCGGCGCGTCGCGGTAGCGCTCCCACATCGTGGAGCCGGGCCCGAGCACGCGCTCGAGCAGCTCGCGCAGGTGCGGCTGCTGGACGGTCCTCACCAGCTCGGCGATCTCGCGCTCGAGCTGCTCGACGGGCCGTGCGGGGCCGTCGAGCAGCTCGCGCGGGTCGTAGCTGCCGGGCACCGCGGGCTCCAGCGCGCGCAGGTTGATCTGCGGCCCGAACCGCGGATGCACCACGTAGCGCCCGCTGACGGCCACGGCGCTGCCCGCGCGGGCGAGCTCGAGGATCTCCGCGAGCTGCTCCCAGACCATGCAGGCGACCGAGCCGCTGCGGTCGCCGAGCCGCAGGCGCAGGTACTCGCCGCCGTCGCGGCGCGGGCGCAGCTCGGCCTCCTTGACCAGCAGGACCTGATCGAGCTCTACGCCGTCTGTCAGCTCGTTGACGAGCATCATCTTGAAGGTAAAGAGGGGTGCGGACGGTCGCCTGGCGGCTCCGCCACGGCGCCGTCGCAGTACGATCGGCGCGTGGCGAGACCGCGCAACAGAACGGTCCTGCTGTTCACAGCCGCGCTCGGGGCGCTCGCACTGGCTCTGCCGGCGGCCGCCGCAGCCTGGTGGCAGCCGCCCGCGCGCCCGACCTTCTACTGGCAGCTGCAGGGCAAGCTCAAGACGACGGTGCCCGCCGAGGTCTTCGACGTCGACGGCTTCGAAACGAGCGCGGCGCAGGTCGCCGCGCTGCACGCCGCCGGCAAGCACGTGGTCTGTTACATCGACGTCGGCACGGCCGAGAACTTCCGGCCCGACTACTCGGAGTTCCCGGCCTCGGTGCTGGGCAAGTCCAACGGCTGGCCCGGCGAGCGCTGGCTCGACATCCGCCAGACCGAAGTGATCGAGCCGATCATGGCCGCGCGCTTTCAGATGTGCGCCGAAAAGGGATTCGACGCGGTCGAGCCCGACAACATCGAAGCCTTCTCGAACGAAAGCGGCTTCCCGATCACCGCCTCCGAGCAGCTCGCCTACAACCTCTGGGTGGCCGAAACAGTCCACGGCCTGGGCATGGCGGTGCTGCAGAAGAACGATGCCGAACAGGCGCTGGAAATGCAGCCGAGCTTCGACGGCGTGCTGACCGAGCAGTGCAACCAGTACCACGAATGCGGGGACTTCGCGCCCTATCTGCAGGCCGGCAAGCCGGTGATCAACGCCGAGTACAAACTCAAGACCAAGAAGTTCTGCGCCGCGGACGAAGCGGCCGGGATCGTCGGAGCGCGCTTCAACCTCGCGCTCAACGGCAAGCGCTTCCAGCCCTGCTGGTAGCTCAGGCGTGCCGCGAGGCCCGCGGCGAGGCCTCCCAGAAGTCATCGATCTTGGTCGCCTCACCACGGGCGAGGCGGCGCGAGACGGCCCACATCTCGACCGGCTCGTCGCCTTCGTTGCGATGCGAGCGCGCCGTGCCGGGAGCGACACGGACCGCGGCGGGGGCGCTGACGGCGCAGACGTCCTCGCCGAAGCGCATCGTCAACGTGCCGCGAGAGAGCAGGTAGAGCTCCTCGATCTCCTCGTGGTAGTGCCCCGTCCCCTGCTCGAAGTCGGAGTGAGGGGGCACGCGGATCAGCGTCACGGCGAGTTGCTCGCACCCGAGCGACTCGGTGAGGCTGCGGAACTCACCGGGGACGTCCGTGGAGTCGTACGGGTTCTCAACCTCGTCGGGTTTGACGATCGCGTAGCCGTCGCCTGCCATCGGGGGATCTCTACCCGGCCGCCAGCCGCCTCACCCGCCGTCGCCGCCGAGCGCGCCGGCCAGGCGCTCGGCGGCGAGGCGCAGCATCGCCCGCCGCGTGCCCTCGGTCGCCGAGCCGATGTGCGGGAGCAGCACGGCGCGCGGCGCGGCGAGCAGCTCGGGAGCGACGCCCGGCTCGTGGGTGAAGACGTCGAGGCCCGCCGCCAGCAGCCGTCCGTCGCGCAGGGCCCCGGCGAGCGCGAGTTCGTCGACGACCGCTCCGCGCGCCGTGTTCACGAGCACCCCTTCCGGCCCGATCAGCTCGAGGCGCCGCGCGTCGATCATGCCCCGCGTCGAATCGGTCAGCGGAACGTGGAGGCTGACGATGTCGGCGGCCGAGAGCAGCGGGTCGAGATGCTCCCGCCAACCCTGGATGCCCGTGGGCGTGCGCGTGTGGTGCAGGACGCTGATGCCGAAGCCGGCCGCGCGGCGGGCGACCGCGCGTCCGATCGCGCCGTACCCGACCAGGCCGAGCGTCGCGCCGGCCACGTCGCGGCCGAACGTGTGCCAGAAGCCCCAGCCGTGCCAGGCGCCCTCGCGCAGTTGCGCCTCTGCCGTGCCGGCCAGACGCGAGGCGGAGAGGATCAGCGCGAAAGCGAGATCGGCGGTCGTCTCGACCAGCGCCTCCCCAGCCGTGAGCACCGCGATGCCGCGCGCGCCCGCCGCCGCCAGATCGATCGCGTCGGTCCCGGCGCCCGCGACGGCGATCGCGCGCAGCGCGGGCATCGCCGCGATCGCATCGGCGCCGACGGGCATCACGGGCGCGCAGAGCAGCGCCTGGGCCGCGGCGTCGGAGCCGGGCGGCCCTTCGACGAGCTCGTGCGCCGCCAGGGCCGCGAGGCAGTCCTCAGGCGCCGGAATCGAGACCAGCACGCGGGCCATGGCGCCGCTAGGGCGTCAGCCGGTGCGGCCCGCGGTACAGGAAGGTCACCTCGCGGACGTTGTCCTGCGCGAGCATCTGCATCAGCAGGCGCGTGAGCCCGAAGCCGAAGCCACCGTGCGGCGGCGCCCCGTAGCGGAAGAAGTCGAGGTAGTACTGGACCGACTCGATGTCGACGCCCTTCTCCTCGGCCTGGGCGAGCAGCCGCTCGTAGCGGTGCTCGCGCTGCGCCCCGGTCGTCAGCTCGATGCCGCGCCAGAGCAGGTCGAAGCTCTTCGTCAGAGTCGGGTCCTCGGCGTGGCGCATGTGGTAGAAGGGCCGCACCGTCGTCGGGTAGTCGGTGACGAACACGAACTCGCTGCCGTCGCGCGCTTCGATCAGCTCCGAAAGACGGCGCTCGGCGGCGGGGTCGAGGTCGTGCCCGGCGCCGGGCGGCTCGTGGCCGGCTTCGCGCAGCAGCTCCTTCGCCTCCTCGAGCGTGACGCGGGGGAACGGCACGGACGGCACCACGACCTCGGCGCCGAACGTCTCGCGGATCCGCTCGCCGTGGGTGTCGGCGACCGCCGCCAGGACGTGCGCGAGCCAGCGCTCCTCGACCGCCATCACGTCCTCGTGGGAGTCGATCCAGGACAGCTCCATGTCGACGCTCGTGAACTCGGTGTCGTGCCGGGAGGTGAACGAGGGGTTCGCGCGGAACACCGGCCCGATCTCGAACACCTTGCCGAAGCCCGCCGCCATCGCCATCTGCTTGTAGAACTGCGGCGACTGCGCGAGGTAGGCGTCGCGATCGAAGTACTCGACGTGGAACAGCTCCGCGCCCGACTCGCTCGCGGAGTCCATCAGCTTCGGGCTGTGCAACTCGACGAAGCCCTCCTCGCGCCAGAACTCGCGCATCGCCTGCTCGACCCGCGTCTGGACTTCGAAGATCAGCTTCCGGTCCGGCCGTCGCAGGTCCAGGTAGCGCCAGTCCATCCGCTTGTCGAGCGCGGAATCCTCGGCGATCGGCAGCTCGGGGCCGGCGAGCGAGTCGACCTCGACCGATTCGATCCGGACCTCGAGGCCTCCCAGTTTCACCCGCTCGTCGCCGACCACCGTGCCCGTGACGGTGACCGCCGACTCCGGGGTCAGCGCGGAGACGGTCTCGTTGAGCTCGCTCGGCGGCTCCTCCTTTCCCAGCACGGCCTGGGCGAGGCCGGTTTCGTCGCGCAGGATCACGAACTGGACGCGCTTCTGGTCGCGCAGTGCGTTGACCCACCCGCGCACCTTCACCTGCTGCCCGATGCGCTCGGGCAGCTCCCCGATCAGCGTCCGCTGCACGCCGTGACCCTATCCATCCTCGGCGAGCTCGACCTCGACCGAGGGCTCGTCGGCGCCGGCCATCTCGAGCACGTCGATCGAGCCCGCCTCGCGCAGGTCGGCGGCGCCCAGCTCGAGTGCCTGCAGGCGCTCGGGCGTGTCGCGCACGACGACGCGGCGGACGGGCGCGCGCATCGGCCGCTTCGCCTCGGACTTGGCCTTGCGCACGTCGCGCAGCACCTCCGCGGCGACCTCGAGGGCGAGCTCCTGCTCGGAGAGGCGCTCGCCGCCGGCCTCCTCGGCCAGCTCCGCGCCCTCGGGCCAGGGCGCGCGGTGGATCGAGCCCTCCTGCCACCACGACCAGACCTCCTCGCAGACGAAGGGCAGGAACGGGGCGAACAGCCGCTGGTAGGCGGACAACGAGATCCGCAGCGCGCGGCTGACGCCCGCTGCCACCTCGGCGTCGGGGGAGTAGCGCCGCCCCTTGACGAGCTCGAGGTAGTAGTCGCAGAACCACCAGAACTGCTCCTCGGCGTGCTGCAGGGCGCGCGCGTAGTCGTACTCCTCGAAGCTCGCGCCGGCCGCGCTCGCCAGGCGCCCGATGCGCGCGATCATCGCGCGGTCCAGCGGCGAGGACAGCGCGTCCGCCGCCGGCGGAAGGTCGCTCAGCGCGAACTTCGACGCGTTCAGCAGCTTCACCGCGAGCTTGCGGCCGACTTTCATCTGCTGGGCCTCGAACGCGGTGTCCGCGCCGGGCCGCCCGCTCGTCGCCCAGTAGCGGACGGCGTCGGCGCCGTGCTCCTCGAGCAGGTGCATCGGCGTCACGACGTTGCCCTTCGACTTCGACATCTTCTTGCGGTCCGGGTCGAGCACCCAGCCGGAGATCGCGACGTCGCTCCAGGGCAGGCGTCCTTCGTCGAGCTCGGAGCGCAGCACCGTCGTGAACAGCCAGGTCCGGATGATGTCGTGGGCCTGCGGGCGCAGGTCCATCGGGAACACCAGCTCGTACAGCTCGGGGTCCTCGCCGGCGCGGCCGGCGATCTGCGGCGTGAGCGAGGACGTGGCCCACGTGTCCATCACGTCCGGGTCGGCCGCGAACCCGCCCGGCTGCCCGCGCTGCTCGGCCTGGAAGCCGGGCGGGACGTCGGTCGAGGGGTCGACCGGCAGCTGCTCTTCCGCGGCCGCGATCGGCTCGGAGTGCACGACATCGCCCTGTGCGTCGAGCGGGTACCACACCGGGAACGGGACCCCGAAGAAGCGCTGGCGGCTGACGGCCCAGTCCCCGTTCAGGCCGTTGACCCAGTCTTCGAAGCGCGCGCGCATGTAGGGCGGGTGCCAGTTCAGCTCCCGGCCCGCCTCGAGCAGCCTCTCCTGGTGGGGGATCGTGCGGATGAACCACTGCCGGCTCGTGATGATCTCGATCGGCCGGTCGCCCTTCTCGTAGAACTTCACCGCGCGGATCACCGGCTCGGGTTCGCCGACCAGATCGCCGGACTCGCCGAGTTGCTCGGCGATCCGGCGCCGCGCCTGGTTGACCGTGAGCCCCACGAGCTCCGAGTAGCTCCCCCGCGCCCGCTCGATCTCGTCGGACTCCCAACCCGGCGTGCCCCACGGGACGTCGAGCAGCCGCCCATCCGGCCCGAGGATCGAGCGCACCGGCAGGCCGAGCTCGCGCCACCAGGTGACGTCGGTGAGATCGCCGAACGTGCAGACCATCACCAGGCCGGTGCCCTTCTCGCGCTCCACCAGCGGATGGCTCAGCACGGGCACATGGGTCCCGTACAGCGGCGTCACCGCCTCGCCGCCGACGAGCGCCGCGTGCCGCTCGTCTTCGGGGTGGGCCAGCAGCGCCACGCAAGCAGCGATCAGCTCGGGGCGCGTGGTGTCGATCAGGGCGCCGCTGCCGTCGTCCGTCCCGAAGCGGATGCGGTGCATCGCCCCGGGCCGCTCACGGTCCTCGAGCTCGGCCTGTGCGACCGCGGTCTGGAAGTCGACATCCCACAGCGTCGGCGCCTCGAGCTGGTAGGCCTCGCCGCGCGCCAGCAGCCCCAGGAACGAGCGCTGGGAGATGCGCTGCGCGGTGGGGCCGATCGTCGTGTAGGTCATCGACCAGTCGACCGACAGGCCGAGCGTCCGCCACAGCTCTTCGAAGGCCCGCTCGTCGGTCTCGGTCAGCCGTAGGCACAGCTCCACGAAGTTCGGCCGCGAGATCGAGGTCGGCTCGCCGTCGGAGCGCTCAGGACGGGGCTCGAAGCCCGGGTCGTAGGCGACCGAGGTGTCGACGCGCACGCCGTAGTGGTTCTGCACGCGGCGCTCGGTCGGCAGCCCGTTGTCGTCCCATCCCATCGGGTAGAAGACCTCCCGGCCCCGCATGCGCCGGTAGCGGGCGACGGCGTCGGTGTGTGTGTAGGAAAAGACGTGCCCGACGTGCAACGAGCCGCTGACCGTCGGCGGCGGCGTGTCGATCGAGTAGATGCGCTCGCGCGGCGCGGCGCGGTCGAACGCGTACGTGCCCTCGCGCTCCCAGAAGGCGCTCCACTTCGCCTCGAGGCCCTCGAGGGTCGGCTTCTCGGGGACTTTCGGGGTCCGGTGGGTCATGGGGGAGGCCAAGCGATGATCGTATCCGCGTTCTCCCGCCGAGAAGTGACTCGGGGGGGTTGCTTTTCTGCCGCCACTCGGACTAGTGTCGCCCTGCAAGGACCACTTCAGGCTTTGGAGGAGCTTTGGGGTCCGATCGTGGAGAAGGGACACGATGACCGGGACGGCGGGCAAGCTCGCCGCGGTGCTGACTGCCGTCGCAGTCGTCGCCGCGCTGATCGCGCTGTACATCACGCAATGGGCCACAGCGGTGCCCGCGACGGTCGTCGCGACGCCCACGCCCGGCGCGATCGCGGCGGGACCGACCTCGCACCTGGTCCTCCAGACCGACGCCGCCGTCGGGCCGCAGGAGAGCCCGTCCCACCCCGACTGGGTCGGCTACCTGGTCCTTCGCGGGCACCAGTGGGTGCGGAGCACGATCTACCAGGTCCCGGCGCACTCGCTCGTGCACGTGACGATCTACCAGTTCGACAGCGACACCGGGCTTCGCAACCCCTTCCTCGCGAAGGTCCAGGGCACGAGCGGCGGCGTCGAGCTGGTGGACGGCAAGCCGCTGAACCACATCGAAGCCGAAGAAGCCTCGCACACGTTCGTGGTCCCCTCGCTCGGCGTCTTCGCGCCGCTGCCCGGCGTGCCCGAAGAAGCGAAGAACCAGTGCGAATTCGGGCCGTGCGACCCCGCGACGATGGCCCACCGCACGATCGAACTCACCTTCCGGACCGGCAAGAAGGGCCGCTACCGCTGGCAGTGCTTCGTGCCCTGCGCGGCCGGGACCTACTTCGGGTTCGGCGGCCCGATGCAGACGCTCGGCTACATGGACGGCTACATCGATGTCGTCTAGCGCGGCGCCGAGCGACGCGTCGCCGCCCGCCGGCGAGCCGCCAGGACCCAATCACCTCCGCCGCTTCCTGACGATCTGGATCGTCGCCTCGGTGATCGCGACGCCGCTCGTCGCGATCTTCCTCGGCCCGATCCTGCCCCCCGGCAAAGCCAGCGACGTCGCCGCCGGGCAGGTCACGGACTTCACGGTCACGCTCTCGCTGGCGACGCCGGTGCTGCTGCTGGTCGTGCTCTACCTGATCTACGCGATCGTCGCCTTCCGCCAGCCCTCGGGGGCGGCGCTCGAAGGGCCGGCGCTGCGCGGCCACGCGGGCCTGCAGACCTTCTGGATCATCACCAGCGTCGTCCTGATCCTCACGCTCGCCACCTACGCGACGTTCCGCCTCGAGCAGGGCTACGGCGCGGGCTCCGGCAGCGGCCCGAATCCGCTCACCAAGCCCTCGGGACCGAGGCTGCCGGTGCAGGTGATCGCGCAGGAGTGGGCGTTCACCTACCGCTACCCGACCTACGGCGGGGTCGAGACGACGCATCTGGAGCTGCCGGTCAACACCGAGGTCGAACTGCATGTCACCTCGCTGGACGTGATCCACTCCTTCTGGGCCTACCAGCTCGGGGTGAAGGCCGACGCGAATCCCAACCAGGACAACATCGCGTTCGTGAAGCCCACGAAGATCGAGACGTTCGAAGTTCACTGTGCCGAGCTCTGCGGGATCTGGCACGGCGCGATGTTCGACCACGGGCACGTCGTCAGCGGGCCGGCGTTCGCACGCTGGATCGCCGAACAGCAGCGCTTCTTCGCGCCGGTCACCAAGCAGCTCCCGAAGTACTCCCGGACCTATCTCCCCGAACCGCTCAGGAGAGGCGAATGAGCACCACAACCGTCAGCCGCACCCCCGAGCGGCCGGCCCGCCCGCTGTGGCGGCGCCTGGTCGGCTTCAACCTCCTCGCCGCTGTCGTGCTCGGCGTCGGGGGTTACTACTTCGGCTGGTGGATCGGCCATCTCGTCACCAACACGAAAAGCTTCGAATACACGGAAAAAGTCGACGAGAACGACGTCGCGCTGCTGCTCGCCTACGTGTTCGGCGTGGTCGGCTTCTTGATCGGGATGGGTTTCGCCAACTACCCGGTCCAGCGCCTCCTCGGCCGCCCGCCGTCGCTGCGTGAGAAGGAGGGCGAGGGCGTCAGCCGCTACTTCGGGCTCTGCACCGACCACAAGGTCGTGGGGATTCAGTACCTCTGCGGGATCGGGCTGTTCTTCTTCATCGGCGGGCTCAACGCGATGCTGATCCGCACCGAGCTGCTGCATCCCACCCCCACGTTCACCGGCGCCAACCAGTACATCTCGCTGGTCGGCATGCACGGAGCGATGATGATGGGGATGATGACCTCGGGGATCCTGGGGCCGTTCGCCAACTACTTCGTGCCGATCATGATCGGCGCCCGCCGGATGGCCTTCCCGCGAATCGAGGCGCTGACGTTCTGGCTGCTGATGGCGGCCGGCTTCATCCTCACCTCGACGATCTTCTTCGGGGGATTCCCGACCGGCTGGACGGGCTACGAGCCGCTCAACGACCAGGCCGTGATGGGGATGGACTCCTACATCATCTTCTTCGCGCTCGTGGGCGTGTCGATGACGCTGCTGGGCCTGAACATGATGGCGACGATCATCACGATGCGCGCCCCGGGGCTCACCTGGTCGCGGCTGCCGATCTTCGTGTGGGCCACGTTCTCCACCTCGATCCTGATGGTGCTCGCCGCGCCGATGCTGATCGCCGTGCTGCTGATGGCCGCGCTCGACCGCACTGTCGACACCACCTTCTTCATCGCGGCCGGCGGCGGCAGCTCCTACCTGTTCGAGAACCTGTTCTGGTTCTTCGGGCATCCCGAGGTGTACATCCTGGCCCTCCCGGGGTTCGGCGTGATACTCGAGCTGCTGCCCGTGTTCGCGCGCAAGCCGCTGTGGGGTTACAGGCTGGCGATCGCCGGGATGCTCGGCGTCACCCTCTTGAGCTTCTTCGTGTGGCAGCACCACCTGTTCGTGAGCGGTATCAACGCCGACCTGCGGCCCTTCTACATACTCTCGACGGAGATCATCTCGATCCCAACCGGCTTCATCTTCCTGTGCTTCATCGGGACGCTGTGGCGATCTCGGATCTCGTTCACCGTGCCGATGCTGTTCTGCCTGGCGTGGGCGTTCAACTTCCTGCTCGGCGGCCTGTCGGGCGTGTTCCTCTCCGACGCGCCGACCGACACGACGACGCACGGCAGCTTCTTCGTGATGGCCCACTTCCACTACACGATCATGGGCGGGCTGATCTTCGCCTTCTTCGCGGCGATCTACTACTGGGTACCGAAGATGCTCGGGCTGAACTTCAACGAGAAACTGGGGAAAGTTCACTTCTGGCTGATGTTCATCGCGTTCAACTCGACGTTCCTGCCGCTGTTCGCGCTCGGCATGGAGGGAATGCCGCGCAGGGCGAGCTTCTACGAACCGAAGTTCCACACGCTCAACGTGTGGGTCTCGGTGTCGGCGTTCGTGCTCGGCTTCTCGATGCTGGTCTTCCTGTTCAACACCGTCTACTCGTTCATCTTCGTGCGCCAGAAGGCGGCCGAGAACCCCTGGCACTCGAAGTCGATCGAGTGGCAGGTCCCGACCCCGGTGCCCGTCAACAACTTCGAGCAGATACCCGTGTTCGACTCCGACCCCTACGACTACGGCACCCCGGTTCCCGTCGGGGCTGGGGTGGGCGGGATGGGTGGGCCCCAAATCTCCGGGGCGGGGGGCTGAGGCGTGGCGCTGCCGCACGAAGAGAAACCGATGGGCCTGCAGATCCCGGCGGTGCCGGCCGGGGTCGAGATCCCGCCGGAGCCGCCGGACGTGGGCGCCCGCGCGCTGGCGGTCGGCGCGCGGCTGCTGGCGGGCGGGACGACGTTCTTCTTCCTGTCGTTCCTGTTCGCGTACTTCTACCTGCGCTCGATCGACGCCGATCACGCGTGGCGGCCCAAGCACGTGAACCCGAGCACCGGCCTCGGTATCGCGTTCATCGTCTGCCTGGTGATCAGCATCGTCCTGGCGGTGCTCGCCGGTCGCGGCATGAAGGCGCGGCGGGCGGGCTGGGTGAGGTTCGCGGCGGGCGCCGTCGTGTTCGGGCTCGCGACGGTGGCGATCCAGTGCATCGAGTACACGACGCAGAACTTCGGCCCCACGAACGGGGCTTACGCGAGCGTCTTCTGCGCCTGGACGGCGTTCTTCTTGCTCGCGACACTCGGCGCGATGTACTGGCTCGAGACACAGGTCGCGACCGAGTTCCGGGCCAGCCGCAGCCCCTCTGAGCACGGCGACATCAGGGACCCTGATCGCCTGATCGCTCCCGGGCTCGATGCCGCGGTGTTCTATTGGGGGTACCTGGGCGCGATCGGCGTGATCACCTACGTGGTGCTGTACGTGATCTGATGGCTGGCGCGAGCGTGGCGCACCCGGGCTGGGGCAGCTGGTCGCCCGACGTGTCGCTGTGGCTCCTCGTGATCACGGGCGCGATGTACATGCTCGGCAGCGCCCGCACCGTCACGCCGGCCAGCAGGGCGCGCTCCCAGCGCCTGCGCGACGTCGCCTTCTGGGCGGCGCTCGCGACGCTCGCGATCGGGCTGGACTCGCCGATCGACGCGTTCAGCGAACAGCTCTTCTGGGTGCACATGGTCCAGCACGTCCTGCTGATGCTCGTCGCGGCCCCTCTGCTCGTGCTCGCGGCGCCCTGGCTGCGGCTGTGGCGCGCGCTGCCGCTGGGCCTGCGCCGCAGCGTGGCGCGCGGGCTCGCAGGCGGACGCTGGGCGGCGCCGCTGCGCGCGGCGGCGAGGTGGCTGGGCGCGCCGCTGCCGGCGCTCGCCTTCTTCACGGTGGTGCTGCTCGGCTGGCACGTCCCGGCGCTGTTCGACGCGACGCTGCGCTCAGGCGCGGTGCACGCGCTCGAGCACCTCATGTTCGTGTTCGCGGCGGTGCTCCTCTTCAAGCAGGTGATCGACTCGCCGCCGCTGCACGCGAGGCTCGGCGACGCGCAGCGCGTGCTCTACATGACGGCCGCGATGACCGTGAGCTGGGTGCTCGCGGTGTGGCTCGCGATCGCTCCGGACCCGTTGTACTCACACTACGCTCAGCTCGCCTCGCGTCCGAGCGGGATCTCCGCGCTCGGCGACCAGCAGCTGGCTGCCGGCGTGATGTGGGTGCCGGGCTCGGTCCCGTTCCTGCTCGTGATACTCGTGTACGTACACCGCTGGCTGACTCCGGCCACGCCGAACAAGTCCACCGCGCCGCGACTCGCGGCGGGTCCCTGGGAGGGGTGAATGACCGCAGCGATGCTCGCCTCGGATTTCCTCACCGGCTCGATCCTCACGCTCGTGCTGCCGCTCGGCGTGCTGATCGCGGTGCTCATCTGGTACAGCGTGTTCTGGCGGCGGGGCAGCGGCGAACGCTGAGGGCGGCGAGGGTCAGCCCATGCTGACGTAGCCGGTTGCTTCGCTCGCCGAGCGCACGTCGGCGGAGACCTTGTTCTCGTAGTTGCCCTCGATCGTCGCGATGCGCCCGCCGGGCAGCACTTCCTTGACGACCCCGACGTGCTCGCCGCCGAACACGATCAGATCGCCCGGGCGCGGCACCGGGGGACCTGCCTGCACAGAAGATCGCCGGCCGTTGGCTCGTGAGTAGTGACGCAGTGCTCGCGAAGCAGCGCGAGCCGGTGTCCGCGGGATCCGCTCGAGATCGCGCTACCCGGGGAGGGCGCCGCCTTCGGCGAGCTCGACCGCCTCGGAGAGGGAGAGGATCCGCAGGACGCGGCCGTCGCTGTCGCGCAGCTCGATCTGCACGGAGCGGCCGTCGCCGCTCAGCGCGAAACAGAGCTCGCGGCCGCTGCGACGCAGGCGCATGTTGATCTCGTCCGCGTGCGCCATCTGGTCGAGCAGCTCGGCCGGGGGGTCGCCGTGGGTCAGGTCGATCCGACGCTCCTTGTCGCGCTCGGGGGGACCGCCCGATGACGGGGGCTGGTCTGTGGGTGGTGCAGGCGGCGAGCTCATCGTGCGTTTTCTCCCTGAAAACGGCTCGTGCGGTCCTTTCCCTGGGCCGCCTCGCGCTTGTGTTCTGAGCCTGTGATCGACGCCGGACACGAAAACTAAAGCCGATCCTCGATAGTCGCCGCATTACGTGCGGCGGCGCCCCCTCCCCGGGACCCCGAGCCGGCTGGCTGCGGGACGCTCGACGTCAGTCCTCATCTACCCGGTTGGGCCGCGCTTCAGACCGCCCATCGGGCCGCCCGCTTCCGCTCGATCGACGCCGCGCGGGGGCCGCAGCCACCGGGCGCGTGGTTCATAATCGGGTGGGTGCTGATCCTCACGCGACGCCCCGGAGAACGCGTCGTCATCGCTGAGGACATCCTGATCGAGGTGATGGGGGTCAGCGGCCACACCGTCCGGCTCGGCATCTCGGCCCCCGAGGGCGTCTCGATCTTCCGCGAGGAGGTCTGGCTCGCGGTCAAGGAGGAGAACCGCGCCGCGGCGGCAGCCGACCCGTCCACGTTGCCGGCGGCCGCGCCGGAGGCGCCCGGCCCTCGCAAGCCGGCGCGCGACGGCGACGAGAAGCCCGAGCCACCCGCGAAGGCCTCCTAGCCGAGCCCGCCCGCGGCGACCCGGTTTACGCGCCTGAGCGCCCGCCGCGAGTCAGCGCTGAGAACGCTCGCGCCCCCGCTTTCGGGGCGCCGGCGCTCAGCGCTCGCCGCGAGCCAGTGCGGCGAACCGCTCGCCGCGCTGCTCGAAGTCGCGGAAGCGGTCATAGCTCGGCGCGGCCGGAGAGAGAAGCACGACGGCGCCGGGCGCGGCGTGTGCGCGCGCGAGCGCCACGGCCTCGGCGAGGTCCTCGGCCGCGAACGCCAGCTCCGCGGCCAGCCCGGCCGCGCGCGCCGCGCCGAGCAGCCGGGGCCCGGTCGTCGGCATGCCGATCGTGACCGCCCCGCGGCGGGCGAGCTCCTCGCCGAGCGCGCCGTAGTCCTGGTCCCGATCCTGCCCACCGCCGAGCAGCACGACCGGTCGGCCTGGAAAGCTCGCGAGCGCGGCGAGCGCGCTCTCGGGGGTCGTGGAGATGCTGTCGTCCACCCAGCTCACGCCGTCGCGCTCGAGCACCGTCTGCAGCCGGTGATCCAGGCCGCGAAAGCCCGCGAGCGCCGCCGCCGGGTCCTCCACCTCGACGCCCGCAGCCTGCAGCGCCGCGAGCGCCGCGCACAGGTTGAGCGCGTTGTGCTCGCCCGGCAGCGGCAGCGCTCCCGCGGGAACGCGCAGGCGGCCCTGCAACGAGACGCCCTCGGCGCTCACATCCCAGCCCTCGGGCGTGCCGAACAGCCGCCGCGCGGCGCTCGTCGGCGACGAGGCCAGCTCCGGCTGGCGTGCGGGCAGCACGACCTCCCGCACGCCGGGGAGCGTGAGGATGCGCAGCTTGTCCTCCTGGTAAGCGCGCTCGGAGCCGTGCCAGTCGACGTGCTCGCTGAACAGGTTCGTGACGACCGCGACCTCGGGGCCCTCCTCGAGGTCGGCGAGGTGATAGCTGGAAAGCTCCACGACGGCGAGCACGTCCGGATCCAGGTCGAGTAGCTCGAGCGCCGGGCGGCCGATGTTGCCCGCGAGCTCGGCGCCGCGGCCCGCCGCGCGCGCGAGGTGCGCGGCGAGCGCCGCCGTAGTGCTCTTGCCCTTCGTTCCGGTCACACCGATGACGCCCCGCCCTCCGCGCTCGGCCAACCACAGCGCGGTTGCCGTCGTCACGGGGGTGCCGCTCGCCGCCAGCGCCCGCAGCTCGGGCCGGTGGATCGATACGCCGGGCGAGCGCACGACCACGTCGCAGCCCGCCAGCGCCGCCGCGGCGCGCTGCGCATCCACGACGAGCGCGCCCGGCGCGCCGAGCGCCTCGCCCACATCGCCCGGGGGCGGGGAGTCGAACGCCGCGACCTCGATCCGCGCCTCGGGCGCCCGGCGCCTCAGCTGCGCGGCGAACGAGGTGATCTCGCGCCCGGCGCCCCAAACGCCGACGCGGGCGCCGTCAAGTTCCGAGAACCGCACGCAGGTCGTCCAGCAGGCCGGCCGGCAGCTCGTGCTCCTCGCTCAGTGCGAACATCGCCGCGGGATCCCCCTCGGGCAACGGATGGCGCGGCAGCACCTCCGCTGCGAGGCGGGCGACCACGGCGCGTGAGCGCCAGCGCTCGTCCGCGGCCAGCAGCCGCATCGCCGCGAGGCTCTCCTGCTCCTCGCCGACGCACTCGAACGGCTTGTGGCCGCCGGTGGCGGCGAGCAGCGCGAAGCCGTCGAACTGCGCCTCGTCGGCGAGCAGGTCGGCGCCGAACACCTCGGCGAGATGCTCCGGCGTGCTGAAGGGCGCCATCGCGAGGTACACGAACCGGCACTTCGGGCACTCCCTGCACCACGAGGACGCCCGCAGGGCGGGGTCGATGCGGAAGATCGCGTTGCAGCTCGTGAACGCTTGGTGGTAGCGGGGCATGCCGGCGAAAGCGCGGGCGATCGCAAGCTCCGAGGCGGGGCGCAGCACCGAGAGCTGCCTGACGGCCGCGCCGCTCTCCGCGACCGCGGCCGAGAGCAGCCGCTCGGCCGCCAGGCTCTTGCTGAACTGGTGGTTGATCTCGACGCCGTCCCAGCGCAGGTTCCCCGCCGAGGCGGAGCGCTCGTTTGCCATCGCGACGGTGTCGAACCCATTGAGCGCGGCCGTCAGCAGCGCGATGCAGGTGACGATCGCGGTGATCGGCACGTGACCGTTGATCGCGCCTGCGGCGTTGCACTCGAACAGCAGCGGGTCGAGCTCCCGGCGCGCGATCAGCCGCGGGAGCCCGGCGGCCTGCGCTGTGCGCGCGATCGGAGCGGCGTCGCCCACCGAGAACAGCGCGGTCTCGGCGCCCGAGCGGCGCAGCACCTCGATCGCCACCGCCGAATCCTTGCCGCCCCCGACCGCGACGAGCGCGCGCCGCGGCTCGAGGGGGGCGGCGGGGCGCCCGCCGTCGCGGCGCGAAGCCGGCGCTTCGCCCTCAAAGCGCGGGCGCGGCAGCGCCGGCAGGCCGTTGACGTAGGCGAACTCGCCGAGCCCCTCGGAGTACAGCGCCTCGAGCGCCTGCGCGGCGGCCGGCCCCGGAGCGGGGGACTCGAACGCGACCGCAGGGGGCAGCGCGGCCTTGAAGTAGCTGACGCCCGCCACCCAGTGCAGCAGCGACAAAAGGCCCTGCGCATGTGCGATCGCCTCCGCGTCGAGCGGCGCCGGCACCGGCAGCGACAGCCGCTCGGTGAAGGTGAGCTGGTCGTCGAGCGCGTAGCTGAGCGTCACGGCGCCGGCGGCGTCGAGCTCGCGCCCGAGGAAGCGGAAGCTCTGAAACGACGCCGCCTCGAACGCCGCTCGCGGCTGCTTGGTGCCCGCTGCCATCGCCCTCAGCGTAGAAGCGCGGACGACGGAGCGCCGGCGCGGCGGCGCCTAGTCGTTCGCCGTGACCGCCTCGAGCAGCTCCGCGAAGCGCTCGCGTGCCTGCGCGCGACGGGTCGGCAGGTGCTCGGTCGGGACGCCGTCCGCCGGCGGCTCGTAGCCGGCGAGGATCTTCCGCGCGACCGACTGCCGGTGCACCTCGTCGGGTCCGTCGTAGATCCGCGCGGCGCGGGCGAAGCGGTACATCTGCTCGAGCGGCATGTCGGTCGAGTAGCCGAGCGAGCCGTGCAGCTGCAGGGCGCGGTCGACGACGTCGTGCAGCACGTTCGCGCCGAAGAACTTGATCAGCGCGACCTGGGTGCGCGCGGCCGAGGCGCCCTGCGTGTCCATCGTCCACGCGGCCTGCAGCGTCATCAGCCGGGCCGCCTGCATCTCGGCGGCGCTGTCCGCGACCCAGTTCTGGACCGTCTGCTTGTCGGCCAGGACAGAGCCGTGGGCCTGGCGGTAGGTCGCTCGCTCGCACATCATGTCGAAGGCGCGGCGCGCGACTCCGAGCCAGCGCATGCAGTGGTGGATCCGCCCCGGCACGAGCCGGTGCTGGGCGAGGATGAAGCCCTCGCCCTCGCCGCCGAGCAGGGCCTCGGCCGGCACCCGCGCGCTCTCGTAGGCGATTTCGGCGTGGCCGCCGTAGGACCCGAAGCTCTCCCACGGGTGCTCCATCGTCGGCACGTCGCGCAGGATCTCCACCCCCGGGGTGTCGACCGGGACGATGAACATCGACGCTCTCTGCGATGCCCGGGCCTCCGGGTTGGTGACGGCCATGACGATCAGGAAGTCGGCGATCGAGGCGTTCGAGGAGAACCACTTGCGCCCGTCGATGACCCACTCGTCTCCGTCCTTGACCGCGTGCGTCGCCAGCTGTGTCGGGTCCGACCCCGGCGTATGCGGCTCGGTCATGCTGAACGCGCTGCGCAGGTCGCCTGCGAGCAGCGGATACAGCCAGCGGTCCTTCTGCTCCTCGGTGCCCGCGAGCGCGATGAGCTCGGAGTTCCCCGAGTCGGGTGCGGCGTTGCCGAATGCCAGCGGGGCGATCGGCGAGGTGCCGAGGATCTCGTGCATGAGCCCGAGGCGCACCTGGCCCATGCCCTGCCCGCCCAGCTCGGGCGGCAGGTGCGCCGCCCACAGGCCGCGCTCCTTGACCTGCTCCTGGACCGGCGCGAGCGCCCTCGCGAGCCCGTCCATGCCGAGCTCGTGCCAGATCGACTCGAGCGGCCAGATCTCTTCGCGGACGAGCTCGCGCATCCAATCGAGCTGCTCCTGGAAGTCGGGCTCGGTGGAGAAGTCCCAGCTCATGCTCGCGTCCTTTCTGTTCAACCCCGCCGGTCTGCACGAGCAAGCCTACGTGGTATCAACCATGGGCGCTTGGATCGAAATCGAACAGGAAGGGGCCGCCGGATGAGTGAGCTTGTGGGAGGCGTCGACTTCGTGGGAATGCCCACGCGTGATCTCGAGCAGGCGGTTCGCTTCTACGGCGAGACGCTGCGCCTGCCGCGCTCGGTGTTCCTGCCGGAGCGCAACTACTCGGAGTTCGAGACCGGCAATCTCACCCTCAGCGTCTACAACGCCGAGAAGATGGGCCTCGAGCATCGAGTGAACCCGAATCCCCTTGCGCTGCACGTCGACGACGTCGCGAGCGCGCGCCAAGAGCTCGAGGGCCGCGGCGTGGCCTTCACCGGCGATGTGCTCGACACGGGCGTCTGTCACATGGCGTTCTTCGCCGACCCCGACGGCAACGCCCTGATGCTCCACCACCGCTACGCCCCCCGCGCCACGGAGGGCTGAGTGGCCGGTGCGGCCACGCTGGAGAGCCTCCTGCTCCCTGGCGCCCGTGCGCTGCTCGCGCGCCACGCGCGCGAGCTCCCGCAGCGCGATGACCTGTGCGGCGCGTTCTGCGGGGCGCTGGCGCTGAACGCCGCCGGGCTGGAGCGCACCGCGGGCGGCGAGCCGATCGACCAGGACGCCGTCGCGCTCGCCGCCGGCAGCATCGTCTCGCCCGCCCGGGATCCGGCCACGCTTCCGGCCGGCGAGACCGGCCGTCACGATTACCGGCTCGCGATCCCGACGATCGACGATCCAGAGAGATCGGGAACGACCGCCGCCGGCGTGACGGACGCGATCGCCGAGCTCTCGGGCGGAGAGCTGGTCGCGATCCCGTGGTCGGGGCCGTGGACCGCCGCGTCGCTGCACGGCTGCTTCGACGCGGCCGCTGAGCTCGAGCACCCGGTGACCCTCGTGGCGAACCTCGCCACGCACCACCTGTGGGGTTCCCACCCGGCGGCGGCGCAGCTGCTCGACTACCTGTTCGACGGCGCGCTCGACGGGCCGGAGCCCGACTGGCGGGTCGGCCACTTCGCGTGCGTCGTCACCCGCACGAGCGGTCCGGGCGGCCATCTGTACGCGCTCGCCGACACGTACCCGTCGCTCGGGGACCACGGGGTCCACCTCCAGCCCGAGGAGCGCCTCGCGTCCGCGATCGCCCGGCCCGACAAGCCAGCCGGCGGCGTGATCGCGGTGACAGTGGCTCGCGACGCGCCTCGATTGCGCGAGCGGGCGGCCGCGCTCGGCCTGCGCGAGGAGCTGTGGGACAACGGCACGATCGCCGGGCAGGCGGCGTGAGCGCCGCCGAGCTCGTCTCGCTCGTGACCTGTGACCTCGGCGCGATCGTGCGCGGCCGCGCCGTGCTTGCATCCGAGCTCGAGGAGCCGCTGGCGATCGGCGTCGGCTGGGTGCCGGCGAACCACGCGCTGACCCCGCTCGGCCCGCTGGCCGAACCGAGCCCCTTCTCCTCGACCGGCGATCTGCGGCTGATGCCGGACCCGCAGACCAGGACGCGGGTCGGCGCCGACCCCGGCGAGACGGCGCTCGAGCTGCTGCTCTGCGACATCGTCGAGCTCGACGGACGGCCGTGGCCCTGCTGCCCGCGGAGCTTGCTCGCGCGGACCCTGGCGGCGCTCGAGGAACGCACGGGTGCGGTCGTGCGCGCGAGCTTCGAGCACGAGTTCCAGCTGCTCAGCGAGCAGCCGCCCCAGCTGCCCTTCTCGCTCGCGGCCCAGCGCGCGGTCGAGCCGTTCCCGTCGGAGTTGATGGGCGCGCTCGTCGAGGCGAACGTCGAGCCGGAGCGCTTCTTCCCGGAGTATGCGAGCCATCAGTTCGAGGTCCCCGTCGCTGCCGCCGCCGGCATGACCGCGGCGGACCGCGCGGTCGTGCTGCGAGAGGTCGTGCGAGAGGTCGCGCGCAGAGCCCGCACGCGCGCGACGTTCGTGCCGCTGCTCGACCCGGCGGAGGCCGGCAACGGCGTGCACGTCCACATCAGCCTGCGCGACGCCGGCGGCCGGGCGCTGCTGCACGACGCGGCGCGCCCGGGGCAGCTCAGCGAGCTCGGCGGGAGCTTCGCCGCCGGGGTGCTCGCACATGCGCCGGCGCTCTCGGCCTTGACGGCTCCGAGCTCCGTCTCGGCGGAGCGGCTGCGGCCCCACCGCTGGAGCGCGGGCGCGGTCTGCCTCGGCGAGCAGAACCGCGAGACGCTGCTCCGGATTCCGCCACTGCCGTCGCTGGATGAGAGCGGGGTGGCGGCGCAGATGCGTATCGAGTACCGAGGCGCCGATGCTGCCGCGAACCCGCACCTGGCACTGGGGGCGATCGTCGCGGCCGGGCTCGACGGCATCGTGGCGGGGCTGCCCGCGCCGCCGATCCTCGAAGTCGACCCGGCGAGCCTCGACGAGGAACAGGCGCGGCGCTTCGGCGTAGACGCGCTGCCCTCGACCCTGGACGCGGCGCTCGCCGCGCTGGCCGATGACGCGGTGCTGCGCGCGGCGCTCGGGGAGCCGCTGTACGAGGCGTACGCATCGCTGAAGCGCGCCGAGCTCGCGCTCGTCGCCGAGCTGCCGCTCGAGCAGCGCTGCAGCCGCTACGCGGAGGTCTACTGACGTCCTTGCTCGCGGAGCTGCTGGAGGCGCTCGAGGCCCATCTCGAGGAGGCCGTCGAGCTTCGCCGCCGCCTGCACGCGGACCCGGAGCTCGCCCATGCCGAGCATCGCACCGCGGCGGCCGTGGCCGCCGCGCTGCCCGTCGCGGCCGAGCCGGTCGCGGGCACCGGCCTGCTCGCCCGCGTCGGGAACGGGAGCGAGGCTCCGATCGCCGTGCGCGCCGAGCTCGACGGGCTGCCGCTCACCGAGCGCACCGGGGCCCCGTTCACCGCCACCGGCGCGACGATGCACGCGTGCGGTCACGACGTCCACATGGCGGCGCTGGTGGCGCTGACGCGAGCCGCGGCGGAGCTGGGCGAGCGCCTGCCGGCGCCGCTGCTCGCGATCTTCCAGCCCTCCGAGGAGGCGTACCCCTCAGGCGCGCAGCTGATCGCCGAGCAGGCGCTCGGCCGGCTCGCGCCGCGAGCAGTGCTCGGCGCGCACATCCACCCGGAGCTGCCGTGGGGCTCGGTCGCGATCGACGCGGGCGCGGTGAACGCGTCGTGCGATGCGATCGAGATCACGATCCACGGCGAGCCCTCCCACGGCGCCTACCCCCACCGCGGCCGCGATCCGGTGCTCGCTCTCTGTCAGGCGGTGCTCGCGCTCCACGCCGCGGCCGGACGCCGCGTGGACCCGACGCACGCCGCGACGATCACGATCGGCGTGCTGGAGGCCGGCAGCGCTGAGAACGTGATCCCCGCGCTCGCCCGGGCACGGGGCGCGCTGCGCGCCCACCGCGACGAGGAGCGGCTGGTGCTGCGCGAGCTCGTCAACGAGGTTGTCGGCGGGGTCGCGGCGGCCCACGGGTGCCGCGGCGAGGTCGTGCTCACGCCGGGCGAGCCGCCGCTCGTCAACGACGCGGCGATCGTTGCGCGCGCCCGCCGCCTGCTGGCGTGCGCGGGGCTGCGCGCGGCGGGCGAATGGCGCTCGTGCGGCTCGGATGACTTCTCGTTCTTTGGCTCCCGCGCGCCCGTCGCGATGGCGTTCGTCGGCCTCGACGGGGCGCCCGGCTTCGCGCCGCGCCCGCTGCACCATCCCGAACTGCTGGTGCCCGACGAGGCGGTGGCCGCGGTGTCGCGTACGCAGGCTGTGCTCTACTGTGCGGCGAGCGCGAACGGTGACGACGGCCCCGGAGAGCATCCCGGCGCCGGCGAGGGCGAGCGCGGAGGCGACCGGGACGCCGGTCGCGAAGGTGGCCGGGACGCCGGCCGCGACAAGGACAGGGGAACACCTGATGGCAAGGCGTGAGCCGGTGCAGAAACGCAGCCGCGAGCGGGTCGAGGCGATCCTCGACGGGGCCAAAGACCTGATCGCCGCCGAAGGCGTGGAGAACCTCAGCACGAGGTCACTCGCTGCCTACACCGGGATCCCGGTCGCGACGATCTACCGCTACTTCGAGGACATGGACGCGATCATCGCCGCCTACCTCGACCAGGGGCTCGAGGAAATCGAAGACGCCGTCGAAGCGGCCGTCCTGAAGCTCGACTGGGTGACATTCCGCTCGATGATGGAGGCGGTCGCGATGGCGCACCTGCGCCACCACCAGGCCCACCCCGAGGGCATCCCGGCCTGGTTCGGCACGCGTCTGAACGCGGCCGTTCAGGACCGCGTACGCCAGCTCGACGCCCGCATGGCCGCTTCGCTTCACGCCGCGACGCGGGGCACAGGGTTCATCGAGACCGGCCCGCACTTCGGCGCGGGGCTGATCGTGCGCCTATGGGACCGCACCTTCGAGCACATCTTCCGCATCGAACGCAGCCACGAGGAGCAGGAGGCGATCACGGCGGAGGTGTGCGACATGATCTCGAGCTTCATGGAGCGCTACGCGACGCCGGCGGGCCTGGACGGCGTCTCGCCCGACGAGTTTCTCGCGGCGTACGCACGGAGCGTCGGAGAACGGCGCGAGCCGGCGGCCCACGGCGTCGAGTTATGGGGTCACGGCGGAGGCACGCCGGCGGATTAGGATCGGGGCCCGCGCGCCGATTGCAGAGCGGCACGTAAGGAGCTAACGCCGAAGTGCGGACGGCCGCTGCGTAGCATGGCTCTTGGAATGACGGAGGCCGGACAAGACGGTCGCTGGGTCGACCCTTGGGCGCGCAAGCACTGCCGGCAGGCCATCGTCGTACGCGCCCTCCTGGCGCCGTGGATCCTGTTCGTCACCGTCTTCCTCTGCGTGAAGGGCTACTGGTGGGGGCTCGTGTTCCTTCCGTTCCTGGCCCTCGACCTCTGGCTTCTGCGCGGCCTTGTGCGCTACGCGCGACGGCAGGGCTCGTGACCGAGCCAGGGGTCGGTACACCGGCCCGGGGGCCGCGGCAGCCACGCCGCTACTCCGTGAGCCCGACGGCCTCGAGCGCCTCCGCTCGGTCGCTGTACGTCTGGAACCGTGTGATCAGTCCCTCGCGTAGATCGGCAACCCAAGCTCCCCGGACATCGAGACCGGCGCCGCTGTCTCGGCCGCGACCCTGAATTCGACCGAGGGCTATCACCTGGCCGCCGAGGTCACGGATCTCCTCGACCTGCCATCTGAGGTCCTCCCAGCTCTCCTCGATGGCCGCGCAGTACTGCGACGCGGCGTCGGGCCCGCGAAAGCTGACCCCTTCCAGCGCGGCGCGCACCGGCACGATCTCCGCGTCCTCTGCCAGCAGCGCGTCGAAGCTCGCACCTTGGCGGCCGTTTATCGCCTCCAGCGCCGCGCGCATGGTCTCCGCATTCGAGGCCACGAGCGCCTACCCCTCTGTGACCCCTGCGGCCCGACGGGCCTCTGCTTGATCGGAGAACAGACGCGAGCGGATGATCGCGCCTTCGAAGTAACCGCGAACGAGCTCGGTGTTCGTCGGCGACACCGCCTGCTCCTGATTTCGGTCCGTACGGAACAATGGTCGACAGCGACCCCAGCCCGCGTAGATCGCGCGCGCGTGGTCAAGGTTCGTGGACGTCATGGGACCGAAGCACCCCCGCAGATAGGATCGCATCGCTGATGCCCGACCGCCTCTACTTCACCGACTCAGAAGCGGCCAACGAGTTGATCGCCAAGGACCCGATGGCATTGCTGATCGGGTTCAGCTTGGACCAGCAGGTCACGGTGCAGAAGGCGTTCTCCGGCCCGCTCGCGATCAAGGAGCGGCTCGGGACGCTGGACCCCGCGAAGCTCGCCGACGCGGACCTCGACACGGTGTTCCGCGAGAAACCGGCGATCCACCGTTACCCCGGGAAAATGGCCGAACGCGTGCACTCGCTGTCGGCGCACATCCGCGACGAGTACGGCGACGACGCCTCGCGCGTGTGGAAGGACGCGAAGAGCGGCGAGGAGCTGCGCGCGAACCTCGAGGGACTGCCCGGCTTCGGCGAGATGAAGGTCAAGTCGCTCGGGTCGGTGCTGGCCAAGCGCTACAAGCTCGCCAAGGCGAAGACCCTCGTGCCGGCGCATCCGACGCTCGGCGATGTCGACTCACCGCAGGCGCTGCTCGACTACCAAGCCGCCAAGCGCGCGCACAAGGCCGAGTGGGCGAAGGCGCGCGCTTAGCGGCTGGCGGCGGGGCGGTTCGGTTCGGCGACAGCTACGGCCTACGGGACCAGTTCCGTTTCGTAGGTCAGCGTGGTCTTTTCCTTCGAGTAGAGATCGTCTTGGAACGTGGCGGCTTCCCGCTTGTTGCAGGCAGGGCTGCTGCCCGCCTTGTGCAGCTTGCCCGCGATGCTCGTAGCGGGGGATTCGGCTGGGCCGCCGGGCGTGAACGTCAGCTTCAGCTTCGACCATTCGTAGGTGCAGGGGCCCGGCATCGTGATCGCGAGCTTCGGCGTGAGCGAGACCTGCAACTGGCCGTTGCTCGCGATCGTCACCTTGCTGGTCCGTTCCCCCGTCGATCCCTGGGAGATCTTGTATTCCGGGCTTTCGGATTCCAGGCAGAACGGGAGGTAGAACGGGTAGAACGACAGTTGGTCCTTGACCATCGTGTTGGTTTCAACGATCCCTTCCGTCGACGCGTAGCAGGTTTCGCCGTTGTGCGTGACCGTGAGCTGCTCGCCAGCCTTCCACCCGGGCGCCGCGGGGGTCCCGTAGTCCTTCAGGACAAGCTTCTGCTTGGCCGCACCCGCGCCGCTCGCTGCGGCCAGTAGAACCATCAGCGCGGCCACCAGTGCCGCCGAGAACTTACCTGCTCCTCGCATTGCCCCTCCTACTCGCCGTAGCTCGCGCTGGGCACGAGCCGCCCGCCCGATGCGAGCGATCACTGCAGCCAGGTGAATACGCGCAAACCGTTCCTCGATCAAGCTCCGAGCGCCCGGCTTGTCAGAACCCGTACGTGAAAAGGCGCTTATGACACCTGATCCGGCCCCGGGGCGACGGTGGCCCACCGCTGGCGCTGCTCGACTACGAGCCGGCAAGGCGCACAAGGCCGAGCGGAGCAGGATGAAGGCCTCGGCCTAAGCGCCTTTCGCTGACCGGGAGCCGTCGTCTGTCCATGGAATAGGGTCGCCCGATCGCTGGCAAACAACTGCGCAGATCGCGCGAAGGGATTGGGATCGAATGGCGCTCGGCTTCTACATCACCGGTAAAGGCTTTACGCAAGAGCGGTACGACACCACACTGGTCCAGCTGGAGGAGGCGGGTGTCGGAGCCCCCGACGGACGCATCTCCCACGTCGCTCTGGAGACAGACGGCGAGATCCAGGTCTTCGACGTCTGGGGGTCGCAGGAGGCATTCGACGCGTTCGGGGCAACACTGATCCCGATCCTCACCGCAGCGGGCATCGAGTTGAACGAGCCGATGGTGGCTCGGGTGTACAACGAAATCAAGGGCTGATCACCTGGAGCCACTGCGCGGCGGTCGGCAGATACGATCGGCGGGCGGTATCGGAATCGGCTCGAACAGGGTCAGCGGGTATTTGTTCGTGGGAAGCGCGTGCACAAGGCCGAGTGGGCGAAGATGAAGGCCGGAACCTGAGGCCGCGTCCGCGCGGCTACGGAATGCTCAGGACGAAATCCCCCCGCCCGGCGTTGCCTTCTTGAACCGCTCCGCTGCGGCGTGCGCCTCGCCGCGTGCTCGAAGATGAACGCGTGAGCACCGCCGTTGGAGAGCTCGGCACCGCGACCCGCTGGCGCGTGATCTACGCCTACGCCGCCGTGTGCGCCTCCACGCAGGTGCTCTGGCTCACCTACGCGCCGATCACGACCGAGACGGCGCACCACTACGGGGTCTCCAAAGCCGCGGTCGGCTGGCTCGCCGAGATCTTCCCGCTGCTGTACGTCGTGCTCGCGCTGCCCGCGGGGGTGCTGCTCGACCGCTGGTTCCGCCCGGCGCTCGCCGCGGGCGGCGTCCTCACCGCGGCCGGCGCCCTCGTCCGCCTCGGCGGGCAGACCTACGCGTGGGCGCTCGCCGGCCAGACGCTCGTCGCAGTCGCCCAGCCCGTCGTGCTGAGCGCCGTCAGCAAGCTCGCGGGCCACTACCTGCCGGTCGCCGAGCGCGCCAACGGGATCGCGGTGGGCGCCGCGTCGGGCTTCGTCGGGATGCTGCTCGCGCTGCTGCTGGGGCCGACCGTCGGGGGGCACGGCCACATCGAGCGGCTGCTCGTCGTACAGGCCGCGATCGCCGTCGCGAGCGGGCTGGCGCTCATGCTCGCGCTGCGGGCGCGCGGCCACGCCGACGGCGAGCATGTCGCGATCGAGGGCGGCGCGGCCCGCGCGCTGTGGCGCCTGGCCGAGATGCGGCTGCTGTGTGGGCTCGTGTTCGTCGGGTTCGGGATCTTCGTCGCGCTCGCGACCTGGCTGCAGTCGCTGCTCGAACCACAGGGCGTCTCCGAAGCGACCGCGGGCGGGCTGCTCGTCGGGATGGTGATCGCCGGGACCGTCGGCTGCGCGGTCATCCCGCAGCTCGTCGAGCGCCGCCACGCCGAGCGCGTCTTCATGCTCGCCGTCGTCTCGACCGCGATCCTTGGCTGCGCGGCGCTGGCTGCGCTGCGGTGGGTGCCCGCGCAGGCGCTCGTGCTCGCGCTGCTCGGCGCGGCACTGCTTCCGGCGCTGCCGGTGGTGCTGACGAGCGTGGAGCGGATGGCCGGCCCCGCGGCGGGAACGGCCGGTGCGATCATCTGGCTGGCGGGGAACCTCGGCGGGATCGTCGTCGCCCTGGTCGTGCAGGCGCTCGTCGATCAGCCGACCGCCGCCTTCCTGTCGCTCGCGGGCGTCGCGCTGCTCGGGCTGCCGCTCGCGACGCGGCTCAGGCGCACGCTCGCCTGATCACCGCCCGCGGCGCGCCGGGGCGTTTGGTCCTGGCCGGCTGGCCAGTCGCACGCCACGCGCCGCGTCCGTCCCATACCCTCAACCGCCCGATGGGCGTGCCTCCCCCAGCAGCCACAGAGCCGGCTCAGGCGCGCGTGCTGGGAGGAGTCACACTGCGTCGCGGGGTCGGAGCGTCGGCCGGCCTGTTCGTCTCGGCGCTGCTCGCGTTCGTGGCGATCGGGGCGACGCTGCCGGTGCTGCCGACGTACGTGCGGGGGCCGCTGCACGCGGGCGACGTGGCCGTCGGGATCGTCGTCGGCGCCTTCGCCGTCACCTCGGTCGTCTGCCGGCCGCTCGCCGGGCGCGCGTCCGACCGGCGCGGGCGGCGCATCGTGCTCCTCGCGGGCTCGCTGGCGATGGCGCTCGGCGGCCTGCTCTACCTGGTCTCCGACAGCGTGCCGACGCTCGTCGCCGCGCGCTTGGTGGTGGGCGCCGGCGAGGGCTCGGTCTACACCGCGGGCGCGACCTGGGCCGTGGACCTGGCCCCCGAGGACCGGCGCGGGCTCGCGCTCGGGCTGTTCGGTCTCGCGGTATGGGGCGGGCTGTCGCTCGGGCCGGTCGCCGGCGAGCTGCTGCGTGCGAATGCCGGTTACGACGCGGTCTTCGCGCTCACCGCGGCGCTGCCCGCCGCCGGCGCGGTGATCGCGATCCGGCTCCCGGAGCCCGTCGACCGCGCGACGCTCTCGCCGGCGCGCGGCACACCTCTGTTCCCGCGCGCGGCGCGCAGGCCCGGGGCGGCGCTGGCGCTCGCGAACGTCGGCTACGCCGCGCTCGCGGGATTCGTCGTGCTGGCGCTGAAGTCGCGCGGGATCGGCGGCGGAGCCGCCGTCTTCACGGTGTTCGCGGTCGCGGTGTTCGCCAGCCGGCTCGTGCTCAGCCATGTTCCCGACCGCGCCGGCCCCCGGCCGACTGCGACCGCCGCGGCGCTGCTCGAGGCGGCCGGCCTCACCGTGATCGCGGCCGCGCAGTCGCTGCCGGTTGCGCTGCTCGGCGCGCTCACCGTCGGCGCCGGTTTCTCGATGCTGTTCCCCTCGCTGGCGCTGATGGTCGTCGGCGACGTCGGCGAAGACCGCCGCGGCTCCGCGCTCGGCGCGTTCACCGCGTTCTTCGACATCGGCGTCGGCCTCGGGGGGCCGATCGCGGGCGCCACGGCCGCGCTTACGGGCTACTCGGCGGTCTTCTACCTGTCGGCCGTGGCCGCACTGGGCACCGCGGCGCTCGCCGCGACGTATGGGCGGGCGCCGGAGCCGGCTACGGCTCGTTAGCTGACCGGGGGCGGGTCTCCCACGGCGGACGCCGCCAGCTTTGGGTCCCACTCGCAGACGGCGCAGGCGTGGCTGAAGGCCGAGTGGGCGAAGGTCAGCGCGGTTGCGTGCGGGTCGGCTTGCGCGCAGACGTCGTCCCAGTCGAGGACGTACTCGCCGAGCTCGCCGTCCCACCGCGCCGCCTGCGGTTCGAGCTGGATGCCACCGAAGGCGTCGCGCGGCGGGTAGGCGTATGCGTAGAAGGCGGCCCGTTCGTAGCGCGCGTCTCCCGGCCACCAGCCGACGGCGACCTCCTGCGAGTCCATCGCGTTGCGCATGATGAAGTCGCGGGAGGGCGGGTCGGCGGGCCTACCGGAGAAGAGGTTCACCGCGAGGTCGAAGGAGCCCCACCAGGCGTTGACCGGCGTCGAGCGTCCACGGAACGCGGCGCGGAAGTCGGCCAGCACCAACGCCGCCTGCGTCGCGGCGGCGAAGTAGCGCTCGACCTGCTCGGGCTCGTAGGTCCTGTGACGTTCGTCGGCGTCGAGCGGCTCGTCCCAGTCGACCTCCTGGGGCGCCGGGTTGATCTCGAACGAGCCCGCCAGCTCGCGCGCGCGGGCGAGCAGCTCGCGAGTCACCTCCCCGACCGAACGGCCTGGCAGCTCGATGTGCGCGTCGCGCCCGTCGCTGTGTTCGAGGACCGCCTCGTGCGCGTTCAGGTCGAGGCTCGCGACGAACGCGCCGGAGCCGTCGGGCGCGGGCAGCGGCAGCGTCTCCCACCCGCGCGCGCTGAGTCGCAGGGCGGCGTGCTGGAGCTCCGGCTCCGGCGGCGCGAGGGCGACGGCGAGCTTGCCGAGCACCTGCGTGTGGGCGTGCAGCGTGTCGCAGGTCGCGCGCCACTCCTCGAACGGCAGCCTTGGCCAGCCGGACGCCATGCGGGCAGCCTATCGCCGCTGGCTAGAACAGTTTTTTGACGCCGCCGACCGCCGCCTTGCCGAGCACGATCTCGAGGATCACGCCGGCGACCCCGACCGCGATGCCCACGGCCACGACGATGATGTCTTCCAGCAGCACGCCGAGCGACACGAGCACGACGCCGAGCGAGGGCAGCGTGTCGAGACCGGTGAAGGGGGGCGCCAGGAACGCGCCGAGGGAGCCGGCGATCACGATCAGCCCGAACACCGAGTTGCTCAGGCGGTGGTTGAACAGGAAGCGGAGCCGCGGTTTGGAGAAGCGCTCGAGTTTGCGGATCAGCTTCATCAGGCCCTGGAGGAACTTCTGCTGGCGAGGGCCTGCCAGCTCCAGCTCGCGCCAGCGGTGCGGGATCCAGATCTCCTGGCGGCCGACCACCAGCTGCGCGCCGAGCAGCACCGCGAGGATCTCGAAGACGTGGGTCACCCCGCCCGTGGGAAGCGGCAGGGCCGGGACGCCGAGGAGCAGCACGAACAGCAGCGCGAAGCTCTTCTCTTCGAACAGCTCGATCAGCCCGCCGACGGTCTTGCGGTGCTCGCCGTTCAGCCAGCGTTCGAGTTCGTCGCTGACCTTCGGGGGATCCTGCACGCCGGCGGCGGCGTCCTCGCGAGCCGGCTTCGCGGGTGTGCCCATCCCATCGTCAACCATACTCGCGGCCCGGCGCCTTGCGATCATGTTGTGCATGCGCGCGGGCACCTACTCGATCGTCGCTCGCGACCCGGCCAGCGGGGAGCTGGGCGTGGCGGTCCAGTCGCACTGGTTCTCGGTCGGCAGCGTCGTCTCCTGGGCGCGGCCGGGCACCGGCGCCGTCGCCACCCAGTCCATCGCCGAGGTCGCGCACGGGCCGAACGCACTCGAGCGGCTCGCGGAAGGGCTTGACGCCGGTGCCGCGATCGCGGCAGTGCTGGCCGGCGACGAGCAGGCCCGCTACCGGCAGCTCGGCGTGGTGGACGCGCAGGGCGGGGCGGCCGCCCACACGGGCAGCGGGTGTGTCGACTTCGCAGGCGAGGTCGTCGGGGAGGGCTTCTGCTGCCAGGCGAACATGATGGCCCGCGACACGGTTCCGGCCGCGATGGCCGCCGCGTACCGCGCCGCGGACGGCGATCTCGCCGCGCGCCTCCTGTCGGCGCTGCAAGCCGCCGAGGGCGAGGGCGGCGACGTCCGCGGGCGCCAGTCCGCGGCGCTGCTCGTGGTGCCGGCCGAGGGCGAGACGTGGCGGGCGCGGTTCGACGTGCGCGTCGAGGACGACCGCGCGCCGCTCGGCGAGCTCGAGCGCCTGCTGCGGCTCGCGCGCGCCTACGAGATGGCGGGCGAGGCCGACGAGCTCGTCGCCGAGGGCGATCACGAGCGCGCGACGCAGCTCTACGCCGCGGCCGCGGAGCTCGCGCCCGACGCGGATGAGCTCACGTTCTGGGCGGGGATCGGCGTGGCGGCGGCGGACGTGGGTCGGGGCGCCGAGCTCGTGCGACGCGCGGCCGCGATCAAGCCGTCCTGGCTGACGCTGCTCGAGCGGCTGCCCGACGATCTCGCGCCCACCGCAGCGGCCGTGCGCCGGGCGCTTGACGGCTGACGGGCGCTCAGGCGACGGCCTGCAGGTGCCGAGGCAGCGCCTGTTCGAGCAGGTTCGGCAGCACGACCTTGAAATGAAAGACGCGCTCGGCGACATCGCGCGCGGCCGCGGAGTGACGCGGCAGCTCGCGCGCGACGAGCTCCACGGCGTCGACCGCGCCCTCGAGATCGGAGAACGTGAGAATCCCGCTGCCGGTGGGCAGCCAGCACTCGAGGTCGGCGTCGCCCGTGATCAGCGGCCGGCCCGCGGCCAGGAACGAGGCGTCATGCGCGGTGAACCAGACGCCGTCGCGCTCGTGCCCGCGCAGGCTGAGGCACGCCTGCGAGCCGATCAGCTGGCCGCGATGCGCGGACAGCGAGCCGTCTACGGCGGCCTCGGCCCGTACGCTCCACCCCGACGCCGCGAGCCGTGCCGCCAGCTCGCTGTCCTCATCGGGGAGCGTGGTCCAGGGTCGCGGGGTCAGCCGTGCCGGCAGCGCCAGCAGCTGCTCGCCCGCGATTCCCTCGCCCTGGGGGGGACCGAGGCCGCCCTCCTCGAAGCCGCGACCGACGAGCACCTTGAGTGGCAGCTCAGCCCGCGCCGGTGGTCCGTACCAGAGACGCGGGACGACCGGCGGGATCGTCGGCAGCCACTCTGCTGCGAGCAGCTCGTCGGGGTCGCGGCGGTTGGAGAAGAACAGATCATGCTCGACCTGTCGGGAGGCGAGCTCCGGCCCGGCGGCCCGGCGGCGCTCGTCGATGTCGATGAGCACCCGCCGGCGCGGCAGCGAGCGCTCCTCGAGGAAGCAGTGGCCGCCGATGTCCAGCAGCAGGTCGGTCTTGCGCAGCCGCCGGCGCAGCTGCGGCCATACCATGCCGCCGACCAGCCCGGCGTCCGAGTCGACCCACACGACCGGGATCTCCACGCGGCAGCGGCGCAGCAGGTTTTCGAGCAGAACCAACCCCTCGCGCGGCACGGCCGCGCCGCCCTCGGGATCTGCGAGCACGTCCCGGTCCTCGAGGTAGGCGACCTGGTGGCCCAGCTTGCGCAGGCCGATCAGGTAGTGCAGGTGCACGGCGAGGTTCGAGCCGGTGGGGCGCCGCAGCACGTCGCCGGAGACCACGATCGAGGCCATGACCTTGAAACGTTCGGCCGGGAGAAAAGTTGGCGTCCGAGATGGCGAATCTGGGCGCCTGCGCCCTCGGCGCAGCCATGCGCCGACGGCCGCAGCGCGCGCCGCCGCTCAACCAACAGTCGAAATCAGGCGGTCAGCTCGGCGGCCATTTCGTCGAACACCTGCACGTAGGCGTCGACCGCCTCGTCCGTATGGGCCACGGACAGCGTCCACTCCTCCTCGCGGCCGGGAGTCATGAAGATGCCGCGATTCATGTTGTAGAGCCACGCCAGTTCGGTCACCTCGACGTCCTGGTTGGCCTTGAACGTTTCGTAGTCGACGATCTTCACCGGCGAGAACGTGACGCAGCCCTTCGCGCCGATGCCGACCGCGTAGCCCGGCAGGCCGTAGCGGTCGATCACGCCCTGGCAGCCTGTGACGATGCGGTCGTTGAGCGCGTCCATGTGCGCGTAGGCCTCCGGCGTCAGCACCTCGGTGAGGCTCGCGCGCGCCGCGGCCATCGTCAGCGGGTTGCCGTTGTAGGTGCCCACCTGGTACACGGTCCCGTCCTCGACGACCCGCATCACCTCCTCGGTGCCGCCGACCGCCGCGCCCGGCAGCCCGCCGCCGAGCGTCTTGGCGAGCGTGACCATGTCGGGCTCCACGCCGAAGCGCTCCGTCGCGCCGCCCGCAGCGATTGCGAGCCCCGTCTTGACCTCGTCGAAGATCAGGACGATCTTGTGGCGCGCGGTGATGTCACGGACTTCCTGTAGATAGCCATCCTCGGGCAACACCACGCCGAGGTTCATCATTGCCGCCTCCATGATCACGCAGGCCGGCTTGCGCCCTTCCGCGTCGAGTCGTTCGATGCGGCGCTCCATCGCTCCCGCGTCGTTGAACGGCACCGGGATCGTGAGGTCCGAGACCTGCTTCGGGATACCTGCCCCGTATGGCAGCGAGGCGTAGTTCTCGCGGTCGCCGATGCGGTCGTACTCGACGCCGATCGAGACCATCACGGCGTCGTGGTGGCCGTGGTAGGAGCCGAAGATCTTGAGAATCGTGTCGCGCCCCGTGTAACCGCGCGCGATGCGGATCGCATCCATCGTCGCCTCGGACCCGGAGTTCAAGAACCGCCAGCGCGCGAGGCCCCAGCGCCGCTGAAGCTCCTCGGCGACCTCCACGCCTTCCTCGGTCGTGGCGGCGAAGTGCGTGCCCTCGCCGACGCGCTCGCGCACGGCGCGGACGATCGCCGGGTTGGCGTGGCCCTGCACCATCGACCCGAAGCCGTTGTGAAAGTCCCACATGCGATTGCCGTCGACGTCGTACACGACGGGACCCTCGCCGCGCGTGAGATAGATCGGCCACGGGTCGCGGGCCTGGTAGCTCGACGCCACGCCGGCGCTCAGCGACAGCCGAGCCCGCTCGTACATCTTGAGACTGGCCTGGGTGCGCTCGTCAAGCCGCTCGGCCTCGCGCTCGATCATGGTGCGCACGCGCTCGCGGTCGAGCTGCACGGTCGTCTCGGGTGCCATGTGGTCCTCCTGTCGCTGAAGCTGGCGGCCGGCTTGCGGCCTCCTTCAAGATTAGGGCGATCCTCACATGGCGCTCCCCGACCACGTGGACAACGATCGCGCCCGCGCTGCGACACGATGGCAACAAGCTCATCCGCCGTTCAGGTTCGGTTGAGGTCCGCCACCGAAGCTTGCGGCCGATGAGGAGAGTGGCAGGGCGGCGGCCCGGGTGGCGGAGAACCGCATGACGGGCGAGCCGACAGGCAGCGTTGCTCGAGCTGCAAAGTCGCCGGCGGCGGCACTGCTTCTTGCCGGCGCGCTCGCGGCCGCCGGCTGCGGCTCGTCCTCTCCGGCGCCACGGGCGAGCACCGCGGTCACCCGGCACGCCGCCGCTGCCGTGGCGCCCGCCCCCGCACGGCTGCGGCTCCGCGCGCAGGGCACCCTCCCGTTCGCCGTCCAGCTGCCGGGCGTGGCCGCGTTACCGGACGGCACGGCGCTCGCGATCGGCGGCCTCGACGCCGCCGACTCCTCGCTCGACTCCGTGATTGCGGTGCACGGCGAGCGGGCTGCCGTGGCGGGCCACCTCCCGCAGGCCGTCCACGACGTAGGCGTCGCGGCGCTCGGCGACCGCGCCTACGCGTTCGGCGGCGGCACCGCCTCCGGGCCCGTCGCGAGCATCACCGCGGTCGGCGCCGACGGCTCGGCTGGGCCGGCGGGCACGCTCGCGCAGGGCCTCTCGGACACGAGCGCCGCGACGCTCGCGGGTACCGCCTACGTGGTGGGCGGCTACACAAGCACCGAACCGCAGCGCTCGGTGCTCGCCTACCGTCCCGGCGCGCCACCAAGGGTCGTGGCCACGCTCCCGCACCCGCTGCGATACGCGGCGGTCGCTGCCGTAGGCGGACGGTTGCTCGTCGCCGGCGGCACCGACGGCGTGCACGCGCAGTCGCGCGTGCTCTCAGTCGACCCCGCCTCGGGCGCGGTGCGGACCATCGCCCGCCTGCCCGCGGCTCTCTCGCACGCCGCCGGAGCATCGCTCGGGGGGACCTTCTTCGTGCTCGGCGGCCGGGCCGGCGAAGCTGAACAGCCAAGCGCGGCGATCTGGGCGATCGACCCGTCGAGCGGCCGCCTGACTCCCGGCGGGAGGCTGCCGCACGCGACCTCCGACCTGGGGGCTGCAACGGTCGGCGGCAGCGTCCTCGTCCTCGGCGGCCGCGACGCCGCGGGTGCCGCCCAGGACGAGATCTGGACGCTCGCGCCGTGAGCGCCGGCGCGTCCCACAGGTCCCCGCGAGCGCTCCGCTGCCTCGCGGCGCTGCTCGTCCCTGCGCTCGCCGCGCTTGTGGGATGCGGCGGGGCAGGCGGGGGCGGCGCATCGGTCGACACGGCGCCCCGAACGGGCACGACGAGCGCGACCGCAGCCGCGGCGCCCTCTCGCGCGCCGGCTCGAGCGCTCGTGCCGGGGCGAATCCCGCCGCTGCTCTCTGCGCACAACGTCTACGCCGCGGACGGACCGGGCATGCTCGCACCGCAGGTGCGGGGCGACCCGGCGCTGGTCTACGTGCCGAACAGCGATTCGAACACGGTCGACGTGATCAGCCAGGCGACGGGCAAGATCGTCGAGCACTTCGCCGTCGGGACGCTCCCGCAGCACGTCACCCCGTCCTGGGACCTGCGGACGCTCTACGTGACGAACGACACCGGCAACTCGCTCACGCCGATCGACCCGCGGACCGGGCGCCCCGGAGCGCCGATCCCGGTGACCGACCCCTACAACCTGTACTTCACGCCCGACGGCACGCGCGCGATCGTCGTCTCCGAGGCCCGGCACCGCCTCGACTTCCGCGACGCCCACACGATGCGCCTCGAGCATTCGCTGTCGATCCCGCAGTGCGCCGGGATCGACCACATGGACTACACCGCGGACGGGCGGCTCGCCCTCGTCTCGTGCGAGTTCGCCGGCCGCATGGTCGTCGTGGACCTCGAAAAGGAGCGCGTGATCAAGTCGATCGAGCTCCGCGAAGGCGCCTCGCCTCAGGACGTCAAGCTCTCGCCCGACGGCCGTACGTTCTACGTCGCCGACATGACCTCGAACGGCGTGTGGCTGATCGACGCCGCGAGCATGAAGGTGATCCGCTTCCAGCCGACCGGCGGCGGCGCACACGGCTTGTACCCGAGCCGGGACTCGCGCTTCCTGTACGTGAGCAACCGCGGCGAAGGCTCGATCAGCGTGATCTCGTTCGCGACGAGACGGCCGGTTAAGAAGTGGTTCATCCCGGGAGGCGGCTCGCCCGACATGGGCGGGGTGTCGGCCAACGGGCGCGTGCTGTGGCTGAGCGGGCGCTATGACAACGTCGTGTACGCGATCTCGACACGCACGGGCCGGCTGCTCCACAAGATCCCCGTCGGGTACGGGCCGCACGGGCTGTGCGTCTGGCCGCAGCCGGGGCGGTACTCGATCGGGCACACCGGGATCCTGCGCTGAGTGGTCCGGTGGGCGCGACCCGACGGTCGCTAGCGGGCCGGCTGGTAGCGCAGCCCGTCGAGCGCGACGCGCAGCACGCGTTCGGACTGGCCCGGCTCGGCTGGGGCGATCTTCGTGACGGCGGCGACCATCTGCAGGACGTCCGGGAAGGCGACGTCGCCACGGACGACCCCGGCCTGCTGTGCGCGCTCCAGCAGCGGTTCGCCCGCGGCGAACAACGCGCCACGGCATTGGTGGAAGAGCGGTGAATCGAGATCGAGGTAGTTGGAGAGCTGCTCGGCCAGCGCGCGCTTCGTCGTCAGGTAGGACAGCAGCCGCTCGAACCAGGCGCTCAGCGCCTCCCATGGGTCGGCGTCGCCGAGCTGCTCGGCCGAGCGGCAGACCTCCTCGAGCTCGGCGACGTACAGCGCCTCGAGCAGCGCCTGCCGGTTGGGGAAGTGCCGGTAGAGCGTGCCTATCCCGACGCCGGCACGGCGCGCGATCTGCTCTAGCGTGGTGTTCTCGCCGCCTTCGGCGAACGCCTCGCGTGCGGCGCTCAGCACGCGCTCGTGGTTGCGCCTCGCGTCGGCCCTCATGGGCGCGGCGGGCGCTTTCGGCGTCTGTGTCTCGGTTGTGCCCATATCAACTTGAAAAACGGAGGCTTCCTCCGTATTATTCGGAGGGTAGCTCCATTTTAGCCTCTTTCACAAGACCTCCCCAACTTGGAACCCACCCTTCACCACACTGAACAGACCGCCCACGGAAAGGGGGTTCGCCAATGAGACAGGGTCCGCTCGCCGGCCGCTACCCCGCCGCCGCCGCGATGGTGATCTTCGCCCTCGTCCCGTACCTCGGGCTCTCGGCTGCGCTCGCGCCGCTCACGCCGATCATCGGCGGGCAGCTGCACATGAGCGCGCAGACGATGAGCCTCGGGCTCGGCCTGGCCAACGCCGGCTACGCCGTCGGCACGATCCTCGCGGTTCAGTTCGCCCAACTGCTGCCGCAGCGGCGGATGATGGTCCTCTACGCCATGCTCCTGGTCCTCGGGTCGGTGCTCGCCGCATCGGCGACGAGCCCGGCGATGTTCATCTCGGGGCACGTCCTTCAGGGCCTCTGCACCAGCCTGCTCCTGATCGCGGCGGTGCCGCCGCTCGCGCTCGGCTTCGGCATCGAGAAGTTCCGCTGGACGGCGATGATCATGAACGTGTGCATCTTCGGCGCCGTCGCCCTCGGGCCGGTGGTCGGCGGCATCCAGGCCGCTGCGCACGGCTGGCGCCCGCTGTTCTGGATCGTGGCCGCCATCTCGCTCGCAGCGCTGGCCCTCGCGGTTCTGACCTTCGATGACGCTCCGGCCGCCGATCCCTCTGCGCCGCGCGACGTGCGCGCAATCGGCCTCGCCGCCACAGGCTGCGTGTCCGCCTTCTACGGCGCGTCGCAGCTGCTGACCCACCCCTTCGTCTCGACCCAGACGCTGCTACCGCTCGTCGTCGGTCTCGCGCTGATCGTCGCTCTAGTCGTCTACCAGTACCGCAGCAGCCGGCCGCTGCTGACGATCCGCACG
This sequence comes from Solirubrobacteraceae bacterium, assembly GCA_035569835.1. Lineage (GTDB taxonomy): Bacteria > Actinomycetota > Thermoleophilia > Solirubrobacterales > Solirubrobacteraceae > Palsa-744. The sequence continues at coordinate 131,933 of DATMMF010000010.1, forward strand.
ATGATCACCAGCACGATCCCCGTCGCGGGGATCGTCGTCGCCCTGGCCGCGGCGGCCGCGTCGGTGTCGGCGACCGTGCTGACGGCGGCCGAACTGTACGGGACCTACTCGCCGCTCCACGTCGGCCTGCTCTACCTCCCGGAGCTGGGCGGTGCACTGATCACCGCGGTCGCGCTGGGCCTCGTGCTGAAAACCCGCGAGATCCACTACCTTCCCCTCGCCGGCATGGCGTTCCTCGCAGCCGGGATCGCGGTCTTCCTGATCCACGTCCCCGCGAGTGAAACCACCGCGCTGATCGGCTCCGGGCTCACCGGGATCGGCCTCGGTGCCGCTGTGGCGCCGGCCCTGTTCGTCGCCGGGTTCTCGCTCGCGGCCGCGAGCCTCCAGCGGGTGTTCGCGATCGTCGAGCTGTTCCGCGCGGTCGCCGCCTTCATGGTCGCGCCGATCTTCGTGCACCTCGCGGCGACGGTCGGAGGCAGCCCGCAGGAGGGCACCCGCATCGCGTTGTGGATCGGGCTCGCGCTCGCCGTCGGCGGCGCCCTCGCCGCGGTCGGGCTCTACGCCCTCGGCGGCGCTCGCGCGCAGAAGCCGGACATCCAGCGGTTCATGGACGGCGACGGCCCCGCGTGGTACTCGCCGCCGCTGCTCGCGCGTGTGCGTCGGCGCGAGCGCCACCCGGCGCTCGCGGAGGAGCCGGCCTGATGGCCGGCCAGACGGGTGGCGAGGCGTCGCTCGGGCCCGTGCTGTTCGCCTACGACGGCTCGGACCTGGCGAAGCTCGCGATCGAGGAGGCCGGGCGCCAGCTCGCCCCCGGCCGCGAGGCGATCGCCCTGACCGTCTGGCAGCCGTTCGACGTGGGCTTCGTGCCGACCGCCGCGCTGACGATCAACGCAGCGGAGATCGCCGAGGTCAGGCGCGCGGCCGAGGAAACCGCCGCCGCGGGAGCCTCACTGGCCCGGAACGCGGGCTTCGCCGCCGGCAGCGAGGCTGTCGAGGGCGCGCCCGCCTGGAAACCGATCGTGGAACTTGCAGACGAGCGCGACGCCGGCCTGATCGTGCTGGGCTCGCACGGGCGCAGGGGAATCGCCGGCGCGCTGGTCGGAAGCGTGGCGGCGGCCGTGGCTTCGCATTCGCGGCGCTCGGTGCTGATCGTGCACAGGGGCGACGAGCGCGCCTGAGCCGGGTCAGGTCGCGTCGCCCGCGGGCGCCGGATCGCGCCCGCTCAGGACTCGCGGTGCTCCTTCTGCGTCGGCTTCCACCCGTGCCTGATCCCCTCCAGCAAACGCCGCTGGCGCTCGGCCTTCTCCTCGGTGGTGTGACGCGAGAAGACCTTGCCGGTCTCTCGATCGACCACCTGATAACCCTCGGCTGTCTTCTTGACTGTGTAGGGCAAGTCGGCCGCTTCCGCAGGGACGAAGAGGAATGGCGAGACCCGGATTCGAACCGGGGACACCACGATTTTCAGTCGTGTGCTCTACCAACTGAGCTATCTCGCCGCGGGGCCCGATGCTACCGAGTCACCTGCGCCGCGGGCCCCGGGGCCGCGCGAGCGTCCCGTCCTATGATTCCGCGCGTTCCCAGGCTTCGAGGTAGGGCAGCGGGTCGATCGGATGCCCGCCGGGCGCCCGCCAGCCGCCGACCCACATCTCGAAGTGCAGGTGCGGCGCGGTGGCATCGCCGGTCTGGCCGGCGCTGCAGATCTGCTGGCCCGCGGCGACCGCCTGGCCGCCCGCGACCGTGAACGAGCCCGCCTCGCAGTGGGCGAACATGAAGTCGAACCCGATCAGCGTGTGCTCGACGACGTAGTACCCCGCGCCTTCGGGCTGATCGGCGGTCTTCGTGATCGTCCCCGCGAGCGGAACCACGTCGGGCGTGCCTTCCGCGGTCAGCACGTCCTGGCCCTCGTGGATGTGCCCTTCCCGGGGGGCGCCGAAGCGGTTTTCCGGGCCGCCGAAGTTGTGGGGACCGCGCACCGGGAACACCGCCCCGTCGGCGACGGTCTGCGCGGGCGTCGGCACACCGGGTTCGGGGGAGGCCGTCACCGGCGCCGCCGCCGGGGCTTCCTTGACCGTCAGCGTCGCCTCGCCGGAGATGCGCGCGTTGCGCAGGATGTTGCCGTTGCGGCGGTCGTGCGAGGAGACGGTGACACGGTAGGTGCCCGCCCCGAGCGTCGCCCCGTGCGGCCACACCACCGCCAGTCGGTGCGAGGTGTGGACCCAGCCCATTTCGGCGCTCAGCACCGTGCGGCGTGTGTGCAGGTCGATCACCAGCACGCGCAGGTGGACCGTCGCGACATGGGGCTCGACGATTTCCAGGACGATCCGCGGCGGGCGCCCGGCCGTGGGGCTGGACGGCAGGCTCAGGTAGCTGAGCTGCGGCCTCGCGACGCCGGCCGGCACGCCGAACTGCGTCCCGCCGGCCTGCGGCGAGGCGGGCGCCGCCACGCCGCCGGGCGTGTCCGCGAGGGCTGCGGCGGCACCGGCGTCGAGCAGCAACGCTGCGATCGTCAGGACCACGACGGCGGCCCCGCGAATCGGGCTCATACGTCTGCTTCGGCCCCGCCGCGCGCCGCCAGCAGGGCTGAGCGAGCGATTGCAGCTCGCGCCTCAGCTCGGGGCGTATTCCTCGCTCAGAGCGCGGTAGGTGAGCTCGAGACCCTCCTGGAAGGCGACCTGCGGGCTCCAGCCGAGCTCGTCCCGCGCGCGGCTGATGTCCATGCAGCTGTGCTGAAGCTCGCCGGGGCGCAGGTCGGCCAGCTCCGGCTCGATCTCCACGCCGGCGATCTCGCAGAGGCTGCGCCAGATCGTGATCACGTCGGTTTCGACGCCCGTCGCGATGTTGTAGACCCCCGCCCGCCCCGTCGCGGCGAGCAGCGCGCTCACGACGTCGGCGACGTAGATGTAGTCGCGCGTCGGGCGCCCGTGCCCGTACAGCGTCGGCGCCCGGCGTTCGTTGATACGGCCGGTGAAGATCGCGACGACGCCGGCCTCGCCGTGCGGGCTCTGGCGCGGGCCGTAGACATTGCCGAGCCGGGCGACGGTGTGCTGGGTGCCCGAGGTGCGCGCCCAGGTGCGCACGTATGCCTCGGCGGCCCACTTCGAGGCCCCGTAGGGCGAGAGCGGCGCCGGGATCCTGTCCTCCGGTGTCGGCCGCGGCGCCTCGTCGCCGTAGAGCGCGCCGCCGGTCGAGGTGAAGACGACGGGCGCCCCATGCGCGCCGGCGGCCTGCAGGACGTTGAGCGTGCCGCGAACGTTGACTTCGCTGTCGCGCCCCGGGTCCTCGACTGACACCACGACGCTCGCCTGCGCGGCGAGGTGGTAGACGGCCTGCGGCGGAAAGCTGTCGAAGGCCTCGAGCAGGGCCGGCTCGTTGACGATGTCGAGCTCGATCAGCTCGGCGCCGGACGGAACACGCTCGGCGGACCCCGAGGACAGGTCGTCGATGACCCGCACCTCGTAGCCGTCGGCCAAGAGGGCGTCGGCCACGTGCGAGCCGATGAAGCCGGCCCCGCCAGTCACGATCGCGCGCTTGCTCACTGGCGCGAAATCTATCGGGACTGCGAGTGGACGGCGGGCGCGGCAGTCCCCGCGCGGAACTGCTGCGCGAGAGCCGCGTCTAGGCGGCGGACCGGGCGGGTCCTCGCGCGCCGAGCTGCTCTTCGACGGCCTCGACCGACTGGTCGATCCGGTCGAGTACGCGCATGCCGCCGCGCTCGCGCGGCAGGCTGCCGCCGATCGCAGGGCCCGACAGCACGATCGGCACGTCGGGGTGCACGCCGCGCACCTCGCGCAGCGCAACCTCGAGGTCTTCGCCCTCGCCCGGCACGGTCGCGCCGAGCACGACGAGGTCGGGACGGCGGGTCGCGATGGTCTCGAGCAGCCGCGCGCCGTCGAGGTCGGTCTCGAAGATCGTCTCGAAGCCCGCGGCGGCGAGCTGGTCGTGGACCATCTGCAGGCCGAGCGTGTGCTCGTCACCCCTGACGGCGGCCAGCAGCACGCGCTCGCGCGTGGGGTCGGTGCCACCGGTCATGTAGCGGTACAGCGTCGCGAGCACGCGGCGCACGATCGTCGCCGCGCGGTGCTCGGTCTCGGCGGACAGCTCGCCCGCGGAGGACAGCACGTCGAGCCTGCGCAGGGCCGGGCCGATCACCTCGGCGTGCAATGTGGTCGCAGAGATGCCGTCCTCGATCGCGCTCGCGATCGCGCCCTCCGCCATCTCGGCGTCGCCGCGTTCGAGCGCCGTCGCGAACGTCTCGAGCGTCGACTCGACAAGCGCGGCGGGGTCGCGGCGCAGCTCGTCGCGGGCGTCCGGGCCCGAGCGGCCGAGCACTTCCATGAAGGCGTCGAGCAGGACCGGGTCGAAGTGGCGTCCGCGCTGTTCGCGCATCATCTGGATCGCCTCGTCGACGGAGAAGGCCTTGCGGTAGACGCGGTCGCTCGTCAGCGCGTCGAACACGTCGGCGACCGCGACGATGCGGCCCTCGATCGGGATCGCCTCGCCCTTCAGGCCACGCGGGTAGCCGCTGCCGTCCCACTTCTCCTGGTGGCTGAGCGCGATCGTTGCGGCCATGTCGAGGATCGAGGACGAGGAGCCGCGCACGAGGCGATGCCCCTCCTCGGCGTGGGTCTCGACGATCGCGCGCTCCTCGGGCGTGAGCGGCCCGGGCTTGAGCAGGATCGCGTCGGGGATCGCGACCTTGCCGACGTCGTGCAGCGGGGCGGCGTGGCGGAGTCGCTCGCAGAACTCTGCGTCCATCCCGATGTGTTCGGCCAGCAGCACGGAGAAGCGCCCGATCCGCTCGATGTGCGCACCGGTGTCCTCGTCGCGGAACTCGACGGCCATCGAGAGCCTCTGGACGGTCTCGGCCTGGGCGATCTCGAGCTCGGAGAGGGCGCGTTTGAGCTCGCTCGTGGAGCTCTCGACCTCGCGTTCGAGCGCCGCCATGCCCCGCTCGCCGAAGCCCCAGCCGATCGCGACAGCGGCGAGCGCCAGCGCGGCGGCGCAGCCAACCGCGGCCGCGGAGGCGCCGGCGAGGGCCAGACCGAGCGCGGAGGCGAGGGCGACTACGGCGCCGATCGCCATCGCCGGGACGGCGCGGCGGCCATCGGCCCGGCCGAGCGGGGGCCTGCCGGGGCCACCCGTGGCGGGCCGGCTAGGCATCGCTGTACCCATCCGGACGCGCTCGTGCGCCTCGAGCGGATGCTCGTTGCACCCGACGGGCCGGCCCTGGAGCCGGCGCAGAACGCCGGCCTGCATGACTCCGTTCACCGAGAACTCCCGCATCCTTGACGGCCCCCAGGGTCCTGTCGCTGCTGGAGAGACTCCTCGGCGCGCGCACGAGGAGCCTTGATGCGGTCTCCGCGCTTCTAGACATACAGACGAATCGGCTGATCAGCCGCCTTTCTGTAGCGCGCCGATGTCAATTGCGCCCGGAGGAGCGCTGAGGGTCACGGGCTGGTTCCACCGGTCGAAGACGACTTTGCCGCTTTCCGAGCCGCTCTTGGCGATCTGGAGCGGATATGGAGTGCCCGTCGCGGCGACGTACAGGCTCCCTCCCTTGGTGGAGTCGGTGAGCTTGACGGCCTTCTGGCCTTCGACCGTGGCCGTGCCTCCCTTCTCGAGCGTGCCGTGGCTGGCGAGCGCCGTGTCGATCAACTTGCTGAGGTCGGTCAGGTCGGCGAGCGAGGCGAGTTCGCCGCTGTTCGCGGGGACCTCCAGCCACTTGCCCTGCAGCAGGGTCGCCGCGGCGGCCCCGCCGACGTGCTGGTAGAAGGCCGAGGTGCCGTTGATGTAGACCCGGCCGTGGGTCTGGATGATGCGGATCGTGAACCCTTCCTGGGAGATCGTGCCCTTGCCGCCCTTGCCGGCCGCGAGTTCCATGTCGAGCGAGATCGGCTTGCCGCCCGTGACGATCGAGCCGGCGATGTGCACGGAGGTGGCCGATTTGGCCGCCTGTTTCGTAGCTTCGAGGATCTGATCAGGCGATTTCGATTCGATCCCGTTGCCCGAGGAGGAGCCGCCGCACCCGGCCAGGACGATCGCGAGCGCCGCTGCGAGCAGCGTCGCGGCGGCGGCGATCCGTGGGCAGCGGGGCATGCGCGATGACTCTAGCCGCCGCCCTGGTCGGGTAACGCCGCTTGTGGGCGCCCCGGGGCGGGCGCGTGAGAGGATGACGCGATGGAGCGTCTGCAGGTGCGCACCAGCGACGGACGGCAGCTCGGCGCGCAGATCGCCGGCCCGAGCGAGGGACGAGTCGTCCTGTTCCAGGTCGGGACACCCTCGGCGGGTCTCCTCTATCCCCCGCTCGTCGAGCTCGGTGCGGAACGAGGCCTGCGCCACGTCGCCTACTCGCGTCCCGGGTACGGCGACTCGGACCGCCGTCCCGGACGCAGGGTGGCCGACTGCACAGAGGACATCGCCGCGGTCGCCGACGCGCTCGCGATCGACCGCTTCTTCACCGTCGGCTGGTCCGGGGGCGGCCCGCACGCGCTCGCGTGCGCCGCGCGTCTGCCGGAGCGCACGATCGCCGCCGCGACGCTCGCGGGCGTCGCGCCGCGGGATGCGGCCGGCTTGGATTGGATGGAGGGGATGGGAGAGGAGAACCTCGCGGAGTTCGGAGCGGCCGAGGCGGGCGCCGGCCCGCTCGAGGAGTTCCTGCGCGGCGAGCGCGACGGCATCCTCGCCGCGGGCGGCCCCGAGATCCAGGCCTCGCTCGGGCAGCTGCTCTCGCCGGTGGACCGCGACGCGGCCACGGGCGAGTTCGCGGAGTACCTGGCCGCGCTGTTCCACGGCGCCCTCGGGGAGGACGTGTGGGGCTGGTTCGACGACGATCTCGCCTTCGTCGGGGACTGGGGCTTCTCGCTTCAGGAGATCGAACGGCCGGTCGCGATCTGGCAGGGCTCGGAGGACCGCTTCGTCCCTTACGCCCACGGCCGCTGGCTCGCCGCCAACGTCCCCGGCGCGAGGCCCCACCTGCTCGACGGCGAGGGGCACCTCTCGATCCTGCTCGGCGCCTACGGCCGCCTGCTGGACGACCTGGTCGCGCTCGGCTCCTGAGCGGCCACGCTCGCGGCCCGGGCGTGCCCGGGCCGCGGCGGAGGGCCTACTGGTTCTGGGCGTGGAGGTCGCCCCAGGCCGCGCAGAGCAGCGCGCACAGCAGTTCGTCGCGCTGCTCCTCGGTGCTCCTGTCGATCTCGTCGACCGTGCGGAGCACCACAGAGGCGACTGTGACGGGGTCAAGCTGCGGTTCGTTCTGTTCCATGTTCTTTAGGAGCCTTTTAGACGGCTGGTACAAGGGGGAGAGGATCGTTGGAAAGGCTGTGTTCGCCCTTCAGAACACGGGTTGGCTGTCAGAGATGCGACGAGGCGCGAACGTCGCGCGGCCAACGCTCATCCGCGAAATGCGCCGTTTTGGAGTAAAGGCCGCGTCCCTCTCAGAGCGCCACGGCCACGTACTTCGTCTCGAGGTACTCGTCGATCCCCTCGAAGCCACCCTCGCGCCCGAACCCCGACTGCTTGACGCCGCCGAAGGGCGCGGCGGGATTCGACACGACGCCCTGGTTGAGGCCGACCATCCCGGTCTCGAGGCCCTCGGCGACCCGCAGCGCGCGGTTCAGGTCGCGCGTGTAGACGTAGGCGACGAGCCCGTACTCGGTGCGGTTGGCCGCGTCGAGCGCTTCCTGATCGGTCTTGAAAGTCGCCACGGGCGCGACCGGCCCGAAGATCTCCTCGTCCAGCAGCCGCGCGTCGTCCGGCACGCCGGCCAGCACGGTCGGCTCGTAGAAGTAGCCCGCGCCGGCGCCGGCATGGCCGCCCACGAGCACCCGCGCGCCGCGCTTGACCGCGTCGTCGACCAGCTCCTCGACCTTCTCGCGCTGTTTGCCGTCGATCAGCGGACCGACGTCGACGCCGGGGTCCGTGCCGCGGCCGATCTTCAGCGCGCCCATGCGCTCGGCCAGGCGCCGGGAGAACTCGTCGGCGATCGACTCGTGGACGTGGAAGCGGTTGGCAGCGGTGCAGGCCTCGCCGACGTTGCGCATCTTGGCGAGCATCGCGCCGTCGACCGCCGCGTCGAGATCGGCGTCCTCGAAGACGAGGAACGGCGCGTTGCCGCCGAGCTCCATCGAGGTGCGAAGGATCTGGTCGGCCGACTGCTCGATCAGCATCCGGCCCACCTCGGTCGAGCCGGTGAACGAGAGCTTACGCGTGCGAGGGTCCTTCAGGAGCGGTTCGATCACCTCGCCCGAGTGCTTCGCCGTGATCACGTTCAGGACGCCGCCGGGAAGGCCGGACTCCTCCAGGATCGCGGCGAGCGCGAGCATCGACAGCGGTGTCTGCTGGGCGGGCTTGACCACCATCGTGCAGCCGGCCGCGACGGCCGGCGCGATCTTGCGCGTCCCCATCGCGGTCGGGAAGTTCCAGGGCGTCACGAACACGCACGGGCCGACCGGCTGGCGCATCGTCAGGATCCGTCCTTTGCCGGTTGTGTTGACCATGTAGCGCCCGTGCACGCGCACCGCCTCCTCCGAGAACCAGCGGAAGAACTCCGCGGCATAGGAGATCTCGGCCTTGGACTCCGCGACCGACTTGCCCATCTCGAGCGTCATCAGCAGCGCCAGCTCGTCGGCGCGGGCGACGATCTTCTCGTACGCCGAGCGGAGCATCTCGCCGCGGTCGCGCGGCGCGCTCGCGGCCCAGTCGACCTGCGCCTCGGCTGCCGCGCTCAGCGCGGCCTTCGCGTCGGACGGCGAGGCGTCCGCGACCTCGACGAGCTGCTCGCCCGTCGCCGGGTCCTCGACGCCGAGCTTCGCACCGCCCTCGGCGTCCCGCCACGCGCCGCCGATGAAGAGCTGCTTGGGGACGGCGTCTAGGACCTCGCGCTCGCGGGTCAGCTCCTCCTTGGCGCTCACCTCGACAGCCATCGTGCATCCCTCAACGGACTTTGCAGGGGCGACGAGTGCAAACTCATGGGTCCTCCGATCCTCGACCGCGATTGCACGTGAGCGGCCGTGTTCTTGCGTGAGCAGATGCCCGCCATAGAGCCAACCTACCACCGCAAATCGGGCTCCCAGGAGCGCCGGCGCGGGGCGCGCAGAGCGCTGCTGCGTGCGGCCGCCGCGAGCGCCGCCGCGGCCCTCGCCGCATGCCTCGCGGCACCGGCCGGTGCCGCCCCGATGCTCGTGATCGAAGGCACCGGCAACGGCCACGGCGTCGGCATGAGCCAGGAAGGCGCGCTCGGCTACGCGCGGCACGGGCTCTCCTACCAGCAGATCCTGGCCCACTACTACTCGGGCACGGCGCTCGGCACAGCGTCGCCGAAGACCGTCGTGAAGGTGCTGGTCGGCGCGAAGGTGAAGCGGATCGCGCTCGAGCGCTACGTCCGGGGCGTGGTCTCGGCCGAGATGCCGGCGAGCTGGCCCGCCGCCGCGCTCGAGGCGCAGGCCGTGGCGAGCCGCACCTACGCGCTGACCTCACACGCCGGCGGCTCGCGCTTCGACGTGTACGCCGACACGCGCTCGCAGGTGTACCGCGGGGCCGCCGCCGAAACCCCGGCGACGAACGCCGCCGTCGCGGCGACCGCCGGGCAGATCGTGACGTACGCCGGGCGCCCGGCGATCACGTATTTCTTCGCGAGCTCGGGTGGCATGACCGAGTCCGTCCAGGACGGCTTCCCCGGCGCCGAACCGGCGCCGTGGCTGACCGGCGTCGCCGACGCCTACGAAGGCAGCTCGGCGCGCTGGCATCTCGAAATCCCGTTCGCGACCGCCGCCGGCAGGCTGCGCGGGCTCTACCGCGGGCGCTTCCACGGCGTCGAAGTGATCAAGCGCGGCGTCTCGCCGCGGATCCTCAAGGCGCGCGTGCTGGGCACGAGCGCGGCTGACGTGCTCAGCGGGCCCGCGCTGGCCGCCCGCCTCGGGCTCGACAGCACCTGGGAGTACTTCTACGTGCGCAACGGCTCCGCGCTCGCCCCGGAGCCGGACCACAGCGGGCGGCCGCGCCTGTTCGGCCCATTGACGGGGAACCCGCCCACCCCGCCCGCGCCGCCTCCGTCTCACGGCAACTCCGGGGGTGTCTCGCCCACGGGGGCAAGCGGCGCGGCTTCGTCGGTGAGCGGCGCCGGCGGCGTCTCGGCGGGCTGAAGAGCCCGCGGGTCGCAGGCGCCGTAGGCTGGGCGCGTGCCAGCGCCGCTCCTGCTCGCCGACACCCCTTGGCTCCTGTACCGCTCGTTCTTCGCCTTGCCGAAAACGATCGTCGACGGAGACGGGCGCCCGGTCAACGCCCTGCTGGGCACGGTCAACGCGATTCTCGCGCTGATCGAGCCGCCGAGCCGCGCGGCCCGCGCAGCGCTCCGCGACGCGGGCATCGCCGAGCCGCCCCGCGCGGTCGTGGCGTGCACCGGCGCCGAGGAGGCCGCCTACCGCGTCGAGCTCTATCGCCCCTACCACGCCCACCGCGACCCGATGCCGCCCGAGCTCGCGGAGCAGTGGCGCCGCGCCCCCGCGCTGCTCGAGGCACTCGGCTGGACGGTCACCGGCAGCGAGGACCTCGAGGCCGACGACCTGATGTTCTCCTACGCGCGCCAGGAGACCGCGGCGGGCGGCGGGCGCGCGCTGCTGCTCAGCGGCGACCGCGACATGTACGGCGCGGTCGGCGAGCGTGTCGCCGTGGTGGAGACCGGCAAGGGCGGCGCCGTCGGGCTGATCGGGCCGGAGCAGGTGCTCGAGCGCTACGGGATCGCGCCGGAGCTGGTGCCGGACTTCATCGCGCTGCGCGGCGACCCCTCCGACGGGCTGCCGGGCGCGCCGGGCATCGGCGCCAAGACCGCGGCGGAGCTGCTGCGCCGCTACGGGCCGCTCGAGGACGTGCTCCGAGCGGCCGGCGAGGCGGCCAACCGCGTCCGCCGCGAGCAGGGCGAGATGAGCCCCCGCGCGGCGCAGTCGCTGCGCGAGAACGATGAGCTGCTGCGGAGCTTCAAGCGCATCGCGACGCTTCAGGAGATCGAGGTCCTCCAGCCGGCGGACCGCCCGACGGATTTCGCGGCGGGCGCGAAGGCGGCTGAGGAGAACGGCATGCGGCGTCTCGCCGAGCGGCTCGAGAAGCTCGCACAGTCAAGGTCGGCCGGCGCTCCGTAGCGGCCTAGGGGGTGAACTTGACGGTGATCACGTCGCCGTCGGCCACCGCGTACTCGCGCCCCTCGGTGCGCAACGTGCCCCGATCGCGCGCGCCCGCGTAGCCGCCGGCCGCGACGAGCTCGTCCCAGGCGATCACCTCCGCGCGCACGAACCCCTTCTGGATGTCCGTGTGGATCTCCCCGGCCGCGTGCCACACCGACAGGCCGCGGCGCAGGTGCCAGGACTGTGCCGGCTTGCCCTCGCCGGCCGTGAAGAAGGCGAGCAGCTCGAGCAGCGCGAAGGCCTCCTGGATGACCCGCTCGAGCGGTGCCGCGCCGCCCGCGGAGCCCGCGCTCAGCTCGGCGCGCATCGCCGCCGCTTCCTCGTCGTCGAGCTCCGCGAGCTCGGACTCGATTCGCGAGGAGACCGCGACCGCGCGGGCCCCCTGCGCGGCCGCGTGCTCGGCGACGGCCGCGGGAACCTCGTCCGAGCCCTCGTCCACGTTCGCGACGAACAGAACCGGCTTGGCGGTCAGCGAGCCCAGGTCTCGCGCCGCGTGCGGCGCCTCCTCGGGAACGGGCACGCCGCGGACCGGCCGGCCCGCCTGCAGCTCTGCGATCACCGTGCGCAGCCACGCCTCCTCGGCGGCAGCCGCCGCGTCGCCGCCACGGGCCTGTTTGGCCAGACGCTCGACGCGGCGCTCGGCCTGCTCGAGATCGGCGAGCACCAGCTCCGCCTCGATCGTCTCGATGTCGGACAGCGGATCGACGCGTCCCTCCGGGTGGATCACGTTCTCGTCGCCGTGGGCGCGGACGACGTGCACGATCGCGTCGGTCTCGCGGATGTTCGCGAGGAACCTGTTTCCCAGCCCCTCGCCTTTGTGCGCGCCGGCGACGAGCCCGGCGATGTCGTGGAAGTCGATCGTGTCCCAGACGATCTCCGAGGCGCCGACTGTCGCCGCGAGGAGCTCGAGCCGGGGATCGCGCACGGGAACGACGGCCACGTTGGGCTCGATCGTCGTGAACGGGTAGTTCGCCGCCTCGGCGCCGGCCTTGGTCAGGGCGTTGAAGAGCGAGGACTTGCCCGCGTTGGGCATGCCGACGATGCCGATGCGCGTGCTCATGGCGCCGGCGCCGCCGGCCGCGGCTCCGAAGGCGCGGCGGCGGGGCTGAGCGCCGCGGCAACAGCTGTGCCTAGCACCGCGCCGGCGAGCACGTCGGAGGGGTAGTGGACGCCGAGGTAGACGCGCGAGGCGGCCATCGCCCCCGCCACCCCGTAGAGAGGGAGCCCGGGCAGTCCGCGCCGGTGGTAGGCGAGAGCGGCGGCGAACGAGGTCGCCGCGTGGGCGCTCGGGAAGCTCAGCCCCGTCGTGGTGCCCATCAGCGGGGGCAGGCCCGGGATCACCGGGCGCCGCCGCCGGACCGTGAACTTGATCGCGGTGTTGATCGCGTAGGTCGCGAGCACGGCGCGGCGGGCGCGCGCCCAGCGGCGGCGGTTCGGGCGCTCGGCAAGCGCACCTGCGAGCCCGATCGCGATCCAGATCGCCGCGTGCTCGCCGAGCTTCGAGAACGCCGCCACGGCGCGCTCGGCCCCGGGCGAATGGCCGCGCGTGCGGGCCAGCAGGAGCAGGCGCTCCTCGAGGTTGGGGTCTTGGCGGAACAATCCTCTTCTCGATGCCGCGCGGCCGCCGCCGGCTCGTCGCCGGCCCTGGCGGCCTAGCCGAAGCCGACCCTGGGCTCGTCGCCCTCCGAGCTCACGTAGACGACCTGCCCCAGATCCAGGCGCACCGGCCCGTCCTCGGATTGGATCTCGTGCCAGCCCTGGCCGCCCAGGGCCTTGACGAGATCCTTGCGCTGCTGCTCGGACAGGCGCACGGCCAGCACCTGGCCGCCCTGGAAGCCGATGCTCAGGCGGGCGTTCTCGGCCATCAATGAACCTCCGCTGGTTGGACGATCTCGGTGAGCACGCCGCCCGTGGAGCGCGGGTGCACGAACGCGACCTTCGAGCCGCGGATGCCGACCCGCGGGCGCTCGTCGATCAACTGGATGCCGGCCGAGCCGAGCGCGCGAAGCGTCGCCTCGATGTCCGGAACCTGGTAGGCGACGTGGTGCAGGCCGGGTCCCTGTCGGGCCAGGAACTTGCCGACCGGCGTGTCGGCATCGAGCGGCGCGAGCAGCTCGACGTGGTTCTCGCCGACGTCGAGCAGGACCGCCTCGACGCCCTGTTCCGCGACGATCTCGCGGTGAACCTCCTCGAGCCCGAGCGTGCCCCGGTACAGCGCAAGCGCGGGCTCCAGTTCCTCGACGGCGACGCCGATGTGGTCGATGCGGCTGAGCACAGCGGCCAGTTTATAGCCGCTCGGTGCCGCCCTCCGGCGAGCTCTCGGGAGCCCTGATCGCGCCGGGTGCGCCCGCCGCGGCGCCCGCGTCCAGCCATGGCGCGTGACCCTCGGCCGCGGCGACGACGCGCAGGCCGACGCCGGGACGGCGCTCCAGCCGCGGCACGCCGCTCATGATCTGCTCGATCGCGTCGCGCTCCAGGACCTCGTGCTCCAGGAGCTCGGCGGCGAGCGCGTCGAGCTGGGTGCGGTGCGAGAGCACGAGCCGCTGGGCCGCCCTGCGCGCCTCCTCGATCAGGTCCTGGCGCTCCTCGTCGCGGATCCGCAGCGTGGTCTCGGACAGCCGCACGTCGCCGTCGGGCGATCGCCCGACCCCGGCCGTGCCCATCGCGTAGTCGTGGACCATCGAGTGCGAGATTTCGGCGACCCGCTTGAGGTCATCCGAGGCGCCGGTGGTGATCGCGCCGAAGACCACCTGCTCGGCGACGCGCCCGCCCAGCAGCACGGTCATGTAGTCGAGCAGCTCCTCGCGGGTCTTCAGATAGCGGTCCTCGGCGGGGAGGTTCAGCGTGTACCCGAGCGCGCGGCCGCGCGGCACGATCGAGATGCGGTGCACGCGGTCGACCGACGGCAGCAGCTCGCCGCACAGCGCGTGGCCCGCCTCGTGATATGCGACCACCCGCTTCTCATGCCGGTTCAGTACGCGCTTGGACTGCACACCGGCGATCACGCGCTCGATCGCGCCATCGAAGTCTCCAGCCGTGATCGTCTGGCCGCGCCGCCGCGCGGCGAAGATCGCGGCCTCGTTGCAGATGTTCGCCAGATCCGCCCCCGTCAGGCCGCTCGTCTGCTGGGCGACGAGCTCGAGGTCGACGTCGTTGTCCATCGGCTTCGAGCGCGTGTGCACCTGCAGAACCCCGAGGCGGCCTTTCACGTCCGGCGGAACGACGAACACCTGACGGTCGAAGCGCCCCGGGCGCAGCAGCGCAGGGTCGAGCTTCTCGAGCAGGTTGGACGCCGCGATCACGACCACGCGGCCGTTGGAGTCGAAGCCGTCCATCTCGACGAGCAGCTGGTTGAGCGTCTGGTCCTTCTCGCCCGAGATGTCGGCGCCGCGGCGGCCGCCGACGGCGTCGAGCTCGTCGATGAAGATGATCGCCGGTTCGTGCTCGCGGGCGATCGCGAACAGGCGCCTGATGCGGGCGGCGCCGAGCCCGGCGAACATCTCGACGAACGACGCCGCCGATTGCGCGAAGAACTCTGCCCCCGACTCGTTGGCGACCGCCTTGGCGAGCAAAGTCTTGCCGGTTCCCGGGGGCCCGTGGAGCAGGATCCCCTTCGGCACCTTCGCCCCGAGGCGATGGAACTCCTTGGGGTCGCGCAGGAAGTCGACGATCTCCTGCAGCTCGGCCTTGGCCTCGTCGACGCCGGCGATGTCGGCGAACGAGACCTGCTGCTTGGACGCCGGCTTGATCCGCTGCGGCTTGACCCTCGGCATCACCTTCAAGGTGCGCCACAGGACGAAGACCAGAACCGCGAAGAAGACGAACGTGAAGACCGGCTGCCAGTTGTAGGCGAAGTTCTGGACTTCCTGCACCAGCGACGCAGCCACGAGCTCTCCGCTCATCCTCCGAACCCCTCCCCGTTACGCACCATCCTTGGCATCGGGTTTCGATTATGCGGCTTTTCGGAGCCTGTGTCGAGTTCCGAAAATGACCGTGGCGAGGGTTGCGCGGCGTTGCGCAGCTTCGCGCCGGCGCCGGCGCCTACTAACCCAGAATCCGCCGCGCGAGGTCCTCGAAGAACCCCGTCGCGAAGGCGAGATCGCGCACGTCGATGCGCTCGTCCGCAGCGTGCACGAGCGGCGCGCTGTCGAGTAGCCCTTGGTGGCGGTGGGGGAAGAAGCCATAGGCCACGCACTCCGGGAACGCCTCGCGGAAGTGCCGCGAGTCGGTGAATCCGGGGAGCACGACCGGGACGGTTCGCGCCCCGGGGTCCTGCTCGGCGACCCAGCCGGAGATCGTGTCCATCAGCTCGCCGGTTACCGGCGAGCGGTTTCCCACCACCTGCTCGGTGAAGTCCAGCTGCCAGCCGTCCTGCGGACCGAGCACGTCCGCGAGGTCCTCGCGCACCGCTTGCCCGCCGAGGCCCGGCGGCACGCGGCAGTCGACCTTCAGCACGGCGCGGCTCGGGATCACGTTGACCTTCTCCGAGGCCGAGATCCGCGTGGGGGTGAACGTCACGCCGAGCATCGGCTCGAAGAAGACGGCCAGCCGTCTGTCGGCGGCGCGCAGGCGGGCGATCGAGGCATCGGGGTCGGCCGGGTCCTCCCCGATGCCCGCGAGGAACGCAAGCGGCTCCTCGGTCAGCCGGTAGCCCGGGCGTCGCGCGGCGAACCGGTCGAGCAGCGGTCCCATCTTCAGGAGCGCGTTGTCCCCCATCGCCGGCATCGAGGCGTGCCCGGCGACGCCATCGGTCGTGATCGTGAAGCGGAACACGCCCTTCTCGCCGACGCACACGCCGTACCTGCGGCTGCCGCCGTACTCGAAGAAGGAGCCTCCGCCCTCGTTGATGAGCAGATCGCAGCGGGCCTTCTCGGGGTGGTTGCGTGTGAGCCACTGCGCGCCCAGCTCGCCGCCGGTCTCCTCGTCGACGACCGCGCAGATCAGAAGCTGCCCGCGCTGCGGGCGCCAGCCGGAGCGCGCGAGCGCGGCCGCGGCGGCGACCTCGGCCGCGACCTGCGACTTCATGTCGAGCGCGCCGCGTCCCCAGACGAAGCCGTCGTCGAGATCGCCCGACCACGGCCCGTGCGTCCACTCGGCCGGGTCGGCCAGCACGGTGTCGACGTGGCCCAGGTAGCAGAGCGTCGGACCCGGCGGCGCGTCCTCGGGCGCGCGCAGCCGGGCCAGCAGGTTGGGCCGCTCCGGCTCTGCGCCGAGCAGCTCGCAGTCCAGCCCGGCGGCCGTGAGATGAGCGGCCAGATGTTCCTGCGCGGGCCGCTCGCGGCCGGGGGGGTTGACCGTGTCGAAGCGGATCAGGCTCTGCAGCAGCGCCGTCGCCTCGGCGCCTTGGGCCGCCGCGGTGCTGGCGCCGCCGGCGCTCACTCGGAGGGCGCCGATTGCGAGCTCGAGGGCAACCCGATCGCTTCGACTTCCTCGCGGTCGAGCGGGAAGTGGCACGCGGTCACGAGCCCGCGGGAGGCCGGCTTCTCCTCGAGCTCGGGGTCGACGACCGAGCAGAGCTCCTGCGCCTTCGGGCAGCGGGTGTGGAAGCGGCACGCACTGGGAGGGTTGGCGGGGCTGGGCACGTCGCCGCTCAGCAGCCGCCGCGCACCGCCGTGGCGGGAGGGATCGGCGACCGGCACAGCCGAGAGCAACGCGCCGGTGTACGGATGCCTGGGGAAGCGGTAGAGCTCGGCGGCGTCCCCGATCTCGACGAACCTGCCGAGGTACATGACCGCGACGCGGTCGCACATGTGCCGCACGACCGACAGGTCGTGGGCGATGAAGATCAGCGTCAGCCCGAACTCGCGCTGGAGCTCGCGCAGCAGGTTCAGCACCTGCGCCTGGATCGACACGTCGAGCGCCGAGACCGGCTCATCCGCGACGAGCAGCTTCGGTTTCAGCGCCAGCGCGCGCGCGACGCCGATCCGCTGGCGCTGGCCGCCTGAGAACTCGTGCGGGTAGCGGTTGTAGTGCTCGGGGTTCAGACCGACTGTCTCCAGGAGCTCCTGGACGGCTTTGCGGCGCTCCCCCTTCGAGCTCAGCAGCCCGTGGATCGCGAACGGCTCGGCCACGATCGAGCCGATCGTCTTGCGCGGGTTCAGCGAGGAGTAGGGGTCCTGGAAGATCATCTGCATCTCGCGGCGCACCGACTTCAGCCGCTTGCCCTTGATCTTCGTGATGTCCTGGCCATCGAAGCGAACTTCGCCAGAGGTCGGTTCGAGCAGGCGCATCACCAGGCGTGCGGTCGTGCTCTTGCCGCTGCCGGTCTCTCCGACGATGCCGAGCGTCTCGCCGCGGCGCACGTCGAAGCTGACGCCGTCGACGGCCTGCACCGCTCCGACTTTGTGCTGGACGAAGACGCCTTTGGTGATCGGGAAGTGCTTGACGAGGTCGCGCACCTCGACGAGCGCGTCGCCGTCCTTGCGCAGCCCGGCGGCTCCGTCCTTGTCGTCGTTCGGCGCGACCTCCAGATCCGGCTCGCCCATCAGCCCGCCTCTCCTCCGAGCCCAACCTCGGAGATCGCCTCCTGCGGACGGCGGCCCTCCTGGAGCTCAGCCCACAGCCGGCGACGCGCCTCGGGCTCCAGCAGGCATGCGACGAAGTGGCCGGGGTCGTCGGGCACCGGCTCGAGCTGCGGATCGATGCGCGAGTGATCGGGCTGGGCATAGGCGCAGCGCGGGTGGAAGTGACAGCCCGAAGGCGGTGAGATCAGGCTCGGCGGCGTACCCGGGATCGGCACGAGCAGCTCCGAGCGATCGGCCTCGAGGCGGGGAATCGACTTCAGCAGCCCCCAGGTGTACGGGTGCTCCGGGTTCGCGAACAGGGCCTCCGCCGAGGCCGTCTCGACGATCCTTCCCGCGTACATGACGGCGATGTCGTCGGCCATCTCGGCGACCACGCCGAGGTCGTGGGTGATGATGATGATCGCCATCCCCAGTTCGTCCTGCAGCCGTTCCATCAGCGCCAGGATCTGCGCCTGCACCGTCACGTCGAGCGCGGTCGTCGGCTCGTCGGCGATCAGCAGCTTTGGTTCGTTGGCCAGCGCCATCGCGATCATCGCGCGCTGGCGCATGCCGCCGGAGTACTCGTGGGGATAGGCGTCCACGCGCCGCTTGGGGTCGGGGATGCCGACGAGGCCGAGCAGCTCGATCGCGCGTTCCTGCGCTTGGCGCTTCGAGATGTCGCGATGGGCCCGCATCGCCTCGGTGAGCTGCTTGCCGACGCTGTAGAGCGGGTGCAGCGCCGAAAGCGGGTCCTGGAAGATCATCGCGATGTCGTTGCCGCGGATCGTGCGCAGCTCGCTGTCCGGCAGCGCCACGAGATCGCGCCCTTCGAACAGGATCCGCCCGGACACGTTCGCGCCCTGAATACGGGTCAGCCCGAGCGTCGTCAGCGAGGAGACGGTCTTGCCCGAGCCCGACTCGCCCACGATGCCGAGCGTCTTTCCGGGGAACACCTGGTAGGTGATGCCGTCGACGGCGTGCACGACCCCGTCTTCGCCCGGGAACTCGACACGCAGGTTCTCGGCGCGTAGCAGAGGCTGTGCGGGATCGCTCACGAGTACCTCACCCTCGGATCGAGGTACGCGTAGCCGATGTCGGCGACCAGGTTGGCGATGATGATGAACATAGAGGCCAGCAGCACCGTGCCCTGAACCACCTCGAAGTCCGCGTGCACGATCGATTCGTAGGCGAGGCGGCCCACGCCGGGGATGTTGAAGACGGTCTCGACGAGCACGGCGCCGCCGAGCAGGACGCCGATTTCGAGCGCCAGCAACGTCACGATCGGGTTGATCGCGCCGCGCACGCCCTGGCGCACCACGCGGCGCTCGGTCAGGCCCTTCGCCCTCGCGGTGCGGATGTAGTCTTCGTTCATCGTCTCGATCAGGCTGCCTCGCATCAGCCGGGCGAACACGGCTGCGCTTCCGGCCGCGAGCACGAACCACGGCAGGATCAGCGAGGTGAACCATTTCCACGGGTCCTGGCTGATCGGCACGTAGCTGCCGGCGCCGGGGAAGATCTTGAATTTGCCGATGTCTTCGGAGAACAGGAACAGGACGATCAGCCCGAGCCAGAATTCGGGCGCGGAGATCAGGACCAGGGCGGTGCCCATCGAGGCCCGGTCCCAGAAGGAGCGCTGTTTGAGCGCGGAGATGATCCCGACGGAGAGCCCGGCCACGACCCAGATCACCGCGGCGCCGATCGCGAGGGAGACGGTCGCGGGAAGCCGTTCCTTGATCAGCGTCAGCACCGACTCCTGCGAGTAGTAGGAGTAGCCGAACTTGAAGTGGAAGAACACTTCCTTCAGGTAGTCCCAGAACTGGGTGGGCAGCGACTTGTTCAGCCCCAGCACCCGTTCGATTTCCTTGATCAGGTGCGGCTGCGGGTCGCGCCCCGCGCGCAAGACGGCGGGGTTGCCCGTCGGCAGGATCCGGAACAGGATGAACGTGAGCGCGCACACGATGATCAGCAGGGCGATGCCCCACAGCACGCGCCTGATCACGTAAGCGGTCATCTCGGGGTCGGGGTGTCGGTCAAGGGACTCATCGGGGCTCTGGTGTCCAGAACAGCCGCCGCGAGCGGGCGGGCGGGCTCCGCTCCCGTTATAGGAAGCGGAGCCCGGTCTCGCTCAGCCCAGCTGCATCGCGCCTACTTCAGCGACGTCCAGCTGTAGTCCCACTCGCCGACGTCCCAGAGGTCGCCGACGCCGTGGACCGACTTACCCTCGAGGTTCGCCTGCTTGTCCCAGTCGAACGGCACGAAGTTGGCTTTTTCGACGATTTTCCTGTCGATCTTGGCCCATGCTTCGGCCCGCTGGGTCTTGCCGTTGACGCTTTCCGCTGCGGTCATCGCGGTGTTCAGTTCGGGGTCGTCCACCTGACCTTGGTTGACGTTCCCGGTCGGCACGATCAGCTTGCCGTTGAACGTGATGTTGATGATCGTCTGCGGGTCGGCGAAATCGGCGATCCACCCGACGCTCGGGCAGACGCTGATGTTTTCTTTCGGTACGTTGCAGTACTTCGCGTACATCGTCGAGGTTTCCACGAGCGTGAACTTCGTGTTGAAGCCGAGGCCTTTCAGCGTCGAGTTCACGATTTCCGCGTCCTGTTCGGCCGGCGGCCCCTTGGCGCCGACGACCGTGACGGTTTCACCACCGGTGTACTTGCCGGACGGGTACCCAGCCAGCTTCATGTACTTGGTGGCAACCGCCGCGTTGCCTTCGGGGTGTTCGTTGTAGTCGAATTTCGGCCCGGCGAGACCGCCGGCGGCGTTGAAGCCGGTGACTTCGTTCCACGACGGGTCGTTCGACGGGTAGAGCACGTGCGTCGCGACGTTCGTGACGAGCGATCCGCCGCGCGCCTTGTCCATCGCGGAGCGGTCGAGCGCCGCCCAGACAGCCTTGCGGAGGTTTTCGTTCTTGAACGGCCCGACCTTGTTGTTGAGCGTGATGTAGTGGCTGCCGGCGCCCGGCGAGATGTACATCTGGCTCTTGTACTTTTCGTCAGCGAGCCTGACGTTCGCCTGCGTCGGCGGTTCGCTCTGCACGACGTTGGTGCCTTCCAGCACCTGCCGGCCGATCACCGCGTTGTTGCCGCCGATCTTGATCTTGATTTCGTTCAGGTACCCCGGGCGGATGTCGGTGCTCGCGCTCCAATTCGGGTTGCGCACGAGCGTGAGCGATTTGCCGGGGAAGTAGCCGACGCCGAGCACTTTGCCCGAGCTGTCGTTTTTGATCATGTACGGCCCGCTCGCGACCTCATAGCTCGAGTAGTCGGACGGCTTGTGGCTGTCGTATTTTTCGGCGTATTCCTTCGGCACCGCCGCCGAGATCGGCATCACGAGCGCCGCCGCGACGAACTGGGCCTTCGGTTCGGTGAGTTTGAAGACGATCGTGTGCTTGTTGGGCGTCGTGATGCCCTTGATCGGTTTCTTGCCGCCTTCCTTTTCTGCTTCCGGCTCGCCTTCGATCGATTTGAAATAGGCGCCGATGTAGGGGTTCGCGACATTCGGGTTGGTGGCCCGCTGGAACGCGTACGCGACGTCTTCGGAGGTCACTTCGCGGTTCACCGGCGGGCTGAACTTCACGCCTTCGCGCAGGTGCACGGTGACCGTCTTATTGTCAGAGGAGATTTCGGGCGGGCCCGAGGCCATGTCCGGGCTCGCTTGCGACGCCGTGTTCGGCTTGTTCGAGTACAGCGGCCGCTGCGTCGCGAACACGACCATGTAGTCGACCGAGTAGTAGGCGATGCCCGGGTCGAGGTGTTCGAAGTCGCCTTCCTGCAGCACTTCTAGAGTGCCACCCTTTTTGCCTTCGAGCGACTGCGTCGTCGGGCTCTGGAAGCCGTTGGTTCCCACTGTTTCCGAACTGCTCGAGCTACCGCTGCCGCCCGAACTGCTCGAGCCGCACGCCGACAGCGCCGCCGCCAGCACGGCTACGGCCGCCAGAGCGACGACCGTTCTGATCGACTTCATCGAGTCGCCTCCTGTTGTTGTGAATAAAGCCCCCTCATGCGCGTTCCCCCCGTCACGCGTTCTTCGGGTTCAGGGCGTCTCTCAGCCCGTCGCCCAGAAGGTTGAAGGCCAGCACGGTCAGAAGCAGTGCTGCGCCTGGAAAGACCATGTACCACCACGCCGTATTGAAGATCGGCGTCGCCGAGGCGATCATCTGGCCCCAGCTCGCGGTCGGCGGGCGGATCCCGACGCCGAGGAACGAGAGCGCCGCCTCGATCAGGATGTTCGTCGGGATCTGCAGGGTCGCGTAGACGATGATCGGCGCGGTCAGGTTCGGAAGGATCTCGCGGATCATGATGCGCGTGTTCGACGCGCCGAGCGCGCGCGAGGCCTCGACGAACTCGCGCTCGCGCATCGAGAGCACGAGCCCGCGCACGATCCTCGCCATATACGGCCAGGTGGCGAACGCGATCAGGAAGATGATCACCCCGATGCCCGGCTGGATCGCGCCTTTGATGCAGCCTTTCACCGAGCACGCGGCGCCGATCCCGATGCCGAGCAGCAGGATCGGGATCGACAGCACGACGTCCACGCTGCGCGAGAGCAGGGTGTCGACCCAGCCCCGGTAGAAGCCGGCCACCAGGCCCACCGTGACGCCGATCAGAGTCGAGATCGCCGTCCCGAAGATCCCCACCTCCAGCGAGACACGCGTGCCGTAGATCACACGCGAGGCGACGTCCTCTCCGAGCTGGTCGACGCCGAACGGATGCGCCGCGGTCGGGCCGAGCGGGGAGCCGAACGAGTCCGTGAGGTTGAGGTTCTGGACGTTCGGCCCCGGCAGACCGAGGATCGACACGACGAGCGGGGCGGCGAAGGCGATCACGATCAGCGCGATCACGAAGCCGCCGGAGATCAGCGCCACGCGGTCGCGGCGAAAGCGCCGCCAGAACAGCTGCAGCGGCGAACGCGCGGCGACGTCGCCGCCCGCGTCGAGGAACTCGAGCGTCTCGGCCGCCGGCCTCGCCTCAGCGGTGCTGAAGCTCATCCCTCGCGGGACTCCTCATGGGGGATGTGCGCGATCCTCAACTGCTCCTCGACTTCAGACCCGAATCTACACCTTCGCCGCCCTCGCGGCGCCGGAAGGGCGCAGATTCTGGACGGTCCGAGCGCGTGCAGGACATACTCAGACACGTGACTACCCTGTTCGGCGACGAGGACGAAGCGCCTGCCGGGCGGGCGCAACCGCCCACGCCGCGCCGGGACGGAGGAGCCGCGCAACCGCTCGCGGCGCGGATCCGCCCGCGCAGCCTCGACGAGTTCGTCGGCCAGTCCCACCTGCTCCGGGAGGGCTCGGCGCTTCGGACCGCGATCGAGCAGGGCCGGCCGCACTCGATGGTGCTCTACGGGCCGCCGGGCTCGGGCAAGACGACGCTGGCGCGGATCGTCGCCGAAAGCTCGGACGCGGCGTTCGAGGAGCTGAGCGCGGTCGCGGCGGGCCGGCCCGAGGTGCGGGCTGTGATCGAGCGTGCTCGCCACCGCCGCGAAAGCGACGGGCGCAGCACGGTCCTGTTCCTCGATGAGATCCACCGCTTCAACAAGGCCCAGCAGGACGCGCTGCTGCCCGCGGTCGAGGAGGGGCTCGTGACGCTGATCGGGGCGACGACCGAGAACCCGGCGTTCGAGATCAACGGGGCGCTGCTCTCGCGGCTGCGCGTGTACGCGCTCGGGCAGCTGAGCGT
The DNA here is from genome assembly GCA_035569835.1 of Solirubrobacteraceae bacterium. Taxonomy (GTDB): domain Bacteria; phylum Actinomycetota; class Thermoleophilia; order Solirubrobacterales; family Solirubrobacteraceae; genus Palsa-744. The sequence continues at coordinate 155,297 of DATMMF010000010.1, forward strand.
CGAGGAGCTCGAGGTGGTGCTGGCACGCGCCGCCGCCAACCGCGAGGAGTCCGCGGCGCCGCTGGCCGAGGGCACGCTTCGCTTCCTGGCCATGCGCAGCGAAGGCGACGCCCGCACCGCGCTCAACGCGCTCGAGCTGGCGTCGGCTACCGCGGCCGAGAACGGCGAGGCGCTCGTCTCCCTGGAGCGCGTCGAGGATGCGCTCCAGCAGCGCGCGGTGCTCTATGACAAACAGGGCGACCGCCACTACGACTACATCTCCGCCTGGATCAAGGCCACGCGCGGCTCGGACCCGGATGCCTCGCTCTACTACCTGGCGGTGATGCTCGAGGGCGGCGAGGACCCCCGCTTCATCGTGCGCCGGATGGTGATCCTCGCCTCCGAGGACATCGGCAACGCCGACCCGAACGCGCTCGTCGTCGCGACCTCGGCGGCCGCCGCGGTCGAGCACGTCGGCATGCCCGAGGCGCGCTACGCCCTCGCGCAGGCTGCGATCTACCTCTCGCTCGCTCCGAAGTCCGACGCGGCCGGCCGCGCGCTCTCGGCCGCGCAGGCGCACGTCCGCGAGCACGGCGCCCAGCCGGTGCCCTCGTGGCTGCGCACGGGACCGCGCCCCGGCCAGGAGCGCGGAGGGTATGAGAACCCGCACCGCCTGCCCGGGCACGTCGGTCCGCAGGAGCTCGCGCCCGAGGGCGTCGTCGGCGTGCGCTTCTACGCGCCGGACGAGGCGGAGGCCGAGCCGGCCGGCCGCCTGGAGCGGATCCGCCGCGAGCGCGGGGGCCGGGGCGAGGGCGGGGGCGGGTCGTCGAATCAGGGGCAGGCGGGCGAGCCGCGATAATCGCTCGAATGGCCAGTACCGGCGAGCAGATCCGGCCGCGCCTGAGCGCACGCAACCCGGCCACCGGCGCCGAGCTCGGCACCGTTGCGCTCACGGCGCCCGAGGACGTTGCCGGCGTCGTTGCCGCCGTCGCGAAGGTCCAGCCGCTGTGGGCGCTGCTGCGCGTGGGCGACCGGGCGCGCTACATGCGCCGGATGGCGCAGGCCGTGATCGACGACTTCGACGAGCTCGCCGACGTGCTCGTCGCCGAGCAGGGACGTCCGCGCGCGGAGGTCGCCTCGCTGGAGCTGCTCGCGGCGATCGACGCGCTCGCCTGGATCGCGGACGAGGGCGCCGGGGTCCTGGGCAGCCACGGCGTTCGCGTGAGCCGCTCGCTGTCGCTGGCCAAGCGCGCGCGGGTCGCCTACGAGCCGTACGGCGTGGTGGCGGTGATCGGCGCCGGGAGCGCGCCCTTCGCCCAGCCGATCGGGCAGATCGCGGGCGCGCTGCTCGCCGGCAACGGCGTCGCCTTCAAGCCGGCCGCACGCGCCAGCCTCGCCGGAGAGCGGATCGGCCGTGTGCTCGCGCGCGCCGGCCTGCCCGAGGGTCTCGTACGGATCCTCCACGGCGGGCCCGAGACCGGCATCGCGCTAGCAGAGTCGGGCGCCGGGAAGATCCTCTTCACGGGCTCCCCCGCGGTGGGCCGCGCGGTCGCGCGCGCCTGCGTCTCGCGCGAGAAGGAGGTGACGGTCGAGCTCGGCGGCAAGGACGCGATGCTCGTACTGGCGGACGCCCACCTCCCCCGCGCCGTCGCGGGGGCGCTGTGGGCCGGCTGCTGCGCGGGCGCCGGCCAGGCGCGCGGCTCGATCGAGCGGGTCTACGTCGTGCGCGAGCGCTACGAGCCGTTCCTGGCCGGGCTCGTCCGCGCCGCGCAGCATCTGCGGGTGGGCGACCCGGCGGATGACCGCACCCAGGTCGGGCCGCTCGCGTCCGCGGCGCGGCTCGCGCGCGTCCAGGAGCTCGTCGAGGAAGCCGTCGCCGGCGGCGCGAGGCTGCACTGCGGGGGAGCGGTCGAAGGCCCGCTCGCTTCCGCGGGCGCGTTCTACGCGCCGGCGGTGCTGAGCGGCGTCGCGCGGGACGCGCGCCTGGAACTCGAGCCGGTCGACGGCCCGGTGCTGTCCGTGCACGCCGTCGACTCCGAGGACGAGGCGATCGCCCGCGCCAACGCGGGTGACTACGGCCTCGGCGCTTCCGTCTGGACCGCTGACCGCTACCGCGGCACGCGGATCGCACGGGAGCTCCACGCCGGCATGGTCTGGCTCAACGACCACCTGCCGGGGCCGACCGTCTCGCGGGGCCCCTGGGGGGCGGCCGCCGGTGGCGGGCTCGGCCGAACCCTCGGCGAGGCGGGGCTGCGGGCCTGCGCACAGGAAAAGCTCATCACCTGGGATCCGCCGCGCGCGCGGGGGCTGTGGTGGTCGCCCTACGACGTCACGACGAGCACCGCCGCTCGGGCGGTGGCCCGCCTGCGCTCCCAGCGCGAGGCCGACCGCGAGCGCGCCTGGCGCAGCGGCGCCCTGCCGCTCGCGCGCCTGCTCGCTCGCGCGTTCGGGCGCGGCCTCCCGAAGTAGCCGCCGGCGGCTAGGATCGGGGCATGGTCGAGCGGCTGGAGGCGATGGCGCCCGGCACGATCGGCTTCCGAGCCACGGGTCGCGTGACGGCCGAGGAGTACCGCGACGTGCTGCTGCCGGGGATCAAGGTGGCGGTCGAGAGCGGCGAGGTGCGATTGGTGTTCGCGGTCGGCCCCGGCTTCGAGCGCTTCGACCCCGGCGCGCTCCTGCAGGACTCCAAGCTCGGCCTGACGCTCGGCTTCACCCACTGGGGAGCCTGGAAGCGCACCGCGGTCGTGACCGACGTGGACTGGATCACGCATTCGGTTCAGATGTTCGCGTGGATGTGTCCCGGCGAGGTCCAGGTGTACGGCCTCGATGGCCTCGATGAGGCCAAGGGCTGGGTCGCAGAGTCCCGCGGCTAACCTTCTTTGCATGCCAGCCCAGGCCTACGCCGGCAAGGAGTGCGTCTGCCAGCTCCGCAAGGGGATCTGCGACCAGAGCTGCGTGCAGGGGATGCTCGATACCCCCTTCTACATCGCGTGCCTGAAGCTGAGCGGACGGCGCTGCGTGGTCGTGGGAGGCGGTGAGGTCGGCCTCGAGAAGGTCGAGGGGCTGCTCGCGTGCGACGGCGAGGTGACCCTGATCGCTCCGGACGCCGTGCCCGAGCTCCAGGAGTATGCGCGCGAGGGATCGATCCGCTGGGAGCCCCGCGAGTACGGCGGGGCGGCCGATCTCGAAGGCGTCTTCATGGTGATCGCGGCCACCGACGACACCGACGTGAACATCGCGGTCTACGACGACGCCGAGCGCCGCGCGATGCTCGTCAACGTCGTCGACGTCCCCCCGCTGTGCAACTTCATCCTGCCCGCGATCGTCCGCACCGGGCCGCTGGCGATCGCGATCTCGACGGCCGGCGCCTCGCCGGCGCTCGCGAAGCGGATCAAGCGCGAAGTGCAGGACCAGTTCGGCGAGCCCTACGCGCGGCTCGCGGTCCTGCTCAACGAGGTCCGGGGCTGGGCCAAGGCGACGCTGCCCACCTACCAGGACCGCAAGGAGTTCTTCGAGGGGATCGTGAACGGCGAGCCGGACCCGATCGAGCTGCTGCGAGCAGGCAGCGAGCCTGCGGTCCGGGAGCTGATCGCGGCGGCGCAGCGGGGTCACGAGCCGGCCCTGTCCTGACCCCCGGGGCGCGTGCCGGCCGAGCCATGACCACGCCCGCCGTCGAGGTCAGTGGGCTCGTCCGCCGCTACGGCGAACGCGAGGTGCTGAGCGGCGTCGAGCTCGCGCTCGAGCCTGGCCGCACGCTGGTCGTCTTCGGCCCCAACGGCGCGGGCAAGACCACGCTGTTGCGCGTGCTCGCGACGCTGTTGCGCCCGCACGCCGGGACCGTGCGCGTGCTCGGCAGCGCGATCCCCGAGGAGGACTGGGCGGTGCGCGGGCGCGTGGGCTTCGTCGGGCACGAGCCGCTGCTCTACCGCGAGCTGACCGCGCGGGAGAACCTTCGCTTCCACGCCCGCCTGCACGGTGTGGCGGAGGACCGCGTGCGCGAGCTGCTCGACCAAGTGGCGCTGACTGAGCGCGCGGACGAGCCGCTGCGCACGCTCTCGCGCGGCATGGTGCAGCGCGTCGCGGTGGCGCGCGCGGTCCTGCACGAACCCGAGCTGCTGCTGCTCGACGAGCCCTACGCCAACCTCGACCCCGCGGCGATCGAGCTGCTGGCGCCGCTGATCGGAGCCTCCTGCGGATGCACCCGCGTCCTCTGCAGCCACGACCCTTCCGGCGGTCTCGACGGCGCCGACGTCGTGCTCGGGCTGCGCGCGGGGCGCCCGGCGCTGCTGGCGCAGGCCGGCACGCTAGCGCCCGAGGACATCACGGAGCTCTACCGATGAGCGCCGCGACCAGCACGACGCCCGCGGCGCCCGCGGCCGGGCGGGAACGCCCGGCGGCGACGCAGACCGCATTCTGGCCGACGGTCGGCGCGCTGCTGCGCAAGGAGCTGCTCGTCGAGCTGCGCACGCTCGAGTCGGTGCCAGCGATGTCGCTGTTCGCCCTGAGCACCTACGTGGTCTTCCACTTCGCGCTGAACCGCGGCAGCGTCGAAGGCGACCTCGCCGCCGGCATCCTCTGGGTGACGCTGCTGTTCGCAGCGATCCTGGGCGTCAACCGGCTGTTCGTCGCCGACGCCGACCAGGGCGGGTTCGACGGCTTCCTGCTGGCCCCGGTCGACCGTACCGCGCTGCTGCTCGCAAAGGTGCTGACGCTGCTCGCCTACCTGCTCGTGCTCGAGCTGATCGCCGTGCCGGCCTTCTCGATCCTGCTCCTCGGCGCGCCGATCGGACCCGCGCTGCCTGGGTTGATCGCGACGCTCGCGCTGGCGGACCTAGGCATCGCGGTGATCGGCACGCTCGTCGCCGCGCTCGCCGTGCGAACCCGGGCTCGCGACCTGCTCGGACCGCTGCTGGCGCTGCCGCTGTTCGTGCCGATCGTGATCGGGGCGGCCCGCGCCACCGAGCCGCTGCTCGTGAGCGCCCACCGCGGTGAGCCCGCTGCCCGCTGGCTGGCTACGCTCGCGGTCTATGATCTGTTGTTCGGGCTGATCGCCTACGCCCTTTTCGACTTCCTTCTCGAGGACTAGCCCCAGATGTACGGCAAAGGCCTGCGCTCGCTGAGCATTGCAACGGTCGTCGCGATGTCGGCGGCGCTGTCGCTCGTGTTCTTCTACGCCCCCCTGGAAGCCGAACAAGGCTTCCTGCAGAAGATCTTCTACGTGCACGTGCCGCTGGCGATCATCTCGCTCTGCGGGTTCGTGATCGGCGGCGTTCTCGCGATCGCGCACCTGCGCACCCGCGACGCCCGCTGGGACTACCGCTCCTACGTCGTGATCCACATGAGCCTGATCTTCGCGCTGGCGACGCTGATCACGGGCTCGATCTGGGCCAAGGGCTCGTGGGGCCACTGGTGGGTGTGGGACGAGCCGACGCTCGTCTCCTTCTTGATCGTGTTCCTGCTGTACGCGACCTACCAACCGCTGCGCTTCGCGATCGAGGACCCGGAGCGCCAGGCGCGTTACGCCTCCGTGTTCGCGATCACCGCCGGCGCGTTCGTACCGCTGAACTTCATCGCCGTGCGGATGTCGACCTCGTTCTTGCATCCACGCGTGCTGGGCAGCACCTCGAACCTGCCCGGCCCGATGGCGCTCACGTTCCTCGTCTCGCTGGGGGCGATCGCGCTGCTGTTCGCCACGCTCTGCAAATACGAGCTGACGGCCAAGCACACGCGCGCGCAGCTGCGCGCGCTGCGCCGCCGCCTGGCGGCCGAGACGCCCGGGTCGAACCGCGACGGGGCCGGCGCTCGCAGCGCCGCGCCCTCGGCGATCCCGGTCTCGCGCCCGACCGCCGCCCCCGCGAGGACATCGGGATGAGCTACCTGCTCGCCGAGACACCCGCGCTGCCGCTGCACGAGGCCGGCAAGTACGTTGCGGCGGCCTACATCGTGCTGTTCGCGATGGTGTTGATCTACGTCACGATCATGGCGGTGCGGCTGAGCCGCATCGAGCGCGAGCTGGGCGAGCTGCTGGCGACCGTCGAAGCGCGCGACGGCGAGCACGGCAACGCGGACGCGGAGACGGGCACTTGAGCGAGCTGATCGCGCTCGGCATCTCGCACAAGACGGCGCCCGTCTCGCTGCGCGAACGGCTCGCGTTCAGCGATCGCGAGGCGGAAGAGTTCTCGCGGCTCGCGGTCTCGACGCCCGAGGTGCGCGAGGCCGTCGTGATCTCGACGTGCAACCGCACCGAGGTCTACCTGGTCGTGGGCGATCCCGTGCAGGCCGAGGGCGACGTGCTGGGGCTGCTCGCCCGCCGCGCCGGCATCCGCCCGACGGAGCTGGCCGAGGCGATCTACTCGCCGCGCAACTGCGACGCGGCGCGCCAGCTCTACCGCGTGACCGCGGGCCTCGAGTCGATGATCGTCGGCGAGGCCGAGATCCAGGGGCAGGTGCGCCGGGCGCATGAGGCCGCGATCCGCGCCGGCTCGAGCGGTCCGCTGACGAATCGCCTGTTCGCGGCGGCGCTCCGGACGGGCAAGCGCGTCCGCTCGGAAACCGCGATCGGGGCGAGCCGCGTCAGCGTGCCGTCCGTTGCGGTCGATCTCGCCAACAGCGTCCTCGGCGATCTGCAGGCGCGCCACGTCGTGATCCTCGGCGCCGGCGAGACCAGCGAGCTGACCGCGCGGGCGCTCGCCGAGCAGGGCGCGGGCACGATCTTCGTCGCCAACCGCCACGCCGACCGCGCGCTGAGCCTGGCCGAACGCTTCGGCGGGACGGTCGTCGGGCTCGACAAACTGCCCGACCAGCTGCTCGCTGCCGACATCGTGCTCTCCTCGACCTCCTCGCCCCATCCGATCGTCGGCCGCGAGGAGCTCGAGCTGGTGATGGCCCAGCGCGAGCGGCGCCCCCTGCTGCTGATCGACATCGCGGTGCCGCGCGACGTCGACCCGGCCTGCGCCGAGCTCGAAGGGGTGACGCTGTACGACATCGACGACCTGCAGGCGGTCGTCGCCCGCAACCTCTCCTCCCGGGCCGAGGAGGTCCCCCGCGCGCACGAGATCGTCGAGGAGGAGATCCGGCGCTTCGCGCGCTGGCTGGGTCAGCTCGACGCCCTGCCGACGATCACGGCCCTGCGGGAGCACGGCAACGCGATCGTGGAGCAGGTCCTGGCCGAGAACTCCGGCCGCTGGGAGGGCGCGACGCCGCGCGACTCCGTGCGCATCGAGGCGATCGCCCGCGCGGTGATGGCGAGGCTGCTGCACGAGCCGACGATCCGCCTGCGCGGGCTCGAGGATCAGCACGGCGGCGCCGGTGGGCATGCCGCGCTGGAGCTCGTCCGCGAGCTGTTCGGGCTGCGCGAGGACGCCGCCCCCGAGCAGCCCGGCGAGGAGCTCGCGGAGGTCCACGACCTCCAGCGCCGCCGTTCGGCGCCCGCCAGGCGCAACCAGCACTGATGCGCATCGGCACACGGCGCAGCGCGCTCGCGCTGGCACAGGCCGAGCTGGTCGCCGGGATGCTCGGCGGCGCCGAGATCGTCCCGATCGTCACCGGCGGCGACGCCGGGGCCGGCCCGGAGGACAAGTCGCGCTGGGTCGACGGCCTCGAGCGCGCGCTGCGCGACAGCGAGATCGACCTCGCCGTTCACTCGGCGAAGGATCTCCCCGGCCACCTCGCAGCCGGCCTCGCCCTGCTGGCGGCGCCGTCTCGCGCGGGCGCCGAGGACGTGCTGTGCGGCGCGGCGGCGCTGGGCGAGCTCGTCCCCGGCGCGCGCGTCGGCACCAGCAGCCTGCGCCGGATCGCGCAGCTTCGCAGCGCGCGCCCCGACCTCGAGGTCGTGCCGCTGCACGGCAACGTCGACACGAGGCTGGCGAAGCTCGCCGCCGGCGACGGGCTCGACGCGATCGTGCTCGCGCGCGCCGGGCTGCAACGGCTGGGCCGCGAGGCCGAGGCCGGCGGGCTGCTCGACCCGGGCGCGTTCGTGCCGGCTCCCGGCCAGGGCGCGCTCGCGCTCGAGGGCCGCGCGGACGATGACGATGCACGGGAGCAGGCGCAGCGGATCGGCGACGAGGCGACGCTCGCCGCGCTGCGCGCGGAGCGGGCGCTCGCCCGCGAGCTCGGCGCCGACTGCCACACGCCGCTCGGTGCCCACGCGCGCACGGCCGGGGACGGCACGCTGACGCTGCGGGCGTGGGTCGGGTTGCCCGATGGGTCGGCTTGGGCCTCCGACGAGCTCGCCGGCGAGCAATCCGACCCGGAGCGTCTCGGCCGCGAGGTCGCGGGGCGGCTGCTCGTGGTCGGAGCCGACGAGCTGCTCGAGCGTGCGCGCCGAACGTCCGGCGGCGGCCCGGCGCTCGCCGTCGCGCCGGAGAGCCCGGACGATGCCCGCTGAGGGCGGCCCGGGGCGGGTCTACCTCGTCGGCGCCGGGCCCGGCGACCCCGGCCTGCTGACGGCCCGCGCGCTGGAGCTGATCGCCGCCGCCGACGTGATCCTTTACGACCGGCTCGTCGGGCCGGGCGCGCTCGACGGCGCCCGCCCGGACGCCGAACTCGTGTTCGTCGGCAAGGAGGGCGGCGGCGATGCGGTGCCCCAGAAGCAGACCGAGGAGCTGATGCTCGGCCACGCGCAGGCGGGCAGGACCGTGCTGAGGCTGAAGGGCGGCGACCCGTTCGTGTTCGGGCGGGGCGGCGAGGAGGCGCGCGTGCTGCGCGAGCATGGCATCCCGTACGAGATCGTCCCGGGCATCACCGCCGGCCTGGCGGCGCCCGCGTATGCGGGGATCCCCGTGACCGACCGCGACGTGGCGAGCGCGGTCGCGCTCGTGACCGGCCACAGGAGCGAGGACGGGGCCGGCGGCGGAGCGCCCGGGTTGGACTGGGCCGCGCTCGCGGCCTTCCCAGGCACGCTCGTCTTCTACATGGGCGTGCGGGCCCTGCCGGATATCGTCCGCGGGCTGCTCGACGCCGGGCGCGACCCGAGCGAGCCGGTCGCCGTGGTCGAAGCCGGCACCCTGCCCCATCAACGCACGGTCACGGCGACGCTGGCGGACATCGCTCAGGTCGTCAGCGAGGCCGACGTGAGGCCTCCGTCGGTTACGGTCGTCGGCGGTGTCGCAGCGCTCTCGCAGGAGCTGGCGTGGCTCTCGCCGCGGCCGCTCGCGGGGCTGACGGTGGCGGTGACCCGCGCGCGGGCGCAGTCGAGCGGGCTCGCACGCTCGCTCGCCGAGCTCGGCGCGAGGGTCGTGCAGGCGCCGGTGATCCGCGTGCAGGCGATCCCCGGGCCGGCGCTGGACCCCTCCCCCTACGACCTGATCTGCGTGACGAGCGCGAACGGCGTGCAGGCCTTCTTCGAGCGGCTCGCCGCCGCGGAGCCGCCTCGGGACGCCCGCGCGCTGGCCGGCGCACGCGTCGCGGCTGTCGGGGAAAGCACCGCACAGGAGCTCGCGCGCCACGGCATCCGGCCGGACGTCGTGCCACGGGAGGCGCTCGCCGAGGCGCTCGTCGCGGCGCTCGTCGACGCCTACGGCGAGCGCCCCGCTCGGCGCGCGCTGATCGCGCGGGCCGCCGGCGGGCGCGACGTGCTTCCAGACGCGCTGCGCGAGCGCGGCGTCGAGGTCGACGTGCTCGACGTGTACGAGACGGTCGCCGAGGCGCCCACGCCGGCGGCGCTCGCGGCGGCCGCCGAGGCCGACTACATCACGTTCACCTCCTCTTCGACCGTGCGCAACTTCCTGGAGACGATCGGCGGCCCGAGCGCGATCTCGCCGCGCAGCCGGCTCGTCTCGATCGGCCCGGTCACGAGCGCCTCGCTGCGCGAGGCGGGGCTCGAGCCGCATGTCGAGGCCGAGCGCCATGACGTCGAGGGCCTGCTCGCCGCGCTGTTGGCCGACGCGACTGATAAGCAGTCAGCGCCGTGACAGCTCCGGTCATCACCTTCCTCTCTGACTACGGCCTCGGCAACGAGTTCGTCGGCGTCTGCCATGCGGTGATCGCGCGGCGCTGCCCCCAGGCGCGGGTGATCGACCTGACGCACTCCATCCCCCGGCACGACGTCCACACCGGCGCGATCGTGCTGCGCGCGACGCTGCCATACCTACCCGACGCGATCCTGCTCGCCGTCGTCGACCCGGGCGTCGGCACGACCGGCGCCCGCGGCCGCCGCGCGGTGGCGATGCGGACGGTCGACGAGGGACGCCTGCTCGTCGGGCCGGACAACGGCCTGCTGATGCCCGTCTGCGAACGGCTCGGCGGCGTCGCCGAGGCCTATGACGTCGAGAACACGCCCGAACGCCTGGAGCCCGTGTCGCCGACGTTCCACGGGCGCGACATCTTCGCCCCTGTCGCAGCGGCGCTCGCTGCCGGGACGCCGATCGCCGACCTCGGCGAGCCGCTTCCGCCGGACGGCCTGCGGCGGCTGAACATCCCCGTCGCGGTGATGACCGACGCCGGGCTCGAGCTGCACGTGCTGCATTCGGACACGTTCGGCAACCTGATCCTCGACGGCCAGACCGAGCAGGTCGCGGACCTCGGGCTCAAGCTGGGCGAAGACGTGTGGGTCAAGTCCGGCGGGCGCACCTACCACGCGACCTTCGCCCGCACGTTCGCAGACGTGCATCCCGGCGGGCTGCTGCTCTACAAAGACGGGCTGGGAATGCTCGCGCTGGCCGTGAACCGCGGCTCGGCGGCCGACCTGCTCGAGGCCGAGCGCCACGACGAGCTGCTGGTCGGCCCCGGTGAGCCCGGCGCCTGAGGCGCCGCCCGCAGATGCCGCGGCCGTGCTCGGGCGCCCGCGCCTGCATCTGCGTGTGACCGATTCGACGAACGAGCGGGCGCGCGAGCTCGCCGGCGCCGGCGCGCCGCACGGCTCGCTGGTGACCGCCGGCGAGCAGACAGCAGGGCGCGGCCGGCAGGGACGGCGCTGGGCCGCGCCGCCGGGCAGCTCGCTGCTGGCCTCGCTCGTGCTTCGCCCCGCGCCGCGCCTGCTGCCGCTCGCCGCCGCGCTCGCCGTGTCCGACGCCGTCGACGGCTCGCCCGGAGCGGAGCGGCGCGGCGCGGCGCGCATCAAGTGGCCGAACGACGTCGTGCTCGAACGCGATGAGCAGCTTGCGAAGCTCGCCGGCATCCTGATCGAGGCGCGGGTGGGCGGCTCCGAGGAAAACTGGGCGGTCCTCGGCATCGGGCTGAACGTCGCGGTCGAGCTCGGCGAGCTGCCCGGCGAGCTGCGCGAGACCGCGGCGACGCTGGGGCTCGCGCCCGATGCGACCGAGCCGCTCCTGGGTGCGCTGATCGACGCGCTCGCCCTGCGGCTCGCAGAGCCGCCGGAGCTGACGCTGGCGGCCTTCTCCGAGCGCGACGCGCTGCGAGGGCGAGAGGTCAGCTGGGGGCCAGCGCCTCCAGGCGCCGGGCGAGCAGGCGCGGCCGGGAGCGGGGTCGCGCAGGGGATCGACGGCGACGGGCGCCTCGTGGTCGCGCTCGAGGGAGGCGGTCGCACGGCGCTCGGCTCCGGCGAGGTGCACCTGCGGCCCCCGGGTTAGCCTGGAGCTGCCGTCAGAGCGCTGACGGCGCACTGCGCGCACGCCTAAAGCGGGGGCGCGCACGGTCCGAGGAACCCACATGATCGCGAGCGTCTTCCCGATCAGGCACATCTACGACCTCGTCGTAGCTGATCATGGTCGCCAGCACGCGTTCGTGGCCCTCGCGGCGATGCTGATCGCGTTCCTTGCGATCCGTACCAGCGCGCGCATGACGCGCCGCTTCAGCTGGTGGCCCGGCGGCGTCGAGACCTCGGACGGGTTGCATCTGCACCACTTCGTGTGGGGGATCTTCCTGATGATCGGCGCAGGCTTCCTCGGGCTCGGGCTGCACCTCAGCGAGCCGTGGGGCGGGATCGTCGCAGCGGTCTTCGGGGTCGGCGTCGGCTTCACGCTCGACGAGTTCGCGCTGTGGACGCGCCTGCAGGACGTCTACTGGAGCCAGGAGGGCCGCAGCTCGCTCGAGGCCGTCGCGGTCGTCGCGACCGTCGGGCTGCTCGTCGTGATCGGCGTGCGGCCGTTCGAACTCGACGATCCGGGCTCGGCCGTCACGGTCAGCGCCACGATCGCGCTCTCGCTGGGCGTCGCGATCGTGGCGATCCTCAAGGGCCGCATGATGCTGGGCGCCGTCGGCCTGTTCCTCGCACCGGTCGGCCTGGTCGGGGCTGTGCGGCTGGCGCGGCCCAGTTCCCCCTGGGCGCGCCGGCGCTATCCGCCGGGTGGAGAGCGCATGCGCCGCGCGCGGCTGCGGTTCGAAAGAGAGTCGCGGCTCAGCAGCCGACTGCAGGACGCGATCGGCGGGGCACCGAGCCGCCGCTAGGCGATCAGGCGCTGCTCGTCCTCGCCCTCGGCGCCACCGTTTCTACCGGCTGCACCGTTGCCGCCGCCGGCCGCGCGGTCGTCATCGTCGCCACCGTCGTCGCGGCGATCCTCGCCTCTGCTGCCGGCCCGACCCCGGCGTCCGGCCCGCGCCCTGCTGCGACCCGCGCCGGAGGCGCCATCGCCGTCGCCGCGGGCGCCGTCCGGCTCGCGCGCGCCGTTGCCCTGCGCTGTGCTCTTGGCCTCGGCGGCCTCTCCGGAGCGTCCGGCGGCCGGCCCGGCGCCGTTCGACTCAGCCGTGACCGCGCGCCCGCCGCGCTCCTGGCCGGCGGCGAGCGTCGCCCCGACTGGAGCCTCGCCGGTGGCCTTCGCGCCTTTCCGGCGCCGGCGCGCGTTCCTGGCCCTGCGCTTCGGGAAGTTGCGAAGCAGTTCGCGCGCGAGCGCGGGCGGCTTGCGTGCCATGCGCGTGCGGGCGCCGCGCAGCGCCTCCTCGGCCTCGGGCGTGTGAGCCAGCGCGGCGGCGAGCAGCGCGGCGGCGAGGCGCCGGTCCTGCTTGCGCGCGGCGTGGATCAGCCGGCGGGCGTTGCGGGCGTGGGCGCCGCCGGAGGAGTTGACGAGCAGGCCGAGCAGCCGCTTCGTCTCCGGCCAGCGCTGCACGGCGTACTCCTCGTGCACGTCGCGGGTGTACTCGGCGAGGCGCCAGATCCACGCGTTGGCCTGGTCGCGGCGGCCGATGCGCCGCTCGACCAGCGCCCGCAGCATGATCTTCGTCGCCTCCTTGCGCTCCTCGCGCGGCCACGCGCCGATGATGTCGATCGCCTCGTCGAAGGCGTCGGGGTCGCGCAGCGCCGCGATGTCGGCCAGCGCGCGCAGGCGCAGCTGCGGGTTCTTGTTGCGCTTGACGGCGGTGATCAGAAAGCGGCTCTTGAGCTCGCCGGTGCGGTCGAAGTGCAGCATCGCGCGCGCCCGGCGCCAGCCGTTGGGCGCCACGCGGGCGCCGGCGAGCGCCGCCCAGAGGTGCTGCTCGCCGTAGTCCAGATGCTCGACGGCGATGCGCCAGAGCTCGCGCTCGAAGACAGCGAAACGGCGCTCCTCCTCCGCGCAGACCGGCAGCACACGGCGCTCCACGCGCATGCGCCGGCCGCGGCCGCGGCGCACCGGCCCGACGACGATCGCGCCGCCACGGTAGACGTCGCGGTCGAGCAGCGAATGCAGCGTCACGACCGGGTCGTCGTGCTTGGTCGCGGGGTGCACGAAGTCCACGACGAGCCCGGCCTCCTTGCCGGGGTGACGACGGGTCACGCGACCGACGCGCTGCTGGTAGATGCGCTTGGAAGCCGTCGGGGCAAGGTGCACGCAGACCGTCGCGCGGGGACTGTTCCAGCCCTCGGCGAGGAGCTGGGCGTTGATCAGCACGTCGATGTCGCCGCGCTCGTAGCGGGCGAGGATGTCGACGAGTTCGCGCTTGGGCGTTTCGCCCGAGACCGCCTGTGCCTTCAGCCCCTCGGCGCGGAAAGCCTCGGCGAGGTTGTAGGCGTGCTTCACGCCGGCGGCGTAGACGACGCCTGGAACGCCGTTGAAGCGGGTCTTGTAGAGGTTCGCGACGGCGATGTTGAACGGATGCTGGTCCAGCAGTTTCGCGAGCTCGTCCTGGTCGAACTCGGTGTCGATCTCGCCGCGCCGGAGCGGCACCTTCGCGATCGTGCGGACGCCGACGCCGGGTGAGATACGCACGCAGCGCAGCGGCGCGATCACGCCTCGCCGGGCCGCCAGCGCCAGGTCGAAGCGGGAGGTCTGTGTCGGGAACAGGTCGGTGACGTGCCGGGCGATCAACGCGCCCGTGGCCGTCATGCCGATGAAGATCGGACCGGTCCAGTTGCGGATCGCGCTCGAGGTCTTCTCGCCGAGCGCGGTGTGCGCCTCGTCGCAGATCACGATCGTGTACGCGCTCGAGATCTTGCCCGCGTTGCGCACGAACCACTGGTAGGTCTCGACGGTGACCGGCCCGTTGCCGGGGTCCTGGGCGGGTGGGCCCATCAAAAGCGGTTTGCTGATCCGCTTCGAGTAGCCGCGGTCGCGGAGCTCGCCGAGGAACTGGTCGACGAGGTTGCGCCGGTGCGTCAGGATCAGGACGCCGCCGGTCTGGGAGGCCTCCACGAAGCCCAGCGCGGCGACCGTCTTGCCCGCGCCCGTCGCGTGCTCGAACCAGAAGCGCTTCGCGGCGTTCGGGTCCTCGGGCTGCTCGCCGAGCGCCTCCTCCTCGTCGTCCTCTTCGACCCAGTCGCGCGGCTCCTCATCGCCCTCGGGCTCGGCCACGTCCTCGGGGCCCTCGCCCGCGCTGTCGTCGTCGGCGAGCCCATCCTCATCCTCTTCGTCGTCCTCGTCGTCCTCGAGCTCGTCGTCCTCGTCGGGAGCGGCTCGCGCGACGGGGCCGAGCTCGTCGTCGTCCTCGTCCTCGTCGTCGTCGAGATCCTCGTCCTCGTCCTCGTCGTCCTCGTCCTCCGCCTCGTCCTCGGCCGGAGGCTGTGCGTCCTCCTCGGCCGCCGGCGCCGGCTCGTCCGGGCCGAGGATGTCCGCCGAGGCGAGCAGCTCCGGCGAGGCTGACGCGGCGGCGCGGCCGTTCGAGGCGCTCGTGCGCTGCGCCTCGGCCAGCAGCGCCGCCAGCGTGCCGGACAGCGCGTCGACCTGGTGCGCGGAGAGCACGGTGCCGTCGGCGAGCTTGGGCTCCTCCTCCGAGAGCAGCCGTTCTAGCCCGAGCAGCAGCGAGAATTCGCGGCGCCACGCGGTCGAGGGCTGCTTTGCCTTCGGGTTCTCCTCCAGCTCGGCCAGCGCCTCGTCGAGCGCGCGGCGCCGCGGGGTGCCGGGAGCGAGCGCGACGGACGCATCCTCGCCGTCGTGCAGGAACGCCTCGCGCACGAGCGCTTCGGCTCGCGCGATCTCAGCGGAACTCGGAATGGTCGTGGCCGCGACGGCCACTGAGGTGGACTCGGCCATAGAAGGCTGTGGACTTCGAGACAGAACCGCCGCCGAAACGGCTTCGACGCGGCTCGAAAGGGATATGCGCCCGCCTGGCGCACTGCCGGAGACCCTCTGCGCCCCGGCTCTGGGTAACCCCAGGATATAGCACGCCGCGACGCGATCCAAGGGCCGCGCGGCCTGCGGCCGCACCGAGTGGGCAGGCGGGACCGTCATCCCCGCGCGGCGCATCTGCGAGGCTTAGCGCCGTGAGCCCCCAGCGCATCGCCGTGATCGTCGTGGCGGCGGGGATCGTGGCGCTCGTCACGGTCGGGCTGCTGGAGCTGGGCGGCGGATCGAGCGCGAACCAGAGCGCGAGCCGCCTGACGCCGGCGGCCATGCAGGCGCGGCTGGGCGGCTCGCCCCCGGCGCTCGCGGCCCTGCACGCCCAGGCCGGCGAGCTGCTCGGCGGGGGGCTCGGGGGGCTGCGCGCACGGCTCGCGTCCCTGCGCGGCCGCCCCGTGGTGATCAACAAGTGGGCGTCGTGGTGCGAACCCTGCCGCGCGGAGTTCGGCGCCTTCCAGCAGGTCTCGACCTCGCGCGGGCGCCAGGTCGCGTTCGTCGGCGTCGACTCGGGCGACAGCTCGAAGGGCGCCGCCGAAGCGTTCCTGCGCTCCTACCCGGTCCCGTACCCGAGCTACTTCGACGCGGCGGGCACGGCGGGGAGCGCCATCACGGGGTCGAGCTTCACCCCGGTCACCGTGTTCTTCAACAGCCACGGCGGCGAGTACGTCCACCAGGGCCCGTATCCCGACGCGGCCAAGCTGGAACGCGACGTGCTGCGCTACGCGATCGGCAGCTGAGCGCTTGCCCGAGGTTCGCATCGACCCCCTGACCGGGCACCGCACGATCGTCGCCGGCGAGCGCAGCCGGCGGCCCGGCGGCGAGCCGCGCTGCACCCCCGCCGAGCCGATCGACCCCGAGCAGGACCCGTTCGCCGAGGGCCACGAGGACCGCACACCGCCCGAGCTGTACGCCGTGCGCCCCGGCGGCGGGCCGCCCGACTCGCCGGGCTGGACCGTGCGCGTCGTGCCGAACCTCTACCCGGCCCTCGAGCCGCGGCCCGCCGGCGCGGCGCCGTCCGCGGCCGCGTCCGCCGAGTCCCCGGACGGCGAAGGCGGGCGCGGGGCGCCCGCCCTCTTCACGACGCTGCCGGCGAGCGGCGCGCACGAGGTGATCATCAACGCCCCCGAGCCCGTGATCTCGCTCGCCGATGTATCGGCCGCGCAGATGGAGGCGGCCGTCGAGGTCTGGCGCGAGCGGATGCGCGTGCACGCGGCCAGCCCCTACGTGCAGTTGATCGTCAACGAGCGGCGTGAGGCCGGCGCGTCGCTGCCGCACACGCACGCGCAGCTGTACGCGCTGGACTTCGTGCCCGCCGCCGTCGCACGAGAGCGCGAGCGCGCCGCCGCCTACGCGACGCGCACGATGGGCCAGAACCTGCTCGGCGATGTCGTTGCCGAGGAGGTCCGGCGCGGCGAGCGGATCGTCGCGATCGACGATGAGGCCGTGCTGCTCGCGCCGTTCGCCTCGCGGCTGCCGTTCCAGCTGATGCTCGCGCCGCGCGTGCCGCGGGCGCGGTTCGAGGACGACGGACCGACCGGGGCAGCGCTGCTCCACGACGGCCTGCGGCGGCTGTCGAGGCGCCTCGGGGCCAACCCGCCGCTGAACATGTGGATCAGGACCGCGCCGCTCGGCGCCGAGCAGTTCTGCTGGCGGATCGACGTGATGCCGCGGCTCACCCACATCGCCGGCCTCGAGCTGTCGACGGACGTGAACCTCGACATCGTCGCGCCCGAGGACGCCGCGCGGCTGCTGCGGGAGACCTAGGCCCGGGCGCCGCCCGCACCGCGGCCGGGCCAACCATCTACGCTCCAGGCCGATGCCCCCCGAGCCGCGCTTCGTACCGCGCTTCGCCGCGGAGCCGCCCCAGGACGCGCTCCCGTACGGCCGCTGGGAGGCGCGCCTGCGCGAGGAGTTCCTCGCCGCGGCGCTCGCGCTCGAAGAACCGCCGGACGATCTCGGCGAGCCGCAGGGGATCACCTGGTACCCCGACCGCAGCTGGCACGGACGCACGTACGTGCCGGCGACGGCCGCGACGAGCGGCGGCTACGAGCTGTTCGGCTACGTCCGCTACCTGCCGGGCGGCGAGGACGGCGAGCCCTCGGACTTTCTCGCCACCGTCGACTTCACGGCCGAAACGGCGGAGCGCAACCCCGACTGGACGCTCGACCTCTGCGACGAGGTGATCGGCAGCTGGCGCGGCGAGGGCGGCGCGGTCGCGTCGATGACCCTCGTCTGGGGCCGGCCGCTCGTCTCGGGCGGCGCAGTGGCGAGCGCCGAGCTGGCCGACCTCGCCGTGGACCAGTGCGAGCTCGTCGAGGAGCGATTCACGCTGATCGCGCCTGACGACTACCGCCACGACCTGCTCGACATCAGGCTGTACGACGGCTCCGGGCGCAGGATCGCCGGCGAGTCGCTCTACGCCGCCGAGGACTAGCGCCGAGCCGCCGTCACCTGCGGCAAGCTGCCAGCGCCTGCCGGCGGGCGGTCGAGCCCCCCGGGAGCGTGGCGCGGGACACCACTTCTTCGCAGACTTCGCGCGCGGCCTGCTTGACGGCCGCGGTGTCGCCCTGGGCCGCCTTGTCGCACGCCGCTTCGAGCTTGGCTTTCGAGCTCGCGGGCAGGCTCTTCGTGTTGTGGACCAGGCGGTGGCATTCGGCGACCTGCTGACGCAGGCCGGCGGGAGTGCTCGCCGTCGAGCCCGGCGCCGTCGCGGCCGTGCCGCTCGTCTTGGTGCTCGTGCTCGATCCGCCACCCCCGCAGCCGGCGAGCACCGCAGCGGCGGCGAGCGCGAGCAGCGGCAGCGGGTGGGGGCGGTTGAGCTTCACTGGGTCCTTTCGAGAGCGCCGGTCTTCGGCCGCGCGGCCGGTGCGGTCACGGGAACCCTATCCGGGGCGGGCGGCGGCGCACGCGGGTCGGGACAGATCTATATCTTCACGATTGGCTCGCTGCAGAGGGGCAGTGGATCAACGGAGCGCGATCCTCCGAGCCGCTCAGATTTCCGGTGAGCAGGCGGATACCCCGCCTGCCTGCGGGTGACCAGGTCAAAAAGGGGGGCTGACTTGAAGCGCATGATGCTGACTCTTGCCGCCGCCGCGCTGTTCGCGCCCGCGTCCGCCGGCGCGGACCAGTGGTACATCGAAGACGGGCCGCACGGCCAGCGCGCCCGTATCCCCGCCGGCGAATCGGTCGAAGTCCCGACGAGCGGGACCTTCAACGTCAAAATCCAGCTCTCCGCCCAGCGCGGCGTCACGAACGTGAAGTGCGAAGTCACGGGAGCCGAGGTGCTGAGCGACCCGAGCGCGACCGAAGCGATGGCAGAGACGAGCTCGCTGACGCTGTACTCCTGCGGCGGCGACGTGACCGTCGTCCCGGTGCTGCTGCCCTGGAGCGGCGAACTCGCCGGCGACTGCCAGCCGTGCACGATCACGCGTGGCGAGGCGCTCGAAGTCAGCATCGGCGGGGTCGACTACGGCACCTTCACGGGCGTCGTGACGGGGAAGATCGGAGACTTCGACCCGCCGATCAAAGACGACATCGACCACATCTACTCGCTGAACGGTAAGAAAAGCGGCACGTTGACGGGCGAAGCGGGCACCGTGCTGCTCTCCGGCAGCGAGACGTTCGGCCTCAAGAGC
Source organism: Solirubrobacteraceae bacterium (assembly GCA_035569835.1). Lineage (GTDB taxonomy): Bacteria > Actinomycetota > Thermoleophilia > Solirubrobacterales > Solirubrobacteraceae > Palsa-744. Next base: position 174,336 of record DATMMF010000010.1, read on the forward strand.
GAACACGACCAGGCCGACGGCGAGCCGAACAACGCCGCGATGGTCGAACGCACGAGCGCGCGCGAGCTCCAAGACGAACGCGCAGGCGCGCGAGGGCTCAAGGACGCCGACGGCGGCTAGGGCCCGGGGCGCCACCGGCGCGCCCGCGGCGCGCCGGCCGCCCGCCGGCCCTACCCCTTCACCGAGTGGAATTCGCCGAGCTTGCCCGGCAGCTTCGGCGTGAACGGCTCGAACTTGTACGGCTTGGTCGTGTCGAAGCCGGCTTTTTCGGCCGCCTTCACTTCCGCGAACGGCAGCAGCGCTTCGACGGCCTGGCCGATGTTCTTCAAGCCAAGCGTCCGCTCGTAGCCGTTGTTGTTCGGGGGATCGACCGACTCGGCCTGCTTCTGGAGGCCGGTGACCGACTCGATCGGACCGCCGTCTGAGGAGGCGACGCCCGGGGCCACGACGCGGGCGAGCGTGCGATGGTCGCTCTCGATGCCCATGATCCGCGCCGCGGTCACCCGCAGGTCGGCCGTGCTGAACTGGCGCACTCCGACCAGGTAGGCCGCGATGAACGCGTCCTCCAGCGAGACGAGCGTGTTCAGCGTCGTCTGGGCGTCGGCGAACATGTTCTTCGGGAAGTAGAAGGTCGTGAAGCCGGCCTTCTTCTTCGTGAGGCTTTCCTCGAGCAGGTAATGCGACATCTCCTCCTGCAGGGCCGCCTTCAGGTAGCCCTGGTCGTCGGACTCGAGGTTCTTGAAGAACGGCGCCGAGGAGATGATGTTGGAGTAGGTCGTGACGGCGAGCGCCTCGGCGATCTGCGCCGCCTGCAGGATCGCCACGTCGCCCTTCGTGGGCCCGTGCGGGCGCGCCCGCGCGAAGGCCGTGGCGCCCGGGCCGAGCACCCCGAGGCCCGCGGCCCCGCCGGCCGCCACGGCGGCGCCCTTGAGGAAGCCGAGCCGCGTCGGGCCCCGCTCCGCTCCGTCGTGGCGCGGCAACGCGTCGTCCTGCTCTGCGAGCTGCTGTGGCGAGCTCATGTCTCCCCCTTGATCGGTTCGGATGGGTGTGTCTGCAGCCGTTTACTACGACGGCGCGCCGCTCCCGGATCATCCGGCCCCGCCGCCGGGCGCCCGGCGGCGAGCTGTCCGCCGCGCCGTCCGGCGCTCTGCGAAGATCCGCCGCGGATGAGCGCGGGGGCGCCACAGGGCAGCGAGCTGCACCCACTTGTCGGCGGCTTCCGCGACGCCGCCGGCTACGATCGCGCGCGCCCGCGCTATGACGCGAGCGTCGTCGCGGAGCTCGTCGAGCAGCTGGGGCTCGCGCAGGGCGCGCCGGTGCTCGAGCTGGGCGCCGGCACCGGGCAGCTCTCCGGCGCGCTGCTCGAGGCCGGCCTCGAGCTGACGGCGGTCGAGCCGCTCGAGGACACCAGGGAGCTGCTGGCGGGGACGATCGGCGCCGAGCGCGTGCGCGCGGGCCGCGCCGAGGAGATCCCGCTTCCGGAGGCCAGCGTGCAGGCCGTCCTCGCCGCCGACGCCTTCCACTGGTTCGACGAGCAGCGCGCGATGCCGGAGATCAAGCGGGTGCTGCGGCCCGGCGGGGGCGTGGCGATCCTGCGCACCGCGCCGGTGCTCGACACGGACTGGAGCCGGGAGCTGGGCGAGATGATCACCGAGGTGCGTCCCCGGCACCCGGCCTTCGACGCGCGCCCCGCGGCGGCGGCGCTGGAAGAGGACGACGCGTTCGGCCCGGTGCGGGAGAGCACGGTCACGACGCGCCGCGACCTCGACCGCGAGGCGATCCTGGCGCTGATCGCCTCGTTCAGCTGGGTCGCGACCCTCGCTCCTGAGGATCGTGAGCGGCTGCTCAGCCGCGCGCGTGAGGTGCTCGACGCGCACGGGGTCCAGCACGAGAGCTACGACATCCTCCACCAGATCTGGACCGCGCGGCTGGCCTAGCGCCCGCCCGGGCGGGCTACTGCATGCTCGCGGGCGACTCGCCGAGCGGCGGCAGCTGCTCGGGAGCGGGCAGGCCCGCTGCGGCCGCGGCGGCGGCAGGCGTCGCGAAGAGCCCGCCGACCCCGTCGGCCGGGACGGGCTCGCCGAGGAAGAAGCCCTGGGCCATCGTGCAGCCCATCGCCTGAAGCGCGTCGACCTGCTGCTGGCTTTCGACGCCCTTTGCGATCACGGTCAGCGACAGGTCGCGGCCGAACACGAGGATCGCCTCGAGCAGCCAGCTGCGGTAGTCCTCGTCTTCGCCTGCGTCGAGCGAGCCACGGTCGACCTTCAGGAAGTCGATCGGCATCTTCTGCAGGTCCGCGCGGTAGGCATAGCCGCTGCCGAAGTCGTCGACGGCGATCCGCACGCCTAGCTGCTTGAGCGCGTGCAGGCGCTGCGCGGCGGCCTCCTTGTCCTCCATGACCGTGCTCTCGGCGATCTCGAGCGCGAGCAGCGAGGGGTCCAGGCCGGACTGCTGGAGCGCGCGCAGCACGTCGGTCGGGAAGCCGTCGCGGTTGATCTGGTTGGCGGACACCTTCACGGCGACGGCGACGCGGTGGCCGGAGACGTTCCACGCGGCGGCCTGGACGCAGGCCTGTTCGAGCGCCCAGCGCCCGATCGGCACGATCAAGCCGCTCTCCTCCGCGAGCGGGATGAAGTCGGAGGGGGCGATCTCGCCCTTCGTCGGGTGCTCCCAGCGCAGCAGCGCCTCGAGCGCCACGACGCGTCGCGAGGAGAGCTCGTAGACGGGCTGGTAGAGCAGCGAGAACTGGCCTTCCTGCAGCGCGGTGTTGAGCTCGACCTCGAGCACCCCGCGGCCCTCGATGATCGAGCGCATGTTGGCGTTGAACAGCGTGTAGCGGTCCTTGCCGGCCGCCTTCGCGGCGAACAGCGCCATGTGCGCGTCGCGCAGCAGGTCGTCGGGGGTCGCGTAGCGGCCGAACGCGACGCCGATGCTCGCGGTGAGGAAGAAGCTGGGGCCGAAGCCCTCGATCTCGACCGGCTTGTGCAGCGCCTCGATGATGCGGCGGGCGAGCGAGTCCAGGCGCATCCCGCGGACCGGCGATTCGACGATGATCACGAACTCGTCGCCGCCGTAGCGGCCGACCGTGTCGTGGGTGCGGACCGTCGCCTCGAGCCGGTCGGCGACGATCTTCAGCAGCTGGTCGCCGGCTTCCTGGCCGAGCTTCTCGTTGACGTCCTTGAACCAGTCGATGTCGACGAACAGCGCGCCGACCATGATCGAGGAGTTGCGCCCGGCGCGGGCGAGCATCCGCTCCGCGCGGTCGAGCGTCAGGCCGCGGTTGGGAAGCCCGGTCAGCGCGTCGTAGAGATCTTCGCGCGGCGCGGGCGGCGGCGAGGACTCGGGCGCGGCGACGGTCACTACGCGCTCGGGACGGCGGCGCAGGCCGAGCACCAGCGCGGCGGCGAGCAGGGTCGCGACGAGACCCGTCACGAGCAGGGCGATCGCGTCGGAGTGGTCGCCGAGGGTCTCCGAGGGCGTCGGCGCGAAGGTCCGCAGCGACCAGCCGGCGCCGAACGAGGCGGTTGTCGTGAGCGGCGCCGCCGGCGGCGTGCCGTACACGTAGACGTCGTCGGCGTGCCCGGCGCGGTGGCGCAGGCGCGCGGCGCCTTCGGGGAGCCCCTTCATCGACTCGGACAGGAGCACGGCCGGCGCGATCACCTCGCGCACCCAGCCGGCGAACGAGGCGCGCCGCGCGGCGTCTCCCGCGGGCGTGACGTTGTGGCGGTAGATCGGCGTCAGCACTTCAAGCGCCTGGCCGCCGCCGGCCGCCGAGACGTTCGCGTAGAGGCTGTTGCCGCTGTCGCGGGTGGCGAGCAGAGCGTGGTTTGCCGAGCACTCGTCGAAGCTGCCGGCCGGCTGCGAGGCCGCGCTGCGCCCGAGGGTGCCGATCGGCAGGCATTCGTAGGTGCGCCCGTTCGGCGTCAGCGTGGGCGCGGGAGGCGTCGCGGCGGACGTCTTGGCGCTCGAGGAGGAGATGGAGCCCGTCGTGCTCGCCGTCCGGCTGGTGGTCACCGTGGGAGGCTTGTAGGGGATCCCGGCCAGGTGGTCGTGAAAGGCCTGGAGTTCCGGCGCGCGCACGAGTGCGATCAGGCTGAGCGATTCGAGCTCGGGGTGGTTGTGCAGCAGGCGTGCCCACTGCGACCAGCTCTTGAATTCGGCGACGCTGCCTTCGGGGTTCTTCGAGAGGTAGGTGCCAGAGGTGGCGAGCACGCCGTCCTGGTGGGCGAGGGCGAGCTTTACGGCCCCGGCCGCGCCCGCGGAGGCGTGCTGGAAGTTTGTGCGCGCGCTGTCGGCGTCGGAGCGTGCGATCGCGCGGGCGCCGAGCCCGGAGGCGACGGCCCCGGCGGCGAGCACGACCGCGGCCAGAACCCAGCGGACCCAGTTGACGTTGTCGAGCGAGAAGCGCGAGGGCGCGGGCGGCTCCTGCTCGGTGGCGGGCGGCTCGGCGTCTGGAGTGGCGCCGTTGGCGGCCGGGAGCGCGGAGATCGGGAGCGGCCGCGGCTGCTCGGGCGGCATGCCGGGGTGGCCGCCTGCGGTCGGCTCGTCGGGCGCGGCGTCTGGCGTGTCGGGCATGGTCTGGTCGATGCTCCCTGCGCGCCCGTCGAGCGCGCTTATGCGGCCCTATCGATCCATGGGCCGCGGAACTTGAGCGGTGCACTGCCCGAATCCGCACCTGGAGGCTTCACCCGCGCGGGCACGGAGCCGCCGATCGCAGGAAGATCGGCGCCCCTTTGCCGCTTCGCCCAGCCCCCGTTGCGTCTGCGCCCGCGGGCGGCGCTCAGCCGACGGTCGTCCTGCAGCCGGGCGCCTGGGGGCGCCCTTCGAGGCGCTGCGCCGTCCAGGGGAAGAGGTCGCCGATCAGCGCCGAGTCTTCGTCGTCGAGCGTGGTGTGCGTCCGCCCCGGGTAGGTCCGGTATTCCATGCTCTGGCCGGCGGCGCATCGCTGCGCCACCCAGCGCACCTGGACTTCGGGCAGGACGAATTCGTCGGAGAGCCCCTGCGCGACGAACACCGGGACGCCGATATGCCGGGTGGGGACGTTCTGCCCCAGCCGCCGGCCGAGCGCGCCGGAGGTGAGCGGCGCGGTGAACGGCCACGGTTCGCCGGGCAGCGATTCCACGTACTTGGGAGCCGGTTCGGGGCCGCCCAGGCACTTGGAGGCGACCGCCCGCACGGTGGCCAGCGCGCCGGCTCTGACGTAGTTCTCCATGTGCACGTCCGGATAGGTCGCGGCGAAGGCCCCCAGGGTGTACGCGGAGAACGCCTCCACCGTCGGGTTGCGTTCGGCCCTGTCCAGGAAAACCGCCGGCTCCGTCGCGGGCGCCATCGCCGCCACGCCGGAGAGCTTGACGTCGGCTGCGTAGGAGGGGGCGAGCGCGCCCGTCCACAGCGCCGCCTGCCCTCCCTGCGAGTAACCCCAGACGACCGTGCGTTTCGAGAGCGAGACGACGGGCAGCTCGCGGGCGGCGCGCACAGAGTCGAGCACAGAGCGAGCCTCTTCGGGCCCGATCAGGTAGGACACCGGGCCCGCCGCTCCCAAGCCGGTGTAGTCGGGCGCGACGATCGCCCACCCCTGCTTGACGACCTGCTGCACGGCCGGGATCCCCGAGTAGAACGGTCCTTCGCCGCCGGGGACCACCGACGGCGCGCACCCTTGGGCGATGCCGCTGGTCCCGTGCGCGTAGGCGATCACGGGCAGCGGCGATGAGCCCGCGCCCGAGGGCGTGAGCACGATCCCGCTGGCGAGGCCGATCGAGCCGTTGGCTCGCCGGGTCGTGTAGAGGATCAGCCAGGCCTTGCCGCCGGGCGGCAGTCCCGTCGTGAAGGGCCGGTAGCGAAGCAGCACGCCCGGGCGCGCCGGGAGCTTGGCCGAGACGGCGTAGAAGCTGCCGGCGAAATGCTGGAAGGGCGGCGGGTGGGAGCTGCGCCGGGCGGCGTCCGCCCCGCACGCGGTGAGCGCGAGCGCTAGCGCTAGCGCCGCGGCAAGAAGCCGCGTGTTCCTGAGCAGACGGAGGTTACGTGGCCGGGCCACGCGACCACCATAGGGAGGTGGACGGCAGCGGGCGGCAGCGGCGGGAACTCTGCGCCAGACGGCGATCCGGCGAGAGGAGGATCGCGAACGGGGCTGCGCCCCGCGCGATCAGCCGCTGTCGTCAACTACGGTGCAGAGGCTGGGGCCATAGCCGCACTGGCCGTCGTTGTACTCGACGGTGCCCACCGAGGGATCGGGGTCCTCGTAGGTTGCGATGTTGCTGCCAAGGGCGTCCCTCGCGTTGTCCAGCGCCTCAACCGCGCTCAGCGAAGCAGGAGTCAGACCCGACGACGGCATCTGCGGGCTCACGAGTTGCTGCTGGAGCTGCTGCTGCTGCTGCTGTTGTTGCGCCTGCTGGATCAACTGCTGCGCGTTCAGCCAGGTCGTTTCATGTGGGTAGCAAAAGCCGACCCATGCGATCACGCCTGCGTTGAGCACGAACGCCATGTCCACGGCGCTGTCACCCGTGTAGTTGACGGCTCCGAACTCAGCAACGCCATCGCCGTTGGTGTCCCAGTAGACCAGGGGGCCGCTCTCGTGGATCGTCCCCAGACCCGGATTGAACGAGCAGACGTTGTTGACCGTGAGTGGCGTGATTGGAACCGATGGATGAACCGTGTCGAACACTGCTTCAGCGACCAGGAGCTGCTGCGACTCGTGTTCGACGAACAGGCAGATCCGGATCGAGGGGAAATATTTGTTGAATTCGACCGATCGGTTTTCGGTTCCGTTGCTGTCGTAGGTCGCGCCTTTGAAAATCCACTTCTGGATGCCGTTGCCAAACTCGCATGGCTGGGATGCCGGAAGCTCGAAGGCGTGGGGGTACCACGCGCAGTTCGTCCGTGCACAGCCTGCGCCCGAGACCGAGTAGGTGGCTTCCATGTGGTAACCGCTGAGGAAGTGGACGTTCGACACGCTGCCGGACAGCCGCAGCGGGGAAGGCGGGAGCGCGATGCAGATCCCGCGACCTTCCGCCACGTGCCGCTTTTGCTCGTGGACATGCCTGAGCTGATAGCCGGCGGAGCAGATCGGGGGTGAATAACGTCTGTGGCTGCGGCTGCACTGGAAGCCGACCCGCTGATTTCCGTTGAGGCGATAGCCGCGCTCGCAATGCGGTCTGCTGCCGGAGGCGGTCGCTCCCGTGGCCGTTGCACAGAGACCAGCCAAAACGGCAATGACGAGCAACCCGACCTTGATCTGCACAATCCCCCCCTGGGCTCAGCTCCCCGGTCGCGACCGAACATACCAAGTCGAGCTCGCTCCGACAGCGCACGTCCTTGGTCGAGTGCCCCCGCCAGGAGTCGAACCTGGATCTACCGCTTAGGAGGCGGTCGTCTTATCCATTGGACTACGAGGGCGCGGCCCGCAGAAGGCTACCGTCGTGGCGCGGCGGCGACCGGGGGAGCCTGCGCGGCCAGGCGGTCGAGGTCCTCGCCGATCAGGCGATGCGTGATCCACTCCTTCTGCGCATGGGCGCCGAGGCCGCGGTAGAAGCCGAGCGCGAGCTCGTTCCAGTCCAGCGCCGCCCATTCCATGCGCCGTCCGCCGCGCTCGCGGAGCTTCGCCGCGACGGCGGCCAGCAGCGCCTTGCCCGCTCCGGCCTTGCGGTGCGCGGGACGCACGTAGAGATCCTCCAGCCAGACCCCCTGGATCGCGAGGAACGTCGAGAACGTCGAGAAGAAGATCGCGTACCCCACCGGCTCGCCGTCCAGCTCGGCGATCAGCGCCTCGGCGGAAGCGGCATCGCCGAACAGCGCGCTCGCGAGCAGCTCCTCGGTGGTCTCGACCTGATCGGAGAGACGCTCGTACTCGGCCAGCTCGCGGATCATCGTGAGCAGCAGCGAGACGTCGGCCGGCGTCGCCTCCCGCACGGAAACGGCTTGGGCGTTCATCCGCGGTCCGGGCGCTCCGGGTAGATCTCGTCGATCGTGGTCAGCGGGAGGTAGGGAGCGCCGGCCGCGGCCTCGATCGCGGCGCCGCCCCCGGCGAGCCGGTCGAGCACGCTGATCACCCCGCAGATGCGCCGCCCCTCATCCTGGAGCGCGGCGATCGCGGCGAGCGTCGAGCCGCCGGTCGTGACCACGTCCTCGACGACCACGCAACGGTCGTCGTCGTCGAGCAGCGGCCCCTCGATCCGGCGCTGCAGGCCGTGAGCCTTGGCGTCCTTGCGCACGAAGAACGCCTTCGCGCGCGCTCCGCCCGCCAGCGCCGCGCAGGCGACCGGATCCGCGCCCATCGTCATGCCGCCGACCGCCGTGGCGTCCCACTGCTCCAACTGCGCCGCGAGCAGCGCGCCGAGCGCGGCGAAGCCCTCGGGGCGCAGGATCGCGCGCTTGGCGTCGACGTAGTAGTCGGCCGTCGCGCCGCTCGTGAGCGTCACGCGCCCGATCACGAGCGCGTGCGCACGGAGCTCTTCGACCAGCGCGGCGCGGGCAGCGCCGAGGCCGTTCGTATGTGCGTCGAGCACGCTCACGGGCGACCCTAATCTAGCGGCGCCCGCGCGCCGATCCATAGGGTGCTGTGACCGTCCTTCTCGTCAGGGTCCTACGTACCGCTTCGATCGCGATCTGCCTGATCGTGATCGCCTCGTTCCTGCTGTTCGCCGTCAACCAGACCAGCACGGCCTCCGGGCACCAGCAGGAAGAACTCAGCGGACAGCCCGCTGTCACGCAGGGTGCGGGGGCCGGCGCCTCGCACGAGAGCGGGTTCCGCCGCACGCTGGACGAAGTCTCCGAAACGCTCACCTCGCCGGCCGGCGGCCTCAGCTCCAGCGAATGGGGCGAGCGCGGACTGCGGCTGATCTTCGCGCTGCTCGTCTACGGCTTCGTGCTCGGCTTCTTCGCACGCACGCTGCGCGTCCGAGCCTGAGCCGGGCGGCGGGCGCTTTCAGGGCCCGGCGTTGCTGCGCACGTGCGTGCTGCCGCCGCCGCTTTCGTTGTAGACGTCGACCGGGGTTCCGTATTGCACCCAGGCGTAGATCCCGGCGGCGTTCGGGATCGGCACGCGCAGGCAGCCGTGGCTGGCCGCGTACGTCGGGACTTCGGCGTAACCGTGGATCGCGTAGCCGCGGATGAAGTAGTTGGAGTCGACCATCCCCTCGGAGTTGACCCCCGGCGTCTTCGAGTAGACCTGGAAGCGGCCGATCACGGTTGGGGTCGAGGGCTTGCCGGAGCTCACCGTGTAGATCGCGTGGACGCGCCCGCCGGGTTCGATCAGGGCGAGGACCTGTTTCGTCAGGTTGGCCTCGACGTGGCGGCCGTCGTGGCGGTAGCGCACGTGGAAGCCGCCTTCCCCGTGGCTCAGCCGCGAGAAAACTTCGTTGCCCGCGTATGCGATCCGGTTCAGGTTCGTCATCTTGCGGAACGCGATCAGCGCCCGTCCGGTCGCTTCGTCGAACACGCCGCTCAGCGGCACGAAGTAATGCAGCCCCCACAACTCGGACTGCAGCAGCCGCACAGACGCCCCGGATGCGCCGGGGCCGAGGTCGGGGTTGACGACGCGCACGCTTCGCGCGCGCCCCGCGAACGCCGCCTGCTGCGGCGTCGCGTAGTGAGCGGCGCGCACCTCGACGAGCCCGGCGTCGTGGCTCGTGAAGCCGGCGTGGAACTGGCCGGCCCCGTTGCCGATCGGGAGAACGGACAACGTCTGCACCGCGACCTTGTGGCCTTCGCGGTAGAAGCTGAGCTTCACACGCTGGCCCGCGACGTACGGGAGCACGATCCCGCGCACGACGAAACGCCGCCCCGCGACGGCGAACAGCGGGCTCCCGCCCACTTTCTGCAGCACGAGCTGGATCTTGCCCGGCGCCTGGCCGGGGACCGGCACGGGAGCCGGCGCGGTGGGCGTCGGCGGCGGCGCGCCTTTCGCAGCGGCGGCGCTCGGAAGCGCGAGCAGGGCGAAGGCCGCGCACGCGGCCGCGGAGCGGATCGTTCTCATGGCAACGATCCTACGCGGCGGCGCGGGCAAGTCCTCTCCCCGGCACGATCAGGCCCACGCGCTTGCAGGTCCAGATCACCGCCGTGACGCCCGCGAGCGAGGCGGCGATCAGCGCGAGGCCGCCGAGCCAGCTCCAGCTCTCGAGGCTCGCGAAGGCGATCGCGTTGTTCAGCGCGTGCGCGCCCATGCCCGGGTACAGCGAGCCGCTGTAGCGGTACAGCAGGCACAACCCGAAGCCGAGCCCGGCCAGCGGCAGCAGGTCGAGCACCGGCGCCGAGCTGGCGTGCACGGCCCCGAACAGCAGGCCGTCCACGATCGCGGCCGGCCACAGCCCCCACGAGCCCCGCAGCGCGGTGAAGATGTAGCCCCGGAACAGGAACTCCTCGCACATCGGCGCGACAACGCACGTCAGGCCCGCGCTCAGCACGAGCAGCAGCGTGCTTTCCTTGGACCCGAGCTGTTCGAGCAGTTTCTCCTTTTCGGGGTTGACGAGCGAGGACCAGATCGCGGTCACCACCAGGAACGCGATGATCAGCGTCAGCACCATCAGGAGCGCCCCACCCCAGCCGACGCCTGGCCGGCGCAGCCCGAACTGCCACGCGCGCACGGCACGCCCGCCGATGTGCGCGCACATGATCGGCGCGGCCACGAACGCGAGGTCCTGCACGAACGTGTCGGCGATCGTCAGCCCGGGCGGCGTATGGGAGCTCGTCACCTGAACGCCGAACGCGACCGCCGGCAGGTCGACCACCAGGGCACCGATCGCTGTCAGCACGAACGCGCCGAGCAGCGCGACGAGCGCGGTCCACCAGGGCCAGCCCGGGAGCGGCGAGGACGAGGGGTCGCCCTCGAGCGGCTCCGGCGGCGGGGCATCGGGCGGCTCGGGCGGCGCGAGCGGCGGCGCGGCGAGGGGCGCCGGTGAGTTCTCGGGCGGCAGGGCGGCCATCGCTAGGCGACCCAGTGCCAGGTGGCGAACTGGGCGAGGAAGACCACCATCAACGCCGCGGAGGCGCCGAGTAGCGGCCGGCGAGCGCGCGGATGCTCGGCCAGCCACGAGCCCGCGGCAAGGTGCAGCGGGAACAGCACCAGCAAGAAGCGCGGCAGCGACATCAGCGGCTGGCCGGCGACGGGATAGGACAGCGGCAGCGCGAGCGCGGCCAGCACGTAGAGCACGTAGGCGCGCGGCAGCCGCCGCGCCGCCAGGACGAGAGCCGGGATCGCGGCGAGCAGGAACGCGAACAGCATCAGGTTGTGCGACGCGGCGACCGTGGGGCTGCCCGTGGCGGCCGGGTAGTAGACGTGCGCGTGCTGGAAGGAGAGCAGCTGGCGCGCTCCCTCGAACGCCGCGCCCAGGCCCTGCCAGACCGCGACGTAGGGCCCCGCGAAGTGCCGGCCCCAGATCTGCTGGGAGCGAAACGGCGCCAGCCCGTCGCCGCCGCCGAGCGCGAGCCACGCTCCGAACACCGCGGCGGCGGCCGGGACCAGCGCGAGCCACAGGGCGTCGGCCCGCAGGCGGTAGCGAGGTGCCATCGCCCGAGGGGGCCCCGCGGCGCCGGCACGCGGGCGATCCGGGGGACGGTCAAGGCGCGGCCCGTAGAGATAGAGCGCGAGCGCCGGCACGAGCAGCACCAGCCCTGTGCTGCGGGTTGCGGTCGCGAGCGCACCGAGGACTCCGACGAGCGCCCAGCGCCCGTGGCGGGCGCTCCAGAACAGGCCGACGGACAGCGCCAGGTACAGCGACTCCGAGTACACCGCCGAGAAGAAGAACGCCATCGGTGCGAACGCCGTCACGAACACCGCGGCGCGGGCGGCGTCGAGCGAGGAGAGCTCCAGCGCCGCGAGGCGGTGGATCCCGTACAGCGCGAGCGCCAAGGCCGCGAGCGAGAGCAGCACGCCGGCCAGCACCGGCGGGCTGCCAAGCCACGAGATCGCCCTGATCCCCAGCGGGTACAGCGGGAAGAACGCGGTCCGCGCGATCGTGAAGCGGCCGAGGTCCGGGCGGTAGCCGTAGTGGGCGATGACCAGGTACCAGGCCGAGTCCCAGCGCGCCGCCGGCGCGGCGAGCAGGTTGCCGATCGCGCCGAAGCCCCGCGTGACGCCGGGCGGGTTGAACGCTTTGCGCGCCGGGCCGAACCCGAACGCGAGCACGGTGCCGGCGCCGGCCGCCCAAACCAGCAGCCGCGAGCTCCACAGCGCTCGCCAGGAGTCGGCGACGGCGGCGATCCTCCACGGATCCGCGCGCACCCGGGCCAGGGGCGCGGACAGGCGCGCGAGGGCCCGCGCCGACGGGCTCTTCGTGTCCCGGCGCCGTGCGGCCGCGGGCGGCGCCTCGGCGGCGGGCTGCTCGCGCAGCAGGGGAATCGCCATCTCGGCGGTATCGGGGTTCATGCTGTGGAGATCGAGCCTAGAGGTCGGCGAGCGCGAAGCTGCAGGTAACTCGCCGCCCGCACGGTAATCTCGGAAGCGCCCCGATGTCCCGACAAGCAAGACAGCGCCGGCGCAGGCATCGCGGCAGCGGCGGGGCCCGCTTCGCGTTGATCGCGGGTGGCACCCTCGTCTCCGCCCTGATCGTGGCGATCATCGTCGCGGTCGCCTACGTCCTCAACGTGGCCGCCTCGGCGACGCCGCCGCGCCGCCTGCATCCGCTCATCACGGGTGGCTCCTCGCAGGTGTTCGCGGCGAACGGCGAACGGCTCGGGTTCATCCAATCCGACGAGCTGCGCACGCCGGTCGGCTGGAACGCGATCCCGAACTACCTCAAGAACGCGACGATCTCGATCGAGGACCAGCGCTTCTACAAACACGACGGCGTCGATGTCACCGGCATCTTTCGCGCCGCCGTGAAGGACGCGCTCAACGGGGCGATCCTGCAGGGCGCCTCCACGATCACGATGCAGCTCATGCGCAACCTCTACCTCGGCGGCGACAACCACTCGCTCAGGCAGAAGATCATCGAGGCGAAGATGGCGCTCGACTACGAGAAAGAACACGGCAAGCACTTCATCCTCACCGAATACCTCAACAGCGTCCCCTACGGCACCGTCGGCGGCCAGACGGCGGTCGGGGTGCAGGCGGCGGCACGGATCTTCTTCAACCGCCCCGCCTCGCGGCTGAACCTCCAGCAGGCCGCGCTGCTGGCGGGCCTGCCCCAGGCGCCCTCGCAGTACAACCCGTTCGCGAAACCCGGCGAAGCGCGGCGCCGCCGTAACGAGGTGCTCAGCAAGATGGCCGAACTGCACTACATCTCTGCCGGGCAGGCGGCGGCCGCCAAGCGCGCGCCGCTGGAAGTCGAACACGGCTACTTCTACGCGCAGCGGCGCGAGGACTTCTTCTTCGAATACGTCCACCAGCTGCTGAATCACCGCTACGGGCCGGCAGTCGTGGCGCAGGGCGGTCTGAGGGTCTACACGACGATCAACCTCAACATGCAGCGGCTCGCGCGCAATGCGATCGCCGAAGTCCTCAACCAGCCCGAAGACCCCGCCTCGGCGATCGTCACCATCAACCCTGCGAACGGCGACATCGAGGCGATGGCCGAGTCCGAGAGCTACGAGAAGTCCCAGTACAACCTGGCCGCCGACGGCCACCGCCAGCCGGGCTCGACGTTCAAGGCGATCGTGCTCGCCGACGCGCTCTCCCGCGGCGTGGACCCGAACAACACCACCTACGACTCGCACACGCTCTCGCCCGGATGGCTGCCCCAGTACCCGACGTACGAAGTCAAAACGTTCGGGGGCGAGCAGAACGGCGAGATCAACCTGGTCGCCGCGACGCTCAAATCCGACAACACGGTCTACGCCCAGCTCGCGGCCGACCTCGGCGAGGACACGATCACCGAAATGGCCCGCAAGATGGGTGTGGTCAGCCCGCTGCAGAGCTACGCGGCCGAGGCGCTCGGCGGCCTCAAACTCGGTGTGACACCGCTCGAGATGGCCAACGTGTACGCGACGCTGGCCGACGGCGGGTGGCGCAACGCGCCGATCGCGATCACCAAGGTCGTGTTCCCCAACGGGCACGTGGACAGCAGCTGGGGCAAGCCGCACCGCGTCAAGGTGCTGACCGAAGGCGTCACCGGCGAAGAGACGAAGATCCTCCACGAGAACACCCAGAGCGGGACCGCCACGCGATCGGCGATCAACTGCCCGACGGCGGCCAAGACGGGCACGACGAGCGAACTCGTCGACGCCTGGCTCGACGGTTACAACTCCGAATACTCGACGGTCGTGTGGATGGGCTACCCCAACCGCCGCGTGTCGATGACCGACGTCCACGGCGAGCCCCAGCAGGGCGGTTACCTGCCGGCGGAAATCTGGCACGCGTACATGTCGGCGGTGACCGAAGGTCACCCCTGCGCGGCGCTCAACGAATCCAACGCCGGAATCTCCTATCAGCCCTTCTACGGCAAATACTCGACGACCGGACAGGCGACGAGCCAGCATGAATCCTTTGAAGGCAAGGCGCCGAGCAAGCCGGGCAAGCACAAGCAGGCTCGTCCGCAGGCACCGGCGCAGGCACCCGCGCCGGTGCCCCAGCCACAGCCCCACCCGCCCCCGGCTGCGACCCCGCCGCCGATCAACAAGACCGGAGGCGCCGGTCCGCAGTGACGCTCGCGGCACCCGGCGGCTCCTGTGCGCTGGTAGTTTGGTGAGCGAAAAGTGAAACCTGCAGGCCGCGCGGGCTGTCCGCCGCGGCCGGATGAGGATGGAGCGTGGCGAAGGAGGACAAGGTCGAATTCGAGGGCGAGGTCATCGAGGCCTTGCCGAACGCGATGTTCCGCGTGAAGCTCGACAACGACCACGTCGTGCTCGGGCACGTCGCGGGCAAGATGCGGCGCTTCCGCATCCGGATCCTCCCGGGTGACAGGGTCCGCTGCGAGCTCTCGCCGTACGACCTGGACCGGGCGCGGATCGTCTACCGGCATCGCTGAGCGCTCCCTGATCGACTCGATCGCCGCGGCCCTGCGCAGCCCCACGGGCTCGACGCGGCTGGTGGTCGGGATCGGGGACGACGCCGCGGTGGCGCGCGCCGGCGGCGAGCTCTGCGCCAGCTCGATCGACACGATGGTCGAGGGCGTGCATTTCCGCCTCGGCGAGGGCTGGGCTACGCCGGGAGAGGTCGGGTGGCGCGCGATGGCCGGCGCGCTCTCGGACCTCGCGGCGGTTGGGGCGGCCCCGGGCGAGGCCTTCCTGTCGCTCGGGCTGCCGGCCGGCTTCTCCGAGCAGGATGCGCTCCTGCTCGCGCTCGGCGCCGACGAGCTGGCGTCGATGAGCGGCGCGGCGATCGCCGGCGGCGACGTCGTCTCCGCGCCGGCCCTGTTCGCCTCGGTCGCAGTGAACGGCTGGCTCGCCGCCGGGGAGCGTCCACTGACCCGCGGCGGCGCCGGCCCCGGCGACCTCGTCGGCGTCACGGGCGAGCTCGGCGCGGCGGCCGCGGCGCTCGCCGTGATGGATGGTCGCGCCCCGAGTGGCGCGGGCGCCGAGACGGCGCTGGCGCGGACGCGCCGCCCGCGGCCGCGCCTTGCGGAGGGGCGGGCGCTCGCGGCGTCAGGGGCGAGCGCCGCGATCGACGTCTCCGACGGGCTCGCCGCGGACGCCGAGCAGCTGGGGCGCGCGAGCGGCGTCTCGCTCGTGCTGCAGGCCGAGCTGCTTCCGCTGGCGCCCGGTGTCGAGGACGTCGCGTCGCGACTCGGGCTGGCCGGCCCTGTGCTGGCCGCGGCGGGCGGCGAAGACTACGAGCTGTGCTTCTGCGTGCCGCAGGCCCGCCGCGGCGCCGTCGAGGCGGCCGTGAGCGGCGCGGGCGGCACGCTCAGCTGGATCGGCGAGGCCCGCGAGGGACTGCCGGGCGCACGGCTGCTAGACCGCCGGGGCGACGTAGTACGGGCCGAGGGATACGAGCACCGGTGGTAGGCGGCGCGCCGGCCTGGGTTGCAGCGGGTATTCGACCGGCTGGGCGATGTGTCCTGGAGTCAGCAGCCGAGCCGCGCCACGCGGTTCGGCGCGCGTCAGGCGGCCGTAGACGAGCAGCCGTTTGGCGGCGCTGAACAGCGGCGTGCAGGCCGAGAGCACGACGCGGCTGTAGCCGACGTTCGCGGTCGCGGCGCCGACGTCGGTCGGCGCGACGACGCGGTGGCCGATCACCGTGTAGATGAAGCGTCCGTAGGGCATTTCGAGCCGGATCGTCTGGCCCGTGCGCAGGGCGTCGATGTGCCGGAAGGGCGCGAGGTAGGTCGTGCGGTGCCCGGCGATCGCCGTCGTGCCGTCGATGCCGGGGAAGGTCGTTTCCCGGTACAGGCCGGGCCCGCTCTCGAGGTCGGAGGTGTCGGTGCCGTCCACCATCACGAAGTTCGCGCCGATGCTCGGGATCGTGATCTTGCCGATCGGCCGTCCGTTCGCCGTCGTCCGCTGCAGCGCCCCGGCGAGGTAGGCGATGCGCCTGCGCTGGTCGGCGATCGCCGCGAGCGCGCGCTGCTCAGCCGTGGACGCCGGCGAGGCTTCGACCCGCGCCAGCTCGCCTTTCAGGTCGTCCTGGTGCAGTTTTGCGATCAGCGCCGAGATCGGCTCCTGCCACAGCAGCGTGACGATCCCGTCGGCGAGCGCGAGGGCGCCCACGAGGATCAGCAGCGCGGCCAGCGCCCGGACGGCGCGGAACGAACGCGACCGGCCGCCCGTGATGGGTCCCCCGGCGCGCGCGGCGCCCGGAGCTGAGGTGATCGGGAGCTCGCTCACCGCCCCTTATCGTCGCAGAGCCGACTCCGTACCACCAAGCGAGCCAGGGCCGGCGTACGTCAGAGGACCGCGGATCGTGATCTCGGTGCGCTCGTCCTTGTCGATCCCGCCCTCTCCGTAGAGCTCGGGCGCAGGCAGCGCCGCAACCAGGGCGACCGCGACCGCGCAGCCCAGCGCGATGCTCCACAGCAGCGCCGAGCCGAGCCCGACGTGGCCGCCCGCGACGAGCAGCACAGCCTCATACGCCGCGCGGCCGGGACCGTAGCCGAGCTGGTGCGCGTAGAAGGCGATCAGCAGCCCGAGCGGCGCGAGCCCGGCAGCGACGAGCGCCAGCGCGATGCTCCGGCGGGGACGCAGCTCCGGCGCCGCGATCAGCAGCCACAGGTGGACGGCCAGGATCGCCAGAAGCGCGGTGTACGGATTGCCGATCCACACCAGCGAAGCCAGCGCGGTGAGCACCAGCACCGGCGGCAGGCCCGCGACCTCGCCGTCGGGCCGGTGTAGCGGCTTGGAGATTCCCAGCCGGCCAAGCAGCGCCCCGAGCAGCAGCCAGGAGAGCACGAACGTCAAGGAGACGGCGAGAAGCGCCGCCAGGGCCCCACCGTCGAGTGGCACCGCCCCGTCGGGCGCGGGGATCGAGGGGACCGCCGCGATGATGCCGAGCCGCCCGAGGATCCAGCAGAAGACCGCGCAGCACAGGAAGGGGAGCGCGCAGCCGAGGGTCCACAGCGTCCAGCGGCCGGCCGGCCGGCGGCGGCGGCGCACACGGGCGAGCCCGTCCGCGCACGCGACCAGCGGCGGCAGCAGCAGCGCGCCGAGCAGCAGCCGCAGTGCCCATGCCGGCATCGTCTTGTGCTGCAGGACCAGGCCGGTCTGCAGCCCGGTCGGCAGATCGGCGGCGCCGTCGAGCGCGTCGACGGCGGTCAGGACCCCGCGCCCCAGCCCTTCCATGTTCGCGAGCGCGATGCGCTCGCCGGCTGCCGGCCCGCGTTCGCCGGTCGCCTGCACGAGCACGGCGGGCAGCCCCTGATCGTTCAGCACGCCCTGCTCGCCCGCCGCGAGCGGGAAGGCGAGGTGCGCGAGCTGCCCGAGCATGCTCGGCGCCCCGGGTTCCCAGCCCGCTTCACGCTTGATCGCGTCGGAGACCGTGCGCGAGAGCGCCAGCGGCGCCGAGCCGAGCCCGTCGGAGTAGGGCACGACGACGGGCTTGCGCAGCGTGGCGCCCGCCACGTCGCCGAGCACGATCGCTCCGTCGAACGGGCTGTGGACGCCCGCCGCGGCGAGGCTCGCGAGGAGGCTCTGCGCTCCGGCGGCGCCGCCGCTGCCCCCGCTGGTCGAAGCGAGCACGATCGTGCGCTTGGTCTCGCGCGAGGCGAACACACGCGCGAGCTCGAGCAGGCCGGTCGTCGCCGAGAGCTCCGCGGCGGCGGGCGAGCCGGCGGCGTCGCGGTGCGCGACGATCAGGATCGGCGCGGCGGGCGTCGACCCCGGCCGCTCCGCGACGACCGTCTCGAGGCTGCGTTCGCCGTCGATCGTCTGGCCCGAGGTGTGCAGCACGTGCACCGTGAAGCCGCCGCCCGCCGTCCCGCCGAGCGCCTGGAGCGTGCCCGCGACGTAGGAGGCGAGGTGGTTGTCGCCCGGGCTGCCCGGCCGGCGGTCGGGGAAGCGGGCGGCCAGGCTCTGCGTTTCGGCGAACGCCCGCTGGCCTTCGAACGCGTCGGGCGCGAGCGTCGTGGTGCGCGGCGCCGGCTGGCTGCCGAGCGCGAACGCGGCGACGGCGACGGCGAGCACGAAGGGCAGGAAGGCGGCCCGGTACAGGCGACCGTTCAGCATGCGTCCCAACCATAGAGCGGCGCTCGGCTTCCCGTTGCCGGGGCAAGGCCCAACTTGCGACCGTTCGCTCCGCCTCTGCCGCTACGCGGTGAGATATCGTCCCGCCGCGTGCTCCAGCCCGTCGCCGTAGCCAACAAGACGCTCGCGGACTACACGCACATCGTCGGGCGGGAGCTGACCGCGGAAATCCGCGAGCTGGCGGAGCCGCTGCAGGGCCAGCGCGTGGTTCACGTTTCGGCGACCGCCTTCGGCGGCGGCGTCTCGGAGATCCTCTACACGCTCGTCCCGCTGATGCGCGACGTGGGGCTGGACTGCGAGTGGCATGTGATCTACGGTCGCGAAGAGTTCTTCAACGCGACAAAGCTGATGCACAACGCCCTTCAGGGGGCGCCCCAGGATCTCGACTCCGAGCAGTGGGCGACCTGGCGGCGCTTCAACGAGATGAACGCCCGCGAGTTGAGTGACGGCTGGGACATCTGCCTCGTGCACGACCCCCAGCCCGCGGGCCTCTACAAGCTGGTGCCCGAGAAGGCCAAGGGCTGGGTCTGGCGCTGCCACATCGACCTCTCGACGCCGAACCCGGACACGATCGCGCAGCTGCTGCCCTACATCGAGGACTACCCGGAGTCGCTGTTCCACACCGAGCAGTACGTCCCCGCGGGCATGAAAGGCCACGTCAACGTCGTGCCCCCCGCGATCGACCCGCTGACGCCCAAGAACATGGCGCTCTCGCCGGAGGACGCCTCGTTCGTCTGCGGGCAGTTCGGGATCGACGTGGACCGGCCGCTGATCTGCCAGGTCTCGCGATTCGATCCGTGGAAGGACCCGCTCGGGGTGATCGACGCGTACCGCCTGCTCAAGGAGGAGCTGCCCCAGGTGCAGCTCGCGCTCGTCGGCTCGATGGCGAGCGACGACCCGGAGGGGTGGGACTTCTTCAACGCGACGATCGCGCACGCGGACGGCGACCCGGACGTGCACATCCTCAACAACTTCAACAACGTCGGCGCGATCGAGGTCAACGCCTTCCAGTCGCATTCCGACGTCGTGATCCAGAAGTCCACCCGCGAGGGCTTCGGCCTGACGGTCTCGGAGGCGATCTGGAAGGGGCGGCCCTTCATCGGCGGCGACGTCGGCGGCATCCCGCTGCAGATCGAGGACGGCGTTTCGGGCTTCCTGGTCTCGAGCGTCGAGGAGTGCGCACAGCGCACGCTCGAGATCCTGCGCGACCCCCAGCTCGGCCGCTCGCTGGGCCGCACGGGCAAGGAGTACGTGCGCAAGCACTTCCTCACCCCGCGCTACCTGCGCGACTACCTGCGCATCTTCAACAGCCTCAAGGAGTCCTGACAGCGATGCCGGCACAGCGGACTCCGCTCGTGCTGGTCAGCAACCGCGGGCCCGTGACCTTCCACGCGGGCGGTGAGGTTCAGCGGGGCTCCGGCGGGCTCGTGACGGCGCTGACGGGGCTCGCCTCGCACCGCGAGGTGATCTGGATCGCCTCGGCGATGAACGAGTACGACGCCGAGGTCTCCCGCGAACACGAAGGCCGGGCGTTCCCGGTGCGCTCACCGGCCGGAGGCGAATACCAGGTGCGTCTCGTGGTCAGCGACCCCGACGCGTACGACCGCTTCTACAACGTGTTCGCGAACCCGATGCTGTGGTTCATCCAGCACTACCTGTGGGACCTCTCGAACGCGCCTGACATCCGCCGCGAGGAGATCGAGGCGTTCGAGTTCGGCTACAACGCCGTCAACGAGGACCTCGCGCGGGCGGTGGTCGAAGAGATCGAGGGCGACGAGGAGCCGGTCGTGATGGTCCACGACTACCACCTCTACACGCTCCCGGACCTCGTCCGTCGCGCGCGCCCCGACGCGTTCCTGCACCACTTCATCCACATCCCGTGGACGCAGCCGGACGCGTGGCGCGTGCTGCCGACGCGGATCCGCGAGGACATCTTCACGGGCCTGCTCGCGAACGACATCATCGGCTTCCACACGCGCTCCTACCGCCACAACTTCCTGCAGTGCTGCCGCGACCTGATGGACCTCGACGTCGACTTCGAGGACGGCGTCGTGCACTTCGGCACGCGCGAGGTCTGGGTGCGCGCCTACCCGCTGCCGATCGACCACGAGGCGACGCGCCAGATCGCCTCGCGCGAGCGCGTCGCCGAGTTCGAGCGCCAGCTGCTGCAGCGGCGCCGGGACTTCCTGATCCTGCGCGTGGACCGTGCCGACCTCTCGAAGAACGTCCTGCGCGGCTTCTCGGCGTTCGACCTGTTCCTCGAGCAGCACCCGGAGTTCACCGAGCGCGTGACGTTCATCGCCCAGCTGATGCCGTCCCGGACCGACGTGCCGCAGTACGCCGAGTACCTCGAGCGGATCGAGGCGCTCGTGGCGGTCGTCAACCACCGCCACGGCACCCCGGACTGGATGCCGATCCAGCTGAAGCTGCGCGACGACCTGGACGAGGCGATGGCCGCCTACAAGCACTACGACGTGCTGCTCGTCAACGCGATGTTCGATGGCATGAACCTGGTCGCGAAGGAGGGCCCGCTCGTGAACGAGCGCGAGGGGGTCTCGATCCTCTCCGAGAACACCGGCGCCCACGAGGAGCTCGGGGAGTACTCGCTGTCGGTCAACCCGTTCGACATCCAGGAGCTCGCCGACTCGATCCATGCGGCTTTGACGATGAGCATCGGCGAGCGCCGGCGCCGGCGCACCGGCCTGGAGGAGATCGTCACCTCCCGCGACCCCGGCGACTGGATCGACGAGCAGCTCGCCGACATCCGCGCCAAGGGGCGCACGCGCGCCTCGGCCTGACGGCCGCCGGGGCGGGCCGGGCGCCGGATCGGCGGGCGGCCGTAACCCGCTACTCTTGTCCGCTGCGCATGACGCTGCCCGCGCCCACATACGACCTGATGCTGCTGCTCGACCCGCAGGCGGAGGAATCCGCGCGCGCGAAGATCGTCGCGGACGCGGTCAGCGCGATCAACGCGCAGGGCGAGCTCGTGCGCCAGGACGACTGGGGCGAGCGCCCGCTCGCCTACCCGATCGACCGTAAGACCAGCGCCAACTACTACCTGCTGCAGTTCCACGCCGGCCAGAGCGCGCTGCTCGAGGGCCTCGACCGCACGCTGCGGATCACCGACGGCGTGGTGCGCCACCGCATCATCAAGCTCAGGCCCGGCACGCCGAACCCGCCCGAGGCCGGCGGCGCACAGCGTCGCCCCGAGCCTGCCGAGGGCGACTCCCCTCGCGCCGAGCCGGCGCCCGCAGCCGAGGCGCCCGCAGCCGAGGCGCCCGCAGCCGAGGCTCCGGCCGCCGAGCCCGAGGCTGCTCCGGCGCCCTCCCCGAGCGAGTAGCTCGAGGCGCGGCGCCGCGTCGATGCGGGCACCCACGGCCTGTGGCCGTGGCCCAAGGCGTAATAACATCTGCGGCTCGGGATGGACTGGCGCGAGGACATGACCGACGGGACCGTGAGCCGCACCGACGTGCTGCGAGCGTCCCCGCCGATGTTCGAGTCGAAGGTCCTGGACGCGCTCTCCCGCGTGCACCCGGCCGTGCCGATCCTGATCTTCCTCCCGGCGATCGTGCTGCTGTTCGCCTGGGGCCTGTCGCTGACGAGCGTGCCGCTCGCGATCGGGCTGTTCGCCGCGGGGTACGCGCTGTGGACCCTGTTCGAGTACTGGCTGCATCGCCTGGTGTTCCACTTCGAGCCCGAGGACGGGATCGGCGCGCGCTTGCACTGGATCATCCACGGCGTGCACCACGACCACCCGAACGACCCGATGCGGCTCGTGATGCCACCGGCCGTCAGCGTGCCGCTCGGAGCCGCGGTCTTCGGCCTGCTCTACCTGATCGCGGGCCACGACTACGCGCCCGGGCTGAGCGCGGGCTTCTTCGCCGGCTATCTGGTCTACGACATGATGCATTACTACCTGCATCACTTCAGGCCGCACGGCCGGCTCGGGCGGATGCTGCGCGAGCGCCACATGCGCCACCACTTCCAGGACGACACCAAGGGCTTCGGGATCAGCGCGCCCTACTGGGACGAGGTCTTTCGCACCTCTACGCGCGGCCGCCGTTCCTCGCAATAAGCGGGAACTCGCGACGGGAAGCGGGAGCGGCTGAACGGCCGCGCCCGCGCGCACCTCTAGACTCGCCTGGAGCCGAGAGACAATGAAAGGAAGTGAGCCGTGGCCGGCACCAACATCAACCGGGTGATCCTCACCGGCAACCTGACAACTGACCCCGAACTGCGCTCCCTGCCGAGCGGCACCTCCGTCTGCGAGCTCCGCGTCGCCGTCAACTCGCGCCGCAAGGACCAGAGCACCGGCGAGTGGGTCGACAAGCCGAACTACTTCAACGTCAAGGTCTGGGGCGCGCAGGGCGAGAACGCCGCCCGCTACCTCTCCAAGGGCCGGCCCGTCGCGATCGACGGCCGCCTGGACTGGCGCGAGTGGGAGACGCAGGACGGCGCCAAACGGCAGACGATCGATATCATTGCCGACTCGGTGCAGTTCCTGGGCTCGCGCGATGAGGCCTCCGGCGGAGGCGGATTCACGGGCAACGGGGGCTCCAGGGGCAGCGACATCCCCGTCGACGAAGGGGATTTCCAGACCGCGCCGGCCGGAGGCCCAGCCTCCGACGAGGACATTCCCTTCTAAGCAGCGAGGAACACCTTTTGTCTGACTTCACGGAGCAGTTCGATGGCTAAGGCTCGCGGCCGGGGCAAGCCGGTGCGCAGGCGAGACAAGCGGGGCGGCCCCGGGAGCGGGCGCCGCAAGCCCTGCCAGCACTGCCGCGACAAGGTCGATCAGGTCGACTACAAGGACGTCGCGTCGCTGCGCAAGTTCATCTCCGAGAAGGGCAAGATCCGCTCGCGGCGGATCACCGGCTCCTGCCGCCGCCATCAGGTGCAGATCGCGCGCGCGGTCAAGCGCGCGCGGGAGCTCGCGCTGCTGCCCTACGTCAACGAGGGCGGCCGCGACGACGGGCCGCGCGGTCGCGGACGCGACCGCGACCGCGACTAGCCGGCGCCTGGGACGAGGCCGAGCGATGCCCGAAGCGATCCTGCTCAAAGACGTCGAGGAGCTCGGCGAGCGCGGTGCGGTGATCGACGTCTCCAAGGGCTACCTGCGCAACTACCTGATCCCGCGCAAGCTCGCCCAGCCGGCCACCAAAGGCGCGATCGAAACCGTCCGCCAGCGCCAGGCGGCCGAAGAGCGCGCCGCCCGCGAGGCCGTCGAGAAAGCCCAGGAGAACGTCAACCTGCTGAACCGCACGGTGCTGACGATCCCCCAGCAGGCAGGCGCCGACGGCCGCCTGTTCGGATCGGTGACCGCACAGGACATCGCCACCGCGATCCGCGAAGCGCGCGGCCTGCGGATCGACAAACGCGGCGTGCATCTCGAGGAGCCGATCAAGAACGTCGGCACCTACATGGTCGTCGTGGACGTCGTCGACGGCGTGCAGGCGACCGTCAAGACGATGGTCGTCGCGAAGAAATGACGCTCGGCGCCACGCGGCGCTGACGCCGGGGCTCAGAACGGCGCGACGCCGGCGCAGACCGCCGCCGCGCCCCGCCCGCGCCGCGCTTCCGTCTTGTGCCGGCGCGAACATGTGTTCGTGAGCGGCACGCGAGCATTTCCTCCCGCGATTTGCGGAAACGCCCCCGGGGCCGTCGGAGTGCCGACCCTAAACTCGCCCGACGGATGAGCGGCGTATCGACAGCGAACGGCACGGCGAAGGCTCCCGCGGGGGTGATCACCCCACCCCACAACCTCGAAGCCGAGCAGTCCGTGCTCGGCGCGATCCTGCTTTCCGACCGCTCGCTGTACGCGCTCGTGATCGAGGAGGGGCTGCGGGCCGAGGACTTCTACCGCGAGCGCCACGCGGCCATCTACGACGCGATGCTGGCGCTCTACAACGAGAGCGAGCCGGTCGACGTGCTGACGGTGACCGACCGCCTGCGCCAGATGGGCAAGCTCGAGGAGATCGGCGGCCAGGCGTCGGTCGACGAACTGAGCGGCGTCGTGCCGGCGGCCGGCCATGCGCGCCGCTACGCCCAGATCGTGCGCGAGCAGGCGCTGCTGCGCCGCCTGCTGCGCAGCACCTACCTGATCCAGGAGAGCGTGCTCGGCCACGAGGCGGCGCCGCGCGAGCTCGTCGAGCAGGCCGAGAAGGCGATGCTCGAGGTGGCGCGCGACGATCGCCAGCAGGACTTCAGGGCGATCGAGGAGGTGCTCCACGAGGAGCTCGACAAGCTGCACCGCCTCTCGCTCGAGGGAACCTCGCTGACCGGCACGCCGTCCGGGTTCAAGGACCTCGACGAGATCACGGGCGGCTTCCAGCCCGGCAACCTGATCATCATCGCGGCGCGGCCGGCGATGGGCAAGAGCGCGCTGGTCTGCAACATCGCCGAGAACGCCGCCGTCGAGCACAACCGCCCCGTCGCGCTGTTCTCGCTCGAGATGGCCGAGGCCGAGCTCGCGCAGCGCTTCGTCGCCTCGCAGGCGCGGATCAAGGGTGAGGAGCTGCGCAAGGGCCGCGTCGCCGAGCAGCGCTGGCCGAAGATCCTGAGCGCCTCACAGCGCCTGGCCTCGGCGCCGCTGTGGGTCGACGACTCCTCCGACGTCGGGCTGCTGGAGATCCGCGCCAAGGCGCGGCGCCTGCACAGCCAGTGCGAGAACGGGCTCGGCCTGATCATCGTCGACTACCTGCAGCTGATGCGGACCGACAGCCGCTACGACAGCCGCGTGACCGCCGTCGGCGAGCTGAGCCGCGGCCTGAAGATCCTCGCCCGCGAGCTCGGCGTGCCGGTGATCGCGCTCTCGCAGCTCAGCCGCGCCGTCGAGACACGCTCGCCGAAGGTGCCGCAGCTCTCGGACCTGCGCGAGTCGGGGAACCTCGAGCAGGACTCCGACCTCGTGATGTTCATCTACCGCGACGAGTACTACGACGAGGACTCCGAGCGCCCCGGCGAGGCCGACCTGATCATCGCCAAGCATCGCAACGGCGCCGTCGGGAAGGTCACGCTGACCTTCCAGAAGGAGTACCCGAAGTTCATGAACTACGCCGGCGAGCGCTACGCGCAGTGAGCGGCGAGCCCCTCGAGCACTTCCCCGTGCAGACGCCGGCCGTTCACGATCTCCGCCTGCCGCAGCGGCCGCGCGCGACGGGGCGCGGCGAGCCGCGCTGCCCGCTCGGCGTCTGCGACGGCAGCGGCTTCTTGATCGACGAGCAGACGAACACCGCGAGCGACTGCGAGTGCCGCGCGGGGCGCATCGCCGCCGCGCGCACCCGCAGCCTCGAGGGACGGATCCCGCGGCGCTACCGGGGCGTCTCGTTCGAGCGCCCGCCGATCAGCGACCTGGGCCGGGTCGCCCCTGAGCAGCTCCAGAAGGTGCGGCGCTACGCCCGCTCGGTCGAGGAGGAGCTCGACGCAGGCAGGGGCCTCTGGATCGTCGGCGACGTCGGCACGGGCAAGACCTCGCTGGCGATGCTGGTCTCGAAATGCGCGCTCGACGCCGGGCGTTCGGTCGCGATCTACTCGCTGCCGCGCCTGCTGAACCTGCTGCGGGAGTCGCTGGAGTCGCCCGGCGGCCTGATCGACCTGCTCGACCGCCTCGCGGCCGTCGACCTGCTGCACGTCGACGACCTCGGCGCGGAGAACCAGACCGACTGGGTGCTCGAGCAGCTCTACTCGATCGTCAACGCACGCTACGAGTCCGAGCGCGCGATCGTGACGACGAGCAACCTGATGCCCGAAGAGCTCAGCGAGCGGCTTGGCGCTCGCACCGTCTCGCGCCTCGAAGAGATCTGCGGGGAGCCGATCCCGCTGTTCGGCGAGGACCGGCGCCGGGTCCGCTATGAAGGCTCCGCCCGACCGACGGAGCAGGCCGAGGAGGACCCCGGCCTCACCCGGGGGCTGCTCGGCTAGGCGCGCAGGGGCGGGCCGGGAGGGCGCGCTCGCCCGCCCTAAACTCCACTGCCTATGCCGGGCATAGTCATAGTCGGCGCCCAATGGGGCGATGAGGGCAAGGGCAAGATCACCGACCTGCTCGCGGAGCACGGCGACGCTGTCGTGCGCTTCCAGGGCGGCAACAACGCCGGCCATACGATCGTGCGCGGTGAGCAGGAGTGGAAGCTTCACCTGATCCCCTCGGGGATCCTCTATCCCGGCAAGCGCTGCGTGATCGGCAACGGCGTGGTGATCGACCCACGCGTGCTGATCGAGGAGCTCGACGGCCTGCGAGCGAAGCGGGTCGATGTCAGCGGCCTGCGCATCTCGGCCAACGCGCACCTGATCATGCCCTACCACCTGCTGCTGGACTCGGCCGGCGAGGCCAAGCTCGGCAGCCTTCAGATCGGCACCACCCGCCGGGGCATCGGGCCCTGCTACGCCGACAAGGCGGCGCGCCTCGGGATCCGCGTGCAGGACCTGCTCGACGAGAAGATCCTCAAGAAGAAGATCGTCGCCGCGATGGAGCCGAAGCGGCTGTCGCTTCGGCCGTTCGAGAAGGACCCGGCGCTCGACCTGCGCCAGATGACCGAGGACTATCTCGTCTACGGCCACCGCCTCGAGCAGCACATCGCGGACACCTCGAAGCTGATGTGGGAGATGCTCGACGAAGGCCAGACCGTGATCCTCGAGGGCGCCCAGGGCGCGATGCTCGACATCGATCACGGCACCTATCCGTTCGTCACCTCCTCGAACCCGCTCGCGGGCGCGGCGGCCGTCGGCACCGGGATCGGGCCGAAAGCGATCGACGAGGTGTGGGGGATCTCGAAGGCCTACACGACCCGCGTGGGCGCCGGCCCGTTCCCGAGCGAGCTGCACAACGAGATGGGCGAGGCGATCCGCGCCCGCGGCGGCGAGTTCGGCACGACCACCGGACGGCCGCGCCGCACCGGCTGGCTCGATCTCGTCGCGCTCCGCTACGCGGTGCGACTGAACACGATGGACGCGCTCGTGATCACCAAGCTCGACGTGCTCTCGGGCCTCGACCGGGTGAAGGTGTGCACCGGCTACCGCGGCTCCGACGGCGCCGAGTTCGAGGACTTCCCCTATCACCAGACGGTGCTGCACCACACGACGGCCGAGCTGACGGAGCTGGCCGGCTGGAAGGAGGACCTCGGCGAATGCCGCTCGGTCTCGGACCTGCCCCAGGCGGCCCGCGACTACCTCGACTTCGTCGCCGAGCAGATCGGCGCGCCCGTGGCGCTGATCGGCGTCGGGCCGGGGCGCGAGCAGGTGATCTGGACCGAGGCCGGGCAGCAGACGCTGATCGGCGGCGTCGCCGCCCCCTCCGTCTCCGCCTGATCCCTCAGGCGGTTCTCAGCGAACGCCGGCCTGCGCGCGTCGAGCTGCTCGCTGCGTGAAGGCGTGCGGCGCCCTCGTCGACGACAACAGTCGCGGGGCAGGCCACCGGCGTCTTCGCCGCGGCGGCGCTCGCACCCCCGCGGGCGTCGCCGCCTGTCAGAGGACGGCCTCGCCGTACACCGATCTGAGCCACACCTCGAGCAGCACGTCGATCACGGCGTCGTCCGGCAGCGAGGGCGGTTCTCCGGCGAAGGTCGCGTACTGGACCCTTTCGTTCATCGACACGAGCGCGATCGCGAGGCGGCGGGCGTCGACGCCGGCGGGCGCGGCCCCTCGCTCGCGCTCGGCTTCGATCGCGCCCGCGGCGTAGCCGACCCATTTCTCCATCACGCCCGACCACAGCTCGCGGGCCTCGGCGTTGACCGCGCGCAGCTCCGCGCCCGCGCGCACGACGGCGCGGTGCGCACCGAAGATCTCGAAGAAGACCTGCAGCCCTTCGCGCCAGCGGGTCGCTGGATCCTCGGCGATACGGTCGATCACCTCGCGGCCGCCCTCGGCCTGCTCGACCAGGCGATCGATCAGCGTCAGGAACACGGCCTCCTTGGAGGGGAAGTAGAAGTAGAAGCTCGGGCGCGAGATGCCGGCCCCCCGCGCGAGGTCGTCCACGGAGATCTCCTGCACCGAGCGCTCATCGAGCAGCCGCTCCGCGGTCTCGAGGATCGCCGCCTCGCGTTCCTGGGCGCTCACGCGAGACGCCCTGCGGCCGCGGCCCGGAGCAGCGGGGGATGACGGTTGCGCGGCCATCGACAGCGCGACTATAGCTCCGTCCGCCGCGCCGATCAACTATGTGTTGACACTTTCGACAGTGTGTTGATAACCTGCCGGGCGTGGCGAGCACCGAGGCCGACAGGCAACTGCGCCCCGCCGAGGAGCACGTCGACGTCCTGATCGTCGGCGGCGGCCTGTCGGGGATCGGCGCGGCCTGCCACCTGCAGCGCAAGGCGCCCGGGCGCAGCTTCCTGATCGTCGAGGCGCGCGAGGCGATCGGTGGGACGTGGGACCTGTTCCGCTACCCGGGGATCCGCTCGGACTCCGACATGTACACGCTCGGCTACTCGTTCAAGCCGTGGGAACACCCGAAGGCGATCGCCGACGGGCCCTCGATCCGCGGCTACATCTCCGAGGCCGCCGGCGAGAACGGTCTGCACGACCGCATCCGCCTGCGCACACGCGCGGTGCGGGCGCAATGGTCCTCCGAGCGCGCCGAGTGGACCGTCGAGCTCGAGGGCCCGGGCGGCGCCCGCAGCATCGTCACCTGCTCGTTCCTTTTCGGCTGCACCGGCTACTACCGCTACGACGAGCCCTACACGCCCCGCTTCGAGGGCGTCGAGCGCTTCGGCGGCACCGTCGTGCACCCGCAGCACTGGCCCGAGGACCTCGACTACGACGGCAAGCGCGTGGTCGTGATCGGCAGCGGCGCGACCGCGGTCACGCTCGTCCCGGCGATGGCGCCGGCGGCCGCTCACGTGACGATGCTCCAGCGCTCGCCCAGCTACGTGCTGTCCCTGCCCGGGAGCGACCCCCTCGCGGAGCTCGCGCGGCGCTGGCTGCCGCCGCGCGCCGCGTACTCGCTCGTGCGCTGGAAGAACGCGCTGATGGCGCTCGGGCTGTTCACGCTCAGCCGCAGGCGCCCCGGGCTGATGCGGCGGATGCTGCGCCGCGCCACGCAGCGCCGGCTGCCCGCCGGCTACGACGTCGACACCCATTTCAACCCCACCTACAACCCCTGGGACCAGCGCATGTGCCTGGTCCCCGACGGCGATCTGTTCGCCGCGATCTCATCGGGCGCGGCATCGGTCGCGACGGGTGCGATCGACACCTTCACCGAGGACGGGTTGCTGCTCACCGACGGGCGGCGCCTGGACGCCGACATCGTCATCACCGCCACCGGGCTGAACCTGCTGGCGCTCGGCGGCATCGAGCTCGAGGTGGACGGCCGCGCCGTGCAGCTGGCCGGCACCGTGGGCTACAAGGGCATGATGCTCAGCGGCGTGCCCAACTTCGCGTTCGCGGTCGGCTACACGAACGCGTCCTGGACGCTGAAGGCCGACCTCGTGAGCGAATACGTGTGCCGCCTGCTCGGCCACATGCGCGCCCGTGGATACGACGCCGTGACCCCCGTCGCCCCGGATCCCTCGCAGCCGACGCGGCCGTTCCTCGACCTGAACTCCGGCTACGTGCAGCGCTCGACGGACAGCTTCCCCCGCCAGGGCGCCGTCACGCCCTGGCGGCTGAACCAGAACTACCCGCGCGACGTGCGGCTGCTGCGCCACGGCCCCCTCGAGGACGCAGGGGTGCGGTTCTCTCGCACGCCGCGAGCGGCCGCAGAGCGGCCCGAGCAGGCGCTCGCCGCCTGAGCCGCTACTGCGGGTGGAGCGTCTCGCCCGCCTCGAGCATGCGCACGTACTCCGCGAGGCGGCGCGCGCGTGTCTCCGGCCTGCGCGCCTGATCGAGCCGGTAGAGGATCGCGTAGCGGTTCTGCGAGCTCAGCCCTGAGAAGGCGGCCGCGGCCACGGGGCGCGCGTCGAGCGCGCGCTGGAGATCCTCGGGCACCGCCGCCGTCCGCTGCGAGGCGTACGCGCGCTCCCAGCGGCCGTCGTCCTTCGCGCGTCGCACCTCCTCGAGCCCCGCGGGCTCCATCAGCCCGTCCTGCGCGAGCCGCTCGGCCTTCTCGCGGTTGATCTTCGACCAGGGGCTGCGGGCGCGGCGCGGAGTGAAACGCTGCAGGAAGCGCTCGTCGTCGAGCCTTTCCCGGCGCCCGTCGATCCAGCCGAAGCAGATCGCGTGCTCCAGGACCTCGGGGTAGCGCACGCTGCCGATGCCGCTGCCCTTCTTGGCGATCGAGATCCAGAGCCCGGCCGCGCTCGCGTGGTTCTCGCCCAACCATGCCCGCCACTCCGCCTCGGAGGCGAAGGACAGGATCGGCAATCCGTCGTCGGCCGTCATGAGCGCAGGCCGCTATGCCGCCCGCGCGTCGCTGAGCGCGAGGCGCACGCCCTGCGCGCGGCCGGCATCGATCACCTCGGCCCGGCGCCGGCGGCTCATCAGGTTCGTCCCCATCGCCGCCGTGCTCGCCTCGTCCGGGTTGACGGTCTGCACGCTCGCGCCGCGGTGGCGGAGCGCGAGCGCCTCCGAGCCGCTCACCGTCCGGGAGACCGGGCCGAAGGCGCCCGCGAGCGCGCGCGTGCTCGGGCGCAGCGAGCCCGTCGGGTTCAGGCACAGCACGCGCTCGCCGCTCTGCACCGGCAGGGCGTCCATGTTCGTCGGGCTCCAGGCGCCGCCGTCCACGTACCGCCGCCCCCCGATCTCGATCGGCGCGAAGAAGCCAGGGATCGCGCAGGAGGCCATCACAGCCTGCGGCACGGTCGCAGGCGGCGCACCCTCTGCGCCGAAGATCACGCGCCGGCCGCTGTCGAGCTCGACCGCCGAGACCAGCAGGCGCCCGTCGAAGCCCGCGGTCGCCATCGCGACGACCTGGCCGAGCGCGGCGAGCGAACGGGTGCCCTCGGGCACCCTGCGCAGCATCGCGCGCCTCACCACCGCCCCGCCGGGGGCCGTCGAGCTGAGCGCGAACGAAGCCAGCGGCGCGGCGGCGGAGCCGCCCATCTGGATCGCCGCGGCGAGCGCTCCGGGGAGCGACGCGCGCTCGGCTTCGGCCGCGGCCGGCCACTCCTCGCCTGCCGCCGGAGCCGCGGGCGTCCCCTCGCGCTCGAGCCGGTCGCCCGGGGCGATCCCGCCTGCGAGCGAGGCCGCGACGATCGATCCGGCTGAGGTGCCGAGGAAGCACGACGCCTCGCGCGCGTCGAAGCCACCGCCCTCTGCGACGCCGGCGAGCAGGGCCGTCATCCAGGCCTCGCCGAGCACGCCGCCTCCGCCCAGGACGAGCGCATCGGGTGGCTTGGGCTGCGCGGCGGACACGATCCCAGCCTAGCCGCCGGGGTGCTGTCGCTGGATCTCGATCTCGAGCCGCTGCTGCCCGCAGAAAGGGGGGCGGCGGGCTCGCCTGGACGGTATGGGCCGTGCTGGAATCGAACCAGCAACCTTGGGCTTAAGAGGCCCCTGCTCTGCCAATTGAGCTAACGGCCCGCGAAAGGGGCGGCCGTTCGCGCGGGCGAAGCCGGCCAGGAGTGGGAGTCTAGCCGCACGTGGGCCGCAGCCGCCCGCTCCCTATTTCGTCGTCGTGCCGGTCGAGGAGGGTGCCGGCGTGGGGGCAGCGACCGAGGTGTAAGAGCCGTTGGGCCCTTTCTTGAACTTGTAGACCTTGCCGTTCGTCGTGGTGGTGTAGATCTGACCGCCGCTCGGGAACTTCCTGAGTTCCGCAAGTTCCTTCTTGACGCGGGTGCGCTCGGCTGCCGGCGAGAGCTTGACCGCCTTTTCCGCGGCGAGGTCGCCGAGTCCCGTGTTCTTGGCTTTGTAGGCGAACTCCGCGAGCTGCGCGTAGTAGGAGGCGCTTTCGCGCTTTGCGACGACGATGTTCAGCGCCTGCACGGCCTTCGCGGGTTCGTTCAGCCCTTCTTCGCCGTAGATCCGGTAGACGAGCTGCGCGAGTTCGGCGTTCGGCGGGCTGGGGTTGAGCGCCAGATAGCTGAGCCAGGCCTGCGAGGCCCGCCGGTACAGTTCCTTGCCCTTCGAGGTGACCGTGCCCGTGCTCGTCACGTTGCCTTCGTTGCCGGCTTCGTGCAGCAGGTTCTTGGCGAGGCTTTCCCACGCCGCAGCGTTGTTCGGCTGCTGTTTGGTGAGCTTTTCGTACTTCTTGATCTGGGCCGAGAAGCTCGCGCCGCCTGAGCCTTCGCTGTTGCCGGCGTTGCTCAGGATGCCGCCGCCGCCGAACCCGCCGCCGACGCCGAAGCCGATCAGGCCCACGCCGATCAGGACGGCGAGGCCGATGTAGATCACGCGCACCGTGTTCCGGCGCCCGCGCCCTCGCAGGTCGAACAGCATCAGGTCAGGTTGTCGTCGGTGTGGTCGATGATCTGCTGCACGGTCGGCTCCCCCGGGTCCTCCGGCGCGGGCGCGGGTTCGCCCGCGGAAGCTGTCTCGTCCCCGTAGCCGGCTGCGCGCTCCCGACGGATCCTGGTTCTGTCGAGTGCCGCAGCCAGCAGGATACTGACCTCGAACAGCAGATACAGCGGTAGCGTCTCGAGCAGCAGCGTGATGAAGTCGCCGGGCAGGAACGCAGCGATCGCCGCGCACGCGACGATCGCGTAGCGGCGGCTGTGGCGCAGCTGCGCCACGGTGACGATTCCCGTTCTCGTCGCGCCGATGATCAGCACCGGCGTCTGGAAGACGACGCCCATCGCGAGCAGGATCGTGGCCGCGAATTTGTAGAACTGGTTCGCCTGCACGAGGTTGTTGAACTGTTCGGCGTTGAAGTTGACGAAGAACCGCACGGCCGCGGGCAGCACGATGAAATAGCCGAACACCACCCCCGCCGCGAACAGCAGCGGCACCGACAGCAGCAGCGGCGTCACGGCGCGCCGCTCGGTCGGCTTCAGCGCCGGGAGCACGAACCCGAACACCTCGTAGAGGATCACTGGGAGCGAGATCACGAGCGCGAAGTAGAACGCCACGGTCAGCGTCGTCGTGAATGGTTCTCCCACCGAGAGCGTGACCGGCTTGTCGCCTTCGGCTTTCGCCGGCAGCCGCGCGATGTCGCGCCGGAGCTGTTCGCTCAGCGGGCGCAGCTGCGCGCGCGTCGGCGCCGGCAGTCCGCTCGCCGGCGCGCCCAGCACTTCCAGCGCGCGGCTCGTGTCCCGCGCGACGGCCTTCACCGCCTGCTGGGCGAGCGCCGCCTGCCCGACGGTGCCCTCGCCTTTGGCGACCTGTTTGCGGGTCTGCGTGATGAGCGGTTTGTTGATGATCCGCAGCAGTTCGTGGTTCTGCCAGAAGCAGAATCCGAACACCACGGCCAGCACGACGCCGCTGATGATCAGCCGCGTGCGCAGCTCATCGAGGTGATCCACGAGGCTCAGCCGATCCTCGTGGCCGATCGGGCGGAGCGACCTTCTCATGGGAGCCGTGAACCTACCACCGCGCCGCAGCTCGAACGCAGGCTAAAGGCCGCCGCCGAAGGAGTCGATGACGACTGGGAAGCGGCATGGACTCCGAGAAAGAACCCGATATCCAAGAGCGCACCGCGGTTCCCGCCGGCGAACAGGTCGAGCTTGTTCCGGGCGAGCAAGGACAGGCTCCCCAGACCGGCGCGGCGCCCGGACAGCTGCACATCTGCTTCCACTGCGCCGGCGAGCTCGTGTATCCGCTCGACTGGTCCGAGGAAGGACCGCGCCACTGGCGGATCGTGCTGCGCTGCCCCGAGTGCGAGTCCCGGCGCGAGGGCGTGTTCGACCAGGCCGCCGTGGAACGGCTCGACGACGAGCTCGATCGCGGCTCGAGCGCCCTGTTGGGGGACCTGCGCAGGATGACCCACGCGAACATGTCGGAGGAAATCGAGTTCTTCTCGAGGGCCCTCGACGCCGATCTGATCCTGCCGAGCGACTTCTAGGAAGCCAGGCCCGGCCGGCGGGGCAGCCGAGGTCGGCTCGCCGGGCGAGGCCTCATCGATAACGCTCGACGACGGCGTCGGCGACCAGCTCCAAAAGCTCAGAGCGTCCTGGAGGCAGGATCGACGGCAGCGCCGCCTTCGCCTTGGCCACCAGTGCCAGCGCCCGCTCGCGCGCCTGCTCCAGTGCGCCGGTCGCCGCGATCCGTTCGCACAGCTCCTCCGCCTCGCGCGCGCCGCCGAGCCTGTCCAGACGCACGTCCGCGAGCGCCGGGTCGCGCTCCCGCGCGAGGATGAACGGCAGCGTGACGGTGCCATCGAGCAGGTCGGTGCCGCGCGTCTTGCCCGTGCGCTCGACCGGCCCCGAGACGTCGAGCACATCATCGAGCAGCTGGAAGGCAAGACCGATCTGGCGAGCGAAGCCACCCAGCGCGTCCGCGAGCGAGGCCGACCCGCGGGCGGCGGTGAGCGCACCCAGCCGGCAGGCAGCCTCGAACAGCGCCGCCGTCTTCAGCTCACAGCGGCGCAGGTAGCGCTCCACGGACACCTCGGCGGCGTAGGCGTCCTCGCGCTGCAGCAGCTCGCCTTCGGCGAGCGCGGAGCTGGCCTGCGAGAGCGCCTGCAGCTGCTCCGCGTCGTCGTTGCGCGCAAGCTCGGCGAATGCCCGCGAGAACAGCAGGTCGCCGGTCGCGACCGCCGCGCGCCGGCCCGCCGCCGCGGCCACGGTCGGCCGCCCGCGCCGCAGCCGCGCGCCGTCGATCACATCGTCGTGGACGAGCGTCGCCGAGTGCACGAGCTCGACCGCCACGGCCGCCCGCACGAGGCGCTCCTCGCCGTCCGGCGCCGCCGCCGGCCCCCCGGCCGACTCCGCGGCCAGCACGACGAGCAACGGGCGCAGCCGCTTGCCGCCCGCGGCTACGGTCGCGTTGGCGTGCGCCGCCAGGGGCGCGCCGGCTTCCGCGGTGACGCGCTCGAGATGGCGCTCGGTGCGAGCCATCAGCTCGCGCAGCGGCTCGCCGCCGCGGTCGATGATCGCCTGCACGCCGTCGCCGGCCTGCACGGCCCCGTCCGCCGCCGACGTCCCCACCGCGCTCACGCGAGGTCCTCGGCGACCGTGCCCGCGTGGATCGCGACGATCCCCCCGGCGGTGAGCAGGTAGGAGATCTCGACTAGCCCGGCGCCCGCGAGGGCTGCGGCGAGCTCGCGCGGAGCGGGGAAGCGCCTGACCGAGCTCGGCAGGTATGTGTAGGCGTCGGCGATGCCGTCCGCCGCCTCGGCTCCCCGCGCCCTTGCCACGAGCCGCTCGAGAGCTCCCGCGCCCTCGCCGAGCGCGGGTATGAGGCGATCGAACCACAGGCCGTAGAACTGCGCCAGCGGCGGGCGCGTCGGGGTCGTGATCTCGAGCACCACCACCCTTCCACCCGGGCGTACGACGCGGGCCATCTCCGACAGGCCGCGGGGAAGCTGTGCGAAGTTGCGCGCTCCGAACCCCACCGTCGCAGCGTCGAAGGCGTCGTCGTCGTAGGGCAGCGCCATCGCGTCGGCCCACTCGAAGCGGACCGCCGCAGAGCTGCCGCGCGACGCCGCCTTGGACCGCGCGCGGTCGAGCATCCCATCCGAGAAGTCGCATCCCACCACCTCGCCGCCGGGCATCACGCGCTCCGCGAGCGCGAGCGCCAGGTCCCCCGTGCCGCACGCGACGTCCAGCGCGCGGGCGCCTGGGCCGACCCGCGCCTCCTCGGCCGCGCGGGCGCGCCAGCGGTGGTGCAGCCCGGCGGTCATGGCCGAGTTCATCAGGTCGTACACGCCCGCGATGCGGTCGAACATCGCGCGCACCTGTCCCGCCTCCAAGGTCCCGGCGCGGGCTCCCTGACGGGTGGCCATGGGCCGTCTACTTGAGCTGCGAGAGGAAGCTGACGATGTTCTTGAACTTTTCCGGCGGCAGGTTCTTGAACGACGGCATCGGCGCGGTCGGGTTCACGAGCGTGCGCGCGATCGCCTGGCGCGGAAGGCGGTCGGCGATCTTGGTCAGGTTCGGCCCCGGTCCCGCGTTCCCGTTGTCGCCGATCTTGTGACACGCCAGGCAGCCCGATTGCGCGACGCCGCGCTTCCCCGCTTCGTATTCCGCCAGCGTCGCTCCGCCGGCCTGGACGATGCGCTGCGGGGTCTTGAGTTCGATCGTCGTCGGCGAGCCCGCGTTGGCGCCCTGGTAGGTGAGGAACGCCATCGCGCCGATCACCGCGATCCCGGTGATCGTCGCGACCGGCCGGCGCTCGGGCCGGCGCTCGGGCCCGCGGTCGTAGAACGGCAGCAGGAACAGCAGGATCATGCAGATCGTCGGGATGCCGATCGTCGCGAGCCCAACGAGCGCGGGCGGCTTGATCACGCGCAGCAGCTCGAACAGGAAGAAGAAGTACCACTCCGGGCGCGGCACGTAGGTGGTGGTGGTCGGGTTCGCCTTCGAGCCCAACTCCGCGCCGAGCACGAGCGAGAGCGTGATGATCACGGCGAGCACGACGCAGGCCATCGCCCCGTCCTTGGCCACCGCGTACGGGAAGAACGGCTTGCCTTTGGACTTCAGGATCCCGTATTCGCGGAGGTACTCCTCCTTCTCGCGCCGGTTCATCGCGCTAGATCTCCTCCTCGCGCAGCGCTTCGGCCTGGTCGGCCTTCTGCCACGGCGGCGCGGTCGTGCCGAGCTTCGTGACGAGGTACAGGTGCGCGCCGATCAGCGCGATGATCGCCCCGGGGACGAGCAGCATGTGGATCGCGTAGAAGCGCGACAGGGTCGTGGCGCCGAATTCCGAGCCCCCTCGCAGGAAGTCGGACAGGTACGGGCCGATCAGGGGGCCCGTGCCGTTGATGTTGACGCCGACGATCGTCGCCCAGTAGGCGCGCTGGTCGAACGGCAGCAGGTACCCGGTGAAGCCCATCACGAGCGTCAGGATCAGCAGCACGACGCCGATCACCCAGTTGAGCTCGCGCGGGTACTTGTAAGCGCCGAAGAAGAAGGTCCTTCCCATGTGCAGGAACACGAGGATCACCATCACGCTGGCTCCCCATTTGTGCATCCCACGCACGAACTGGCCGAGGAACACGTCGTTGGTCACGTACCGGATCGATTCGTAGGCGCCGCCGGAGGGATCGGGGCGGTAGTACATCGCGAGGAACACGCCGGTGACGGCCTGCGAGAGGAACGCGAACAGCGTGGCCGAGCCGAGCGTGTAGAACCAGTTCGTCCCCTTCGGGACCTTGCGGAACATGAGCCAGCGGGCGGCCCCCGTCAGCGAGGTGCGCTCGTCCACCCAGTCGACGACGGTGATGCCGGCCTCGGCCGCGTGGTCCAGCGGCGTCTGCTTCCCGTTCTCTTCGCCCGGGCGCGGCGGCGGACCCTTGAGGGCCTGCGGAACCGGCGGGGCGGGCAGTTTCGGCATCGGCGGCGGCTCCTACAGTTTCTGCGCGCCGGGACGGGACGGGTAGAGGTACTGGCCGATGCCGTCGAGCGGCTCGCCGGGGTCGCGCGGGGAGAAGCGCCGCAGCTGGCTGTTGACGCTGAAGCGCGGGCCGAGTTCGACGTCGCCTGCGGTGTTCACGCGCGTGTAGAAGCGGTCGAGGGGCCTGACGGGCGGGCCGCCGACCGGCCGGCCGAGCAGGTCGTAGACGCCGCCGTGGCACGGGCAGATGAAGCGCTCGGCGGCGTCGACCCAGCGCACCGGGCAGCCGAGGTGCGCGCAGCGCGACGTGATCGCGATGTACGGCGTCCCCTTGTCGTAGGGGTCCGTGTCGAGCGCAGGGTTGAACTTGCGCACGTAGACGGTGGTCTTGCCGGCCTCCCCGATCGTCGGGTTCAACGTGAGGATGACCGGGATGTAGTTCTCCTGCGAGAACATCGCCTCGGGGCCGACCGCTTCCCAGCGCACGGGGGTGCTTTTGAAGATCGGCCCGACCGCGAAGCCCAAGGCCGGCAGCACGATCGCGCCGGTCGCGATCGCGCCCGCGGCGTTGGCGCTGCCGACCATGAAGCGGCGCCTTGTGATCGTCTCCCCCTCGAATGCGCCTGGAATACCGCGATCGAGGGTGTATTTGGACTTGTGCTTAAGGCGCCGGTCAGCCACTGCTGGCCAAACAATATCGATGCGCGTTTCAGTGCGGCGCCGGGCCCGTGGGCCCGGCGGCGAAACATGTGCGCATCGCCTCAAGCGCCCCCGGGTGCCCGTCGAGCACCATCTGCTTCGCCCGGCGGTGGTCCTCGGCGGGGCCCCAGCCGACCGCCGTCGCCCCGGCAGCCCACGCCGCCTCGGCGAGCTCCGGCTCGCCCGCGCCGTGCGCGAGCGCGCTCAGCGTGATCGTGTCCGCGAGCTCGGCCACCGCAACGGTGTCGCCGAGCTCGACCAGCCGCGCGAGCCCGATCGCGTACAGCTGGTCGCCTGCCAGCAGCCCGAGATCCGCCTCGCTCGGCGCGATCAGGCGTGGGCGCCCGTAGTGCAGCAGGTAGCCCTCGTAGATCGCCTCGACGAGCAGCTCGTACTCCTCGCGCCGCCCGGCCGCGCGCGGCCCCGCCGCGGCCCGCGCCGCCGGGCTCCATGCCCCGTTCGGCGAGCGCGCACCGTCGCGCCTGGCCAGCTCCGCCATCAGCCCTCCGCTTTCGCGCAGCAGCGCTCGCAGCCGCGCGATCCCCCCATCGCTCAGGCCGATCCCCTCCTCACGCCGCCTCTTCGCGTTGCGCCACCGCCGCGAACGCCGCCTCGGCGGCTACGAGCGTGCGCTCGAGCTGCTCCTCGCCGTGCGCGAGCGACGGGAACCAGGCCTCGAACTGCGAGGGCGGCGCGTACACGCCGCGCCCGAGCAGCTCCCGGCACCAGGCCGCGTAGCCGCCGAGATCGCAACGCTGGGCGCCGGCGAAGCTGCGTACCGGCTCGTCGCTGAAGAACACGGTCAAGAGACCGGGGACGAAGGGGACCTGCACCGCCACGCCGGCGCGATCTGCGACCTCGCGCAGACCCGACGCGAGCCGCTCGGTGTAGCCGGCGAGCCGCAGGTATGCGGTGTCGTCGAGCTCTGCGAGCGTCGCCAGCCCTGCCGCGACGGCAACCGGGTTGCCCGACAGGGTGCCCGCCTGGTAGACGTCCCCGGCCGGCGCCAGCATCTTCATCAGCTCGGCGGGACCGCCGAGCGCCGCGGCCGGCAGGCCGCCGCCGATCACCTTGCCCATGATCGTGATGTCGGCGCTCACGCCGGTCAGTTCCTGAGCGCCGCCGCGGGCGACCCTGAAGCCGGTGATCACCTCGTCGAGGACCAGCAGCGCGCCGCTCGCGCTCGCCTGCTCGCGAAGCGTCTCGAGGAAGCCCGGACGGCCGGGCACGAGACCCATGTTCGCCGGCATCGGCTCGGCCAGGATCGCGGCGGGCGAGCTCGCGGCGAGCGCCTCGCGCAGCGCCTGCTCGTCGTTCCACGGCACCACGATCGTCTCGGCGGCGGCCGCGGCGCTCACGCCCGGGCTCGCCGGCAGCCCGTGCGTCGCGAGCCCCGACCCTGCCTGGACGAGCAGGCCATCGACGTGACCGTGGTAGGCGCCCGCGAACTTGATGATCTCGGCGCGGCCGGTCGCCGCCCGTGCGAGCCGGACCGCCGTCATCGCGGCCTCGGTGCCGGACGAGGTCATGCGCAGCATCTCGACAGATGCGAAGCGCGCGCAGACCTCTTCGGCGAGCTCGACCTCGCCGGCCGTCGGGGCGCCGAAGCTGGTGCCGCGCGCGGCGGCGGCCGCCACGGCATCGACCACCGCCGGGTGCGCATGCCCGAGGATCAGCGGGCCCCACGAGCAGACGTAGTCGACGAA
Organism: Solirubrobacteraceae bacterium; assembly: GCA_035569835.1. Taxonomy (GTDB): domain Bacteria; phylum Actinomycetota; class Thermoleophilia; order Solirubrobacterales; family Solirubrobacteraceae; genus Palsa-744. Next base: position 214,583 of record DATMMF010000010.1, read on the forward strand.
ACGGTTGCCGTCGACGTCGATCAGCTCGGCGCCCTCGCCGCGGTCCACGAACAGGGGGTCGCGCCCGATCGCGCCCATCGCGCGGACCGGCGAGTTGACGCCGCCGGGCAGCCGCGCGAGCGCGCGCCCGTAGAGCTCGGCGGAGCGGCTGTCGGTGAGGGAGGCCATCACCGGGCTGCGCTCAGGCGTGCCTTCGCTCCCAGTCCTTGTACTCGTCCGTGAAGTAGAGCAGCCGGATCTTCTTGAACTCGGTCGAGGAGTACAGCGTCGCGCGCCCGGAGATCCCCGTCTGCTCGGCGATCGCGTCGAGGATCGCATCGCACTCCTCCTTCGAGCGTCCATGGGCCATCGTGAAGACCGAGTACGGCCAGTCCGGGTAGGTCGGGCGCTGGTAGCAGTGCGAGATCCCACGCACGGCGGCCATCCGGCACCCCACGTCGAAGATCTGCTCCTCGGGCACCTCCCAGACGCCCATCCCGTTGGCGGAGAAGCCCGCGCGGCGGTGATAGAGGATCGCGGCGACGCGCCGCAGCAGGCCGCGCTCCTGCATCCCGGCGAGATGGTCGAGCAGCTCCTGCTGGCTGAAGGACAGCTCGGCGGCGGCGGCCGCGTACGGCTCCTCGACGACGGGCATGTCGCCCTGCAGCGCGCGGATCACGGCGATGTCGCGATCGTCGTAGGGCTGCGGATCGAGCTCGACCGGCTCGCTCGCCTGCGCGGCGCTCGCGAGCGCGTCCGTGTCGCCCTCCATCTCGAGGTCCATGCGGATCTTGAACAGCTTCAGCGTCGGCAGCTGGCGCACCGACTCGGCGCCGGCGTCGCGGGCGAGCACCTCCAGCGTTCCTTCCAACCCGAGCTCGGAGTCCGGCTCGGTCGCGATCGTGAACCAGAGGTTGAACTCGTGGTTGCGCAGGTAGTTGTGCGAAACGCCCGGGTGCTCGTTGATGACCTGGGCCGCGCGGTGCGGATGGTCGGGATCGACCTTGGCGGCGACGAGCATCGAGGAGTAGCCGAGCGCACGCGTATCGAAGATCGGCGTGACCTGGCGGATGATGCGCTTCTCGAGCAGGCGCTTCACCCGCGCCATCGCCTCCTGCTCGGAGATCTCCGCGAGGGAGGCGACGTGGCCGTACGGACGCGGCGAGATGGGGAAGGATCCCTGCATCAGGTTCAGCAGTCGCCGGTCGACGTCGTCGAGCGGGACGGCCGCGCCGCCCGCGCGGCTGCGGAGCTTCGGCGTCGCCGCCTCCGCCCGCCGCCGGTCGGCGTCCTCGCTGATCAGTTCTCCTCGGCTAGCCATCGGGCGGCGTCCTTTGCGTGGTAGGTGATGGTCGCGACGGCGCCGGCCCGGCGCAGCGAGGTCAGGATCTCGAGCACGGTCGCCCGCTCGTCGAGGTACCCGGCCGCCGCCGCAGCCTTGACCATCGCATACTCGCCGCTGACGTTGTAGGCGACAACGGGGATACCCGCCGCGGACTTCACGGCGGCGATCAGGTCGCCGTAGGCGAGCGCGGGCTTCACGATCAGGGCGTCGGCGCCCTCCTCTTGGTCGAGCAGCGCCTCGCGGACCGCCTCCCGTCCGTTGGCGGGATCCATCTGGTAGGCGCGCCTGTCGCCGAACGCGGGCGCGGAGCCGGCGGCCTCGCGGAACGGCCCGTAGAACGCGGAGGCGAACTTGGCCGAGTAGGCGAGGATCGGCGTGTCCACGAACCCCTCAGCGTCCAGCTCGGCCCTGATCGAGCCGACGCGCCCGTCCATCATGTCCGAGGGCGCCACGAGGTCGGCGCCCGCACGCGCGTGGCTGACGGCCACGCGCGCGAGCAGCTCGAGCGTCGCGTCGTTCTCGACGGCCCCATCGGCAGTCACGACACCGCAGTGGCCATGCGTCGTGTACTCGCATAGGCACACGTCCGTGTTGACGATCAGGCCGGGGACCTCGCTCTTGATCGCTGCGACCGCGAGCTGCACGACGCCCTCCGCGTCCCAGGCGGCGGACCCCTGCTCGTCCTTCTCGGCCGGGATCCCGAACAGCATCACGGCACCGATCCCCTGCTCCGCGGCGAGCCGCGCCTCCTCGACGGCGCCCGCCAGCGTCAGCCTCCAGACTCCGGGCAGCGATTCGATCGGCCCGGCGTCGGTGCTCGCTTCGGCAACGAAGAGCGGCAGGATCAGGTCCGAGGCACGAACCTCGTTCTCGCGGAACAGGCCGCGCAGACCGGCGGTCGCGCGCAGCCTGCGCATGCGGGTCTGCGGAAAAGCCATCCAAGCAGAGGGTAGTCCGTCGCCTGCGCTCCGGGCCGCCGGAGCGCTCCTCAGAGCGCGCGCCGCAGGCCGGCGCGTGCAAGCGCGGCGAACGCAGCCGTCAGCACGAGCAGGTGCACGGCAGGGCCGAGCAGCGGCGGCGAGGCGTCGTTGACCGCGGCGTCGAGCGCCTGCAGCGCCGGCTTGAACGGGAACACGAACGAGATCACGCTGATCGCGTCGTAGAAGCCGTGCCCGACCGCGGCGGACGGGACCAGCGCGAGGAAGGCCAGCGGCAGCGTCGCCAGGAACGCGAGCACGGAGGACGCGCGCACGTCGCGTGCGAGCACGCCGATCGCCGTGCCGAGCGCGGCGAAGGCGAGCGCGCCGCACGCCAGCGCCGCCAGCCACAACGGGAAGCGCCCCCAGTCCAGCGACACGAAGGCGCCGACGCCGGCGAGCATCGCCAGCGCGACGAGCAACGCGCAGCACGCCGAGAGCACCACCTTCTCGGAGAGCAGCGACCACGCGGAGACCAGGCCGCGGACCAGCCGCGCGAGCGCGCCCTCTTCGCGCTCGAGGGCAATGCCGCCCGCGGCGAGCAGGACGGCCAGGAACATCAGTGAGAAGCTCGCGGCCACGACGACGGCGAAGCTGTTCAGCGGCGTGCGGCGTCCGGACAGCAGCACGCTGTGGACTTTGATCGGCTGGCCGATCGTCGCGAGCACACGCTTGCTCGTTTCGAGGTTCTGCGCGGCGAAGCGTGCGAAGCTCTCGACCTCCTGGAGCGACTTGCGGTCGGGTCCCGGCGGCGTGCGGGCGATCACCCGTTCGAGCACGGCGGGAACCTTTTCGAGGCCCACGAAGCCCGACGGCGCGCCGAGCACGCCGAGGTTGCCCCCGCGCAGCAGCACGCCGATCGCCTCCGCCGCAGCGCGCTGGATCTGTTCGGAGAAGCCGACGTTCGCTTCCGCAAGCGCAGAGCGCAGCTCCTGCGAGACCAGCGATTGCTGCAGCGCGTTGCCGTTGTAGATCAGTTCGATCTGGGCCTGCGTGGTCCCCGAGGACACGCGGGCGGCGACGTCGGGCGGGACCACGACGGCGGCGACCGCCCTGCCCGAGGAAACCTCATCGAGCGCCTGCGCGCGGGTGGACACGCGCGTGGCGTCGACGCCGGAGAGCAGGTCGTCGACGTAGGAGCTGACCGGCACGCGCCGGCCGCCGACTTCGACGGTCTGGCCGGGCGGCGTTTCGTCGAGCACGGCGACGTGCGGCCGTGCCGGCCCGCGGGACAGCGCGAAGCCGATCAGCAGCGCGATCACGACGGGATAGAGCACGAGCACCACGACCAGCAGCCGGGAGCGCGCCAGGATGAGCAGGTCCTTGCGCAACAGCGTTCTCATGCGGCCGCTTCCCGCCGCTCCAGGAACGCGACGAGCGCGTGCTCGAGATCGCCCTCGCTCGGCTGCGCGCCGCCACCGGCGAGCGCTTGCGGAGTCGCGCCCCCGGCGCGCGCCAGCAGCTCGCCCGTGGTGCCGTCGAAGACGAGCCGCCCTCCGTCGAGGACCAGCAGCCGGTCGGCGTGGCGCTGGGCCTCAGCGGGGTTGTGCGTCGAGAAGATCACCGCGCGCCCCGCCGCGGTCAACCCCGACACGAACGTCCACAACCGCTCGCGCTGGGCTGGGTCGAGCGAGGCCGAGGGCTCGTCGAGCGCGAGCACCGGCGGGTCGCCGAGCAGGCCGATCGCGACGTTCACGCGCTGGCGGTTGCCTCCGGAGAGACGGCCGAGCTGCTCGTCCGCGCGCTCGGCGAGCCCCGTCTGCGCGAGCATCGCATCGACGGTCTCGCGCGGATCGCCGGCGTGCTCGAGGCGTGCGAACAGCTCGAGGTTCTCCGCGACCGTCAGCTTCGAGTAGAGCGCCGGCTGCTGCGGGGCCCACCCGATCTCGCGCGGCGTGCGGTTGATCGTGCCGCTCGTCGCCGCCTGGACGCCCGCGATCGCCGACAGGAGCGTCGTCTTGCCGGCTCCATTCGGCCCGAGGACCGCGAGCAGTTCGCCCGCAGCGAGCTCGAAGCTCACGTCCTCCAGAGCGACGAGCTCGCCGAAGCGCTTGCCGAGGGCGCTGACGCGCAGCGCCACGCTCACAAGAGCTCGCGCCTGTCCTGGCTCCACGGTTCGAACGTGACGTGGCGGGCCAGGTACACGACGGTCTCGCGCAGCACCGAGAGGATCGGCAGCGCGACGAGCGCGCCGAGGATCCCGTGCACCTCGAGGCCGAACAGCAGCGCGAAGATCACGAGCAGCGGGTTGATGCGCAGCGTGTGGCCGAAGACCTGCGGCGCGACGATGTGGCCCTCGACCTGCTGCAGCCCGATGAACAGGAGCACCAGCCAGACGGCGCTGATCGGTTCCGTGAAGAGAGCGACGAGCACCGGAGGAATCGCGCCGATGATCGGGCCGATGTACGGGATCAGCTCGGCGAAGGCGTAGAAGACCCCGAAGGCGACGGCGTACTTGCGCCCGTCGGGGAAGATCCCGAGCACCCCGAAGATGTACAGCGACAGGCCCGCCGAGAGGCCCATGATCGCGCTGAACAAGAGCTGCCCGCCCACGTAGCGCGAGACCGCGCGCTGCGTGAGCGCCGGGTAGTCGTCGGCCTTCGACTCGTCGCCCGCGGGCATGATTCGTCGCACCAGGCGGCCGATCACAGGTCCGTAGAGCAGCATGTAGACCGAGACCACGAAGATCAGCACGAGGTTGAAGATCGCGGTCGCGATTTCGGTCGCGAGCGCGGTCCCGAACGAGGCAAATTTTCCGGCGCTTTTGCCGACTTTGGCGAACAGGCTCTGCACCGCGGTTTTGCCCGGTTTGACGATCTTCACGTGGATGCCGTCTTCGTTGAGCTGCTTTTCCCAGCTCACGAACTGTTTGTTGGCTTCACGTTCCAGGCTCGGCAGGTTGTTGGTGAACCTCTGCACCTGATGGGAGATAGGGTTCGCGAGCAGGACCCCGACGCCGGCGAGCGTGAGGAAGAATGCGAGATACACCGCCAGGACGGCCAGGCCGCGCGGGACGCGATCCCGGTGCAGCATCGCCACGGCGGGGTTCAGGACCAGCGCGATGAGCCCGGCGACGATGAACAGCAGCAGAACTTTGCCGGCGGCTTTGGCGATCGCCCAGACGGCGACGATCGCAAGGGGCAGCACGACGAGCTGGACCCAGCGCGGGACCACCGTGCGCGGCGGCTCGCGCGGGCTCTCGTCGTCGGCTCCGGCGAGCCGCTCCTCTTCGGAAGTGGGCGCCGCCGCGGGCTCCGCGGGAGCCGGGCCGCTGCGCCGTTTCGGCACCCACCTCACCTCACAGCACCCATCGGCAGAGTATGGCTGAGCCCCAGGCGGCCGAACCGGACCCGGCCCGCTCAGGAGCGCAGCACGCCGCGCCGGCGCCCGCGCCCGCGCGGATCCTGTTCGTCGGCGACATCGTCGGCGGCATCGGACGCGACACGCTGCTCGACTGCCTGCCGGTGCTCCGCGAGCTCCACGATCCGACGTTCGTCGTCGTCAACGGCGAGAACGCCGCCGGCGGGCTCGGGATCACCCCGAAGAACGCCGACCAGCTGTTCGCGGCCGGCGTCGACGCGATCACGCTCGGCAACCACACCTACCACCGCCGCGAGATCTACCCGTATCTCGACGGCCACGCCAACATCGTCCGGCCGGCCAACTTCCTGCGCAGCCAGCCCGGTCGCGGCACGACGGTCGTCGAGCGCGACGGGCTGCGGCTCGGCGTCGTCAACATCAGCGGCAACCTCTACCTGCGTGCGGGCCGCTCCGCCTTCACGGAGATCGGCGCGGCGCTCGCCGAGCTCGGCGAGGTGGACCACGTGCTCGTCGACGTCCACGCCGAGGCGACGTCGGAGAAGGTCGCGATGGGCTGGCTGCTCGACGGGCGCGTGACGGCGGTCGTGGGCACCCACACCCACGTCCCCACCGCGGACGCGCGCGTGCTCCCCGGCGGGACCGCCTACATCACCGACGTGGGCATGACCGGCCCTCGCGGCGGTGTGATCGGCGTCAAACGCGAGCAGGCGATCGAGTCGCTGCTGACGCAGATGCCGGTCCGTTTTGAGACCTCCGAGGAGGACCCGTGGCTGATGGGGGTGCTGATCAAGTGCTCAACACGGCTTCGGGCGGACTCGATCGAGCAGCTTCTGATGCCTCGTCCTTGACCACTCTGAGCGGCGCGGCCGCCTGGCTCCCGAGCACGGCGATCATCACCAGCGGGAAGAACCACGGGATGTACAGGTAGAACCAGTGTTCGACGGCCAGCTGTACGCCGATCAGGATCGCCGCGCACCCTGCCGCCAGCCCCACCATGTCGTTGCGCCGTGGCACCAGGGCGATCACGATCGCGAGCGCGAACGCGGCGCCCTCGGCGACGTGCCGGGCGGCGTTCCAGCCGTACAGGCCCCACACCGAGAACGGCGAGCCTCGATCCGACTGGTATTCGATCGTGCGCGCCCAGATCGTCTTCAGCGAGTCGTGGGCGAGCGCGGGCCAGACCGACAGCGCGGCCGCGCCGAGGAACCCCGCCATGAACGCTGCGAACACGAGCGGCTGGCGCCGCCGCGGCGCCTGGCGCAGAGCGTCGGTGGCGAGCAGAGGCGCCAGCGCCAGCGGAGCGAACTTGGTCAGCCCGGCGAGCGCGGCGAGCGCGCCGCGTCCGGCCCCGGCCAACGTCGAGCGGTAGCTGGCCACCAGCAGCGCGGCGAGGACGAGCACGGCGACGAGCGTGTCGTTGGTGTTGCTCTCGAGGGCGAACAGGGTGAAGGGGTAGGCCACCCAGGCGTAAGCGAGCGCGATCCCCAGCGTCGGGCCCCGCATGCGCCTGCCGATCAGGAACAGCAGTCCCACTGACAGCAGGTCGAAGAAGATCGCGGCGGCGTGCGCCGCCGGCAGGTCGTCCCACGTGCCGCTCCAGCCGAAGATCTGCTGGAACGGCACGTACGCCTCGTAAGTGGCGGGACCGTAGGTGTCGCCGTGTTCGTTGTCGCTCGGCCAGCCGCCGTAGAGCGGCTTCCCGTCGACGGTCCGCTCGGCGCCGATCACCCCCGCATAGCCGACGTCGACGACGTTCGAGTCGGTCACGTTGAGGGCGATCCGGAACCCCACGAGGAACACGAGCGCGATCGCCAGCCATGACACCGGGACCAGCAGCCGCAGCGGACGCGCCGGGCGGCCTCGGCGCAGCAGGAAGAGCATCCGCACGAGCAGGTAGGCGAGCGGCGGGTAGACCGCCGGCACCGACCCGTAGATGTGCGCGTGGTTGAACAGCGCCAGCGAGATCGAGAACGACAGCAGCGCGAGCAGGTCGAGGTGCAGCAGTGAGAACGGCCGCCGCGGGTTCACGAACGGGATCAGGAACAGCAGGCAGAGCGGCAGCCACACGTACAGCGCGTTGACGTGACGCCCGAACGCCCCCGGATACCCGCGCGCCATCGTCCAGGCGACTTGGAAGCCGGTCCACTGTTCGAGCACGCGCCCGGACAGGTCCTCGATCTGGACCTGCCCGATCTCCTTCTTGCCGCCCTTGGAGAAGTAGCTGACCTGCCAGTGGAAGGCCGGCTTCAGATATGCGCCGGCGTAGGACCCGGGGTATTCCTTGGCGAGCTTGCGCATCTTCGGAAGCCGCGCGGCGATCGCGAGCACCTGGTTGGGCGAGAGCCTGCGGCCCGCCGGCGGCGTGTTCGAGGCCGCAACGGGGATCGGGGCTTCGGAGCTCGTCGCCTGCGTAGTGGTGCCGGTCGCGTGGGTGGGCGGGGCAGAGGCGACCGACGCCGCGGAGGAGGCGGTGTACGCGCTGTCGCTCGGCACCAGCGCGACGCTGCTGCCGGTCGGCAGCGTGCTCGCCTGTGCCCGCGCGACGCCCGCGCCGAGCGAGCAGATCAGGCAGGCCAGCACCGCGGTCGCGGTTCGCATCAGCCGACTGTACGCGACGGGCTGGCGGGGGAGGCTCACTGGATGCCCGTCCGGGCGGGCCCCGCGCATGCGACCCGGGGCCGCCGCCGCGGCGTACCCGGATGCCCCGGCACGCCGCTCAGGCGAGGCCGAAGTGGCCGCGCGCGACGCCGGCGACATCGAGGATCGACCACTGGACGGGCGGCGGGTCCGGCAGCTCCGCGCCGTGGATCAGCAGCGCGCCGAGCGAGTCGCTCGCGTGCAGGGAGCCGTGGCTGCCGCCGCCGACGTGCGCCTGGCGGCCCCAGTCTGCGAACTCCCACCCGGGCGACGCGGACAGCAGCAGCTCGCCGGAGGTCGGGCACAGCAGCGCCGACCACACGCGGGCGAGGGCGTCGGGGTAGTCGGGCGTGAGCAGCACGCCGTCCTCGATGCGCCCGTCGAGCACGCCGAGGGCGCCCGCGATCCGCCAGCGCTGCCCGCGCGTGTCCGCTGTGCCGCCGCCGGGCGAGAAGCGCAGCTCGCCGCGCTCGGGGCTGAGGACCACCGCCTCGCGCGGGCGCTCTTCGGCGTCGCGCTCGAGCCACATCACGAGGTCGATGCCGTCGATGGTCAGCGCGAGAGCCGCCGCCGAAGCGCGCATCGCGTCGCGCTCCTCCTCGTTCAGCGCGTAGACCATCGCTGCGCGCTGCGATGGGCAGACGGCGATCCGCTCCTCGACGGCTTCGGCACGTGCCGAGGAGCGCCCGGCGCGTGCGGCCCGTGCGGGGCCGAGCACGCCCAGTTCGGCGAGCTCGTCCTGCAGCACGATCACCGAGGTCACCGGGGCCTGCGAGTGGTCTGCCATCACGATCACCGCGTGCTCGGCGAGGAACGCATCGAGGCCGCCGGCGGCGTTCGCAACCCTCGCGAGCTGGAGGTCGGCCTGCGCGAGCGACTGGAGCTGGGCCTCGGGCCCGCGCTTGTGCGAGTACCAGTCGTTGTCGGGGAACGACAGCAGCAGGAAGTCGAACAGGTCGTGCTCGACGAGGTACTCCGAGACGCAGGCGGAGTGCCTGTCGCGAACCCCCGGCATCCCCAGGCCGGAGCGGCAGCCGGTGCGCTGCGAGGCGAAGATGTCGGCGTAGAAGAACTCCCGCGGCCCCATCACCGCGTGGCGCATCAGCGTCGCGGCCACGCGCGAGAGCGGGTTGTCACGCACCGGCTCGTGTCGATGGCGGCCGCGGTACATCAAGTAGGTCGTGCCCGCGGTGCGGACGTTCGCGTCGTCGAGCGACTCGAACACCGTCAGCGTCTGCGCCGAGAGGTGCGCGCGGTTCATGTTGTAGACGGTGTCGGTCAGCTGTCTGGCGATCCCGAAGCGCTGAGCGGCCCGGAAGCTCGAGCCGTACTCGACGTAGCGCTGCTCCTCGCGCGAGTACCAGTTCATCGCGGGGATGTGATGCTCGTCCTGCCCGCGGCCGGTGACGATCGAGGCCGCACAGACGGGCGTGACCGACGGGAAGGCCGCCACGCAGTCGGGCACGTACAGCCCCTCGTCCAAGATCCGCTCGAGCACGGGCGCGGCGCCGGCCGCGACCGCGCGCTCCAGCATCTCCGGCGCCATCGCGTCGATCACGCACAGGACGAGCTTCGGCGGTCGATCGGCCACGCGCTGCCCGGACCTAGCGTCCGAGGATGCGCAGGCCGGCGTACTTCTGCCCGCCCCGCGAGCGGCGCCGCAGCAGGAGCCAGACGAACCCCGCAAGGGCGACGTAGCCGAGCGGGTGAAGCGCCGAGACGAGCGCCGCGAGCAGCAGCGCCGCGCCGTCGAGATACAGGGTGAGCGCTTCGCGTGCCGGCCTGTCGGTGAGCCGCCCCCGCGCGCCCCACAGCACCGGCGCGGCGACGAGCTGCACCAGCGCCACGATCGCAAGGCCGCCCAGGACTCCGGCCCAGGGCGCGTCGCCGTGGGCCGCGAGCGTGCCGGCGAACAGCACGGCGCCGCCGCCGTAGGCCATCCCCGTCAGCGCTGCCGCGAGCGCGTCGCGGCGCGGCTCGCGGGTGACCGGGTCGTATACCGGCGAGAGCCCGAGCAGCAACTGCAGCGCCCATGCGAGCGCAAACGCGACGGCGACGGCCAGCAGCCACCACCCCGACTCCAGGAAGTGGTAGTTGCCGGCGGGGAAGTCGACGCCGAGCACGTTCGCCGAGCCCAGCGCGCCCGCCAGCAGCGCGGGCAGGAACGGGCGCAGCCCGCACGCGGCGGCGAGCCCGGCACCGAGTCCGATGTAGAAGAAGAGACCGTTCATCGCAGTTCGAGCATCTCCGTTGCGGTACCGTCCCCGGTCAGGGCCGGCCCGGATCGGCAGGACGATAGACGACAGCCCCGGGCGGACGGTTGCCATCCCAGGTGGCAGGGTCCAGGCGGCGAATCGAGCAGGCAGGCAATGGAGCGAACTGGCACTCCCGGCGGGCGTGGCCCGCGCGCTACCGCGCACGAGCTGGCGCGCTACGAGTCGCTGTTCGCCGCGCGCACCCGCGGCATGAAGAGCTCGGCGATGCGGGAGATGATGGCGCTGACCGAGCGGCCCGACGTGATCTCGCTTGCGGGCGGCCTGCCGGACACCTCGACGTTCCCGCACGAGCTGTTCGAGCGCCTGATGGCTGAGGTCTCCACGCAGACCGCGCGGGCGCTGCAGTACGGGCCCACGGAGGGCATGGCGGCGACCGCCGCGTGCATCGCCGAGGTGATGGCCGCCGAGGGCACCGCGATCGACCCGGGCGAGGTGATCGTGACGACCGGCGGCCAGCAGGTCATCGACCTGGTCTGCAAGACGCTGATCGACCCCGGCGACGTGATCGTCGCCGAGGCGCCGACCTACCCGGGCGCGGTGCCGAGCTTCAGCGCGTATGAGGCCGAGGTCGAGCAGATCGAGATGGACGCCGACGGGATGCCGATCGACGCCCTCGAGGAGACACTCGACAGGCTGGCCGCGCAGGGACGCCGGCCGAAGTTCATCTACACGATCCCGAACTTCCAGAACCCGGGCGGCGTCACGATGTCGCTGCCCCGCCGCCGCCGCCTGGTCGAGGTCGCGCGCGAGCGCGAGCTGCTGGTGCTCGAGGACAACCCCTACGGCCTGCTGCGCTACGAGGGCGAGCCGTTGCCGACGCTGTACTCGCTGGACGCCGCCGCGGTGGGGCGCGAAGGCGCCTCGGACCTCGTGATCTACCTCGGCACGTTCTCGAAGATCCTCTCCCCCGGGCTTCGCCTCGGCTGGGCGGTCGCGCCGCGGCCTGTCCTGGAGAAGCTGAACCTCTGCAAACAGGGCGCGGATCTCTGCTCCTCCCCGGTCACGCAGATGTTCGTCGGCGCCTACTTCGCCGAACAGGGCGCGTGGCTGCACCACGTCGAGCGGCTGCGCGATCTCTACAGGGCGCGCCGCGACGTGATGTTCGAGGCGCTCGAGCAGCACTTCGGCGACAGCGCCACCTGGACGCGGCCCGAGGGCGGCCTGTTCATCTGGGCGACGCTCGACGAGCGCATCGACACGACCGACCTGCTGGCGCTCGCGCGGGGCAGCGAGGGCGTGGCGTTCGTGCCCGGGCGCGCCGCGTACATGGACGGCCGCAGCGGAGCATCCTCGATGCGGCTCAACTTCGCCGGCATTCCCGAGCCTGAGATCCGAGAGGGCATCAGGCGCATCGGGCGCGCGATCTCCGCCCAGGTCGGGCTGCTCGGGCTGCTGGGGAGCCCGGCCACCTCGGCCGCTGCGGGCGCGCCCAAAGGGGGCTCAGAGGGCCGGGCGCAGGGCGAGCCGCTTGCCGACGTCGTGGCGCTGCCGCGCAGGGAGCCGGGCGGGCAGGGACGCCGCCGCAAGGATCGATGACGGCGACCCGGCGGGTCGCCGTGCTGAAGGGGGGCAGCTCGCTCGAGCGGGCCGTCTCGCTGCGCTCGGGGGCCCAGGTCGAGGACGCGCTCGAGGGGCTCGGCCACGCCGTGACCGGGATCGACGTCGGCGGCGACCTCGTCGAGCGCCTGGTCGAGCTGCGCCCCGACGCCGCTTTCATCGCGCTTCACGGCTCCCAGGGCGAGGACGGCACCGTGCAGTCGCTGATGGAGGCGCTCGGCCTCCCCTACACGGGCTCGGGCCCGGCCGCGTGCGTGCGCGGCACCGACAAGGTGCTCGCGAAGCAGCTCATGCGCGAGGCTGGGATCCCGACGCCGGACTTCCAGGCGCTGCGCCAGGCCGCGATCCGCGACCTCGGCGCGGGCGCCGCGCTGCCCACGATCGAGCGCCGGCTCGGCTTCCCGATGGTCGTCAAGCCGGCCCGCGGCGGCTCGGCGCTGGGCGTCAAGTTCGCGAGCCGCAGCTCCGAGCTCCCCGGCGCGATGGTCGGCGCCTTCAGCTACGACGGCACGATCCTGCTAGAACGTCACATCGCGGGCCGCGACCTCGCGGTCTCGGTGCTCGGAGCCGGCGCAGGGAACGGCGAGGACCGTGAGCGCCCGCGAGCGCTGCCGATCGTCGAGGCCGTGCCTCGCGAGGAGGGCTTTTACGACTACGAGTCTCGCTACGGGATCGGGATGACGACCTTCGTCTGCCCGGCCGAGCTCCCGGCTGAGATCACCGAGCGCGCGCAGCAGCTCGCGGTCGAGGTCTACGAGCTGCTCGGCTGTCACGGCTTCGCGCGGATCGACCTGATGGTCGACCACGACACCGCCGAGCTGTGGGTGCTGGAGACGAACGTCGTCCCGGGCATGACCGAGACCAGCCTGCTCCCCCAGGCCGCCGACGCCGCCGGCATCCCCTTCGACGAGCTGGTGGCGCGGATGCTCGAGAGCGCGTTTACGCGCTAGGAGTCGCCCGCCGCGAAGTCCTCCGGCGAGACCTGGTCCAGGAACTCCTTGAACTTCTCGACCACGTCCTCGGACTCCTCGACGTCGTGCTCGAACTCGATCGCGGACTCCGAGATCACCTCCTCGGCGGCGTAGATCGGGGCGCCGGAGCGGACCGCGAGCGCGATCGCGTCGCTCGGACGGGAGTCGATCTCGAGCTCGCGGCCGTTCACGCTCAGCGTGATCGACGCGAAGAAGGTGTTCTCGCGCAGCTCGGTGACCGAGACCTGCGTGCATTTCACGTCGAGCTCGCCGAGGATGTCGCAGAGCAGATCGTGGGTCATCGGGCGGGGGGTGCCGGCGCCCTGCAGCTTCATCAGGATCGAGGCGGCCTCGGGATGGCCGATCCAGATCGGCAGGAACTTGTTGCCGTCGACGGTCTTCAGGAGCACGATCGGCTGCTTGCCAACCATGTCGAAGCTGACGCCGTAGATCACCATCTCCTGCACAGGGGTCCTCCGGAAGGGGCGAGAGTCAGAGTATAGGTCCGGATCACCCGCCCCCGAGGGGCGCGGGACCCAACGCGACGCCCGCCCACTCAGGTGGCGGCGCGGAAGCTCCAGAGCTTGTTGCCGAGAAAGCTCAGCGGCGTCGCGGCCGCCACGGCGACCGCCTGGGCCGGCACCTTGGAGAGGCCGCCGGCCTCGACGAGCACAGTCAGGAGCGCCAGGCTCACGGCCTCGGTCACGATGCTCACGAGCAGGAAACGCATCGCCTGGTGATGGGCCACGCCCTCGCGCGCGTCGAACGTCCAGTGGCGGTTCCAGACGAAGTTGTTCGCGACCGCCACGATCCACGCGGCGACCGACGCGGCGCGGTAGTCGACGCTCAAGCCGTGAACGAACAGCGTGTAGACCGCGAGGTTCACGACGAAGCCGATCCCTCCGACCAAGCCGAACCGGACCAGCTGGAGCCAGTTGGCCGGGCGGCGCATGCCGTGGAGCAGGCGGATGTGAGGGCGCAACTCGACCGCGGTAACTTCCTTGTGCATCGGCAAAGGGTAGCGGCACGAGGTCCTGGCTGCGAGCGGCACCAAGGTCTAGGTTGCGACCGGCACGAGGCCCGGGTTGCGAGCGCTAGCCTTCGCGCCGATGGGGCTCCTCAGCAAAGCGTCCGGATGGGTGGCCGCCGCTGTCGCGTGCGTCGCACTCGCGGCGTGCGGAGCGGGCAAGGGCGCCGGCTCCACGGCGAGCGGCGGCGGCGGGGTGCAGGACGGCCCGACTGTGGGCACGGGCACCACCGCTCGCCCGGCGGCCAGCGAGCTCGTGGCCGACCCCCAAGAAGATAAGAGCTACCCCGCGCCGGCCACCGTCCACCATGCCGCCGCCGCGACGCCGGCCAAGGCGGGGGAAGCGGTCGTCGCGGCGGGAGCGCCGTCCGACGCCGAAGTGAAAGCCGAGCTGCAGCAGATGCAGGCGGTCGAACAGTCGGCGAAGACGGCGCGCACGGCGCAGCTGACGCCGGTTCCCGGCGGCGAGTCGATCGGAGGCAACGGCACGATCCCGATCCCGACGAACGTTCCGGAAGCCGTCCAGAAGGTGGTCGCGGGCGCCAACGAGATCGCCGACTTCCCGTACGTGTTCGGAGGCGGACACGCCTCGTTCATCGACAACGCCTACGACTGCTCAGGCTCGGTCAGCTACGCGCTCGCCGCGGGCGGGCTGCTGAGCCGGCCCGAGACCTCGGGCGAACTGGAGAGCTGGGGCGCCCCCGGCCCGGGCCGCTACATCACGATCGAGGCGAACGCGGGTCACACCTACATGTACGTCGACGGGATCATGTTCAACACCGCCGGGCGAAGCGGCGTCTACGCCTCGCGCTGGCAGGTCTCGGGCGTGAACAACAGCGGCTTCGTCACACGCCACTACCCAGGCCTCTAGATGCTCGGAGCCGCCGCGCTCGCGGCCCTGGCCCCGCTGCTGGCGCTCGACGGGGAATCGGCGCCCCCGAGCAACAGCACCGCGGTCGCGGTGATCTCGATCGTCTCGATCGTGTTCGGCTACGTCCTGCTCGCGGCGCTGTGGCACTTCGTGTTCAGCGCCAAGGCGCGGCGGCGGCGCGGGGAAAAAGACCCGCCAGCCTGAACCGTGCGACTCAGTGAGCGAGTGTGATCGAGGTCAGCACACTCGTCACGGCAGGGTTGCTCGACGATGCGTTGTGGACCACGAGCCGCAGCATCAGCGGGGCGCTGTGCGCGCGCTTCAGGGCGTTCGCGACCTTCTTCGAGAACTTGATGTGCACGACGCTGTGGCCACCCTTGGTCGTGACGAGGAACGCTTTCGCGATCACCAGCTGCGGCGGGGTGCCGGCGGGCAGGCCCGTTGCGGGGGTGCCGCCGATCTTCAGGCGCTTGGCCAGCGAACGGGCCAGCAGCACGTCGAAGTGCCCAGCCACCTGCTCGTTCACCGAGTAGCTGACCGCGAGCCCGGCGCTGAGCGCGCGCTTGAGCGAGTGCGAGATGACGGTCGCGGCTGCGACGGGTTTGCCCGGTTGCGCGGCCGTGCCGGCGGGGCTGGCGCCGGGGGCGCCCGGGCTCCCCGGAGTGGAGCCGCCGGGGGTGGTGGACCCCGCGCCGGGGGCGGGCGGGCTGCCGGTGCCCCCGCCGTTGGAGACGGCGGGGGGGCCGGCGACGGTGATCGATTCGGAGAACGAGTCGACGTGGCCGGAGATGTCGGTGATCGTCAACGTCACGGGGAAGGTGCCGCCATGAGCGTAGGTGTGGAACACGCTCCCGGCGCAGGGGCTGAGCCAGGGGGCTTCACACGGAGCCGAGCCCGGCGCGTAGCCTTTGGCTTCGGTGCCGTCGCCGAAGTTCCAGGTGAACGTCGCGTAGGTCGTGGTGGGCGGGCCACTCGGGCCGAATGCGTCCGTTTCGAGCAGGCTCACGGTCGAGCCCATGCCGTTGAAGCCCACCGTTTCGTTCACGTTGACAGGGTTCGGCGCGGTGAAGCGAGGAACGAATCCCGTTGCCCCCTCGCAGTGGTGACTGCTCTTGCTCCAGATGTTCTGGATGTAGTAGCGCGTGTCGCCGAACCGCTCGTTCGAGATCGTGCCGGCTTCGGTTTCCGGGGCCGCCGTGCCGGTGCCTTCGACGCCTTCGGAGCTGGTGTTGCCGAACACATCGCGGCAGATGTCGGTGACCTCGTGGCCGGTCGCGTCCTGCCAGCTGGTCATCAGCGGGTCGGTGATGATGTTCGCCTGCTCCACCGCGATCTGGTTGACGATCAGATCGGCAAGCCCCGCGTTGTATTCGCCGTCTTCACCTTTTTCGAAGTTCGGCTCCTGCTCATGGGGGTTTTCAAGCCGGATCTTCGTTTCGAGTTCCGCTTTTTCTTCCGGCGTGCCTTTTTCGCCTTTCAGGACTTCTTCTTCGCTTTTGCCCAGCCCTCTCGGCGACTCACGCTTCAGTTTGCCGCCTTCGATGTTCCAGCCGCCATCCTGGCAGTCGAAGCCCTGGTTGTAGAAGTAGGGGTCTTTGCCGCCGCTCCAGCCGAACGGGGTGGTCGAGAACGGAAGGGCGCCGGCAGTCCAGGGGATCGCCGCGTACAGCACCGTGCTGGCGTCGCCTTCGGCTGCTTTGTTGGGGTTTATCGCCCCGTGGTAGCTGCAGAAGCTGTTTTTCCAGCTTTCGCTGTCGCGTTCCCCTTTTTCTTCTTCTTTTGCGGAAACGACGTAGTCCGAGCAGTGGCCGGCTTCGACGCAGACGGTCACCCCCGGCGGGAGGATCATGTAGTAGACCGTGCCCATGCCGGTCGGCAGGGCGTGCTGGGTGACGAACGTGTGCAGCTGTTCACTGAGCTGCGTGGCTGTCAGGCAGGTGATCGCACCGTTCGTCATCTGGTTCGGGTCCGCGCAGTTCCCGCTCGTGGGATAATCCGTGAAGTCGGTGTAGGAGCCCTTGAAGACGCGGGAGTCAGAGCTGCCCGTGTTCGTGCGGTCGCGGTATTGCGTGAGCTCGGAGTAGATCGTGCCGAGGCTGCCGCTCGCGGCGCCCATCTGCTGCATGAAGTGGTCGATCTTCACGAGCCATTCGTGATGCGTGTGGAACAGGTCTTCCGGGTCCCAGTAGACCGAGTAGTAGCTCGTGCCGTGCAGGACGACGTGGCCGGCTTCGTTGCCGAACGAGGCGGGTGATCCTTCGTGCATCGTTCCGTTGTTGCGGGGCTGCAGGCCGACGGTCGTCGCACCGAACGTCTTCACCAGCGCGCTCGCCGGGGCGGCGCACGCGAGGACGATCACCAAGGAAAGTCCGGCAATGAGGAGGTTGCGCGCGGCGCCGGCGCGCGAGCGGGCGAAGTTGGTCACGTGGCCTCATCGGCAGCGCCCGCGGCATTCCTTAGCGCCGCTGGACGCCGACGTCGCCACGCTGACCGCTCAGCGCGCTCCCGCGTGGTGGTGCGCGGGTCCGGGGACCGGACCTATACTTGCGCGGCCGCTGCCGCCCGGCGCGGCTCAAATCTGGAGGAGGTCTCGTTTCGATGATCAGTTTCCTCGCCCGCATCGGCGTGCCGGTGCTGGCGATCCTGGCGATCGCGGGGTGCGGGAGCAGCAGCTCCACCACGACGTCTTCGAGCACGCCCACGACCACGACGAGCGGCGGCACCGGAACGGTCGCGGCGATCGCCGCGAAGGTCCCGGCGTCGATCAAATCCAAGGGCACGCTCGTGGTCGGCACCGAAGCCCAGTACGCGCCCAACGAGTTCCTCGCCTCCGACGGGCACACGATCATCGGGATGGACCCGGACCTCGTGACGGCGCTGGCCGAAACGATGGGCCTGAAAGCGAAGTTCAACGACGCCCAGTTCGAAGCGATCATCCCCGGCATCCAGGCGGGGCGCTATGACATCGGCGCGTCCTCGTTCACCGACACGAAAGAACGTGAGAAGAAGGTCGACTTCGTCACCTACTACAACGCCGGGATCTCCTTCTACGCGAAGTCCGGCTCGAACCCCGGCGTCGAAAGCCTCAAGGACCTGTGCGGCAAGACGGTGGGCGTCGAGAAGGGCACGGTCGAGCAGGAAGAAGCCGAAGCCCAGAGCAAGAAGTGCACCAAAGAAGGCAAGAAGGCCGTGACCGTGCTGAGCTTCCCGGGCCAGAACCAGGTCAACCTGGCGATCGCCAGCGGCCGCGCCGAAGTCGGGCTCGCCGACTCGCCTGTCGTCGCCTACCAGATCAAGCAGAACCACGGTGAGTTCACGCTCGTGGGCAAGACCTACGCCTTCGCCCCCTACGGCCTCGCAGTGCCGAAGAACAGCGGGCTGGCACAGCCGATGCTCGAAGCGCTGAAACAGCTGATGGCCAGCGGCAAGTACAAGGCGATCCTCGAAAAATGGGGGATCCAGGAAGGCGCGATCAGCAACCCGAAGATCAACGGCGCGATCAGCTAGGCGCGGACGGTGTCCTCTGTGAGGGACACCGGCTATGAGGGGCGGCCCGAGGAGATCCGGGCCGTCCCCGTGCGACGGCCGGGGCGGTGGATCGCGGCGGCGATCGTCCTGGTCCTGGTCGTCGCGGTTGTCCATTCGATCGCGAGCAACCCGCGCTTCGAATGGCACGTCGTCGGCGAATACCTGTTCGACGAACGGATCCTCGAAGGGCTGCGCGTCACGCTCGAGCTGACGGTGATCGCGATGGCGATCGGCGTCGTGCTCGGCGTCCTGCTCGCGGTGATGCGCCTCTCGCTGAACCCGCTCGTCTCGGGCGCCAGCTGGCTCTACATCTGGTTCTTCCGCGGCACCCCCGTGCTGGTCCAGATCATCTTCTGGTACTTCATCTCGGCCCTGTATCCGAAAATCGACATCGGCATCCCGTTCGGGCCGGCGTTCATACACGGCAACGCGAACACGCTGATCCACGCCTTTACGGCCGCCGTCCTTGCTCTCGGCCTCAACGAGGGCGCCTACATGGCCGAGATCGTGCGCGCGGGGATCATCTCAGTCGACGAGGGCCAGTCCGACGCGGCTCACTCCCTGGGCATGACCCGACTGCAGACCCTGCGCCGGATCGTGCTGCCCCAGGCGATGCGCGTGATCATCCCGCCGACCGGCAACGAGACGATCTCGATGCTCAAGACGACCTCGCTGGTGAGCGTGATCGCCGTTCCCGACCTGCTGTACGCCGTACAGGCGATCTACGCCGTGAACTTCAAGACGATCCCGCTTCTGATCACCGCCAGCATCTGGTACCTCGTGTGCACGAGCGTGCTCTACGTCGGCCAGTACTACCTCGAACGCCACTACGGGCGCGGAGCGACCCGCGAACAGGCGGCGACGCCGCTCCAGCGGGTGCGCGGAATCCTCAGCTTCCGGCGAACAGGCGAGCACTTTCGGACCTCCAGCGGAGAGCACAGGTGAGCGCCCGCCCGCCGATGGTCCTCGCCGAGGGCGTGCACAAGCGCTTCGGGCGCAACGAGGTTCTGCGCGGCATCGACCTCGAGGTGAAGGCCGGCGAGGTGCTGTGCCTGCTCGGTCCTTCAGGCTCCGGCAAGTCGACCTTCCTGCGCTGCATCAACCACCTCGAGAGGATCAACGTCGGCCGGCTGTCGGTCGACGGAGAACTGGTCGGATACCGGGAAGTCGCCGGCAAGCTCCACGAACTGCGCGAATCCGAGGTCGCGCGCAAGCGCGCGGAGATCGGCATGGTCTTCCAGCACTTCAACCTCTTCGGGCACATGACCGCGCTGGAGAACGTCATCTCCGCGCCGATCCTGGTCAAGCACGAGCCGCGCGAGCGGGCGCGTGAGCGGGCGCGGGCGCTGCTGGACAGCGTCGGGCTCGCCGACAAGCACGACTCCTATCCCTCCCAGTTGTCCGGCGGCCAGCAGCAGCGCGTCGCGATCGCGAGGGCGCTCGCGATGGAGCCGAAGCTGATGCTCTTCGACGAGCCGACCTCGGCGCTCGACCCCGAGCTCGTCGGCGAGGTGCTGGAGGTGATGCGCGCGCTGGCTCGCGACGGGATGACGATGGTCGTCGTCACGCACGAGATGGGCTTCGCCCGCGAGGTCGCGGACAAGGTCGCCTTCATGGACGAGGGCGTCGTCGTCGAGGAAGGGCCGCCCGGCGAGGTCCTCGCGAACCCGCGCCAAGAGCGCACGCGCGCGTTTCTCTCGAAGGTGCTCTGAGAGTCGTCAGTCGCCGTCGGCGGCGGAGGACTCCGCTTGGACGATCAGCACCGCGACGCCGCCGTGGTGCAGGACGTGGTGGCTGACGCTGCCGAGCAGCGCCGAGCGCACGGCGCCACGCCCGCGCGAGCCCATCACGACGAGGTCGTGCCGGCCCTGCTCGATCTGGGCGATCAGCGCGGGCTTGACCGGGTCGTCCGTGACAACGGTCGTGACGCCGACCGAGTCCGGGACGCGCGCGAGCGCTTGGCGGACGATCGCCTCGGTCTCATCGCGCGCCTTCTCGTACACGTCGCTGAGCGCCGCCGCACCCGGCGTGGCGTAGGTGAACGGCGGCGGCGATGGGACGGCACTGAAGATCGTGAGCAGCGCGTTCGCGCACTCGGCCAGGTCGATCGCGTCGCCCACCGCCCGGTCGGCGTCGGGCGAGCCGTCGATGGCGAGAAGGATGTTGCGGAACACTCGATGTGGTCCTTGCCGGCCGGCCCCAGCCTACCCGGCGCCGAGCCGGGGCTCCAGGCGCGCTAGCGCCTCGCGCAGGCGGGCGCGGCCGTAGCCCATGCGGATGTGCCGCGGCTCGTCGTAGACGTAGCCGGGCAGCAGCAGCACGCCCGCCTCGGCGGCCGTTTGTTCGCACCAGTCGCGGACGTCGCGGTCGTCGCGAACGCGAGGAAAGCCGATCGGCCCTGCCGCCGGTGGCACCCACTCGAGCAGCTCGGCGTGGCGCGCCAGGAACGCTTCGAGCGCGGGCAGGTTCTCGAGCACGAGCGACCGCGCCTGCCCGATCAGCAGCTGCGAGTGGCGCACCGCGATCTCGACCAGCAGTTCGCTCGGGGCGCTGGAGCAGATCGTCGTGTAGAGCTTCAGCTCGCGCAGCCGCCCGAGCAGGGCAGGGTCGCGGCAGGCGACCCACCCGATCCGCAGTCCCGGCAGCCCGTAGGACTTCGAGACGGTGTTCAGCGACACCGCACGCTCGTAGAGGTCGCAGGCCGCCGGCAGGCGGCGCGCATCGTCGTGCTCGAGGCCACGGTAGACCTCGTCGCTGAACAGCACGGTGCCGCGCTCGGCGAGCATCGCGACCAGCCGGCGCTGCTCCTCGGCGGACATCTGGCTGCCGGTCGGGTTGTGCGGGCTGTTGACGTACACGAAGCGCGTGTCCGCGCGCAGCAGCCGCTCGAGCTCGTCGAGGTCATAGCCCCAGCCGTCCTCGTGTCGGCGCCGCCACAGCGTGACCTCGGCGCCGGTGCTGCGGGCGAGGTTCACGGCGGAGCCGTAGGACGGCGCCTCGACCACCGCGTGATCGCCCGTGCCCAGCAGCGACTGGTAGGCGATGAAGATGCCCTCCTCGGCCGCGGCGAGGGTCAGCACGTCCTCGGGCCCCGTGACCTCGTAGGTGCCGGCGATCGCCTCCCTGAGCTCAGCCGAGCCTGCGACTTCGGTGTAGCCGAGGCGCAGCGAGCTCAGCCGCTCCTGCGCGCCGGGCTCGAGCGCGAGCAGCTCGGACAGCGGGCGCGACTCGCAGTCGCTGCTCGAGAGCATCAGCTCGGCGCTGAACTCCCAGCGCTCGTAGAAACGCTCGATCTCGAACGGCTCGATCTGCACTAGTCGAAGCGCGCCTCGTACCCGCCCGCGGCGAGCGTGGCCATCAGCTCCTCGGTGTGGCCCCGCCCGCGTGTTTCCAGGGTCAGCTCGACTGCCGTCTCGCGCGGATGAAGCGGAACGGCTTCGCGGAGGTGCTCGACGCTGACGACGTTGGCGCGGGCCCGCGCGATCAGGCCGAGGAGCTCGGCGAGACCGCCGGGCCGGTCGGGGACGCGCGTGTGGATGCGCACCCGCCGTCCCTCCTCGGCTTCGTGGCGCAGCAGCAGCGAGGCGAGCAGGGCGCTGTCCACGTTGCCGCCCGAGACGACCGCTACGGTCGCGCCATCGACCGGCGGGAGCAGACCCGCCAGCAGCGCAGCGACCGCGACGGCGCCGGCGCCCTCGGCGACCAGCTTCGCGCGTTCGGCGAGGAACACCATCGCGTCGGCGATCTGATCCTCGCTGACGGTCACGAGGTCGTCGAGGAGCTCGGCGAGCAGCGGCAGCGTCAGCCTCCCTGGGCGCTTGACGGCGACGCCGTCGGCGATCGTCGTCTCGCTCAACTCGGTCGCGGTGCCGCGGCCGAGAGCATCGAGGAACGGAGCGCACAGTTCCGCCTGGACTCCGATCAGCTGCGCTCGCACCCCGGCTCGTCGCAGCGCGATGCCGATCCCGCTCGCGAGCCCGCCGCCGCCGACCGGGACGACGACGCGCGCGAGGTCCGGAACGTCCTCGATCAGCTCGAGCCCGAGCGTCGCCTGCCCGGCGATCACGTCGAGATCGTCGAACGGGTGAACGAACGCGGCACCGCTTGCGCTGCTCGCCTCGCCCGCCCGTTCCAGGGCCTCCTCGACCGTCGAGCCGCCGAGCCGGACCCGCGCGCCGAGCGCCTCTACCGCCAGGACCTTCGAGACGGGTGCGTCGAGCGGCATGAACACCTCGCACTCGAGTCCGTTCGAGCGCGCTGCCTGCGCGACCGCGCGGGCGTGGTTGCCGGCGCTGGCCGTCACCAGGCCGGCCTCGGCCTCCTCCCCGAGCGCCGCGAGCCGGCTGAGCGCGCCACGGATCTTGAACGAGCCTGCCACCTGCAGGCACTCGGCCTTCAGCAGGGAGCGGCCACGCGCCGCGCCGTCGGCGCTCGCGCCGGTGCTCGCGTCGAGCAGCGCCGGTGAGGGGATCGTCGGGGTGCGCAGCGCGAGGCCCGCGATGGCCGCGCGGGCCGAGTCGAGGTCGGCGCGCCGGATCAGCTCCTCGGCCAACCCGTCGCGCTCGTGAGCGTCGAGGAGCTCGCTGCCGGTCATGGCAGTTGAAGGTATAGGTTGTGTGCCTTATCGGGCAACGGGGAGCGGGAGCGGTGGTGGAGCTGAATGACATCGTGCACGACCTCGAGCCCGAGCTCGGACCCGTGGAGGGCCGGCCGGAGCCGCTCGAGGGCGGCATCACGAACCGAAACTACCGCGTGCGGATGGGCGGACAGGAGTACGTCGTGCGCCTGCACGGCAAAGACACGCAGCTCCTCGGCATCAGCCGCGAGTCGGAGGCACGGGCGAGCGCGGCCGCCGCGGAGCTCGGCATCGCACCGTTCCTTGCGGCGAGATTCGAGGGCGGGATGGTCACCTCCTACGTGCCCTGCGAGGGGCTCTCGGAGCGACAGGTGGCCGATCGCGCCGAGGAGATCGCCTCCGCGCTGCGGAGCTTCCACTGCTCGCCGGTCGAGCTGCCGTCGGCCTTCCGGGTGCCGGAGCTGCTCGAGCACTACGCGCGCACGCTCTCCGAGCGCGGCGCCGAGCCCCCGGCGGCGCTCGAGGACGCGCGGCAGCTCGCAGAAACGATCGCCTCGGCGCTGCCGCCTTCCGAGGCCAGGCCGTGTCACAACGACCTGCTACCCGGCAACGTGATTCGCGAGGCCGCGAGCGGACGCGTGATGATCGTCGACTGGGAGTACGCCGGCATGGGCGACCCGTGGTTCGACCTCGGCAATCTCGCCGTCAACAACGCGTTCGAGGAGGCCGACGACGAGCGGCTGCTGCGCGCCTACCACGGCGCCGAGCCCTCCCGCGCCCAGCGCGCCCGGCTGAAGCTGATGCGGGTGATGTCGGATGTCAGGGAGTCCGCATGGGGGGTCGTGCAGGCGCGCTTGTCGGACCTCGATTTCGACTTCGACGGCTACGGCGAGCGTCACTTCGACCGGCTGCGCCGGACGAGCGAGGGCGGCGCGCTCGAGAGCTGGCTCTCGGAAGCGGCGGAGCGCACGTAGAGGATGGTGCGGCCGCGAGAGCTTCCGGAGCGCGCACGCGTCGTGATCATCGGCGGCGGCGTCGGCGGCGCCTCGATCGCCTACCACCTGGCCCAGCTCGGCGAGCGCGACCTCGTGCTGCTCGACCGCAACGAGCTCACGAGCGGGTCGACGTTCCACTCCGCGGGGCTCGTCGGGCAGCTGCGCTCCAGCCTGCCGCTGACACGGATGATGATGGACTCGGTCGAGCTCTACCGGCATCTGGACTGCGGCTGGGTGGAGTGCGGGGGCATTCGCCTCGCCTGCACGCCGGAGCGCGAGGAGGAGGTGCTCAGGCAGGTCGCGTGGGCGCGCACGTTCGGCTTGCCGCTCGAGCTGATCTCCGCGGGTCAGGCGCAGGAGCTGTTCCCGCTCATGGACACGGCCGGCGTGCGCTGCGGCTCCTACCTCGCGACCGACGGATACCTCGACCCGTCGCTGCTGACGACGGCGCTGGCCGAGGGCGCACGGGCGGGCGGAGCGCAGATCTACACCCACGCGCGGGTGACGGCGATCGACCTCGAGGAGACGCGGCGCGGCGAGCGCCGCGTGCGCGGCGTGCAGACCGAGTGGGGCCCGATCGAGGCCGAGGTCGTCGTCAACGCCGGCGGCATGTTCGCGGCGGAGATCGGGCGCATGGCGGCCGTCCGCGTGCCGATCGTGCCGTTCGCCCACGAGTACCTGGTGACGCAGCCCTTCAGAGACAGAACCCCAGCCGGCCCGTCGGGCGAGATCGTCCACCTCCCGACGCTGCGCGACCCGGACCTGCTGGTCTACTTCCGCGAGGAGGGCGGCGGTCTGGTGATGGGGGGCTACGAGCGCCACTCGGCGCCGTGGGCGCTGGACGCGCGCGGCCTCGACGCGATCCCGCCCGACTTCAACGGGCGGCTGCTCGAAGAGGACTGGCCGCGGTTCGAGGAGATCGCGGTCAACTCCCGCCGGCGCGTGCCGGTGATGGACGAGATCACCGTCACGCGCCTGATCAACGGCCCGGAGGCGTTCACCCCGGACAACGAGTTCTGCCTCGGCGAGTCCGAGGTGCGCGGCTTCTTCGTGGCGGCCGGCTTCTGCGCACACGGACTCGCGGGCGCAGGCGGCATCGGCAGCGCGATGGCGCAGTGGATCCTCGCCGGCGAGCCCGCAGGCGACATGTGGGAGATGGACATCAGGCGCTTCGGCGCGCAGTACCGCTCGCCCTCCTACACGCTGAAGCGCACGCGCGAGGTCTACGAGACCTACTACGACATCCGCTACCCGGGCCACGAGCGCCTCGCGGGGCGGCCGCTACGCACCTCGAGCGCCTACCCCTGGCACGTGGAGCACGACGCCGCGTTCGGCGAGAAGTCCGGCTGGGAGCGTGTGAACTGGTACGAGAGCAATGCCGCCGCCGGGGACGAAGAGCTGCGGCCGCGCGGCTGGGCGGGGATGCACTGGTCGCCGGCGATCGGCGCCGAGCACCTCGCCACGCGCGAGCGCGCCGGGCTGTTCGACGAGTCGTCGTTCGCGAAGCTCGAGGTCGCCGGGCCAGGCGCGGCCGAGTTCCTCGAACGGCTCTGCGACAACCGCGTCGCGGGGGAGGTCGGGGGGATCACATACACCCAGATGCTGAACAGCCGCGGCGGGATCGAGTGCGACTTCACCGTCACCCGCGTCGGCGAGGAGCAGTTCTCGATCGTGACCGGGACCGCTTTCGGCAACCACGACCTGAGCTGGATCACGCGCCATCAGCCGGCGGACGGCAGCGTGCGCTGCAGCGACGTGACGGCGCGCTGGGCCTGTTTTGCCTTGTGGGGCCCGGCGGCACGCGAGATCCTCGCTCCGCTCACCGAGGACCCGCTCGAGTTCCCCTACATGTCGATGCGCGAACTGACCGTCGGCGATGTCCCGGCCAGAGCGCTGCGCGTGACGTTCGTGGGGGAGCTCGGATGGGAGCTCTACTGCCCCACCGAGTACGGCGCCGGGCTGTGGCGCACGATTTGGGAGGCCGGACGCGATCGCGGCCTCGTCGCCGGCGGGTACAGGGCGATCGACTCGATGCGCCTGGAGAAGGGATACAGGGTCTGGGCGGCCGACATCACCTCCGATGAGACGCCCCTTGAGGCCGGACTCGGGTTCTGCGTCAAGCGCGACCGCAGCTTCCTCGGCGCCGCGGCGCTCGGGCTGGGCAAGGACGGGGAGCGGCCTGCCCTCGAGCGCCGGCTGCGCTGCCTGGTGCTCGAGGACCCCCGCTCGGTGGCGCTCGGCAACGAGCCCGTGCGGGTCGAGGGCGAGATTCTCGGGCGCGTGACGAGCGGCGGCTACGGCTACAGCGTCGAGCGCTCGATCGCGTATGCCTACCTGCCTGCCGAACTCGATATCGGGACCGCTGTGGAGCTCGACATCTTCGGTCGCTGGGTGGGAGGCGAGGTTGCGCGCGAGCCGCTGTTCGACCCCCGCGGTGAGCGGGTGCGCAGCTGAGCGCTCAGCCTCGCTCGGCGTCGACGAGGCCGCGAGCGGGGTCGAGCCGGCGAGTCGCGGTGACGGTGTGGAAGAGGGCGTCCGGCGCCTCGCCGAGCAGTCCCGGCAACTCGCTCATGAACGCGCCCGTGTGCGGCTGGCGGAAGTGCGCTTGGAGCGCATCGTCGTCCTGCCACTCCTCGATGAACACGAACCGGCCCGGCTGCTCGGCGTCCTCGTAGACGCGGTAGCCGGCGCAGCCTCCGTCGGCGCGCGAGGCGCTGCACATCGCGGTCGCGATCTCGAGGAAGCGCTCCCGGTTCTGCTCGGGAATCTGCACGCGGCCGGTGACGACGATCACGCCGGTGAGCCTAACGTGCCGGCCCCGCCGGGAAACCCCCGAAAGTGGATAGGCTACAGGGAGTTTCGCGCCGCACTCCCGTGGCGCAGGGCACGACGACAGGAGCAATTTCAGATGGCCCTTCAGATCAACGACACGGCCCCCGACTTCGAAGCCCAGACCACTGAGGGCCCGATCAAATTCCACGATTGGATCGGGGACGGCTGGGCGGTCCTGTTCTCCCACCCGAAGGACTTCACGCCGGTCTGCACGACCGAGCTCGGCTACATGGCATCGATCAAGCCGGAGTTCGACCGCCGTGGGGTGAAGATCATCGGCCTCTCCGTCGATCCCCTCGACCGTCACGCCGAATGGGCGAAGGACATCGAGGAGACGCAGGGCACCGCGCCCAACTACCCGATCATCGCCGACAGCGACTACAACGTCTCGGAGCTCTACGGGATGCTGCCCGCAGGCACGGAGGGCGATCCGAGCACCCGCACCCCCGCGGACAACCAGACGGTGCGCAACGTGTTCGTGATCGGGCCCGACAAGAAGATCAAGCTGATCCTGGTCTACCCGATGACGACGGGGCGGAACTTCGACGAGGTGCTGCGCGTGATCGACTCGCTGCTCCTCACCGCCCAGTACAAAGTCGCAACGCCCGCGCAGTGGAAAGAGGGCGAGGACGTGATCATCGCGGGCTCGGTCTCCGACGAGCAGGCCAAAGAGCTCTACCCGGACGGCTGGGAATCGCCGAAGCCGTACATCCGCATCGTCCACCAGCCGAGCTGAGCGCTTCAAGCGCCGCGGGCGGGCTCGTTCGCGGGCCCGCCCGCGGAGCGTGCGGCGACTGTCGGCTTCCTGACACTTAGGCACCTGCGACCGCGGGTAGACCGCCGGTAGGCCCCTTCGCACCCGGCGGGGGGAGTCCTCGCCAGAGGAAGGACGGTGTGGCGAATGAGACTGCTGCGACGCAGGACCCGAACCGAAGCACCCGAAGCTGAAGGCCCTGGTGCCGCGACGCCGATGGCGAACTCGCCGCGCGGCGGCGAACCGGTCCGCACGCAGGGCGAAGGCCCCGCGACGAGGCCGGGCCGGGAAGCCGTGCCCGCCGCAGGCGCGCGCACTCCGCTGGGAGAGAGAGAAGCGGCGGCGCGCGAGGGAGCGCCGGTTGGCAGGCGCCGGCGGGCGCTCTGGCACACGCGCAACGCCGGCGCGGCGACGGCGGGCGCAGTCGGATCGGGCATCGTGCTCCTGGCGCGCCTCGTGCTGACGGTGGCGGTGCTGATCGCGCTGCTCATCGGCCTCGCGATCGTGCTGCGTGACGTCGACGCCAACGCGAGCAACTCGCTCGTCAAAGGCGTCCACGAAGGGGCGAACTGCTTCGCCGGCGCCTTCACGGGCCTGATCACGTTCGCGGGCCACCCGAAGCGCGAACTCACCGTCGACTGGGGTATCGCCCTGATCGTCTTCCTGATCGCGGGCGCCGTGATCGCCCGGATCATCGGTGGGGTCGGCCGCAGCGGCCTGCGCTTCGAACGGCGCCACCGCGCCGTGCCGACACACTGACCGCGGTCCGGGCCGCGGTCACGACGCGCTGCTCGCCGGTCTCTGGCCGGCGAGCGCGCGGGTGTGCGTGCGCGGGAAAGGGGCCCGCCCCGCGGGTGTAGGGTGGCCTCGTGCGCTTCTCGCCGGATCGCCCGCTCGGCTTGGCGCCCGCGACCGCGCGGGACTACAGGGAGCTGGCGCGCCGGCGACTGCCGCGCCAGCTCTTCGACTACATCGACGGCGGCGCCTACGAAGAGGCGACGATGCACGCGAACGTCGATGACCTGCAGCGGCTGCTGCTGCGCCAGATCGTGCTGAAGGACGTGTCGAGGAGAGACCAGGCGACCGAGGTCGCCGGGCAGCGCATGTCGATGCCGGTGATCCTCGGGCCCGTCGGCCTGTGCGGGATGTTCGCCAAACGGGCCGAGGTGCAGGCCGCAAGGGCTGCGGCCTGCACGGGCATCCCGTTCGTCGAGTCGACGGTGTCGATCTGCGGCATCGAGGAGGTGGCCGCGGCGAGCCCGGCGGCGCCCTGGTTCCAGCTGTACGTGATGCGCGATCGCGGCTACGCCGAGGAGCTGATGGCGCGGGCGCGGGCGGTCGGTTCGCCGGTCCTCGTGCTGACGGTCGACCTCGCGGTCGTCGGAGCGCGCCACCGCGACACCCGCAACGGGATCGAGGGCGAGGCGACGCCGTGGACCCGGCTGCGGCGCGGGCTCGACCTGCTCTCGCACCCCCGCTGGGTGCGAGATGTCGGCGTCGGCGGCAAGCCGCTGACGTTCGGCAACCTCGAGAAGGCGGTCCCGGACGCGAGCACACCGGACGCCTTCAAGGAGTGGGTCGATGCCCAGTTCGACCCGAGCGTGACCTGGGATGACATCGCATGGGTCCGAGAGCACTGGGACGGGCGGCTGCTCGTCAAGGGGGTGCTCGATCCAGGCGACGCGCGGCGCGCCGTCGAGGTGGGCGTGGACGGGATCGTGGTCTCGAACCACGGTGGCCGCCAGCTCGACGCGGTGCCTTCGACCGCGCGCGCCCTGCCGGCGGTCGCCGACGCGGTCGGCGACGACGCCGAGGTGCTCGTCGACGGCGGCGTGCGGACGGGCCTCGACGTCGTCAAGATGCTCGCGCTGGGGGCACGGGCGGTCCTGATCGGACGGGCGTGGGCCTGGGCGGTCGCCGCGCACGGCGAAGCCGGAGTGCGCAACATGCTGCAGACGTTCTCCGACGACATCGACGTTGCGCTCGCGCTCACCGGGCGCACCTCCGTGGGAGAGATCGACCCGTCCGTGCTCTACGGCGCATCGCAGGAGTGGCGCTCGGAGCAGGCGCTGGGCTGAGCTGCGCGCGGACGCGTCCTCGGGCACGGATTCCACCTATCGGACGGATACCGAGTCCAGGGATCGGCCGCATCGGCTTCGCACGTCTCGCCCTGCGCGGCCCGAACCGTCGCGGCAACTGCCTGGCCCGCGGCCCGCACGCCCCCGGTGACGATTCTCCAGCAACCGGGCGCCGTGACCGCGCCGACGCTCACCGTCCCCCGGGCGTCGGCTCATGGCGGGACGCCGATGGGCGATCCTGGACTCGAACCAGGGACCTCTTCCTTATCAGAGAAGCGCTCTAACCGACTGAGCTAATCGCCCGCGTGGGCCTGCCTGAGTGGGCCATCGTAGCGCCTCGGTCCGGGCGCCGGAGGAACTCAGGCGACCGCTCGCGGCCTGACCTTGCGCGCGAGCTCAACCGCCTCCTCGGCCGAGGCGAAGGAGAGCTCCGCGCGATAGCCGCTTGCCGTCACGCGCACGCGCACGTCGGCGCCGAGGGCGCCGCTCAGCGCCTGCGCGATCTCGGCCGCGGCCTGCTCCTGATCGGGGTGAGCGGCCTGCCGGCGCGCGGCCCGCTCGGCCGGTGGCTCGTTGCTCGCCCGTGCCCGCTCTTCGGTCCCGCGCACCGACCAGCCCCGTGCCGCCGCTTCGCGCGCGAGCGTACGGCGCGCGCCGTGGTCGTCGGCGAGCAGCAGGGCGCGACCGTGGCCCTCGCTCAGCGCCCCTCTCTGCAGCAGCTCGATCGCCTCGTCGGGCAGGTCGAGCAGCCGCACCAGGTTGCTCACGGCGACGCGGCTGCGGCCCACCCGGCGGCCGATCTCCTTGCGGGTCAACCCGAGCTCCTCGACGAGCGCCGCGCAGGCACGCGCCTCCTCGATCGGGTTGAGGTCCTCGCGCGCCATGTTCTCGATCAGCGCGGCTTCCAGCGCGGCCGCGTCCTCGCGCTCGCGCACGATCGCCGGGATGCTCTCGAGCCCCGCCAGGCTCGCGGCGCGCCAGCGGCGCTCACCGGCGACGAGCTCGTAGGTGCCGCCCGCTCGGGGGCGGACGAGCACCGGCTGGAGCACACCCTGCTCGCCGAGCGAGCCGGCGAGCGCCTCGAGCGTCTCCGCGTCGAACTCGCGCCTCGGCTGGCGCGGGTTGGGCACGATCAGCTCCAGCGCCAGCTCGCGCAGCTCCTCCGCCGCGTCCTGGTTCTCCGTGACCGACAGGATCGCGCTCAGTCCCCGGCCGATGCCGGGTGCGGTCTTAGCCACGCGCAGCCACCTCCTTCGCGAGTTCGAAATACGCCTCTGCCCCGGCGCTGTGAGGGTCGTGATGGGTCACCGGCAGCCCGTGGCTCGGCGCCTCGCCGACCCTCACGTTCCTCGGGATCACGGTGTCGAACACGAGGTCGGGGAAGTGCGCGCGCACCTCCCGCTCTACGTCCTGCCCGAGTCGCGTGCGCCCGTCGTGCATCGTCAGCAGCATCCCGGCGATCGTCAGTCGCGGGTTGAGCTCGCGCTGCACCAGCGTAAGGGTCTCGAGCAGCCCGGCGAGCCCCTCCAGCGCGAAGTACTCGGTCTGCACCGGCACGATCACCTTGTCCGCCGCGACCAGCGAGCACACTGTCAGCGGACCCAGCGAGGGCGGGCAGTCGAGCAGCACGTACTCGAAGCGCTCGCGCACCGGGGCGAGCGCGTCGCGAAGGCGCTGCTCGAAGCCCTCGATGCGCGGCAGCTCGATGTTGGCG
Organism: Solirubrobacteraceae bacterium; assembly: GCA_035569835.1. Classification (GTDB taxonomy): domain Bacteria; phylum Actinomycetota; class Thermoleophilia; order Solirubrobacterales; family Solirubrobacteraceae; genus Palsa-744. The sequence continues at coordinate 246,021 of DATMMF010000010.1, forward strand.
CCGGCGAGGCCCGGTCCGGCCGGCAGCGCCCGCAGGCCGGCGACGGGCGTCGCGACGAGCGCGTCGGTGGCAGCCGCCTCGCCTGCCAGCACTTCGTACACGCCTGGCCTGTGATTGCGGTCGATACCGAGCCCGACCGTCGCGTTGGCCTGGGGGTCGACGTCGACGAGCAGCGTCTCGTATCCGGCCTCGGCGATGCAGGCCGCGACGTTGACGGCAGTCGTCGTCTTGCCCACCCCGCCCTTCTGGTTGGCGATCGCGTAGACGCGGCTCACAGCCCAAGACGCTAGCGACGGGCGGGGACGGCGGCCGGCGGTGAGGCGGAAACTGCGCCCTGCGCGATCGCCCGGCACGCCCCCGCGAACCCGGTTCCGGCCGCTGCACCGTCGCCGGGCCCGGCCGCTCAGCTGCCGAGCGGTCTCTTGGCCGCCACGCCCGGCCGGCGTGGGAAGCGAGCCGGCGTCGCCGCGACCTTCTCGAAGACGTGCAGGTGGCGGTCGCGGGCGCCGGCGAACGGCTCAGTCGCACGCACAGCCACGGCCCGCAGGCCGAGCTCGTCGGCCGCCGCAGCGGCGCGGCGCTCACCGGCGGGGTCACGGCGGCCGCGCCACTCGACGAGGTGACCGCCGAGCGCCAGCAGCGGCGCCGCGTACTCGAGCACGACCGGCTGCGGCCCGAGCGCGCGGACGAGGACGAGGTCATGCGCCGCGGTGCCCTCCTCCCACGCCTCGGCGCGCGTCCACACGACTCGAGCCTGCTCGAGGTCCATCGCTGCCACGGCGGAACCGATGTATGCGCACTTGCTCTGCTGCGCCTCCACGAGCCGCATCTCGAGCTTCGGAAGCGCCGCGGCCAGGGCGAGGCCAGGAAGGCCCGCGCCGGAGCCGACGTCGGCCGCGACGCGAGCAGAGCGCACCTCGTCGAGCTCGAGGGCAACGAGCGAGTCGGCGATGTGGCGCTCAATCGTTTCCGCCAGGCCTTCGACAGCGGTCGGGGCGCGGGGATCGTCGGCGAGCCGCCGGGCGAGAAGCGAGAGCTGACCGGCTGCCTTCGCGGTGAGCCGGTAGCGCTGGGCAAGCGCCCGAATCGATGCCTCACCGTCAGCCTGAGACATCGCCCGAGGCTGAGGTGGAGCGTGAGGTGTTACCGGGAAACGGGCGCATATTGCGGGCGTTCGGACCGCGGGCGGGCGTTCGCGGGCCCGCTGGTTTCACGTGAAACGCCGCCGGGTGATGATCGGCGCAGCGGCCCGTATGGCGGCCAAAACGCCTCGGCGCGGCCGGAGATGCCGCCCAGGCCCGAGCTCTCGGGGAAACGGCCATCGGGCGCGGTGCGGTCGAGGCGCCCCATGACGGGGCCGCCCTCCGGCGACCCCCACGGGGCCCGTTTCACGTGAAACGCCTATTCGCTGCCGTGAGAGAGGGGCGAGATGACGAGATGACGTTCGGGTTCGTCGCCCTCGCTGTGCGTTTCGACGTCGTCCCGCTCGCGCAGGTATTCGTGCACCACACGCCGCTCGGACGCCGGGAGAGGATCGAGCTCGACAGACCGGCCCGTGCTGATCGCCTGGTCGGCGGCGTCGTCCGCCTCGGCCCGGAGCGTTTCGGCGCGGCGCTCGCGATAGCCGTTGGCGTCGATCTCAACGCGCGTCGACGACGGGCCCTCGGGAAACACGATCCGCTGCGCGAGGTGCTGCACGGCATCGATCGTCTGGCCGTGGCGCCCGATGAAGAGACCGACGTTATCGCCGTCCAGCCGGCCTCGCAGCACCCCCTCGCTCTCCTCGACCTCGACGCTCGCGTCGAGTTGCAGGTCCTCGACGATCTCCTCGAGCAGATCCTCCAGCGCCTCCGCGGGGGCCAGCTCCTGCTCCTGCTCCTCGTAGCTCACCGTCGCCTCCCCGAGCGTTTCTTCTTCTTGCGCGGGGGCCGTGGTGGGGGCGCCGCAGACCGTGACGAGCCGGTGGCGGACGCGCTCGACCCCGCGCCGGCCACGGCTGCCCCGCTCAGAGCCGGGCTCGGGGCCCGGCTCGGCTTGCCGTTGGCTGGCTGCGCCGCCTTCTCCTCGGGTTTGAGCGGTGGCCCCATTCGTCGTTTGATCAGATACTGCTGGCCGATCGTCCAGATGTTCGTGGTGATCCAGTAGACCAGCAGGCCGGCCGGGTACCTGTAGAGGATCACCACGAACACAACCGGCAGGAGCAGCATCAGCCGCCGCTGGTTCGGGTCCGCGGTCGCGGTGGCGATCAGCGTCGAACCGAGCTGCGAGCCGACGTAGACGAGGATCAGCACGATCAGCGCGACACCGGTCGCCTTGTTCGTGATGTCCGGAATGAACAGGAACTTCGCCGAGCCAGGGGCAACCTTCTGGCACGGCGTCGATTCGATGAACTTGGTCGGCAGATGGGCGACCGAGCTCGCGTGGAGGCCGGCGTGGTACGTCGCGGCTTCTTTCGGGTGCGCGTTGAACCATTCGACGAGCTGGTTGCCGCAGATGTGCTTCTTGAGGTCCGTGCGCAGCATGTAGAACAGCGAGATGAACACGGGCAGCTGCAGCAACAGCGGCAGGCAGGATGCCAAAGGATTGATTTTGTTCTCTTGGTAGAATTTCATCAGCTCCTGCTGCTGGCGCTGTTTGTCCTCCTTGTACTTCTCTTTCAGCGCGTTGATCTGCGGAGCCAGGCGCTGCATCTCCTGCATCGACTTGAGCTGGCGGAAGGTCAGCGGCACGAGAATCGCCCGGATCAGGATCGTCAGGCCCACGATCGACAGGCCCCAGCTGCCACCCGGGACGATGTGGTCGTGGATGAACACCATGATGTGTTCAAAGAGCGTGATCAGCGGCGAGAACGCGTCCTCGATCACGTTTGCGATGGGTGGCATGCTCTAGGTCTCGGCTCTGTTTACGCGGGAGGGACGCTCCGTGCCCGACCGGACTCGGCGGGCGCCGGGCGCCGGCTCAGCTGTTCCCGTGCTGACGGGTCCTGAACACTCGCTGGGCCTCGACCGGATCGTATCCGCCGTAACTCCAGGGGTTGCACCTGAGAAGGCGCCACCCCGCGAGCACCAGGCCCCTAAGTATGCCGTACTCCCGTACCGCTTCGACCGCGTAGCGGGAGCACGTCGGCTCGTACTTGCAACGGCGCGGGAACGCCGGTGAGATCAGCCGCTGGTAGACCACGATCGGCGCCACCACGACGGCGCGCGCCGCCCTCCTCACCGGCTCGAACGCACCGTGTGCGGGTGGGTCGGCGGGCGCCTGGGCGCTCATCAGCCGGCCTCTGCGGCGGTGTGCTCGCCACCCTCGGGCTCGCCGCTCAGGCCGGCGCGGTCCAGCAGTTCGGCGAGCGCCGCATCCAGGCCGGCAAGGCCCTCGCGCTCGGCGAGCTCGAGGGCCTCCGGCCGCGCGACGACCACGACGTCGTGCCCGGGCCGCAGGCCGGGTTCGCTGCGAACGAACGCCTCGCGCAGCAGCCGCTTGACCTTGTTGCGCTGGACCGAGCCGCCCACCTTGCGCGAGACGGAGAGCCCGACGCGGGGCCGCTCCGTCGCGGGGTTGGGGAACGTGTAGAGCACGAGCTGGCGGTTGGCCGTCGAGCGGCCGTGGCGATACACGCGCTCGAACTCGGCGCTGCGCGAAAGGCGGCCGCTGCGACCCCTCGGCGCCGCGCTCATCTGCCGTGCCCCATCGCCGCGGCGCCGCGCCCGCTCACGCCGACAGCCGCTTGCGTCCCTTGTCGCGCCGGCGCTTGAGGATCATCCGCCCCGCGCGTGAGCTCATGCGTGAGCGGAACCCGTGCACGCGGGCACGCTTGCGCTTCTTGGGCTGGTAGGTGCGCTTCATCTCGGTCTCTCCAGGGCCCGCGGCTCGGAGGGCCGCGCCGGTCGCGAGCCGCCGACGGGCGGCTCCTGGACCGCAGAGTATAGGTGCGCACCGACCCGCCATCCGGGGGTCGGTTTTTCTCGCCAAATGCGGCCAGCGGCCCGGTCGCTCGGAGTGCGTTGGGTATAGTCGCGCGACCGGGCCGCTGGGCCCCGCCTACCGCCCAGCGGGGGGCTTCCTTTCATCGCTGACGACATTCCCCTGGGGAGGGTCGATAGACGCTGCCGTGAGCCTCGAGCTCGAGCACATATGGTCGCGCGTGCAGTCGCAGCTGGCAGTCGTCGTCGACGAGCCCACCTACCGCATCTGGTTGTCGGAGCTTCGCGCAGTCGAGCTCCTCGGCGAGCGGCTCGTGGTCGAGGCGCCGGCGCAGACCTGCCGGTGGATCCAGGGGCGCTTCGGGCGGGTGCTGGAGGCCAGCGTCGAGCTCGTGCTCGGACCGCTCGCCAGCGTCGAGCTTCGGCCCTCCGGCGAGTCTCCCGGCGCGCCCTCGCCGGCAGGCACGGCCGCGCGCCGCGCGCCGCGCGCGGCCGAGGAGCGTAGAGGTGCGCCGGCGCTGCGCGAGGGACCGCTCGGCAACCCCAAGCTGACCTTCGACCAGTTCGTGATCGGCGACTCCAACCGCCTGGCGCACGCCGCGGCGCTGACCGTCGCCGAGATGCCGGCCCAGGCCTACAACCCGCTGTTCATCTGCGGGCCGCCCGGCGTCGGCAAGACCCATCTGCTCAGCTCGATCGCCAACCTGCTGATCGCGCACGACCCGACCGTCTCGGTGCGCGTCACGACCGGCGAGGCCTTCACGAACGAGTTCCTGGGCGCGCTCGGGGAGCGCAACACCGAGCCGTTCAAGGCCCGCTTCCGCGACATCGACGTGCTGCTCGTCGACGACGTTCAGTTCCTGGAGCGCAAGACGCGCACCGAGGAGGAGTTCTTCCACACGTTCAATGCGCTCCACGACGGCGGGCGCCAGGTCGTGCTCACCTCCGACCGGCCGCCGCGCGACCTGCAGGCGCTCGAGGATCGCCTCCGCGAGCGCTTCGAGGCGGGGCTCGTGGCCGACATCCGTCCCCCGGACCTCACGACGCGCCTTGCGATCCTGCGCAAGCGCGCCCAGCATGACCGCATCGAGCGCGCCGACGAGGCGGCGCTCGAAGCGATCGCCGAACACGTCGAGAGCAACGTGCGTACGCTCGAGGGGGCGCTGATCCGGGTCGTCGCGTTCAGCTCGCTCACGGGGCGCCCGCTCGACGCTGAGCTCGCCGTCGAGGTGCTCGGCAACCTCTACCCGCGCACCCCTTCGCCGGGCGCCTCGCGCCGCACGATCGCCGAGATCCAGGCCGCCACCTGCCGGCACTTCGGGCTCTCGACGGACGAGCTCGTCTCGAGCGGGCGCTCCCCCCGCATCGCATGGCCGCGCCAGGTGGCGATGTACATCGCGCGTGAGCTGACCGACGCCTCGCTGCCCGCGATCGGGCGCGAGTTCGGCGGGCGCGATCACACGACCGTGTTGCACGCCTGCCGGCGGGCGAGCGAGCGCATGTCCGCCGACTCGGCCTCGCGCGAGACTGTGGAGAAGCTGTTCAGAGATCTCGGGGAGCGCCGCGCGTGAGCCATGCTCGCCGCGGGCGACCGCGCCTCTTGAGAGACTTCCACACTGCTCTCCACAGCGCGTTCCACCGCCCCTGCCACAGAACGCCCGTCCCCGCTCGCTATCCACATGTCCACAGCACCTACTCCCATCTCTCTTAGAAAGACAGACGGATGAAGATCTCGCTTTCTTCGTCAGAGCTTCTGACCCAACTGCAGACCGCGGCACGTGTCGCGTCCACGCGGAGCGCCGTGCAGGCGCTGTCGGGTGTGATGATCTCCGCGCCGGCAGACGGCACCCCGGAGCTGCTCGCCACCGACATGGAGATCGGCCTGCGCATCCCGCTCGCAGCCGAGGTCGCGCGCCCGGGTGCGGCGGTGCTGCCGGCGCGGCTGCTGCTCGACGTCGCCCGCTCGCTGCCCGCCGAGCAGCTCACGATGGAGCTGCGCACGGCCGAGCAGGACGTGGAGCTGATCTGCGGCCCGACGACCTTCCACCTGCGCACGCTGCGCGCCGAGGACTTCCCGTCGCTCCCCGAGCCGGGCGGCGATTCGCGCGTGACGCTGCCCGCCGCCGCGTTCGTCGAGACGATCTCCCGCGTCGCACGTTCCGCCTCGCGCGATGAGACGCGGCCCGTGCTGACGGGGATCCTGATCTCCGCCGCCGGCAGCGAGCTGCGGATGGTCGCCACCGACTCCTACCGGCTGTCGGTCAAGGAGACGGCGCTCGAGCCGCCGCTCGACGGCAGCCTCGAGGCGAACGTCCCCGCGCGGGCGCTCCAGGAGCTCGCTCGCATCGAGCAACAGAGCAACGACGACGCCATCGCCGTCAGCGTCGGGCACAACCAGGCGATCTTCGAGCTGGGCGGCGTCGTGCTGTCCTCGCGGCTGATCGACGGGCAGTTCCCCAACTACCGCCAGCTGCTGCCGGAGTCCGTCGATCACGAGCTGCGTCTGTCCAGCGCCGAGCTGACCGAGGTCGTGCGCCGCATCAGCCTGCTCGCGCAAAAGAACGCGCCGCTGCGGCTCGCCTTCAGCGAGGGCACTCTCGCGGTCTCCGCGCAGACCCCCGACGTCGGCGAGGCTCGTGAGGAGATCCCGGTTCCCTACCACGGTGAGCTGTTCGAGATCGGCTTCAACCCCGAGTTCCTGCGCGACGGGCTGGAGAGCATCGACACCGAGGAGCTGGTCCTGAAGCTGATCAGCCCGCTGCGACCGGGCCTGATCGAATCACCGGACACGGGGGACTTCGTGTACCTGATCATGCCCATCCGCCTCAACGTGTGAGCGGCATGCGATGCGCGTCATCGGCGTCGAGATGCGCGACTTCCGCACTTATGCGCGGGCCCAGGCGCGCCTGGGCGCGGGCCTGACCGTCGTCCACGGGCCCAACGGCGCGGGCAAGTCCAACCTGCTCGAGGCGGTCTACTTCGGTTGCACCGGGCGCTCACCGCGAACGCGCGCGGATCGCGAGCTGGTGCGCTTCGGCGCCGGCGCCACGCGCGTCACCGTCTCGCTCGAGCACGAGGGCCGCGACCACACGCTGAGCGTCGGCTACTCCGTCCCGGCCCCCGGCCAGCCCGCCGTCAAGCGGATGAGCTGCGACGGCGCGGCGGTCGAGCGGCTGCTCGACGTCCCGGTCCGCCCGCTGATCAGCGTCTTCCTGCCCGACCGGCTCGAGCTCTTGAAGGGGCCGCCGGCGCTGCGGCGCGCGCACCTCGACCAGCTCGTCGCCGGACTGTGGCCGGCGCGCGCCGAGACGCGCCGCCAGTACTCGCGGGTCCTCGCCCAGCGCAACGCGCTGCTCGCTCGGATTCGCGCCGGCGCAAGCTCGCGCTCGGCGCTGGCGGTGTGGGACAGCGAGCTCGCCGCGGCCGCCCTCGCGCTGCAGGCGGACCGCGCCCGCGCGGTCTCGCTCTTGGCCGAGCCGTTCCGGACACGGTCCGAGAGCCTCGGCCTCACCGGGACTCTCTACCTCGACTACAGGCCGAGGTCCGAAGCGGAGACAGAGCAGGAGTTCGTCGCGGAGCTCGACGCGCGCCTGGACTCGGACCTCGAGCGCGGCTTCTCGGGCCACGGGCCCCATCGCGACGAGCTTGCGATCCTGCGCGACGGGCGTGAGCTGCGGGTCTACGGCTCGCAGGGCGAGCAGCGCCTGGCCCTCCTCGCGCTGCTGCTGGCAGAGCGGGCGGTGCTGGCCTCCGAGCGGGGCACGACGCCGCTGATGCTGCTCGACGACGTGATGAGCGAGCTCGACGCAGGGCGTCGCGAGCTGCTCTCGAGCGAGCTCTCCTCGGGGGGCCAGAGCGTGATCGCGACCACCGACCTCGGCCACGTGCCCGGCGCGACCGGCGCGGGCGTGACGCGGATCGCGATCAGCCCCGGCACGGTGCTGCAGGAGGCCGCGGCGGCATGAGCGCCCCGGAGCGCACCCCTCGCGCCGAAGCTCGTGCGGATCCAGGCCGCAGGGCCGCGCCGCGCCCGCTCGCCGGCGCGCTCTCGAACCTGACCGCGGCGCTCGCCCCCGCAACGCAGCTCGCCCGCGTGCAGGAGCTCTGGCCGCAGGCGGTCGGCCCCGCGATCGCCGGCGCCGCGCGGCCGGTCGCCGAGCACGACGGCGTCGTCACGGTCGCCTGCGAGGCTGCCGTGTGGGCCGCCGAGCTCGAGCTGCTCGGGCCCGAGCTGATCGCGCGCCTGAACGCGCTCCTGGGCGACGCGGAGGTGCGCGAGCTGCGCTGCCGGACCGGCTGAGAGCGTCCCCCGGGCGCCGCTCCGGCGGGTTGCGCCGAACTTCCCGTGTTTCCGGGGATTTTGCAGGGATTTAGCCCGTTCCGGAGGCCGGATACGACCCCCTGTCCTGCTATCCTTCCAGGCGTATTCAAACCGCCCCAGGCCGTGGTCGTAGCGCCCCGGAATCCGGGGCGTTTCCACGCCATCGGAGGGCCATTGGCATCAGGTAGCGACAGCCCAGAGAAGGGCTCCCGCAAAAGCAACGCGAGAGCCGCCGCGAACGGATCGAACGGCGGCTCGGCCGACTACGACGCCCAGGACATCACGGTCCTCGAGGGCCTCGAAGCCGTCCGCAAGCGGCCGGGGATGTACATCGGCTCGACGGGCATCATGGGCCTGCACCACCTCGTCTACGAGGTGGTCGACAACTCGGTCGACGAGGCGCTCGCCGGTTTCTGCAGCGAGGTCGCGGTCACGATCCACCCCGACAACTCGGTCACCGTCTACGACGACGGCCGCGGCATCCCCGTCGCCGTCATGGCGAAGGAGAAAAAGCCGGCGGTCGAAGTCGTGCTCACCGTCCTGCACTCGGGGGGCAAGTTCGGCGAGGGCGGTGGCTACAAGGTCTCCGGCGGGCTCCACGGCGTCGGCGTCTCCGTCGTCAACGCGCTCTCCGAGCACCTCGCGGTGGAGATCCACCGCGACGGCTACGTGTGGACGCAGGAGTACTCGCGCGGCGCCCCGCTCGGGCCGCTGAAGCAGGGCGCCAAGCTCGGCAAGGGCGAGCACACCTCCAACACGGTCACCTTCCTGCCCGACGCCGACGTCTTCGAGTCGCTCGACTTCGACTTCCGCACGCTCGAAGAGCGGCTCCGCGAGACGGCCTTCCTGACCCGCGGGCTGCAGATCACGATCGTCGACGAGCGCGGCGAGGGACACGCCGCGACGTTCCAGTACGAGGGCGGCATCGAGGACTTCGTCGTCTACCTCAACGAGAACAAGGACACGGTCCACCGCAAGGTGATCTTCTTCGCCGGCGAGTCCGACGAGGGCGCCGCCGAGGTCGCGATGCAGTGGAACTCCTCCTACCAGGAATCGGTCCACTCGTTCGCCAACAACATCAACACGCGCGAGGGCGGCTCCCACCTCAGCGGCTTCCGCTCGGCGCTGACGCGGACGCTCAACAAGTACGCGCGCGACCACGGGCTGCTGAAGGAGAAAGAGGACAATCTGTCAGGCGAGGACGTGCGCGAGGGTCTCACCGCGGTGATCTCCGTCAAGCTCGCCGACCCCCAGTTCGAGGGTCAGACCAAGACCAAGCTCGGCAACCCCGGCATGGCCGGCTTCGTCGAGGCGATCGTCAACAACGGGCTGTCCGAGTTCCTCGAGGAGAACCCGACCGAGGCGCGCGCGGTCATCAACAAGGCCGTGCAGGCACAACGCGCCCGTGAGGCGGCGCGCAAGGCGCGTGACCTCACCCGCCGCAAGTCGGCGCTCGAGAACTCCACGCTCCCCGGCAAGCTCGCAGACTGCTCGGTCAAGGATCCGGCGCTCGCCGAGCTGTTCGTGGTCGAGGGCGACTCCGCCGGCGGCTCCGCCAAGCAGGGCCGCGACCGCAACACGCAGGCGGTGCTGCCGCTGCGCGGCAAGATCCTCAACGTCGAGAAGTCTCGCATCGACAAGGTGCTCCAGAACGTCGAGATCCAGGCGTTGATCACGGCGATCGGGACCGGTGTGCGCGACGAGTTCAACATCGAGAACGCCCGCTACCACAAGGTGATCCTGATGACGGACGCCGACGTGGACGGCGCCCACATCCGCACGCTCGCCCTGACGCTGCTGTTCCGGGAGATGAAAGAGCTGATCGAGGAGGGCTACGTCTACATCGCCAAGCCGCCCCTCTACAAGCTCAAACAGGGCTCCCGCGAGCGCTACATCGAGAAGGACTCGGAACTGGAAGAGATCCTGCTCACCGACAAGTGGGAGAAGATCACGGTCTTCGACCGCTACGCCAAGCAGTTCAAGCTCACCGACACGCGCTGGCAGCGCTTCACGCGGCTGCTCAAGCAGTACGAAGGCTGGGCGCTCGCCCTGCGCGGTCAGTACGGTCACGACGTCGTTCAGTTCCTCGAGGAGTCCTCGCTGCTCGCCGAGCAGGTGACGAGCGTCGAGGAGGCGATCGGGGTGCTCACGCGCCAAGGCAGCGAGGGCGAGACACACGCGACGGCGCTCGTCGACGAGGACCCGATCGAGATCCGCGTCAAGGCGGTTGAGGCGAGCACCGGGTTCGCACGCACGCACCGCATCAAGCGGTCGCTGTTCGAGTCTCACGAGTACCGCCAGCTCGTCAAGGTGCACATGCAGCTGATCGAGCTCGCCGGCACGCCGGCGTTCGAGGTGCGCCTGGGGGACGCGACCGAGACTGCGCTGTCGTTCGAGGACCTCCACGCCGCTGTGATGACCGTCGCGCGCAAAGGCGCGAACGTGCAGCGCTTCAAGGGGCTCGGCGAGATGAACGCCGAGCAGCTCGGTGAAACCACGATGTCGCCGTCGACGCGCGTGCTCGCGCAGGTGACGCTGGAGGACGCCGCAGCGGCGGACCGGATCTTCTCGAGGCTGATGGGCGACCAGGTCGAGCCGCGCCGCGAATTCATCGAAGAGAACGCGCGTGCCGTGGCCAACCTCGACGTGTGATGAGCGGCGCGATGACCTGCGGATATCTGCGCCCTCACTCGCTCATGTGCGAAGCACACCTCGCTCGCTGCGTCCTTGATCTCCCTGGTCATCGCGCCGCCCATCGGCGCGTCGCTTCCGAGGAGGTGACTGACTGATGGCATCTGCTGACGTGATCGGCGGGGGCAACATCGAACCGCGCGCGCTCGAGGAGGAGATGCGCACCGCCTACCTCGACTACGCGATGTCGGTCATCGTCGGGCGCGCGCTGCCCGACGTGCGCGACGGCCTGAAGCCCGTGCACCGCCGCGTGCTCTACGCGATGAACGAGCTCGGCCTCGGGCCCACGCGCTCCTACTCGAAGTGCGCGCTGATCGTCGGCGAGGTGATGGGCAAGTACCACCCCCACGGCGACTCGGCGATCTACGACACGCTCGTCCGGATGGCCCAGGAGTTCTCGATGCGCAACGAGCTCGTCGACGGCCAGGGCAACTTCGGCTCGATCGACGACGACCCCGCGGCGGCCATGCGCTACACGGAGGCGCGGCTGGCACGCATCGCGACCGAGATGCTGCGCGACCTCGACATGGACACCGTCGACTTCGCGCCGAACTACGACGGCAAAAAGCAGGAACCGCTCGTCCTGCCCTCGCGCTTTCCGAACCTGCTCGTCAACGGCTCGTCGGGAATCGCCGTGGGGATGGCGACGAACATCCCGCCGCACAACCTGCGCGAGGTGATCGGCGCCACGATCGCCTACATCGACGACCCGGACACCGACGTCGCGGGGCTGATGAAGCACATCAAGGGCCCGGACTTCCCGACGGGCGGCGTGATCCTCGGCCGCGGCGGCATCCGCGACGCCTACGAGACCGGCCGCGGCCGCGTGCGGGTGCAGGCGCGCGCCCACATCGAGCCGCTCAAGCAGGGCAAAGAGGCGATCGTCGTCACCGAGCTGCCGTTCATGGTCAAGAAGGGCGGCGACGGCGGGCTGATCCAGAAGATCGCCGACCTCGTCAAAGAGGGGCGCATCACCGAGATCGCCAACATCGAGGATCACTCCGACAAGCGCGGGATGCGCCTGGTGATCGAGCTCAAGCGCGACGCGATCCCCAAGGTCGTGCTCAACAAGCTCTACAAGCACACGCCGATGCAGACCACCTTCGGCGTCAACATGGTCGCGCTCGTCGACAACGTGCCGCGCACGCTCGACCTGCGCGCCGTGATCCACAACTACGTCGCGCACCAGCGCGAGGTGATCGTGCGGCGCACCAAGCACGAGCTGTCCGAAAAGGAGGCGCGTGCGCACATCCTCGAGGGGCTGCTGACCGCCCTCGAGCACCTCGACGCGATCATCGAGCTGATCCGCGGCTCGCGCGACCGCGACGCCGCCCGCGAGCAGCTCGTCGAGCGCTTCGAGCTCAGCGTCGTCCAGGCGAGCGCGATCCTCGACCTGCGCCTGTCCCAGCTCACGGCGCTGGAGGCGGACGCGATCAAACAGGAGCACGCCGATGTCGCCGAGCGGATCGCCGAGCTGCGCGCGATCCTCGGCGACGAGACCCGCGTGCTCGCGGTGATCAAGGAGGAGCTGAGCGAGATCGGCGAGCGCTTCGGCGACGAGCGCCGGACGGAGCTCACGCACTCCGAGGACGAGATCGACATCGAGGACCTGATCGCCGACCAGCAGATGGTGATCACGATCACGCAGAGCGGCTACATCAAGTCGCTGCCGCTCGCGACCTACCGACAGCAGGCCCGCGGCGGGCGCGGCGTCACCGGGATGGACATGAAGGACGGCGACTTCATCGAGCACCTGTTCGTCACCTCCTCGCACGACTACCTGCTGTTCTTCTCCAACCGCGGCAAGGTCTACCGCTCGAAGGTCTACGAGCTGCCCGAGGCGTCGCGCACGGCGAAGGGGCGGGCGCTCGTGAACGTGCTGCCGCTGCGTGAGGGAGAGCGCATCCAGGCCGTGGTCTCGACGCGCGACTTCGGCGAGACGAAGTACCTCGTGTTCGCGACCCGCAACGGGACGGTCAAGAAGACCGAGCTCGCGGCCTACAACACGCCGATCAAAGCCGACGGGATCATCGCGATCAACATCCGCGACGACGACGAGCTGCTCGCCGTACGCGCAGTCGATCCCGACGACGAGATCATCATGGTCTCGAAGGCCGGTCTGACGGTCCGCTTCGCCGAGTCGGACGCCCGCGCGATGGGTCGCGACACGACCGGCGTGCGCGGCATGGACGTCGGCAAGGACGGCGAGGTGATCGCGATGGACGTCGCTCGCGATGACATGGACCTGCTCGTCGTGACCGAGAACGGCTACGGCAAGCGCACGCGAATCGACCAGTACCGCAAGACCAACCGCGGCGCCAAAGGCGTTAAGACGATCGGCCTGACCGAGAAAAAGGGCGCCCTCGCCGGCGCGCTCGTCGTGCGCGAGCACCAGGAGCTCGTCTTCATCAGCGTCGGCGGCATGGTCCAGCGGACCGCGGCCGGCGGCATCTCCCAGCAGGGCCGCTCTGCGACCGGCGTGCGCGTGATGAACCTGAAGGACGACGATCTCGTGAGCGCCGTGGCGCTCGTCGTCGACACCGGCGAGGACGAGGACGGCGCCGAGCCGGACGCGCCCGCCGCCACCGAGGCCTGAGCGCCGCTCGCTGCCGGGCCGCGTCGCCGGCGAGACCGGCCCCGGCCACGCCTCCTTGGGCGGTCCGCGCGCTGACGATCCCCAACCGTCCAATTTCGGTCCTCGGGCTCAGATAGCCGCAATATGCGTCCGAAAGCGGGAGGGTGCGCGATCTCCCCAAGCTGCTCCTAGCGACCCTCACGACACTCACGATCACCTTCGCCGGCCCCGTCGCCCAGGCGCCCGCGGCCGGCCACCGAGGCTCCTCCGGACACCACGAACGCCACTCGCAGCGCGGGCATCAGCGCGCCGTCCGCCAGCAGAGCCGCACGAACCGCCAGGCCGCGCGCCGGCAGGCCCGCGTCAACCGCCAGGCGGCGCGCCGGCAGGCCCACGCGAACCGCAACACCGGCCGCCGGCAGAGCCGTCAGAGCCTGAAGCCGGCCGCCGCGCCGAGCGGCGCCGCCGTGATCGCGGAGGTGCTCGCGACCCCGTGCCAGGACACCGCCCTCGCGCCGAGCGGCGAAAACCTTGCCCGCGTGCGCGCCTCGGTGCTCTGCCTGATCAACAAGGTCCGTGCCGAACACAGTCTTCAGCCGCTCGCCACCAACCCGGAGCTCGAAGCCGCGGCGGAAGGCCACGCCTCCGAACTGGTCGCCGACGACTACTTCGCCCACGTCTCGCCGAGCGGGGAGACGCCGGTCGACCGGATCAAAGCGACCGGCTACATCAACGACCCCTCCGACGGCTACGTGATCGGCGAGAACCTCGCGTGGGGCACCTACACGCTCTCCACCCCGCAGGCGATCGTCGAAGCGTGGGTCGCCTCGCCCGGGCACCTCGCGAACATCCTCGAA
>DATMMF010000011.1:0-118830 GCA_035569835.1 Solirubrobacteraceae bacterium
AGGCAGGTAACCCACGTGTTACTCACCCGTTCGCGGCTCTGCCCCAGGGCAAGCCCTGGTTCGTCGCTCCACTTGCATGTGTTAAGCACGCCGCCAGCGTTCGTCCTGAGCCAGGATCAAACTCTCCGTGAAGAACTTCACAGAAAGCCTGTCATGGAGTTGCCGGCGCCGAAGCGCCGACGGCCGGGACCTATACACAGGGTCCCGAACCATGACGGGGTACTTCCCTACTTGACTCTTTGCCGTCCCACGCGAACGTTCAAGACGCTCCCGCGGACGGGTCGAACCTGGACGCACACCACGATCCAATCGGACCGCAGATGCGCATGCTGTTGAGTTTTCAAAGACCGCCGAGCCTTCCCGGAGGGACATCCTCCGGGACGATTCCGATCCGACCCAGCGCCCAGGGGCGCCCGCGGGCCGACGAAGGAGTATAGCGCGCAGCCACCCCGGGGCAAGGCGCCCCCGTCACTCGCGAGGACCGTCCGCGCGAGCCTGGCTGCGGCTGTGGGCAGCGTAGCCGGCCGCCCGGCGGAAAGCCCGTAGCCGACTGCTAAGAGGCCCGCAGCCGCCGGAAGCGCCGCCGCCCGACCCGCAGCACCTCGCCGTCGGCCCTGGAGACCTCGAGGTCCTGGTCACCGGCACCCAGCTGCTGCTCCCCCAGCCACACGCCTCCCTGCTCGAGCAGCCGCCGCGCCTCCGAGCGCGAGATGCCGAACTCCTCGGCGATCAGCGCGGGCACGTGCACGCTGCCGTCCGCCGGCAGGCGCGCCTCCTCGATCTCGAGCGGCAGCTCGCGCTGGGCGAACACGCGGTCCCATTCCTCCTCCGCCCGCTGTGCCTCCTCCGGCGAGTGCAGCCACGCGACGATCTCCCGCGCGAGCGTGCGCTTCGCGTCGCGCGCCGAGCTGCCCGCGAGCTCGCCGAGGACACCCGGCGCGCCGCCCGGCGACCGCGGCTCGATCAGCAGCCGGTAGTACTCCTCCATCGCCTCGTCGGGGATCGCCATCGTCTTGCCGAACATCTCTCCCGGCGGGTCGGTCACGCCGATCTGGTTGCCGAGCGACTTCGACATCTTGCGGTGCCCGTCGGTGCCGACGAGGATCGGCATCGTCATGATCGCCTGCTGGGGACGCCCGTAGTGGCGCTGGATGTCGCGCCCCAGCAGCAGGTTGAACTTCTGGTCGGTCCCCCCCAGCTCCACGTCGGCGTCGACGGCCACCGAGTCGTATCCCTGCAGCAGCGGGTAGAGCAGCTCGAGGATCGAGATCGGCTCCTCCGCCTGCCACCGTTTCGCGAAGTCCTCCCGCTCGAGCAGCTGCGCGGCCGTCGTCGTCCGCACCAGCGCGAGCAGGTCGCTCATCGGCATGTCGAGCCACTCGCCGTTGCGGCGGACCTCGAGCTTGCGCGGGTCGTCGTCGAGGATCCGCATCGCCTGCGTCTGGAACGTCGCCGCATTCGCGTCGATCTCCTGCGGGCTCAGCATCGGCCGCAGGCTCGAGCGCCCGGACGGGTCGCCGACGCGCGCCGTGTAGTCGCCGATGATCAGCACGACCCGGTGACCGGCGTCCTGGAACTCGCGCAGCTTGCCGAGCACGACCGCGTGGCCGAGATGGATGTCGGGCGCCGTCGGGTCGATGCCGAGCTTGACCCGCAGCGGGCGGCGCTCCTCCGCGGCCACCGCGAGCTTGGCCGCGAGCGCCCCGTCGGGCAGCGCGTCGACCGCGTTTCGGGCCAGCCTGCCGGCTTGCTCGGCGGCCGCGGAGCTCTGCTGGGGCATCGCGCCGCAATGCTAGACTCTCGGCCGCGCGCGGGGCCGTCGAGCGAGCCGGAAGTGCGCTCGCCTCCGCGGCCGAGCGCCGCCCGAGGCCGACACACGGGCGCTTCGATTTCGCGCCGGGAGCCCCGCGTCGGACGCCGCCGATGAGCGCCACCGTCAGCCCCGACATCCCTGCCGCCCCCGCGGTCGCCCCGAAGCCCCGCCTCAAGCGCCTGCGCCTCGTGGCGATCCTCGTCGCGGTCGCCCTGCTCGGCCTCGTCTCGTTCGTCTTCGGCCTGTTCATCTCGGTCGCCTCGGACCTCCCCTCGCTCGAACGCTTCTCGCAGATCAAGAACGCCCAGAGCTCGCAGCTCGTCGACGATCTCGGGCACCCGATCGGCGTACTCAGCCAGCAGAACCGCGTGATCCTCACGCCAGGCCAGATCCCGCAGATGGTCAAGGAGGCGGTGATCTCGATCGAGGACAAGCGCTTCTACTCAAACAGCGGCATCGACATCCGCGGCATCGCCCGCGCCTTCGTCCAGGACGTCCTGCACCAGGGCTCGGTGCAGGGCGCCTCGACGATCGAGCAGCAGCTGATCAAGAACTTCCTCCAGGCCCAGTCGCACCGCACGATCTTCGAGAAGCTCAAGGAGGCGGCGCTCGCCTACCAGCTCGCCCACAAGTGGTCGAAGGACAAGATCATCACCGCGTACCTGAACACCGTCTACTTCGGCAACGGGGCCTACGGCATCGAGGCCGCCGCCGAGAGCTACTTCGGCCACGACGTCAACCACGAAGGCTGCGGCCTGCCCGGGCAACAGCTCTGCGTCCAGCAGCTCCAGCCGTGGGAGGCCGCGCTGCTCGCGGGCATCATCCAGAACCCCAGCGCGTACGACCCCACGCTCCATCCCGCCGCCGCGCTGGAGCGGCGCAACACGGTCCTGCGCCAGATGTACGAGCAGGGCTACCTGTCGAGGGTCGTCTACGACGAAAGCATCAAGCAGGCGCTGCCCGCCCCGCACCAGGTCCAGGCGCCGGAGGTGCCGCTCGTCGAAGGCGTGGACGCCGGCTACTTCACGAGCTGGGTGCGACAGCAGATCGTCGAACGCTATGGCGCGGCCCGTGCCTTCGAGGGCGGCTTGAAGATCCGCACGACGCTGGACCTCGGGCTCCAGCGCGCGGCCGAACAGGCGGTCAACAACTACCTCGCCTACCCGGGGGGCCCTACCGCGTCGCTGGTCGCGATCGAAAACTCCACCGGCGAGGTGCGCGCAATGGTGGGCGGCCGCGACTACAACTCGAGCCCGTTCAACATCGCAACCCAGGGCGAGCGCCAGCCGGGCTCCTCGTTCAAGGCCTTCGACCTGGCCGCAGCGCTCGAGGACGGCATCTCCCCCGACTCCGTGTGGAGCTCGAGGGTCAAGACCTTCATCGTGCCGAACACCCATGGCAGCGAAAAGTTCGTCGTGCACAACGACGAAGGCGCCTACTCGGGGTCGAACACGCTGGTCGGCGCCACCGCCTTCTCGGACAACTCGATCTACGCAGAAGTGGGGCTGAAAGTCGGGACGGAAAGAATCGCGCTGCTCGCCCACCGGATGGGCATCACGACCCCGCTCTCGACGAACCCGGCGATGACGATCGGCGGCCTCACGACCGGCGTCACGCCGATCGACATGGCGCATGCCTACTCGACGATCGCGCACGGCGGGGAGCGCGTCAGCGGCTCGATGGCGTCGGGGGAAGAACCCGTCGGGATCCAGGAAGTGGAAGCTGGCGGCCGCACGCTGCCCAGCGGACAGCACACCGAAAAGAACCGCGTCCGCGTGCACCGCGTGCTCCCGGCGAGCGTCGCCCAGACCGAGACGTCCATGCTCGAAACGGTGATCCAGTACGGCACGGGCAAGTCCGCCGCGATCGGCCAGTTCGCGGCCGGGAAGACCGGCACGACCTCGAACTTCGGCGACGCGTGGTTCGTCGGCTGGGACTCGAAGTACACGGTGGCCGTGTGGGTCGGGTTCCCCAACAGCCTCGTCTCGATGGAACACGACTTCAACGGCGGCCCCGTGATGGGCGGCACCTACCCGGCCCTGATCTGGCACGACTTCATGTCCTCGGCCCTGCAGGTCGACAAGACCCGCGAAGAAGAAGCGGCGAGCAAGCACAAGGTGTCCGGCGGCGCGGGCAGCAGCGGTGAAGGGGAAACGTCCTCCGGCGAAGAAGGCAGCTCCTCCGCCCCGGCCACGACCGGGGGCGGCAAGTCCGGCGGCGGCTCCTCGGGCTCCGGCTCGAAGCCCTCGACGTCGCACCCGTCGAACTCGGGCCACGCCGAACCGGCGCCGTCCCAGGGCGGGGGCGAAGGCCAGAGCGCGCCCGCCGCGCCCGCTCACGAACCGCCCGCCACGCCCACGCCGGCGCCCTCGACGCCCCCCGGCAGCGAACCGTCGTCGCCGTCCCCCTCGCCGACCGGCGGCGTCAGCCCGACCGGCTAGCGACGGCGCCCTCCGGCGCGCGCCTGCGCCCGCGCGCCGTCCGCCACGGCCACGGCCGCGAGACGTTCGGGTTGCTCACAGCGGAGAAGCGCCATGGCAGCTCGGCGGCCTTCGTGATGCCGACCCGCACCGACGACACGACCGCCGGCACCGGGCCTTCCCGCGGCAGGACCACGACCTCCCCGTGATCAAGCGGGGTGTCGTTGAGCTCGAGGCCGATGGCGAGGGCCTGCGTCAGCCGCCCCGGCCCCGAGCAGAGCTCGCGCTCGTCGGAGACCCCTCGCCGTGCCCGCATCAGCTCGATCCCCGCCTCGGGCGCCAGCGCGCGGATCAGCACGGCGGCGCCGACTCCCTCGGGCTCGCACACGGCGTTCAGCATCGCGTGGATGCCGTATGAGCGGTACACGTAGGCGCGCCCGGGCGCCCCGAACAACGTGCGGGTGCGCGCCGTCAAGCCGACATAGGCATGGCAGGCCGGCTCTTCTTGGTGGTAGGCCTCGGTCTCGACGATCGTGCCGGCCGTTTCGCCGTGCACGACCGTACAGCCGATCAAATCCGGCGCGACCTCCAGCACCGGGCGCCCGTAGAACTCAGGTGGGAGCGGCTTCACCCAGCACCGCCTCGGCCAGCTCGAGCTGCTCCGCCAGCCGCGCCGAGGACGTGCCCCCCTGCGAGACCTTCGACTCCAGCCAGGAGCCCGAGGCGAGCACGTCGCGGAACTCCTGCTCGTGACCGGCGAGCAGCTCGCTGTGCGCCGCGAGCTCCGAGCTCTCGAGCTCCGAGAGCGACCGGCCCGAGTCGACCGCCGTGCGCACGAGCCCCGCGACCACGCCGTGCGCCTCGCGGAAGGGCATCCCGAGCCTGACCAGCAGATCCGCGATGTCGGTCGCGGCGATCAGCTCGTCGGACGCGGCGTCGGCAAGCCGCTCGCGGTCGAACCCGACCCCTGCCACCATCCCGCGTGCCGCCGCGAGAATCACCTCCAGCGTGTCGGCCGCGTCGAACAGGTGCTCCTTGTCCTCCTGCAGGTCCTTGTTGTAGGTCAGCGGCAGCGCGTGGATCACGCCGTGCATCGCCGCGAGATGGCCGACGAGGCGCGGCGCCTTCGCGCGCAGCAGCTCGGCGGCGTCCGGGTTCTTCTTCTGCGGCATGATCGAGGAGCCCGAGCTCCACGCGTCCGGGAGCGTCACGAAGCCGAACTCGCTGCTGCTCCACAGCACGAGCTCCGCTCCCAGCCGCGAGAGGTGGGTGGCGCAGGTCGCGGCGGCCGCGAGGTAGTCGAGGACGAAGTCGCGGCCGGATACCGCGTCGATCGAGTTCGGCGCGACCCCCTCGAAGCCGAGGCGCTCTGCGACGAGCTCCCGGTCGGTGTCGAAGTTGACGCCCGCGAGCGCGCCCGCGCCGAGCGGCAGCAGGCCGGCGTGGTCGCGGGCGAAGCGCAGGCGCTGCCGGTCGCGGTCGAGCATCCAGAAGTAGGCCAGCAGGTGATGGCCGAGGTAGACGGGCTGGGCGCGCTGCAGGTGCGTGTAGCCCGGCATCGGCCAGTCGGCGTGCTCGCGCGCCCGTTCGAGGAGGACGGCCATCAGCTCCGCGGCAGCTCGCTCGGCGCGCTCGGAGGCCTCGCGCGTGTACAGCGCGAGATCCGTCACGACCTGGTCGTTGCGCGAGCGCGCGGTGTGAAGGCGCCCGCCCACCGGTCCGGCCAGCTCGGTCAAGCGCCGCTCGATCGCCATGTGGATGTCTTCGTCGGAGTCGTGGAATCCGAACCGGTCGCCCGCGAGCTCCGCTTCCACGGCGTCGAGCCCGGCGAGCAGCGCATCGCGGTCCTCCACCGTGATGATCTCCTGCGCCGCCAGCATCTCGGCGTGCGCGCGCGACTGCGCCACGTCCTGCGGCCAAAGCCTGCGATCGAAGCCGAGCGACGTGTTCAGCCGCTGGAAGTCGGGGTCCTGTGGCTCTCCAAAGCGCGACACGGCCGCTGATCCTATGCCGGTGCGCCGGCCAGGACGGCGCGCAGCTCACCGGCCACGCGCTCGACCTGCCCTTCGCTCATCTGCGGGAAGAACGGCAGCGCGATGGAGCGCGCCGCGACGTCCTCGCAGACCGGGAACTCGCCCTCGCGGTGCCCGAAGCGCTCGCGGTAGAAGCTCATCAGGTGGATCGCCGGCAGGTACGGCTTGCTCTGGATGCCGCGTGCCGCGAGCGTCCGCACCGCTTCGTCCCGGTCCGCCCCGCGCGGCAGTTGCACGACGAACACGAACCAGCCGCGGCGCTCCGCGCCGACCGTCTCGCACGGGAGCGTGAGGCCGTCGTCGCCGGCGAGCGCTTCGCGGTAGAGCGCGGCGACGCGGCGGCGGCCCTCGAGCATCTCCTCGAGCCGCTGCAACTGCGCCAGCCCGATCGCGCACGCGATGTCCGACAGGCGGTAGTTGAAACCGAGGCGGTCGTGGTCGAGCCAGCCCATGTCGGGCGAGCGGCCCTGGTTTCGCTCGGAGTCGATCCGCTCCTTCATGTCCGGATCGGCGAGCGCGACGATCCCGCCCTCGCCGGTCGTCAGCTGCTTGTTCGCGTAGAACCCGAACACGGCGGGGTTGCCGCGCGCGCCGACCTCGCGCCCGTCGCCGTGGCGAGCACCGAGCGCCTCGCACGCGTCCTCGACGATGCCGAGGCCGTCGCGTGCCGCGAGCCCCTCGAAGGCGTCCATGTCGGCCGGGTAGCCGAAGATGTGCACCGGCAGCAACGCGCGCGTGCGGCCGGAGACCGCGGCGGCGGCCGCCTGCGGGTCGAGGTTCAACGTCCGCGGATCGATGTCGGCGAACACCGGGCGAGCGCGCTCGAACACGGCGGCGTTCGCGGAGGCCACGAACGAGAACGGGCTCGTGATGACCTCGTCGCCGTCCTGGACGCCGACCGCGCGGAGCGCGAGATGCAGGCCGGCCGTGCCGCTGCTCACCGCGCTCGCGAACGGCGCACCCAGCCGCGCGGCGAACGCCTGCTCGAACTGCACCAGCCGCGGCCCGAGCGAGAGCTGTCCCGAGCGCAGCACCTCGACCGCGGCGCGCTCCTCAGCCTCGCCGAGCACCGGGCGGGCGAGCGGGATCGTCTCCTCGGCCACTACGCCTCGCCGCGCCCCGGCAGCGCGCCCGCACCGGCGTCGGGCGCTGTCCGGGCCTCGGCTGCTCCGGCCGGCCGGCGTCCCGGCTGCATGCCGTACTCCAGCGAGTCCACGAGCGCGTCCCAGGACGCGGCGATCAGGTTCTCTGAGACGCCGATCGAGCCCCACATCTCGTGCCCGTCGGAAGCATCGATGAGCACCCGCGTGACCGCCCCCGTGCCATGGCTCTCGTCGAGGATCCGCACCTTGAAGTTGACGAGCTCGATCTCGCGCAGGTGCGGGTGCAGCTCGCCGATCGCATCTCGCAGCGCGGCGTCGAGCGCGTTCACCGGGCCGTTGCCCTCGGCGGTGCGCACGAAGCGCTCGCCGCCGAGCCAGACCTTGATCGTCGCCTCGGTGGCGACCTTCCCGTCGGCGCGCTTCTCCACCAGCACCCGCCAGGACTCCAGCCGGAACAGCGGCTCGTACTCGCCGGCCTCCTTGCGCATCAGCAGCTCCAGCGAGCCGTCGGCCGCCTCGAACTGGAAGCCCTCGTGCTCGAGCTCCTTCACCCGTCCAAGCACGCGCTGGGCGAACTCGTCAGAGCTCTCCCCCGGCCCGCCCGCGATGCTCGCCTCCGCAGCCTTCTCGGCGATCGCCGCCTTGCCGGAGAGCTCGGAGACGAGCACGTCGCGCGAGTTGCCGACCAACGCCGGGTCGACGTGCTCGAAGGTCTGGGAGTCGGCCTGGACGCCGGCGGCGTGCAGGCCGGCCTTGTGCGCGAACGCGTGCTTGCCGACGTAGGGCTGGGCGGGGTTCGGCGCGCGGTTGAGCAGCTCGTCGACGAAGTGCGCCGTCTCGGTGAGCCGCGCGAGGCGCTCGGGCGCCAGCACCTCGACCCCCATCTTCAGCTGCAGGTCGGCGATGATCGTCACGAGGTTGGCGTTGCCGGTGCGCTCGCCGATCCCGTTGACCGTGCCCTGGACCTGCGTTGCGCCTGCTTCCAGTGCGACAAGCGAGTTCGCGACCGCGCAGCCCGAGTCGTCGTGGCAGTGGATGCCGAGCGCGGCGCCGGGCAGCGCTTCGCGCACGACCGCGAACGCGGTCCTGATCTGCGGCGGCAGCGAGCCGCCGTTGGTGTCGCACAGCACGAGCCGCTCGGCTCCCGCGCCGGCGGCCGCGCGCAGGCAGTCCAGCGCGTAGCCGGGGTCCAGTGCGAAGCCGTCGAAGAAGTGCTCGGCGTCCAGCAGCACGCGCTTGCCGGCGCCCGCGAGAAACGCGACCGAGTCGGCGATCATCGCGAGGTTCTCCTCGCGGCTGGCCCGCACCACCTTCTCGACGTGCAGCACGGAGGCCTTCCCGACGATCGTGCAGATCGGGGCGAAGGAGTCGGCGAGGATACGCAGGCCCTCGTCGCGCTCGGCCGGTGCGTCGCGGCGGCGCGTCATCCCGAACGCGACGATCTCGGAGTTCCGGAGGCGCTCGCCGGCGAGCAGAGCGAAGAGCTCCTGCTCCTTCGGGTTCGACGACGGGAACCCGGCCTCGATCATCTGCACGCCGAGCTCGTCGAGGGCGTGCACGACGCGCAGCTTCTCCTGCGCCGTCAGCGACATGCCGCCGCCGCCCATGCCGTCGCGCAGGGTGGCGTCGTACAGCTCGATGCGTTGCGGGTCGGGGGTCATTCCGGGTGTTCCTTTCAGCTTGGCGGGACGCGCGGCGGGACGTGGAGCGGCCGGCCGCGGCGTCGCCGCGCTAGCCGGTCGCCCCGGTAATTCGCTCCCCGCCGGCCTCCCCCGAGGGCGTCTCGAGGTCGCGCGGGTGCACGACGTCGAGCCACTCGCGGTAGCGCTCGGCGCGGCCGTGGATCGCGTCGTCGAACGCGGCTCCCAGCACGCGGGTGATCTCGCCGGGCTTGCCTCCGGCGACCTTGTGGTCGTCGATTTCCACGACGGGCACGAGCTCGGCGGCCGTTCCGGTCACGAACACCTCGTCGGCGAGGTAGAGCTCCGCGCGGCCCACATCGCGCTCCGTGACCGAGTATCCGAGGTCGCGCGCGATCTGGATCACCGAACGGCGCGTGATCCCGTCGAGGATCGAGTTGCTCTGCCCCGGCGTCACGATCTCTCCGTCGCGCACCACGTAGACGTTCTCGCCGGTCCCCTCGCAGACGTAGCCGTTGTCATCCAGCAGGATCGCCTCGTCGTAGCCGGCCTTCGTCGACTCGATCTTCGCCAGCACGCTGTTCAGGTACTGCCCGGAGGCCTTCGCGTGGGGGATCAGCGAGTCGGGGCTGATGCGCCGCCAGGAGGAGACCTTGGCACGGATGCCGTCGCGCTTGCCCTCCTCGCCGAGGTACGTCGCCCACTCCCAGCAGGCGATCGTCACGTCGACGTTGCAGTCCAGCGGGTTCAGGCCCATCTGGCCGTAGCCGCGGAAGATGATCGGACGGATGTAGCAGGCGCGCAGGCCGTTGCGGGCGACGAGCTCCAGCGTCGCCGAGCGGATCTGCTCGGCCGTGTAGGGGACGGGCATGTAGTAGAGCTCGGCCGAGCGCATCAGCCGCTCGACATGCTCTGCGTTGCGGAACACCGCCGGCCCGAGCTCGGTGTCGTAGCAGCGCACGCCCTCGAACACGCCCGTGCCGTAGTGCAGGCCATGGGTCAGGACGTGGACCTTCGCCTGCTCCCACGGGACGAAATCTCCGTTCATCCAGATCAGGTCGGTCGGGTCCACTTTCCTTGCTCCTATTCGAGGTTCTCGAGCACCGAGGCGGTAGCCTGCGCAGTCCCGGCGTCGCCTCCCAGATCGGCCGTGCGCAGGCCCCCGTCAAGTGCGCGCTGCACGGCGGATTCTACAGCCGCCGCCTCGCTTTCCAAGGACAGGCCGTGCCGCAGCATCAGCGCCGCGGAGAGGAACATCGCCAGCGGATTCGCGATGCCCCGGCCCGCGATGTCGGGGGCGGAGCCGTGCACGGGCTCGAACAGCCCGGGGGCGTCCGGCTCGCCCAGCGAGGCGCTGGGGAGCATCCCGATCGAGCCCGTCAGCATCGCGGCCTCGTCGGAGAGGATGTCGCCGAACAGGTTCTCGGTCAGGATCACATCGAAGTGGCGCGGCGAGGAGACGAGCTGCATCGCGGCGTTGTCGACCAGCACGTGCTCGAGCTCGACGTTGGGGAACTCCCGGGAGTGCACCCGCATCACGGTCTCGCGCCACAGGCGGCTGGTCTCGAGCACGTTCGCCTTGTCGACGCTCGAGACCCGCGTGCGCGCGGCGCGGAAGCCCACGCGCGCGATCCGCTCGATCTCCTGGACCGAGTACGCGCACAAGTCCGAAGCGGCGTCCTCGCTGCGCTGCTTCTCGCCGAAGTAGATGCCGCCGGTCAGCTCGCGCACGACGAGCAGGTCGGTGCCCTCGATCCGCTCGCGGCGCAGCGGCGAGGCGTCATACAGCGCCGGAAGCGGCTTGACCGGGCGCAGGTTCGCGTACAGCCCGAGCCCCTTGCGCAGCCCGAGCAGCCCCTGCTCGGGGCGCGGCGCGGCGGGGTCGGTCGTATCCCACTTCGGCCCCCCCACCGCCGCCAGCAGGACCGCGTCGGCGCCCCTGCACGCCTCCAGCACCTCGTCGGTGAGCGCCATGCCGTAGGCGTCGATCGAGGCGCCCCCGAACCGATGCTCCTCGAACTCGAAATCGCCGAGCGCGCGCAGCAGCTCGAGCGCCGGCGCCATGATCTCCGGACCGATCCCGTCGCCGGGGAGGGTGACGATGCGGGGCGCCACGGGCGGCGAAGCTACCAGGCCAGCCCGCGGTACAGCGCCTGCACGCGCTCGATCAGAGCGCTCCCGCCGTACTCGTGCAGCTCGCAGACCGGCGTGCCGTCCGCCCAGCGGTAGGTCATCGCCAGCGAGCTCACCCCCGCGTAGACGCCGTCGAGCTCGAAGCGCAGGCCGGGCAGGCGCTCGAGGCCGCGCGCGAAGTGCTCGCGCAGCCGCTCGGCGCCGCGGACGGTCCCGTCGGGCACGCCGAGCGTGTCGATGATCGTCGGCGTCTGGAAGACGACGTCGGGCGCGTACAGCGCCATGATCGCCTCGAGGTCGTGGGCGTTCCACGCCGCGACCCACTCCTCGGCGAGCCGCCGGGCACGCTCGTCGCCGAGCGGGAGCGGCAGCGGGCCGCTCACAACGCCGTCGTGGGGACGCGCCGCCAGCCGCCGTCCTCGCGCGCGGCTTCGTAAGCGGCGATCTCCCGCTCGGCCCCGAGCGTGACGCCGACGTCGTCGAGACCGTCGAGCAGGCGCCTGCGGATCTCGTGATCGATCTCGAACGCGGCCTCGCGGCTCTCGAAGCGCACCTCCTGCGCCTCGAGGTCGATCTCGCCTTCCCCGCAGTGCGCGAGCGCCCGGCAGTCCTCCTCCGAGAGCGTCACGGGGAGCAGCCCGATCTTGGTGCAGTTCGAGTAGAAGATGTCAGCGAAGCTGGGAGCCACGAGCGCGCGGAACCCGTAGTCCTGCAGGCCCCAGGGCGCGTGCTCGCGCGATGAGCCACAGCCGAAGTTCTCCCCGGCCACGAGGATCGGGTTGGGCGGCAGCTCCCAGCCGGGCTCCTTGGCCCAGTCGTAGAAGAGGAACTCGCCGAAGCCGGTGCGCTCGACCCGCTTCAGGAACTGCTTGGGCATGATCTGATCGGTGTCGACGTTGGCGCGGTCGAGGTGGCTGACCTTGCCGGAGATGGTCTTTATCGGCTCCACCCGGGCTCCTCTCAGCTCGGCTTGATTGCGCCGAAGATCGCCGCCTCGGCCCATTTGAAATGCAGTTCGACGTGCTGGAAGCCGGCCTCGTGCAGCCAGCGGAGCTGGTCCTCGGCGCCCGACGGCTGGTCATCCCCCGAGTCGGCCAGCATGTCCTTTTCGATCTCGGCGTCGCTGCGCGGCCCGCCACGCTCACGTTCGAGCGCGATCACGTTCGCGACCATCTGCTCGTCGAAGAGGCCGGCGAGCGGCGGTCCGATCTCGACCACGTCGAGGTTGACGAACATCGCGCCAGGGGCGAGCAGCGCAAAGACCTCGGCGAACAGCGCGCGCTTGCGCTCGCCCGCGAGGTGATGGATCGCGAAGCTCGAGATCGCCGCGTCGTAGGAGCCGGGCGGCAGCGCGTCGGTCCACGACGGCTCGCGCAGATCGCCGTGGACGGCCTGCCAGCGGCCTTCGCCGGCGCCGAGGCGGGCGCCGGCCCGCTCGAGCATCGGCTCGGAGTAGTCGACGAGCACGGCCTCGGCTTCGGGAAAGACGCGCAGCATCAGCTCCGAGGAGGCCCCGTCGCCCGAGGCGACGTCGATGAAGCGCTCGACGCCACGGTCGCTGCGCTTGAAGATGCGTTCGATCAGATGTTCCTGCGCGTCGAGCAGCGGCAGCAGGCGCTGCCGGTCGGCAAGGAAGTGCTGCACGAGATCGGCGCCCTGCCAGGCGCCGGCGCTGCCGCCGTCGCTCACGACCACTCCCTGATGTCGACGAAGTGGCCCTCGATCGCGGCCGCGGCGGCCATCTGCGGGGAGACGAGATGCGTTCGCCCGCCGCGCCCCTGGCGCCCCTCGAAATTGCGGTTCGACGTCGATGCACAGCGCTCGCCGGGCTGCAGGATGTCGGGGTTCATGCCGAGGCACATCGAGCACCCGGCCACCCGCCAGTCGAAGCCGGCCTCGCGGAACACCCGGTCCAGACCCTCAGCTTCGGCCTGCGCGCGCACCTGCTGCGAGCCCGGCACGACCATCGCGCTAACGGAGCCCGAGACCTTGCGCCCGGCGACCACCTCGGCCGCCGCCCGCAGGTCGCCGATCCGCGAGTTCGTGCACGAGCCGATGAAGACGCGGTCGACCGCGATCTGCTCGATCGGCGTACCCGGTTCCAGCGCCATGTACTCGAGCGCGCGCTCGGCGCTCTCGCGGTCGGCGGGCGAGTCGAACTCCTCGGGAGCCGGCACGACCTCGGTGACGGCGCGCACCTGGCCGGGGTTCGTCCCCCAGCTCACCTGCGGGGAGATCGCCCCGGCGTCGATCTCGACCTCGGTGTCGAAGTAGGCGCCGTCCTCGCTCGGAAGCCCTGACCACTGCTCGACAGCGCGCTCGAGCTCCGCTCCGCGCGGCGTTCCCGGACGCTCGACGTCGGTGAACCACGCGAACGTCGTCTCGTCGGGCGCGATCATGCCGGCGCGCCCGCCACCCTCGATCGTCATGTTGCAGACGGTCATCCGGCCCTCCATCGAGAGCGCCCGGATCGGCTCGCCGGCGTACTCGACGACGTGCCCCGTCATCCCGCCGACGCCGAGCCGCCCGAGCGTGCCGAGGATCAGGTCCTTCGCGCTCACGCCGAAGCCGAGCTCGCCGCTGTATGAGATCCGCATCGAGCGCGGCCTCTGCTGCACGAGGCACTCGGTCGCGAGGACGTGTTCGACCTCGCTCGTCCCGATCCCGAACGCGAGTGCCCCGAACGCGCCGTGCGTCGAGGTGTGCGAGTCGCCGCAGACGATCGTCATGCCCGGCTGGGTCACGCCGAGCTCGGGCCCGATCACGTGGACGATCCCCTGGCGGTCGGAGCCGAGGGAGTAGACCGGGATGCCGAACTCGGCGCAGTTGCGCTCGAGCGTTTCGACCTGGACGCGCGAGAGCTCGTCCTTGATGCGCGCCGCGACCGGGGTGCCATCCGTGGGCGTGTTGTGGTCGGCGGTCGCGAGCGTGCGGTCGGGGCGCCGGACCTTCCGCCCCGCCAGGCGCAGGCCGTCGAAGGCCTGGGGGCTCGTCACCTCGTGGACGAGGTGCAGGTCGATGTAGAGCAGGCCGCCGCCGACCTCGTGCGCCTCCCAGATCTTCTCGAACATCGTCTTGGGCATCTAGCTCCTCCTCAAGCCTGCCGACACGACCGCGAGAAAGGCCGCGTCATCGGTGGTCGGGTTCTCGAAGTGGTGTGGCAGGTCGGCGTCGAAGGTGACGGTGTCGCCCTCGTGCAGCTCGTAGCGGGCACCGTCGCAGACGAGCACGACCGTCCCCTGCTCGACCAGCGCGGTCTCGCGGCTGCCCGGCTCGTGAAGATGCGACCCACCCACCCCATCGTCGGCGGCGCCCGTCGAGCCGCCGGGCGAGAGCTCGTGGCGCGAGAGCTCGGCCCGCTGGCCGGGCTGGGGCGAGGTCAGCACCTCGTAGCGGTGGCCGCGCCGAACGCTGCCACCACGGCGCCGGCCGGAGACGCGCACGACCGTGACCGCGCCCTGCTCGTCGAGCCGCAGCAGCTGGGAGAGCCGCAGCTCGAGGCCCGCGGCGATGCGCGTGGCGACCGTCAGCGTAGGGCTCGTCTCGCCGCGCTCGACCTGCGAGAGCATCGGGGCGCTCACGCCGCTGCGCTCGGCGAGGTCGCGCAGCGAGAGTCCGGAGGCCTCGCGCAGCGCCTTCACGCGGGCGCCGATCACCGCCGGGTCGAGCTGGTCCTGCACCTCCGCGGCAGCGGCGGCGTCCGGCTCGCGCTCCTTGACACGCGTCATACGTGCGTACGTTATCACGGACAAGCGCGGCCCGGCCGAGGAACCCTGCCCGCGAAGCGATCTTCGCTACGGCAGCGGCCCGTCCGGAGAGCCGTTGCCCGTCGGCCCGTCGTAGCCGGCGACGCCGTGGCAGAAGTACGCGACCGAGCAGCGCCCGTTGCTCCCGCCCTTGACGTCGAACAGCGGGCCCTCCGTGTAGAAGGCTTCGCCGCCGGGCCGCGACCGCGAGCTCGGGCTGGCATGTGACTCGATCCCGGCGAGCAGCGGTGAGCTGACGCTCGTGCCGCACAGGTCGATCCAGCCGCCTTCGGTGCTGTCGTAGACCGACACCGGCGTCGCGCACGCGGCCACCGCGGAGACATCGTTGGTCATGCGCCCGGCGCAGCTCGGGTCGTGCTGCCAGGACGGCTTCGCCCAGGTGCTGCTGCAACCGCTGCCCGTCCCGAGGCCGAGCCCGCGTTCGCCCCAAACCCTCTCCTTGAAGCCGCGTGCCCCGCGGGCCTTCTTCAGCGCCGTGCCGCCGACGGCTGCGACGGTAGGCAGCGCCGCCGGGAAGCTCGGCGATTCCCCGAACACGAATTCGTTGTCGTATCCGTAGTCGCCGGAGGAGACCGAGACGAAGATGCCGGGGTGGTTCCAATCGGCTTCGGCTTCGCCGCATTCGGCTCCGCACGTTTCTTCGGCGAGGCCGTAGCTGTTGGAGATCTCCGTGGCGCCGTGCGAGGCGGCGTAGTTCACCGCGGCGCCGAGCGACTTCCAGTTTTCTTCTTCTGCGCTCACGAGCATGATGTGGCATTCCGGGCATGCGGCCGAGGCCATGTCGAGGTCGAGCGCCACCTCCGGTTCCCATTCGGTGAAGCCGTGGTTGGCCGGAGCGCCACCTGCGGAGTTGACGATCGTCAGGCAGCCGCTCGCCGAGGTGCAGGCGGGAATCCCGTAGCGCGCGCGGTACTTGGCCAGGTCCTTCGCAGCCGCTCTGTAGGAGAAGCCCTCGATCACCGCGATCGTCTGGCCGGCGCCGCCGGTCGTAGGGATCGCGTAGGCCTGGCGCAGTTCTTCGGGGTCGATGCCGCCTTCTTCGCCGCCGCCTTCCGGCCCCCGGCGGTTGAAGACGTCCGAACGCAGCCCCGCCGCGGTGGACGGACGGGGGTCGACGATCGCATCGCACAGGCCGTTCGCGCACGCCCAGTGCGGTTGCGAGGTCGCGCTGCGGCTGTCCGAGACGCCGCTCGCGGCCGGGCGTACGGGCGCCGCCGAGGCGAGCGCCGGCGCGGTCACCAGAAGGACCGTCGCGCCGATCGCGGCGAAGACTGCGCGGCAGGCCCCTGCCGCTCGGGCTGCACTCCCCATCTCGTCCTCCCTTCGGATGCCTGCGGCCACGGTAGAGCACAAACCGCGCGGGCGGTGCAGGTTGCGGTGCGCCGGGTCAGCCCTGCGCGACCGCGTAGAGCCGCCACGGCTCGGCGAGGCCCTTGAGCGTCTGCTCGCCGCGGGCCTCGAGCGTGAACGGAGAGCCGACCGAGAGGTCGCGCACCGTGCCGCTCGCAAGCACTTCGTCCGCCTCGGCGAGCGCCGTGATCCTTGCGGCGATGTGCACCGCGATCCCGCCGACGTCCTCGCCGGGCAGCAGCTCGCACTCGCCGGCGTGCAGGCCGGCTCTGATGCGCAGGCCGAGCGCGCGGAGGGCTTCGCTCACGCCGACGGCGCAGCTGATCGCGCGCGTCGGCCCGTCGAACAGCGCGAGGGCGCCGTCGCCGAGCGACTTCACCACACGGCCACGGTGCTTGGCGACCTCCTCGTGGAGCACGACGTCGTGCCGGCGCAGCAGCTCCCTCCAGCGCGCGTCGCCGAGCGCGCCAGCCAGCTCCGTGGAGCCGACGATGTCGGTGAACATGACGGTCGCGAGCACGCGCTCGCCGGCGAGCGATGGTGCCGAGCCCATCGCGGTACGTGGCACCTGCTCGCGCTCGCCCGCGGGTCTCGGGACGCGGCTGTACGGCAGGCGCCGGGCGCGCGCGGAGCAGTGAACTGGATCGTGAGAGGGTGAGGCCACGACTACGTGTAGAACGCGGCGGCAGCCACAAGCGTGAGGGTGGGCATGTCAAGACACCGATGCGCGCGGCGCCAGGTTCCTTCCCGTCGCGCCGCCCGTGTGCGCGAGCGCACAGAGCGGCGCGTGAGCCGGACCGCCGCGCGCGGGCTAGGGCGTCGGCTCGGGCAGCCCGAGCACGTCGGGGGCCTGCGCCCTCGCGCGCGCCACCGAGAGCGCCCGCACGTACGCCCGCGCGGCGGCGTCGATGATGTCGGTCGACACTCCCTGTCCGGCACCCGTCGCACCGTCGAGCTCCAGCACGACCGACGCCTCGCCGAGCGCGTCCTGGCCCTCGGTGACCGCGCCGATCGTGAACTCGCTGAGCACCGGAGCGGTCGCCGTCGCCGCGTTGATCGCCTGGAAGATCGCGTCGATCGGGCCGTCGCCAACGAACGAACCGGTGACCTCGCCGCCGTCGGGCAGGGTCACCGCCACGCGGGCGTGCGGAGCGCGGCGTGAGGAGGACTCGACCTCGAACCACTCCAGCGTGTAGCCCGCGATGTCCTCGCGCAGCTCGTCGGTGACGAGCGCCTCGAGATCCATCGCGGTGACCTGCTTCTTGCGGTCGGCCAGCTCCTTGAAGCGCTTGAAGGCGACGTTCAGCGCCTGTCCGTCGACCTCGAAGCCCATCTCCTCGAGCGCTTTGCGCAGCGCGTGGCGCCCCGAGTGCTTGCCCAGCACGATCGCGTTGCTGCGCAGCCCCACCGTGGTCGGATCCATGATCTCGTAGGTCGCTCGCTCCTTCAGGACGCCGTCCTGGTGGATGCCGGACTCGTGCGCGAACGCGTTGCGCCCGACGATGGCCTTGTTCGGCTGCACCGGGTAGCCGGTCAGCCGCGAGACGAGGCGGCTCGTCCGGGCGATCTCGGTGGTCTCGATGCCCGTCCACAGCCCTAGCGCCGGCCCACGCGTGTGGAGCAGCATCACGACCT
This sequence comes from Solirubrobacteraceae bacterium, assembly GCA_035569835.1. Lineage (GTDB taxonomy): Bacteria > Actinomycetota > Thermoleophilia > Solirubrobacterales > Solirubrobacteraceae > Palsa-744. Next base: position 17,895 of record DATMMF010000011.1, read on the forward strand.
CCTCCAGCGAGGCATTGCCCGCGCGCTCGCCGAGGCCGTTGATCGCGCTCTCCACCTGGCGGCAGCCCGCTTCGACGCCGGCCAGCGAGTTCGCGACCGCCAACCCGAGGTCGTCATGACAGTGGACCGAGGTGGTAACGCTCCGCAAGTCGGGGAGGAGCTCGTACAGCCGCTCAAACATCGTCCTGTACTCGCCGGGCATCGTGTAGCCGACCGTGTCGGGCACGTTGATCGTCGTGGCGCCCTCCTCGAGCGCGACCTGGATCACCTCGGCCATGTACTCGACGTCCGAGCGCGAGGCGTCCTCCAGAGAGAACTCGACGTCCTCGGTGTACTCGCGCGCCTGCGCGACCGCGGCGCGGACCTGTCCGATGACGTCCTCGCGCGTCGTCTGCAGCTTGCGCTCGATGTGGATGTCGCTGGTCGCGATGACCATGTGAATGCGTCGACGCTCGGCGTCGCGGACCGCGTTCCACACCGCGTCGATGTCCTGCTTGACCGTCCTTGCAAGACCGCAGATAACGGGCCCTTCCACCTCGCGGGCGATCGCCTGCACGGACTCGAAGTCGCCCGGAGAGGTGATCGGGAAGCCGGCCTCGATCACATCGGCGCCGAGGCGCGCCAGCTGGTGGGCGATCTCGAGCTTTTCCTGGCGGTTCAGGGAGATCCCCGGCGACTGCTCACCGTCGCGCAGGGTGGTGTCGAAGATCAGGACCCGCTTGGCCGGGTCGCGTTCGCCGTGAGGGTCGATGTTGGCGCTCATGTCGCTGTGCTCCTTCTCTTTCTCGCTTGCCGTTCCTCTCTGCTGGGTTTGCGGCTACGCGGCCGCCACGCGCTATTCCCCCCGGAGGGGGAGGAGCAGAAGGGCGAGAAGCGAGAACTGCTGCGACATTCAGGCCGGAGGTTAGCACCGGGCGCTAGCGTTGGACCTCGATGCGCATCCGCCTGCTCGCCGCGCTCGCCGTGCTCGCCGCCGGACTCGTGACGGGGACGCAGCGTGCCGGAGCGGAGCCTTTGTACGGCGTGACGATCGACAGGATCTCGAAAGCGTCCCGAATCGCACAGGCGCTCACCGCGCTGCCCGAGCGGGCGACGACGCGCGTCTACTTCGAACCCCACCAGCCGGCCTCCTACTACGCGACGGCGCTCGCGCAGATCCACGCCGTGAGCGGGGTGATGGGTGAGCTGCTCGACTCCTCGGACGAGACCTCGCTCTCGACCGAAGCGTTCCAGGCGCACGTCGAGGAATACCTCGCCAAGCTCTCGCCCGACATCGACATCTGGGAGGTCGGCAACGAGCTCAACGGCAACTGGACCGGCCCCTACGAAACGGTCGCCGCGAAGCTGACCGACGCCTACGACGACGTCGCCGCCGCGCACGGTGTCACGGCGCTCACGCTGTATGAGAACTCGTTCGGGCCCGAGCACTGCGGCGACGGTGAAGCCGAGCTGACCCCTGCGCAGTTCACGGAACGCTACGTGCCGGAGCAAGTCGCGGACGGCCTGCACTACGTGCTGCTCTCCTACTACCCGACCCAGTGCGGCGGGCGGATGCCAGGCGATGCCGAAGTCGCCGCCGAGCTCGAACGGCTGCACGCGCTGTATCCGAACGCCCAGCTCGGCTTCGGCGAGGTGAGCCTCCCCCGCCACGCCTCGAAGCGCACGCTCGCACAGGCCGAGGCGATCATGCGCTGGGCCTACTCGCTGAACCCGGGCTTGCCCTACTACGCCGGGGGCTACTTCTGGTGGTACGGCTACGAGGACGCGCTCAAGCCGATGGCGCGGCTGGCCGGCGCGCTGAGGGAAGCGTTCGCGGCCGAGAGCACGGCGCTCGAATAGGCCCCCGCCGCCGGCGCGGACTCAGGGCGTCAGCACGACCTTGCCGACGTTGCGCCGCTCGACGATCGTCGTCTGCGCCTCGCCGGCCTGCTCGAAATCGAACACGCCCCCGACCACGGGATCGATGGTTCCGTCGAGGAGCATCGCCGTCAGCGGTTCGATCCACGGTCGCAGCGTGCCGCGGTCCTTCCACAGCGTCAGCATGTTCAGCCCGATCACCGCCTTCGATTCCTGCATCTGCTTGATCAGATTGAAGCGCGGCATCCGCAGCACGGCTTTGAGCGCCGTCGGGATGTTTTTGCGCTCGCCCGAGACGACGGACGAGGCGCCGAAGGCGACGAGGCGCCCGCCCGGCGCGAGCAGGTCGTAGCTGGTGCGGAAGCTCTTGCCGCCGACCGCGTCGAGGATCACGTCGAACTGGCCGATCCCCCTCTCCCATCCGGGCGAGGTGTAGTCCAAAGCCCTGTCCACCCCGACTTCGCGGCAGCGCTCGTGCTTGGACGGCGAGGCCGTGCCGTAGACCTCCGCGCCGAAGCGCTTGGCGATCTGGGTCGCGGCGATGCCGACGCCGCCGCCCGCGGAGTGAACGAGCACGCGCTCGCCCGGTTGCAGGTTGCCGTAGCCGATCAGTCCCGCCCACGCTGTGGCGTAGTTGACCGGGACGGCCGCGCCCTGCTCGAAGCTCAGCTTCTCGGGCAGCTCCACGACGTCATCGGCCGGCACGACGACCTGTGAGGCGTAGCCGCCGAATTGCGTCCCCGCGACCACGCGCTGACCGGGCTGGAGGCCCTCGACCCCCTCCCCCAGCTCGAGGATCGTGCCCGCGACCTCGTAGCCGACCACGCAGGGCGTCTTGGGCGCGTCGCGGTACAGCCCCATCCGCGCCATCACGTCAGCGAAGTTGATGCCCGCCGCCGCGACCTGGATGCGCACCTCGCCGGCGCCGAGCGCCGGGTCCGGGCGCTCCTGCACCTGCAGCACCTCGGGCCCCCCGTGTTTGGTGATCACGACCGCGCGCATCGCGCGGCGAGACTAACCGATCCCCGGCGCGGCGTAGTGTGAGCGGGCGCACACCCGCCCCGGCTCGACTCGCGCGGCCCCCGCGCAAGCGAGCCGGATCAGCCCAGGTCCACTGCCCAGCCGTCGACGAAGCCGTCCGAGGCGACGATCTCCCGGACGACCTCGGGCCCGACTGGCGCGTCGGTCGTGACGACCATCGCCGCGTAACGGCGCTCGTCGCCGTCCAGCGAATCCGGCGTGTGTCCGACGGCGGCAGAGGAGATGTTGATCCCGTGCGCGCCGAAGATCGTGCCGACGCGGCCGATCATCCCGGGGAGATCCTCGTAGCGGAACACGGTCACGTGGGGCTCGAGCTCGATCGTCAGCCGCCGTCCCTGCACCTCGACCAGATGGGGAACCTGCTGGGGCCCGATCCCGGTACCCGCCACCGCGACGCGCTCGGCGCCGGCGACCACGGTGACGCGGATCAGCTCGTTGAAGTCCTCGGCCTCGGAAACCGCCTTCTCCTCGAAGACGATCCCTCGCTGCTGAGCCATCGAGGGCGCGTTGACGAGGTTTACCTCCTCCTCGGTGCGGCCCTGCAGCGCGCCGACGATCACGGCGAGACCAAGCAGGCGGGTATCGAAATCGGCGATCCCGCCGAAGAACGCGGCCTCGATGCGCTCGACCGAGCTGCCCTCGGCAAGCGTCATCGCCAGCCGCCCGAGCTGCGTCGCGAGCGGCAGGAACGGCCCGAGCACCTCCATGTCCTCGGCGCCGACCGCGGGGATGTTCACCGCGGTCGAGACGACACCGCCGTCGAGCGCCGCCACCACCTGCTCGGCGCTCTGGTAACCGGCGCGGTCGGTCGCCTCCGCGGTGGACGCACCGAGGTGCGGAGTCACGACGACGTTCTCCAGGGCGAACAGCGGGCTCTCGGTCATCGGCTCGCTCGGGAACACGTCGAGCGCGGCCCCCGCGACCTTGCCCGACTCGAGCGCGCGCTCGAGCGCTGCTTCGTCGATCAGCCCGCCGCGCGCGACGTTGAGCACGCGCACGCCCTCGCGCATCGCCCCGAACTCGCTGTCGGAGAGGAACCCTTCGGTGTCGGGGGTCTTGGGGAGGTGGATCGTGATGAAGTCGGCTTGCGCGTAGATGTCCTCGGGGCGGTCGGCCTTCTCGACGCCGAGCTCGCGATAGCGCTCGGCGCTCACGAACGGATCGAACGCCAGCACCCGCATCCCGAAGCCGCGGGCGCGCTGGGCGACGAGCTGGCCGATGCGCCCGAATCCGAGCACGCCGAGCGTCTTCTCGTACAGCTCGACGCCGGAGAGCTTCGAGCGTTCCCATTTGCCGTCGATCAGCGAGGCGTGCGCGCGCGGGATGTTCCGAGCGAGAGCCAGCAGCAGCGCCATCGTGTGCTCGGCAGCCGTGACGACGTTGGACTCGGGAGCGTTCGCCACGACGATGCCGCGCTTGGTCGCGGCAGGAACGTCGACGTTGTCGACGCCGACGCCGGCGCGTCCGATCACCTTCAGCCGGTCGGCTTTCTCGATCAGCTCAGCCGTCATCTTCGTCGCCGAGCGGATCACGATCCCGTCGTAGTCGGCGATCCGCTCGCCGAGCTCCGCGTCGTCCCAGTCGATCCCGAGGTCGACATCGAAGTGGGCGCGCAGCAGCTCCACGCCCGAGTCGCCGATCTTCTCCTTGACGAGGACCCGAGCCCGCGCGCCCTCGCGCTCGGTCTCGTCGCGCTCCGTCGCCGCGGCGCTCATCGCCCGACCCTCTCGGCGACCCAGTCGATGCAGGCCGTCAGCGCCTGCACGTCGGCGGTCTCGACGGCCGGGAACATGCCGATCCGCAGCTGGTTTCGCCCGAGCTTGCGGTATGGCTCGGTGTCGAGGATGCCGTTCGCTCGCAGCGTCTTCGCGACCGCGGCGGCGTCGACGGCCTCGTCGAAGTCGATCGTCCCGACGACGAGCGAGCGGTTCGCCTCCTCGGCGACGAACGGTGTCGCGTACTCGCTCTCGAGCGCCCAGCCGTAGAGGACCTCGGAGGACGCGGTGGTCCGCGCGACGCACCCGTCGAGGCCGCCGAGGCCGAGCATCCACTCGACCTGGTCGGCCATCAGGAACAGCGTCGCGACCGCCGGCGTGTTGTACGTCTGGTCCTTGACCGAGTTCTCGAGCGCGGTGGCGAGCGAGAGGAACTCGGGGATCCAGCGCCCCGAGCCGGCCAGCTCGGCGATCCGCTCCTGCGCGGCCGGGCTGAGCAGCGCCAGCCACAGGCCCCCGTCGGAGCCGAAGCCCTTCTGCGGCGCGAAGTAGTAGGCATCCGCCGCGGCCACGTCGACGGGCAAGCCACCGGCACCGGAGGTCGCGTCGATCGCCACCAGCGCGCCGCCGGTGCCGGTGGGCCGCAGCACCGGCACCATCACGCCGGTCGATGTCTCGTTGTGCGCCCAGGCCACGAGGTCCGCGCCCTGCGCGTCGATCGCGGCCGGGTCCGGGGCGGCGCCGGGGTCGGCTGCGATCACGACGGGCTCGCCGAGGAACGGAGCGCCCTTCGCCACCGCGGCGAACTTCGAGGAGAACTCGCCGTATGTCAGATGCAGTGAGCGCTCCCTGATGAGCCCGGCCGCTGCCGCGTCCCAGAAGGCGGTGGCGCCGCCGTTGCCGAGCGCGACCTCGTAGCCGTCCGGGAGCGAGAAAAGCTCCTGCAGCCCGGCGCGTATGCGTCCGACGAGCGCCTTCACCGGCGCCTGGCGGTGCGAGGTGCCCATCACCGCGGCGCCCTCAGACGCGAGCCGGGCGAGCGCCTCCGGGCGCACCTTCGAGGGGCCGCAGCCGAAGCGCCCGTCGGCGGGCTTGAGCTCGTCGGGGATCAGCAGCTCGTTCTCGGTGAGAGGGCTGGTCGTCATGTGGGCTCCTCGCTCCTTCGGACCTCGGGGTTGGTCGGTGCTGTGAAGGTGCCCAGGCGCGCGGCTAGAGATGCTTCGCCGCTTCCCGGTGGTGGACTCCACCCGAGCGCCAGTCGCGGCGACGCCGCGAGTGTAGCGAAGTGGGCGCCCAGCGCTCGCGCGCGATCGCCGGTCGGCTCAGCCGACGACCGGCTCGCGCGTCGCGCTGAACGCGCTCCACCCGGCGGGCAGCCGCGAGCGGGCCACCCCGGTCTCGGCCGAGCCGCCGGGTTCGGCGCTCAGCAGGCACAGCTCCGGTGCAGGCCCGAGCACGAGGCTGCGCTGGAAGAGCGAGGCGCGGGCCGGGTCGAAGCCGTCCTCGAGCAGCTCGGCGATGCGCGCATCGCCGGCGCCGGCCGGCCGCGAGACCCACACCGCGAGATGGGTTTCCGCGACGAGCGGCGATCCCTCCAGGAGTCGGTAGACACCGGCGGTGCCGGCGCCCATCTGGCGCGCCGCCTCCTCATGGGAGCCCGCGTGCCCGCGCTCCACGGCGGCGGCCTCCAGCACGCCCAGCGCGGTCCAGTTCTCGACGAGGTACCAGTCCTCGTAGCCGGCGTAGCCCTCTCCCTGCAGCGGTGCCGTCCCCGCCAGCCAGGGCAGCTCCGCGGCGCGCAGCGTCACCGAGGAGGTGAAGCCGGCGGGCGGGTTCTCGGACAGGGAGTTGTGGAAGCGCGCGAGCGTGCGCTCGTAGTCCTGCTCGTGCACGCCGGCCGCGGGCCGATGCCAGAACACGTAGGCGAGCACGGGCGCCTCGTCCTAGAAGGAGGGCTTGATCCAGTCCATGTGCTCGCGCAGCTCCTCGCCGACGTGCTCGATCTGCGTGTCGGCCTGTTCGGCGCGCATGCGCTTGAAGTTCTCCTGGCCGGCGCGGTTCTCGGCGATCCACTCGCGCGCGAAGTCGCCGGACTGGATCTCCTGGAGGATCTTGCGCATGCTGGCACGCGTTTCCTCGGTGATCACGCGCTTGCCGCGCGTGTAGTCGCCGTACTCGGCTGTGTTCGAGATCGAGTAGCGCATCCCGGCGAGGCCCTTCTCGTACATCAGATCGGCGATCAGCTTCAGCTCGTGCAGGCACTCGAAGTACGCCATCTCGGGGTCGTACCCGGCGTTCACGAGCGTCTCGAAGCCCGCCTGGACGAGCTCGGAGGCGCCCCCGCAGAGCACGGCCTGCTCGCCGAACAGGTCTGTCTCGGTCTCGTCCTTGAACGTCGTCTCGATCACGCCGCCGCGCGTGCAGCCGATGCCCTTCGCGTAGGCGAGGGCGAGCGCGCGCGCCTGGTCGGTGGCATCCTGCTCGACCGCGATCAGGCCGGGCACGCCGCTGCCTTCGGTGAACTGGCGGCGCACGAGATGACCCGGCCCCTTCGGCGCGACCATCGCCACATCGACGCCCGCGGGCGGATCGACCTCGTCGTAGTGGATCGAGAAGCCGTGGCCGAACAGGATCATGTTGCCCTCGGCGATCCCGTCCTTGATCTCCTCCTCCCAGACCTGGTGGTGACGCTCGTCGGGCAGCAGGATCATCACGAGATCGCCGCGGCTCGCAGCCTCCACGACGGGCAGCACCTCGAGGCCCTGCTCGCGCGCCTTCGCGACCGACGGCGAGTCGGGGCGCAATCCGACGACGACCTCGACGCCCGAGTCTTTGAGGTTCAGGGCGTGGGCGTGTCCCTGCGAGCCGTAGCCGATGATGGCGACGGTCTTGCCGTCGAGGAGATGGATATCTGCGTCGTCGTCGTAGATCATGGGCGGCAGGGTATCCGAGACGCAGCCGCAGTCCGGCCAGGGGCCGAACCGCGCCAAGCTCAGCGAGACGCAGCCGCAATCCGGCCAGGGGCCGAACCGCGCCAAGCTCAGCGAGACGCAGCCGCGATCCGGCCGTGCTCAGGCGTCCGCGCGCGCGAGCAGCACGCGGCCGGGAATCTCGAGCGTTCCGTCCGGCGCGGTGAACGGCGCGAAGCGCTCGCGCAGCGAGGAGCAGATCTCCTCGATCTCGCCCTCCGGGCGCGAGAGCACGGCGTCGTGGAGCATCCGCGACATGTCGAGCTGCACATCCCACAGCTCCTCGAAGCTCGCGTGGCGCCGTGTCAGCTCGAGTGCCTCGAGTCGCTCGACGGTGAACCCGGCGTCCTCCAGCGCGGAGACGACGGCCTCGGGCGAGCTCATCGAGAAGGGGCCTGGGCCTGCGGCTCCTCCGGCCGGCTCCTCGCTGCGCTCGCGCAGCTCGGCCGCGAACAGACCGAACCACGGGTTGGCCTCGACCGCGTCCCACACGGCGAGCGCGAGCCGCCCCGCCCCGGGCCGCAGCACCCGGCGCGTCTCGGCGAGCGCGGCGCCGGCGTCGGTCATCAGCATGTAGCCGAAGCGGCACAGGACGGCGTCGACCGAGGCGAGCGGCAGGTCGATCCATTCCGCGTTCAGGACCTTGAACTCGACGTTGGCGATCCCCAGCTCGTTCGCTCGCGCGCGGGCGCCGTCGAGCATCGCCTCCGCCTGGTCGGAGATCAGCACTCCTCCGCCGGGCGCCACCAGCTCGGCCGCGAGCAAGCCGGTCTCGCCGAGGCCCGCCGCGAGCTCGAGCACGCGCTCGCCCGGCTGGAGCGCAACCGCCTCCACCATCCAGTGCGAGACGGGAGCCAGCCAAGCGCGCACGAGCTCGGCGTTGCGCGACCAGCCGGCCGCCGCCGCTTCCCAGTTCGAGAGGCTGGCCTCGCGATGCGCGGCCGGGTCGAAGCCCTCGCTCACGCCAGCTCCCTGCGCAGCAGCTTGCCCGACGCGGTGCGCGGCAGCGGGTCGGGCGAGGCGCGGAAGTCCTTCGGCACCTTGTAGGGCGCGAGGCCGGCACGGCAGTGCGCGACGAGATCGTCCCAGTCCAGCCGCGCGCCCGGCGCGGTGACCACCCAGGCGCTGACCATCTCGCCCCACTGGTCGTGGGGGCGCCCGACCACCGCCGCCTCGACCACGTCCGGATGGGCCTCGAGCACCGCCTCGACCTCGGCCGGGGCGACGTTCTCCCCGCCCGTCACGATTGTGTCGGCCTTGCGCCCGATCACCCGCAGCCAGCCGCGCTCGTCCAGGCGGCCGAGATCTCCGGTCGCGAGGAAGCCGCCGTCGAGCCGCGCCGAACGCGCGACGGTCGGTCCCGCGAGCATGATCTCGCCGTCGGCTGCGAGCCGCAGGCGGGTGCAGAACAGCGGCGGGCCCGCCGTGTGCGCGGGGTCGTCGAGCGCCGCTGCCGGCAGCGTAGTGGCCTGTGAGCAGGTCTCGGTCAGCCCGTATGTGAGCGACACGGGCACGCCCGCGGCGAGCGCTCGCTCGCGCAGAGCGGGCGCCACGGGGCCGCCGCCGGTCAGCGCGCAGCGCAGGGCCGGCGGGCGCTCGAGTCCTGCATCGAGCAGTCTCGCCAGCGTCGTCGCCACGAGGCTGACGAGCGTCACGTCGCCTGTGCGGAGCGCCGCCAGCGCGCGGTCGGTCTCGAAGCGCTCGTGCACGACCGCGGTGGTCGCATAGATCGCCGAGCGGATCAGGATCGAGAGGCCGCCGACGTGCGAGAGCGGCAGCGCGCACAGCCAGCGGTCGTTCTGCTGCACGCCGAGCGCCACGCCGGAGCCGAGCGCGCTCCAGAGCATGTTGCCGTAGCTGAGCTCGACCGGCCGCGGGGCGGCGGTCGTGCCGGAGGTGTGGACGACCAGCGCGATCGCGTCGAGGTCGTGCCGGGCGCCGGCGGGCAGGAGCGCTCCGTCGAGCGGCAGCGGCTCCTGCACGAGCACCGCGCCCGCGGCCGCGATGCGTCCGCGCTCGGCGGCGGCGAGGCGGAGGTCCACAGGCACTGCGGCGGCGCCGAGCAGCATGCAGGCGTGGAGCGCCTGCGCGAACTCGAGCCCGGCGGGCAGGGCGATCGCGACGCGCTCGCCCGGGGCGGCGCCGCGCTCGGAGAGCGCCGCCGCGCCCACCCGGGCCGCGGCCAGCAGCTCTGCGTAGGTCCACGCGCCCTCGGGGGTCTCGACCGCGACTCGGCCGGGGTGCTTCGCCGCCGCGCGCTCCAGCCATGCCCCGATCTGCATGGCGCACAGGCTAGCCTTCGCGCGATGAGCACCGAATGGCTGCCCGGCGAGGGCGATTTCACCGACATCCGCTACGAGCTCTCCGCCGGCGAGGACGCCGGCATCGCGAAGATCACGATCGCGCGGCCCGAGGTCCGCAACGCGTTTCGCCCGCGCACCGTGATCGAGATCTCCCAGGCGCTCGAGCTGGCGCGCGAGGACCCGTCGATCGGCGTGATCGTGCTGACCGGCGAGGGGCCCGACGCCTTCTGCTCGGGTGGCGACCAGCGCGTGCGCGGAGACACGGGCTACCTGCCGGAGGAGGGCGACGGGCTCGCCAAGGTCGGCCGGTTCCACGTCACCGACCTGCACGTGCAGATGCGCCGGCTGCCGAAGCCGATCGTGGCGATGGTCGCGGGCTACGCGATCGGCGGCGGGCACGTCCTGCACGTCGTCTGCGACCTGACGATCGCCGCGGACAACGCCCGCTTCGGCCAGGTGGGGCCGAAGGTCGGCTCCTTCGACGGGGGCTTCGGCGCGGGGGCACTCGCGAACCTGGTCGGAGGAAAGAAGGCCAAGGAGATCTGGTTCCTGTGCCGCCAGTACGACGCCCGGCAGGCGCTCGAGATGGGGCTTGTCAACACCGTCGTACCGCTGGAGCGCCTGGAGGAGGAGACGGTGCAGTGGTGCCGTGAGATGCTCGCGCTCTCGCCGTTCGCGCTGCGGTTGTTGAAGGCGAGCTTCAACGCCGCCGAGGACGGGCTGTCCGGGATCCAGCAGCTGGCCCACGACGCCAACCTGCTGTTCTACGAAAGCAGCGAGGCGCAGGAGGGCCGCGACGCCTACAAGGAGAAGCGCAGGCCCGACTTCTCGAAGTTCCCGCGACGGGCCTGATGGCCGGCCCGGCGACCCTGCAGCGCAGCGGACCGTCGGCGGTCCGAATCTGGCTGATGGCCGCGAGGCCGCGCACGCTGCCGGCGGCGATCGCGCCGGTGCTGGTCGGCACCTCGCTCGCGCTCGGCAACGGCACGTTCCACCCGCTCGCGTTTCTCGCCGCCCTGCTCGGGGCGATCTTCATCCAGGTCGGCACCAACTTGTCGAACGACTACTCCGATGCGCGCCGGGGCGCGGATACCGAGGACCGGCTCGGGCCCGTGCGCGTCACCGCCGGCGGGCTGGTGCCGCCGCGGCAGGTTCTGATCGCGACGTACGTGACCTTCGGCCTGGCCGTCTGCTGCGGCATCTATTTGATCGCGGTCGCCGGCTGGGCGCTGCTCGCCGTCGGCGCGGCCTCGATCCTCGCCGGCGTGCTCTACACCGGCGGGCCGCGCCCTTATGGCTACGAGGGCCTCGGCGAGCTGTTCGTGTTCCTGTTCTTCGGCATCGTCGCGGTCGTCGGCTCCTACTTCGTGCAGGTGCAGGACCTGCCCTGGGAGGCGTTCGTGTGCTCGGTGCCGGTGGGCCTCTTGGCGAGCGCGATCCTCGTCGTCAACAACGTCCGTGATCTCGAGACCGACCGCCGCGCGGGCAAGCGCACGCTCGCGGTGCGACTCGGGCGCGAGCGCACCCGCGACCTCTACGCCGCGATGCTCGCGGGCGCGTTCCTCATCGCGCCGCTGCCCTGGGCGTTCGGCTCGATGGACGCCTGGCTGCTGGCGCCCTGGCTCGCGCTGCCGCTCGCCGTCAAGGTCGCGCGCCTCGTGCGCACCCGCGTCGACGGCCCGTCGCTGAATGGGGCGCTCGCACAGACGGGCATGCTGCAGCTCGTCTTCTGCCTGCTCTACTCGGCCGGGATCCTCGCGGCCGGCGGCATCCACCCATGAAGCTCGAGCTGCGGCGGCAGACGATGCGGCTCTCCGAGCCGCTGCGCACCGCCTACGGCGAGGTCGGCCAGCGCGAGCTCGCGATCGTGGCGCTGACCGGCGAGGACGGCGTCACGGGCTACGGCGAGGCGGCGCCTCTACCCGCCTACGAGGGACCCGGCATGGACGCCGTGTGGGCGGCGCTCGAGAGCTACGTCGAGGCGATGCGCGAGGCCGGGGAGGCGCGCGGCGATCACCTGCTCGAGGCCTGCCGCACGCGCGCGGACGTGCCGAGCGCGCTGGCGGCGATCGACCTCGCGCTGTGGGACCGCGCGGGACGGCGCGCTGGCCGCTCGGTGGCGGCGCTGCTGAGCGACCGACCGGCCCCGAGCGTCGCCGTCAACGCCGCGCTCGGTGCGCTCGACCGTGCCGCCGCGGCCGAGCAGGCCTCGCGCGCCGTCGAAGACGGCTTCGAGTGCCTCAAGCTCAAGGTCGGCTCGGGCGACGACGCCGGCCGCGTCGCGGCCGTGCGGGCCGCCGCCGGCCCGGGCGTGCGGCTGCGGCTCGACGCCAACGGCGCCTGGGACGTCGCGCAGGCGGTGCGCTCGATCGAGGCGCTCGAACCGGCCGGCCTCGAGTTCGTCGAGGAGCCCGTGCACGGGCTGCACGCGATGCGCGCCGTGCGGGAGCGCGTCGCCGTGCGGGTCTCGATCGACGAGACCGCCTCCGAGCGCGGCGCGCTCGGAGGCGGCATCGCCGACGCCGTGTGCTTGAAGATCTCGCGTTGTGGCGGCATCGGCGCGCTCGTGGCGGCCGCCGCGCTGGTGCGCGCGTCCGGCGCGGAGGTCTACCTGGCCTCGACGCTGGACGGGCCGCTCGGGGTGGCGGCGGCGCTGCACGCGGCGGCGGCGCTGGCCTCGCGCGGGCCGCTGCCGCACTGCGGGCTGGCGACGCTCGCGCTGTTCGAGGGGATCGAGAACCCGCTGCCAGCGCGCGGCGGGGCGATCGACGTCCCCTCAGGCCCCGGGCTCGGCGTCGAGCCCGTCGGGCTGATCTAGGAGCTCCGCGAGCCCATCCGGGTTCTCCAGAGGCAGCGCATGACCTCCGGCGATCACGGTCAACCGCCCGTCGCGGAGCAGCGGGAGGGCGCGCCTTGCGAGCGCGACGTAGCGCTCGTCGCGCTCCCCGGCGAGGAGCTCGACCGGCATCGCGAGCTCGCCCAGCCGCTCCCAGAGGGGCTCCATCGCCCCGGCGCCGAGCCCGCGCATCGCCGCCGCCAGCGCGCGTGGCTGGTTACGGCGCATCAGCGCGGCGGCGTGGGCGGCTACGCGCGGCGGGTCCTGCGCGAACAGCGGCTGCGCGCGCCAGGCGGCGATGAAGCGCTCGAAGGGCTCCTCCTCCAGCCGCCGGGCGAGCTGCTCGTCGGCCTCGCGGCGCCTCTGGCGCTCGACCGCGTCCGCGATCCCGGGGCTCGCCGACACGAGCACGAGCCGGCGGACGCGCTCCGGCGCGGCGAGCGCGACGTGCAGCGCGACGCGACCGCCGAGTGAGTAGCCGCACAGGGCGAACGACGGGGGCGCCCAGGTCAGGACAGACTCCACGCAGCTCTCGAAGCTGATCGGCCGCTGCCCGGCGCGCTCGCCGTGGCCCGGGAGGTCGAGCGCGAGCGGCCGATACCGTTCCGGCTCGAGACGCTCGATCGAGCCGTCCCAGGCGCGGCGCGTGCCGCCAAAGCCATGGAGGAGTACGAGCGTCTCTGGCACGCGACGATCCTATGACCGCGAACACCGACACCCACGTGCTGCTGAGGGCGTTTGCCGACGAGCTCGCGCGCTGCGGGATGCGTGACGCCTGCACCTCCCCCGGCTCGCGCAACGCGCCGCTGATCCTGGCGGTGGCGGGCGAGGCGCGCCTGCGCAGCTGGTCTCACGTCGACGAGCGCGCAGCCGGCTTCTTCGCTCTCGGGCTGGCGAAGGCAAGCGGCCTGCCCGTCGCGGTCACGTGCACATCCGGGACGGCGGCGGCCGAGCTGCTCCCGGCCGCGATCGAGGCACACGAGGCGCGCGTGCCGCTGCTGCTGCTGACCGCCGACCGTCCCGCGGAGCTCCGCGACGTGGGGGCGGGCCAGGCGATCGACCAGCTGAAGCTCTACGGCAGCGCGGCGAAGTGGTTCGTCGAGGTCGAGCTGCCACCGCATGCCGACGCGGCGGCGTTGCGCTGGATTCGCACGCTGGCGTGCCGCGCCTTCGCCACCAGCCTCGAAGGGCGCCCGGGCGCGGTGCACCTGAACTTCCCTCTCCGCGAGCCGCTTGTGGCGCTCGAGGTCGAGGAGCTGCCGCCCGACGACAGCGGCCGCGCAGGCGGAGCCCCGTTCGTGCTCAGAGCCACCTCCCAGCCGGGCCGGACAACCCACGAAGGGGTCGTGCGATTCCTCGATGCCGTCCGCGACGCCCGCCGCGGCGTCATCGTCGCGGGGCGCCACGAGCGTGAGGCGCAGCTCGGCGACGGGCCCCCGACGTCGCTCGGGCAGGCCGCGAGCGCCTTCGCCGCCGCGCTCGCCTGGCCGCTGCTGGCCGACCCGATGTCGGGGGCACGCCGCGGCGCGGCGGCGATCGCCCACTACGACGCGCTGCTGCGCTCAGACGCGATCGCGGCCGAGCTGCGTCCTGACCTCGTCGTGCGTGTCGGGGACCTGCCCGTGTCCAAGCCGCTGCGGGGCTGGCTCGCCGGGCTGCGCGACACGCAGCAGATCGTGCTCGATGCCGAGGCCGCCTGGCAGGACCCGGACGCAGCCGTCTCGCTGTCGCTGTCGCTCGACCCGGCCGAGACGCTGGCGGCGCTGGCGGAGTTGCCCGAGATCGAGGACGACGAACGCGTGGGGGCCGTCGCCGTCGATCCGGACTGGCTCGCGCGCTGGCGCGCGGCCGACGAGCGCGCCGGGACCGCGATACGGACGGCGCTCGCGGGCGAGGGCCTCAGCGAGCCGGCGATCGCAGCCGAGCTCGGCGTGCTCCTGCCGGCGGAGGCGACGCTGTTCGTCGCCTCCTCGATGCCGGTGCGCGACATCGAGACGTTCTGGCCGGCGCGCCCCGACCCGCCGCGGGTGCTGTGCAACCGTGGTGCGAACGGCATCGACGGGACGGTGTCGAGCGCGTTCGGCGCCGCGGCTGCCAGCTCCGGCCCCGTGGTGCTGTTGATCGGCGACGTGGCGCTCGCCCACGACGTCGGCGGGCTGCTCGCCGCGCGGCGGCTCGGGCTCGAGCTGACGATCGTCGCGCTGGACAACGGAGGCGGCGGCATCTTCGACTTCCTCGAAGTCTCGCGCTCGCCCCTTGCCTCGTCGGCTTACGAGCGACACATCGCCACGCCGACGGGGCTCGATCTCGCAGCCGTCGCGGCAGCGTACGGGCTCGCACACGAGCGACCTGAGGACGTCCGCGGCTTCAGGGAGGCGATGGAGCGCGCGTTTGCCGGGCCCGGGCCGACGATCGTGGAGGTCCGCACCGAGCGGGCGGCCAACGTGGCGCTGCACCGCCGCGTGTGGGAGGCGGTCGCGAGCGGCGCCGCGTGCTAACCGGCCAGAAGCGGCAGCAGCGCCTGCAGCTTGACCTCGGTCTCGGCCAGCTCCTTCTCGGGATCGGAGTCGCGCACGATCCCGTTGCCCGCGTAGCAGCGAGCGACGTTGCCATCCAGGAGGGCGCAGCGCAGCGACACGCAGAACTCCCCGTCCCCGGCAACGTCGGTCCACCCGACGGGTCCGAGGTACCAGCCCCGGTCGAGTCCCTCCAGGGCCGGGATCAGCGGAGCGGCGGCGTCGAGCGGCTCGCCGCCCACGGCAGGCGTCGGGTGCATCAGGCCCGCGAGCTCGATCGCGTCGATCGGGCTCGCCAGCTGCGCGCGGATCGGCGTCGCCAGATGCTGGATGTTGGCGATCCGCGCCAGCTCCGGCTCGGGTGCGGCGGCCACCCAGACGGCTAGCGGGCGCAGCGTGCGCTGGATGCGGCGCGAGACGATCTCGTGCTCTTCGCGGTAGCTCGGGTCGCGCAGCAGCTGCTCGCCGAGGTGCGCGTCGACGGCGGGATCAGCGCTGCGCCGCGAGGACGCCGCGAGCGCGAGGGTCGACACGCGTTGGCCCTCGCGGCGCACGAGCAGCTCCGGGCTGGCCGCGATCAGCGCCTCCTCGCCGCGCCCGACGCAGAACACGAAGCAGGACGGGAACTCCTGACGCAGCACACCGAGCACCGCCGCCGGGCTGTGATCGCGCGGGGCGTGCACCTGGACCTCGCGCGCGAGCACGATCTTCGTCATGCGCCCCGCGCGGATCAGCTCGACCGCCCGCGCCACCGCCTGCTCGTAGTGCTCCGGGGGCATCGCGCTGACGATCTCGAAGCGGCCCGCAGGCGCCGGGTCGAGCAGCGGCAGCGGCATCTCGCGAAGCTCGATCAGGCGGGCGAGCAGCCCTTCGAGCCGCTGCTCCGTGTCGTCGTCGGGCTGCACGAGCGCGGCGACGCTCATCGTCACGCGCTCGCCCTCACGAGCCAGGGACACCTCCGGAACGACGAGGCTCGAGGAGCCGAAGGGCCGCCAATGCGGGGCACTCCCGCCGTCGGGGGCGAAGCTGAGGCCGCCGAGCGCCAGCGGGCCGGCGGCGTGCGAGTCCTCCAGCGGATCGGCCACGGCGCCCGCCGCCAGCTCGCGCCATGAAGCTGCCAGCTCGGTGAAGCGCTGCTCGCCGCAGGCGTTCAGCTCGTGCGCCCGGCCGAGCGCGGCGAGCGCCCGCGCGTCCCGGTCGGGCTGCTCGAGGCAGAACCACGGCTCGCCCGGCCGGCGCGACGCACACACGACTGCCACGGGATCGACCCCCGCCGGCAGCTCGACTGTGATCGCCGCCAGTCGCGCCCGGCCCGCTCGCCGCGCGAGCTTCGCCGCCCTGCGCAGGCGTTCGGCGAGACGACCCTGCTCGCGCTCGCCGAGCGCGAAGGGCGGTCTCTGCTCGGTCGCGCTCCGCATTGATCGGCGGGTCGGCCGGCGCTCCATGCCGGCCTCCGTCGGGTCTAGGTCTCGGTGCGCCCGCGCGAGATCGCGATCTCGCCGGTGCGCATCATCTCGATCAGGCCGAAGGGCCGCACCATCGTCTCGAAGGCCTCGATCTTCTCGGTCGTGCCGGTGACCTCGATGATGATCGCGCGCTTCGTGACGTCGACGACCTTGCCGCGGAAGATCTCTGCGATCTGCATCAGCTCGCCGCGCTGCGGCCCGTCGGCCGTGACCTTGAACAGCGCGAGCTCGCGGGCGACGGTGTCGCCCGGCTCGAGGTCGCGGATCTTGAGCACGTTGACGAGCTTGTGCAGTTGCTTGGTGACCTGATCGATCGGGTGCACGGCGCCGTCGACGGTCAGCGTGACGCGCGAGATCTCCTCGTCCTCGGTCGGCCCGACCGTGAGCGTGTCGATGTTGAAGCCGCGCCGCGCGAACAGCCCGGCGATCCGCGTCAGCACGCCCGACTTGTTTTCGACGAGGATCGAGAGGACGTGCTTGCGGCCGGTGCGCAGGCCGGCGGCGGCGTCGAGCTCTTCGAGGCTGAGTGGCTCCTTCGTCCCGGGTTCGCCCATCGCTCAGCCCACCATCTCTCTCGCCGCGTGCCCGGCGGGGATCATCGGGTAGGTGTTCTCCTCGCGGGTCACGCGCACGTCGACGAGCACCGGCCCGTCGATCGCGATCGCGCTCTTGATGTCCTCGACCAGCGTGGTCTTGTCGGTCAGGCGCACGCCGGTCACGCCGTAGGCCTCGGCCAGCTTCACGAAGTCAGGGAACTCGCCCATCTCGACGTGGCTGTATTTGCCGTCCCAGAACAGCTCCTGCCACTGTCGGACCATGCCGAGGTAGCCGTTGTTCATGATGAAGACCTTGATCGGGATCTTGTTCTG
This sequence comes from Solirubrobacteraceae bacterium, assembly GCA_035569835.1. GTDB lineage: Bacteria > Actinomycetota > Thermoleophilia > Solirubrobacterales > Solirubrobacteraceae > Palsa-744. Next base: position 35,467 of record DATMMF010000011.1, read on the forward strand.
CGCGCAGGTCGCTAGCTCCTGGGCGTTCATCTGCACCGAGCCGTCGCCGGCGATGCAGCAGACGAGCTGATCGGGGCAGCCGACGGCCGCGCCCATCGCGGCCGGCAGTCCGAAGCCCATCGTGCCCAGGCCGCCCGAGTTGACCCACCGGCGCGGCGCCGGGAAGTCGTAGTACTGCGCCGCCCACATCTGGTGCTGGCCCACGTCGCTGGTGACGATCGCCTCGCCGCCGGTCGCCTCATACAGCGCCTGGATCATGTACTGCGGCTTGATCTCGTTGTCCGAGCTGTCCTCATAGGTGAGCGGGTACTTCTCGCGCCAGCCCTCGATGCGGCTCCACCAGGCGTCGAGACGGCCCGGATCGGCGCCGATCGCGCGGTACTCGACGATCAGCTTGGCCAGCACGTGCTTGGCGTCGCCGACGATCGGGATGTGCGCCGGCACGTTCTTCGAGATCTCGGCCGGGTCGACGTCGATGTGGATGAACTTCGCGCGGGGCGCGAACTCGGAGAGCTTGCCGGTGATGCGGTCGTCGAAGCGCGCACCGACGGCGCAGATCAGGTCCGCCTCGTCCATCGCGTAGTTGGCCGCGCGCGTGCCGTGCATGCCGAGCATCCCCAGCCATTGCTGGTCCGGCGCCGGGTATGCCCCCAAGCCCATCAGCGTGCAGGTCACGGGGAAGCGGTCGCTGCGCACGAACTCGGTCAGCTCCAGGGCGCCGTCGGCGTTGACGACGCCGCCCCCCGCGTAGATCACCGGCCGCTGCGCGGCGGCGAGCGCCTTCGCGGCCTGGCGGATCTGCTTCTGGTTCCCCTCCACCCGCGGCTGGTAGCCCGGGAGCTTCACGTCGGTGACCGGCTCGTAGTCGATCTCCGCGCGGGAGAGGTCCATCGGGATGTCGACCAGGACGGGCCCCGGCCGGCCCGTGCGGGCGATGTGGAACGCCTCGTGGATCGCGCGCGGCAGCTCCTCCGGGCTCTGGATCATGAACGAGTGCTTGACGACCGGCATCGTGATGCCGATCGTGTCGGCCTCCTGGAAGCCGTCGGTGCCGAGCAGCTCGGTGCGAACCTGGCCGGTGATGAACACGCAGGGGACCGAGTCCATCATCGCGTCGGTGATCGGGGTGGTCAGGTTGGTCGCGCCGGGGCCGCTCGTGGCGAACGCGACGCCGACCTTGCCGGTCGCCTTCGCGTAGCCCTCGGCGGCGTGGCCGCCGCCGGCCTCGTGGCGCACGAGGATGTGGCGCACCCCGCCGTCGACGAGCGCGTCGTAGGTGGGAAGGTTCGCGCCACCGGGGAGGCCGAAGACGACGTCGACGCCCTCCGCCTTCAGACATTCCATCAGTGCATCGACTGCCCGCATCTCGACCTCCTTCCAAAAGGGTCGGAAAACGACGAATCGCGGGGAGGCCTCCCCGCGCTGGAAAGCCAGTCTACCAGCGGGTTTTCGGGCTGCTCGAGAGCGCGCGGGCAGTCCGCGCGCGACGCGTCGCGCCGCGCGCGGAGGCCATCCTCATTCGTAGTCGAAGACCGCCGCAGCGGACTTCTTGCTCTTGGCTTTGCCCACGCTCGCGACCACCGCGGCGGCCCCGGTCTTGCTCGATGCGGGCGTCGTCATGGTGCATTGCGTCGTTGAGGCGCATTCGACGCCTTTCGCCTGCGCCTTCCCGAACTTGAAAACGGTGCTGCCGATGCCCGGTTCGAAGCCGTTGCCGGTGACCGTCACGCTCGTGCCCCCCGCGCGCGGGCCGGTTCCGGGGCTCACCCCTGCGACCGTGATGCCGGTGAAGTCGTACACGTCCTTTTTCGTGAGGGCGCTGGTCCCGCCCGGCGAGACGACCCTGACATCGAACTTCCCCGACGCGTGAACCGGCGTGGTCACGGTGAGCGTGCTGTAGGTGCCCCCGGGCTGAATCGTGCCGGGCGTCGAGCCGAACAGCACTTCGGTCGCTTCTTCGAACCCCGCTCCGGTGATCACGACCGTCGCCCCGCCTTCCACCCCGCCGCCCTTCGGGCTGAGCTTTCTGACCGCCGGCTGCGGCAACGACCTGTATTTGCCGACGACCACATCGTGGCCGAGGTCGTCGTGGATGATGATCGTTCGCTCTTCTTCGAACGACGCGGGCACGACGACACTCAGCGTCGTGGGAGACAGGTGTTTCAGCCCGGTCGCTTCCGCGATGAATCCGCGCGGGCCCTTGAACGTCACCTCGGTCACGTAGTTCATTTCCGTGCCGGTGATCGTCACCGTGTTCCCGCCTTTCTGCGGCCCGATGTTGGGCGTGTATTCGGAGACGGTCGGCGGTTCGTGTGCCGATGTGGTGAATTCCGCGTCTGCGCCGGCGCTCGTGCCTTCGCCGTTGGTCGCGACGACCCTGTAGTGATAGGTCGTTTCGGGGGACAGGCCTTCGATCGCCGCCGAGACCGCCACCGGCTGGTCGCCGGAGCCGGGCGAGGTCGAGCACGGCACGGTGTCTTCGTACAAAACCGACGTGCCGAATTCGAACTCGCAGCTGCCGACCGTGCTGTCCTCGGGATCCACGGTCCCGGTCAGCGTCGCCGTGTGCGCCGCCAGCGAGGACGCGCCGCCGGTCGTGACGATCGGCGGGCTTTCCGGACGCGGATAGGAGAATTCCACGAGCGCCGGTTCACCGCCGGTCAGTCCCGAGCTGCCGCCTTCGGGCACGAGCGAGGAGCCTCCGCCGCCGCCGGTGCCGCGGTCGATGTGTTCTTCGACTTCGAATTCGGCCGCGCCGCCGCCCCCGCCGAAGAGGCCGCCGGCGCCGCCGCCTCCAGCGGAGCCACCGTGGAATTTGGACTGGCAGCTTTCACCGTTGCCGCCCGTGCCCAGCGTGCCGAAGGTCGCAGGGATGACTTCGCCTTCGCGGCCGTGGAACTCGGTGCATTCGCGGAGGGGTTCTGCGGCCAGACCGCCGTGTTCCTGGGTTCCGGGCTGGCCGCCGCCGAATTTCGGTTCGCCTTCTGCTTCCGCAGCCCCGCCTTTTTCGCCGTTGCTCGAGCCGCCACCGCTGCCGCCCGCGACGATCAGGCGGCTGTGCAGCGATTCCTGCGTCGTGCCCGGCACCGTACGGACGTCGCTGGCGCCTCCGCCCCCGCCGGCTTCGCTGTCGCCACCGTCGCCGCCGCCGTTGAATCCGCCCGCCTTGCCGGTCGGGCTTCCGCCCACCTCGACGTAGAGGGTCTGTCCGGGGGCGACCGAGAGCTCGCCCGTGACTTCGGCCGGTTCGCCGCCGCCGTGTCCCCGCCCCCCGACGGCGCGCACGCCGAGCATCGTGACGCCCGGCGGCACGATGAACGTCTGCGCGGCGCCGGTCGCGCCGAACGTGTGCGTGACGGTTTCGCTTGCGTGCGCCGCAGCTGCCGCGAGCAGCCATAGCGCGGTACCCACGAACGCTGCCATCAGCGCTCGCGCGCCGACCCGCATCCTGACCTGCGTGATGCCCCTCATTCGCCCCTCTCCCTCTCTCGTGGATCCGTCCCGGTGCAAACCTAACCAAACGTCAGCACAGTGGCAATCGTCCGAATGGGCGAATTCACAGGATCTTCTCAGGCCGCCCGCACCTCCCCGAGCTCTCGCCGCCCCTCTGAGACGAGCAGCGCCGCCAGCAACCCAGCGAGCACGGCCTCCACGACCCAGGCGGCGGCGGCGCCGGAGAGCGCGAACCAGAGCATGCAGGCGCCGGCGGCGGCCAGCTTGTCCCACCCGAGGGTCGCGGCCATCCGCAGCTTGAACGCGGCGCCGCCGAGGAGCCACAGCGCGATCCCGCCGCACAGCGCGAGCCGCGCCGGATCGGCGAGCGTCCCCGACACGTGGGCGACCGCCTCGCGCGCGCCGACCGAGAACACGATGATCCCGGCGACGATCAGCAGGTGGATGTAGCTGTAGCCGTCGGCGGCCGCGAGGACGGGATCCTCGTCCGTGCGCAGGCGCTCTTGCGCGGTGATCTGAAAGCCCGAGAAGTACGCCCACCACAGCTCGAACGTGATCAGCAGCGCGAGCGCCACCCCGACCAGGACTTCCGCGCCGAGCTCGTGCGCCTGGGCGCCGAGACCGATCTCGACGATCGACTCGCCGAGGCAGATGATCACGAACAGGCCGTAGCGCTCGGCGAAGTGCTCGACCGCGACCTGCTGGAGCCCGCGCAGCCGCTCGCGCGTGAGCCATGCCGGCCCGGCGTAGTCGATCGCGGCTGCGGCCGCCCAGAACCCGATGCGCCAGCCCCCGTGCAGGAACGAGCCGGCGATCAGCAGCGCCATGCCGATCGAGACGGTCACAGCGAAGCCGGCGATCGCCGACAGCGACGCGTTGCCCCGCCGTGACGCATCGGCGTACAGCGCCAGGTGACCGAGCCGCACGATCGCGTAGGTGACGGCGAACAGCGTGCCGTCGCGGCCGAACGCGTGCGGCACGGCCAGCCCGGTGATGAAGATCACGCCCCCGAAGACGAGCAGCGACCACCGCAGGGTCGGGCCGTCCGGGTCCTGCGCGTTGGTCACCCACACATAGGCCGACCAGGCCCACCACATCAACGCGAGCACGAGCATCGCCCGCCCGAACCCGCCCCACGTGAGGTCTTTGCGCAGCAGCGTCGCGACCTGCGTGATCGCGAACGCGAACACGAGGTCCCACAGCAGCTCGACCGGGCTCGTGCGGCGAGGCTCGCCGTTCGTCTCGGCCACCGCTCAGGAGCTGCCGAGCCCGACCCCGATCGCGAGGCTGATCAAGCCGCCGATCCCGATGAAGAGGAGCGAGTTGCGAAAGGGAACGCCCAGAAAGCGGTTTCTGATCCAGGCGATCGCGAACAGCTCGACGGCGACCACGACGCCCGCGACGATCAACGCCTTTTTCAGGTCGGAGATCAAGAACGGCAGCGTGTGGAAGATGCTGCCCAGGATCGTCATCCCGCCGGTGATCATTCCGCGTGCCACCGCCGACCCGCGTCCGGTCTCTTCACCGGTGTCCGAACCGGCCTCGGACCAGCCCATGCTGACGCCGGCTCCGAGCGCGACCCCCAGCCCCACGATGAAGGCGGTGTGGGAGCTCGAGGTGATCGCCGCGGCGAAGATCGGCGCGAGCGAGGAGATCGTGCCGTCGATCAGCCCGACCAGCCCGGGCTGCACGACGCGTAGCAGGAACTCGCGCTCGTCCGCAAACCCGAGCCGGTGGATGATCCTTGCGACCTGCGAGTCGCCGCGCCGGTGCGCCGCCTTCGCCTCGGTGCTCATGAGCACAACATACGTGTCGCACCGGCTTAGGCCGGCCAAAGTCGGCTTAGGGAACCCGAAGCTCGCTCAGGGCCCCGGCGTGGGCGTGCGCTGCCAGGATTCCGGCGCGATCGGCACGTCCGGGTACTCGAGCTCCTCGCCGCAGCGCGTGCAGACGGCGTCGTAGATCTTGGTGACGCGCCCGCAGCGCGGGCAGCGGCGGCGGAACTCGTCGCGCTCGAAGCGGTAGGCGATCGCGGCGATCAACCCGAAGAACGGGACCAAGCCCGAGATCAAAAACCACAGGAAGAACGAGCTGCCCTTCAGCTTCCCGATGATCCCGCCCGAGAGGCCGAAGCAGACGGCGATCACGATGTAGGCCACGGCGGCGCCCGGTCGCCGCTAGAGAAGTATCCGCAGCGCCCAGATCACGGCGACCACGACGACGACCAGCAGCAGTGAGCTGAACAGGAACGACAGGATGCCCAACACGAAGTGCAGGCCGATCCAGGCCGCCACGAGCAGCACGAGTACCGCGACGGCGGTGCGGCCAAACGAGCGTTTCGATGTCTCTTCCACGACTTTGATTCTACCGGCGTAACGGCCGGACAGGGAGGAAAGCCCTGTCCGGCCGCACGCCGTGACGCTCGCCGAGGGAAGCGCGCGCCGCCGGCGGGGAGGGTCAGCTCACGTGACCGGCCGGACCCGGCTCGCGGGCTGTCCGTGCCATCGCGACATCCGGGCCGCGCCGGGGTGAGAGGGTCCGACCCATCCCCGTCCCGACACTCGTGAGGCGGTAGCGGCGGATGCGCGGCGCAGGCGCCGAGCCCTCCGCCACGACCTCGGGCAGGAGCATGAACCGCCGAGGCGGTGAAACGGTCGAGAGGCCAGCTGATCGGTTCATGCCGGCAATGTTGGCGCGCGGCCGGGGCGATGCCTTTGGCCCGTAGTCCAAAATGTCGCCGGACGCGCTGTTCGCGTTGCGAGCGGCTAGCCGGCGAGCTGCTCGGCGATCAGCCGCGAGACCTCGGTCCCGTCCGCGCGCCCGCGCGTCTCGCGCATCACGTGGCCGACGATCGGCCCGATCGCCTTGGCGTTGCCTTCCCTGACCCGCTGCGCCGCGTCCGGGTTCGCTGCCAGCGCCGCGGCGACGGCCGCTGCCAGCTCCTCGCCGCCGTCCATCGCGGCCAGCCCCTCCGCTTCGACGATCGCAGCCGGCTCGCCGCCGTCTGCGATCAGCCGCTCCAGCACGGTGCGCGCCGCACCGACGGTGACCTGCTTGGCGGCGAGGATGCCGACGAGCGCCGCGAGCGCCGCGGGCGAGACGTTCGACTCGGCGGGGTCGTCCAGCTCGCCGAGCCGGCCGCGGAGCTCGCCGCTGATCCAGTTGGCGAGCATCTGCGCCGGCGGCGATGGGTCTGCGCCTGCCGCGAGCGCCGCCTCGAAGTAGTCGCCAAGCTCGCCCTGGAACGCGAGCAGCTGCGCGCTCTCGGCGCTCAGGGAGAGCTCGCGCTCGAAGCGTTCGGCGCGGTCGGCGGGCAGCTCGCTCATGTCGGCTCGGGCCGCGGCGATCATCGCGTCGTCGATCGCGACCGGCACGAGGTCGGGCTCGGGGAAGTAGCGGTAGTCGTGCGCTTCCTCCTTCGAGCGCAGCGACGTGATCGAACCGGAGCCGGGGTCGAAGTGCAGCGTCTCCTGCTCGACCGTGCCGCCGGCTTCGATCACCTTGGCCTGCCGCGCGATCTCCGCTCTGATCCCCCGTTCGATGAAGCGGAAGGAGTTCATGTTCTTCAGCTCGGTCTTGACGCCGAGCTCCTGGCTGCCAGTGGGGCGCACGGAGATGTTGGCGTCGGCGCGCAGCGAGCCCTCCTCCATGTTCACGTCGCTGACGCCGAGTGTGCGCATCGTCGTGCGCAGCAGCCGCAGCCATGCGCCGGCCTGCTCGGCCGAGCGCAGGTCGGGCTCGGTGACGATCTCGGCGAGCGGCGTGCCGCCGCGGTTGAAGTCGACGATGCTCTCGTCCGAGCCGTGGATGCGCCCGCTCGCGCCGACGTGCGTGAGCTTCGCGGCGTCCTCCTCGAGGTGCACGCGGTGGATGCGCACCTCGCCGAGCCGCCCGCCGCGGCACAGCGGCTCGTCGTACTGGGAGATCTGGTAGCCCTTCGGCAGGTCGGGATAGAAGTAGTTCTTGCGGTGGAAGATCGAACGCGGGGCGAGCTCCGAGCCGAGCGCGAGGCCGATCATCAGCCCGAAGTGCACCGCGCGGGCGTTGGCGACCGGCAGGCTGCCGGGCAGGCCGAGGCACACCGGGCAGGTGTGGGTGTTCGGCGGGTCGCCGAAGGACAGATCGCAGCTGCAGAACATCTTCGTCGCGGTCGCGAGCTGGATGTGGATCTCGAGGCCGATCACGGGTTCCAGCCCGCTCGCGCCGTTCGTCGTGGCGCCGCCGTCAGACACGCGCCCGGCTCCCGTCGAAGGCGAGGGCGCGCTCCAGCGCGTGGGCGGCGTCGAGCAGGGCGTTCTCGCTGAACGCCGGGCCCGCCAGCTGCAGCCCGACCGGCAGGCCTTCGCTGTAGCCGCACGGGATCGAGATCGCGGGGATGCCAGCCAGCGACATCGGCACCGTGCAGTAGTCATTCAAGTACATCGCGAGCGGGTCGCCCGTCTTCGATCCGAGCGCGAACGCGACGCTCGGCGCCGTGGGCGTCGCGATCAGCGCGACGCGCTCGAAAGCGGCGGCGAAGTCCTCGGCGATCTTCGTCCGCACACGCTGGGCGCGGCCGTAGTAGGCGTCGTAGTAGCCCGAGGAGAGCGCGTAGGTGCCGAGCATCACGCGCCGCTTGACCTCGGCGCCGAAGCCGTCGTGGCGCGTGCGCGTGTACATGTCGAGCAGGTCACGCGGTTCGGAGGCGCGCAGTCCGTAGCGCACGCCGTCATAGCGGGCCAGGTTCGAGGAGGCCTCGGCCGGCGCGAGCACGTAGTAGGCCGAGAGCGCGTGCGGGGCGTGCGGAAGCTCGATCTCCTCGAGCTCCGCGCCGAGCGACACCGCCTCCTCCAGCGCCGCCCGGAACGCCTCCAGGACGCCTGCTTCGATCCCCTCGCCTGTCAGCTCGCCGGGGACGCCGATCCGCACGCCGTCCAGGCGCTCCGCGCTCGGCAGCGCGACCGGCTCGGGGAGCTGCAGCGAGGTCGCGTCGCACGGGTCCTGGCCGACCATCTGCGAGAGCAGCAGGGCCGCGTCGCGCACGTCGCGCGTGAGCGGTCCGGCCTGGTCGAGCGACGAGGCGAAGGCGATCATGCCGTAGCGCGAGACCGAGCCGTAGGTCGGTTTCATACCGACGACCCCGCACAGCGCGGCGGGCTGGCGGATCGAGCCGCCGGTGTCCGTGCCGAGCGCCCAGGGCGCGAGGCCCGCCGCCACGGCCGCCGCGCTGCCGCCCGAGGAGCCGCCCGGCACGCGGCCGCGGTCCCAGGGGTTGCGCGCGGGCCCGAAGGCGGAGTTCTCGGTCGAGGACCCCATCGCGAACTCGTCCTGGTTGGTCTTCGCGAGCAGCGGCGCGCCGGCGCCGGCCAGCCGCTCGACCGCGGTCGCCGTGTAAGGAGGGAGGTAGCCCTCGAGGATCTTCGAGCCCGACTGGCTCGGCACGCCCTTCGTGCAGAACAGGTCCTTGACGGCGAGCGGCACGCCGTTCAGCGGAGCGGCCCGGTCGCGATTCCCGGCGCCGTCGAGCCCATCGGCCACCCAGGTGAAGCAGTTCAGCCCCTCGTCCCCGGCCGCGCGGTCGGCCGCCGCGCGCTCGCGGTAGAGCGTGAACAGCTCATCGGCCGAGACCTCGCCCGCGGCGATCCGCTCGGCGGCCTGCGCGGCAGACAGTGAGAGCAGCTCCGCGCTCACGCCTGCGGGCTGGGTACTAGGAACCCCTCGTCGGTCGCGTCGGGCGCCTGGGACAGGGCCACCGCGCGCGGCAGGCAGGCCCGCGGCTCGTCCGCGCGCAGGCGGCCGGTCACCTCGACGACGTGCGAGGTCGGCGGGACACCGTCGAGGTCGAGCTCGCCGATCGCCGCGACGTAGCCGCTGATCGCCGAGAGCTCGCGCGCCATCGGCTCGATCTCCTCCTCGCTCAGCGCCAGGCGCGCCAGGCGGGCAACATGCAGGACCTCGTCGCGCCCGATCACGCTTGGCAGTCTACGCGGGGCCGCGGGACGGCCGTCAGGGCCCGGAGGGCCCGGCGCCATTGCGGGGCACGGGCGGGCGCGGCTCGGGCCGCACGGGGCGGTAGCGCGACGGGCGTTCGTCGCGGATCACGATCCAGGCGCCCACGAGCATCAGCACGGCGCCCGCGAGGCCGAGCCACGCGCCCGCGCACAGGCCGGTCGCGTGGTCGGGGCGCTCCAGCACGCGCACGAGCGCGGCGATGGCGCCGATCAGGCCGAGGACGAGCGCCCACACGGCGGTCGAGATCGGCAGCGCGGTGCTGCCCCGCTCGAGCAGCGCCGCGAGCACCATCGCCAGCGACGCGCTCAGCGCGGCGAGCATCAGCACGGCGGCGCCCCCGAAGGTGTCCCAGAAGGAGAGGTTGCCGATCGACGATTCGTACCAGGGGAGCACGAGCGCGGCGATCGTGCAGCCGATTCCGGCCAGCGCCGTCAGCTCGCCGACGCGCAGCTTCATCGCTCGGCCTGCCGCCGCGCGGCGTCGAGGGTGTTGCGCAGCAGCATCGCGATCGTCATCGGGCCGACGCCGCCGGGCACCGGCGTGATCGCGGCGGCGATCTCCTTGACCGCGTCGTGGTCGACGTCGCCGACGAGCCCGCTCTTATTGCCGGCCTCCTCCGGGGCGATTCGGTTCGTGCCGACGTCGATCACGGTCGCACCCGGCTTGACGTGCTCGGCGCCGAGCATCCGCGGGCGCCCGATCGCGGCGATCAGCACGTCCGCGCGCCTGCACACGGCGGCCAGGTCGCGCGTGCGCGAGTGGCAGATCGTCACGGTCGCGTTGGCGCCGAGCAGCAGCTGGGCCATCGGCTTGCCGAACAGGTTCGAGCGGCCTACGACGACGGCTTCGGCGCCTTGCAGCTCGGGCCCGTAGTCGCCGAGCAGCACCATCACCCCGAGCGGCGTCGCGCCGACCAGGTTCGGCGTGCCGAGCGCAAGCAGGCCCGCGTTCAGCGGCGTCAGGCCGTCGACGTCCTTCTCAGCGCGCACGAGCGCCGTCAGCGCAGGGCCGTCCAGGTGGGCGGGCACCGGCAGCTGCAGCAGGATGCCGTTGACGTCGGGGTTCTCGTTCAGCGCCTCGATCTCCCCCGCCACCTGCTCGGCACCGGCGTCGGCGGGCAGGCGGACGTCCACCGGCACCATCCCGACCTCGGCGGAGGAACGCTGCTTGCCGCCCACGTAGACGGCGGAGGCGGGGTCCTCGCCGACCAGCACAGTCGCGAGCCCGGGCGCGCGGCCGTGGCGCTCCACGAACTCGCGGACCTCCTCGGCGACCTCGGCGCGCACTTTCGCCGCCACCGCCTTGCCGTCGATCAGCGTCGCCGCCATGGCCTGGATGCTATGCGCCCTCAGCGCTTCGTGACCGGCGCGTACTCGGCCATCAGCTTGCGCTCCGAGCCGTCGCCGGCGAAGCGCACGACGATCACGCCGTCGGGCTCCACGCCCGTCACGACGCCATCGCCGAAGGCGGCGTGCACGACGTCCTCGCCGAGCCGGAAGGACGCGGACGCAGCGCGCTCGCCGCGCGCCGCCTTCACCTGCCCGGCCCCGGCGGACCACGCGGTTTCGCCCCCGCGCGCGAGCGACGGCGTGAACGCGCCGGCGCCGAAGCCTTCCGTGCCCTCGTCGAGCAGGTCGCCGGGGATCTCGGTCAAAAAGCGGCTCGGCATGCCGTAACTCTGCGCGCCGAACACCGCGCGGCGGCGCGCGTAGGTGAGGTAGAGCTTCCGCATCGCCCGCGTGACGCCCACGTAGAACAGCCGCCGCTCCTCCTCCAGACCACCCTCGTCGATCGCGCGCGAGTGCGGGAACACGCCGTCCTCGAGGCCGGTGATGAACACCGTCGGGTACTCGAGTCCCTTCGCGTTGTGGAGCGTCATCAGCGTGACGAGGCCCTCGTCGTCGCTGCGGGTGTCGGCGTCGGCGACGAGCGCGACCTCCTGCAGGAAGCGCTCGAGCGTTGGCTCCGCGTCCTGCTCCGCCTCGTCGAACTCGCGGCCGACCTCGACGAGCTGCTCGAGGTTCTCGATCCGCCCCTGCGCCTCGATCGAGCGTTCGGCTTCGAGCGCCTCGATGTAGCCGCTCTGCGCGAGCACGGCTTCGAGCAGCTCGGCGATCGGCACCCCCTGCCCCCCGCGCTGGGGCTCGTCTCCGGGCGCGTCCGCCGTCAACTGTGCGACCCGAGCCTCATCCTCTCCTTCCCCTCCGAACGGCTCGGCACCCGTCATTGCTCGCAGCTCCGCCATGCTCGCCATGAAGCGGCCCAGCGCCTTCACCGCCGCCGACCCCAGCCCCGGCACCTCCTGCGGTCGCGCGGCCGCCTCCCACACCGAGATGTCCATCGCGGCCGCGTGCGCGGTCACGCGCGCGAGCGTCGTCGCGCCGATGCCTCGCCTTGGAGAATTTGCCACGCGCGTGAAGCTCACGACGTCGTAGGGGTTGGCGAGCAGCGTCAGGTAGGCGATCGCGTCCTTGATCTCGGCGCGCTCGTAGAACTTCGTGCCGCCGATCACCTGGTAGGCGATCTCGCTGCGGACAAGCGCGTCCTCGATCACGCGCGACATCGCGTTGGTGCGGTAGAGCACGGCGATCTCGGCGCGCGAGGCGCCCTCGTCCACCAGGCGCTGGATCTCGCCGACGACGTAGCGCGCCTCGGCGTGCTCGTCCTGGAGCGCACGCATCTGGATCTGCTCGCCCTGGCCGAGCTCGCTCCAGAGCTTCTTGCCGATCTGGCCGCGGTTGTTCGCGATCACGGAGTTGGCGGCCTGGAGGATCGTCTCGGTGGAGCGGTAGTTCTGCTCGAGCTTCACGACGCGGGCGTCGGGGAAGTCGTCCTGGAACCGCAGGATGTTCTCGATGTCCGCTCCACGGAAGCCGTAGATGGACTGCGCGTCGTCCCCGACAACCGCAAGGTTGCGATGCCCGACCGGCCGCGCATAGGCGGGCTCGCCGTCGCCGGCCTCGCGCCCGCGCTTCGGCGGCGCCCCGCCCCCGGCGAGCAGCTGCAGCAGCCGGTACTGCGCGTGGTTGGTGTCCTGGTACTCGTCGACCAGCACGTGGCGGAACGTCACGCGATAGCGCTCGCGCGCCTCCTCGAACAGCTCCAGCAGGTTCACCGTCCTGAACAGCAGGTCGTCGAAGTCCATCGCGTTCATCCGCACGAGGTCGCGCTGGTAGATGTCGTAGACCTCGCCGATCATCTCCTCGAACGGCGAGGCCGCCTGGCGGCGGTAGTCATCGACGTCGATCAGCTTGTTCTTGGCCGCCGAGATCTGGTTCAGCACCGCCGCCGGCGTGTAGCGCTTCGGGTCGACGCCGACCGCGTCGGCGCTGCGCTTCGCCAGCCGCCGCGAGTCGGCCTGGTCGTAGATCGTGAACTGCCGCGTGTAGCCCAGGCGCACGGCCTCGGCGCGCAGGATCCGCGCGCAGGCGGAGTGGAAGGTCATCAGCCACATGCCGCGCGTGGCGTGCCCCAGCAGGCGTTCGACGCGCTCGCGCATCTCGCTCGCGGCCTTGTTCGTGAACGTGATCGCGAGGATCTCGCCCGCCTGTGCCTGGTCGGTGTAGATCAGGAACGCAATCCGGTGAGCCAGCACGCGGGTCTTGCCCGAGCCCGCGCCGGCGAGGATCAGCAGCGGCCCCTCGCCGTGCGTGACCGCCTCGCGCTGGGGCTCGTTGAGGTCCTCCAGCAGCTCCTGGAGGTGCTCTGCATGGGGGTTCGCGGCCATCGCTGTGAGGATAGATGCGCCCGCGGCAGCCGTGCCGACCGGCGTCGCGGGGCCCTGGCGGCGATACTCGGGGAGATGACGGAGTCCGCGAACCTGGCGCTCGTGCGCTCGATCTTCGACGCCTGGGAGCAGAGCGACTTCTCGCGCACCGACTGGGCCAGCCCTGAGATCGAGTTCGGCTTCGGCGACGGGCCGGACCCCGAGAGGTGGACGGGCGTCGCCGGCATGGCCGAGGGGTGGTTCGCATTTCAACGCTCCTGGGAGACGCTTCAGTTCGAGGGCGTCGAGTTCCGCGAGCTCGACCGCGACCACGTCCTGGTCATCACGCGGTTCATCGGGCGCGCGCGAGGCAGCGATCTGCAGCTCGGGCAGCTGCCGACCGTACAGGCGGCCCTGTTCCAGATCCGCGACGGGCGCGTGGCGAGGCTCATCCTCTATTGGCACGCCGAGCAGGCTCTCGCGGATCTCGGGCTCGCAGGCTAGCCGTCGGCGCTCGCGCGACGCATGTGGTGGGTCAGATCGCCGGCGAGGTCTGTTCGGACCCGCCTCTCGACGAAGTGCCACTCGCAACCGCGGCGCTCGAAGCGGTCCTGGTAGCGGCCGCTCGCGATGGCCTGCAGCGGCAGCCCGGGCAGCGCCTGCAAGACGGTGAAGTAGGAACGCGCCTGGGCCGTGCCCGCCTGCTCGTCGACCTCGATGGCTACGTTCGTGGTGACGTGCTTCGTCCGCGGCGTGCCGTCCTCGTAGAGGGTCACGTTGTCGCGGAGCATCCTCTCGACCTCGTCGCGTCCCGTCACCGGTCCGGCACCGCCGGTGAACGTTGCGTGCCGGAGCAGGACACCGACGCCCGCGAAGTCGCCGTCGTCCACGAGTTCGGCGTAGCTCGCGATGAGGTTCCCGATCACGACGTGGGCCGGCGGGGTCGTCTCCACGCTCTGTTGCACGATCTCCCGGGGGGCGATGCGTCGAGCGCCACTCGGCCGACGGACCGGCTCAGCCGCTCAGCCCCCAGCCGGGTTCGGCCCCCGCACCTCTCTGAGCGGCCTGACATCGGCGACCGGCTGCGGCTCCTGGTCGGAAAGCTCGGCGACCATCCGTTCGAGCTGGGCGATCCGCCCTGAGAGCGCCTGGATCGCCTCGGCGATCGGATCGGGCAGGTGGATCCAGTCGGCGTCGGGGCCCTCGATGCGGCGGCCTTCGACCCGCACCGGATGACCCGGGTTCCCCACCACGGTCGAGTTCGGCGGCACGTCGGTGATCACGACGCTGTTGGCGCCGATCTTCGCGCCGTGGCCGATCGTGATCGGTCCGAGCAGCTTCGCGCCCGAGCCGATCGTGACGTTGTCCTGCACGGTGGGGTGGCGCTTGCCGGTCGCGAAGCCGGTGCCGCCGAGCGTGACGCCCTGGTAGAGCGTGACGTTGTCGCCGATCTCGGCGGTCTCGCCGATCACGACGCCGGTGCCGTGGTCGATGAACAGGCCCTGCCCGATGCGCGCGGCGGGGTGGATCTCGATCCCGGTGATCGTGCGCGTGAGCATCGAGATCAGGCGCGGCAGCAGCGGGACGCCGGCGCCATACATGGCATGGGCGACGCGGAAGGCGAGCAGCGCGTGGATGCCGGGCCAGGTCGCGACGATCTCGGCGGGCTGCACGCCGCGTGCTGCGGGATCGCGCTCGCGCGCGGCCAGCACGTCACGTCTGACCTCCCCTGCCACCCGGGCGAACGCGCCGAAGCCGGCCATGCCAGAAGCGTAGCGCCGATCTTTGCGCCTACAACTTTTTTTGGCGGCGGGCATGACCCGCCAGCCGGGCTACAGCGGAGCGAAGAACGCCTGGGAGATGTAGCGCTCGCCGGAGTCCGGCAGCACGAGCACGATCCGCGCGTCCTTGGACTCGGGGCGCGCGGCGAGGTGCATCGCCGCCCACACCGCGGCGCCGCCGGAGATGCCGGCGAGCACACCCGCGGAGCGCGCGCAGCGCCATGCGGTCTGGATCGCGTCGTCGTCGGAGACGGGGATGATCTCGTCCAGCAGCTCGAGGTTCAGCACGGCGGGCACGAAGCCCGCGCCGATGCCCTGGATGCGGTGTGGGCCGAGCCGCCCTCCCGAGAGCACCGACGAGCCCTTGGGCTCGACGGCGACGACCCTCAGCTTCGGGTTGCAGTGCTCGCGCAGGTACTCGCCGACGCCGGTAATCGTGCCGCCCGTGCCGACGCCGGCGACGAGCACGTCGACATCGCCGTCGAGCGCCGCCGCGATCTCCGGCCCGGTCGTGCGGCGGTGCGCCTCGGGGTTCGCGGGGTTCGTGAACTGGTCGGGCAGGAACACGTCGTCGCGGCGTGCCATCGCCTCGGCGGCCTGGACGGCCTCCTCCATTCCGCCGAGCGACTCGGTGATGTCGACGCGCGCGCCGTACAGGCGCAGCAGGCTCTCGCGCTCTTTGCTCATCCCCTGGGGGAGCGTCAGGACGAGGTCATAGCCCTTCGCGGCGCACACGAACGCGAGCGCGATGCCGGTGTTGCCGCTGGTCGCCTCGACGATCGTCGTGCGGCCCGGCTCGATCCGGCCTTCGGCCTCGGCCGCCTCGATCATCGCGACGCCGATCCTGTCCTTCACGCTGCCCCCAGGGTTGAAGGCCTCGAGCTTCGCGAACAGGCGCGCGCCGTCCGCGCGCGGGCCGAAGTCGTCTCCCAGCTCGAGCATCGGCGTCCCGCCGACAAGCTCGGCAATGTTGATCGGGATTCGGGACATCCGCGGCCCCGACAATAGTCGAGCGCGATCGAAAGCCCACTCGCCGCTCAGCCCAGTGGCTTCGACATCACGAAGTGCGGTCCGATGCCGGGGATCTCGAACTCCTCCCCTTCGACCGTGAAGCCGGCGCGTTCGTAGAAGCCGCGCGCGGGCGTGCGCGCGTTGCACCACAGCCGCGCGGCGCCACGCTCGCGCGCCGCCGCTTCGATCGCGGCGAGCACCAGCGTGCCGAGCCCGCGGCCTCGCCGTTGCGGATCCGTGGCCATCCCGCGAACGCGCCAGTCGCCCGGGCGCGGCTCGCGCGGATCGCCCTCGAGCATCGCGCTGCCGACGGCGAGCACCTCGCCATCCTCGCCGCGCGCCGCGAAGTGCAGCGTCGCGGGGTCGCGCTCCCGCGCGTACATCGGCTCGCCGGGGTCCTGCTCGGGGCGCAGCACCGCGATTCGCAGCTCGCGGCCCGTCTGCGCGTCGACGGCGACGACACGCACGCCCGCCGAAGGCCCGCTCAAGCGGCGGCCTGGTCGCCCGCTCCCGGCGCGGCGGACCGCTCGGTCGCTTCGGGCTGAGCGACCGGCAGGCGGACCCGGAACACGGTCCGGCCCGGCTCGGATCTCAAGCTGAGGCTGCCATGGTGGCGGTCGGCGACGATCCGCCGGGCGGTGTCGAGGCCCAGCCCGGTCCCCTTGCCGACTTCCTTGGTCGTGAAGAACGGGTCGAAGATCCGTTCCTGGACCTCGGCCGGTACGCCTGGCCCGTCGTCGGCGATGTCGACCTCGACGCAGTCGCCGTCGCGCTGGGCGGAGATCGTGATCGTGCCCGAGTCGCCGAGCGCATCGATCGCGTTGTCGAGCAGGTTCGTCCAGACCTGGTTGAGCTCGGCGCCGTACGCCTGAAATCGCGGCAGGTCCTGTTCGAACTCGCGCTCGACCTCGATCGTCGTGTGCTTGAGCTTGTGCCCGAGGATCGTCAGGGTGGTGTCGAGCCCCTCGCGGATATCGACCTCGACGAGCCCGCCGCGGTCCATGTAGGCGTAAGTCTTGACGGCCGCGACGAGCTTGCTCATCCGCTCGGTCGACTCGGACAGCTCGGCGGCCAGCTCCCGCGCGAGCAGGGAGGCCGCGATCCAGCGCACCGCCGCCTCGGTGGCGGGCCCGGCCAGCTCCCCGACCCGCGCGAGCTGCTGCTCGTCGAAGCCCGCCTGCGCGAGCGGCTCGACGATCCGGTAGGCGTCCGCGATCCCGGCGCGTTCGAGCGCGTCGGTGAGCTCGTCTTCGGCGTCGGCGAGCTCGAGCTGGGAGATCGAGGCCCGCGCGCGGCACGCCTGCACGACGGCCCGCTGGATCTCGACGAGCTGCTCGGCCTGCTCGCGGGAGACCCCCGATTCGACGAACACCCCGATCGTCGAGCTCAGCACGTCGAGCGCGTCGGCGAGGTCCGCGGAGGCGCGCTTGGCCGCCGCGGCCGGGTTGTTCAGCTCGTGCGCGAGACCGGCGGCCATCGTGCCGAGCGATTCCAGGCGCTCGCGGTTCTGCTCGATCGCGGTGATGCGCCCGACGACGGGCCGCACGCGCGCGAGCACGAGCCGCAGGACCGAGCGGTTCTCGATCGCCAGCTCCAGGAACTCGTCGGCGTCGATCTGGGCGAGGTGCACGTCGGTCTTCGCCTGGACCTGCACGGCGAGCCCCGAGCCGGTCAGCGCCCCGATCGCGCCGAGGTAGGTCGGAGCGGCGTGGTCGCCCGATGATTCCTGGCCGCCGTTGATCTCCCTGAAGGTCTCCGCGGTGCCGTCGAGCAGGAGATAGACCCGGCGCTCGCTGCCGCCCTCCTGGGCGATCTGCTCGCCGGCGCTGAAGTCGCGGAGCTCGGCGTGCGCGGCGAACTCGGCGAGGTGCTCGTCGTCCACCCCGTCGAACAGGTCGATCGGCCGCAGCTCGGCGACGCTCGGACGGCTCATGCGCTCGCCAGGTATTCGTGGATCAGCGACACCGCCATCGAGCCCTCGCCGACGGCGCTCGCGACGCGCTTGATCGAGCGCGAGCGCACGTCGCCCGCGACGAACACGCCCGGCACGCTGGTCTCGAGCGGGTACGGGTCGCGCTCCAGCGGCCATCCGTGGTCGCGCACCTCCGGCCCGGCGAGGATGAAGCCACGCTCGTCGCGGGCGAGCACGCCGTCCAGCCAATCGGTGCGTGGAGCCGCGCCGATGAAGATGAAGCACGCATCGACGTCCTCGTTCGTGACGTTGCCCTCGCCGTCGCGGATGTCGATGCTCTTCAGCCTGCCGTCCTGCCCGTGCGCGGCGACCGCCTCGGTTCGGGTGCGCACCTCGACGTTCTCCAGGGCGTCGATCTGCTCGATCAGGTAATGCGACATCGACTTCACCAGCGAGTCGCCGCGAACGAGCATCGACACGCGCCGCGCGTAGCCGCTGAAGTACACCGCGGCCTGGCCCGCCGAGTTCGCGCCGCCGATCACGACCACGTGCTGTTCGGAGCACGATCGCGCCTCGGTCAGCGCGGCGCCGTAGTAGACGCCCGCCCCGGTCAGCTCCGAGAACCCGGGGGCCGGCATGCGCCGGTAGGAGACACCGGAGGCGATCAGCACGCAGTTGGCGCTCAGCTCGGCGCCGCCCGTCAGCTCGACGATCCTGCCCGCGCCCTCGACGCGGAGCCCAGCCGCGTCGTTGACCGTGAGGAGCTCTGCCCCAAGCCGACGAGCCTGCGTCGTAGCCCGCCCCGCCAGCTCCGAGCCGGAAACCCCTCCGGGGAACCCCAGGTAGTTCTCGATGCGACTCGACTGGCCTGCCTGGCCACCGGGGGCCTCCCGCTCGACCATCACGGTGCGCAGCCCCTCCGAGGCGCCGTACACGGCGGCGGCGAGCCCCGCGGGGCCCCCGCCCACGATCACGAGGTCGTAATGCTCCGCGGCCGGGTGCGCGGCGACCCCCACCTTCTCAGCGAGCTCTTGGACCGAGGGCTGGACGAGCACCTCCCCGTCCTCCAGAACCACGGCCGGCAGCAGCTCCTCGTCGATTCCCCTCTCGGCGATCAGCTCGCGGGCCTCGGCGTCCAGCTCGACGTCCAGCCACCGGCCCGGGACGCGGTTGCGTGCCAGGAAGTCACGCAGGTCGTGGGTCTCGCGCGAGAAGCGATGCCCGATCACGCGCAGACCTCCGGCTTCCAGCACCGCCCTTGCCTGCCATGTCGTCAGCAGGTCCTCCACGACCGGGTAGAACTGCTCCTCCGGCGGGTCCCAGGGCTTCAGCAGGTAGTAGTCGAGTGCGACCTCGTTGATCGCCTGGATCGCCGCGTCGGTGTCCGCGTAGGCGGTCAGCAGCACGCGCTTGGCATCGGGGTAGATGGCGCGCGCCTGGGTGAGGTAGTCGGTCCCGTCCATCCCCGGCATGCGCTGGTCGGCGACGAGCATCGCGACCGTGTCGCCGCGTTTGTGCATCTCGCCCAGCAGCTGCAGCGCCTCCGCGCCCGAGCCGGCCCGCATCACCCGGTAGTTCTCTCCGAAGCCGCGGCGCAGGTCTCGCGCCACAGCGGCCAGCACCGCCGGCTCGTCGTCGACGGCCAGGATCGTCGGATGCCGCGCCTGCGACGAGTTGCCGTCGCCGGCCACGTCAGCTCAACATCGGCGACGGCGGGATGCGCGTGCTCCCTTGAACCTCGGGGATCACCATCGCGACTTCGTCGATGAAGCACCACGACCATTCCTCCCCCGGCTCGAGCGAGCGGATCAGCGGGTGCTCCTCGTCGAGGGCGTGCTTTTTGGCGTGTTTGTGAGGCGAGTCGTCGCAGCAGCCGACGTGCCCGCACTCCAGGCAGATCCGCAGATGCAGCCAGACGCCGCCTTCGCGCAGGCAGTCCTCGCAGCCGGGCACTTCGGCGGGCAGCTCGGTCACGGTGATCGTGTCGAGGTGGCTGCACGAGGGCACGTCATCAGCATGACACAGCGTCGGCCGCCGGCCCGGTTCTGCGGCCCGTGCGGGGCGCGGGCGGCGCGCGCTGCGCCCGTTCCGTCCGGGCCGCCAATACACTCCCGCGGCGGGGATGGAGGTCCCCAAGGAGAAACGCAAGGACGGGGCTGTCTCGGCGCTCCCGCGCACAGCCCGTACCCTCTCTGGGGTGCGAGGCCCACGGGCGCGGACGCCGAGACGCAAGCCCGGCGCGGGCGCCCCTCGGCGTCAGTGGACGCGGCCGACGACGTCCAGCTGGGTCGTGCGCCGCGCGGTGATCGTCACGGGCACGGCAGCGACCTGCACGGGGCCGCTCGAGGTGCCGCCGGCGATCGTCCCGCCGACTACGTAGCGCCCCGGCGCGAGCGGGAAGATCGCCGAGTTGCCGGAGCGGACCTGGCGGCGAACGAGCGTCCTGCCGTCCGGGCTCGAGACGACCACCGTCCCTGCCGACGGTGTTCCACGGCGGCAGTGCGGGCTCGTGCGGATGGGGCCGCCCTGCAGGTAGAGCGCCGCGACCAGCTCGGTCGGGCCGCCGCTCGAGCGAGCCCCGTGGTCGGGCGGTCCCGGCAGCGCGGGCTGGGCGCACAGCGGGGCGGCGAACACCGTGACGGTGCTCGCGCGCGACCCGGCCGACGGCCGCTGGCTGCGGATCAGCTGGCGGTCCTCCGCGCTGGAGGGCGTCACGTAGGAGCCGTGCGGCGGCAGCTGGCTGACCGAGATCTGGCAGCCCGACGCTTCCAGGGCGTGGCGCGCCTGCGCGAGATTGACGCCTGTGACGTCGGGAACGACGCACCCGCTCTGGGCGTCGGCTCCCCCGGCGGCGGGCAGCAGCGCTCCCGCGGCGAGAGCCACCAGAACGAGCGGCGCCGCAAATTTCTGCGGACGTTGCATGGCTGAGTTCATCCCCCTGAGCTCGGAATTGTCAATATTAACCGCACGTGTCGTTCCTAAACGGCCTGCCTCGCCGCAGCCGGTCGGAGGAGGGGAACGACGCTCTCAGCGGACTCACGTCGTGCGCAGGGACGTGTGGGTTTACGCTGATCGGGGAAAAGCTCCTCAAACCTGTTCATTTGCAGACATGAACGCTTCGAGCTCCACCACAGCCACCCGCCCCCGCCACCGTCGCCGCCGCCTCTTCGAGAGCCCGCACGGCGTGCACGGGCCCGGCCGCGTGGTCGAACGCTGGCTTTTGCTGTGGCGTTGGGAGACGTGGGCGAGCGAATCGGCGCTCGCCCGCCGGCCGCGCGGCGGCTGGTCGCTGACCTATCGCCAGGCGGTGATCGCGAGCCAAGATGCGCTCGACGACTACGAGCTCGTCGAGGCCACCGTCTGAGCGGCCTTCGCTATCCGTAACGGGCAAGCGCGGCGACCCAGTCCGCGGCGATCTGGCGCTGAGCGGTGGCGAGCGTGGTCTGCCCGGAGCAGACGAGCTGCTTGAGCTTCGTCTCGACGCGGTCCTTGGGGTTCAGGTAGAAGCCTTCGCGGCGGGCGTAGTCGGGCTCCGGCCACAGGTTGCGAGGATCGTTGACGGCGCCGCCGAGCTCGAGCGGGACCAGGTGGTCGTACTCGTAGCGCGAGGGGCCGCTCTCCCCGTAGGCGCGCAGGCTCGCGAGCTTCTCCGGCTCGGTGACGCTCTCCGGCGGCCGCACGGTCGCGGTCCAGCCGCTGCGGCAGATCGTGCCAGCGATGGTCGACTGCGTGACCGCGGGGTTGACGGCGCCCGGCGTGCAGCGCCGGTCGGGGAGCTGCGTGAGCCCCGTGCCCTTGGCGTGGCAGCTGTCAGCCGGCGGCTGGCGCTGGATGGTCGCGGCCGGCGCCGTGGAGTAGGCAAGCCCCGAGGGGGCGAGGCGCGCGGCGGACGCCCCGCCCGCGCCGGCGGCCGCTGCGAGCGCGAGTCCGAGCGCTCCGAGCACGCCCGCCAGCGCGCCGGCGCGCCGGTTTCCGTTCCTGCGCATCGCTCCAGCTTCTCAGAGGCGAGCGATGGCTCGCGCGGGCGTCAGCTCTCGGGCCGCTTCAGGACGACGACCGCGAAGGAGCCCAGCAGCGGGACGGGGTGGCGCACGAGGGCGTCCGCCAAGCGCCGGTAGGCCGCCTGCGCCGGCGGGAGGCGCTGAAAGAACCCGTGGCCGAAGAAGCCGACGTAGCGGTCGACTTCGAATCCCACGCTTTCGAGCCGCGCGAGCTGCTTGTGCGTCGGCCCCCGGCACCACGAGTAGTGCGCGGGGAACTTCGACGCGCGCTCGGTCATGGTGAACAGGAGCAGCCGCGAGAGCCGGTCGCTCAGGAGCCAGTTGATCGTGAACGGCACGGCGAAGAGCGTGGGAAACAGATGCACCGCCGCCCCGCCGGGGCGAAGCAGCGCGTAGACGTTCTCGTGGAAGGTCCGTCCGTCGCGCATGTGCTCGGCGGCCCACCTGCTGAACACGAGATCGAACGGCCCGCCCTGCTCGATCAGCCGCTCGACGGTGCCGCGCTCGAGGATGTCGCCCTCCAGCGTCGAGTACTCGGGCGGCGCTTTCGCGAGCTGGGCGCCGTCGATGTCGACGATCACGTAGTCGAGCTCCTGGCGGACGATGCGCCGCACCGAGAGCGCCGGGTTCGAGCCGCCCCCCAGATCGCACACGCGGACGCCGTGCGGCGCGGTGACCTTGGCGACCTCGGCATTGAAGATGTCGTAGTTCGCGGTCGAGGGCGCGTACTGGACGTTCGGGCGCGCCCGATCCGGGACGACGACCTCGACGTGGTCGCCCGGCTGGGACATGCCCACGCTCATGCTGGCGCTCCGCTCTCCGGCACGGCCGGAGCATGGCACGATCGGTGCCGGAGCGCCGCCGAACGCGGCGCTCCGGCACCAAGCCGCGGCGCAGAGCCAGACGGCATCCAGCCGCCCGGCCCGGCGCGCTGGAGGGGCCTGTTGTCAGCCGGTCGTGACCACGGAGATCACAGGCTGGATGTTTTCTTCCGTTTCGTAGGGGCTGTTCGATGCGCACGACCCTTCGATCGGCGCAGTCGGGCCGAACGTGCCCACCGGCGTGGGCCCGCCGCAGTACATGGCGGCGTAGGTCGAGTCGAGGTACAGCGACTTCGTCGGCTGCGCCCCGGTCGTCAGGGTGTTTTCGCTCGGTTCCGCGATCGCCACGTTGAGCGAGTCGTAGTAGCAGCCCGCGACTGTCGCGTTGCACGCCGTTTCACCGACGGGCGCAGGGCCGTGATGCGAGGTGTTGTAGGAGACCGTGACGATCTCTTTCTTGCGGACCTGCAGCTTCAGTTTCTTGAAGGTGATCGCGAAGGCCAGGCCGTGATAGCAGGCGTTGGATTTGGAGTCGTACCAGGTCCCTTTTTCGTACTGCGAGTACGCGCCGGTGCCGCACTGCGGGCTGCGCGAGGGCCTGTAAGGGAGCTTGAACGTCCGCGTCTCCGAACCGATCAGGGCACCCACCGAGTTGCTCGGCCCGACTTCGTAGATGTGCAGAGTGATCGGCCAGCGGAACGTCTTGCTCGGCTTCGTGGTTTCGCAGGTGTCGTTGTACCAAGCGCCAAATTGGCAGCCCCACGCGCTCATCGCAACGCTCACGGTCTGGGTCTTGTGCCCGACGCTCGTGGTTTCGATCATGCCGCCGAACTCCGACATCGAGTAAGCCTCGTTGCCGAACGACGCGAAGTTCGCCGGCAGCGACGCAGGCAGGTTGGAATAGACCGTTTCTGCGCCGGCGCCACCGGCGCCGTATCCGCCCAGCGCCGCTGCGGCGAGTGCTGCGCCGAGCGCCACCGTCCATCTAGCTCTCCTGGTCATGCCCGTCTCCATTCGATTCGGATTGCCTTGACCTCGCGTCGGAGACGGCGACCCCCCGGCCGACTTCACCCGGAGCGGCAGGGCATGCACGTTCGTTCCAGGGCAGCGCGGAACGCGCGCGGCCCGGGCGAACTCCCGGCCGTCGAACAGCAGGTACTCCGAGAAACCCCTCCTATGCGAAGCGCGACCGATCATAGGTCGCGGGCCGTGCGCTGTGTCGATTTGCGCCGATCTTAATTCCGAGTATTGCCATAACACCAGCGAATGCCAGTTCTCGGCTGGATGCAGCAGATTGGATTTCTGGGCAGGCCGCGCCGGCGTGGCCTGCGGCCGCGGGAGCCTGCCTAGATGTGGTACATGCTCGCCCCCGCCTCGCGGATCTCGCGCTCGATCACATCGGCGATCGACGTCTGCGCGAGGACGCGGCGGGCAGCGGCGGCGGCGTCGGAGAACACGCCCTCCGAGTCCCGGCCGAGCGGGCCGTCGAGCAGCTCGACGACCTCGAGGACGGTCACGGTCTCCGGCGGTCGCGCGAAGCGGTAGCCGCCCTTGACGCCGCGCTGGGAGCTGATCACGCCGGCGCGGCGCAGCACGGCGAACAGCTGCTCGAGGAACTGCACCGGGACGTCGCGCCGGCGCGCCAGCTCGCCGATCGGCACCGGCTCCTCGGTGCCCCCGCTGCGACCGAGCTCGGCGAGCGCCAGCACCGCGTACGGGGACTTCGTGGTGATCGAGATCATCTGCGCTCGCGGGCGATGCTACGCGAGCGGGCGGAGGTGCGAGCGGCGGGCCGGCCCTCAGGCGGGCCTTGGGCTGCGCGCGGGCGAAGCGAGGATCGCTCTTGCGCGGCCCAGGACCCGCCTCAGAGCCAGCCCCGCTCGGTCGCGATCAGGACCGCCTGGGCGCGATCGACGGCGCCCAGCTTGCCGTAGATGTTGTGCAGGTGCGTGCGGACCGTGCTCGTCGAGAGCGTCAGCTCGTGGGCGATCTGCTTGTAGACCTTGCCTTCCGCCAGCCGCTGTAGCACGCCGAGCTCGCGCCCCGACAGCGGGCACGGGTCGACGTGGCGCTGGCGCTGGACGTTGGCGCTCGGGAGTTCGTACATCACGCGGCGCAGCTCCTGCGGGCCGAGGCCGACGGCGCGCGCCGTGTGGAGCAGCTCGCTCGGACTGACGCGGCCGCCCTGCTCGTAGTGGGCGAGCATGTCGGCGAGGCGGATGAACGCTGCCTCGCCCTCGGCGTCGGGGTTGTGGTGGCGCTCGATCGGCGCCGCCAGCGAGGTCGGGAGGCCCCAGCGGCGAATCAGCACGCCGCCGACGAGCGCGTGGTCGACGCC
Organism: Solirubrobacteraceae bacterium; assembly: GCA_035569835.1. Taxonomy (GTDB): domain Bacteria; phylum Actinomycetota; class Thermoleophilia; order Solirubrobacterales; family Solirubrobacteraceae; genus Palsa-744. Next base: position 60,481 of record DATMMF010000011.1, read on the forward strand.
CAGCTCGCGCCGCTCGGCGTGGACGCGTTCCTCGGGCGTGCGGGCGCCCTTGTGCACCTGCGCGGGGTAGCCGGGGTAGGCGTGCAGCAGCACGAGCTTGCCGACGTCGTGCAGCAGGCTCGTGACCGTGAGGCGGTCGCGGTTCTCGTAGCCGACCTCGGCGGCCAGGCGGTCGGCCGCATGCTGCGTGGAGAGCGCGTGCAGCCGGAAGCGCTCGGGTGCGGCCTCCCAGATGCTCGCGCGCTCGAAGAAGTCGAAGGTGCGCACGCGGTTCGCGACGGCCTGCACGGTCTGCGGGCTCAGGAGCTCGACCGCCCCGACCGCGGTGTCGACCTTGCCGGCCGCCCCCTGGGCGCGGTTGGCGAGGCGCAGCACGGCGATGATCAGCGCGACGTCGGACTCGACGGCGGAGACGACGTCGGCCGTCGCGACGTTGTCCTTGGAGATGACCGCGAGCAGACGGTTGCGCGACTCGGCGAGGGCGGGGAACGCCTCGAGCGCCTCGAACGCGAGCGTGAGGCGGCGCCCGTGGCCCTCGTTCTGGTGGCGCTCACCCGTGCTCTGGGCAGGGGCAGTCGTACGCCGGGCCACCTGGGCAGGGCGTCCGGGGGCCGCGCTGGGCGACTTCTTGGGTTTGGCCTTCTTGGCCGCAGCCGTTGCCTGCATTCGGTGTGTTTCCCCTTCCTTGGGTTCGCCGGCCATCCAGGCCGGAGTCGGTCCGCTTCCGGGTTCCTATCGGCAACCGCGCGAGCCGAACTTTAGGTGCGCGCAAGACCGCGCCCAGCCGGCCGCGCCCAGCCGTTGCAGCCTGCTAGGCGCCGGCGGCCGGCGCCGGCGCCGAAAGCGCCGCGTCGATTCGCCGCAGCGCCTCGTCGCGCCCGATCAGCGCGAGGCTCTCGAAGATGCCCGGCGACACCGTCGTGCCGGTGATCGCCACGCGGAGCGGCTGGTAGACCTCGCGGGGCTTGACGCCCAGGCGCTCGATCAGCTCCCCGAGCGCCCGCTCGATCTCGCTCTCCTCGAACGGCTCGAGACCGGCCAGCGCCTCCCGTGCCTGCGCGAGCGTCGCGCGCCCTTTCTCGTCGAGCCAGCGCTCGCGCGCCTTCGGATCCGCGAGGGGCTCGTCGAGCAGCGGCCCGGCAAGCGGCCAGAAGTCCGCCAGCGTGTGGATCTTCTCCTGGCTGATCTCGGCGGCCCGCTCGAGCCCGGCACGGCCGGTGTAGTCCTCGAGGCGCGCCGCGAGCTCCGCCGGGGGCAGCTCGCGGATGTAGACGCCGTTCAGCCAGCGCAGCTTCTCCTCGTCGAAGCGCGCGGGGTTGCGGCTCACCCGCTCGAGCGTGAAGCGCTCCACCAGCTCCGGCGTCGAGAGCACCGTGCTGTCATCGCCGGCGCCCCAACCCAGCAGCGCGAGGTAGTTGCGCACCGCCTCCGGAAGAAAGCCGGCGTCGCGCAGCTCCTGCACCGAGGCCGCGCCGTGGCGCTTGGAGAGCTTCTTGCCGTCGGGACCGTGCAGCAGCGGCAGGTGCGCGTACACCGGATCCGGCGCGTCCGTGAGGCCGGCTTCCCGCGCCGCCTCGATCACCAGCAGCTGCTTGGGGGTGTTCGAGACGTGGTCCTCCCCGCGCACGACATGGGTGATGCCCGCGTCGAGATCGTCGATCGCGACCGCGAAGTTGTAGAGGACCGAGCCGTCGGCGCGGGCGATCACGGGCTCGTCCATGTGCACGTGCTCGAAGCGCGTCTCGCCACGGATCGCGTCGTGGACGACCGTCGCGCCGTCGTCCGGGACGCGCAGGCGCACCGCCCCGGAGGCCTGCGCCTCGCCGCGGAAGCCGCGGTCGGAGCCGTGGAGCTCCTTGTAGGCCTTCACGTCCTGCGCGGTGGCCTGCGAACGGTAGGCGCGGCCGCTGTCGAGCAGTGCCTGCAGCGCCTGCTGGTGGCGCTCAGCGCGCTCGGTCTGCAGGATCGGGCCCTCGTCCCAGTCCAGTTCGAGCCAACCCAGCGCGTCGATGATCTGCTTGATGTTCTCCGGCGTTGAGCGCTCGCGGTCGGTGTCCTCGATGCGCAGCACCAACTGGCCCCCTTCGTGGCGGGCGAGCAGCCAGTTGAACAGCGCCGTGCGCGCGCCGCCGATGTGCAGCGCACCGGTCGGCGAGGGGGCGAAGCGGACCTTCACGCTTTCGACCCTAGCGGTGACCGCGGCTCTGCAGCGCCCGGCCGCGGGCCGCGAGGGCCGATAATGCTCCGCCATGTTCATCGGCGCCCACGTCTCCCCCGCCGGCGGCCTGTCGAAAGCGATCGAACGTGGCGCAGAGCGCGGTGCGGAGGCGATCCAGATCTTCAACCAGTCGCCGCGGATGTGGCGGCCGACCGCCTACGGCGAGGAGGACTTCGCCGCGTTCCGCGAGGCGATCGCGCGGAGCCCGGTCCGGGCGGTGCTGATCCACGCGGTCTACCTGCTGAACTGCGCCAGCGAGGACGCCGAGATCCGCGCCAAGACGATCACCTCCCTGGTGCAGTCGCTGCGCGTCGGCGCGGCGATCGGCGCGAGCGGGGTCGTGCTGCACCCTGGTTCGGCGCTCAAAGGCGACATCGGTGCCGCGATCGCGCGGGCCGGCCGCACGATCCGGGCCGCGCTCGATGACACCGACGGCTGCGAGCTGCATCTCGAGAACACCGCCGGCGCCGGCGGCACGCTCGGACGCTCCTTCGCCGAGCTCGCGGCGCTGCTCGACGCCGCCGGCGGGAGCACGCGGCTGGGCGTCTGCCTGGACTCCTGCCACCTGCTGGCCTCCGGCTATGACATCCGCACGCCGGCCGGCGTGGACGGCGTGCTGCGAGGAGCGCGCAGGGCGCTGGGTGCAGGGCGCATCCGTTCGCTGCACCTCAACGACTCGAAGACGCCGCTCGGCTCCAACCGCGACCGCCACGCGAACATCGGCGAGGGCGAGCTCGGCGAGAGCGGCTGCGCCGCGTTCCTGTCCGCCCCCGGCATCCAGCGGCTCCCTTGCGTGCTGGAGACGCCCGGCGAGAAGCGCGAAGGCGCCGGGCCGCAGGAAGTCGAGCTCGCAAAGCGGCTGCGCGAGCGCGGGCTCGCGGCCAGGCGCCGCTGAGCCTCAGCCCGCGAGCGCCGCGGGCGCGACCGCGGGGGCCACGGCAGAGCGCGGCGCCGCCGGCTCGGCGGCGGGCACGGGCAGGACGCTGTTGAGCTCGGCCCGCAGCGTCGGGGTGTTCGCGACGCGGTAGGCGTCGCCGAGACGCAGCTGCCGGCGTCCGCCGTCGGGCATCTCGATCGCGGCCAGCACCTCAGCCGCTCCGGGCGACTCCTCGCAGATCTGCTTCAGCGAGTCGATCAGCTCCTGGGTCAGATCGCACGCGCGAATCGGCCGCAGGTGCAGCGGCTTGGCCTGCGCGCTCGCCTGCGCCGCGGCCGCCTGCGCCTTCGCGCGCGCGCCCTCGATCTCGTCCTCCGAGGGGGCGAACCGCTGCACCTCCTGCACGATCAGGCAGGTGCTGCCGGCTTCCTTGTGGTCGACGCGGCCCTTTAGGAGCACGATCTCGTCGGTCACCAGCAGCGGCTCGTACTCGTTCAGCGCCTTGCCGAACACGAGCATCTCGACCGAGGCGGCGAGGTCGTCGAGCGTCGCGAACATCATGGGGTCGCCGTTGCGCGTGCGGATCCGCTTCGTCTCGGTGATGATCCCTCCGACCGTCACCAGCTCCTTGTCGCGGCGCTCGGACAGCGAGGACAGCGGGCAGTCGGTGCGCGCGCGCAGCACCTCTTTGAGCGGCTTCAGCGGGTGCTCGGAGATGAACAGCCCGATCGCCTCCTTCTCGGCGGCGAGCAGCTCCTTCTGGTCGTACTCCTCGCCGAGGATCGGCGGATGCGTGTTCGCGAGCGCGTTGGTGGGAGCCCCGCCCGCCGGAGCCTCTTCGACGAGCTCGAAGATCGAGCTCTGGCCGATCTGCGCGTCGAGTTGAGCCTTCTGTCCCCTGGATTGGGCGTCTTCGAGCACTCCCATCATCCCCTGCCGCGTCGCGCCCGTCGAGCCGAACGCCCCGCACTTGATCAGCGCCTCGATCGCCTTCTTGTTGACGGTGCGGCAGTCGACGCGCTCGCAGAAGTCCCACAGCGAGGCGAACGCGTCGTCACCGCGCGCCCGCTTGATCGCCTCGACGGCCTGGTAGCCGACGCCCTTGACGGCGTCGAGGCCGAAGCGGATGTTGCCCTCGACGACCGTGAACTCGTGGTCTGAGAGGTTCACGTCGGGCGGCAGGATCTCGATGCCCATCTCCTCGCAGCGCGCGACGAAGAACGGCACCTTGTCCTTCGTCGACATCACGGAGGAGATCAGCGCGGCCATGTACTCCGCCGGATGGTTCGCCTTCAGCCACGCGGTGCGGTAGCCGATCAGCGCATAGCAGGCGGCGTGCGAGCGGTTGAACGAGTAGTCCGCGGAGCGTTCGTTCGTCGTCCACAGGAACTCGATCACCTCGGGCGTGGTCCCGGACGCGCGGCAGCCCTCGACGAACTCGGGCTTCAGCTGCGCCATCGCCAGGCGGTTCTTCTTGCCGATCGCCTTGCGCAGGTCGTCGGCCTTGGCCCCCGAGAAGCCCGCGAGCTCCTTGGAGATCTGCATCGCCTGCTCCTGGTAGAGGATCACGCCCTTCGAGGATTCGAGGATCGGCCGCAGGCGCTCGTCGTGGTAGGAGATCGCGCCGGGGTTGTGCTTGCCCTTGGCGTACACCGGGATCTGGTCCATCGCGCCCGGGCGGTACAGCGCGTTCAGCGCGATCAGGTCCTCGAACTCGTCGGGGCGCACCTTGCGCAGCGCCTCGCGCATCCCCTCGGACTCGAACTGGAACACGCCAGTCGAGTCACCCCGGGCGAGCATCTCGTAGGTCTTGGCGTCGTCGAGCGGCAGCGTCGTCATGTCCGGGCGCTGCCCCGTCGAGCGCTCGATGATGTCCAGCGCGTCCTCGATCACGTCGAGGTTGCGCAGCCCGAGGAAGTCCATCTTGAGCAGGCCGATCTCCTCGATCGGCTTCATCGAGAACTGCGTCACGGTCCGGAACGCCCGTTCGCCGCTCTCGTCGGTGCCGGCGTCGGCGAGCTGCAGCGGCACGATGTCCGTCAGCGGGCGGTCGGCGATCACGACCGCGGCGGCGTGGATCGAGGAGTTGCGAACGATGCCCTCCAGGCCGCGGGCGACGTCGACGATGCGCCGCGCGTCGGGCTCCTCCTTGTACGCCTTCTGCAGCGGCTGGCCGTCGCGCAGGCATTCCTCGAAGGACGGCGCGCGGCCCATGATCGGGTCGGGAATCAGCTTCGCGAGCCGGTCGCCCGCGCCGTAGTCGTAACCGAGCACCCGGGCCGCGTCGCGCGTCGCCGCGCGCGGGAACATCTTGCCGAAGGTCACGATCTGCGCGACCGACTCGCGGCCGTACTTCTCTGTCACGTAGCGCATCACGCGCTCGCGACCGCGGACCGAGAAGTCGATGTCGATGTCCGGCATCGACACGCGCTCCGGGTTCAGGAAGCGCTCGAACAGCAGGTCGTACTCGAGCGGGTCGACGTCGGTGATCGCCAGGCAGTAGGCGACGATCGAGCCCGCCGCCGAGCCGCGGCCCGGCCCGACCGCGATGCCGTTCTCCTTCGCGTAGCGGACGAAGTCCCAGACGATCAGGAAGTAGGCGTTGAAGCCCATCTTGTCGATCACCCCGAGCTCCATCTCGGCCCGCTCGCGGGCCTGCGCCGGAACCGGGTCGCCGTAGCGCAGCCGCAGGCCCAGCTCTACCTGCTCGCGCAGGTAGGCACGCTCGTCGAGCCCGTCCGGCGTCGGGTAGCTCGGGATGAGCTGCTTGCCGAGCTCCAGCTCGACGTTGCAGCGCTCGGCGATCTCGAGCGTGCTCGCGACCGCCTCGGGCCAGTCCGCGAACTTCTCGCCCATCTCCGCGCTGTCGCGCAGGTAGAACTCGTTCGTTTCGAACGTCATCTTGGGCGCCGCGATCGTGCTCTTGGTCTGGACGCACAGCAGCGCCGTGTGGTGGTCGTAGTCCTCGCGGCGCAGGTAGTGGACGTCCCCAGTGCCAACGAGCGAGCCGCCCACCTCGCGTGCGATCTTGACGATCCCCTCGTTGCACTTCTCCTGCGCGGCCAGGCCGTTCTTCTGCACCTCGAAGTACACGTTCTCCGCGCCGTAGATCCGCAGCAGCTCATCCGCATGGGCTCGCGCGTCGGCGACGCGGTCCTCCAGCAACCGCTGGCAGAAGCGCGAGGCCAGGCAGCCGGTCAGCGCGATCACGCCGTCCGAGTAGCGCTCGAGCTGCCCCGGGTCGACCGTCGGCTTGCCTCGCTGAAGCCCTTCCAAAAAGCCGGCCGAGGAGAGCTTGACGAGGTTGCGGTAGCCGGCGTCGTCGGCGGCCAGCAGCGTGAGGTGGTTGCGCTCGCCGCGGCTCTGCGCGCTCGCGGCGTGATCGTCGACGAGGTAGATCTCGCAGCCGACGATCGGCTTGACGCCGTGCTTGTTGCACGCCTTGTAGAGCTCGACCGCCCCGTTCATCACGCCGTGGTCGGTCAGCCCGAGCGCCGGCTGCTCGAAGGCGGCCGCACGCTCGGCGAGCGCCTCGACCTTGCACGCGCCGTCGAGCAGCGAGTACTCGGAGTGCACGTGGAGGTGGGCGCAGGATCGGTTGCTCACGTCTCGCGCCATGCTAGGCGTCGGGGCGGCGGAGCCGAGGCGAGCGCGGGCGGCCCGTCAGCGGCTTCGCCGCTGTTTGCGCCGATTGCGAAGACGCCTGAGCAGCGACTGGCTGTGCTTGTGGGACGGACGGCGCGTCGGCGTCCTCGCGGGCGCCTCGCCGGCCGGCTCCGATGCGCCCTTCGGCGGCGGTTCGGGCTTCGGCAGCGGGATCTCGTATGGCGGCGCGGGCGCCTGCGCCTGGGGGACGAGAGGCGGCTGGCGGGTGTGGCGGGAAGGCGCTTTCTCGGCCGCGTTCACGGCCGGCGGCGCGGGCGCCCGGCCGGCGGCCGGCGGGGCAGGCGGCTCGGGGGCGCCCGGATCGGGCTCGAGCGCGGCCCCCACCTCGGCGCTCCTCGCGCGTGCGGGCTCGCCCGGATCCTCCGGCAGCGGCGGCGCGCTGAGCGCACGCGCCCGCAGGCGCTCGACCGCGGACGCCAGGGCCTCGGCCATCTCCGCAGCGCGCGGCTCGCGGGCAGGCTCGGCGCCCGCCGCGGCACCGCGGGACGGCCGTATGGGTATGGCGCCCGGCGCGGACCGGCCGCCGGGCGGCGCCGCGGGCTCGCCGGGCGAGGAGGCCGGCGGCGGGCCCGAGGCCGGCACGGGCGAGCCAGAACCGGAGCCCGAGCCGGGGCCCTCGCCGCGGCCGGAGCGCAGGCTCCCGAGCAGCGTGGCGAGGCGGCCGACGAGCGAGCGGATCTCGCCGAGCAGCCCCTCCATGCGCCGGTGGCCCTCGCGGATCCGGGCGATCTCGCGCTCGGCGCGCTCGCGGGCGCCGCGCTCGGTCTCGAGCCCGCGTTCGATCTGCTCGGCGCGCCGCTCGAGCTGGGAGACCCGAGAGCGCAGCTCCGCTTCGGCGCGGCGCAGGCCGGCGCGCTCGGCGGCGGCGCTCTGCTCGGCCTCGGCGAGCTGGCGGCGAAGCTCCTCGACGCGGCTCGTCAGCTCGCCGGTCTCGCGCTCGGCGCCGCTGAGCCGCTCGGCGAGCTCCTCGGAGCGCTCGCGGTCCTCGTGCTCGAAACCGGACAGCCGTCCCTCCGCCTCGACCCGCAGCTGCTGCTCGGCGTACTCCCGCTGCTTGACGCGGCGCAGCTCGCTCTCGCGGTCGGAGCCGTGCGCGCGCTCGGCCTCGAGCAGCTCGGCGACGCGAGCGCGTTCCTGCTCGGTCTCGCGCAGCCGCTGCTGCAGCGTCGCGACGTGACTTTCGAGCGTCTGGACGGTCGCTTCCGCCGCCTCAGCCCGGCGCTGCAGCGCGGCTTCCCCGTTCTCGGTCGCGCGCCGCGCGCGCCGTTCGGCGAGGAAGTCGGACTCGCCGATCCGGCCCCGCTCCCCGGAGCCCGCGCCCGGTGTCTCGCTCTCTTCGATCATGCGCTGCGATCAAGGTATTGCGCCCGGCGGACGGCGCCCTCCCGCCGTCGAGCGCCGACTGGCGCCCGCGCAAGCCGACTATTCTCGCGACATGCCCGCCGACCCCGACGAGCGCGACTGGCGCCTGAGCGGCGACCTCGCAGACGGAGCGAGCGGCGGCTACCTCCAGGGGCTGATCGCGGGGCGCCGCGAGGCGCACGCCGCCGACGACGCGCAGCAGGCGGTCGGGCAGGACGTGGTCATCACGCACGACGGGAACCGGCTCTTCGCCTACGCCGCGAGCCGCCAGGCGATCGAGGACACGCGGACCAAGCTGCAGGCTGCGCTCGCACACGACGGCATCGAGACGGCGCTCGCGCTCAGCACATGGTCGGAGGCGCACGACGCATGGATCGACCCCGACGTCCCGCCGCCACCGCCCTCGGGGGGGCCTGCCGGCGCCGGGCCGCCCGCGACCCGCACCTATGTCGCGACGCTGGGCCGCTGGGTTCGCGAGGAAGTAGAGCAGTCGCTCAGTTCGTGGGCGGCTCATCTCGGCGTCAGCTGCGAGATCGTCGAGCACCCCCACCTGCTCAGCAGCCAGGTCGCGTTCACGGTGACCGGCCCGGCGGAGAAGCTCGACCAGTTCGCCGCTGCGATGAAGGCTGAGGAGCGGGCGACGATCCGCACCGAGACCGCCGTCATGGCGAGCCCGCTCTGAGGCGGGGCGTGCTCGTGTCCGCGCCCTAGTCGACCGGGGGCCGGCGGGAGGCGCGCGCTGCGCCGAGCAGCCCCGCGAGCGCAACCGCGGCTCCGAACGCGAGCCGCACCGCCATGCGCCGCCGGCGCGCATACAGACGCCAGCCGCGCCAGGCGAGCAGCCCGAGGTAGCGATGGCGGCGCACCTGCTTGGCCCCGCCCCACGCAAGGCGCCCGACCCGCTTGTAGCGCCGCACCCGCCTGGCGCCGGCTGTCCTACTCACCGCGGCCCTCGTTGTGCAGCCGCCAGGCCATCCGCGACTGCAGCGAGAACAGCTCGATGAAGCCGGGCGAGGCCTGCTGGGAGAAAAGGCCGCCGGACTCGCTGAACGATGCCAGCGCGGCGTCGTAGATCGCGTTCGGCGAGGCGCGGGTGACGACCCGCACGTGGCCCTTGTAGAGCTTCAGGCCGATCGTGCCGGTGACGCGCCCGTTGACGCGGTCCATGTAGGCGTCGAGATCCTCGCGCAGCGGCTCCCACCACAGGCCGGCGTACACGAGGTACGCCCACTGGCGGTCGAGCTCGCCCTTGAACTGGTTCTGATGGATCGTCGAGACGAGCCGCTCGAGCTCCTTGTGGGCGGCCAGGATCACGGTCGCGGCCGGCGCCTCGTAGATGTCGCGGACCTTCAGCCCCACGATCCGGTCCTCGATGTGGTCGAGGATGCCGACGCCGTGGCGCGCCGCGACCTCGGCTGTCGTTTCGATCAGCTCCACCAACCCGAGCCGAACGCCGTCGAGCGAGACCGGCACACCGCGTTCGAAGCCGATCTCGATCGTCTCGGCCTGCTCGGGTGCCTCCTCCGGGCGCGTGACGAGCTGGAAGACGTCGTCGTCGGGCGCGTGGGCGAGGTCCTCGATCCAGCGTCCCTCCGAGGAGCGCCCCCAGAGGTTGTCGTCGATCGAGTAGGGGGCGATCTCGGTTCCGCCTTTGACAGGGATGCCGTTCGCGCGCGCGTACTCGATCTCCTCCTCGCGGCCCATCTGCCACGAGCGAACAGGCGCGATCACCTTCAGCTCTGGTGCGAGCGTGGCGATCGTCGCCTCGATCCGAACCTGGTCGTTGCCCTTGCCGGTGCAGCCGTGGGCGATCGTGTCGCAACCGCTCGCGCGGGCCTGCTCGACCGCGAGCTTGGCGATCAGCGGCCGCCCCAGCGAGGTGAACAGCGGGTACCCGTCTCCGTAGACGGCGTTCGCCTTGATCGCGGGCACGAGGTACTCGCGCGCGAACTCCTCGCGCGCGTCGACGACGTGCGTCTCGAGCGCGCCGAGCATCCGTGCCTTGCCCTCGATCACCTCGTAGTCCTCCCCCGGCTGGCCGAGGTTGACCGTCAGGCACACGACCTCGGCTTCGTAGAGGTCCTGGATCCACTTGAGCATCACGCTCGTGTCGAGGCCCCCGGAGTACAGCAGCAGCACCCGCCGCACCTCAGCGGGGTCGGCCTCATACGAAGCGGTGCGGGCATGCTCGATCTGCTCGGGTCGACTCACGGCGGCCAAGGCTATCCGGCGGGCGGCACAGGCGGGCGGGCACTGTGCCGCGGACGTTCCATCAGGGGGTAGCGAATCGGGCCGAGTCGAAACCCGAGCCGGTTGTAGAGCTCCTGCGCGTCGCGGGTGTGAAGCATCCAGTGAACGTCGGGCGCGTTCTCGCCGTCGATCATCTCGCGCACGAGCTCGATGCCGAGCCCCCGCCCGCGGTGCGGCTCGGTGACGTACACGTCGGCGAGGTAGGCCATCGTGACGCCGTCCGAGATAGCGCGCGCGAAGCCGACCTGCTCGCCGTCGAGGTACAGGCCCACGATCCGCTGCGACCCGTCGATCGTGCCCTGCACGCGCTCGCGGCTTCGCCCGCGCCCCCAGTAGGAGCGCTCGCTGATGAACGCGTGGATCGCGTCGACGTCGAGGCGGCGGGGGTCGTCGTCGAGCTCGAAGCCCCCCGCCAGGCGCCTGATCATCCGGCCGGCTCCGCGACGGCCGGCGGGCGCGCCGCAAGCACGGCGCCGAGCCGCTCGATCGCCTGCTCGACGTGCTCGGGGCTGATCGTGAGCGGCGGCAGCAGGCGCACGGTGTCCGCGCCGGTCGCGTTGAGCACGAGGCGCTGCTCGAGCAGCGCGGCGCGCACGACCTCCGGGGCTCCGACGTCGAGACGGCAACCGAGCATCAGCCCGCGGCCGCGCACGGAGACGACGTGGGGCAGCTCGCGCAGCTGCGCGGCGAGCAGCTCGCCCAGCTCGCGCACGCGCCCTAGCAGCGCGGGGTCGTCCGTCGCCTCGAGCGCGGCGAGGGCGGCCGCGCATGCCACCGGGCCGCCGGCGAAGGTCGAGCCGTGCTCGCCCGGCTCGAGCACGTCGGCGAGCCGCTCGCCGGTGACGAGCGCCCCGATCGGCATGCCCCCTCCGAGCGCCTTGGCGATCGTGATCGCGTCTGGGACGACGCCCGTCTGCTGGTAGGCCCACAGGGTGCCGGTGCGGCCCATGCCGGTCTGGATCTCGTCGAAGATCAGCGCCGCGCCGTGCTCGTCGCATGCCGCTCTCGCAGCCCCGAGCAGCTCCTCGTCGAGTGGGTGCACGCCCGACTCCCCCTGCACTGGCTCGAGCAGCACGGCGGCCGTCTGATCGTCCACCGCGGCCACGAGCGCAGCGGCGTCCGGCTCGACCGCGCGGAAGCCCGGCACGAGCGGCGCGAACGGCGCCTGCTTGGCCTCCTGAGGCGTGGCCGAGAGCGCGCCGTAGGTGCGGCCGTGGAAGGCGCCGTGCACGACGACGATCTCACCGCCGCGGCGAGCCTTGCGAGCGAGCTTGATCGCCGCCTCGTTCGCCTCCGCGCCGGAGTTGCACAGGAACACCTTGCCGCCGAGGCTCGCGAGCGAGAGCCGCTCGGCGAGGCGCATCGCGGGCTCCGTGTAGAACAGGTTGCTCACGTGCATCAGGCGCCCCGCCTGCTCGCGCACGGCGGCGAGCACCGCTGGATGGCAGTGGCCGAGGCTCGTGACCGAGATGCCGCACAGGAAGTCGAGGTACTCGTTGCCATGCTCGTCCCAGAGCAGCGGCCCCTCGCCGCGCACGAACTCGACGGGCAGCCGCGCGTAGGAGCCGATCATGCGTTCGGACTCGATCCGCTGCAGGTCAGCGAGGGTCATGTCACCGTGCCTCTGTCATTCCTCGATCTTGGTCCCGATCCCGGCATCGGTGAACAGCTCGAGCAGCAGCGAATGCGGGGTTCGGCCGTCGAGGATGTGGGCCGCGCTCACGCCGGCGTCGATCGCCTCCAGGCACGCCTCGAGCTTGGGCCGCATGCCGCCGTCGAGCCCGTCGAGCGCGGCGCGGACCTGCTGCGAGCCGGCCTGCGAGATCAGGCTCGAGGGGTCGGCCGCGTCCGCCAGCCAGCCGGGGACGTCGGTGAGGAAGATCACCTTGTAGGCGCCGAGCGCGCCCGCGACGGCGCCCGCCGCCTCGTCCGCGTTGACGTTGTAGGAGTTGCCGTCCCTGTCGGCGCCGACGGAGGCGATCACCGGGATGTAGTCGATCGCGACGTGCTCGATGACGCCGACGTTGACGCGCTCGATGCGCCCGACGAAGCCGATGTCCTCGCCGCCCGGCGCGGCGCGGCGGGCGACTCGGAACAGCGAGCCGTCGTCGCCGCAGAGCCCGACGGCCGGCTGGCCGTGACGCTGCAGGCGCAGCACGATCTCCTTGTTGACCTTGCCGACCAGGACCATCTTGGCGACCTCGACGGTGTCCTCGCTGGACACGCGCAGGCCGCCCACGAACTCGACCGGCAGCCCGAGGCGCTCCATGTAGGAGGTGATCTCAGGGCCGCCGCCGTGGACGACGATCGGGTTGAGCCCGACGTACTTGAGCAGCACGACGTCGCGCGCGAACTCCTCGCGCAGCTGCTCGTCCTCCATCGCCGCGCCGCCGTACTTGATCACGACGGTCTTGCCGTGGAACTCCCTGATGTAGGGCAGCGCCTCGAGGAGTGTGCCGACGTCACGCATCAGGTCGTGTAGGCGGAGTTGAACTCGACGTACGCTTGCGAGAGATCCGAGAAGAACACCTCGGTCTCGGCGCCCTCGCCTGGCAGGCCGACCTCGTACTCGACCTCCTCGCGCTGCACGAGCCGGTCGAGCTCGGCCTCGTCGTAGGGAATCGCGGCGCCGGCCGAGCAGACGTGGACGCCCTCGATCGTGACGTCGACCGGCAGCGGAGCGGTGTCCGTCAGCGCGCCGCCGAGGGCCTGCACGATGCGCCCCCAGTTGGGGTCGCCGCCGTGCAGGGCGGCTTTGACCAGCGGCGAGTTGGCGACCGCGCGCGCGGCGCCCTCGACGCCCTCCGGGTTGCCGCCGCGGACGATCACGCGCGCCGAGCGGCTCGCGCCCTCACCGTCGGCGACCATCATCACGGCGAGCTGGCGCAGCAGCGCGTCGAGCGCCTCGCCGAAGCGCAGCTCGTCCTCGCTCTCGCCCGCCACCTCCACGCCGGAGGCGCCGGAGCACATCAGCAGCGCCGTGTCGTTCGTGGAGAGCTGGCCGTCGACGGTGGCGCGGTCGAACGAGCGCTTGACCGTGACGCCGAGCAGCAGGTCGCACGTCTCGGCGGAGATCACGGCGTCGGTCTCCACGAAGCACAGCATCGTCGCGAAGCGGGGGGAGATCATCCCGGCGCCCTTGCACTGAGCGCTCAGGCGCACCGTCCCGGAGGGCAGCTCCACCTCGAGGCTGGCGCGCTTCTCCAGCGCGTCGGTCGTCTGGATCGCCTGCTGGAAGTCGACGTCGCCGTCCGCGGACAGGCGGCCGCGCGCCGCGAGGATGCCTTTCAGCATCGCCTCGACGTCGAGGAACTGGCTGATCCCGCCGGTCGAGGCGAGCGCGACCTCCGCCGGGTCCACGCCGGCCGCCGCCGCGGCCGCGCCCTGGGTCTTGGCGGCGTCTTCCAGGCCGCGCCGGCCCGTCGCGGCGTTGGCGCAGCCCGAGTTGACGAGCACGACACGCAGGGCGTCGAGCCGGGAGCGCTCGCGGCTCAGCAGCACCGGTGCGGCGGCGGTGCCGGAGGAGGTGAACCTCGCCGCGCTCACGGGGCGCTCTGCGTCGCACACCAGGAGCCCCACGTCGGGCCTGCCGCTGGGCTTCAGCCCCGCGGCGACGCCGGCCGCGCGGAAGCCGCGTGGGAGCCCCGCGCCGGCGTCGAGCTCGGTCACGTGGGCGGGGCGCGGTACCCACCGCGAACGGAAGAACGGCTTCGCGCCGGTCGTGCTCATGCGATCCCCTCTCCCTCTCCAAGACCGAACATCACGTTGAGGTTCTGCACGGCCTGGGAGGAGGTCCCCTTCCACAGGTTGTCGAGCGCGGAGAAGACGAGCACCTTCCCGGTGTGGCCGTCCGCCGCCGCGAACAGGCGGCAGTAGTTGGTCGCGACGGTCTCGCGCGTGCCGGGCGGCGTCTCGGTGACCTCCACGAACGGCTCCCGCGAGTAGGCGTCGGCGTAGAGCTCGCGCAGCTCCTCCGCGTCGAGCTCGCGCGTCGGGGTCACATAGCAGCTGGCCATCTCCCCCTGGTCGAGCGGGACCAGCGAGGCCTGGAACTGGACGCGGACGTCGCAGCCGAGCGCGGCGAGCTGCTCCTCGATCTCCGGCGTGTGGCGGTGGCTCGCGACCTTGTAGGGGAGGATGTTCTCGCCGGCCATCGACAGGTGGGTCTGCTCGTCGAACGCGCGTCCGGCGCCGGAGATGCCCTGCTTGGCATCGATCACGACGTCAGCGATCAGCCCGGCGCGGGCGAGCGGCGCGAGGGCGAGAACGCTCGCGGTGGGGTAGCAGCCGGGGTTCGCGACGAGCGCCGCATCCGCGATCTGCCCGCGGTGCAGCTCGGTCAGCCCGTAGACCGCCTGCTCGATCAGCTCGGGGCGCGGGTGGGGCCCGTACCAGCGCTCGTAGGTGTCGAGCGAGCGCAGGCGGAAGTCCGCGCTGAGGTCGACGACCCTCGCGCCGGCCTCGCGCAGCGCCGCGACGGTGGGCGCGGCGGCGGCATGCGGGTAGGCGACGATCGCGGCGTCGACGGGGTGGGCGGGATCCAAGTAGATCTCCGGGTCGAGCTCCTGGACGCTCAGCGGCACGCGGTAGCGCGGGTACAGCTCGCCGAGCGGGCGGCCGAGCTCCGAGCGGCCCGTGACCGCGACGAGCTCGAAGCGGGGATGGCGCCAGAGCAGGTGCGCCGCGAGCGCGCCCGCGAAGCCGGTCGCCCCGGCGACGATCACGCGCGGGGCGCCGGCGCCCGCGCCCGGCTGGATCTGCTCAGCCACGCAGCTCGCCCCCGATCTCGCCGACGGCGGCCACGATCCGCGCGCGCAGCGGCGCGACGTCCTCGTCGGTGAGCGTCGCCTCCAGCGAGCGGAAGGTGAGCGCCAGCGCGAGCGAGCGCCGCCCCGCGCCCACCTGCTCCCCGCTGTAGAGGTCGAACACCTCGACGCCGCTCAGCGTCTCGCCGCCGGCGCCGAGCACGACCTCGACGAGCTCGCCCGCGGCGACGGTGTCGGGCAGCGTCACGGCCAGGTCCTGGCGCAGCACCGGGTAGGCGCCGAACGGCTCGAAGCGCGTGGCCTCCGGCGCGACCGCGGCGAGCTTGCCGAGGTCGAGGGCGAACGCGGCGCTGCGCGGCAGGTCCCACGTCTGCGCGACGAGCGGGTGGACCTCGCCGAGGAAGCCGAGCGTCACGGCCTCGCCGCTCCCGGCGTGCGCCGCCACGGCGGCGGCGCGCCCCGGGTGCAGGAACGGCCAGCGCCCGGGCTCGGCCGCAGCGACCGACCAGCGCACGTGAAGCGACCCGAGCAGCCCTTCCAGCAGCGCCTTGGCGGCGAAGAAGTCGGCCTCGAGCCGCTCGCCGCGCCACGAGCGGGGCGTGAGCGGGCCGGCGAGCAGGGTGCCGAGCGCATGGTGCTCCTCGGCGCCCGTGCGGTACGGGCCGCCGTCGGGAGCCGCCCGGTAGACCGTCCCGGACTCGAAGATCGCGATCTCCTGGGCGCCGTGCGAGACGTTGTGACGGGCGACGTCGAGCAGCGAGCCGAGCAGCGTCGGGCGCATGATCGAGAGGTCCTCGGAGAGCGGGTTCTCGATCGTGACGACGTCTCGCAGCGGATGGTCGGCCGGCAGGAGCAGGCGGTCGAGCACCCCAGGGTCGGTGAAGCTCCAGCCGGCGATCTCATACAGGCCGCGGCCGCTCATCGCGTCCTCGGCCAGCCGCCGCACGCGCTGGGCGTGGTCGAGGCGCCCGGCCGCGCCCCGGCGCGCGGGGAGCGTCGCGGGCAGCCGCTCGAGGCCGTCGATCCTCGCGACCTCCTCGATCAGGTCGATCTCGCGCGTGACGTCGTC
This sequence comes from Solirubrobacteraceae bacterium, assembly GCA_035569835.1. Lineage (GTDB taxonomy): Bacteria > Actinomycetota > Thermoleophilia > Solirubrobacterales > Solirubrobacteraceae > Palsa-744. Next base: position 76,689 of record DATMMF010000011.1, read on the forward strand.
GCGGCGCAGCGCCGGCACGCTCACTGACAGGCCGCCGGCGACCGGCTCGGCCCCGAAGTCGAGCGAGCTCAGGATCTCCTGCTGGCGCGCAACCGCGACCGGCATGCCGAGGATCGACTCCACGCGCTTCTCGCGCAACTCGATCGTCTGCGGCTCCGGGCCCTCTCCCCCGACGTCGATCGTCCCGTCGAGCAGCGTCGCGCCGCACAGCTCGATCATCAGCGCGCTCGCCACCGCCTGTGCCCACAGGCACTGCTCGGGCTGCAGCCCCTTCTCGAAGCGCGATGACGCCTCGCTGCGCAGCCCGAGCGCCCACGAGGTGCGGTGGATGTTCGGGCCGTCCCAGGTCGCGACCTCGAGCAGGACGCGCGTCGTGTCCGGCGCGACCTCCGAGCGGGCGCCGCCCATCACCCCGGCGATCGAGGTCGGCCCCTGCTCGTCCTCGATCACGACCATCTCCGAGTCGAGCTCGCGCGTCTGCCCGTCGAGCGTCTCGACCTGCTCGCCCTCCGCGGCGCGGCGGACGATCAGGCGGCGGCCGGCGACGCGGTCGAGATCGAAGGCGTGCAGCGGCTGGCCCGTCAGCAGCATCGCGTAGTTGGTGATGTCCACGACGTTGTTGATCGGACGCTGCCCCGCGGCGGTGAGCCGGGCGCGCAGCCACACCGGCGAGGGCCCGATCGTGACGTTCTCGAACGCGCGCGCGGTGAAGCGCGGGCAGAGGTCCGGGCAGAGGACCTCGACGCTCGCCGCGGCGAGCTCGCCGGTCGAGCCCGGATCCTGGACCCAGGGCGCTTCGGCCAGGGGCGCGCCCGTGGCCGCGTGCAGCTCGCGCGCGATGCCGTAGATGCCGAGGCAGTCAGGACGGTTCGGGGTGATCTCGAGCTCGAGCACCTCGGTGGCGATCGGCAGCACCTCGGCGAGCGGCGTGCCCGGCGCCCACTCGGCGTCGAGCTCGTCGAGCACGATGATGCCGGCGCTGCGCTCGCCGGCCGGCTCCAGCTCCAGCTCGGAGGCGGCGAGGATCATGCCTTCGGAGACGACGCCGCGCAGCTTCGCCTGCCCGAGCTTCGTGCCGTCCGGCATGACGGCGCCGGGGCGCGCGACGGCGACGGTCTGGCCGCCGTCGACGTTCGGCGCGCCGCAGACGATCGTCGCGGGGCTGCCGTCACCGAGGTCGACGGTGCAGACCTTCAGGCGGTCCGCGTCCGGGTGCTGTTCGGCGGTGAGCACGCGCCCCACGACGAAGTTATCGACGGCGGGCGGCCCGACTACGTGGATCGCCTCGACGTAGGTCCCGGTCATCGTCAGGCGCTCCTCGATGCCGGTTGCGTCGAGGTCGGGATCGCAGTATTCGCGCAGCCAGGGGAGCGGAGCTCTCATCAGAACTGCTCCAGCAGACGCAGGTCGTTTTCGAACATCAGCCGCAGGTCGGGGATGCCGTGCTTGAGCATCGCCATGCGATCGATGCCGAGCCCCCAGGCGAAGCCCTGCACCCTCTCCGGGTCATAGCCGGGCGCGTTGGCCTCGGTCGTGGGCACGTAGGAGTACACGTTCGGATCGACCTCGCCCGCGCCCAGGATCTCCAGCCACCCCTCGCCCTTGCATAGCGGACAGCGGGCGCCGTCGCGCAGGAAGCCGCGGCCCTCGCAGTTGAAGCAGGACACGTCGACCTCCACCGACGGCTCGGTGAACGGGAAGTGGTGGGGGCGCAGGCGTACCTCGCGCTCGCCGCCGAAGAACGTCCGGGCGAAGTGCAGAAGCGTGCCCTTGAGGTCGGCGAGCGTGATGTCCTCATCGACCGCGAGCCCCTCGATCTGGTGGAACTGCGGCGTGTGCGAGGCATCGAGGTCCGGACGGTAGACGCGGCCCGGCACGACGATGTAGAGCGGCGGCGGGTGCGCTTCCATCGCCCGCACCTGCATCGGCGAGGTATGGGTCCGCAGTACGACGTCGGAGCCCACGTAGAACGTGTCCGTCCGGGCGCGCGCCGGGTGCGTCGGGCTGTGGTTGAGCGCGTCGAAGTTGTAATGCACCGTCTCGATCTCTGGCCCTTCGAGCACGGTGAAGCCGAGGCCGAGGAAGATGTCTTCCAGCTCGCGACGGGTCGAGGTCAGGACGTGCAGCGCTCCGAGTGGCTGCGGCGGCACGCCCGGCAGCGTCACGTCGACGCGATCGGAGACGAGCTGGGAGGAGAGCTCCGCGGCGGCGAGCTCGGCGCCGCGCGCCTCGATCTGCGCCTCGAGCGCCTGGCGCGCCTGGTTGGCGGCCTGGCCGACCGCGGCGCGCTGCTCGGGCGGCAGCGAGGCGACCTCGCGGAGCAGCCGCGGCAGCTCGGCGCGGCGTCCGAGGTAGCGCACGCGGAGCTCCTCGAGCTCGGCGCTCGAGGACGCCGCGGCGATCGCCGCCTCCGCCTCGCCCCGCAGCTCTTCGACGCGATCGCTCATCAGCCCGGGACCCTAGATGCTCGGCGGGTCATCTCGTACAGCGCGACAGTGGCCGCCATCGCGGCGTTCAGCGACTCGGAGGCGATCGGGATGCGAGCATGCCGCTCGCACGCTTCGACGAGCTCGGCGGGCAGCCCCTCGCGCTCCGCGCCGACGAGCAGCGTGACGCCCTCGCCGCCGTCGGGCAGCGGTCCGTGCAGCACCTCCTCCGCCGACGGCGACAGCGCGATCCGCTCCCCGGGCAGCTCATCGACGCCGGCGGCCCGCGCGAGCTCGACCGCGAAGATCGCGCCCATGCTCGCGCGAACCGCCTTCGGCGAGTGCGGGTCCGCGCAGCCCGGGCCGAGCGCGACGCATGAGGCGCCGAACGCCTGCGCGGAGCGCAGCACCGTACCGACGTTGCCCGGGTCCCCCACGCCGTGCAGATAGAGGCACAACGGGCCGCTCGGCGTGCCCCAGCGCTGCTCGTAGACGCCGATCACGCGGCTGGAGGAGCCGAGCGCCGAGGCGGCGGCGAGCGCCGCCGGCGCGACGTCGTGGAAGCCTGCGCCTCCGAGCCCGCTGCCGGCCAGGCGGTAGCCGTCGAGCGGCTCGCACCCGGCCCGCGCCGCCGCCTCGACGAGATCCTCGCCCTCGGCCGCGAAGCGTCCGGAGCCGGTGCGCCCGCGGCGGGTCTGGAGCTTCTTCAGAGCCTTCAGTCGCGGGTTCTGTGGGGAGTCGATGCGGGGCATGGGGGTGTGTGGCGGTGGGGTGTCGTGTGGCTGGGCGGGGAACAAAAAGGGCGCCGTCCCTTTGAAGGAGCGACGCCCGAGAGGCTGCCGAGTCGGTTGCCGTGTCCGGGTTCAGGCAGCCGACGCCTCGCGGGCGAGCTCGGCAAAACGTCGGAAGGCGTCGGCGTCGCGGACGGCGATGTCGGCGAGGATCTTGCGGTCGAGCTCGACGCCGGCAAGGCTCAGGCCGTGCATCAGCTGCGAGTAGCTCATGCCGTTCTGGCGCGCGGCGGCGTTGATGCGGGTGATCCACAGGCGGCGGAAGTCGCGCTTGCGGTTGCGCCGGTCGCGATAGGCGTAGGCATCGGCCTTGAGCAGCGCCTCCTTGGCGCGCTTGTAGTTCGAGTGCGCCTCGCCGCGGAAGCCCTTCGCCCTCTCGAGGGTCGCACGCCGCTTCTTGCGGGCACCGACCGAGCGCTTGACGCGGGTCACTTGCCCTCCCCGAGCAGCTTCTTCACGCGCGGCGCGTCGTGGCTGGAGAGGATCGCGGGCCGGCCAAGCGCGCGCTTGTGTTTGGGGGACTTCTTCTCGAGGATGTGGCTCGTGAAGGCGTGACGGCCCCGGACCTTGCCCTTGGCGGTCACTTTGAAGCGCTTCTTGGCGCCGGAATGGGTCTTCATCTTCGGCATCGCGAGCGGATGATTATGCCATGGAACCGGCGGGCTGCCGGGGCGGTGCCTTCCGGCGCTTCGGCGAGGGCCCGCTCAGGCGGCGGAGGCGGCTTCGCCGCTGGGCGCCTCGGCGGGCGGCGGCACGGTCTGGCCGAGCTCGGCGGCTTCGGGGTTCGCCTCGTCGGCGACCTCGGGCGGCGGCGTCGGCGAGCCGCCCTCGTCCGCGGCGGCGTCGGCGTCCACGCGCCCGGCCAGCACGGCCTTCGAGGGCGCCATCATCATCGTCATGTTGCGCCCTTCCTGCATCGGGCGCTGCTCGACGACGCCGAGCTCCTGCAGTTCCTCGGCGAGGCGGTCGAGGATCGCGGTGCCGCGCTCCGGGTGGGTGACCTCGCGGCCGCGGAACATGATCGTGATCTTGACCTTGTCCTTGTGGCGCAGGAAGCGCTCGACGTGGTGCTTCTTGGTGTCGTAGTCGTGCTCGGCGATCTTCGGGCGGAACTTGATCTCGCGCACCGTGATCTGCTGCTGGTGCTTGCGCGCCTGCTTGACCTTCTGAGCCTGCTCGTACTTGTACTTGGAGTAGTCGAGGATGCGCGTGACGGGCGGCCGCGCCTCCGGCGCGACCTCGACGAGGTCGAGGTCCTTCTCCTGCGCGAGCGTCAGCGCGTCGGGCGTCTTCATCACGCCGACCTGCTGGCCGTCCTCGTCGATCACGCGCACCTCGGGCACGCGTATTCGCTCGTTGATCCTCGTCGTGTCCCGCTCTGGCGGGCGCCGGTCGAACCTTCTGGGGACCGGCACTAGTTGAGGTGTCCGCGCGTCAAGCGATCGCTATGACTGGCGCTGTGAGGTTTTGCGGGGCGTCAACGCCGCTGAGTATAGCTGGCCCCTCACCTCCTCAGCGAACTCCGAGACGCTGCTCGCGCCGGCGTCACCGTCTGCATGGGACCGCACGGACACGGTCTGCGACTCCTGCTCGCGCTCGCCCACGACCAGCATGTAGGGCACCTTGCGGAGCTCGGCCTCGCGGATCTTGCGTCCGACCGACTCAGATCGTTCGTCGACCTCCAACCGCAGCTCGGCCTCGCGAAGCTCGGCCGCGACCTGCTCCGCGTACTCGTTGAAGCGGTCCGAGACCGGCAGCACGATCACCTGCAGCGGGACCAGCCACAAAGGCAGCTCGCCCGCGTAGTGCTCGATCAGGATGCCGATGAAGCGCTCGTAGGAGCCGAACATCGCGCGGTGGATCATCACCGGGGTGTGCTCGGCGTTGTCCGCGCCCGTGTAGGTGAGCCCGAAGCGCTCCGGCATCGAGTAGTCGAGCTGCACGGTCCCCGTCTGCCAGGAGCGCCCGAGCGAGTCGGTCATGTGCACGTCGATCTTGGGCCCGTAGAAGGCGCCGTCGCCGGGGTTCAGGTCGTATTCGAGCCCCAGCTCGTCGAGCGCCTGCGAGAGCTTGAGCTCCGCGCGGTCCCAGAGCTCGTCGTCGCCGATCCGGTTCTCGGGGCGCGTCGAGAGCTCCAGGCGCATGTCGAAGTCGAACAGCGCGTAGGTCGCGAACGCCATCTCCAGGCAGCCGCGAACCTCGTCCTGGACCTGCTCCTCGGTGCAGAAGATGTGCCCGTCGTCCTGGGCGAAGTGCCGGACGCGCAGCAGCCCGTGAAGGACGCCGGACGCCTCGTTGCGGTGCAGCAGCCCAGGCTCGAAGTAGCGCAGCGGGAGGTCGCGATAGGAGTGCCGCGTCATCGAGTAGAGCTGGCAGTGGCCGGGGCAGTTCATCGGCTTGATCGCCATCTCGCGGCCCTCGACCGACAGCGTGAACATGTCGTCCCGGTACTTTTCCCAGTGCCCCGAGGTCTTCCAGAGCTCGGCGTCGAAGATCAGCGGCGTCTTGACCTCGCTGTAGCCGCGTTCGGCCCCCATCCGCCGCGACAGCGCGACGAGCGTGTTGAACACGCCGGTGCCCGCGGGCAACCAGAAGGCCGCGCCCGGCGAGACCTCCGAGAAACGGAACAGGCCGAGCTCGGGCCCGAGCTTGCGGTGGTCGCGCGCCCGGGCCTGCTCGATGCGCTCGAGGTGCTCCTCCAGCGCGGCCTTCGAGAAGAACGCGGTGCCGTAGATGCGCGTGAGCATCGTCCGCGTGGAGTCCCCGCGCCAGTAGGCGCCCGCGACGGAGTTGAGCTTGAACGCCTTCACGGTCCCGGTGGTGGGCGCGTGCGGCCCGCGGCACAGGTCGGTGAACGGGCCGTTCTTGTACAGCGAGACCGTCTGGAGCGTGGGATGCCCGCCGGCGGCCCCGGTCTCGGAGGCCGCGAGCAGGTCGTCGATCAGCTCGACCTTGTAGTCCTGGCGCTCGGCGAGGAACAGATCGCGGGCCTCTCCGACCGGCACGTCCTCGCGGACGAACGGCTCGGCGGCTTTGACGTGCTCTCGCATCCGCGCTTCGATCGCCGGGAAGTCGGCTTCGGAGATCGCCGTGCCCTCGGGGAACTCGAAGTCGTAGTAGAAGCCGTCCTCGATCGGCGGGCCGATCGAGATCTTCACCCCGTCGTAGAGCTCGAGCACAGCGGTCGCGAGCACGTGCGCGGCGTCGTGGCGGATCAGCTCGAGCGCCGCCTCGCCGGAGCGCTCGGTGAGGATCGAGATCCGCGCTCCGCCGGGCAGCGGGCGCGCCAGGTCTCGCAGCTCGGGCTGCCCGCCCGGCTCGGTCACCTCGATCGCCAGCGCCGCCTTGGCGAGCCCGGGCCCGATCGCCGCCGCGGCGTCGGCGCCGGTCGCGCCGTCGGGCAGCTCGAGCTCGGTCCCGTCGGGCAGTGTCACGCTCAGCGCCATCGCGCGGCCCAGGCTACCGGTGCCGCCCAGCCCGCGGCACATCGCCGGAAGCCGATGTTGCGGACAGCCACTGCCGCTGGCAGGATCGGCAGCTTGGCCGCCGCTGTCGCCTGCTGCGGCCCGACGGCGGGCCGCAGCAGACAGCCTCACCTGAGCGCCCGGCTCAGGGGTAGTAGTAGCCGTTGAAGAAGCTTTCGAACGTCGAGTGGTTGTGGATGTACGGTTCGGATCTCACGTCCCCGCCGAGCACGAGCGCGACGAATTCGCCGGGCCTCGACTCGCACACCACGCCGGCGATGCTGCGGATGCCGGCACAGCCGAGACCCTGGCCGTAGCCGACCGTTTCCGACACCCGCACGGTGACGAACGGGCCAAAGGCGTTGCCGCCGCCACCGATCCCGACGTGGTGGAAGTATTCGACGGCGCTCGCGCTGGGTGTGGCGAGCGCGAGCGTGCAGCCGAGCGTCGCCAGCAGCGACGTGATGCCTGACCTTCTCATCGCCATCCTCCTGTGATCGCGGTCGGTTCGGCGCCCGGCGCGGGCGGCTCGGTGCCACTTCGCGCCCAGGCGTTGCCGCTGACGGGCGACACAGCGGTCGTGCCGTCGGCGAGCGGCGTGCTGACAGCGCTCACGCCGTCGGGCTCGACGCCCGCTTCGATCACCCTGCCCGGCATCCCGGGGATTTCCGAGACCTCGAGGCTCGCGCCCGCGCCGAAGCCTGCCGGCGTCGAGCACGCGAGGTCGACGGCGTTCACGCCTTCGACGGGCTTGCCGTCGTAGAGCAGCACGCAGACGCCGCCGGCGGCCGAGCGGGCGATCCACGCCGAGAGCCCCGGCACCGCGAGCTTCAGCCGCCTGATCGACGAGGTCAGCGGCCACGAGCCGCCGCTCCCTTCCGGGGGGACCGCCGGCCATGTCGGACCCGCGTTGCCGGGCGTGGCGCGCGGCGCGCTGCCATCGACAATCGTCAGCCCGCTGGCGCCTTCGCCGCCGGCGGCGAGCGCGGCGTAGCTCGGCGGCTGCGCCGGGGTCGCCTCTGCGGGCGCCCCGCCTCTCGCCAGGGCGGTGGCCAGGCCGCCGGCGGCGACGAGCGCGGCCGCCCACAGCAGGCTTCGCCGCCGCGGTCCCGGCCGCGGCGTGCTGTTGTTCGTTGCCATTGTCATCGGTCCTTTCTTATGTAGGCTCGGATGAACGTCGGTTTCGAACATTCGGATCCTGGGACTTGCCGACACATCGTGATACGCGGACCAGTTCCGGATCTCTGAATGTAGATCGTTCGTACCGGTGGCCTGAGGCATGCAACAAGACCCCCTCCGCCCCGGCGACGACCAGGACCGGCAGTCAGATAGTTTGAATGATTCCGCGGCGGAAGACGATCGCGAAGAGGGCGCCGGCGAGCTCTCGCCGCGGCTCGCGGCGTTCGAGCGCGTGTACCGCGCCGAGTTCGGTGCCGTCGCCGCCTACTTCGCCCGCCGCTGCGAGGAGCCGCAGCTCGTGGCCGATCTCACCGCCGACACGTTTGTCGCGGCGATCCACTCGTTCGCCGGCTATGACGCCGCCCGCACCGGCTCGCGGGCGTGGGCGATCGGCTTCGCCAGGCGCGTGTACGCCCGCTACCGTGAATCCGATCCCCGCGAGCGCGCGGCGGGCGGCTCGAGCTCCGCGCACAGGCTGCTCGACCGCGCCGAGACGAAGGAGCTGATGTGGTGGATCGATATCGAGCGTTCGAGCAGGGAGCTGATGGAGCGGCTCTCGAAGATGTCGGTGCTTGACCGGGAAGCCGTCGAGCTCGTCGACCTGTGCGGCCTCGCCCCGGGTGAGGCCGCCGCCGAGCTGGGCATCTCGACCGGCGCCCTGCGCGTGCGGCTGATGCGCACGCGCGCGCGGCTGCTCCGGGAAGGAGACGGTCTTGGCTAGGTTCGAAGACCGCCTCTGGACCGCGCTCGTCGAGCAGCACGGCGCGTTGCTGGCCGAGGCGCCCGCGGCGCCGCTGCGCGCGCCGGCCGTGCGTCCGCGCCGCCTGCGCCGCGTTCCGGCGCTCGTTGCCGGCGCGGCCACGATCCTCGCGATCGTGCTCGCGCTCGTCATCGGCCTCGGATCGAACCGCGGCGCGAGCGCGTTCGCGGTCGTCACGAACTCCGACGGCACCGTCACCGTCACGATCGGCGAACTCGTCGGCGTGACGCCGGCGGACGAGCGCCTGCAACAGCTCGGGCTGCCCGTGCGCGTCGTGCCGGTCACGGCCGGATGCCCCACCGTCCCCGCGCAGCTGCGCCAGGCGATGCTGTCCCCCGAGGAGTTCCGCGGCATCTACCAGCTCGCGGGCGGCGAGCAGGTGGCCAGCGTCAGGATCGACCCGTCGCGCATCCCGCACGGTGACACGCTGATCCTTCGCGCCACCGAACGCCCCGGCGGAGCTGTCGCACTGCGCGCGCTCGTGATCGAAGGCGCCGCGCCGCCGTGCCTGCCGCCGTCGCCGGGCGAATGAGCGGCGCGCGGCGCTAGCCGGCTGCCGCGCGGCGGCCGTCGCCGTCCGCGGAGCGCGCCGTCGCGGCCGCCACCACGACCTCGGCGTAGGACAGCAGCGCCGCGACGAGCTGGTTGCGCCGGTCGCGGTGGCCGACGAGCGCGATCCGCGAGGGCGATGCGTCGCGGAGCGGGACCGCCGCGATCTCGGTGAGCACGTTCGAGAGCACGTTCGCGGCCGCGCGCGGGACGACCGTGACCGCGCCGCTGCCGCTGAGCGCGGCGAGCACCTCCTGTGGGTTGGAGGCCTCGTCGTGCGTCACGCGCTCGGGCGGCCCCCCGCGGTGGTCGTCGAGGCTCCAGAAGCCCGCCCAGGCCGGGTCGACCGCGGGCGCGAAGCCGATGTAGGTCTCCCCCAGCAGCTCGGCCACCTCGAGCTCTTCGCGCTCGGCCAGCGGGTGGCCGCGCGGGACGAGCGCGATCCGCGGCTCGCGGCGGATCACTTTGATCCACATCGCCTCGTCGGCAGGCGGCAGATGGCAGGCGGCGACGTCGACGTCGCGCATCCACGCCGAGGTGGAGCGGGTCGGGAACGGTAGGTCGCGGTAGCGCACCTCGATGTCCGGATAGGCCATCGCGAACCCTTCCATCTCCATCCTGCCCTCGATGCTGGGCGGCGCACCGACGAAGCCGAACTCGATCGTCCCCTGCTGCGCCCGCGCCAGCGACCTCGCCGCGCTCAGCGCATCGCCGGTCGCGGCCACCGCGAGCCGCGCCTTGGCGTAGAACGACTCCCCCGCCGGGGTCAGCTTGACGCCGCGGGCGTGGCGCTCCAGGAGGCGCAGACCCGTCTCCGACTCCAGCTGGGCCATGGCCTGTGACAGCGCCGGCTGGGCGACTCCCAGCCGCCGCGCGGCGCTCGTGATCTGCCCCTCCTCGGCGACGGCGACGAAGTACTCGAGGTGGCCTCGTCTGAACGTCATCGCTCCTCCCATGGGCAGCAGTGCCGTAGAACGATACAGAAGGTTCGATTCCTGCGATAAGGCGCGCCTATGCCTGACCGGGGAAGACGTATTGGACGCCGGGCGTCTTCGGACAGACACTCAACTCGACTCCTAGAGGGAGTGAGCTTGGACAAAGCGGCTGGACCTTTTCTCGAGAGGGCCCGGTCGGGTCCGAGGCGAAGTGGAGGACAGCCTCCGTCCTCCTGCAGCCGTTGGCCGGGCGCGTGGGCATTTCTCTCTCGGTGCCCCGCGCCCGGGCCGCGGCGGCCCCTCGACGACAGCACCCGCCCCGGAACGGCGCCTAGACGGGGTCTAGGCGCACGGACGCGCCCGGCGGTCCACGCCGACTTCGGTCAGGCCGGCAGAGGTGACCTTGATCCGCGTCGGGACGTTTCCCTGCTCGAGCAGGCGCAGCAGCACCGATTCGCCCTTTGTCGCGATCGCGGCCCGGAGCGGATCCTCGAACGCCTCCGGGCGCAAGGCCGCCGCGACCTGGACGTAGACGTGCTTTTCCGCGGGACCGTGCTGCACCTTCCATCGCCAGGTCTCCCCCTCGCGCGGCGCGGGGATCAGGGTCGGCCCGCCGATGATCCGCGGCCGGGCATCGCCGCGCGTCTTCTCCAGCTGCATGCCGCGATCCTCCCGCCGCGCGCAGCGGCGCGCCACGGCCCGCTGGCCAGCGTCGGCGGGGCGGCTTTTGGACATCTGAAGGAGCGGCAGCCCGCGCGCGGGCGGCGCGCTACCGTTCTCGCAGGCCCCTGCGCGGCGCGGGGCGAGTTCGACACCGGGGGGAACGATGGCGGGCACCGAGCAGCAGCTTGCGGCAGACGCGGCCAACGAGGAGGCGATCGCCGCCTGGGACGGCCCTCTGTTCGACCGCTTCCTGCGCTTCCAGCACCTGATCGTCGGCAGCTTCGCGCGCCACGGCGAGACGGCGATCGAGCTGCTCGAGCCGCAGCCAGGTGAGCGCGCGATCGACATCGGTTGCGGCTTCGGCGACACGACGGAACGGCTCGCGGCGCTCGTCGCGCCGTCGGGCAGTGCGCTCGGCGTCGACGCCGCCCCGCGCTTCATCGAGCACGCGCGCGAGGCCGCCGGGCGCAGCGGGCTCGCGAACGCGCAGTACGCCGTCGCCGACGTCCAGACGATGGAGCTCGAGCCGCGCTTCGAGATCGCGTTCTCGCGCTTCGGCACGATGTTCTTCGCAAACCCGGTGGCCGCGATGCGCAACGTACGGGGCGCGCTGGTGCCCGGCGGGCGGCTCGGGATGGCCGTCTGGCGGCGGCGCGAGGACAACGACTGGCTCTACCGCGCCCAGCAGATCGTCGAGCAGATCGTGAGCCGACCAGAGGAGTACGACGAGCCGACCTGCGGCCCGGGGCCGTTCTCGATGGCGGACGCCGACACGACCAGTGACGTCGTCCAGCGCGCGGGCTTCGAGGACGTCGCCCTGCTCCGCTGCGATCTGCCGATGCGGGTCGGCGCCGACCTCGACGAGGCGATCGACATCGTCACCGCGCTCGGCCCGGCCGGCGAGGTCCTGCGACTCGCGGGCGACCGCGCGGCGCACCTGCACGCGCAGGTCGACGCGGCGCTGCGCGAGGGGATGGCCGACATGGTCCGGCCCGACGGGGTGTTCGCGATGTCATCCACCTGGATCGTCACGGCGCGCGCGCCCTCGCGATGAGCGAGCGGGAGATCGCCTTCGCCGCGCTCGACCGCACCGGCGGCGAGCGCTTCCAGACGCTGCGCCGCGAGCTCGGCGTGAGCAGCTTCGGCATCAACCTGATCGTGCTCGAGCCCGGCCAGCGCGGGCGGATCCACTCCCACGAGCGCCAGGAGGAGGTCTACCTGGTGCTCGCCGGAGAGCTCACTTTGCTGATCGAGCGCGAGCCGACCGTGCTCGGGTCCGACGCGCTCGCCCGCGTCGGCCCGGGCCTGCGCCGCCAGCTCGTCAACGCCGGGCCGGAGCGGCTCGTGTTGCTGGCGCTCGGTGGCTCGGGCGAGCACCGGGGGCGCGACGGCAGCGCCTGGAGCGAGTGGGACGAGCCGGGACCCGGGCGGGCGCCCCAGGACGTGCCGCTGCCCGAGGATCTGCCGGCGGCGTAGCGCCCCAGAAACGCTCGCGGTTCCCCCTCTCAAAAAGATTTTCGGACCGCTCCAACCTTCTCGCGGCCCTTGCGTTGCAACGTGATGGGTTTGGTGCGTCATGAGGAGGTGGAGCTCGAGCCCGCATGTGTCAGACCGTTGTACTGGCGGGTATAGATTGAGTAGCTTTAGTCAAGTCGGGCAGCACCGGGAATAGGGAGGCGATCCGTTGTACAACAGCGGTCCAGTCGGGAGGGCGGGCTCGAAGGTGCGGCTCGCGCTCGCATCCGATGAGTGGCTGATCGCCTGCGTGCGGCGCGGCGACACGCCGGCCTTCGAGGCGATCTACGATCGCCACGCGCGCGAGCTGCTCGCCTTCTGCGTGTACATGCTCGGCTCCAAGCACGACGCCGAGGACGCCGTGCAGACGACGTTCGCCTCGGCCTACCGGGCGCTGCGCGCGGACGGCCGCCCGGTGACGCTCCGCCCTTGGCTGTTCACGATCGCCCGCAACGAATGCGTCTCGATCCTGCGGCGGCGGCGGCCGGTCGTCGAGCTCAACGGCGAGGTCGCCCCCGGGCCCGACCCGGTCACCGAACTCGAGCTGCGCGAGGAAGTGCGCAAGGTCTTCGAGGGCCTGCGCGGCCTGCCGGACAACCAGCGCGCCGCGCTCGTGCTCGCCGAGGTGCACGGCTTGAGCCAGCAGGAGATCGGCGGCGTGCTCGGCGTGCGCGCGGACCAGGTCAAGGCCTTCGTCTACCAGGCCCGCTCGACGCTGATCTCCGAGCGCCGCGCGCGTGACGCCGACTGCCACGAGATCCGCGAAGAACTGTCGAGCGCCCGCGGCGCGGCGCTGCTGCGCGGCAGGCTGCGCCGGCACGTGCGCTCCTGCCCCGACTGCAAGCTCTACGCGGACGGCGTCGCGCGACAGCGCCGTCAGCTCGGCGCGCTGCTGCCGATCGTCCCCTCGCTCGCGCTGAAGTACCGCGCGCTCGAAGAAGCGATCGGGATCGGATCGATCGAGCCTGGAAGCGTCGCCGGCGGCGTCGCAGCAGGGGGCGCGGCGGTCGGCGCGTCGGTCGCCGGCACCGCCGCGGAGGTCGCGGGCGGCGGTATGAAAATGCTCGTCTGCAAGGTCGCCGCGGGCGTTGCCTGTCTCGGCGCGGGGGCGGGCGTCGGCGTCGCCGCGCTCGAATCACCCTCCAGCCCGAGCGGACAGGGCTCGGCCGCGGCGCGGACAGCCACCGGCGCGCTCGTCGCCTCCTCGCACGGCGCGGGCGCCTCGGGAGGCGCGGGTGGCGGGTCCGGCTCCTCAGCCGCGGGCGGCGCCGGAGGCTCGCGCGGCGCGCGAGGCGGCAGCGGCGGCGGGAGCTCCCTCACGCGCGGCGGCGGGCATCGCGGGGCGCAGCGCGGCTACGGCCCCGCGGGCGCGCAGGGCAACGGCCGCGGCGGCGGGGGCGGCTCGGCCGCGGGCGGCGACGGCTCCTGGAGGAGCGGCCGCGCGATCACGGCCCACGAACACGAACCGGCCGGCGGCGGACCCAAGCGCCGCGAAGTGATCGAAAAGGCCAAGCTGCGGCGGGAAATCAGCCAGCGCAAGTCGCGAGAACACCGCCTGAAGAACGAAGAACCGAAGATCGGCTCGGGGGCGCCGCCGAGCGAACAGGAACTGGCCGAAAAAAAGGAACAGCGCCAGAAAAAGCTTGAAGAACGTGGCCCCAAAGAAACCTCGCGCGGGCCGCAGCCGACCCCCGAAGAAGAAGCGGAAAAACGCGAACAACGCAAGCGCCTGATCGAAGAACGGCGCGGCGGAGGAGAAGAAGCCCCGGCACCCTGAGCGCGGTGCGCCGCCCGCCGCGCAGCGCGGGCTGAGGCCACAGCCTCAAGGCCGCCAGGCCTGCGTTGTCCCCCCGACGCCCGTGGCGTACAGCGGCGCCGAGCGCGGGCGCACGGCGCGCCGCTCCGCCCGCGCTATCTGGCTTTCTTGTACTTGAAGTGGTCCTTGCTGACGACGGGGCTCGTACCGGCGCCGTTCGTCACGCGGACGTCGACCACACCCGTGGATCCAGGAGGGGAGGTCGCGGTGATGCTGCTGGGCGAGTGGAAGACGACTTCGCTCGCCGCCGCTGTGCCGAAGGCGACCGTCGAGGTGCTCGTGAAGCCGCTGCCGGAAATCGTCACCGCCGTTCCGCCGCTGGCGGGGCCGGTCTTGGGCGCGACCTTCGTGACGGCCGGAGTTCCGAGCGCGCGCTGCTTGCACGCTTCCGCTTCGTTGCTCCACTCCTGCTGGTACCAGTACTTGTCACCGTTGATGAGCTGGTTGTACTTCGAGCCGTCTTCGGCGGTGCCGAGCGGCGCGCCGTATTCCGTGGCTTCCTGGAAGGTCCGGCACTTGTCGGCGACCTCGTTCCCCTTGCTGGTTTCGTACCAGGCTTTCAGCGTCGGGTCCGTGACGCCCTCGGAGTGCTCATGCGCGATCCCGCCCGCGATCTCTTCATCAGAGAGCTTGTTGTTCGGCGTGTTGCTTTCGTCGCCGCAGCGCAGGCCGGGGACGTACGGGGCGTTCGCGAACACGATCGTGCCGCCTTTGGAGAGTTCGATGTAGTCGTGGTACATGCAGTAGAACGCGTGCTTCGCCCCCGCCGAGCAGGAGTGGCCCTGTTCTTCGAGGCAGCTTTCGACGCCTTCCGGGGTCAGCAGGAAGTACATGTGCTGGAGGTCGGCCGGCAGGCCGTGCCCCTGCACGAAACTCGCCAGCTCCGCCTCGATCTGTTCGCGCGTGAAGCATTTTGGCGCCGCGTTGCAGCCATTCGCCGGATACGGATCGGTGTCGATCAAGGGGCCCGCGAAGTGCGAGTCGTAGTTGGCGAACGTGCTGCCTTCGCCGTGGTACTGCGCGAGCACGGAGTCTGTGTTCGTCAGGCTGCCGCTGTCGTGTTCGATGTCGCCGAACCATTTGTCTATGCCCGCCTCATAGCCGGCCGGGAACGAGGATCCTCCCGCGGGATCCCAGTAGATGGCGTAGTTGGTGTTGGAGCTCATCACCGGGCCGCCATGCCAGGTCAGGCCCTTTTTCGACGCCGGCTTGACCCGCGAACGGACATTCGGCCGTGCTTCCCCACGTTCGGCCGCGCCGCGCAGCGGCTGGTAGCTCAGCCGGTGCCCGTCCACGGTCACGACCACTGCCTGGGCGCCGCCGGCGATGACCGCCAGCGCGGCGCACGCGAGAAGCAGCGCAAGCACCAGACGCCTTGCCATCCTTGCCAGCTCGTCCGTCATCGAAAACTCTCCCGTCAAGCCGTGGGATTGTACGGGCGCGAGCCGTCCCTGTCACGTCGGGGACGGACTCCCCTCCACGCCACTTAGAACTCAACGCAGCCGGCCGGCGAAGGTTGGCAGGGGTGCGCCGGGTCCGCCCGCTTATCTCGGCAGCGTCTTCGTCAGCTCGACGACCTGCTGGAACGTCGGCCGGTTCTGGAACGGGAACGGCGCCAGGGAGATGCCGCTGGCGCTCACGAAACGGTTCATGTCGAAGCAGCTGGCCTGCGGGTTTTCGGCGCACGCGCCGTGTCCGTAGATCTGCGCCGGGGTCACGGACAGCGCCTGCAGCAGCGATTCCTGCAGTGCGGCGCGGCAAGCGCTCAGCGAGCCGGCGCCGCAGTAGCGCTGCGAGTACGGGCTCGGCGGGGTGGCTTCTTCGCCGCCCGCCGCGAGCACGTCACGCAGGTCCTTGCTCACGTAGCCGTACCAGCCGTCGGCGAAGTCCGGCGCGGCCGGTTCGGAGCCCGGTTCGGGGGCGCCGAATTCGAGCATCGAGTGCAGGGCCGAGAAGGCTTCGGGGCCGAGCCCGGGCTCGAACTCCGCTTCGAGCAGTTTCGGCCACCAGGCGTCCATGATCGTGATCGCTTCGTTGTTTTCGTAGGTGCCCGGCTGCGAGATGCTGGTGTTGCTCAGATCGCGGCGGTGGCCGCCCGCCGCGTACCAGGCTTCGAGCTTCGCGATCGCTTCCTGCAGGCGCGGATCGGCGGGGCTTCCGAGCGCCTTGCGCAGCAGCGGCCACAGCTCGACCATGCGGATGTCCTGCGTGGCCGCTTCGTCCATCGCGCTGATCAGCTGTTCGACCCCCATCTTGGCGCCGTTCGCGGTGTCGGCTTCGATGAAGTTGCGAATCAGCTGCATGCGGTAGATCGGGCCGAAGGCGTACTTGTCGTCGGCCGAGGAGAACCCGGGCGCCTGCTTGTTGTTCCAGGACACGAGGAACGGCGGGTCGATCGCCTGCGGGTGCTTCTTGACGGGCACCGTTTCCTCGGTGTGAAGGGTCGGGTTGAACCCCTGCCAGTCGTATTCGCCGGTGCCGAGGATCGGGAAGTCGGGCGAGGTCCGCTTGGCGCGTTCGGGCAGCGCCCCGGACATGTAGTAGGCGATGTGTTCGGCGTCCACGTAGGCCCAGTTGAACAGGAAGTTGATGTTCGAGGCGGCCTGCTGGAACTGCTTGGGGCCGGTGACGAAGCCCGGTTCGTTCAGCTCGGAGAAGCCGATCGCCGAGTCGGCCTCGTGGAAGTAGGTCGTCCGCGCGCTGGCGAACGCGACCGCTTTGCCGCCGACCCGCCCGCGGGCGTAGACGATGCCGTGAACGGTGCGATAGACGGTCAGCGTTTCCGAGCCCGGCGGCGTTTCCGGTTCGGTGGCGGTCGGCGTCCAGGTGTTCGTGCGCTGCAGCTCTTCCATCGGCACGCACTGTCCCTTGTAGAGGTAGTGGAATTCGTCCTGGCAGAGCACCTCGGCGAACGTGTCGACGTTGTCCGCGGTGGACGTCGTCGCGCTCCATGCGTAGTCGCGGCCGTGGCCGAGCTCGACGTAGAGGTTGACGCCTGGGAAGGCCGCCCCGCGGGCGTCGATGCCGGGGCCGTGCAGGTCCTCCTCGAGCAGGATCTGCGGGTTGTAGTAGCCGACCTGCGGGCCCATCACCGCGATCGAATGGCCGTCCTTTGAAAGGGATTTGTTGACGAGCTCCCAGTTCGAGGAGAGCGCAGGTCCCTGCAGAGCGGCTTTCAAGAGCTGCGAGCCGATCGAGCCGTCGTCGGGGATCGGCTGGGGCGAGGGCGTGTCGGTGCTGGCCGGGCCGCTGATCGGCGGCGCTTCGGAGGAGCCGTCTGAGAGGAAGTCGACCGTGCCGGGTTCGGGCATCGCAAGGCCCGACTTCGCGAACGGGTTGCCCGTCTCGTACGGGAAGCGCTGGGAGACGGTCGTCGGGGCTTCGGGGTCGTTCTGCTCGCGGAAGTCCTCCCACGCGCGGCGACCCTGCTTGCGCCCGTAGCGGGATTCGAACGCCTCGTCTGCGAGCGCCGAGCGCACCTCCGCGCCGCCGCCCTTTCCGAAGATGCCGCCAATCAGGGACGCCTCGGCGATCACGTCGGTGGGCTTCCAGAGCGTCGGCTGCTTCCCGAGCGCCGCGTACTCCGCGGGGAGCTTCGCCGGGTTGGTGAGCGCTTCCTGGATGTAGGCGTTGATGCCGGCAACGAATTCGCCCACGTCGGCGACGACCTGTTCGCCCCGTGCGCCGTACAGGACGGGTGCGTTCGTGAGCTGCGATTCGAGGTCGGCTTCGGTGTAGGGCGCGATCATCCACTGCGTGCGGTCCATCGCGCGGTCCCCCGCGGAGCCGCCGGCGAACGACGACAGTTCCGCGCGCGCCGTGTGGCGCAGCACGTCCATCAGGAAGAGGCGGTCCTGGGCCGCGGCGTAGCCGGCGCCGAACATCACGCCGCCACGGGTGCTGCCGTAGATGTGCGGCACTCCGAAGCCCTTGTCGCGCACGATCGTCACGTCCGAGCGCGGGCTGACGGTCGATTCGGCGTCGCCTTCCTTGACGCCGAACGTCGCGTCCTTGAAGTATTCGCCGATCTGTTCGTGCGTCAGCGTCGGCGAGCCG
The DNA here is from genome assembly GCA_035569835.1 of Solirubrobacteraceae bacterium. Classification (GTDB taxonomy): domain Bacteria; phylum Actinomycetota; class Thermoleophilia; order Solirubrobacterales; family Solirubrobacteraceae; genus Palsa-744. Next base: position 94,843 of record DATMMF010000011.1, read on the forward strand.
TGGATCAGGTTCGCGTACAGCGGGAGCTGGTCCGCGAAATGCGGCGGCGTGGTTTTGTCAAGCTCGAATTCCGCCAGCTGCGCGGCGTTGTCGAGTCCGTTCTCGCCGGAGGGCAGGACGTTGTAGAAGCCGCCCGCGTCGTTCGCGCCGTACGGTTCGGGCGTGGGCGCGGCACTGGCCGCGCCGGGAACGCCGAGCGCGATCGCCGCTGCCGCCAGCGCCGCCGCGGCTAGGGGCACCCGAAGGGCGCGCTTCCGTCCCGTCCCCATCCCCCCGCCCCCGTTGTGCATGCGTTCCTCCAGAGCCGTTTGTCCCCTCCGGCGCGCGGTTGCCTACCCGGTTGACCGCGGCGTCAAACGCCGCGGGGCAGCGCGGCGCGTGGTCGTGCGCGGCGGGCCGTCCTCGCGGAGGGCGGTTCTTGTCCGCGGCCATCCCACGGGATTGCGACTGGTTGGACCATCTGCTAAGCTGCCGAGCCCGTGAGCTTGCGCGCGATCGACAGACGCTCCCTTCCCGACCGGGTCTTCGAGCAGCTGACGGCGGAGATCGTGGGCGGGCGCTACGACGCGGGAAGCGCGATCCCCTCCGAGCGCGAGCTGAGCGAGGCGCTGCAGGTCAACCGTCACGTCGTCCGCGAGGCGATCAAGCGCCTCGAGCAGATCGGCCTCGTCAGGGTCACCCAGGGCGGGCGCACGACGGTCCTCGACTACCGCCGCACCGCCGGGCTCGACCTGCTGGCCCTGGTGGCGGAGCACGTCGAGCCGGCCGATGAGCTCGCGCCCCTGCTGGCGGCGGCGCTCGAGATGCGCGCCGGGATCGGGGCGGACGTCGCGCGGCTGTGCGCGGAGCGGAGTCCCCGCTCCGCCGGGGCCGAGCTGGTCGAGATCGCCGCCCTGCTCGCCGAGGCGACGAGCGCGGAGCAGCTGCTCGAGCTCGACGAGCGCTTCTGGCAGCGAGCCCTCGACGGTGCCGGGAACCTCGCGTACCAGCTCGCCTTCAACAGCTTGATCCGGGCCGTCCACGCGCAGCGCGAGCTGAGCGTGCCGCTGCTGGAAGAGGAGCTGCGGCACAGCGGCCACCGGGCGCCGATCGCCGAGGCGATCGCGGCGGGGGACTCGCAGGCGGCAGAGCGCGCCGCCCGCGCGGCGCTGGCCGCGGCGGCGCCGTCGCCGGCTCGGCTGCGGCCCAAGGGCAAGGCGGCCCGGCATGAGCGCTGAGCGCATCCCCACCGACTACGACCGCTCGCTCACCTCCAAGCGGGCCGAGCTCGATCGACTCGGGGCGTGCTGGCGCGAGTTCCTCTCCCACTTCTCCCCCCGCGCCGTGCTCGCCGCGACCGCGCTCGTGCTCGCCGCGCGGATCTACGTCGGACAGTGGTCGTGGCGCGATCTCCTGCTCCCGCTGCTTCTGCTCGCCGCGCAGCCGTTCGTCGAGTGGGTGATCCACAAATACCTGCTGCACCTCCCCCCCGTCGTGGTCTTCGGCCGCCGTGTCGAGCTGTACGGGTCGGTCCAGCACCGCAACCACCACCTCTCGCCCTCCGACCTCGACCGGGTGCTGCTGAAGCCGGCCGAGGTCGCGGCCTTCATCGTCCAGATCGCGGTCGTGATCGCGGTGCTGAGCGCTGCGGTCGCGCTGGCGACGGCCGCGCCGGCGCTCCCGCTCGCGCTCACCGGCACCGCGTTCGCCTACCTCGGGCTGTTCCGCTACGAGTGGTCGCATTTCCTGATCCACACGCCCTACGTGCCGCGAAGCCGTTGGTACCGCACGATCTGGCGCAACCACCGGCTCCACCACTTCAAGCACGAGGGCTACTGGATGGGAGTCAGCTCGAACCTCGGCGACCGCGCGCTCGGGACGAACCCCGACAAGCGCTCCGTGTCGCGCTCGCCGACGGCTCGCACGTTGCGCGCCGACGTCGACTGAGCGGGGCAGCGCCGCTGCTCAGTGCACGCTGAGCAGCTCCCAGCGTTCGGGGATGCCGCGCAGCCTGCGGGTGCCGCGGCTCGCGAACATGTCCCCGGACGCGGCGACGAGGTCCTTGGCGGTGCGTGAGACGAGCGGCTCCGTCGCGCCGGCGACGACGCGCCGGTGGCGTGGCCCCGCCGCCGCGGAGTTACGATCAAAGTCGGCATGGATGTGGTCGGCCAGCGCGGGCCTGCAGACCTCGCCGCACTGGGAACGCGGGTGGCGGCGAACGTGGGCAGCGCCGTGCGCGTCCCGCCCGCGGCGATGCGCGCCATGCTGATCGCCCTGCTTGCGGGTGGGCACGTGCTGATCGAGGACTTCCCGGGGGTCGGCAAGACCGCGCTGGCGCGGGCGCTGGCGGCGTCGATCGAGGCCGAGTGCGCGCGCGTGCAGTGCACCGCCGACATGCTTCCAGCCGACCTCGTCGGCGCCAACATCTACAGCCAGCGCGACGCGCGCTTCGAGTTCCGGCCGGGGCCGGTGTTCGCCAACATCGTGCTCGTCGACGAGATCAACCGGGCCTCCCCGAAGACCCAGTCGGGACTGCTCGAGTGCATGCAGGAGCGGCGGGTGACGGTCGACGGCTCGACCCACGAGCTCGCCCGCCCGTTCCTGGTCGTCGCGACCCAGAACCCGATCGAGTTCGACGGGACGTACGCCCTTCCCCAGGCGCAGCTCGACCGCTTCATGGTCCGCCTGTCGCTCGGCTACCCCTCGGCCGCGCAGGAGTCCGCGATGCTCGCCGACCACGCCGGGGGTGACCGCGTGCTCGAGCTCTCGCCCGTCAGCACGGTGGCCGAGGTCGTCGACGCACAGGACGCGCTCGCCGAGATCCACGCCAGCGAGGCGCTGCGCAGCTACGTCGTGGCGCTCGCGGACGCGACGCGGCACGACCCACGCACGTACCTGGGCGCGAGCCCGCGCGCGGGCCTGATGCTGCTGCAGGCCGCAACCGTCCAGGCGGCGCTCGAGGGACGCGACCACGTGCTGCCGGACGACGTGCAGGCGCTCGCGCACGTCGTGCTCGGCCATCGCCTGCTGCTGGCCCCGGGGGTCCCCGATGGCGCGCGGCTGCAGATCGTCGAGGACGCGATCGCGGCGGTGCCGGCGTTGTGAGCCGCGCCCTTCAGCTCGCCCTGCTCGGCGCGGCCATGTGCCTGTTCGCGAGCGCGTTCGCGGTCTCGGCCCTGTACGTCCCGGGGGTGACGCTCCTGCTCGTCGCGCTGGCCGCCGCGACGCTCGTGTGGCTCGCCACCCGGCGCGCGCGTGTCGAGTTGCACCTGAGAGCCGAACGCGTCGAAGAGGGCGAGTACGTGTCGGTGAGCGCGAGCGTGGCCGGGGGCCTGTCCTCTCTCTGCCGCGGCGCGCTGAGCGTGGTCCCCGGCGCAGAGCCGGTCCCGATCGACTGGACCAACCGTTCCGCGGAGCGGCAGGTGCGCGCCGCGCGACGCGGGCGGGCCGCTGTCGGCCCGGCCACGGCGCGCTGGGCGGACCCGTTCCAGCTCTGCGTGCGCGAGCGCGCGAGCGCGACGCGCGAGCTGCTCGTGCTTCCTCGCCTTCAGCACGTGGGGCCCCGCGAGCTCGAGCGGATCATGTCGCTGCCCGCGCCGCGTTCGGTGCCCGACGACGGGCTCGAGTTCGACGGGCTGCGCGAGCTGGTCGCAGGGGCGCCCGCGTCGCGGATCCACTGGCTGACGGTCGCCCGGACGGGCGTCGCGATGGAACGGCGCTTCCGCGACGAGGACGGCCACCGCCCCGTTACGGTCGCGCTCGACGCGCACGCCGCGGCCAGCGTCGAGGCGCTCGACATGGCGGTCAGGGCGGCGGCGTCGCTGTGCCACGGCTTTGCGACGGCCGGGGGCTGCTCGGTTCTGCTGCCCGGCCGCCCTTGGCTCGACGACCTCGCTCCAGACCGCGAGGCCTGGCCCTGGATCCACGAGCTGCTCGCGACGGTTGAGCAGGACACGGCGCCGCGGTGGGAGCTCCTCCGTGAAGCGCGCCGGCTCGTGCTGGTCCAGGCGCGCCCACCGCAGGCGCCGCCGGGCGTCCCTGCCTGCTGTTACGTCTCGCCGCTGGCCGCGGCCGGCGCCGGGGCGCTGTTCCGCGTCGCCGGCTGCACCGTCCAGGCCGCCCGGCACGGGCGGACGGAGCGCGCGGCGTGAGCAGCGTGGCGGCCGATCTCGCCGCGCCCGCGCGCGAGCCGGCCGGCGCCGAGAAGCTCGGGCTGCGGCTCCTCGCCTTCTTCGGCCTCGCGGCGTTCGCCGCCGTGCGCTACTCCGCCCTGATTGCCAGGCCGCCCGCCGGGCGTGCGGTGCTCGTCGCTGCGTGCGTGACGGCGGGGTGCGGCCTGCTCGCGGCGAGCGGGCGCATCGGCGGGGCAAGGCCGGCCGGGACGCTGCTCCGCGCCGGGATCGTGGCAGGGACGTTCGCGTTGTCCCTGCTCGCCCTGCACGTCCCGGCTCACCTGCTCGCGCCGGACGAATGGCGGCACCTGGCGAACAGGCTCTCCGGCGGCGTCGGTGAGATCAGCGGGTGGCTGTGGCCCTACCGAGGCGAAGACCGATGGGCCCAGACGGCCGTGCTGCTCCCGGTCCCGGCCGTTCTCCTTGCAGCGGGCTGCGCATGGTTCTGGCCGTCGCAGGCGATGATCGCGGGCCGTCGCGCGTTCGCCCTGGGGGCGCTGCTCGCGATCTTCGTGACGGGTACGGCGAACGCGCCCGCCTCGGTGCCCGCGTTCGACGGGATCGTCCTCATGGGGCTCGTCGCCGCGGCGCTGCTCCTGCCGCTCACCGCGGCGTCCGAGACCGGGCGTGCGCTCTGCTGGGTCGCCGCCTGCGCGGCCGCCGCAGTCGCCGTACAGGCCGCGCTGCGCCCGGCCGGCCCCTGGATCCACTACCGCGAACCGTCTGCCGTTGCCGCCACGACGGCGAACACGAGAGCCGGCGTGAGCTTCCAGTGGGCGGAGCTCTACGGGCCCAACCACGTGCCCCGCTCACAGGCGCCGATGCTGATCGTCTCCGAGTCGCACCCCGAGCTCCTGCGGCTGACGTCGCTCGACCGCTTCGACGGGCTGCGCTTCCTGCGCGGGGACGAACCGCCGGGCTCCGCGCGCTTGGACATACCCACCGCGGGCCTGCACCGCTGGACCGACCGCGCGATCGTCGAAGTCAGGGGACTGCGCTCGTCGCTGCTCGCGAGCGGCGGCGGCCTGCCCACCCTGATCCGCCCGTTCCTCGACCTCGAGCCGATCCCGACCCGCGAGCCGGACGGCACGGCCGCGACCCCGGGCGTCACACAGAGCGGCGCCAGCTACGAAGTCCTCTCCTACGATCCGCACCCCTCGGCGAGCGCCGCGCGCCGGGCGCCGCGCACGTTTCCCCGCGCCTACCTCCCCTACGCGCAGTTCGAGCTGCCGGCCGCCGGCGCGAGCGCGCTCGTGCCCCCCGACCTCGAAGCGGAGGCGAGCGAATCGCCGCCCGCAGAGCGGCTGGTCGGACCGAGCGCCCCCGGCCGAACGCCGGCGTCCGACCCCAAGACGGCGGCCCTGATCGAAGCGTCGCCGTACGGGCCGATGTTCGCGCTCGCGCGCAGCCTCGCCGCCGGCGCCTCCTCCGACTACGACGTCGCGGAGCGGATCGAGCGCTACCTGCAGAGCAGCTACGCCTACGACCTGAGCGTGCCGCTGACCCGCTACCCGCTCGAGGCCTTCCTGTTCAGCCAGCGCCGTGGGTACTGCCAGGAGTTCTCGGGCGCGATGGCGCTGATGCTGCGGATGGACGGGGTTCCCGCGCGCATCGGCGTCGGCTTCCTGCCCTCTGCCCGCGGCCCGGGCGCCGGCACCTGGCAGATCCGTGCGTCCGACGCCCACGCCTGGGTGGAAGTCTTCTTCAGCGGCATCGGCTGGGTCTCCTTCGACCCGACGCCGCCGGTTTCGGCGGCCGCCTCGCAGGCCGAAAACACCGCCGTGTCGCGCGCGACCGTGTTCGGGATCGGCGCAGCGACTCACCGCCACGACGCTCCGTCGAGCCGTGCGGGCGGACACGGCCACGGCTCGCGCGGGGGCGGGTCGGGTTGGCTCGTGACCGCGCTCGTGCTCGTGCTCGGCGGGCTGCTCGCGCTGGGCGCCTCGGCGTGGGCGTTCCGCCGGCGGCGCTCGCGCCGGGCGCGCCGCGGCGAGGGGGATCCCGCGCTCGCCGAGCTGCGGGAGGCGCTCGTGCGGCTGGGATCAAGCGAGCCGGGGCTCACGCTCGCGCAGCTCGAACGCCGCCTCGCACGCCAGGGCGATACGCAGGCGGCGGCCTACGTCGGCGCGATCCGCACGCGTCGCTTCGGGCCGCGACCGGGCCCGGGCGGCCCGCGAGCGGGACGCTCGCAGCTGCGCCGCGCCCTCGCCCCGTCGCACGGAATCGCGGGCCGGGCGCGCGCGCTCGCCGCTCTGCCCCCGGCGTGGGCCACCGGGCGGCGGTGAGGTTCACCGGCGCCCCTGCGCCCCTGCGGGAGCAGAGCCAGCTGCTGGACCGGCACAGGGCTTGGGGATATCCTCGGCCGCTCTCACCCGAGAGGAAGCGAGGGCGATAGCAGTGCGGATGGGGAGCGCTGCGGCGCGCATGACGGCGACCGCAGGGACAGATGCCTTGGCGATCCGAGCAGCGCCGAGCAGGCCCGTGCCTTCTCGCGGCGATGCTGCGCGCCTCCTTCCGGCGCGCTCGAGCTCCCGGGGGGCGCGCCGGTGAGCGATCCTGCCCCGATCCTCTCCCGCGAGAGCGTGCCCGGCGGCATGAGGGTGCCCGACTTCTTCATCGTCGGGCACAAAAAGAGCGGCACCACTGCGCTGCACGCGATGCTCTCGCAGCACCCGGAGGTCTTCATGCCGCGGTTGAAGGAGCCGCACTTCCTCGCCTCCGACCGCAAGGCGAGGTTCAGCAACCCCCGCGGAGGGCGGCTGCCCGAGACGCTCGAGGAGTACCTGCGCCTCTTCGATCCAGCCGCCGTCGACCAGCTCGCCGGCGAGGCGTCCGCGTCCTACCTGTGGTCGCAGACGGCCGCGGAGCGGATCGCGAGCCTCGCCCCGGAGGCTCGCATCATCGCGATCCTGCGCGAGCCGGCGAGCTTCCTGCGCTCTCAGTACCTGCAGTTCCGCCGCATCCATTTCGAGGACCGGCGGAGCATGCGGGAGGCGATCGCGCTCGACGACGATCGCCGCGAGGGGCGCAAGATCCCCGCCCGCTGCCCGTACCCCCAGATGCTGATCTACTCCGATCACGTGCGCTACGCCGAGCAGCTGCGCCGCTACCACGCGCGCTTCCCCCGCGAGCAGGTGCTGGTGCTGATCTACGAGCAGTTCCGCGCCGACAACCCCGGGACGCTGCGCCAGGTCACGCGCTTCCTCGGGATCGACGAGCAGTTCGCCTTCGAGGAGCTCGAGGTGAACAAGACCTCCAAGACGATGCGCTCTCAGCAGGCCGACGACGTCGTGCGCTCGCTGACCGACGGGAGCGGGGCCGGCTCACGGGCGGCCCGTAGCGCGATGCGAGCCCTGCCGAAGGGGCTGCGACGCCGCGCGCTCGCCGGCGTGCGAGAGCACCTCGTCTTCGGCGCGCCGGCGCCCGCGGACGACGCGCTGATGCTCGAGCTGCGGCGTCGCTTCAAGCCGGAGGTCGAGGCTGCCGCGGATTACCTCGGCCGGGATCTCGTCGCCCTGTGGGGCTACGACCGGCTCGATTGACAGGGTTCTGACGCTCGTCACGCCGATCCGCGGGCGATGCGGTGCCGCTGCCCGTCCCTGGGCAGCGGCACCGCGACCCGAGGGGTCGGGGACTAGGAGCAGAGCGGGTTCTTCGGGACCCCCTTGCACGGGTTGGGCATCGGGGGCTGCGGCGGCGGCGCCGGCTGGCCGACGGGCGGGCTCGCTTCCCTGATCGCGTCGGCTTCGAGCTGCAGGCCGACGAGGTATTCGACAGCGGGCAGTCCGCCGCCCGGACTTGGGGTCGTCGCGTGCTGGCATCCCCACGTCCCCTGGATGTTCGCCGGGAACGTCGCGCCGGTCAGCACGTTCGAGCTCACGCAGTTGTTTTCGGAATGCGATTCGGGATAGCCGAAGACTTCGCTGAATCCGCCGGCCATCATGATGTCGCCCGTGAACGGGCCGCCACGCGAGCCGTTCGCCGCGAACACGTTGTTGCTGACCCTGTTCCCGGCGAGCTGGAAGAAGATCGTGCCTTCGAATCCGTTTTCCGGCGTGAACGGGTTCGGGTACTCGAAGGCCATCACCCCGTCCGTCGGGTTCTTGAGGATCAGGTTGCTTTCGATGAGGTCTGCGTAGTCGCCCGGAAGCTCCACGCCCGCCCCCCACGGCGCGACGCCCGTGGACTCGTTGACTGGCACCGTCAGGTTGTTGTTTTCGGTGATCAGGTCGTTGCGTATCACCGTGCACCGCGGGATCTTCGTCGTGGTGATGATCGGCGTCGGGTCAGGGTGTTCGATGTTCGGCCTACCGCATTCGCCGTCCTGCGGCGGCGGCGGGTCGCCGGGGTTTTCGGAGTTGGGCGCGATCCCGACGAGGTTGCGGCGGTAGACCGAGTTCTCGAGCACGAGCTTCCCGCCGGCGTTCGAGCCCGAGTAGCCGAGCGCGTTGTTTTCCATGATCGCGTCGCTGACCTGGGCGTCGCATTCCTGGCACGCGCCGATGTAGATGCCGGAGTCCGCGAACCCGGACGCGTAGATGTGGTCCCACGAGCCGTGCGTCTCGCTCCCGGTGAAGATCCCGTAGCCGCCATTGAGGCCGGTGTCATACGCGGTGAGGTAGCTCCCGTACCAGCCGGAGGCCCCGATCGGCCCGGAGCCGCCCCGCCCGTTCCACCAGATCTCGTTGCCGCACTCTTCGACGGGGCATTCGGGCCCGAAGTCGAAGTTGCGCACCGTCAGGTTTTCGACCCACACGTTGTTGGCCCTGTCGATTTCGATGCCGTTCGCGACTTTGTTCTGGCCGTCGATGATCACCTTGTTGCGGTTCATCCCTCGGATCCAGATGCCGGACTGGGCCGAGGTCACGGTGACCGCTTCGTAGTAGACGCCCGGTTCGATCAGCACGTAGTCGCCCGCCGAAGATGCGTTGACGGCGGCCTGAATCGTTTTGAAGTAGTGAGTGTTGGCTGGGACCTTCGACGGCGGCGTGCCTTGCCGCACGATGTTCACCTGGGCCCCGCCGCCGCCTTTGGCCTCGGCAGTGGTTGCGAACACGCCACAGGCGCTCAGCGCGAGCGCGAGCACTGCAACCTGGCGCAGGGCCTTCGACCACCCGCGCGGGGACCGGTTCGGACCGATCGACATCATGCCCCTCCCTCCATTCGGGGTTCAGACCTCGAGCCCGCCCATCCGCCGGTCCGAACGGCCGCCGCGCCTACGCGACGTTCCGCTCGGCGCTGCCCGGTGCTGCGCACGCCCCTTGTCCGGATACGGACCAATTCTAAGCCCGGAGGGCGCGCCGCGAGTGCGGGGGTGCGCCCCGGCCGAGGCGGCAAAGCTCGCAATTTGCGGATGTTTCCTGGCCGCGTGGACAGTCCGTGGTCAGCGCGGTAGCGGCGGGGACGACGCCCGTTCGGCGGGAAGCAACGGGCACGGCGCGGCGTCCTTGTGGAGGACGGAGCAAGACGACCCGAAAGGACGGCCGCGATGCGTGCCAACCCCCCAGTCCGCGTCCTGATAGTCGCCCATCAGACGGCCGACAGCCCGCAGCTGATCGACGCCGTGGCGCGACGCGCGACCGCGGGTTCCTGCACATTCACCCTGCTGGTGCCGACCCGTCCTCGCGGTCTTCACCGGGTCGTCGATCCCGAGGACTATGGCGCCGCCGAGGCCAATGCGCGGGTGGCGACGGCGGTGCCGGTCCTCTCCCGCGCCGCCGAGGGGGAGATCATCGGCATCGTCGGCTCGCACGAGCCGCTCGCCGCGATCCAGGACGCGCTCAACCTGCTCGGCTTCGAGGAGGTGATGATCTCGATGCTGCCCTCGCGGCTGTCCCGCTGGCTGCATCTCGACCTGCCGCGGAAGGTCCGCGCGCTCGGCGTGCGTGTCACCGAGGTGCTCGGCGAGGAGCGCGATCTGACCGACGTTCCCGCCGCGTGAGCTCACCGCGCTGAGGAGAGCGCGGCTCGATCGCGAGCACGCGGCGCGGCGGAGCGCCGCCATGCCGCTCGCGGGGTCCAGAAGGCGCCGTTGGGTGCCGATGTGTAGGCATGTGGACCAGCGCATGTCGTGAGAGGATGGCCCCGTGACCGCGACCGGCGCATCCCCGAGCCTGTCTGCGACGGGTGTGGGGTGAGCACCTCGGCCGCCCCGCCGCAGCCTGTCGCGCCGGACCGCGGGCTGCGGACGTTCGCGCGCGGCTCCGGCTCCGGCGGAGCCTGGCGCGCGACATGGTTGACGGTCTCGAGCTCCCGCCTGCTCGTCTGGGTGGCGGGCATCGTCGCGGGTGCCGTCTCGTCGTTCACGATCCCACCCGGCGTCAGGGCGGCGCCGCTCGGCCTCGTCCGCGGGCTGGGAAGCGTCGGCGAAGTCCTCGCGGGGCCGGCGGCGCGCTGGGACGCCGGCTTCTTCCTGCTGGTGGCGAAGCAGGGCTACCAGTTCAACCTCGGAGCGGCGACCGGCGACCGCGTCGCCTTCTTCCCGCTCTATCCCCTGCTGATCCGGATCGGCGGCGTCCTTCTGCCGCTGGTCGTCGCCGGCATCCTCGTGTCGATCCTCGCGCTCGCCGCCGGCCTCTACGGCCTCTACAGGCTGACCGCTCTCGAGGTGTCGACCGGGACGCTGAAGACCGCGGCCACGCCCGACCGCGTGGCGCGGCTTACGATCCTGCTGCTCGCGTTCTCGCCGATGGCGTTCTTCCTCTCGGCGATCTACAGCGAGTCGCTGTTCCTGGCCCTCTCGATCTGGCTGTTCTGGTGCGCGCGGCAGGGCCGCTGGGCGCTGGTGGGTGTTCTGGGCGCGCTGGCAACGCTCACGAGGGCCCCGGGGCTGCTCCTCGCCGTGCCCGCTCTGTTCCTGTACCTGTACGGGCCGCGCACGGACGCAGCTCCGCGGCTGCGCGAGGCGGCTGCCGCGCCGGCTCGGCTCTCGGGCCGCGTGCTGGCCGCCCTGCGGCCTCGGTATCCGCTGCGCTGGGACCTCGCCTGGTTCGGGCTGATCCCGCTCGCGCTGGTGGCGTTCTGCGCATGGGTCGCGCTCGAAGGCGGGCACTGGAACGCGCCGCTCACCGTCGAGGGCCACTTCTGGAACCGGCATCTGACCGATCCCCTGGTGACGCTCTGGCACGGAGCGAAACTCACCGCCACACAGATCGCGCACCACGACGGGCATGCCTGGATCGGACTGTCGGTGCTGCTGACGCTCGCCGCGACGGTCGGCGTGTTCCGCCGGCTGCCTCTCGCATATGGCCTGTACGCCACGATCGGGTTCCTGTTGCCCTTCACGCAAGCGGTGCCCGGCGAACCGCTCCTTTCGGTGCCCCGGTTCATGCTCGTCGTGTTTCCGATCTGGATCTGGCTCGCCGCCTGGCTGCTGGAACGGCCCCGGCTGATCTATCCCGTGCTCGTGCTGTTCGCGCTCGCGATGATGGGGTTCACCGCGGCGTTCTCCACTTGGGCGTTCGTGGCCTGAGGCGAGCAAGACTGGCGCCGGCCGGGCCTCCCATCGCCATTCGGCGGGCGGCGCAAATGCGAAATAATGGAACTGGCTACCCGTGCGTGGAGAACGGCGCGCGCAGGGGCGGGGCCACGGGCGGTATCCGGATGTCCCAACAGAACGTCGACTGTCTCCGTAGAGCTGTCGAGCTCGGGAACGCGGGCGAGCTCGACGCGCTCGCCGAGCTGTATGACGCGGAGGTCGAGCTGCGCGACCTCGCGAACCCGCCCGACGTCCCCGAACTGGTGCACGGGCGGACCGAGCTCCTCGCCGCGTGGGCGCGATGGCTGGACGCGCTCGAGAACTGGCAGGTGGACGTCGTGGAGATCGTCGACGCCGATCCGTGGGTCGTGTGCGACATGCGCTGGCGCGCCACCGGCAGAGAAAGCACGGCGTCGACCGACTGGCGGCTCACGGACGCGTTCGAGGTCCACGACGGCAGGATCATCCGCCAGATCGCGGGCTTTCGAGACGTCGCGAGCGCTCTGCGGGAGATCTCGAAGCTGAGTTCCTGAGGACCCTGATCGCCGCGACACACAAAAAGCACCCACGGGCCGTGCCCCTGGCGTCGGCGGAAGGCCCCTACGGCGCGAACGGACCTTCGGCGATCCCGAACGCTTCACCCTTGCCGTTGCTCATGCTGGTCTGGATCGCGGGGAGGACACCGTCGCCTTTGGGACTGGTCACAAAGCCGCCGTGCGTCGGTCCTCGGGCTGTAGGGTGCACCAGATCGGCGCTCCGCCTTTCGAGGCGCCGCCGGTCCGTCCGTATGCCACCGCGAAGGGGAGATCATGGATCGCGATCGACTGAAGACCATCCCGCTGTTCTCGTCGTTGTCCGAGAAGGCACTCGACACGGTCAGCGTGTTCTCGAGTGAGACGTCGGTCTCCACCGGCAAGCGGCTCGTCCACGAAGGCGACTACTCCTACGACCTGATCGTGATCGAGAGCGGCACGGCCGACGTGATCAAGGGAGGCGAGGTCATCGGCACGCTCGGCCCGGGCGACGTCTTCGGGGAGATCGGGATGCTTTCGGGCGGCAAGCGCACCGCGGACGTCGTTGCAACCTCCCCGATGCACCTCATCACCCTCAGCAAATGGGATCTCAAGCGCATCTCCAGCGAGGTCGGCGACCAGCTGCGGGCGCTCGTCGCCGAACGCGAGAACGCCTCGTAGCCACCCTGTCGGGGACGATCGTCTAGCCGCGGGGGTCGTTCAGGATCAGCGGCCACTGCCGCCGCACGGGCGCCTTCAGCGAGGGTGCCGTCGCGGTTATCTTCAGCGTGCAGACCAGGCGCCGGTGCGAACGCAGCAGGGCCAGCCCGGCGCGGGAGAGCCGTATCTTGAATCCGTCGGTGTGACCGCCGGCGACGATCAGCGATCCGCCGCCGATCACCTCTGCGACCGTCTTCTTGCGGCCGCTTCTCTTCAGCAGCGCCGTCACGACCGCTCCGGCTTTGCAGTGAGGGAGTGCCTTCGAGCACCTCATCTTCCACCCGCCGATTGCTCCCAGCGCCGGTTCCAGTTCGCGGGGCATGGCTTCTTCTTCCGCAGCAGTGGGTTTGGGTTTGGAGGGCGGGCTGAGCGGCTCGTGGTGGCGCCCGGAGTAGGGCGGTGCGAGCAATTCGATCGGCGAGCCAAGTACGACCGGCTTGCCGTCGGGAAATTCGATGCTGAGCCCTGAGGGCGAGCTCGTGTCGATCGTGATGTCCGAGTTGACGCTGACCGTCGACTTCCTGCCGTGGACGAGCGGGGGGTTTTCGAAGGTATACGAGTAGGGGAACTGCTTCGTGACGGGCTGTTCCTGAACCCGTTCGGTCAGCGACGGGCGGTAAGCGGCGAGGTATTCGGCGAACTGGGGGCTGCCTTCCGGAGGCGGGTAGGCCTGCTTGCCGTCGACATGGATGGCGTTGGCAGTGCAGAAGCTCGTTTCAGGGGCTTCGGTGCTCGACATGAACGAGGGCGTGAGAAACGGCGCTTCGGTCTTCAGAGTCAATGTGACGAAGCCCGCGTTCTCGGCGACCTGGTAGGCGACCGGCTGGCTGAAACCGGGTCGCGGCGAAAGCGTGGCCGTGCATTCTTCGGCGTCCGGTGGCACGGGGTCGCCGGCCTGGTCGTGGTGCACTTTGCCGGTGAGCGATTCGAGCCTCCAGTTGATCTGGGGCGCCTGGCGGTGACCCAACAGCGCGCTGACCGCCTCCGACAGGTCGAGTTCAGCCGACTCGGTCCAGTTCACTTCGATGTTGTAGTTGCCGAACAGTTCTTGCGCCGACCCGGTCGGCCGGAACGAGACCATCTGGCCCTTGTAGGTGATCTTCGTCGTTGCCGCCCCGGCTTGGGGCGCGACGACGAGCACCGCAAGCGTCAGCCAGGCGCCGAACAGGACCACGGCGCGCCGCACAGCTCGAGAACCCGGCGTTCCAACCCGATCGGCCATCCGTGCCCCCCCTCGTCGCTCCCGCCGGACCGGGATAAGAATACCGGGTCGACCTGCCGGCGGGCATGCGCCCGCTGCGAAGCCGCCCGAACGCCGGCGGCCCATCGACGTCGGTTATGGTTCTCATCCGGCCCAGGGAACGGGCGTCTGCCGGAGGTCCTGAGATGTCGGTCACAAAGCTTCTCGCGCGGTTCGGAACGGCACTCCTAGGGATGGGAGCGCTCCTCGGCGGAGTCGCCGTGACGGCCGTCGCCGCGAGCGTATCCGCGCCCGTGCAGTTGGCGGGCAGCGCGCCGCCGGAGCGCCCCGGCGCGGCACCGCTCGCGATGACTCCCTCCGCAGCGCCGATCGAATTCGATGTCAGCCTCCGCCTCCCCGAGCCGGCGGCTGCCGCCACGCTCGAGCGCGCGGTGTCCGATCCCTCGAGCCCGAGCTACCGCCACTTCCTCACGCCCGCGGAATGGGAGCAGCGTTTCTCGCCGGCGCCGGCCTCGGTTCTCGCGGTCAAGGCCTGGCTCGCCTCCCAGGGCATCGACGTCGAAGGTGCGAGCGCGGACCGGATGACGGTGCACGCGCGGGCGCCCGCGTCGATCGTCGAGCGCGCGTTCGCCACGACGCTTTCCGAATACGACGTCGACGGGCAGCGCGTGCGGCTCGCCGCCGGACCGCTGTCGGTCCCTGCATCTCTCGCCGCGATCATCGGTGCGGTCTCCGGCGTCGACCAGCGGCTGGCTCACCCTGAGCTGCCGCACCAGCGCGGCCGCGCGCCGGGCGAAGGGAGTGCAGCCGGAGGAGGCGGCGCCACGAGCGAAGCAGACGCGCTCACGAGCCCTGCGAGCAAGCCGATCCCGCCGGGCGAATGGCCCCGTATCGCGCCTCCCTGCTCCTCCTACTGGGGCGAAAAGCAGAACAGCGAAAGGCCGCCGTTCGGCGGCGGTTACCCCGCCGCGTTGCCCTATGCCGCGTGCGGGTACAAGCCGACGCAGCTGCAGTCGGCTTATGACCTGTCGGGCCCGATCGCCGCAGGCGACGACGGCAGCGGCGTGACCGTCGCGGTCGTGGATGCGTACGAGTCGCCGACGCTGTTCGCCGACGCCCACGAATACAGCGTGCGCAACGAGCCCTCCGCCGTGTTGACCAGACGCCTCTTCAAGGAAGACGTCAGCCCGACTTTCAACAAAGAGAGCACCTGCGAAGCGAACGGCTGGTCGGTCGAGCAGACGCTGGACGTGGAGTCCGTGCACTCGACGGCGCCAGGCGCGACGATCCTCTACGCGGGCGCGAAGAACTGCGAAAACGCTCTCTACGACGTCGACGAGCAACTCGTCGACGAACATTCCGCGAGCATCATCACGAACTCGTGGGGGGAATTGGGCGAAGACGACACTACGCCCAGCTCCAGCGAAGAAGCCTTCAACAACGTGCTGCTGATGGCAGCCGGGACCGGTGTGGGCGTGCAGTTCTCGGCAGGCGACCAGGGCGATGAATTCAACCTGCTCGGCTTCGACGCGGTCGGTTTTCCGGCCACCAGCCCGTACGCCACGGGCGTAGGTGGCACGAGTCTGGAGATCTCCAAAGGGGGAACGCGCTCAGCCGAGTACGGCTGGTCGAGCTCGTTCAGCGTGCTGTGCACGCATACGGTCGAGGTGAACGAAGAACTGGTCGAGCGCACGCTGCTGCTCGAACAGCCGCTGAACTGCGAAGAAGCCCGGTTCGGCAAGTGGGTGCCGCGCGCTCCGGGTCAGTACTGGGCCGGCGGGGGTGGCGCAACCACCTTCCAGTACCCCGAGCCCTACTACCAGGAAGGCGTCGTCCCCAAGGCGCTCGCGAACCGCGACAAGGCCGTCACGCACGAGGCCAACAGAGTCGTGCCTGACATCTCGATGGACGCGGACCCGTGGATGGGCCTCGACCTCGGCGAGACCCTCGCCTGGCCCGATGGCGACTACTACGAAGAAGTTCCGATCGGCGGGACGAGCCTCTCCTCACCGCTGCTTGCGGGAGAGCTCGCGGTCGCCGACCAGGCAGCCGGCGGCGCCCTCGGCTTCGTCAACCCGCTCCTCTATCGCCTCGACGCCTCGCCGAAGGCCTCGAGCGCCTTCTACGACGTCGCGCCGCCGCCGAGCAAGCAGGCGTTCTCGCTCGTCCAGTACGTCAACGGAGCGAACACCGAAGCGGGCACCTTCAAGGCAACGGGCACGGTCAACTACGAAGGCAAGGAGGCCTACTGCCCCGAACCGGGAGCCTGCGTAGAGCAGAAGGTCGCGCTAAAAGACGGCCCGGGATACGACTCGATGACCGGGATCGGCGCTCCGGGTTCTCAGTTCGTCCAGGACCTCGCGGCGCCTTAGGGCCGCGACAGGGGACTCTTCAGACGACGCCGTGATTTGACACGCCGGGGTCTACGAATGTCCACGCTCGACGGTACGGACATGCGGCCTAGACGACGAAAGTGTCGCCGTAGCCGGTCTGTGTGATGGGTGATACTGGGCTCGAAGCAGTGACCTCCGCCTTGTCGAGGAAAATTGGGCGGAAACCGAGGGAAACGGGCGAGCCTCAAAACCGAGGTCGTCTTCTCGTCAGCCGCCGTTGAGATTGGCACCGGACTCGCAACGCTCCGTGCGCGCCTTGACGAAGCCGCTCCCAACGGGGGCGAAACGGTCGTGCCGTTGGTCGAAGGCTGACCGCAACCTTAGGGAACCTGAGCAGCTCGCCCGCGAGCTGCGCCAGGGCTTCTGGGGAGAATCGACCTTGCAGTTTGCGCTTTGCCGTGTCCGTGGTGGCGGGCCCACAGTACGGATCGAAAATCCGTAGTGGTACGGAGGGCTAAACTCGCTCAGTCATGCCTGCTCTTCCGACCATCGGCGCAACTGAGTACGTCGCAGCGCTGGTTGAACGCGACGCGTTTCATTGCCCGTTCTGCCAAGTCTACACCACCCAACGCTGGAAACGCCTCCAAGTAGAAGTCTCAGCGACCACGATTCATGGGATGCCGACCGACGTTTATCGGAGCACTTGCTCCAACTGCCATAAGCACACCTATTGGCTGAAGAGCGACGCGGAAACGGTCTTCCAAGCAACTCTTCTCTGGCCTGTTTCGTCTCCGCTAGCTCCGCTGCCGCATACCGACATGCCGGAGGACGCACGGGCCCTCTATGAGGAGGCACGCGGCATTCTTGAGCGTTCTCCGCGCGGCGCAACCGCACTTCTGCGCGTGGCCGCCGAGCACCTACTAGTTGACCTCGGCCAAGGCGGAAAGAAGATGGATGACGCCATCGCCGCGCTTGTCCGAGACGGACTGCCAGTCCGAGTTCAACAGGCGTTCGACAGCCTTCGGATCACCGGCAACGACGCCGTTCATCCGGGGCAAATCAACGATGAGGACAACCGCGATACGGCGGGCGCGATGTTCGGCCTCTTGAACTACATCGTTGAGCAGCGGATCACTCAGCCCAAGGAACTCGACGCGATCTACGGCACGTTGGACGAGTCGAAGCGCCAACGTATCGAGCAGCGCGACGGCTCTGTCGCTCCAAGCGACGACGCAACTGTGATCGAGTAGGCCATCAAAAAGCGAAGGGACGCCCTTTCCACGGGACGTCCCTTTCACAAGGCTTTCTAACTCGGACTAGCTTGTTTTTTCACTAGCGGGAGTGGAGCTCGGGAGTTCGCCGGGTGCTGGTAGGCGAGCCTCGCTCCTGCCTTGGTCGTTGTTGACAGCGACAGTGAGACGGAAAAGCCGTGCATCTAGATCGATCCGCAGACTCTGGCTAAAGCGTCGCGCCAGGTAGGCCAGCACCGCGACGAAACCGAGAGTCGCGATCATCGATCCCAAAACCACCACGACCCAACCAAGGGTCGAGATGGTCGGCATGGCTTACTCCGTATGGCGTTTAGTTGCCACGGCAGCCTCCTTCTCTGCCTCGAATTACAGGACTTAGACCGTGTGCCGCCTCCTACCGGCAATCGCTTACAGACTCCCTGCACATCCTACTGGCGACTCCGGGCGAAACACGTACGTATGTTCGGGTGAAGGCGGCCGCCTCCGGACGCTGTAGCTTGCGGCGATGCTCGGAGCCACGTGGAGTAGCTTCGGCGCGCTGCTCATAGGAGTGGGCGCGCTGCTCTTGCTTGCCGATGTTCTCGCGTCCGGCACGGGGCTCGCCGGGCTCACATGGGGCGGGACGCAGCCCCAACCCTCAGACCGGCTGTCCTCGGGCGCGGAGACGGCGGGCGCTGCTCTCGTTGCCGGAGGCTCCGCCATCCTCCTGATCCGCTCGCACGGGCTCTCGGTCGCGTCCGTGATCGTGGCGCTGGCGTTGGCAGCATCGATCATCTACCTAGGGATGACGGCGAAGCTGCGCGATCACATGCGCCTTGTCGCGAAGGAAAACCCGGAGGACGCTGAGGCGGCCGCGCACGCGACGTGGCGATGGTGCGCGAGACACCTTCTCTGGAAACCCAGCTAGGCCTCCCGTCGGAGCGCCGACATAGACTCGGAGCGTGTCGGCGTTCCGCTCTGACGATGAGCTGAGAGAGGCCAGCCTTCACGTCTTCTGGCGGCTGCGTCAACTGCTCTCGCTCTCACTCCACCTTGGCCGACTGCGCAGGGCGGGCAGGGTCCGCATGGTCGAGCCCCTTGACGCGGCGGCCTTGGAAGCGTTCGCGATCAACGCTCGCGCGCTCATCGACTTCATTTGGCGGACCCGTGACGAGAAGCCCACTCCACGGACTACCGATCTGATCGCGGTCGATTGGTTCGAGCCGGGGCAGTGGAATCCGTATGAGCAACCTCCGCACCTTGAGCCGGTCCGAGCGAAAGTCGGCAAGGACATCGCGCACCTAACGCTCGGGCCTGCCGACCCCGCCGGTTGGCAGCCTCAAGACGAAGCGCATTCGCTCGCCTCTGCCGTCGCACACTTCGCGATGGAGGTTCCCGCGGAGCGGGTCGCTCGCGACTTCCGGCAGGCGGTGGAGGACTCGATCACCGAATGGCGGATCGAGATAGACGAAGGAACGCCGGTCTTCGACTTCGGCTCGCCGCCGCCGATCCCGGTCGCATCGCCGAGCAACGTCACGAATGCTACCGAGCTACGCGCGCCCGGCTACACAACGCCCAGCGCGCCGGACGTGAAGGCATGGCGCGAGCGGCAGAAAAAAGCGGCTCAAGGCTAGACCGGAGCCCAAACAAGAGTGTCCCAAAAGTGACCCAACAGCCGCCGGGACGTTCCAGATCGGCTGATCTACGCAACAAAAAAGCTCGCATTAGCGGGGCTTCTGCCTTTATGGGCGATACTGGGCTCGAACCAGTGACCTCCGCCTTGTCGAGGCGGCGCTCTCCCAGCTGAGCTAATCGCCCTGGGAAGGAGCCAAGGGTATCAGCGGGTTTGGCTCAATAGGCCCGGATCGGGGGCCCTGTGTAGCGCGCGCCGCTCGGGCTCGTCCAGCGCACTCGCCACGCCGCGCCCGCGACGGTCGAGCTCAGCGTCCAGTAGCCGAGCGCGTCCGTATGCACCGTCGCGAGCGGCACGAACCGGGAGGACCCGCGATGGCGCACTTCGACGCTCGCGGTGGTCGCTTCGCCGGCGGGCCGGATCAGGCCCCAGAGTCGGTAGGAGGAGCCCTGCCGGCTGACCGTCAGCGGCACGGGGAACCCGGCGAGCAGCGGCTTCGGTCGCCCATTGACGTACTCGAGGCCGGTCTGGAAGCCGACGTTGTGATGCCGGAGCGGATCGTCTTTGAGCAGGTACTGCGAGAACGACGCGACCCGTGGATTCGAGTAGGCGATCCGCTCGGCGATCGCGTCGTACTCGGCCTGCTGCGCGACGGGCACACCCTGGTAGGGGTTGGGCTTGCTCATGACGCCGTACTCGGTGATGTAGACGGGCAGGCCCCCGGGCAGCATATGTGCGCGCGCCGCCGCGTCCAGCGCCCTGGTCAGCCGCGAGAGCGAGCCGATCGTGACGTCTTCTTGGTTGCTCGGAACGAGGTAGGGGCTCGCGCCGCTGCGGTACGGGTGCATGCCCCAGCCCGCCGCCGGCAGCTCGCCGCAGGAGCCCGCGCGCCGGTAGGCCGAGTTCAGACACAGCATGCTGCGCAGGAACGTGAGCGGCGCCATGTTCAGGCGCGAGCGGACGGGGGTCCGAGGGCGGGATTCCCCTTCCGGCGCGGTTTCGCCGATCAGCACCTTCGGGTTTGCGATGCCCGAGGCCTTCAGCCCCCCGTACCCGGCCTGGTAGAGCGCCCGGTAGATGCGCGGCGAGGCGGGGCTGCCGTTGCGGTTGAACTGTGGTTCGAGGAATTCGTGGTGGTTCGGCTCGTTCCAGATCGAGAACAGCTGCACCTCGCCCCCGTAGTGGCGTCCAACCGCGGTGACGAAGCTCTTGAACTGCGCGGCGTTCGGCTGGTAGACCAGCGAACCGTTGTGCGGGTTCGCCTGTGCCCACCGAGGGACCGGGCCGGTGATGGTCAGCAGCACCTGCCATCCGCGGCTGTGCGCCGCTTCGATCAGCGGGTCGAAGTGCGACCAGTTGTACGAGGCCGGGTTCGTCTGATCGAAGGACGGGCGGTGGACGCTGTTCGCTCGCGGTGCGACGGTGTGCCAGCTCAGCTCGACCCGGAGCGCCGTGACCCCGAGCCGTTCGAGCTTGACGAGCGCGGCCGGACGGGTGGCGTTCGTCAGCAGCAGGCCCGGCGACTCGAAGAAGGTGCTCTGGCCATGCGAGGCACCGGCCGTGGGCGCTGCCAGCAGCACGAGGAGCGCCGCTCCGAGCAGCACAAGGCGGACCTTTCGGTGCATCGACATCTTCCTCCGTTGCTCGTCGGGGGTCGAGACAGCGCCGGGACGTACCCGGCTCGGGGCGCCGGGCCGAGGCTCGCCGGGCTTCCGTCTCCGCTATAGACACCGTATACGCGGCCGGGTTGCGGTCGGCGCCGACGGCAGGCGCGCACAACGGCGGAAGGCCCCGCCCCCGAAACTCGGGACGAGGCCTTCTTTGCCGCTGCGGTAATCGCTTTGCGCGCTAGTTGGCGCTGACGGCGAACACCGGCTGGTAGTTGATGCTTTCCTGGCACCCGACGCCTTGCTCGGGCCCGAGTTTGCCCACGTCTGTGGCACCCGGGCAGTACATTTCGGGCGAGGTCGAGTTAGCGAACCATTCTTCGACCGGCTGAGCACCGACCGAAAGCGTGTTTTCAGGCGGTTCGCTGGTCGAGACGTTCAGCGACTCCGCCGGCCCGCTCGAGTGCGGGTACGCGACGGTGATGACCGAGCGCTTCGGCATTTTCTTGAGTTTCGTCAGCGTGATCGCGATCGGGAACGCGAGCCCGTGGAAGCATTCCGCGGTGGTCGCGTCGTACCAGTGCCCCGGCGTGCAGTGCACGGCGTCTTCCGAGGGGCGGTATTTCATCTTGAACGTCTTGGTCCTTTCGGCGATCGGGCCTTCTTCGAGTTCGCCGACGTTGTAGACGCGGATCGTCACGGGCACCTTGAACGTCCTGTTGGGCTTCGGCGTCATGCAGTTGCTGGTGTTCCAGCCGCCGCTCTGACAGGCCCAACTGCTCATGACGACAGTGATCGTCGGCTGAGAGCGGGCTGTGCCCGCCAGTTCGATCTCGCCGCCGAATTCGGTCGACGACGTCGCTGCCAACCCGATCGAGGCGAAGTTGCCGGGCAGCGGGCTTGGGACGTTGTTGTAGACGACTTCAGCGCCGGCCGTTGCTGCACCGATCGCCATGAAAGCCGAGACGGCCAGCAGCGCTGCAGCAGCGCCGATTGCCCTCCGGGGCCTTGCATCCATATCTGACTCCATTCCTTGTCGTTGCGACCGGGCATCCACCCGGGCGTCGACCCCCTCCAGGGTCGTGAACAGCGGCAACGACCTTCGGGCGGCCGCTCCGCGACAGCAGCCGCAGCCCCTCCAGGCCAGCCCCCGTCCGGTGGAACTTATACACGCACCCCGGCGGTGTCAATCGCGGCGACACCGGCGGACGTCGCCGGCGCTCCAGAACCGCCGGTCGTCAGACCGCTTGGCGGTCCGCGCCGGCCTTCTGCCGTGCGGCCCTGGCGACGAGCTGGACCGCCGCGTCGCCGCGGTTGCCGGCCTTCAGTTCCAGGGCGAGCCGCTCCGCCTCCAACCGGTAGGACGGATCGGCGAGCATCGAGCGAGCCGCGCCGGCGAGCGCCCGCTCGGAGAACGAGCGCAGTCGCACGCCCGCCCCCAGTGCGGCGACCTGGTCCGCGTTCACAGCCTGCTCGAACATCTGCGGGAACAGCAGCAGCGGCACCCCCGCGGCGAGCCCCTCCTGCATGCTGTTGAAGCCGCCGTGGGTCACGAACAGGTCGGCGCGCCGCAGCACCGCGATCTGGTCGACGTGGGACTGCGCGATGACACCCTCCGGCAGCGCCCCGAGCAGCGCCGCGTCGACCCGGCCGATCGAGAGGATCACGCGGCGCCCCGGCGCCGCGAGTGCCCGCGCCGCCGCGAGGAAGGCCTCGGGTTTCTGCTCGAAGACGGTGCCCCACGACACGTAGACGACCTGCTCCCCCTCCGCGAGCCCGGCAAGCGCCGGCTCCTCGCTCGCCCCGTCCGGCCCGAGCGCGCGCAGCGCGCCGACATAGTGGATCTCCTCCCCGTGCAGGCGCTCGGGTTCCGTCTGCAGCGACGGCACGGTCATCACGAACGTCGGCGACCCAAAGCGTCCGCAGAAGACCCGCAGCGGATCGCCGAGCGGCTCGCCGTAGCGCCGCCGCAGGCGGCGCGAGCTGGCACGCAGCGCCAGGGCGTCCCCGATATCGCCGCGGAGACCGCGTGCCGAGAGACCGTGCGCCCGCGGCCAGATCCCGCGGTGGAAGGCCATCGCCGCCGGGATCACGAACTGATTCAGGCCGTTCGCGCGCGCCGCGTAGTGCCCGTACCCGGCGAAAGAATCGCGCACGACGGCATCCACGCCGGCGTCCGCGAGCTCCTTGGTCATCCAAGGCGCCAGCCGCTCGGCCGTGTCGGCCAGGAACGCCAGGATGCGAAGGGGCGAGGGCTTGTGGGGCCAGCGCAGGCCGCTCAGGTCGGGGAACGACCGGAGCTCGGCGCCCGCGAGCTCGCCGGCGTCCTGCCAGTCTGCCGGCACCCACTGCACGACGCGCAGCCCCTCGCTCTCCAGAGCGGCGACGAGCGGCTGGATCGGGCGAATGTGCCCGCTCGAGGGGAAGTGAACGATCCCTACCGTTGGCGCGCCGCTCATCCAGGTTCTCTTCGGCGCCGGAGAGCTGAAGCTTGACGAGATCGCGGGTCCGCTCGGCGGCCGTTGCTTCGCGGGCTGCCCCGTTCGAGACCGATACCCTTGGGGCGGTTTCAAGGCGACGTGGCGGAGTGGCTACGCAGCGGCCTGCAAAGCCGTCTACACCGGTTCGATTCCGGTCGTCGCCTTCACAGAGCCCACCACACGTGTGGGTATCGCGACTGGGGCCTACTTACGAATAGTAAGCGGGTCCCGAGCGTGTCCGAAAGTCCCGGCACATTTCGCGGCTGCTCGTGTCATCGAAGCGTCGGCAAGGTGCCTGCTCGCGCCCGAAAGCAGGACTCGTCCGACCCCCCGGCCGGACTTCTCCTCCTCGTCGCGAGGGGCATTTTTTGGCTCGACCGTCGAGGCGCCCGCTCTGGGTTGAAAGGTAGGGCTGGCCCGACCCCCAACTCGGGTAGCGCGTACTGCTGCCTCGGGCGCAGTGGTATGGAGTTGCAGCCGTGCACGCGCGAGGGTGTGTCGATCGAATAACGCCTAACGGACTTGTTCAGACTCGATTTGGAGGCAAGAGATGAAGCGCGCCAATGTTTGGCGGGTCACGGTGGTCGGCCTGCTCGCAGCGCTCAGCCTGATCGTCGCAGCGTGCGGGGGCGGCGGCAGCAGCAG